>JBBCHV010000035.1:0-77538 GCA_037200205.1 Chthoniobacter sp.
ATGAGCCGGAGTTCAATTACTGGGGAACTGTTCGACCTTGAGAAGGACCCGCACGAAATGCGCAGCGTCTACGGCAATAGCGAATATGCGGACGTGCAAAAGAAGCTGGAGACCGAACTCGCCCGGCTGCGGGTGGAGCTGAAAGTTCCCGAGCAGGACCCGCCGGCTTCGGCGCTGCCCGGTGAGAGACAAGAAGCCGGATTGATGTCGCGTTCCTCATCCGTCCCCCTATGAATAAGTCGCTTCTTACCCTCGGCCTCTGCCTCGTGGCGGTGACGCTCGCTGCACGCAGCGGACAAAAAGCTCAACGTGCTCTTCATCGCGGTCGATGACATGAATGCCGACCTCGGCTGTTATGGCAGCCCGGTGGTCAAGTCACCGAATATCGACCGGCTGGCAAAGCAAGGTCTGCGCTTCGAGCACGCCTATTGCCAGTATCCGCTCTGCTCGCCGAGCCGTTCGTCGCTCATGACCGGGCTTGCGGCCCAGCCGCACGCGGGTCTTCGATTTGCAGTATCATTTCCGCAGGATCTGCCGCAGGTGGTGACGCTGCCGCAGATGTTCATGAAAGCGGGTTACTATGCCGGGCGGGTTGGGAAAATCTATCATTACGGCAACCCCGGTGACATCGGTACGAGCGGACTGGATGATCCGGCCTCGTGGCAGGAGCATGTGAATCGGCGGGCCGGGACCGGACCTCGCTGGAGCCGGATATCATGAACTACACGCCGAAGCGGGCCTCGGCTCCTCGATGGCTTTCCTGGCGGATAAGGAAGGCAAGGACGAAGAGCACACCGATGGGAAGGTCGCGACGGAAGGCATTCGCCTGCTCGAGGCGCATAAGGACCAGCCGTTCTTTCTCGCCGTTGGTTTTTACAAGCCGCACTGCCCGTGGATCACGCCCGGCAAGTACTTCGATATGTATTCCATGGACGCGATCAAGCTGCCGGAGATCGCGCCGGATTTTTCAAAGAACGCGCTGCCCCCTGCGCTCATGTCGACCAAGCCGTGGCCTTACATGGGCGTGACGCCCGACCAGGCCCGCGAATGCAAGCGCGCCTACTATGCGGCGATTTCCCTTCGTCGATGCGCAGATCGGGGCGGCTGCTCGACGCGGTGGACCGGCCTCGGCTTGCGCGATAACACCATCATCGTTTTCTGGAGCGACCATGGCTATCATCTCGGAGAGCATGGCTTGTGGATGAAACAGAGCGTGTACGAGGAGGCGGCGCGCGTGCCCGTAATCATCAGCGTGCCGGGGCAGAAGACGGCAGGGGCAAACGTCGGTTGCGCACGGTGGAGTTGGTCGATCTTTATCCGACACTGGCCGACCTGGCGGGAGTGGAACCGACGAAAGGGCTCGAAGGTTTCACCCTGCGTCCGTTGATCGAAGATCCCCGGGCAGCGTGGTCGCACGCCGCCTACACGCAGGTGCAGCGCGGGCCTTTCCCAGGCTACAGCGTGCGCACGGAGCGCTGGCGCTATACGAATGGGATGACGGTGCCAAGGGGCCGCGAGCTCTACGATCACGATGCCGATCCCAAGGAATTGCAGAACCTCGCCAACGATCCCCAGGCGGCGGGCGCTCTCGCGGAATTGCAGGCGCTGGTGAAGGCCAATTGGCCCGCGCGCATTACGGCCGGGAAAGCCGAGCCGGGCTTTCGCGAAAAGCTGCTCAACGAAAAATCGGGCAACCCGGAATAACTCAGGGCGAAGATGAAAGCGTGGTCTCCCGTTTCTTGCCGCCTCCGGCGGAGCACGGCGATTTCGCGCATGACGTGCGCCGCGTTCGGCGTATTGATATCGGCATGCTTTCGATTCGCTGGCTCGGCCGCGTGACTTTTTCCGATGCGCTGGTGCTCCAGGAGGAGATCGTCGCGCGCAAGGCGGCCGATCCTTCCGCGCCCGATGAGTTGCTGCTGCTCGAGCACGAGCCGGTCTACACCATCGGCCGCACTCCCGATCAAACCAGCCTGCGCGATGCCAGCGTGCTCCTGCATCCGGTTGGTCCAGACCAATCGCGGCGGCCAGGCCACCTATCACGGTCCGGGACAACTCGTGGGTTATCCCATTCTCGATCTGCGCGTGCGCGGGCAGGATCTGCATCGCTACCTGCGCAGCCTGGAGGACATGCTCATCGCGCTGGTGGCGGATTACGGCGTCGATGCCGGGCGCAGCGAGGGACAGACCGGCGTCTGGATCGGGCGGAAGAAAATCGCGTCGATCGGCGTCGGGGTGCGTCGGTGGATCAGCATGCACGGTTTCGCGCTGAATGTCGGCGGCGACCTCGCGGCATTTACCGCGATCACGCCTTGTGGAATTGCCGGCGTGGAGATGACCAGCCTGTCCCGCGCAGCGGGCCGCGAGATCGGCGTGCGCGAAGTGGCCGAGCGCGTCGGCACCCATTTCCAGGCGCACGACTGCGTGGGCGCTGGCGGTCTAAAGGCGAACCTCTCCTCGCATGTCATCCTGAGGGGGAGTGTAGCGGAGTCGAAGCATCCCGTCGCTCTACCAAAGATGATCGATGGTTGTGCCACGGGGTCCTTCGACTCCGTTACACTCCGCTCAGGATGACATGCGAGTCAGCATGACATGCGAGTTTGGCCTTGTGGGATTTCGCGGGAAAAAGGCAGGCTCCGACACATGCGCTCCTTCACGTTCATTTTGGGTGTCCTCATGCTGCCACTTCTTGCCCAGGCTCGCTTGGGGGAAACGTACGATCAATTGGTCGGCAGGTACGGGCAACCGATCAAGAGCAATGCGGATCAGACGCGGGTTGTCTTTAAGTTCGAGGGAGTGCAGATCGGGGGGGTGGCGATCCGGGGATGGCAAATCGGCCATGGAAATGTATTCGCAAGCGGAACCGTTTCCGCACGAGACGACGATGTCGTTCCTGTCCGCAAACGCCGAAAGCGGGCAGCAGTGGCAGCCCGACGATTCCGCGAAAGGCGTGATGGTCCGGGAGGACAAAGCGGCCTACGCCGTCAAAATCAGCGATACGGCCGTCGCGCTATTTACCAAGGCGGAATACACATGGTGGACCACCACCACGGGCGGCCCGGACGCCGGCGCAGCGCACGGGTTCTAGGCCGATGAATGCGATCGAGCGTTGAAAACCGTTCGGCGGCCCGTCTCGAGCGGCTTAATGAAGCCCAGAGGGCACAGCGCGGCGGAGCCGCCACCCCAGAGGGGTCCACGAAAGGCACGAAAAAGCACGAAAAGGCAGTGGGAGGAGCAGCCCGCGAATCACACCCATTACGCGAATCCTCCCATTCGTGTCATGGGCGTGATGCGCGGGCCAAAACATCCTCGCAGACCTGCGCTCTTCTTCGAGAGAGCACTGCGGAGATGTCGGAGGGAGGAAAGGAGGACGGCGTCTTTTGTCTCTGCGGTGCCTCTCGTTCCTCCGTGGCCTCCGTTTGTCTCCTGCGGCGGCTACTCGCGCACGTCTTCCACGTAGCGGGCGATGCGAAAGCCGATGGGCGCGCCGACCACTCCGAGCGCTTCGTCGTAATGGAACCCGCCGGTGCCGCCACCGAGCATTTCAAAGGATGTGCGCGGCCACGGCGCCCGTCCACTCGACCTCATCGGTGAGCTGGACATCGTACTGCGGCCCGTAGAAGGCCGCGGTGATGCCCGCCGTGCCGTAGGCGCGCAGCGTGCGCGTGCCGCCGTTCGTTTCCTCGCCGTAGATCTGGAGTTGTCCCGCGTGGCCGCCCTGGTTGATCTGGCGGTCGTGGAAATCGATGTTGCCGCGCACGAAGATCTGCACCGTTACATTCGGCGGAATGCTGATCGTGCCGCGCTGATATCGAGGTTGCCATTGACCATGATCATCAGCGCGCCGTTCCCATTGCCCGGCCACGGCGCGACACGAAACGCGTGCAGATCGCCGCTCACCAGGTATTTCGCGGGCTGCGATTCATCGTAGGCCGCGGTAGGGCAGATTGAGCAGGGGCGGGGGGCAGGGAGGATGCCGCCGGTGGGCCGGTTGACCGGCTTCATCTCCGATAGAAATCGTCCCGGATCATCGACGCATCGATGCGGGTCGCCCCGGCGACATTCTCATGCTCCGCCGTGGCGGGATCGTCCCCGCCATTGGTGGCCACCGCTCCGTGGACCGCGCAGCCATTGGCCGAGATCAGCGAGCCGTAGAGGGAGTCGCCCGGGCGGCGGCCGGCGTTGTTGGCGATATTGCCATTGCTCCGCACCAGTGGGCTGTCTTTGCCAGGATAAGTGCCATTGAACCCCGATTTCTGCGGGTCGCGCGAATCGAAGCTGTCCACCGTCCATGATCCGCTAGTCCCGAGGCTGAGCGATTGATCGGTGAGAATGGCCAGTTCGAAAGGCAGCACCGGTTCGACCAGTACTTCGACGACACGCGAAGCGTTGGGCGTCGGCACGGTCATGGGTGTTCCCACGTCGTCCTTCAGCAATTGCGGACGCACCTTGCGCAGACTGTAGCGGCGCAAGGATCCTTCAAAGGCGTCGAACGTGCTCGTCGCCGTCGGGGGGCAGCGCACACGTGGCCATGGCGCGCAGCCGGAACCAGCGATAGTAGGGGCTCGGCGTCGGATACACGGCCCAGAGCTGGACATCCACATTGGTCGGGCGATTGCCGGGCGAGACGCCCTGGAGGTTATCGAGGAAGATCGGGGAGGAGACCTGGACGGTGTTGCCGAGAAGGGAAAGGATGCCGTTCACCAGGTTGAGCGTGTCGGAGAGCACCGGCACGATCAGGCCATGGGAGTCTGTCTGTTGCCAGCCCTGCCAGGTGCCGTCCTGCATGCCGGTCGCGTTGCGCGAGAGAGATCCGCCAGAGCCACGTCGATCCCGGATTCGGCGGCGAGTCGCGCCTCCTGCCATGCCGCTGCCTGGGAGGCCATTTGAAAACGCGGGGTGACGCGCCGCAAGGTGTAGGCGGCCGCAATGGAAAGGATCGCCAGGGCGGAAAGTGCCAGGATCAGTGCACTGGCGCGGCGATGGGCATGGTGAGGGGTGCATGACGACCTTAATCGAGGCGGATGTTGCGCAGCAGGATTTCATCGCGCATGGCGATGAGCGTGGAGGAGTCGTGCCGGGGTGAAACGAAATTGACCTCCACCGTGCCCGAGCGCCCGTCCGCCGCCATGGTGACCAGGAGGTGAAAATGATCCGCGTGAGTCACGAGGATGGTCTGCGCATCGCCTTCCAGGCGGACAAAGCAGACGCACCCCGCGCTCTCGACGTATTCCTTGCGAAAGATCACCGGCACGCCGGCGGCGTGATTTGTTCCGGTGCCGTAATCCACGTAGTTGTCTGTCGTGACCACGGCGAGGGGTTTGGTCGTATTTCGGGTCCGTCGGGGTGTTGCTCTGGTAATAGCCGGGCAGGGTGATGACGAGCGAAGTGCGGTCCTCGATCACGGCCGTCGTGCCCCACGAGCGGGACGCCGCCGCCGCTGCCATTCACCGTGGTCGTCGTCGCCACCGCCGATCGAGCGGCGCATGTCGCGGGAAAGGCAATCGAGCAGCCGGCGCGCTGGTCGGATTGATTCGACGCGTAGCTTTCGCTGGCGTGCAGTGAGTTTCTGCAGCTCGATGGTGCTGAAGAGCAAGGCGGCCGGACGATGACGGTGCTGGAGACCATCCCGATGAGCAGTTCTGCGAGAGTGAAGGCGCGCGTCGCGAGGCTGCGCTTCATGGGGCCGGTTGGTGGAGTTGCTGGCCATCTCCGGCCGGCCGAAGGCGCTGCCGAAAATGCCGCTGCGGGTCAGGCCCGTGCGCCCGATGATGGTGCGCAACTGCCGCTGCTTCGTCTCCTGCTTTTCCCTGCCAGGAGATCGTCATCTCGACCAGCAGGAGCGGCTGGGCCGGTGAGGTTGACCGATTGGACGACGTCCACCTTGCCATCGCGGCGCCGGCGCAATTGAAGGAGCTGTTATCCGTCTTCGGCGCGCGGGGACGTCCGGGATCGAGACGGTGACCGTCTCAATCGGGTGCGCGTCGCCGAGTTCGCGCTCGCTCGGAGCGGGCGTCTGCAGGAGCATCGCCAGCGCCGGGGCATTGGCCACTTCCGGCCAGGGATGATCGCGCAGGGCTTCCATCCGTTCCTGCAAGATCTGGCTGCCGTTGGCCAGCAGCCGCGTGCTGCGCAGGATCTGGAGGCTCTGCGTGTTCATGGCAAAGATGGCACCCAAGCCGAGGAAAATGAGCAGCGCCGCGGTGAGGACCTCGATGATCGTGACCCCGCCTTTGCCGGTTGGATTTGCTGTAGACCCGCTTCATGGAGGAATTATACAAGAATCTACGTATTGGATTTGTGGGGGTATATAACATAATTACCGCACTACACGTACTGAAATCTTAAGCGTTTTTTAATAAGAACTATTAATACGAGAATGTTATACGTGCTTTTACGTGTCACATAAGGGTATCTACGCAGGCCGCATCCATGGTTCAGGCTGGCTAGCGGTCGCTGCTGGCCGGCCAGTCGCCCTCCCCGCCGCAATTGCGTCTTGCCGTGACGCCGGCATCGGTATTTGCCTTGGGCCAATGGGGCCCGCCTGTCGCCCGCGGCCGTCCGCCCCATTTCTACGAGAAAATACCATGAGAGCCTTTTGCCGGAATGACTCCACGAGTGAACCTTCGCTGGTCGAGCGCGAGCTTCCTGTGCCCGAACCCGGCGGCCACAGACGTGCTCATCCGCGTGCACGCCGTGGGGGTTACGCCCACGGAAATGGGATGGTATCCGACCACGCACACGAAGGACGGCGGAACGCGCCGTCACGCCGTGCCGGGACACGAATTCTCCAGTCGTCGCCGCCGTGGGCGCGCAGGCGGCCGGCTTCCCAACCCGGCCAGGAAGTCTACGGCATGAACGACTGGTTTGCGGATGGCGCCCACGACGGAATTCTGCCTGACGCAGGCCGGCCTGCATCGCCGCGAAACCGGAACGCTTGAGCCACGCGGAAGCGGCCGCCGTGCCGATCAGCGCCTTGACCGCATGGCAAGGGCTCTATGATCGCGCGGAAGTGCAAGCGGGCGATCGCGTGCTCGTGCACGGCGGATCCGGCGCGGGTGGGCGTCTTCGCGATTCAACTTGCCTGGCGTTGCGGCGCCCAGGTTTTCACCACGGCCTCGGCGCGGAATTCGGAATTCCTCGAGCAGCTCGGAGCCAGCCACGTGATCGATTACCAGACCGAACGGTTCGAGGATCATGTGGGCAAGGTCGATGTCGTCTTCGACGCGGTGGGCGGGGAGACTTTGCGGCGCTCGTGGGACGTGCTGAAGCCCGGTGGCCGGTTGGTGACCATCGCCTCGAACAGCGAGGGAGCGGAGGATGAACGCACCAAGGCGGCGGTTTTTCATCGTCGAGCCCAGGCAGGAGCAATTGATCGAGATCGCAAAATTGCTCGATGCGGGTGAATTGAAATCTTTCGTCGACGGCATCGTCCCGCTCGCCGAGGCCCCGGCCAGCCTACTCTGGAAAAGCGCCGCGCCGCAGCGGGCGTGGCAAGGTCGTCCTCGCGAGTCCGCGGATCTGTAGGGCGTTTGTCTCCGGCGCCGGTGGTGGGTTCCCATTTTTTACAGAAGAAAAAAGACGATATTTTAAAAGATCTCTTGCGTGCTTTTAGGAAATGTGTTCACTTGAACATATGACAGCACCGTTCGTATTTATGATTCGTCCGCTCTCACTGGAGAAAGGCTTTGAATTCGGAATGTGAGGGTATCATTCGTGATCCGCTGCGCGTGCAGCGTTTGATCGAAGCCGTGATCGCCGCCGCCCAGATCGGCCAGGGACTGGACGCGGAAGTTCAATTCTCGACACCGCCGGCCAGACCGTCGAAACGCTGAAGATGGATGTCGCCAAAACCGGAGAGCTCAAGGCCGCATGAAAACGATGACGATCACGGAGTATCGACCGATGATTTTTTCGGAGCTGGCGCCTCAGACTGAGCGGACCGAGCAGACTTGGCGGCCACTCCGACGGTTGGGGGCCGATCTCCTGGCGGCGGTGGGATATGGGGCAGTCGGGCTTTGGCTGAGTTTCGACACGGCTTCGCGCCATGGCAATGGCAGTTCTGGCTCATGTTTGCGCCGTTGCTTGTCGCCGGGGAGCTGGCGTGGCACGCGTGGCGGGGAAGAGAACGGCAGGGCGGCGCAATAAAAGGAAGAGCCCAGAGCCAAATAAGGAGAGCCAAGTGGCGCCACAATCTGGCGTTGGGCGTGTAACACTGGGCTCTTGGCTCTTGTCCCGCTTGTTGTGCGATGCTGCCCGTGCTTTGAGCCTTCTCCGTCGCGTCATCCTCCACGTCGATATGGATGCGTTTTTTGCGTCGGTGGAGCAGCGCGATCATCCGGAATATCGAGGCAAGCCGTTGATCGTCGGTTCGCCGCCGACCCAGCGGCGGCGTCGTTTGCGCCGCCAGTTATGAGGCGCGAAAGTTCAAGGTCCGCTCCGCCATGCCCTCGCGCACGGCGGGCAAGCTGTGTCCGCATGGCATCTTCGTGCGTCCGCGCATGGAAGCGTATCGCGCGGAATCGGCGGCCATCATGGAAATCCTGCGCAGCGTCACGCCCCGTGATCGAGAAAGTATCCGTGGACGAAGCATATCTCGATGTCAGTGCTTCCTTTCAGGATTTCGACGACCCGGATTCCGCCCTGGCGGCCGCGGTGCCCGTGGCGCGGGAAATCAAGCGACGCATTGCCGCGGAGCGTCGTCTCACGGCGAGCATTGGAGTGGGGGCGAACAAATTTCTTGCCAAGCTCGGCAGCGATTTTCAGAAGCCGGATGGACTCACGCTCATCCGGGAGAGGGAGAAGGTCGCCTTTCTCCAGCCGCTCTCCGTGCGGTCGATCCACGGGGTTGGACCGGTGACGGCCGAGGCCCTGGAGGCTCGGGGTTTCAAGACCATCGGTGATCTGCAAAGGGCCGCGGATGGTCTGGCTGACGTAGTCGGTTTCGTTTGCGGAAAGCCTGAAAGCCCGGGCGATGGGCGAAGACGACCGGCCGGTCGACACCAGCGATGAGCGCAAGAGCATTAGCGCCGAAAACACATTTCTCGAGGACACGGACGATCGCCCGACGTTGCGCGCCGCATTGAAAGAGATGGCCGCCGACGTGGCGGAAACCTTGGTGAAGTGCGAGATGGGCGCTCTGACCGTGCAGGTCAAAGTGCGCTACAGCGATTTCACCACGCTGACGCGGCAGTTGCGCCTGGAGGAGCCGGTAGCCAGCGCGCCGGAGATCTACCGCCTGGCGCAATTCCTCCTCGCTCGCGATCGCCTGGTGAAGAGTCCGCTGCGTCTCCTCGGCATCGGCGTCTCCACCCTCGTCCCGCCGACCCGGCATCAGCTCTTGCTACCGATCTGATGCGCGCGCCAAAAGGGGAATTCGATGACAGGGCTTGGCGATCACCTCATCCACACGGGATTCACGAAGCTTTCGATGATGACCCGGCCGAGCTCGTTGTAAACGACGAGCGGTGTTTCCTCGGTCACGACCGTTGCGGCGAAGTCGAGCGCCTCTTTCAAATTGATGAACTCCCGCTGCCAATTCTCCCCCTCCTTGCTCAGGGTGAAGGTGGAATGCAGGGCATCGCAATGGAGAAAAAGGCGTGATTTCATATCGCTATCGGAGCGAGGGTGGCAGCTTCCGAAAAGACAGGCCCCGCGACGTTACGTATGATTACGCATAATACCAGCATTGGTCGCTTTTATTTCGATTTCGCTGCGGGCAACAGACTGATCGGTAACGATTTTAGTGGTGGTATGAAGTTTTCTCCCGACCTCACATTTCGGGTCGCCGCTGCTTTGCAGCGCCTGGGCTACAGCATCTTCGGCCTTCACGAATTGGAGCGCCTCTTCGGCGAGACCAAGGATGCCAAGGGAAGAATGCGCCTCCTGGAGGAATTTGCCGCCCAGTGCGGAGCCACCGTCGAGACGATGCCGAATTTCAAATCCGCCCGTTTATCAAGGCGGCGAATACGGGCTTCTTTGCGCCTTCCGGCATTCCGGGAACGATGGATCGTGAAATTCGAGGAAAAGCGAAAGACACGAAAAGGTAGCCAGACCTCGCCGCTGACAATGAGCGTGTTCCGTAGGCTCCGATCTTTGTGGCCAGCAGGCTGTTGAAAAAACTTGTGCATCCAACCCGCGTGTCATCTTGAGCGGAGCGCAGGTGGAAAGACGGGCGGAGCGCAGTCGAAAGATCCCGGGAAAATTCGTAACGTGTGTCAGTCGAGAAATCCTGTGGAGATGCGGGGTCGGGGCCAACCCTTCGATGAAGTTTCCGGTAGGCTGCGGGATTCTTCGACTGCGCGCCGTCCACTTCACCATCGGCGCTTCGCTCAGAACGACCCACCTTGGAAGGGTTTTCAACAGTCTGCTCAGAGACTGGGAGATAGTCGCTCGATGAGAAACTTTGGGCGCACTTCTTCTTTCCGCGCCTTGATTCACGGTCACTAAGCCCGGAGCGGAGCACGGCTTATACTTGGCAATGAAATCCCTCCTTGCGACCGCCATCGCGGTCCTTCTCCCCAGTCCGTTTCTATGGGCCGCCGCCGACCAGCCGGGCGCTCCTGCAACCCCTCCGGCGGCCACTCCGGCAGTGACCAAGCCGGTCCTGAAGATCAACCCCGGCCAGGTGATCGTGCCCACCGATGCGATGCGCCGTATCTGGGGCGAATTGATCAGCATCGATCTCGCCACCCGCACCGGGAAGTTTCGCCAGGAGAGCACCGATCAGGTGATGAGTTTCACCGTGCTGCCGTATGCCGAGTTACTGCACCACGCGGCCTTTGGCGATTTGCCGGACTTCCGCATCGGTGAGCGCGCCATATTCCGCCTGCACGAAAACGCCGCCGGCGAATGGGTGTGGCTCACTTACATCCAGGACGAGATGAACTTCCTGAACGGCCACAAGGAATACTATTACGTGGATCGCATCGCTGTCGGCAAAGGCGAACTCGAGTGCACGGACGCCAATTTCGACAAGAGCTATACGCGCGAGAAAGGCATTCTCATCGAGACAGACAAGGACACCCGTTATTGGAAGCAAGGGCAGCAGGTGAAATTTTCCGATATCCAGATCGGCGACAAACTGCGCACCAAGACCCATGGCATCGGTAAAGGGAAAGTGCGCGTGTGCTGGGAAGTCTTCCTCGACGACGAAAGCCTCCTGAAGTTCCAAAACGAACAGAAAGCCGCCGAGGCGAAACGTCTAAAGGAAGAAGGTTCGCCCGGCTATGTGGACAAGCTCGACGGCCCCAGCATCGACCTCACGCTCTTCCAGGAAAGCGGTGATCTCAGCCACAAGCTCAAGCCCGGTATGAAAGTCCGCCTCGCCCCCGCGGGCGTCGATCGCCAGGCGCTTGGCACGCCCGTCCCGGGCTCCGTCGCCGCCGCCAAAATGGCCGGCAACCTGGGAAAAGTGACAGTCACGCTGGAGGCGCCGGCCGCTCCGTTCGTCGTCGGCAATGTCGCCCGCCTGTGGGAAGCGCCGTAGTCTGGAACGCAGGTTTTGACTTTCCCGCAGGGCGCGCTTTGCTGGACCTTCCCGATCCCCATGAAAATCCCCTCGCTGTTGTTTTTGATGAAACGCCCGACGCTCCTGCTCGCCCTCGGAGCCATGCTCCGGCTGCTCGCCGGGACGCTCGTGTCCGCCGCCCCGACGCCACTCGAGCGCACGGACGAAAGTATCGCGGCCCTGCACGAGCACCATTTTCTCGAAGAGCCGGAGTACTGGCAGCAGAACGCGACAGCGACGGGCAAGTGCGATGGGGCAAAGGTTGCGAAGATGCTCGTGGAGGTCGCGCAGGTGTTCAAGGACGTGCCCACGACAACCGACGCGGCGATCGCGGCGCTGGTGAAGCACGGGGTGATCAGTGCGCCGGAAGCATGGACCAAGGGGACTGCCGCCGGCGCCACCATGAATGGCGCGAATGTGGCCACCGTGCTCAATCGATGCGCGGCGCAGTTGCCGGTGGCGCCGCCGAAGTCGGCGAAGGCCGCGCCTTTGGAGGCGACTCCGCCTTCGAAACTCAAGGGCAGCTACGATGTCGTCATCGCCGGCGCCGGCACCGGCGGCGTGGGTGCGGCCGTGCAGGCGGCGCGCATGGGCCGCTCGGTGTTGCTGCTGGAGGAAACCGATTGGATCGGTGGGCAGATGAATGCGGCGGCGGTGACCTCGATGGACGAAGGCGTCCCATTGGTGCGGGAGCGTGGACTTTACCGGGAACTCTGTGGGCTCATCGGCGCGCATTATCAGCCGCTCGGCATCCACTACCTGACCGCTTACTGGAATGGCCATGTGTGCGTGGAGCCGCGCGTGGGCAGGCATCTGCTGCACGTGCTGCTCGGCGATGCGCGCGGGCAGGGGGTGCTCGACCTGGCCTTGCGCACCCGGGTGACCAAAGTCACGCGCAGCGGCGATACCGTGACTGGAGTGGAGATCGAGAGCGTCACCGAGGCGGGCCGCGAGGCGCACACCATTGCGAGCAAGGTGCTGGTCGATGCCACCGAGTGGGGCGATGTCATTCCGCTCACGGGTGCGCGTTACCGCGTGGGCAATTGCACCAGCGACGCTATCGATCCCACCCGCCGTGTGCAGGACAACACCTGGACCGCCGTCGTGAAGCAGTATCCGCAGGGCGTGCCGGAAGAACTGGTCCTCCGGCAAGCGCCTCCCGGTTACACGGATAAAGTCGCGGCCTACTTCGCCCACATCCTGGTCGATGGCGACAAGATCGACATCAAGGCCAAACCTTGGACGTGGGCCACCTTCATCGGGTATCGCGCCATGCCGGACAGCTCGCGCCCCGGCGATTCGCCGCCGATCACCCGCACACATCTCAACTACGGCAATGACTACCACTCGAGCGTCGCCGAGATCGAAAACCCGGCGGTGCGCCTGGCGACCAGCCGGGAGATGCGGCTCAAGACGCTGCAACTGCTCTATTACCTTCAGCACACGCTGGGAAAGACCGACTGGTCCGTGGCGAATGACGAGGGCTTCGACTCGCCCTACAATCGCGCGGAGATCGATCGCTGGCTCACGGAGCGGCCCGAACTGGCGCCTTATCGGGCGATCCTCTATCACTTCTCCGTGATGGCCTACGCGCGCGAAAGCCGCCGGATCATCGGGCTCTACACTCTCACGGCGCATGAGATCGAGCGCATCCCCGGCCCGCCGGTGCAATTCGCCCACAGCGTGGCGCTGGGAGATTACCCGGTCGACATGCACGGCTCCATGACTGTGCAATATCTCGAGCCCGAGCTCGATCACGCGTCCGACATTCCGCATGACAAATTCGGCGCGAAGGGCATCGGGCCATTCGCCATTCCCTTCGAGTGCTTCATCCCGGAGAAGATCGACGGCTTCCTGCCGGCGGAGAAGAATCTCTCGGAGTCCCGCATGGTCAACGGCGCAACCCGTCTCCAGCCGCACACGCTGAACATGGGGCAGGCGGTCGGCGCCATCGCTGCACTGGCCGTTCAGCACGGCGTGCCGCCCCGCGCGGTCGACCCGGTGGAAGTGCAGCGCGTGCTGCTGGCCGCGGGCGATACGCTCTGCATCGGCGGCGCGCCCGGCACCCGCTGGGGCACGCCGGAATGGCGGGACAAGCAGCTCTCCATCCTGCGCGACGGTGCGCCGGCGGAAGCGGTAAAGCCCTGACCGCTGCCCCCCTAGCTAGTCCATCGATGGCCACCGCATGGACGCGAGCGAGACGCGCATGATCGCGTAAGCCGTCGCGGCCACGGCCACTTCGCCCGCAAGCAGCCACCAAAACCATCCCGCGTCCCAAGACCAGGTCGTCAGGAACGACAGGCTCACGGAAAGCAGCATCACGACGAAGAAATCGAGGCCGCGGCGGGTGGATTTGGCTTCCTCACCCGCCCGGGAGAACGGCACGGACCGACCGCCGAGATGCGGCACCAGGGTGAAGATGGGCAAGGTAATCAAGCCGGGCAACAGGAGGGCGAGGTTCGTGGTTTCTCCGTGCAGGCACCAGACGATGAGCGCGAAGCCCAGGACCAGCGGCAGGGTGAGGAAGCAAGTGACCGCCTGCCGCGCCCCGGCGCATAGCGGCGCCGGTCCCGGCATCGGCGCGACGCGGAAGACATCGGCGGCCTGCCACTGCTGCGAGTACTGGAGCAGATTCAGCGCGAAAAGCGGTGCCATGCCGAGATAGCCCCCGGCGAACGCCACGCCGAAGTTGCCCATGCCGGCCTCTTCACGGTGACCGGGAAGGAGAAAGATAATCGGCATCACGAGCATCGGGGCGATGGCGGGATAGACGCGCAATTTGACGTCGCGATCGCGCAGGAGGTAGCTGGTGGTGAGGAGAAACGAGGCGCGGTTGATCGGATTGCGCAGCCACCAGCGGAAGGGCGGCGTATGGACGATGATGTCGAGCCAGCGGCGTTTGCCGCGCGGGGTCGGGGGTGCGGCGTTCGCCTCGCCCAGCATTTGCAGGCCCGTCTCGTAGTGGCGTGCCATTCTCCCGAGGGCGAGCCACACGACCGCCGTCGCGAGCGCCACTCCGGCCGCGGCCAGCAGCCACGACTTGCCCGCCCCGCTCCCGGCGAGCGCATCGTCGAAACCGGCAAACCACGCGGGTGGCAACAAGTTGAGCCACCACGGAAACGCGACGATGGGGGGCGCGGAGATTGGCATAGCCGAGCAGCCGCGGCACCTGCCCCGCGAGCACGGCGGCGATGGTGACCAGGATCTGCACCGTAGTCATCACGCCTTCCAGCCGCTCGCGGCCGAAGAAGCGCAGGCACAGTTCGTAGCCGAGGACGACAAACCCGGTGCAGAAGAGAGCCTCCAGCACGGTGGAAATGGCGTGCACGAGCGGGAAAAGCGCACTGGCATCGGGCGCCATAAGCCCGGCGAAGGTGCCGACGAGATTGAAGGCGCCGGCGAGCCAGAGCGAAACCTGCAGGAGGACGATGATCTTCGCGCGCAGCAGGGCCTGCGACGTGACGGGGCGGTGCAACAGGATGTCGGCTTCCTCCTTGTTGAAAAGGACCTCGCCCGCGGAGGCGGCGATGAACATGCCGCACAGCACCATCGTGGCGCCGTGCAGATAGATCGACAGCCGGAAGACCGGCGCGGTGAGGAAGGCCAGCGCCATGCTTCCCACGGCGACGTAGAGCAGCAGAGTCCACGAGAGTTTCAGGGCGATGGATTGCGGGACGTTCTGCCGGCGCAGCCCGCGGGCGCTGCGACCCCGCAGAAATAACGTCAGGAAAAGCCGGCGTAGCGCCCGGTCCGGCGCACCCGGGGCCGCTGGTCGCGCGCGGTCGGTCATGGACGGAAGGTCTTCGCGAAATCCTCCGCGCCGGCGCTCCAGTTCCGTGCCGCCGGTCAACTGCGTGAACAACCGCTCGAGCGTGCCGGCGCCGCTGGCCGCGACCAGCGCCTCGGGTTCGCCGTCGAGCAGCAACTTGCCTTTGTCGATGATCAGCACGCGGTCGCACACGCGCTCGACCACGTCGAGAATGTGCGAGCTGTAGACGATGGTTTTGCCCTCGCGAGCGAGCGTCTGGATGAGCGCCTTGAAGCCCACGGCGGCATTGGCGTCGAGGCCATCCAGCGGCTCGTCGAAAAAAACCACGGGCGGATTGTGCAAGAGCGCCGCCGTGATCACGACCTTGCGCCGCATCCCTTTGGAATAGGCGCCGAGCAATTTATCGGTGAGCGTTGCGAAGCTCAGGTCGAAGAACGCGATGAATTGCTCGATCCGCGCCCGCGCCGCCGCCTCAGGAATGGCATACAGCGCGGCGACCATCTCGAGATATTCCAGCCCGGTCAGCGATTCGAAGACCGCGCCCGACTCCGGCACGAAGCCGACGTTCCGTTTCACTTCCAGCGTGTCTCTTTGTAAATCGAAACCACAGATCGTGGCCGTCCCGCTGGTCGGCGCGAGCATGCCGGTCAGCATCTTCAGCGTCGTGGATTTCCCCGCGCCATTCGGGCCAAGAAATCCCACGATCTGTCCAGCCGGGATCTCACACGTGATACCATCCACCGCGATCTGTCCGCCAAAGTGTTTCGTCAGTTGTTGCAACGAAATCATGATGCCCACCTATGTGCCCCCGCCGCACCGCTTTGGCGACGAAATTCCCGTGGCGCGCCGGCGCGCGGTCAACCTGGCAATGGGAGGGGGAGATCGCTGTAGTCGAGTTGGTCTTCGTTTTTCCGCGGAGGAGGAATGACCCGTGTGCGCTGGCGTAGGTTCCGGTCGCTGCGCATTTCCGCTGGCGCGGTGCGGGCGGCCACCGCGGGCGCCAGTTGCAGTTTTTCATTCGCGACGTATCCGGCGACGCCGTTGTCGGTGATCACCTTGGAATAACCCGCTTCGCGCTTGAGCATCGTGACGGCGGTCCCCTTCGGCAATTGGAAGTCCGGACCGGTGGATTGTTCGCTCAGATAATTCGAGAAAGTGTGATCGGCAAAGCCGATATCCTGGGCCGGCCCATTCTTGTAGAATTCCGCAAAGGGAGCGGAGACGACAAAACGACTGCCCATCGGCATCGGGTCCGTAGCACAGCCGCCCACGAGCACCAACGCGCATCCGGCGAGGAGCAGGCGGGCGTGGAGCGGGAGCGTCATACTCCTGATTCGGCGCTCGCCGTGGGTGCGGATTGCACCCTTGCCGGAAACCGCGGTGTCACACTGCGGCCGGCAAGGAGAAATCGACCGGACGATGTCGCTTGCGTGGGTCATGGGAAAGACCGATTTGTAATCAAATATCGTCCAACGAAAGCGCACTGCAACTGGCAGATGCGATACCGTCACAACCCCATGAAAACAGAAAAAGCACACGCCGAAGAACTCGATCTCGCCATTCCCGATATGGATTCCGAAACGGCGGAGTTGGCCGTGAAAGCCTCGCTCGAGCAGTTGCCAGGCATGATCAGCGTCCGGTTGTTGGAGCGCGGCGCCTTCGCCCGCTACAATCCGAACGTGATCAACAAGGACCAGATCTGCATTGCCGTCCGCCAGGCCGGTTACCGCGCCAGCATTTTCCAGGATTCGAAGAGCGGGCAAACGGGCTTGTCCTCGCAATAGTCCGGCCCCTTCCGGGCAGCGCTTTAGCTTTTCAAGGGCACGGCGGAATCGCTGGAGCGCTTGGTCGGGAATTTCAGGACTTTATCGTCCTGGAGCTCGCTGGAGGGGAGCGGATCGAAGTGGAGGCAGACTCCGTCCTGGGTTAGTTCGGTGGAATAGACTCCGGACAGATCTTCCAAGGCGGCTTTGAGGTCCTGGGCCATTTCTTTCGACCGAAGACCGCCGTTGACATGGAGGATGCTCGCTTGGGGGTGGTGGGGATGGGCGTTCATACGGTGGGATCGCACGTCCGCTTTTCTTTGGCCTTGCGTAATCTTATTCCACGGAGTGGGACGATGGCGTCAGTTCGCGCTCGGCAAAATCCTTGAACCGCTCGAGGTCTTCCGCGAGTTCGCGCTGAGGGTCGGTCCCGAAGAGCCGCGCCAGGGCAAGGGCGGCGGTGCCGCCGACCGGCAGCAATTCAATGCACACCTTCACGTAGGTCACCGAATCGGAGATGGCCTCGAACCGGACGGACCCCGCGTTTTGCAAATTGGCACCGTGCATCGATTGCCAGGCGATCAATTCATTCTCGTGTTCATTGATGATCTCCGCGTCCCATTCCAAGGCAGGCCCCAGCGGGCCGCGGGCGACCCAGTGCGAATGCCAGGCGTCCACCGCCTCGACCGTTTCAACGTGGCGGAGGATGCGTGGCAACTGTTCGATATTGCGCCAGAATTGATAGAGTTCCGGGGCGGGGCACCGCACTTCCACGGCGTATTCGATTTTCAATCCCCGATTGCCGGGAACGCCGTCCCGCTGCCGGCGGTCGAAACGATCGATGCCCAATTGACGATAGAGCGCGCAATGGCCGGTGGCGCCCCGCAGCAGGAGTCCCGCGCCGGCGCCGACCAGCAGCGCGCGGGCCGGTCCGCGGCGCAAGAGCCCCGCGGCGGCCAACGCGCTCCCGGCCACAATCGAGCCGAGGCGTTCGGTGGGACCGAGGTTTAGGGGAAGGCGATCGAGCCCCACGAGTTTCCGCAGAGGTAGAAGGGTCGTGCTCATATTAGCTCTGATACGCAGCGGCGCGCGCGAGTGGATTGGTTTATGGACCAATCTTGAGCACGCGCGTCTCGCCGCGATGCAGAGGCAAGGTCAGCAGCGGTCCATCGCCGACCGGTTGGCCGGTCAATGCGTCTGTCACCGGTTGCGTCTGGCCCACATTTAGTTGCAGCGGACTATCTTGGGAAGCGTGCACGGCGACGAAGGGGCCGCTGGCGTAGACGTTGCAATCGGTCTCGGTGAAGAGATGCACGCCCGCGCGCCGGGCCGCGAGACGAAGGAGTTCGCTCGTGAGGCCGGGAGCGCCGACGAAGAGAGAAGCGCCCCCCTCTGCGCTCTTTTTGAAAACGACCGCGCCGCTGCCGTCAGGATACGTGAAGAGGGCTTCGTCTGACTGGCCATCTACGGCGAAGAGCGGAGAGATTGGGCGCTGGATGCCGAAGGGACGGTCCAATCCTGCCGGATGGCCGGTGGCTGGTGTGGCCCAGGCTTTGACATTGGCGAGGCTTCGTAAGTGGAAGCCCGTGAGCTCTTGCATCGCCTCCAGCGAAGTGTGGCTGCCATCGAAGTATCCAGGGGCATAGCACCAGACACAAACACTCCCCCGCGTGGCTTCACGCAGCTTCTGACGTTGCTCGGCGGAGAGACTCCAGGCGTTGAGGAAGACGTAAAGTTTCGCGTGGACTTTTCCGGCTGTCACATCGTCGAGCAGATACTGGCCGTAGGGCGCGCCGATGCGGCCCAGGGCGGCGCGCGCCCCGGAGACAGCCGGGCCGGTGACCGCCTCGCCGCCCGCCGCGACCCGCCACATGGAAGGCGCATCGATTACCGCCGCGATTTCCGGATGGAAGGGGGTGGGGGACTGGAGCATGGCCTCGTCGAGCACTTTCAATTTCACCATCTGCTGCCACATGCCGCGGTCGCGAAACCAGCCGGTGGCGCCGAGATCCATCCACCACGTGGCGAAATTGCGCAGCGCCTCCTCGGCAACGTTGCGGGTCAACTCGGCATTGGTCGCCTCCAGCGTGGTCACGTGGTCGCGATAGCCGGGCGGCGTGCCGGTGGCGAGATAGGTGTGCGTGTCGTCTTCGTTGAGCCACATCTTGCCCGCCAGCGCGACGCTCTCGGCGGCGGTCATCGACGGCGCACTGCCGCCGGGGCCGCGATCGGAGTAGGAGATCGGCGAGCAGAGGATATCGATGTCCGGACAATCGAGCACGCGGCGCAGCGCATAGTGTCCCGAGGTGGCAGGGCCGTTCGGCACGCTGCCGAATTCATGCAGATACCCATAAAAAAAGAGCACGAGTTTCTTGCCCGCGGAGGCCTGTCGGGCGGCGTGGGCCAGGGCGCGCACGCAGTCTGCCATCGCCTGCTGCTGAAACTCCGCCCAATCGATGAGCGCCTGCTCCTTCACCGGCTCGCGGAAAATGCCAGCCGGTGCGGCATGCCGCGCGGCCGCCGTCGGCACGGCGGCCGTGGCGAGAGTGGCGGCGGAATCGTTCCACGCCCCGCGCAGCGCGTCGTCATTCTCGTAATGCACTTTCAGCCATTGCCGCCATTCCCGCAGATCGGCCGGCGCGTAGCCGTTGAGTGGTCGCTTCCAGGTGTCCTCGTAGAACCATTCGCCCGTGTTCTGGCCGTCTGGATGATAGCCGGCGATGTGGTCGCCAAATTTCTCCTCCAGGTGGGCCACGAGGGCCGCGAGACGCTCCGCCGCATCGTGTCGATATGCGGGTGAGGCCGGCACCGCCGCCGCGCGATGGCCGTCCTCCCACTGCATGACTTCGTCCGGATGCGCGGTTTGCCACCACTCGGGTGGATTCATGGGGATGCGCGGGATCAAGAGCGCCTGCGGATTCGCCGCCAGCACTGTCCGGCAGGCGGCATCCTCACGATCGTAATTGGCGGGCTCGCCCGGTTTCGGCCACGGCAGTCCGGTCGGGAAACTGACGAAATGGACGCCGGCCTCCGCGGCCATCTTGATCTGATCGGGAAAGGGATCCGCCGGCCCGCCCACATGGATGAAGGGCTTTCCCGGTTGGTAAAACTCGACGGAGAGCGAACGGGCCGGAAGACCACGGACCCACATTTGCAGGTGGTAGCGGTGCCCCTCCGTGATCCGCAGCGTGGGCAGATGATAGATGTGAAAGTCCGGCCACTCGCCACCGCCGGGAGGCTCCGTGAGCGTGACGTGGAGCCCGCCTCCGCCGCCATGGCCCGCCTGCGGTTCCACCGCGATCTTGCCGACGGTATTCGGCGCGCCCAAGGGCCACGAAGTCCAGTCGTGATCGAAGTCGCGCTGCCCGCCCTCGAAGTCGCACTGCGGAATGAGGTCGCGCTTTTCGCCAATGTCGGTGACCTGAATCTGGTCGAGAAAGACTTCGCCCGCGCCGTGCCCGAAACGCAGGTGCATCGTGCCGGTCCCCGCATCGCCCGTCGCGGTGAATTCGAAATCGATGTGCTGCCACTCCGGCCCGATCGGCAGCGCCGACGAACCCGGTGCGCCGAAGAACATGCGCGCGCGCATCGGCTTCCCGTTGATCACGATCCGCGGTGCGCCATTCGGCGACTCCACTCGCGCCGTCAACTCCGCAGCGCGGAGAGGAATGGCCGCGAAAGCGAGCAGAAAAAGAGAGGCAAGAGCGGGACGTGTGAAAGAGGTCATGAGGAAATGCAGGTGCGGTAAACGAGAGAATTCCGACCATGCCAGCCGGCTTAGGCGAAGCGAGGATTGTGATGAAATTTCCTTGCCCCATTTTTCGATGTGGCCATAGTGCCCGCCCTGTTTGTTCGGAGCGGTTTCCGCCTCGACGACTTTCCCCACCGCCCGCCGCCCGCGTCGGTTTTCACCGTCAGGTGAAACTGCCGACGAAATCGGTGGAAATGGGAAAAGACGTAGAGTAAGAATCGCTCCCAGTCACTTTTCGGTCCAGCCGATGGGGGTATAGCTCAGTTGGTAGAGCGCTTCGTTCGCAATGAAGAGGCCAGGGGTTCGAATCCCCTTACCTCCACCATCCCGGCACAAATGGTTGATTATCAGCTTATCGAAATCGCCGCGTATGCGATGAATCAGTGGAAGAGTGACTCAAAAAGACGATCAGCTTTTCCATCCGGTGGAAGCGTAGTCTGCGTTTCGCTGCGAACGCAAGGTCACAACAAGTTGCAGCGGCTCATTTTCCCGATTGGCGACCATGTGATTCAACTTCACTTTTTGTGCAAAGCGTGGGCCAAGCCGCTTGCCACGCATCCTACAGTCAGCTTGCCTTGGGTGCCGATGGGTGCCATTGTCCGCTACCGCCCATGTCTCGTCTCAATATCCGTGAAATCGTTCGCCATCGTGATTCTTCTGGGGGAATCACGATCATTGCTACGCGGGAGGGCCGATTTAGGGACAATAAAAGGGGCTCGGGGGCGGCCTACTACTCTGGAAGATGTGTGCCGATTCAGAAAAACGTGAAATCATTCGATGGCGTCCGTGGCCGTGTGACGATTGCAGTAGCGGCACAGAAGCAGCGGATTACCTTGTCGGACGCCATTCGACAAGTGGAGAAATTCCAGACTGCGGGCCGGACGAATTCGTAGGGATTGTAACGGCGCGAGAGAGGGCGTGGCTGGAGGGAGTGGAATGCCCGCTGCACTCACTCTACGTCGAGTCTGCCGTCAATCCTCTGACGATTGGCTCAGAGCATTCGGTCTACTTGGAGCCGGAAACCGGTGATGTTCTAAAAGTGACCCTTCCGGGTGTCTTCGGGGATTTCTACTTTTTGAAGGACGGACTTGTGAACCAGCGTTGCTGCACCCCCGTCGAATACTTAAAGCGTTTGGATGCAATAGAACGGACGTTTGGGTTTTCGGCGGTAGCTGTTGGGGCAACTGCGGAGGGGCAGATAGTGACGGTTCAAAAATTCATCGACGGCGACCCTCCTACTCAAGAGGAAGTAGATGCCTTTTGCTTGGGGAAGGGATTGTTCCTGTCAAGCAACAGTGCTGGCTTTGGAAGAAGTATGATGCCGAATTGGAGCTAGAGTTTTGGATTGGAGACGCTCGGGCAGACAACTTCGTAAGACGGTGAATGGGATGGTGCCTATTGATCTTCGAATGTGGGGCGTTTCCCCTCAGCCGCCCGAGTCTGATTAAACGTATTGGGCTGGTGGCG
Organism: Chthoniobacter sp.; assembly: GCA_037200205.1. Taxonomy (GTDB): domain Bacteria; phylum Verrucomicrobiota; class Verrucomicrobiia; order Chthoniobacterales; family Chthoniobacteraceae; genus Chthoniobacter. The sequence goes on from JBBCHV010000035.1 coordinate 22,260, forward strand.
GTGGGATGGGCGCAGAAATGGGGCGATGAATCGAATTACTTGGCAAGTTGAGTCACCGGACTGATACACCGAGTAACCAAAGCGAGCTTTTGCCTCTCTGATTTTAAGCAACTTACGACGGAAGGTATTTTTCCCCTTACCTCCACCATCGGGGAACTGGACGAGTGTCGAGTGGCAATTGTTTCCGCTCTGCCGACTCAGTCCATTTTGAACCTGTCGGTTCAGATGGCACACCGTCAGCTTGCCTTGGGTGCTGATGGGTGCCATTGTCACCCGCCGCCACGAATCGCCCAACGACCAGGCAAAAGCCTCTCCCGCTGCCGCCGGCGAAAGCCGCCCTTGCGCGTCTGGTCGGGGAGGGCAAGGTGCGCGCAGCGGGTGCGAAGTTCATCGACATTCGCGAGTTGACACCACGGGAAAGGGAAATGGCGGAAAAGAGGGAAGGGCGCGGAAGCACTCGAAGGCGGCTTAACGGGTGGGAGATTTCCCGAAAGATTTTGCTCGCCTAGTTAACGGCGGCTTTAGCGGACAAGCGACATGCCAGAAAAACCGCGTCGCGAGATTATCCGAGAGCACGAATTCGAGGAACAGTTGGAACGGCTGATTCCCAATATGGAAGAGGCGGACGAATTCGGACTGATTTGCTTTGGCGCTTTATAAAGCCTTCAATGCTCCCCGGCCTGGCGATCAGTGATCACAAAATCCGCCGGATCGAAGCCGCTGGGATTGTTACAGATGAAATTGAGCAGCTTCCGGCTGTAGGGGCGCTCTGTATAAGCACCGCAGCACATGCGGCGAAATTCCTGTCGACGTGGGTGTTGAGGGCGCGGAAGAGAGAGCGCGGGAATTTGGTGCCATAGCGGATGCCGGTGGCGTAGGCCGCCATCATTTCTCCGTTGTAAAATTTAGCGATGAGTTCCTGCCAGGAGGTGAGCCGTTGCCGGATTTCCGATTCGTAAGTAGCGAGGAGGCCGGGCCAGTCATTCGGGCCTCGAGGAGAGATCAGGTCGGCGAGGCATTCGCCCGCGCGCATCGCGATCCACATGCCGGGAGAAAGCATGGGATCGACGAAACCAAAGCATCGCCCACTGCCACCCATCCCGGGCCAAAGGCGCGTTCGCTGATGAGTTGATAGTTGGTATAACTCGGCACCTCGGAAATCCGGCGACGGTTGACTCCGTAAGTGGAAAGAATGGGGTCTCCGGCGATGGCTTTGTCGAGACGCTCCTCTGAGTAGATCCAAAGGTCCTGAGGGTGTCGCCATTGATCACGATTCCCACGGACATGCAATCGCGCAACGGGATTTGCCAGCTCCAGCCGCCGTGGATGGTGCGCGAGATGACGATCTGGCCCGGAGGCCCGTCGTGCTTCCAGTTTTCGTAATGCGCGAAATGAGCGAGATCCTTGCGTGGCCCGACCACGGCGGCGAGCTGGAGCAGCCGGGCGGCGGTGCGACGGCGGCCGGTCGCGTCCACGATGAGATCGGGCTGTTCATGATTCCATTCGGGAACACGCGCCAGGGTTTGTTCGTCGAGGTCGATTTCGCGACCGGAATTTTCCGGCGCTTTGATCAAACCGGCTTCCGATTCAATCCAGCGAAGCTTGCTGCGGCGGGCCCGGTTTTCGATGATTGATCGAATTGCGGCCTGGGCAGGTTGTAAGCATAGGTGGGAAGGATGCCGTCGACAGACTGGAAGCTCAGCGGAATCGGATCGCTCGGTCCGAGGGCGAAGGTGGCTCCCGGCTTGTATTGCGCGACCGCGGCGACCTCCTCCTCGATGCCCAGGCGGCGCATGAGGGGGACCAGCACCGGGATTCCCGATTCGCCGACGATCATGGCGGGACGCTTGCCGCCATTGAACATGGTGACGTCGGCTCCTTTATCGGCCAGCAGCGCGGCCAGGGTGGAGCCGGATGGGCCGTTACCGGCGATGGCGATGCGGGGAGGGCGCTGAGTCGAAGACGAGGAGGAGTGGGAGCGTGTCATGCGGGTTGGCGGAAAATGGTCACCGGACTTTTGATCGAAACGGAAGGTTCGCTCAACCGGCATTCGGAGCGGGTTGGGGCGGATGTGCGAGGCTGAGTCGTGGAACGATGGGGATGTGTCGCTGCAGCGCGCAGATGACATAAAACATCCAAACCCACACGCGCAGACGCCAGCCGAGATCGGTATTGCCGGCGACGAGGGTTATTCACGGCGATCTCGATGCCGGGATAGGGGCACGGCGTCATGAAGACCTCGAAGCTGTGGTTGTCGTAAACATGCGGATCATGTTCAGGAAGACTTTGCACATTTGCCCACGTCGCGGGTATAGCGGGCCTGGGCACGCGCGCTGAGCGGCTGGCCCGCCCGGTCCGCCGCGAGCGCTTCGTGGGGCGGCGCGATAACCGGACTTGATGGCCAGCATGACGCCGGAGGAAAAAATGGGATCGATAAATCCCGCCGCGTCGCCGATGAGCAACCAGCGAGGGCCGGCGTTTTGCAAGTGCCGGTAGGTATAGTCGCCGGCAAAGTAAAAGTCGCTGATCCGCTCCGCGCCTTCCATGCGCCGCTGCAATTCCGGTTCACGGCGGCCGTGTGCTGAAAGAACTCTGCCGGCGGCAGTCCACTCGCGCGAAATGATCGAGCGTCTGAACGAGACCGACGGAGGTCTTTTCCGCATCGAGCGGGATCATCCACAGCCATCCGAAATCCAATCGCACGACGGTGATGTGGCCATCGGCGGGAGGATCGTTGCGCCGAATGCCCCGGAAGTGGGCGAAGGTGGCAAATTTTTTGGGCAGGCCCAGATCGGTCTTGGGCAATTGCATTTGCTTGCCGAGAAAGGCATCGCGTCCGCTGGCATCGAGAATCCAGCGCGCTTCCAGTTCGTGCGTTTCATGGTCACGGGTGCAAGTCACCCGGACGCCATCGTTCGAAACGGCTGCCGATTTCACCTGCGCCTCCTGCCACACCTCGCAGCCGATTCGGCGCATGGTCCAGCAGCATTGATCGAAACGGGAACGTTCGACCTGAAAGGTCTTCGCGTATTCCGGGTCGAGGAAGCGTCCGAAAAGGATGCGGGTGCTGGCGGTCGAGTCGCCAGTGACGAACTCCGCTCCAGCTTGGGCATAAAGCCGCTCCGGTCGAGCTTGGGCCAAACGCCAATCGCTCGCAGTTCTTCATTCCCATAGGGAATGAGCGATTCGCCGACGTGAAAGCGCGGAAACGCTCGCGTCGAGGATCAATACTTTTTTCCCGGCCTGCGCGAGAACGCTGCCGGCGGTGCTGCGCCGGGTCCACCGCCGACAATGATGGCGTCGTAGAAGGATTTCATGAAACCGATGCTGGAACTGGCTGGTTAGAGCGAAACGAGGCTGGCCGGCCTGAGCACCGCGGCCGTCTCGGCCTGGTCGACATGGATTCCATCCCCACGGGAAACCTCATCGCCGCGGACATGATGGGAAGGATGCAGGTCGAAAAGGACATGAAGTAGAGTTCGTTTCATCGGTTGCTTGTCCAGAGCGCCTGGCGTCAATCGACCGCGTGAGCGTTATGGTGTGTCGCCTGTACCAGATGGGCAGTTTTATAGGAACTACGTTTTTGTGATCTCAATCCTTGCGCTTTGATCTCCAGCGGAGAACCCCGCCCCCGCAAAATACCGCTCTCTCAATACCATGAAAATCAAAGGAATGAACGAGGCCCAGTTCCTCTCGCTGCTGCAAAAAGTGCTCCGAAGCGACGAACGATCCGCATCTGGCCAGCGCCATTTACGACGAGGTGGCGAAGGAAGTGCGGCTGTTGAAGAGCATCGAAGCCTTTGAGAAGTTCTGCGCGTCGGGTGCCTTGCCGAATGTGGAGCCGGAGACGGTGGCCGATTTTCAGAACGACCTGGCGGATAAATTCGGAGAAGAGAATGTGGCCATCACGCCGACGAGAATGGGACCGCGGTGGCGGTCGAGATCGCGCTGCCGGACCGCACGATGAGCAGCCGCGTCAAAGTCGATCCCACGGTGATTGAGGAAGAGGTGAAGATCCCCTTCGTTCCTTTCCCGTGTCCCTTCCCGAAGATCCGGAGTTGGTCTGGTTGCTGGCCCGCCGGGAGGATCTCGGACCCGATGAGGCGGCCCGCGCGCTGGTGAAGATCGAAGAGGAATTCTGGCTGACCAAAAAGGGCCAGCAACTGCAGCGGGAACACGTCGAGAAGACCTTCGCCGAGTTCATCATCAACGTGCCCGCATCGGCCTTGACGGAGAGCGGACTCAAGCGCCACTACAAGGAGCCGGAAGCGCTGAAAACGCTGCGGCTGCTCGCGCCCGCGGCGCCGTCCACGCTGGTCGAGGCCGGCGTCTAGGCGATCTCAGAACCGCCAGCCGGCGAGGGCCGGAACGTGGCGGAAGTGAAGGATCGCGGCCAGCGTGGCGACGGTGAATGCCGCATAGATCCACCGGTCCCAGCCGTCCTTGGAATTCACGGTCAGACCGACAAAACAGTAGGGCGATGATGAGCACCTGGGGAGGATGACAGTATGAGTCGAATCCGTCGCCTCCCAAAATGGGGGCACGACATTTACTCGTTGGATCTCGCGAATCACGGAACCGGCAGCCGACGGCGCCGCGATTCCCTTCATGACCTATGAATGCGAATTGGAAGAAGGAGAGCACCTCGAACTCAGCAACGAAGGCGCACAAACCATCGTGAGCTCTCAGCCGCGGGAGACTCCCAGAGCCAGAGCCAGGGCGTCGGACTCACTACCGGAAATGGACTCAATCACCCCAGGTCTTTCGAGCGGGAAAGGAGATCGTGATCCGAACCGAAACCAGTGACGGTCCTCGGTTTTTGCAAGCGCAGAGACGGCGGATCGAACTGCTGGACGCCGAACCCGATCTGACCGGTGCCCAGAAGCTGGAAATCAAAAAAACGGCGGAAAAAAGCGCATTTTCACCTAGGAGCCCATGCGCCCATGAGACCGATGGAGCCCATGAAGCCCATGAAGCCCATGCGCCCGATGAATGGAGCGTGAGAGAGCGGAACCTCCCGCGGTCAGCGCGGGCGGATCAGGCAGCGCGAAGGCGCGCCGTCGCCCTTGTGGAATTTGATCGGCAGGCAGATGAGATCGTAATTGCCCGGCTTCACCTTGGACAAATCCAGGCCCTCGATGATCCACATCTCGGCGCCGAGCAGCACGTGGTGCGTCTCGATGCCATCCTTGTAGAATCCGCCGACGCTCAGGTAATCGATGCCCACCGTCTGCACGCCGCAATCCACGAGATACTGCGCGCCTTCCTTGGAGATATAGACGAAGTCCTTGTGGAATTCCGGCTTCTTCCAGCCGATCGCCGAGTTGCGCGTCTTGAAAAGCAGGCGTTCGCCCTTTTTGGGTTTCAGCTTTTTCAGTTCCGCCGGCTTGATGGCTGTCTTGTCCTTGATCTCCACGACACGCGCCTCGCCGATGACCGCATCCCACGGCAGATCGTCCATCGTCTTGCCGTCGTGCACGAAATGTAGCGGGCGCATCCATATGCGTGCCCGTGTGGGAATTGAAATTGATGGCCGAGACGTTGCACACGTCGCCTTTGCCGGTGCCGAGGTGCATGGTCACGAAGGTCGGCGGATTGCCGGGCCAGCCGTGCATGCCGTTATGCAGTGGGACGGAGATATCGATCCAGAATTCTTGCTCATAAAAGTCGATGTCAGGTTGGCGCTCGAATCAGGAGAACTCGATGACATTCTTGATGCCCGTCGCCTTGCCGACGAGCAACTCGCGGTGCGCGTCGATCTTATGGCGGCCGGTGATCAGCGCGTTCACGGCCTTCGGCCAGCGCTTCTTGAATTCACCGAGGTCGCGGATCGCATCCGCAAAATCCGCCGGGCTGGCGTTCACCGTGCCGATGATCGCCTGGTTCTTCAGCGTGATGTTGCGCATGATGTTATCCGCGAAAACCGGAATCGGCGGCTTCTCCGCGGGGATGCCGGTGAGAATGTAGACCCCGTTGATGCCGAGCACGCGCATGACATCGAAAGTCAGATGGCCTTCGCCGACCGCTTCGTAGATCAGGTCGATGTTACCCACGTGCTTGGCGAGATCGTCGGTCGGCACGTCCTGGTTGGAGATGTATTCGCGCCGATCTGCTCGGCGATGTCCGCCTTGAAGTTCGGCTTCGGCGAACGCGAATAAATAAGACGCGGAAGCCTTCGATGAGCAGCTTCATCGCGCCCAGCAGGCCGATCGGGCCCGCGCCGAGCACCACGGCGTTCAGCCCATGGCCGCGGCCCTGGCCGTCGCGATTGTCATGTTCCCAGGTCAGGCGCTTTTGCACCTGCCAGGCTTGCGTGAGACCCTTTTCGGCGATGGTCAGCGGCTCGGCCATCACGGCCAGATCGCGCAGATCCTTCGGCACCGGGGTGAGATAGACGTCTCCTCGACGAAGCGCTCCGTCATGAAGCCGTGGCGCTGGTTGATGCCGCGCTCGGTGAAATTCCACGTCACGCAAAAGTCCTGGCGGCCTTCGCGACAGGGCGGCAGGCCGGATCGTTGCAAGGGCGGCGCACGCTGGGCACCACGAGATCGCCGGGCTGGAATTTCCGCACCGCGGAGCCGACCTCGATCACTTCGCCGAGGCATTCGTGGCCGAGCAGCAGGTAATCCCCGCCCGCCGGGGGGCTGGCCGTAGGCGAAAGTGCAGATCTCCCGGTCGGTGCCGCACACGCCCACTTCGAGCGTGCGAATCTTGATTTCATTGGGCGCCGCGATGGACGGTTCGGGATGGTCGATCACGCGCAATTCCTTGTCTTTCGGAACGACGCCGACGCCTTTCATGGTATGGGATTTCATCAAGATTGCGGGGAAAATAGGGTAGTCCCGGACGCGAAGGGTCCGGGGAGCGGGGAAAACAGCATATCGCCCGCATGTTCCGCGAGAACAAATTTTTTTCACGGAAAGACGCCCGTCCGCGCGCATCGAGGCTTGGCAGCCCGCCCCGATTTCGGCACGTATACGTGGAACCCCCGTTTCGCCCCCTGAAAAGCCCCCTTCAGCCTCTGCTCCCCGTCGTCGCCTGGGGCCTCTGTCTGGCCGGCACGATCACCGCGGCCTTTCCGGCGAACCGGTGCAACCAGAATCCCACATGCAAAAAGAAGTTTTCGGAAAAACCCGCGATGGCGAGGTCGTCGACCTGTACACGTTGACCAACGCCGCCGGCCTCAAGGCCCGGCTCACGACCTGGGGAGCGGGCCTCGTCGAGATGGACGTGCCCGATCGCCGCGGTGCGCTCGCCGACATCACGCTCGGCTTCGACACGCTCGATGGTTATCTCGTTCCGCATCCGCACTTCGGCGTGACCACCGGGCGCTATGCGAACCGCATCGCCCGCGGACGTTTCACGCTCGATGGCATCACCTACATGCTCGGCCTGAACAACGGGGTGAACCATCTCCATGGCGGCGTCACGGGCTTTCATCATCGCCTGTGGAAGGGCGAACCGGTGCCCGGTGCCCAGGCCGTGCGCTTCACCTACACCAGCGCCGATGGCGAAGAAGGCTACCCGGGCACGTTGCAGGTCGCGGTCACCTACACGCTCACGGAGAAGAATGAACTGCGCCTCGACTACGAAGCCACCACGGACAAGGCGACCATCCTGAACCTCACCAATCACGCCTATTGGAATCTCGCCGGGGCGGGGGAGGGCGACATCCTCGGGCACGAGGTGCGGCTTCACGCCAGTCATTATGTTCCCGTGGATGCGGCCGGTATCCGACCGGCCAGATCGCGCCCGTGGCCGGCGGTCCGCTGGATTTCACGACGGCGAAACCGCTCGCGAAAGATTATGCGCAGATGACCGGCAAGCCGGGCGGCTACGATCACAATTTCATCATCGATCAAGCGCAGCCCGGTGAGATGACGCTGGCCGCGGAAGTGTATGAACCAAAGAGCGGCCGCGTGATGACCGTCGCCACCACCGAACCCGGCATCCAGCTCTACACCGGCAATTTCCTCGACGGAACGGTCACCGGCAAAGGCGGCCAGGTCTATCGGAAGAACTACGGCTTTTGTCTCGAGACGCAGCACTATCCCGATTCACCGAACCACCCGGATTTCCCGAGCACCGTCCTGCGCCCTGGGCAGGTCTTCCGCTCCACGACGGTCCATCAGTTTTCAGTGCGGTAGCAGACGCGGATCGGAAGACGGGGAAATTCGGACCACGGATGACGCGGATTGCACGAGTGGATAGGAGCAGCGTGCCGCTGTGGAAATCCATGCCCATCCGTGCCATTCGTGGTTCCCCTCTGCCTTTTCCTTTGCAGTTGCTATTTGGAAGAGAACGCAGGTCCGCGAGGTTTTGGGCCCGCGAATCACACCAATGACGCGAATGGGATGATTCGAGTGATGGGTGGATTCGCGGGCCACTCCTCCGACCGCTCCAGAACCAGGGATCGTCGGCTCCTACGTGAGGACACGGGTCGCAAGGCGGGGGTGACAAAACGGTCACATCTACGTGAAATCCGTGCTTGTCACCGGCCTGCAAGCTGCTTTGATAGGCCGCCAATGAGCCTTCGACACGCGGGAAGAGTCCTGACCCTGTTGGCTTTGACGCTGACCGCCCACGCGGAAAACAGCGTGCTAAGCCTGTCGCACTACGACGAGCGAACCTCCGACTTCTCAGCCCTGCAACGCAGTGGCTTGGGAGCGATCATTCACGAGGCGACTTATCCCGCCTTCGATTACGACGCGAAATACGCCTACCGGGAAGCCGAGGCCATGAAGGCTGGGCTGCTCTGGGGCGCGTATCATTTCGGCAACGGGTCCGACGGCCGCAAGCAGGCCGATCACTTCATCAATTTCGTCGGCGCCAAGTGGGCCAGCGGCCACAATCCCGCCAGCCGTCCGGCGTGCTGCTCGTGCTCGACGCCGAGCAGAATACGCACTATCCCGGCGGCAACATGAACGTCGACGAGGCCATCCGCTTCATCGACCGGGTGCACGAGCGGACGGGCGTCTATCCCGGCCTCTATTCCAACGATACTGGCTCAAGCGGGTCTTCGGCGATCCGTCGATCAGCTCCAGTTCTCGGGAAACGCTGCGCAAATGCTGGCTGTGGATTGCCAATTACCACAAGCCGCCCGCCTGGACCTCGCCTTGGGACCGATGGATGTTGTGGCAGTACACCGGCGACGGCGTGTGCCAGCTTCCGCGGTCCAATTATCCCACGAACTTCGGCGGCATGCGCAAGGTGGAGCGCACCATTTCAGCGGCGACCGCACCTCCCTGCGCCGCTTCTGGAACGACCGCGCCTGGCTTCCCGAGAAGGAAAAGGAGCTGGTCGCCAAGGACTAGGTGGGTTGGGCGCAACCGGCTGTGGTAGGGACGCCGCACCCTCGGCGTCCTTGGGAAGAGATGAGCGGTGCGCCGATCGCTCTGCTCACACGACCGATACATCGGCGGGGACGGTGCGGCGCGCCATCCCCGCGAGGTCACTCATGGCGCCACGCGAATTGTAAACGCGATCTGGAACGCTCTCCAATGCTGCCAAGGCAGAGGGAACGGAAGGCGGGGGCACCTTCCGGTTCAGCTTGTTCGACGGGGTACCATAAAGCTGTAAAGTTTGCTTCGTGAAAACGACGATCGATTTGCCCAAAGATCTCTTCCGGCGCGCCAAGGCCGAAGCGGCCTTGCGGGGACGAAAACTGCGTGAGCTGTTTCTTGAGGGTATTCTTTGTGTGCTCGACCATCCCGAGGCGCCAGTTCCTGTCCCGCGAACGCTGGCGGGTCGTTTGCCGATGGGTGCGGCATTGTGAATAGCGGCGTGGGAGATTTGTCATTGAACTCGAAGCATCTGGAAGGTTTCGGGCGTGCCTAAAGCGGAAAGCATTATTCTCGATACCGCCCGCTCGTCGCCCTGTTGGATGCAGCGGGCGAGCACCACGCATGGGCGGCAGCGGCGTTTTCGCGTTTCGATACCGATTTCCCGGTGCCGATTTCCCGGTGCCGTGGCGAAAACTCTCCGGAATCGCGGAGCGATGGCCTGCCGGTAGCCAGGGCTTTCAAGCCCTGGTCCCCATCGTCAGAGGCGTCCGTCGCGGAGCGACGTTTGCCCTCAATCCCAGAGATATTTTTCGTCGTAATCAATCCGTGACGGACCAGCAAAGCGACGAACTCCTCCTTGAACGTCTTCGTCCGATGATGTTCCCGCTGGTTTCCAATGTAGGCCGTCAGAGTCGGAAGATTCGATTTGCTCACGGCAAACGCGCCGTAACCGTCCTGCCACGCAAAACCTTTCATTCCGGTGTGAGGTCTTTGAGCCATTTTGAAGAACCGCCTTTGATCTGTTGCACCACTTTGCTGACGGCGAATGTGGGCGGTGATCCGACGGCCATGTGGATATGGTCGGGCATCCCGCCCACGAGGATCGATTTCAATCCATTTTCCCGGGCAATCCCGCCCAGGAATTCCCAGACGCGGCCCTCAATTTCGCGCCCGATCCACGGCTCGCGATTCTTCGTGCTGAAGACGAAGTGATAGTGGAGCGAGGTGTAGGTGTTCCCCATGCGACTTCGATAACAGGCCCCGCGAATCCTGGCAAATGTCGCTCCGCCATGTTTGCCAGATTTCGCAGGGTCTGCAATCGCCAGGCATGCGGGGAATTCGAAGCTCCAAGGGGCTCCAAGGGGCCAATTCGGAACGTTGGTGCGAAAAGGCAAACGTCGCTCCGCGACGGTCCGCGCGCGACCTGGACCCAGGGCTTGAAAGCCCTGGCTACCGGCATGGCGTCGCTCCGCGACGCATCCGGGTGGTGGATGCCGGGTGGAATCCGGGCGGATGCCGGTATTTCATCCGATATCGTGGAATTATTCTCCGGCATCGCGCGGCGACGCATCCGTCCGTTGCCTTCATGTCCTCCTTCCGATGCGGCGGCGAATCTTCTCGGGAATCGCGGAGCGATAGCCTGCCGGTAGCCAGGGCTTTCAAGCCCTGGTATCCATTGCAAGGGGCGTCCGTCGCGGAGCGACGTTTGCCAGGATTCGCAGGGTCTGCAATCGACAGGCATGCGGGGAGTTCGAAGCTCCAAGGCCAATTCGGAACGCGGTGCGAAAAGGCAAACGTCGCTCCGCGACGGTCCGCGCGCGACTGGACCCAGGGCTTGAAAGCCCTGGCTACCGGCATGGCGTCGCTCCGCGACGCATCCGTCCGTTGCCTTCCGACGGATGTCCTCCTTCCGATGCGGCGGCGAATTTTCTCCGGAATCGCGGAGCGACGGTTCCTTCCGATGCTCTCCGTCGAATGCCGGTCAAACGGCGGGCGCGCCTACAACTCCCCGATCATAAACTGCGCCCGGCCGTTGCCGAAGCTCCAGTCGGCGTCCGAGTTGACCAGGGAAATCATGACGTCGCTGGGGCGATGCGGCAGGAGGTCTGCAATTCGCGACAGAGCTCCTCGTAGAGTTTCAATTTGGCGGTTTCGCTGCGGGGGCGGCTGGTGATCTTGATGAGCACGAAGTCCTTGGTCCGCGGATGCCCAGGCCGGTATCCTCGCGATGAAGTGCGTGGCGGGATGTTCGTGGACGATCTGGTAGCGGTCGCGCGGGGGATGGCCAGGGCAGTGAGCAGAGCCCGATGGGAGGCCTCCAGCAGGGTGGTGATTTCTTCCGGGCTGCGGCCGGCGATGACGTGGAATTCGACGAGGGGCATGCGTGTCTTCTGTTTGGATACTTCGTTCCGCCGGCGATTTCAATCGGACGGCCAGAAATCGACGGTCTGCCGGCTTCCCGTGGAGGAAGCCGTGGAGATTCGGTCGATGAGCCGTGCAATTTCAAGGCTTCGCCGAAGTCGGATGCGATGTGGGTTCCGTATTTCCCGCGGCTGACAGATAACCCATGGCCCGCATCCAGTCGGCGCAGCGGTCGGGCCATTCGTTGATGGGGTGGCCGTCCTTGCGCATGCGAAGCCGTGGCCGCCGTGGGTGAAGATGTGCAGCTCGGCGAGGATGTTTTGCCGCTGTAGGCGAGGTAGAGCATGGCGGCCTCGATGGGGTTGGTCTTGTCGTCGTGGGCGACGAGGAAGAAGGCGGGCGGGGCGTCGGCGGGGACGCTGAAGCCGGGGCGGATTTGGTCTTGTCGGCCGGGTCGAGGAAGCCGCCGCCGTAGATCAGGACGATGAAGTCGGGCCGCGCGTCGGTGTCGGATTCCGGCTTCTGCGGATAGGTGCGCGCGGTGCGGTCGAAGGCCTCGTGTCCGGTGAGATTGCCGCCGGCGGAAAAGCCCAGCAGGCCGGTGCGCGCGATGCCCCATTCGGCGGCGTGATGGCGGATCAAGCCGATGGCGCGCTGGGCGTCCTGCACCGGCTTTTCGTAGGCGCGGTTTCTTCATTGGTCGGCGTGCGATAGGTGAGCAGCGCGGCGGTGACGCCGATGGAGTTGAGCCATTCGCAGACCGCGGTACCCTCGTGCTTGATGGAGAGAAAGCGGAAGCCGCCGCCCGGGCGACGACGACGGCGGTGCCGTTCGGGTTTTCCGGCCGGAGATCGTGAGCGTCGGCTCGGTGATGTTCGTGACGACGTTCGGGTTCGGCTTCTGATTCGGGTCGACCGGCTTGATCGACATCTGGCCCGGTGCGCCTTCCGGCCACAATTTTAACGTGATCGGATCGGCGGCGAAGGCGGGGGCGGCGAGGAGGGCGAAGGCGAGGGCAGGGGAGAGGAGTTTCACGGATGGAGGAGGAAGGAGTGTGGTGCGTCCATCGTCCCGCGAGGGAATCTTAGTGACAGTCTGGAAAGTGCAGACTCTCCTCGCGATGTCATCCTGAGCGGAGTGTAACGGAGTCGAAGGACCCCGTCGCACAACCAAAGACATCGCTGGTAGAGCGACGGGATCCTTCGACTTCGCTCAGGATGACACCGCGGGGGAAAACAGCATTTTTGAGCTACACCTTCTCCACCGTCACCTTCATCGACTGCAGATCGAGGGCGCCATAATTGGAAGTGAGGGCGACGTCGGCGGCATCGCGGCCATAGCCAATCGTGATGCGATTGCCGCGCGGGGTTTTCTGCGTGCCGTCGAAGGTGAACCATTGGCCGCCGACGAAAGCTTCGAACCACGCGTGCAGGTCCATGGGATCGAGCTGGTAGAGGTAGCCGACGACCATGCGCGCAGGAATGTTGAGGCTGCGCGTGAGGGCGATGCCGAGGTGCGCGTAATCGCGGCAGACGCCTTTTTTCAATTGGGCGGTGTCGACAGCCGAAGTGCTCGCGTTGCTCGAGCCGCGGACGTACTGCAATTCATCGCGCAGCCATTGCTCGATGGCCGCGACCTGCGGGTAGCCGGAGGGTTTGCCCGCGACGATGGAGGCGGCCAGTTCGTTGAGGAGATCGGCCTGGCAATAGCGGCTGGGCAGCAGGAATTGCAGGGTGCTTTCCGGCAGTTGATTGACGGGCACGAAAGGGGCATCGGCCTGCACGTCGATCGTGTCGGAGGTTGTGCGCGCGGCAACTGCACCGCACTTCGAAATTCCCCTGGGGGATCAGCACTCGCTGGCAGAGATTGCCGAATTCGTCGGTGTACTCGGTCACGGGCACGTGCGGCTCGAAAACATATTCTTCCCGTGTGATCCACTGCGCATAGCCGCTGCGCGGCCGCAGCATCATGATCGCCGGGATCGGAGCGTTCGTGTGGAGAAATCTGGCAGGTGGCGTCGAGGAGCATGGTAAAGACTCTAGTCGCGCGCCGGGGAAGATTTGGCGGTATCTGATTTCGACACGATTACGCCATGGCTTTCACTTCCTTGATCGGCCACTTGCTGACGGTGAGTCCCTTGGCGGTGCGTGTGCTGACCGGCACGGGTGTGAGATCGAAATCGATCTCGCGGACGCGGGCCCCGCTGCGGCCATCGAGATAGACCTTGAGGGACTTGGGCATATCTTCTCCCGGCGCTGATTTGCAAATAAATGATGCGCGACTTTCGGATTTCACCAAGGGGTAGAGCTTGTCGCGAGAGAGTCCGCCGATTTGGAATTTTTGGCGAAGGCTTTGCCCGTTTCGCCATCCTGATAGACATCGTGTAGAAGTTCATATCGCCATCTTTCGGCCAGATGGAGACGTGGATGATCTTGCGGCCCATGAAGACCTTGTCGGCGACCTTCGATACTTTGAGCGAGCCGTCCTTCATGATCGTGAGGGACGCTGTCGAGGATGGTGCACTCGGTGACGAATTCGTGCTGCCGCCAGTTGAGGCCGATGAAGCCGTCCTCGCGGTTGACGTAGAGCCGCTGGTTGCTGAGACCACTGCCGAGGCGTCGATCTGCTGGATCTCGTCGTAGCTGGTGCGGCGTTTGAGGCCCTTGCCGTATTTTTCCTGGAGCATCTCGAACCACGCGACGGCGTAGCCGGTGAGGTTCTTGAGATGGCCCTTCGTCTCCCGCATGCCCTGTTCGATCTTCTTCATCGCCTCGTCGGCCTGGAAACGGTTGTAGGCGGAGATGCGCTTGATGCGGATCTCGGTGAGGCGCACGATGTCCTCCTCGGTCACCTCGCGGCGGAGTTGCTGGAGAAAGGGTTTCAGGCCGCCGCGAATCTCGGCGAGGACGCTTTCCCAGGTCTTGGATTTCTCGATGAGCCGGTAGATGCGCTCCTCGATGAAGATGCGCTCGAGCGAATCCCAGTGCCACTGTTGCTCGAGTTCGCCGAGCTTGATCTCGAGTTCGCGCTTGAGGAGGGCCTTGGTGGCCTCGACGCTGGTTTTGAGGATGTCGCGGACGCCGAGAAGTGCGGCTTGTCGTCGCCGGTCTGGGGATCGCGGACGATGACGCAGGCGGCGGGGTTGAGTTGCACCTGGCAACTGGTGAAGACATAAAGCTGCTGGATGACTTTGTCGGCCTCGGCGCCGGGAGGCAGATGGACGAGGATCTCGACCTTGTCGGCGGTGTTGTCGTCGACGTGCTTGACTTTGATCCGGCCCTTGGCGTTGGCGGCGAGGATGGATTCGATGAGCGATCGGTGGTGACGCCGTAGGGGAGTTCGGTGATGGCGAGGAGATACTTGGACCGCTCCTCGATCCTGGCGCGGACCTTCACCTTGCCGCCGCGTTCGCCGTCATTGTATTCCGCAAAGTCGGCGGTGCGCCGGTGGGGAAGTCGGGGAGGATGCGGAAGGATTTTCCCTGCAGATGATTGATCGCGGCGCGGCAGAGGTCGTTAAAATTGTGCGGGAGGATCTTGGTCGAGAGACCGACTGCGATGCCCTCCGCACCTTCGAGCAGGACGATGGGGAATTTCGCGGGAAGGGTGACGGGCTCCCGGGTGCGGCCGTCGTAGCTGAGCTGCCAGGTGGTGGTCTTCGGATTGAAAAGGACGTCTTTGGCAAAGGCCGTGAGCCGGGCTTCGATGTACCGCGGCGCGGCGGCATCGTCGCCGGTGAGGAGATTGCCGTAATTGCCCTGCGGTTCGATGAGCCATCCGCGCTGGCGATGGAGACGAGCGCGGCGCCGATGGAGGCGTCGCCGTGCGGATGGAGCTTCATCGTGGGCGCCGACGACATTGGCGACCTTGTGGAAGCGGCCGTCGTCCATGTCCCAGAGGGTGTGCAGCACGCGGCGCTGGACGGGCTTCAGGCCATCGTCGATGTGCGGCACGGCGCGGTCGAGGATGACGTAGCTGGCGTAGTCGAGGAACCAATTGCGGTAGCTCTGGGCGAGCGGGGCCTGCTCGTCCTGGACCTTTTCGCCTTCTTGCGCTTGAGCTGGACCGTGGCGTTTTGCGGGTCGGCCGGTGCTTCCGGCGCGGTGCCGTTTGTAGCCGGTTCGGAATTGAGCGTCGCCTCAGTGGGCGCGGCGTCCAAAGGGAGTTCTGATTGGTCGGCTGGCGGTTTCTTGCGTTTAGCCATCTAGGAATGGATGAAATGAACTGAGGCTTACGCCTCGATGAGGTCTTTCTCGACGCGGAGGTTCTCGATGATGAAGTCCTGCCGCTCGGGTGTGTTTTTGCCCATGAAGAAGGTCAGGAGTTCGTCGGAGCTGTAGAGGTGGTGGAGGTGGATGGGATCGAGCCGGATGTTTGCCCCGATGAAATCCTTGAACTCGCCGGCGGAGATTTCGCCGAGGCCCTTGAAGCGCGTGATCTCGTGGCTGGCGCCGAGCGCGGTGACGGCGGACTGCTTCTCCTGCTCGGAATAACAATACTTCGTGACCTTCTTGTTGCGCACGCGGAAGAGCGGCGTCTGCAGGATAAAGAGGTGGTTGTTGCGGATGACGTCGGGGAAGAACTGCAGAAGAACGAAAGCAGCAGCAGCGGATGTGCATGCCGTCCACGTCGGCGTCGGTGGCGATGACGATCTGGTTGTAGCGCAGGCCATCGAGACCGTCCTCGATGTTGAGGGCGGCCTGGAGGAGATGAAACTCTTCGTTCTCGTAGATGACTTTCTTGGTGAGGCCGTAGGTGTTGAGCGGCTTGCCCTTGAGGGCGAAGACGGCCTGCGTCTGCACATCGCGCGTGGCGGTGAGGGAGCCGGCGGCAGAATCGCCCTCGACGATGAAGAGCGTGCTCTCCTCGGCGCGCGGGTTCCTGTCGCCGAGGTGCAGGCGGCAATCGCGCAGCTTGCGGTTGTGGAGGGAGGCTTTCTTGGCGCGTTCCCGGGCGATGTTGCGGATGCCGGCGAGTTCCTTCCGCTCGTGCTCGTTTTCCTGTACGGCATTCAGGCGAGAATAATTACCAGCGCCGGGGGGCCACGTCCAGTTGTCGAAGTAATGAGCGCGAGCGACGATCAGCAGACCTAGAACGATGAATGGATAATAGACCAAAGGACCGACCGCCTTGGTCAATTCGGCGACGAAGCGGATATCAAGCCAGTCGTCCATGCTCTTATAGTCATTGCTCCGTGATGCTCACGGGCCAGACGCATGGAAGCGATGGGCCATTTGGTCGGCGCTTTGGAAAGGTGTCTAATAAAGGTTCGAGTGAGTCGTGCCGCATCGGTGACGAGAAAGTTCAGAAAAAGGAACGTCAGAACTGTCACGCCGAGCAGGAAGAGGTCCGCGTAGTAGGGTAGATAGCCGCGCGCCGGAGGACGGGGAACAACTCCACCCAGGTATACGACCAAACCACAGAACGCCAGGTAAATGGTCAAATGCTTGCTCACCCGCAGAATGCGCGGGAGGGTCCGGCTTCGGTCAAGATAGGCATGCCAGAGACGCTCAACCGGGATATTTTCCTTCGCGATCCAGGACCAATCGATGGCGCTATAGTGGCGGTAGATCCTAATCAGAGTCCGCGGCCACCGTAAAAGACTTAAGTATCCTGAATACCCTTTCGCGGAGAGTCGCGCGAGCGTCGACCAGCGCTGCCACAGTGGACGTCGATGATATCGTGTGAGATAGAATGTCTCGGAGAGTCCGGCCTCGCTGATCCGTAGGTTGACGCGTGCTTTTAAAATAAACAGGACGAGCAAAAGAAACGCGCAAAAGCGTACTATCTCACAGGGCCAGATACTAACACCCTCTGTGAGGCTAAAAGGTTCCCCTTGCGGCGAAATATTCTCAAGGATGACCACGGCGGTGATCGGAATCGCGGCGGCGGCCACACTCCACCCCCCTCGGGAAGCGCCGCGCAACAATGAGTTTAAGGCGTAGCAGCGTTCCCAGCATGACCCGATTTCCACCGACGGGGCGCGAACGCCCGGCGGCACGATTTTCCTCATCGGTCCGCAGGTCGGGAAATACGATTCGATGGCGAGGCGCCTTCGTGCCATGAGTTCAGTTTGCCGCGCGGCGGCCCACAGTTGGGGCCGGAAGAACTGAGTCAGCAGGCTCCGGCTGATTTTTTCTCCCACCAAGGATGGCAGATGCTTTGTTGCGAGGGGGCCCAAGTGAGGATTCCAGGAACTACGATCCAAGAGGTGGTTAAGCCAGTGCGTCAGCGAGCGAATGGTATGTCTTGTGGGAAACGGAGGCACGATGCCAGGCAGAGCGCCCCTTTGAATTCGTTTGGCGATACAGGCGGGCCTTAAAATATCCTCCTCGGTAAATCGCAATGCCTGTTGGCGACGCAGACACTGCTCGACGGCGTTCAGCGTATGCCGAAAGCAAGGCACGACCGCGCGCAGGAGAATGAAGGCGGCAACCAACGTGAGCACGACAGCCAGAACGCATTTTGGGGTCGGCCCGTGCCGTTTGGGATCGGGATGGATTTTACCGGGGTCTTCCGCAACGCTTAAGTCGAAGGGACGAAGGCGACCGATCTCGAAGCGTCGCGGTGAAGGGCGGGCATTGTATTGGTCGGGTTGAATACTCCCCAACGCGACGCGGGTGGCAAAGAAAGCTGCGGTTTGGTAACTTCCCCGGAAGGGTGGAATCTCGCGCTGAATCGTCGGTTCGAGTGACAATCCGAATCCTGAAGCTATCACCAAGTTGCGCGTCCAGCGGTTGAATTGGGGATCGAGATAACGCGCGTCCAGATCAGTAGTAAAAAAGACAGCCTCCGGAAAATAAGGACGGAGGGCTTGAAGAATCAAAAGCTTGTCATAGAAATCGCTGCCCACCACCCCAATGGCCCGAATTTCCCCCTTCCGGCCGGTCATGTCCAAGGTTCCCGCCCGAAGAGCATGGTCCATTTCTTGCAATTCCATGGCGACTCTGGGGATGTAATCGAGTTGGTTCTGTCCTTCGGCGCGATTCATCTCCTGTTTGGCCTTGGCATCCTGCTCATGGGAAGTGGTGCTTCCCGGCGGTTTGGGAGCGCGATCTGCGGAGTTTTCCTGATCCTTCACCAATATGCCGTCGATCCCCCGGAGGTAAGTGCGCGCGTGGACGTTGGGCAGCACGCCATCGATGGCATAGGGGGATTTGTCGTGCGGAGTCACCATGATATCGTGAAGGCTGTCGCGCAGCCATTGCGACTTGGGCAGGCCGCCGCCTATAGTGCGCCGCTGACATTCTACTTCCGCGGCGAAACTCACCGGTAACGTGCGGCCGTAGAACGTGTCCCATTCGCAAAGCAAAACTACATGGTTTGCAGGGTCTGTCAGATCAATAGCCCGCAACTTTAATTCATTGACGAGTTCACCGCAGAGTTGGTCGTCGGTTGCAGCCAGGTTAATGAATTTCAAACCCCACTTTTGGCGAAGATAATTGGCGACGGCGGCTCGCGGTGTCTCTCGCTGGTAGCCGGCGACCAACAGATCGTCCATCGCGGTTGCAGACCACGACACCATCTCCGTCCCATCAAGTGCCAGCGGATGGTTCGCGGGATCTGGAAGCGGGGCGATAGGCGCAGGAGCGCTTTTCGCGTACCATGGCAGCATTTCGCGCAGCATATCGGAGCCGATGGGAGCTAACACCCGGACGTTGAATGGATTCTTGCTGGCTGGCGGTATCGCAGTGCGCAACTGCTCCACAATTTGCGCCAAGTGGGCCAGGGATTTTTCTGGAAAAGATCGTCCGGCAACCAAAGGACCAGCGCGTGGTCGGGGCTTTCGTGATCGGCCGTGGTGTGGAGGCGCATGCGAAACCATTCCAGGGGCAGGTAGATCTTTTTCCCATCCCTCGGGATGGCTATCTCCGTGGCCTCGATTGCCTTGTTGTCGGCGGGGGCCACGGCGGCCACCCATGTGCCGTTATCGCTCCACGGCAGTTCCAGCGCGCCGAGATGTTCCTCGTCCTCCGGGCGGTAGCCGCTGACGGAGAGTGCCGAAACCACCGCCTCACGGATGCGCAAGCGGCTTTCGACATCTTCGGCATATAAGCCGGAGGGCACCATCGCGAGCAGCACCTGCACGCCAGGCTTCTCTCCACCTTCCTGGCTGGCATATCGTGCCAAGCGATCCTTCAACCGCTCTTTGAAAAGGTCTACGGTTTCGTACCACGATTCTGCGGGCTTCGAAATGGAAGCGGCAAGCGCGGTCGTGGGCTTTTGGCCGACGGACGATTGACTTAGGACCGCGAGCGGGTCCTGCCAGAGGCGGGCCTCGATGTGCTGCTCGTTTTCGCCATTTTGGTCGGAACGCGATTGTCCGCCGTGGCGTGGGCTGGTGAGGAGGGAATTCTTCCAAGCCAGACCGCCGGTCAAGGCCACGAGAAGGAGCAACGTGGGCAGCGACAGTAAGCTTGAAATTCCCTTGGATTCTTCCATGGCGGTTCGTTAGGTTTCGGATGGACCCGACTGCGGTGCAACATGGGAAGAAGCTGTTATGGCCGCAGACGCCGGCCGCCAACCTAACTTAGTCCTTTCGGTGACGGCATTGTCGGCTTCCGGAACATCCGCCCAAGCCTGCGTTTCCCATGGTTTGGCATTCTCCGCCGTCCCAGCCTCGAGGATCGGATCGGACGAACGGCGCATTGTTTCCGAGGCATCTAGAGTAAGGTGTGTTTGGGTAATTTTGAGGCGGGTTGCGGGCTGCGGTATTTTGTTTAGGAGTGACGTCGGCATGAATTAGGGCCGAGTGTGTCTGAATGGCGGGACGTGCCCATGAGGTTCATACCGCGAATTGCATTGGGGCTGGCTGGGCGGGACAATGCTCCATTCACCGTGCGCGGGAAGGGGGTTATTCCTCAAATAGAACGGGTAAAAACCCCGTAAAATCCACTTGCGCTTGGACCGGAATGTTCGCTACCTTTCCCTGTCGAGTTCGCTGGGACGGGCGTGTGCTTTTCCGCTGGCGGGTCGTGAAAATCTGACAAGCGTTGTATGTAAGGAGGATGAAGGCTCATGAAAACTCGTGTGGTGATTGTTGATGATCATGCTTCGATTCGGCAGATGCTGGGGATGGTGCTGGCCCGCGAGGGGCCTTACGAGATGGTCGGGGAGGCGGGGACCGGATTTGAGGCGCTGAAGGTGTGCCGGCGGGTGAAGCCGCAGCTCGTGGTGCTGGATTTGATTTTGCCGGAGATGAATGGAGCCGAGGTGCTGCGCACATTGCGCGCGGAAATGCGCGAGACGCGGTTCATGGTTTATTCGGGGACGCTCAATCGCAGCCTCATCGTCGGAGCCTTGCAGGCGCGACCGCATGGTTTCGTGCACAAGACGGACGCCCTGGCGACTTTTTGCGAGGCGCTGCGGGCGGTCGTCGGTGGGTGCTGCTATTTCACGCCCTTCGCGACGAAGCTCATGGACGACGAGCGGCAGGTGAGCACCGCCTCGGCGCGATTGACCGACCGCGAGCGGGCCGTGCTGCAGATGATCGCCGAGGGCATGAGCAACAAGGAAATGGCCAGCCGGTTCTCGATTGCGCCGAAAACGGTGGAGCATCACCGCGCCCAGGTGATGCAAAAGCTTGGCATGCATGATGTAGCGACGCTCACGCGCTACGCGGTGCGGGTGGGCTTGGTGCCGGTGGAGGTTTAAGCGCCACCTGGCGTCGTGGAAAAATCGACGTTCCGGCCGCGTCCGTGCTTGATGCTGGGGACGATGACTGTTTGAAAGTCGCGCGCAACTTCATGGAATTGTCACCCGATCAAAAACTCGCCGGCGTGCTCGCGCCGCTCTTTGCCTTGCGCGGACAGAATGACTTGGGAGTCGGCGACGTCGGGGCGCTGCGGGAATTCATCGACTGGTCGGCGGAACAGGGGTTCCGCGTGGTGCAACTCCTGCCGGTGAATGAAACGGGCAACGACAATTCACCTTACAACGCCATCTCGTCCGTGGCTCTCGAGCCGACGACGATCGAGATCACGCCTGAGGCAATGCCGGATCTGGGTCCGGAAGAGATCGCGGAGATCAAGGCGACTGCGGATCTCGAGATGATGCGCGATGGGCCGGTGATTTATCCCGCGATCAAGGCGCTCAAATGGAAACTGCTGACCCGCGCCTTCGAGAATTTCCTGAGCCGTTCCTGGAAGCGGAACGACCGGCGCGCCCGGGCCTTCCGCTCGTTCTTGAAGAGCGAGGCGGCCTGGCTCAATGGCTACGCCTTTTTTCGCGTGCTCATGGAGGAAAACGGCGGGACGGAGCGCTGGGACATGTGGCCGAAGGAACAGCGCTGCTTTGCGCAAGCGCAAGCCTGGATGGCCGTGCAGAAACCGGCGAAGCGCGCGGAACTCGAGCAGCGGCTGCGGATGGTTTCCTACGTGCAGTGGATCGCATGGCAGCAGTGGAGTGAGATCCACGACTACGCGACGAGCAATGATGTGGCGCTCATGGGCGACATTCCTTTCGGGGTCAGCTACTACAGCGCGGATGTGTGGACGCGGCCGGAACTCTTCGATCACATCTGGTGCGGCGGTTGCCCGCCCGAGCGCGTCTTCGAGACCGATCCGTTCACGTACAAATGGGGGCAGAACTGGGGCATTCCGCTCTACCGCTGGGAAGTGCATCGCGAGCAGGATTTCGATTGGTGGCGGCAGCGTGTGCGCAAGGTGCGCGCCTGTTTTCACCTCTTCCGCATCGACCATATCCTCGGCTTCTTTCGCATCTACGGCTTCCCGTGGCGCCCGCAGAGCAACGCGGAATTTCTTCCCCTCACCGAGGAAGAGGCGAAGGTGCGCACGGGGGGCGAGTTGCCGCATTTCGTGCCTTACGAGGACGACACCGCGGTACATAAGACCGCCAATTGCGCGCAGGGCCGCGAAGTGCTGAAGGTATTGCTCGAGGAATGCGGGGAGTTCCGGCTCATCGGCGAAGACCTCGGCGTGGTGCCCGATTACGTGCGCCCGTGCCTCACGGAGCTGGGCATCGCCGGCTTCAAGATTCCCTACTGGGAGGAGACCGATGGCCAGATGACGCCGGGCAAGGATTACCAGCGTCTCTCGGTCACGACCTTCGCGACGCATGATTTCGAGCCGATCCGCGCGACGTGGGAAGGCTGGATGGCGAAGATCGAAGCGGCGGAGCACGGCGGACCGGAGACCTACGCCGCACGCGATCAGGCGTGGCGGGAGGTGCGCCGGCTGGGCGCCTGGGTCGGCCTGGAGGTGCCGCAGATCACGCCGTACTCCGACAAAGTTTACGAGGCGCTCATGCGCGGCCTCTTCGCCTCGAATTCGTGGATGGCGATCTACATGATCACCGATCTTTTCGCCACGGCGCAGCGTTTCAACGTGCCGGGTGCGGTCAGCGAATCGAACTGGAGCCAGCGTCTGCTGTATCCGATGGTGCTCTGGCGCAAGGATGCGAAGCTGAAGGCGAAGATGAAGCGCGTGCGCGAAGCGTTGCGCGCGACGGGGCGGGTGTAGGAAAAGCATTGCCGGAAGGCCTGACCTTCGCTGAATCTCACGCCCACTTTCCCAATCCACCTCACGCCCTGCTACGATTCCCGTATATGAAAACTCCCATTCGCGTCGCTGTCACCGGAGCAGCCGGCCAAATCGGCTACTCGCTGCTCTTCCGCATCGCCTCCGGCGCGATGTTCGGCCCCGATCAGCCCGTCATTCTGCATCTCATCGAGATCGAGCCGGCGCTGCCCGCGCTCGGCGGGGTGGTCATGGAATTGCAGGACTGCGCTTTTCCGCTGCTCAAGGGCATCGTGCCCACGGCGAATCTCGATGAGGGATTTGCCGGTGTGAATTGGGCGCTGCTCGTGGGCTCCGTGCCCCGCAAGGCCGGCATGGAGCGCAAGGATCTCCTCGGCATCAACGGCAAGATTTTCATCGGCCAGGCCAGGCGATCGAGAAGAACGCCGCCGCGGACGTGCGCATCCTCGTGGTCGGCAATCCGTGCAATACCAATTGCCTCATCGCCATGAACAACGCCCGGGGCATCCCGGCGAATCGCTGGTTTGCCATGACGCGCCTCGATGAAAACCGGGCCAAGATGCAGCTCGCGCTCAAGGCCGGCGTCGATGTCACCAGCGTCACCAATCTCGCCATCTGGGGCAACCATTCGGCGACCATGTATCCCGATTTCTACAACGCGCGCATCGATGGCCGCCACGCCACCGAGGTCATCGGCGACGTCTTCTGGCTGCAGGGTGATTTCATCAGCACCGTCCAGCAGCGCGGCGCCTCCATCATCAAGGCGCGCGGCCTTTCCTCCGCGGCCTCGGCCGCCAACGCGGTGGTGGATACCGTGCGTTCGCTCACGACGCCGACGATCGAGGGCGATTGGTACAGCGTGGCCGTCCACTCGGAAGGCCAGTACGAGGTCGAGCCGGGGATCATCTCTTCCTTCCCCATCCGCACCAATCAGGAAGGCGGCTGGGAAGTCGCGAAGTGGGTTCCCATCGGCGACTTCAGCCGCGACCGGATCGTGGCCACGGTGAACGAGTTGAAGGAAGAGCGCGAACTCGTCCGCGAGTTGCTGGGCTGAAGCCCTATCGACTAAGGGGTGCCAGACGCGGAGACGGGTGGTCCGCGGCCCTGATTCCTTCCGGCAGTCGCTTGCGTTCTTTGGCGGGCTCGGCAGTTTGAAAACCTGCGGGCTGCTCGAGAACCCGCCCACCGCCGAAGCTGCCTCGACACCAGAATGTTACATAAGTATTCCTCCTTCTCACCGCCGTTGGCACGGGGACTGATGTAAGATTTACGCGATGCTTTCCCAGCCGACTCCCGAATCCTGCCTGACTCTCGCCTGGCTGGAGGAGTTGATGGTGCGCTCCCGTACCTTCGCGGCGGAAGAGCCCGTGGGGGTGGTTTTCGACAAATTGCAGGTCTGCGCGGACGGCTTTTTCGGCATCATCGAAGGGACGTCCTATGTGGGGCTGATTTCCAAGGCGCAGATCGGCATGCTGCTCAGTGGACGCTTCGGCTACGCCCTGTACGCCAAACATGGCATCCGCGCGCATGTGCTGAAGGACACGGTGGTCGTGCATCCCGGCGAGCCGCTGCTCGCGGTTCTCGACCGTGCCTTGAGCCGGACGGGGCAGGCCTTTCACGACGACCTCGCTGTCGTGGATGACGTGGGCGGTTTTTCTGGGCGTGCTGCCCATGCCCACGCTGCTGCGACTGCAGAATGAACTGATCGCGGAACAAACGCGCCGGACGGAGGAACACCGTCACACCCTCGAGAGTCGCGAACTTCAGCTTTTCCGCAGCCAGGAACGGCTCCGCCAAAGCGAAGGACGCTTTGGCATTCTCTTTGAGCATAGCCCGCTGGGCTTCGCGCTCGTGACCACCGATGGCCCGTGTGGAGGCGTGTAACCGCCGCTTCGTCGAGATGCTCGGCGTCGCCAGTCATGATGGGTTGCCGACCTTGAGCAAATACTTGCGCCCGCAGGACCAGTCGGGGTTGACCGCCATCCTGCGCGGATTTGAGAACAACCTGGCGGGAGAGCCGCCTGCGACCCGCGAGTGGCGCCTCGAAGCGCTCGGGGCTGAGCCGCGCCTGTTACGTTGCGATTTCCATTGGATCCAGGAAACCGGACAAGTGGCCCTTTGCCTGCAGGACGTCACCGCCCAACGCCGCTGGAACAACGGCTGCAGCAAAAGGAGAAGTCGGCGCTGCTCGATACGCTGGCCGGTGGAATCGCCCATGAACTCAACAACAAGCTCCTCCCGGTGCTGGGTTACGCGGAGATGTTGCAATTGCGCGCCCGCGGGAATGCGGAATTGTCGGGCTGGTGCGAAGTCATTCGCCAGAGCACCATCGAGGCGGCCGAACTCACCGGCCAGCTTCTGCAACTTTCGCGTCCGCCGGCGCTGGAGCCGCGCGCCTGCGACCTGGTCGCGATCGTGCACGCCGCGATGAATATGATCCGGTTCCGCTTGCGGGACCTCGGCTGCGAGCCGGTGCTCGATCTTCCGTCCCGGCCGATGCACTTGCACGCCGACCCCGCGCAGCTCAAGCAGGTGATTGTCAATCTTTGCTTCAACGCGATCGATTCCATGGCCGCCTGCCATCCGCGCCGGCTGCACCTCAGCCTGCTGGATGAAGAGGAGGGGGTATGCCTGCGGGTGCAGGATTCGGGCGGTGGCATTCCGGAAGAGTACCTGGCCCGCATTTTCGATCCGTTCTTCACTACCAAGGGGCGTCCAGCAAGGCACCGGCCTGGGGCTGAGTGTTTGTTTCAGCATCGTGCAGCAGCACGGCGGGACGATCGAAGTGGAAAGCACCGGGCCGGAAGGCACGACCTTTGCCATCTGGCTGCCTCTCGCCACGGGCGAGCCGCCCGCCGAGGACGATGCGCCCGCGGGCGCACTCGTCGCGCCGGTCGACCGGGAATCGCTGGTGCTCGTGGTGGACGATGAGCCGGTGATCACCAGCCTGGTGCATGAGACGCTGCGCTCCCATCTCGGATGCCGCGTGGTGCGCGCGAGCAGCGCCGAGGAGGCCGTGACTTTCCTCGAGGAGATGTCCTTTCAACTGGTTATTTCCGATGTCCGCATGCCCGGGCGCAATGGCCTGAGTCTCTTTGAGGAGTGCCGGGAGCGCTGGCCGGAACTGGCCGGGCACTTCTTGTTCATCACCGGCGATGCGGGCAGCCTCGAACTGCACACCGCTCTGGAGCGCACCGGCTGTCCGGTCTTGCGCAAGCCGTTTAGCATGGAGTCGCTCATGGCGCAGGCCGCCGGACTCCTGCCGAAGGAACGTCCCGCTCCCGCTGCGCGGCCCAAGGGCTCCGACCGGCACTCCGCCCGCACCGGCCCGCGCGATTTGCTAAATCACCAACGCCCCGTTTACGCAACTGCGTGAAGTGCGGGCGGGGATTTTTACCAATCAGAGTGCGTTGGGCGGGTTGAACGTTCGCCACCCCTTGTGCCGTGCATATTAGCTGAGCACACCCGGCCCCCCTGCTTCCTGCTATGAAATTGATCTTTTAACCCATTTCTCGTCGTGCTTTTCGTGGCCGCCGCGACCGCGGAAATCCGGGCCGAAACCCCGCCGCCGATCTGCAACCGGGTGCGTTTCCAACTGACGGCGGGAGGCGGCAAAGATATCGTCGCCGGTAAGATCGAGGGCTCGAATGGCTCGCGGACCGAGGGCTTCGTGACGCTGGCGGAGATCAAGGCGCCGCCGGTGGCCACAGACTGGGGCGAATTGAAATTCGAGAACAGCAAGGTGTATCGTTATCTGCGCTGCACGCTGCCGCGGGACGGGCAGGGGAAGCTGGGCAAGGTCGAGTTTTACGAGGGAGATCGATTGATCGCCGGCGACAAGGAGGGGATTCTCGTCCACTACTTTTGCCCGACGCGCAGGACGAACGCACGGTGGGTTACGATCTTGTCAACGCCGCCGCCCATCACGCTGCAGTCCGCAACGCCCGGTGCGTGGTTTCGCTACACCCTCGATGGCACCACGCCCACGCGCACCCGTGGCTATGTGTATTGCGGGGCGATCAGCGTACAGCCGGGCATTCAACTCAAGGGCCGTAGCCTGCAAGAGCGGCATGGCGGATAGCACGGTAACCGAGGCTGGCAAGAAATGAGCCGCCGCTCGCATCGAACTTTCTCTTCCCCACGAACCATGAAATCAACCCACCACACCCTCCCCGGCACTGGCCGCTTCCTTGCTCGCCGTTCTCTTCTTCACTTCCGCCCGAGGTGCGGATGAAAAAAGCGCGCCGGAGGCGCAGCCGATTCCCCAGGGCCAGCGCGTCTTTACCTGCGGGCACAGCTTTCACGTTTTCGTTTGCAAGTTGCTCGATGAGGTCGCGAAATCGGCCGGTATTGCCGACCACCAATCCGTGGGCCTTTCCAGCATCGGCGGCTCGCGCGTGATCCAGCATTGGGAAGCGCCCAACGACAAATTCGGTTCAAAGGCCGCGCTGACCGCGGGGAAGGTCGACGTGCTTACGCTTTCGCCGATCTGGTTGCCGGATGAAGGCATCGATAACTTCGCCAAACTCGGCGTGGAGCATAATCCGGACATTCGCATCTTCGTGCAGGAATTCTGGCTGCCGAACGACGAATACGAGCCGGTGTATCCGCTGCAGGTGCGAAAGGGAACCGATCACAATGCCGTGGACCTCGCGAAGTTGAAGGAGGCCAATGACAAGTACTGCCACGACATGGAAGAGTATGTGGACAAGCTGAACCAGACGCTCGGCAGGCCGGCGGTCTTCGTGGTGCCAGTGGGTGAAGCGGCGGACCGGTTGCGCGAGAAGCTGGCCGCCGGCCAGGCGCCCGCTTGAAGATGCAGTGGGACTTGTTTCGCGATTCGTGGGGGCATCCGGAGCCGCCCTTGCAAGTGCTGGATGCCTATTGCTATTTCGCCGCCATCTATCATCGCAGCCCGGTCGGCCTGCCCCTGCCGCGAGTCCTCGCCGCAATGAAAGTGGTCGGCTTGGTAGGAGATCAAAAGCCTCGCTCGCGCGGTGCGGCCGCCACGCCGGCTCCCGCTACACCCGCCATAGGGCAAGAGATTAGCCAGGAGGACAAGGAAAAGCTGAACCGCCTGTTGCAGGAGATCGCCTGGGATACGGTGAGTCACCATCTGCTGACGGGCGTGTCGGCGAAATAACCCGGCCGTGAACGCGTGCCGTTTGTTCATCGTCGTCCAGGTCTTCGCCGGCGGGCTGTCGGGAACTATCTCTTTCTTGGCCGAGCCTTTGCCGCATTAGTCCTGCAACCCCGCCGTCTTCTCACGATGCGCTTCTTCCTGGTCGATCAGCGAAAGGAAGACTTTCTCCAGCGCACCCGTCTCGTGGGTCTGCGAGCGCAGCTCCTGCACGGTGCCGAGCGCGATCAATTTTCCGTGGTGGATGATGCCCACGCGGTCCGCCACTTCCTCCGCCACGCTGAGCTGGTGGGTGGAGAGAAACAGCGTCATGCCGGCTTGGCCCGGGCGCGGAGTTCCTGTTTCACGATCCGGGCGTGCATCGGGTCGAGACCCACCATCGGCTCATCGATGATGAAGACCTTGGGATCGTGGATCAGCGCCGAGGAGATCACCAGGCGCTGCCGGGTGCCGTGGGAGAGATTCTCGGTCAGTTCGTGCCGATATTCGTCGAGGTGAAATTTCTCGAAAAGCTCATCCGTCTTTTGGGCGATGACCCGCCGTTCGAGCCGGAAGATATCGCCGACGAACTGCATGAACTCCAAAGCCGTGAGCTTCTCGTAGAGGAAGGGAAAATCGGGAACGTAGGCGAGCAGTTCCTTGGCCTTGTTGGGCTCGCGCAACATGTCGAACCCGCCGATGAAGACCCTCGCCCTCCGTGGGCTTGAGCAGCCCGGTGAGCATCTTGATCGTGGTCGTTTTCCCCGGCCGCATTGGGGCCGAGGAAGGCGAAAAACTCCCCCGCCGGGATTTCCAGGTCCAGCCCGTCCACCGCCGTCAGCGAGCCATAGTTCTTTTTGAGGCTGCGGACGGAGATCAAGGCATCGGAGGTGGGTTGGAGTCGTGAAAAGAGGTGCGGGCCGATACAAGATGGCAGGCGGAGCCGGTGGCAACGGAAAAATTCCCTGCTTTCCGTTTCTTGCCCGGCACCCATAAATATGGTTCAGTGCCTTCGATGAAGACCACGCTCGAGATTCCCGACGCACTTTTCCGCAAGGCCAAGGCGACGGCGGCTCAACAAGGACGATCGATGAAGGAGTACATTGTCGAGGCGCTGACGGAAAAACTGGAAAAGAAAACCAAGGAGCAGGGCTGGCGCGCGGTCCTCGGGAAGCTGGGTCCCGAAGGCAGAAAGGCGGCACGGGAGGCGGATGCCGTGATCAAAATGGCGGACTTCCATAAAATTGATCCCGACGCCTGGCGATGATTTTGGACACAAACGCGGTGTCAGCGCTTTCCGTTGAAGATGCGGACCTCGTGGCCGCCTTGGGAAATAGTCTGCGGCATCATTTGCCGGTCATGGTGATTGGGGAATATGAATACGGCATCGCTGGTTCGAGACGAAGCAGGGAATTGAAAGAGTGGTTCGACCTGCTCGTTTCCGACAGCATCGTTCTCCCCGGTGGAACACGAGACCGCGACCCATTACGGGGCCATATCCGCAGCCCTCAAAAAGAAGGGCGCACCGATTCCGTCGAACGATCTCTGGATTGCCGCGCTCGCGGTCCAGCACGGGTTGCCGATCCTCAGCCAGGACCAGCATTTCGATCTCGTGCCGGGCATCCGGCGTCTTGCCTGGTAGGCCGTGCCTGCCATTGAATCGCCGCGGATTGCGCGTAACCTCCCGCGGAAGTGATCAAGATCGACCTATGCCCAGACCCAGCGCTCGAGGAAAGTTGATGGCCGCTGCGATGAGCAGCTTCCAGGCACATGGCTTCAAGGCTTGTACCATCGAGGATATTGCGGACCGCGCGGGGGTGTTCAAGGGCTCCTTCTACAATCATTTCAAAAGCAAGGAGGCGCTCGCGGTCGCCGCGGTCGAGCGGTACGTCGCGGATGCGATGAAAACGCTTCTCCCCGTTGGGCCTCCGTCGGCGCTGCAGCGCATAAGGACGCATTTTGAGGCGCTCAAGGCCGCGCACAGTGCGCCGGTTCAGACCGGTTGTCTGCTCGCCAATTTCAGTGCGGAAGTCTCCGCCCAGAACGCTCCTCTGCGCGCCGCGTTGGAGACCGGAGTCGACGGTTGGAGCGAGGCGCTCGCGCAGGTGATTCGACAGGGGCAGGCGGAGGGAGAAATCGATCCGCGACCGGCCGCCGATCCTTTGGCGCGTTTTATCATCAACGCGTGGGAAGGGGCCGCGGTGCGGATGAAAGTGACGCAAAGCGAGCGACCCTTGGGTGATTTTTTCGCGATTGTCTTCGAGGGAATTCTGGCGGTGAAAGACCGGTGACTTTTATTTTGTTTGACGTGTAAGATGGTTGACCATATTCGTGGGTGCGTCACCGCCTCCCAAAGTGCTGCAGTGCCAAGGGAGTGCGGTGCCGTACGCTGTGAGGGCACGGCGCCCGCGGTCGCGGTTACCAGAAAGCTTCCCATGAATGTCGTCGAAACTCTGACCCAACGAAACAAGGTCTTCGCCAGCACTCGCTTTTCGACAGGGCTGCGCATGATGCCCTCGCTGAAGACGACGATCATCGGCTGCGTCGATCCCCGGGTCGATCCGTTTGATCTCTTCGGACTCGAGCCCGGCGAGGTGGCGGTGATCCGCAATGTCGGCGGTCGGATCTTTCCCTCCACGCTCCAGACGATGGCGATGTTGCGCATGGTGGCCAAGGCCAACGGCGCCGACATGGGCTCGGGATGGAACCTCATCGTGCTGCATCATACCGACTGCGGCATCCACTGCCTCGTGCATTCCCCGGAGATGCTGGCGAAGCACTTCGGCGTGGGTCCGACGGAACTCGAGCCGCTGGCCATCGCCGATCCGCGAAAGTCCGTGGAAGTGGACGTCGCCGTGCTCAAGGCCAATCCGCAGCTCCCGGAGGGTTGCTCGTGACCGGCCTGGTCTATGATGTCGCCAACGGGCCGGATCGAGACGGTGGTGCCCTCTGCTTTGCTGCGTCCGGAGAGTCCTGCTTAACCCCGCTGATACTTCCATGAAAAACAAAATTCTCATTACCGGCGCCACCGGCGCGACGGGTGGACACGCCATCCTCGAGCTGTTGCGGCGCGAGATTCCCGTGCGCGCCCTGGTCCACAAAATCGATGCGCGTTCGGAGAAGCTGAGCGCCCAAGGTGTGGAAATCGTGCAGGGCGATCTTTCCGATTTCGAGTCCATTCATGCCGCCTTGGAGGGAATCGCGGGAGCCTATTTTGTCTACCCGATTCAGGTGCCCGGAATCCTGGAGGCCACCGCCTTTTTCGCCCAGGCGGCCGCCGAACAAGGACTCAGTGCCATCGTCAATATGTCGCAGATCTCGGCCCGGAGGGTCGCCAAAAGTCACGCGGCGCAGAATCACTGGATCGCCGAGCGTCTGCTGGATCGATCGGGAATTGCGGTCACGCATCTGCGACCCACTTTTTTCGCGGAATGGCTGATGTATCAGGCGAAGGCCATCCGGGAGAAAGACATTCTCCCGCTGCCCTTCGGCGAGGCCCGTTACGCGCCGATCGCGGCGGAAGATCAGGGTCGGGTCATCGCTGCGATCCTCAGCGATCCCGCCGCCCACGCGGGCCAGACCTATCCCCTTTACGGCCCGAAAGAGCTGAGTCAGTACGAGATCGCGGACATCCTGTCCGGTGTGCTGGGGCGCAAAATCTCCTATATCCCCCTGGAAATCGAAGCGTTTCAACCCGTCCTGCGAGACATGGGATTTACCCCCTACTTCATCCAACACATCTCGGCAGTCGCCCAGGATTGCCGGGACGGGCTGTTTGCCGGAACCAACGATTGGGTGGAAAAGCTGACGTGGCGCAAGCCGCTGCCGATCCTCGATTACATCGTCAAAAACCGGGCGCTTTTCGAATAGGTTCACCGCGGCACGATGACGCTTCTCTTCTTTGGATTTGTCGCCCTGATGGCGGCGGTCGTCATCGGATTGAACGCCCGTTACCTGGGGCGGCGAACGGCTTGTCTCGTGGCGGCAGGGTTGTTCGTCTGGTTGCTTTACGTCGGCGGCATCGGGTATTTCGGGGTGATCCGGAACATTACCCTGCGCCCCCCGGGGCCCGCCTTTCTCTTCGTCCCGGTCGTCGCCTTGCTCGTCCTTTTCATCGTGCGCATACGCTCCGCCGCAGGGGAACGCTTCGCCCGGGCTTTTCCGCTTTGGATTCTACTGGGGACCCAGGTCTTTCGCGTCGGCGTCGAACTATTCCTGCACCAGCTCTGGCAGGATGGCCTCGTGCCGAAAATGCTGACCTTCGCCGGCGCGAACGTGGACATCTATGTGGGAACTTCGGCACCACTGGTCGCGTGGATAGCGACCCGAGGCCGGATGGGCACGCGCGTCGCGCTGATCTGGAATGTCCTGGGTCTGCTCGCCCTGGCGAATGTCGTGACGCGCGCGGTGCTGACCGCTCCCGGCCCATTCCACCTGATTCACGCCGAGGTGCCTGATTTGATGATCGGCACCTTCCCTTTCATGTTCATTCCTGGGTTTTTCGTGCCTCTGGCGGTGGTGCTGCATGTGCTCGCCATCCGCGTCATGAGAGCGGCTTAATAATGGCGCAGCCATTTTGACGAGGAGAGCGGGATGCGGCGGAGCCGTCGTCAAGAGAGGTCCACGAAAGGCACGAAAAAGCACGAAAGTTTCCGGAGGGACAGTGGGCGTGCGAATCACGCCGATGACGTGGAGGTGCGTGGAGGTGCGGGGAGGTGCGGGGAGGTGCGGGGAGGTGCGGGGAGGTGCGGGGAGGTGCGGGGAGGTGCGGGGAGGGCCGAGGAGAGAATCGCGGAGCGATGACCTGCCGGTAGCCAGGGCTTTTCAAGCCCTGGTACGCATCGCCAAAGGCGCCCGTCGCGGAGCGACGTTTGCCCTGCCCGCACTTCGGTAGACGTCGCTCCGCGACGAGGCCCGCTGGATGGACGGTACCAGCGCTCGAAAAGCCCTGGCTACCGGCGGGGCGTCGCTCCGCGACTCTTTCTCTCCGACCGTGCCGCGGTCATGCCGGCCTTCTCCCCGGGTCCCTTCGCGGCGTGCCTGGCGGTCCCCATCATTGATCCCACCTTGATTTACGGCGTCGTCGCGTCGGGGGAAAGGGTGTAGCCGAGGAGGGTGGTGGCCTGCACGATGCGGCCGAGCTGGTCGACGTGGCATTCGAGCAGGGTCTGGCCGTTGGTCTCGATCGTGACGAGATAGGTGTCCATCCGCCCGCCGGGAACGGCCAGGGTGGATTGCCGGGCTTTGATTTCCACCGATTGGGTGGGCAGTTGTTTCTTCGAGATCGGCAGCAGCGAAGGGTCGAGCCCGAGTTGCTCCAGCGCGGACATGGCGCCGCGCTCGTCGAGCGTGTAATCCTCCCGCTCGAGCGTGCCTTGACCGGAGCGCAGCTCGTAGTGGGCGACGTTTTCCGCCGGCACGAGGACGATGGAAGAGGTCAGGTCGGTGGGAGTGTGCGTATCGACGGCCAGCTCGAACCGTTTGGTCGTAAGCAGCCGGTCCATTTCCAGGACGCCTTTCCAAGCGATGCGCTCGCGCTTTCCGCCGGGGATGAGGATCTGGAGATCGCCTTGAAATTTCAGGTCGCGAGTCTGGCCGTCCGCTCGGTTCTCGGGAGTGATGATCAACTGGCCGAGACGCAGCTTGTCGCTATAGATGTTCAGCGTCGACGTCTGGTGGTGCATGAAGACCAGCTTCACCACGTGGGCGGGCGGCACTTCGCGCAGGGCGGAATCCCCGGGCCGCAATTCCTGGTGCACCAGCAGCCCGGTCATCGCCAGCCAGAAGAGCACGATGAAAATGGCGATGGCGCGGTAAAACATGGAGGGCTACTTCTTGCGGTGCTCGATCAGCGCGTAGGCGTTGTGATTGTGGATCGACTCGAAATTCTCCGCCTCCACGCGGTACCACGTGATTTCAGGCACCGCGTTGGAGCGGGCGGCGATATTGCGGACGAGATCTTCGACGAACACAGGGTTCTCATAAGCACGTTCCGTGACAGCTTTCTCATCGGGTCGCTTGAGCAGGCTGTAGAGCTCGCTGGAAGCGCTCTCCTCGACCAGGCGGATCAAGTCCTCGATCCAGATCGGCTCGCTGAAGCGCACGGAATACGTGACCTGCCCCCGCTGGTTGTGCGCGCCGTGGGCGCTGATCGCCTTCGAGCACGGGCACAGGGTGGTGACCGGCACGATGACGGTGAGGACGAAGTCGACGACGCCTTTTTCCAGCGTCGCGGAAAAGCGCGCCGTGTAGTCCATCATGCCCGGCGCGCGAGTCACGGGGGCGTGCTTGGTGAGGAAAAACGGGAACTCGAAATCGACGTGCGCGGAGACGGAATGGAGCCGGGTGGTCAGCTCGCGCAGGATGGTGTGGATATTGTCCACATGGAGCTCGGGGCCGAATTCGGTGAGCACCTCGACGAAGCGGCTCATGTGCGTGCCCTTGAACTGGTGCGGCAGGTCGACCGTGAGCGTGGTGGTGGCGATGGTGTGCTGCACTTCGCGCGCCTTGTCGCGGATCTGCATGGGGTAACGCAGCGCCCGGATGCCCACGCGATCGATGGGGATGCGGCGGTCGTCGCGTTGCGCCTGGGTGTCGGTGAGAGGGGTGAGTTGCTTCATCGGCGCCGACTCCATAACACAAACGGGCGCAGGGCGAAGAGGGAAAGCGGGTGCGCTTTTCAAAGCTCCGGATGCTCGGCCAGCTTCTCCGCAAACTCCTCGCGCAGGGTCGGCGCGGCGGCCAGCCGGGTGGCGATCTCCCGGCGCAATTCCCCGCGGGCCCAGACATCCGGCTCGGCGTCCATGCGGATGAGGAGTCCGGCGACTTCGCCGGAGAGCTGCTCTTCGCGCCCATCGCGCGGCCAGGGGCTGCCGGTCTGGATGGAATCGAGCGCTGCCTGGCATTCCTGGAAATGCCAGTGGGCGTGGCCGTGGACGTGCAGCCACCGGGTGCAGAGCAACCCGCCCAGCGCGCAAAACATGGCCGTGTAATCCCCGGTGATGCAGCCCACCATCCAGCCCAGCCAGGTGATTCCAATGGAGCACACCAAAAGCGCCAGGTAGAAAAGTAGGCCATGCGCTCCAGGATCGGACGGGTGGCAGGCGGCAAACTCATATCGCAAACGGAATCGCACGTACCATCGCTCAGGTTTTCTAATTCGCAAAATGTTCGACACGGAGGGATGCATTTGCAGCAATTCCCGCGATGCGCGCCTACCTTGACCTCCTTTCCCTCGTCCTCGATCAAGGCCGCTTCAAGCCCGACCGCACGGGGACGGGCACGTATTCCGTCTTCGGGGCGCAGGCGCGCTTCGATCTTTCCGCGGGTTTCCCGCTGCTCACCACCAAGAAGCTCCATCTTAAGTCTATCATCCACGAGCTCTTATGGTTCCTGGCCGGCGACACGAACGTGCGCTATCTCCAGGAAAACGGCGTCACCATCTGGAACGAATGGGCCGACGCCGAAGGCAATCTCGGTCGCGTCTACGGCGCCCAATGGCGCGACTGGCGCACGGCCGACGGCCGGCACGTGGATCAGATCGACGACGTGATCGCGCAGATCCGAAAAAATCCCGATTCGCGCCGCCTGATCGTCTCGGCCTGGAATCCCGGCGAAGTCTCCTCCATGGCGCTCCCGCCCTGCCACGCGCTCTTCCAGTTCTTCGTGCTCGATGGCCGCCTGAGCTGCCAGCTCTACCAGCGCAGCGCCGACCTTTTCCTGGGCGTCCCCTTCAATATCGCGAGCTACGCCCTGCTCACCATGATGGTCGCCCAGGTCACCGGCCTCGCCCCCGGGGATTTCGTTCACACCTTCGGCGACCTGCACCTCTACGCCAACCATCTCGAGCAGGCCCACGAACAACTCACGCGCACCCCACGGGCTCTGCCCACCATGACGCTCAACCCGGCCGTGCGCGACATCCACGGCTTCCGCTACGAGGACTTCACGCTTAGCGGGTACGACCCTCACCCGGCGATCAAGGCCCCCATCGCGGTCTAGTTGATGGTTGAGAGTGGATAGTTGATAGCCGCGTCTTCCGCTCTTGCGCCCGGCATCACGATCGACGGCTATCAACTCTCAACTATCCACTATCCACTTTCCCCCATGATCGCCGTCGCCGCCATGTCGCTTAACCGGGTCATCGGACGCGACAACCAGATTCCCTGGCATCTGCCGGAGGATTTCAAATGGTTCAAGAAACTCACCACCGGGCATTTCGTGCTCATGGGGCGGAAGACCTTCGAAAGCCTGGGGCGGGCCGCTGCCGAATCGCACGAATATCGTGGTGACCCGGGCGCCGATGCGGCTGGCGCGGGATCCGCAGTTCAAGGCGGCCTTTGGCCCGGCGCGCATCGGCCACTGGCGGGCGCGGCTGGGGCGTCCGTACCAGCTTGGCTTCGAGCGCTTCACCGAGCGCGATGTGTGGCTGGTGCGCGACCCGCGCAAGCTCGCCGATGCCTTTGAAAGAGCGCGTCCGAGCCGCGCGCTCTTCGTCATCGGCGGCGCGCAGATTTACGCGCAACTCCTCGACCGGTGCAGCGACCTGTATCTCAGCGTCGTGCAGCGGGAGGTGGAAGGGGATGCATACTTTCCCGAGTTCGAGGACCGCTGGCGGCTGCACGATATTCCGCTGCGCACGGCGGATTTTGAGGTGAAGCATTATCGGCGGATGGAAGGGTGAGCGGTGGGTGGAAGGGGGCGGGGCGGCATCGAAAAAAACCGCCCGTCATCCTGAGCTTGCGAAGGACCTCTGATCTCTGCCTTTCCTCAAACGGATCGCTGGCGAAATCAGTGCGCGATCGGCTGGCGGCGCGAAAGATGCCAGACAGAAACCAGAGATCCTTCGCAAGCTCAGGATGACGTTGTTTTTTTTTGACCGCTTCGCTAAGGGCGACCACCCTATTTGCGCCGCCCTCACTTCGCTGCTAAAGGATCCGCCATGTTTCTCTCCGCCTGGGTGGGTGCCACGCTGTCGTTTTTCGACGGCACTGCGAAAATGCCGCCGCATCCGCAGCCGGATCGCAACCCGGTGCTCCTCATTCACGGGATCGCGGATTCCGAACGCAACATGCGATGGCTGGCCCATTATCTCCGGCGCGAAGGGTGGGAAGTCCATACGCTGAGCCTGAAGCCGAATTGGGCGCAGAAGGGCCTCGAGCCGCTGGCGGGACAGATCGACGCCTACGCCCGCGCGCAGTTTGGCACGCGGCGTTTCGATCTCGTCGGCTTCAGCATGGGCGGGCTGGTCAGCCGCTATTATGTGCAGCGGCTGGGCGGACTGGATCGCGTGGATCACCTCGTCACGCTGTCCGCGCCGCACAATGGCACGATCCTCGCCAATCTCATCCCCCAATCGCGGCTGCCGGGAGATGCGCCCGAACAGCGCGTTTCTGCAGGATCTCGCCACCGACGCGGACAGGCTCGAGACCTTGAAGTTCACCTCGCTTTACACGCCGCTGGATCTGGTGATCATCCCGCAGCGCAGTTCGGAAATGCCGCAGGCGAACAATATCCGGATGAACGTGATGGCGCACCCGCTGATGATTTTCGACCGCCGCTGCATGCGCACGGTGGCCGAGGCGCTGCGCTCATAACGAATGGCGTGAGAACACTCGCGAATAGCAAGAGTGGCGCGAGAACGGCGCCCAACAAGCGCGAGAACGGCGCGATACAAGTCCCGGAGGGACAAGAGAATGCAGCCGGTGGCATCAGCCATCGGATTCGCGTTAAAAAGGGCAAAGCCCCGGCCGGGGCGCAAGCACTCACGCTGGAATTCCGCCGCCCCTCCGGGGCGAAACCGTTGCGGTCGTTATCTGGCTCACGCCACCGGCTAATTTCGGTAACGCCTCCGGCGTCAAAAGCGCGTTAAAGCCGACGTGATGAAGTGCCGATAAACCCGATGTAATCAAATGCTCGCTAAACCCGACGCGGATTAGCTCACCAGCGGCAACAGCCGGCCCGGCAGTTCGCTGATCTTCACGCGCTCCTGCGAGCCGTCGTCGCGATGGCGCAGGGTGACGGTGTCTTTCAGCTCCTCGCCCTTCTCGCCGAGCGTATCGAAATCGATGGTCAGGCAGAAGGGCGTGCCGGCTTCGTCCTGGCGGGCGTAGCGTTTGCCGATGCTGCCGCCTTCGTCGTAAAAGGCGCTGAGGTGGCGGCGGAGCAACTCGAATACTTCGCGTGCTTTCGCGACGAGGTCGGGCTTGTTCTTGAGCAGCGGAAAGACACCGACTTTCACCGGGGCGATGCGCGGGTGAAAGCGCATGACGGTAAGCGTTTCCTTGTTGCCCTTGGCGTCGGTCTTCTCGACCTCGGTGAAGGCATGGGACAACACCGCCAGGGCGAGCCGATCGAGACCGGCCGAGGGCTCGATGACGTGCGGAACGTAAAAGCCCTTGAAGAGCTTCTGGCACCACTCGTTCACTTGCTCGTCACTCAGGCCGCCTTTTTCCTTGGCGCGATTCTCGGCCAGCTTGCGTTCGACCAGCGCGGCCCGCTGCTCGTCCGTCCACTTGGCGAAGGCGTTCTTCACTTCCTCGTCGAAGACGTCCTGCGGCTTCTTGCTGCCGTTTTGGTGCGCCGTGAGATCGAAGTCACCGCGCGCGGCGATGCCTTCGAGTTCTTCGGTGCCGAAGGGGAACTTGAAGAGGATGTCCACGCAGGCGCGGGCGTAGTGCGCCAGTTCGTCCTTCGTCTGCCAGTGGTAATCGAGCACGTCCGCGCCGAGGCCGATGCTGGCATAGTAGGCGGTCCGCTGCTGGACCCAATAACGGTGCCACATTTCCCAGCCCCAGTTGTCTTTTGGCTCGAAGAGGGTCGACTCCCTCGTTCCATGTCGCGACGTGGCCGCAGACGGCCTCGATGGCTTCGTCTGGCTTGATGAAAAACTCGAGCTCCATCTGCTCGAACTCGCGCGAGCGGAAGGTGAAATTGCGTGGGGTGACTTCATTGCGAAACGCCTTGCCGATCTGGCAAATGCCGAAGGGCACTTTCTGGCGCGAGGAATCGACGACGTTCTTGAACTGCGCGAAGATCGCCTGAGCCGTTTCAGGGCGGAGATACGCCTTGTCCGCCTCCGTCGCGGTCGCGCCGACGTAAGTGGAGAACATCAGATTGAACGGCTTCGGTTCGGTGAGCTGAGCGCCATTTTCGGGATTGAAAGAACGAGTGTTCTCGATCTTCTCCGTGGTCTCACCCAGCAACTCGGGATTGGTGAGTCCGCGGAGAGTATAGAATTGGGCGGCGACCTTGCGGGCGCTTTCCGCTGGCTTGCCGACCGCCAGCAGAGCGGCGAAGGAATCTTCGGAAGTCTTCCCCGTTTCATCCTTCGCGCCGGTCCAGCGATAAACGACGCCGGACTGCAACTCGACGTGATCGGAGCGGAAGCGCTTCTTCGTCACGAGACAGTCGCTCATCGGATCGCTGAAGGTATCCACATGCCCCGAGGCCTTCCAGATGGCCGGGTGCATGATGATTGTGGCATCGAGGCCGACGACGTCTTCGCGGTCGCGGGTCATGGCGCGCCACCACGTGTCGCGCAGGTTGCGCTTCAATTCCGCGCCGAGGGGGCCGTAGTCCCAGAAGCCGTTGATGCCCCCGTAGATTTCGGAGCTTTGGAAAATGAAACCGCGTCGTTTCGCGAGCGAAACGATCTTTTCCATCTGCGGGATTTCTTTGGGCTGGCTCATAAGGGAGGGCGAAAGTGCGCGCGGCCCCGGCAACTCTCAAGTCGAAAGTCGGGGGGGAAGGGGTTTCGGGTTCCGAGTTTCTGGTTTCTGGTTCCACTGCGGGACCGGCGCTCGCAGCGGAAAACCAGAAACCAGAAACTAGAAACCAGCAACCACCCCGACCGGCGGCTAATATTCCATCGCGTCGGGGCGTGTCCCGTGTATCGTCTCCCTACCTCGCCATGACCCAGTACGAATCCTACCAATCCAACGC
This sequence comes from Chthoniobacter sp., assembly GCA_037200205.1. Lineage (GTDB taxonomy): Bacteria > Verrucomicrobiota > Verrucomicrobiia > Chthoniobacterales > Chthoniobacteraceae > Chthoniobacter. Next base: position 62,464 of record JBBCHV010000035.1, read on the forward strand.
GGCGGAAATCCCCGTCATGCGCAAGTGGTTGCTGCGCGCACTGGTGCTTTCGTTGCTCCTGCACGCAGGGCTGCTGCTGTTCTTCAATTTCAAGAAGCTGGAGAATTTCGGCGCGACGGACACTCCGCAACTCGCGCCGCCGGTGCATGTGATGCGGCGGGTGAATGTTTCCGATTTGCAGGATCAGGACACCAAGCTGGTGCTCCCGGACAAGGTGCAGCCGAAACAAATCGCTATCCCGAAGGAGGCGCCTACTTTGGAAGACATGATCGTGACGCCGTCCGCGCCGGAGGTCACCGCGCCGCTGGTGCAGGAAAAGCCCAAGGTGGACCTGAGCGCCTTTGACGCCTTGGAGAAGAACCAGAGCAACTCTCTGGCCAGTCTGGAGAAGCAATTGAGCGGGATGGCGGGGTCCGTCATGGACAAAAGTTTGCGGTCGCCGAATCAGCCGACGATCAAGATTCCCATCAACCCGAAGTCGGGCGACGGCGGATCGGGCGCCGGTGCAGGGATCCCGGGCCGGGCCACGCTGGATGACGCTCTCGGCAAGGTTGGCGGCCCGATTAGCAACCGCCCAATTGCGATGCGTGGCGGGGCGCTTTTCGAGTGGGGTAAGGCGGAACTTCTGCCCAATGCAATCCAGGACCTGCAAAAGCTGGGTCAGTTGATCAAACGGAACCCGAAGGCGGCTTTCATCATTAGCGGCCATACCGATCACACGGGTACGCACGAAGGCAATCTGATCCTCAGTCAGCAGCGCGCGGACGCGGTGCGCGATTGGCTGGTGGCCAATCTGGGCATTGATCCCATGCGGATCACCTCGATCGGCAAGGCGGACGATGAAGCTTTCCCCGATCTCGGGCCGGACAAGAGTATCGATGAGCAGGCGCCAAATCGCCGCGTGGAGATCGTGATCAGGACGCACGGGAAGTGATCGCTTCGCGGACGGAAATCCGTGGAGCGGATGTGGCGTCGCACTACAACGAGCTGGACCGCTTCTATCGCGACATCTGGGGCGAACACGTGCATCACGGGCTGTGGCTGCGGGGCGATGAGACCCAGGCGCAGGCCGTGCGGCAATTGGCCGAGCTGGTGGCGCGCGAAGCCGCGGTGGGCCAGGGTTCGCGGGTGATGGATATCGGCTGCGGCTATGGCGCCACGGCGCAATTGATCGCCGAGGAATTTGGCGCGGAAGTGACGGGCATCACGATTTCCGAGGCGCAGCATGCGATCGCGCAGGCCCGGACCGAAGGGAAGGGCAATCCCACCTACCTGCTCGGAGACTGGCTGACGAACACGCTGCCCGCGGAGTCGTTCGATGCGGCGATTGCCATCGAAAGTTCCGAACACATGGACAAGACGGGATTCTTCGCCCAGGCGTGGCGGGTCTTGCGTCCCGGTGGGCGGCTGGTGGTGAATGCCTGGCTCTCGTGCGAAGCGCCGACGGCGAAGCAGGAGCGCTGGCTGATCGAGCCGATCTGCCGCGAAGGCCGTTTTCCCCACCTCGGCACGGAGAGCGACTATCGCCGCCTCGCGGCGGATGCGGGATTCGTACTCGAGCGATTTCAGGATGTGACCCGGCAAATTGCCGGCACCTGGCCGATGATCGTCCGCGTGTTCCTGCTGAACCTGCTGCGCAAGCCGGCCTATCTCCGCTTCATCCTCGATCCGAAATCGCAGAACGCGATCTTCGGTCTGACCATCGTGCGCCTGTGGATCGCCTTTCGCACGGGCGCGATGCGCTACGGCGTCTTCACGCTGACGAAGGGGGACCTGCCCTGTAGCCGGGGTCAATGACCCCGGGGGGGCGGAAGGCGGCGGGCCGCACGGACCGGGTTCAACGAGCCCGGCTACAGCGACAACCCCACGCGCGAGGCGTGACAAGCGGCCACCGGTTTCGCAAAATGCGCCGATGCCCTTCCCATCGCCGGCCCGTCTGAATCGTTCGCGACATGAGTGAGGCCGTGCCCGGGGGCGAGTCGCGGGGGCGGATGTGGGCGGCACTGGGCCTGTGGTCGCTCGCGCTTTTCATCGCCGTGCTCCTGCTCGATACGCGGCACAATCAGTTTCCCTATTTCTACCACCCGGATGAAGCGGTGAAGGTGGAACAGGTGCGCACCGGGAACTGGAATTACCATCACCCGATGCTGCTGCTCACCGCGGCCCGGCTCGCGGTGGAAATGGGCGGCGTGCCGCTGCAGGAGCAGCGCATCGTCGAGACGGGACGGTGGGTTTCCGCGTCGTTTACCGCGCTCGCGGTCGTCGCGCTTTCCCTGCTGGCCTTCGCGTGGCGCGGCTGGGCGGCGGCTATCGCGGCCGGTCTCACGCTGTTGCTGCACCACCAGTTTTTCGAGCTGGCCCACTATTTGAAAGAGGACACCGCGCTGGTCTTCGGGGTCGCGCTTTCGTTCCTGGCGGCGTTTCTCTTCGCGCAAAAGACGAGCGTCACGCGGGCCGCGCTGCTCGGTGCGGCGGTCGCGTGCGCGATCTCCGGCAAATACATCGGCTTGGCGGTGCTAGTCGTCGTGGCGCCGGTGCTCTGGCACGTGCCGCGGGAAGGGCGGGGACTGCGGCTGGGCGCGTTCGTGGTGGCGCTGGGCGCGGTATTGTTACTGATCAATCTGCCGTTGATCATGAATCCGGCGGCCTTCGCGCATAGCTTCGATCGCGAAATGCAGCTCGTGGTGCACGGTCAGCAAGGCACGACCCGCCGGGTGCCGCACAGCCTCTACCTGAACATTTTTCGCGACAACACCACGCCGGTGATCTGGGTGCTGCTGGTGGTCTTTCTGGTGAAACGCTGGCATGAGCGGCGCGAGCTGAAACGCGTGGAGTGGCTGCTCATCGCGTTTCCCTTCATCTACACGCTCGCGCTGTCCTTCTCGCCGAAATCGAACGACCGCTACTTTTTGCCGGCGACCGCCCTGTTCACGCTTTTTGCAGCCCTCGCCACGCTCGATGCCGGAGGACTGCTTCGCCGCTGGATGCCGGAACGGCTCGCGACGATCGCGGCCATCGTCATCCTGGTCGCCGCGCAAGTGCCCTCTTGGTTGCGCTACGAGATGGCGTTCCAACACGATGACAACCGCGAGTTTCTCGACTGGGTGAGGACGCAGTTGCCCGCGACCGCCGTCATCGTAAAAGACAGCCGCGTGCTCTTGCCGGACCCGGACAACTCGCGCGATGCCGCGCGCTTCGAGCCCCTGCCGCAGACGGTCATCGCGAGAAAGTACGCGGCCGATCTCGGCAGCATTGAGGAACTGCGCAAAAAAGGGATCACGCACGTCGCCATTTCGGAATCGGACTACGGTGGATTCCTGCTCAGCGGAGTCCGCCCGAAGAAAGGCGAAACGGCCGACTTCGAGCGTCGCAAGGCCTTCTATACGGAGTTGCGCCGCGACGGCGAATTGCTCTTCGAGCGCGAACGCGGGACGGTGCTGTACTTGCATCCGGGCATTCGGCTTTATGCCATGCCGCCGGGCAGCTAGGGGGAGTGCCAAGAGCCAAGAGCCAAGTTACGCTCCCGCTGCGGAATCACTTGGCTCTCGCAACTTGGCTCTTGGCACTTTCCCTATTTCGCGAGCGCGTCGTCGAGAATCCCTTTGAACACCTTGTTCTGTTCATCGGGGAACCAGCAGCGGAAGAGCAGGGTATCGCCGCGGCGCTGGCCGGCGACGATCTCGGCCCGGCGCTCCTGGGCGGGGCCGTCGATGGGATTGATGACACTGAAGGCGCGCGGATAAAACTCCAGCACCCGCGAATCGGTCGCGGCGTGATTGCCGAAGAAGTGCGGGCGCAGCTCCTGGTACGGCGCGGTGCAGCTCCAGTAATCGAGCCGCGGAATCTCCGGGATGATGAGGATATCGGGATGCAAGTCGGCGAGGTGCTTGAACACGGCGCCCTCGAGCAACCGTGAATCCACCTTCCATCGGGAGTGTTGAAATAGCGCACGTTCGTATCCACGTAGAAGAGCAGGCAGCCGAGGTGCTTCTTCGCGTAGATGATTTTCTGGTTCATCTCTTCCACCACGTCGAAGCCCATGTGACTGTGCTGCCATTTCGATTTGCCGTCCCAGCCGGGCACGATTTTCGAGGGGCGAATGCACACGCCGGTGCGCAGCCCGGCCTTGTGAAAGCGATCGAAGAGCTCCGGCGCCACCGCTTCCATTTCCGGGGCGAGCGTCGCGGTCATGCGCGGGTCGCCGACGAAGTTGATGTTGGAAAACTCTTCGCCTTCCATGTCCCAGAAGATCATGCCCTGCGCGCCCATGCTCTTGAGAATGCCGATGCTGCGGTCGGCGATCTCGAAGACCTTGTCGCGGAAATGTTTCGCGCCATTCTTGCCGACAAAATCGTCATTCGGCTCGCCGAACCAGCCGCGCGGATTGGTGGCCGAGCTGTGCGCCCCGCTGGCCAGCGAGAACATGCCGATCGGCCGCCGGTCGGGCCACTTGAGCTGGAAGGGATGGGCGGCCACGAATTTCTCCATGATATCGCCGGCGATTTCCTTGAGCGGCACCCCCGGCTCCGAGAAGCGAATGGAAAAGTGAAACGTCTTCAGGCTGCGCGGCTCGACGAAGACCTTCGGCTGCGCGTCGGTCGGCTGCGGAGAGGTCACCCGCAACAGCCACGTTTCCTGCGGCGGTGCGCCGCCGGGCGAAAAGCCCGCGCGGATCGCACTCCTGGGGTCGTCGTTGCAATAGGTGAGCACGCCCGTCTGGTAATCGGCGACCTGGGCGGTGATATCGCCATCGTTGTCGCTGATCATCTGGAAGCGCTTCTCCCAAGGCGTGCCCGAGGGGCGCCGCGGAAACTGCAATTCGAGCAGGTCGAGCTCGACCCCGCTCATGGGCCCCGCGGTATCGTTTTCGAGCTGGAGCTCGATGTTCAGGCGCGTGCCCACGAGTTGATAGCGGCACCGCACCGCGCCCCAGGGCAGGGAGTAGGAGTAGCGCTGGGCGACACGGTCGAAGGAAATGTTCGGGCTGCTCTTGTCGGCCGCGACCTGGCCGCCCTTGTCATCCGCGAACCAGATATTGCTGACCCCGGGAGTGCCCCGCTTGATGAACTGCACATCGCCATAGCTCAGCGTGGCAAGACCGTGATCGTCGAAGGTGCAGGTAACCTTGGGCGGAGCCGCGACAGCGACACGGCAAAGGCAGAGCAGGGCGGCGACGAGCAGGAGGCGAAGCGAAGTCACGCCTCCATTTGACTGATGGAACGGCGGGTTGCAAACCCGGATGGAGCGGCCCCCCTAGAGCCGGGTGTGATTAAAAGTGGGTGAGGTTGAAGAAACGGCTTGTACTATTAATGTATCTTAAGCATTGAGCTATGGATGCCAAAGAAACTGAGTCCCAAGCAGAGTGATTTGGAATTGCTGGAAAGGAGGGGAGGGCAATTACCCTTACGCAACCTCGTAAGTGCAATTTCCCGGCGGAACGAGTTTACTCGACGACGTTGCTTATTTGTTCCCCATGAAGCTGTTGCCGACTCGGATTTTCGTTTCCCTCACGCTCGCCGTTGTGCTGGTGTGGCCACTTTCGACGCTGCACGCGGTTGAGCCGGTGGATTACGCGGCGAAGATCGCGCCGATCTTTGAGGAGCGCTGTGTGGATTGCCACGCGGGCGACGATGCGGAAGGCGAGTTCAGCCTGGAGACCTATGAAGCGCTAATCAAGGGCGGGAAGGCGGGCAAGGCATTCGAGCCCGGGGAAGGCGGAGGATTCCTTGATCGTGAAATTTCTCGAGGGCCGCAGCGGCAAGGAGGGGAAGAACAAGTTCATGCCGCCGGGAAGAAGGAGCATTTGAAGCCCGAGGAAATTGCGCTGATCCGGCAATGGATCGATGCCGGGGCGCAGCCGCCGGCGGCGCCGATGAAGATCGCCGACGTGCTGGCAAGGCTGCCGAAGATCGCGCCCAAGGGCGATCACAAGAAGGCGATCCAGGCGTTGGCGTTTTCGCCGCAGGCGAAGATGATCGCGGTGGGGTCGTACGCGGCGGTGCAATTGCTCGACGCGTCGACCCGGCGGCCGGTGCGGACGATCGAGGGCATCGTGGGCAAGGTGAATGCGCTACGCTTTTCCGGCGATGGCTCGATGCTTTTCGCGGCGGCGGGCGACGCGGGAATCGGCGGCATCGCGTATCAATGGAAGACCGCCGACGGCGCGCTGGTGCGGACTTATGAAGGGCACAAGGATGCGCTCTATGCGCTGGCGCTTTCGCCCGATGGGCAAACGCTAGCCACGGGTAGCTACGACCAGAAGATCAAGCTGTGGAATGTGGCCGACGGGAAAGAGATCAAGATGCTGACCGGGCATAACGGCGGCGTCTATGGCCTGAGTTTCCGCCCCGATGGCAAGGTGCTGGCCAGCGCGAGCGCGGACCGCACGGTGAAGCTCTGGGAGGTGGCCTCGGGCAAGCGGCTCGATACGCTGTCGCAGCCGCTGAAGGAGCAGACAGCCGTGATGTTCGCGCCGGATGGAAAGACGCTGGCGGCGGGCGGGGTGGACAGCCGCATTCGCGTGTGGCAGGTGAGCGAGAAGGCGGAGGAGGGGAGCAATCCGCTCTTGCTCACGCGCTTCGCTCACGAAGGAGCGATTTTGAATCTGGCGTTCTCCGCCGACGGGCAACAACTCGTCTCCACGGCGGCAGACCGTGCGGTGAAGGTGTGGAAGGCGGCGGACGTGACGGAACTGCGCGTGCTCGAGCCGCAGCCGGATTGGTCGCCGGGGCTGGCGCTGCTCGATGGCGGCCTGCTCGCCGTCGGAAGGCTGGATGGGTCGCTGGCCTTTTACGATTCCGCGAGCGGCCAAGCGTCGGCCGCGCCGCCGCCGATAGTGAAAGCGGCGATGGCGAAACCGGCCAAACCGGTGATGCCGCCGATTCCGGAAATCACGCGCCTGGAACCGCGCGGGGTGCAGAGCGGCGCGACCACGAAGGTCAAACTGACCGGGAAGAATCTCGCGGGAATCAAGGAAGTGAAATTCAGCCTGGGAGGACTGCAGGCCACAGTGGAGGAAGGGAAGGGGGGTGCGGAACTGACGATCACCGCTGACGCCAAGGTGCCGCGCACCGAGGTGGAGGTGAGCGTCGTGACTGCCGCCGGTGAATCGGCGAAGCAGAAGCTGCTCGTGGATTATCTGCCCCAGACGCTCGTTCCGTCCTCGAACGAACCTTTCACGATCGAAACGTTGCCGCTCAATCTCTGGGGCACACTGGCCAGCACGGGACAGCAGGGCAATTTCCGCTTCGCGGGGAAGAAGGGCGAGACGATCGTTTTCGATCTGGCGGCGAAGCGGATCGAATCGAAAATGCAGACGCCCCGCATCGAGATCCTTGATGACGAGCACAAGCTGGTGGCGGCGAACAACGGCCTGGACAGCGGCAGCGATCCCTTTATCGCCTTCACCGTGCCGCGCGATGGCCATTACACCGTGCGCGTGCTGGAGATCACGCTGGAAGGTTCGCCCGCGCATTTCTACCGGCTCACGGCGGGGGTGCTGCCCTACGTCACGGGCTGGTGGCCGCTGTCGGTGCCGGCCAATGCCGAGAGCACGATTCATCTCGTGGGACACAATCTGACGACCGACACGCTGACCGTGAAGGCCGGTGCGGACGGAGACGTGAAACTGCCCCTGGATACGGATGCCTATCGCAGCCGGGTGAATATGCGCGTGGTCGCGAGCCCGATGGCCGAGACGCTCGAGCAGGAGCCGAACGACACGCCGGACCAGGCACAGTTGCTGACGATTCCCGCCTCGGTCAACGGGCGCCTTTTTGTCAAGGATCAGCCGGCGGCGGCGGATGCGGATCTCTACGGCTTCGACGCGGAGCAGGGGCAGCAACTCGTGATCGAGACGCGCGCAGCGATGCTCGGCTCGCCGGCGGATACGAAGATCGAGGTGCTCGACGCCAAGGGCGAGCCGGTGCCGCAGGTGCTGCTGCAGGCGACGAAGGATTCGTGGCTCACGTTGCGCAGCACGGATGCGACTTCGGCGGGCATCCGGCTCGGGCAGTTCATGGAGATGGAACTGAACGACTACATGTATTTCAATGGCGAGGTGGTGAAGATCTTCCGTCTGGCGCGGGGGCCGGATGCCGACATGATCTACTACACGCGCGGCGGCGTCCGGCGCGCTTACTTCAACACGAGCGCGGCGGGTCACGGGCTCGATGAGCCGTGTTATGTAGTGGAGCCGAAGCCCATCGGCTCGAAGATCGTGCCGAACGGTCTGCCGGTCTTCACGCTCAACTATGCCAACGACGATGACAGCGAGCGGACGCTGGGCCGGGATTCGCGACTGATCTTCACCGCGCCGGCGAAGGGCCGGTATCTCGTGCGGGTGACTGATACGCGCGGGTGGAGTGGGGAGCGTTTTGCCTACCGGCTCATCGTGCGGCCACTGGAGCCGGATTTTACTGCGGCGCTGGCCGCCAAGGGGACGATGAACATTCCTGCCGGAAGTGGGGAGCAGATCGTGGTGAAAGTGGATCGCAAGGATGGCTGGGACGGCGATGTGCGTGTGGACGTGACGGGCGTGCCGCCGGGGTTTTTCGTGACAACCCCGATCGTGGTGGAGGCGGGGCATCTCACCGCCACGGGCAGCATTTATGCGCTGCCGGAAGCGAAACAGGGGATGGTGGATTTCAGCGGGATGAAGCTCACGGCGACCGCTTCGGTGAATGGCAAGGAGACGAGCCGCCCGGTGGAGGGGTTGCCCGTGATCGCGGTCGCGGCGCCGCCGCGGCAGATGCTATTTCTGGAGCCGGATGTCGCGGGCAAGCCGCAGGGCGATGGCAAGACGGCGCCGGCGAAGCCGTACGAAGTGACGCTCGCGCCCGGCGAGCGCGTGTCCGCGTGGCTGCGGGTGGACCGGCACGGCAACGATGCGGCGGTCAGCCTCGATGTCGAGGGTCTGCCCCACGGCGTGATCGTGGACAGCATCGGCTTGAACGGCGTGCAGGTGCGCGCCAACGAGACGGAGCGCGAGGTGTTCTCCTGAGCTGCGGAGAAATTTGTGCCGGAGCAGGACCGGTTCATCCAGGTCGTGACCGGCAACGCACGCGCCAATGAGAGCACCGAGGGATTGCAGTCGAGGTTTCCCGGTGTTGCTGAAAGTGCGCAAGACACCGACGGCGGTGGCGATGGGCGTGAAGCCTTAGTTGCCGGGCGTTCCGCCAAGAAATGGTGTGCATCGCGGTGGGAAGTTGAGAGAACACTGCAACCCTCGGCGTCCGCAAGGGTTTGTCCCATTCCTCACCGTTCCCATCGCTTATGATTCCGCGTTCCCCCGCTCCTGGTTTCCGATTCACGCTGGCAGTTTGCGCGCTGGCGCTGATGGCGGCTTCGCCCGCCGCGCGCGCCGCCGCGCCGAATATCATCTACATTCTCTGCGACGACCTCGGCTATGGAGACGTGAAGTGTCTGAACGCGGACGGCAAGATTGCGACGCCCAATATGGATCGCCTGGGCAAAGAGGGGATGCGGTTCACCGATGCGCACTCGAGTTCGGCGGTGTGTTCGCCCACGCGCTATGGGGTGCTCACGGGGCGCTATAATTGGCGTTCGCGCTTGCAGAGCGGCGTGCTGGGCGGGCTGAGTCCGCGCCTGATCGAGCCGGGACGCATGACGGTGGCGAGCCTGCTCAAGGAGCACGGCTATGCGACGGGGTGCATCGGCAAATGGCATCTCGGCATGGATTGGGTGAAGCTGCCGGGCAAGGAGGTGAGCGAGCTGAACATCGAGAGGGTGGAACAGGTGCACAACGTGGACTTCACGCAGGCGATCCAGAATGGTCGAACAGCGTGGGCTTCGATTATTACTACGGGATCAGCGCGTCGCTGGATATGGTGCCGTACACGTTCATCGAGAACGATCACGTGACCGTTCTTGCCGACGGCGGAAAAGTCATTCCCGCTGACCGAAGGGCGGAAGAGCAATCCTTCGCGGCTCGGACCGGCGGCGCCGGGGTTTGAAGCGCGGGACGTACTGCCGACGGTGGCGCGCAAGGCCGTGGAGTTCGTCGGCCAGCGCGCGGCAGAGGCGAAATCCGGCAAGCCTTTCTTCCTCTATCTGCCGCTGAATGCGCCGCACACGCCCATCGCGCCGAGTGCGGAGTGGCAGGGCAGGAGCGGGATCAGCCCGTATGCGGATTACGTGATGGAGACGGATTGGGCGATCGGCGAAGTATTGCAGGCGCTGGACCGGCAGGAGCTCGCGGAAATACGCTGGTGATTTTCACGAGTGACAATGGTTGTTCGCCGCAGGCCAATTTTGCCGAGCTGGCGGAAAAGGGGCACAATCCGAGTTACGTTTTCCGCGGCACCAAGGCGGACATTTTCGATGGCGGCCATCACATCCCGTTCATCGCGCGCTGGCCGGGGGAAGATCAAAGCCGGCACGAGCAGCGACCAGATTACGTGCCTCACGGATTTTATGGCGACCTGTGCGGAGATCATCGGCGTAAAGCTGCCTGACGACGCGGGCGAAGATAGCGTCAGTATGTTACCGGCGTTGCTCGGCCAGGCGGACCCAGCCGCTGCGGGAGGCGATCGTGCATCACTCGATCAATGGTTCTTTCGCCATCCGGCAGGGCAACTGGAAGCTGGAGCTCTGCTCGGGTTCGGGTGGCTGGAGCGCGCCCCGACCCAATACGGTCGCGGCGAAGGCGCTACCCGCCGTGCAGCTCTACGATATGACCGCGGACATCGGCGAGAAGACTAACACTCAGGCGGACCACACCGAACTGGTCGATCGGCTCACTCATCTTCTGGAGAAATATGTGGCCGACGGCCGAAGCACACCTGGAGCGCCACAGAAGAACGACGTGCCGATTGAGTTGTGGAAGGACCGCAACTACAAGGCGAAGTCCGGTAGTGCTGACTGAGTTCTTTAGAGATTTATGCGAAAATCCCTTTTGTGTTTTCTGTGCCTCTTCGTGGCCATCCGGATCTCGGCTGCCGAACGAAAGCCCAACTTGGTAGTGGTGATTGCGGACCAATGGCGCGAGCAGGCGTTCGGTTTGCGGGCGATCCCAATGTGAAGACGCCGAACTTCGATGCGCTGGCGAAGGTCAGTGTGCGCTGCGTGAACGCGGTCTCCGGCATGCCCGTGTGCTCGCCGACGCGCGCCTCGTATCTCACCGGTCAGCGGCCCTTACACACGGCGTATTCCTGAATGACGTGCCGCTCGACCCGAACGCGGTGACGATTGGCAAGGTGATGCACGACGCCGGTTACGACACCGGCTTCATCGGCAAATGGCACGTGGACGGGCACGGGCGGTTGAGTTTCATCCCGCGCGAGCGGCGGCAGGGTTTCGACTATTGGAAGGTGCTCGAGTGCACGCACAATTACACCGACTCGATCTTCTACGGCGATACTTCGGACAAGCTTCACTGGTCGGGTTACGATGCCATCGATCAGACGCACGATGCGGTGCAGTACCTGAAGGACCACGCGAAAGCGGAGAAGCCCTTCGTGCTCTTCCTCTCCTGGGGACCGCCGCACGATCCGTATCTCACCGCGCCGGAAAAATACCGCGCGCTTTACGATCCGCAGAAGATCACCCTGCGCGCGAATGTGCCGGAGGCGATGGCCGAGGCCACGCGCAAAAACATTGCCGGTTATTATGCGCACTGCAGCGCGCTCGACGATTGCCTGGGAGAAGTGCGCGCGACGTTGAAGGAGACGGGGCTCGACGATCACACGCTGCTCGTTTTCACCGCCGATCACGGCGACATGCTGGGCTCACAAGGGATGATGAAAAAACAGAAGCCCTACGACGAGGCGGCGCGCATCCCGCTCCTTTTTCACTGGCCGCAGGGCTTTGGCGAACAGGCGCGCGAATTCGATGCGCCCACCAATTCGGAAGACTTCATGCCGACCCTCCTCGGACTTTGCGGCGTGGCGATTCCCAAGACGGTCGAGGGCCTGGACTACAGCAAGTATCTGCACGGCGGGGGCGAATCCCGGCGACGGAGCGACCGTGCTTCTCTGCGCGGCGCCCTTGGCGAATGGGATCGGCGCAAGGGCGGCAAGGAATACCGTGCGGTGCGGACGACGCGCTACACTTTCGTGCGCGATCTCGACGGCCCGTGGCTGTCTTCGATGACCAGGAGGATCCCTTGCAAATGCACAATCTCGTGGGCGATCCCGCCTACGCCGCCTTGCAAGCCGAACTGGATGCGACGCTCAAGCGCAAGCTGCAGGAGCGCGGCGATGAATTTCTGCCCGCCGATGCTTACATCAAAAAATGGGGCTGGCAGGTCGATGCCAACGGCACCGTGCCGATTCATCCGTAACATCACCTCATTCGCTATTTCATGAGAAGCGCACCACGATACGTTCTGCTGTTATTGATCTTTGCTTTTGCCCTGCCCGCCCTCGCGGAGGAGGCAGGTGAAGCCGAATATCATCGTCATTCTTTGTGACGATCTGGGGGCGCGGTGAATACAGCGCCTTCGGGACGAAGGACATTCGCACGCCGAATGTCGACCGCCTCTGCCGGGAGGGGCTCACTTTCGATAACTTCTATGCGAATAGTTGCGTCTGTTCGCCGTCGCGGGCGGCGCTGATGACCGGCTGCTTTCCCAACCGCGTCGGGGTTGGCGGCATGATTCGCGAGGAAGATCCGGACAGCAATTGGGGCTGGCCTCTCGCAGAGCGCGAAGCTCTTCCCACAATTGCTCAAGCCGGCCGGCTATCATTCGGCGATCATCGGTAAATGGAACCTCGGCCTCCACTCGCCGAATACTCCCACCGAGCGCGGCTTCGATCTCTTCGACGGGTTCCTAGGGGACATGATGGAGGACTACTGGACGCATCTGCGCCACGGATTGAATCTCATGCGGCATAACCAGGAGACGGTGTCACCGGAAGGCCATGCCACCGATGTCTTCACCGATTGGGCCTGCCGCTATCTCGATGGGCAGAGCCAGAGCAAGGAACCGTTCTTCCTCTATCTCGCTTACAATGCGCCGCACGATCCCCATCCAGCCGAAGCCGGAATGCTGGAGAAGGTAAAGGCGCGGGAGCCGGGCATTTCCGAGAAGCGCGCGAAACTCGTGGCCCTCATCGAGCATCTCGACGACGGCGTGGGAAAGGTGCTGGCGAAATTGGATGAGACCGGCCTGGCCAAAAACACGCTGGTCCTATTCACGAGCGATAACGGAGGGGTGCTCGGCAACGAGGCGAACAATGGGCCGTGGCGGAGTGGAAAGACGCACATGTACGAAGGCGGCTTGCGCGTTCCAGGCGTGGTGCGCTGGCCCGACCCATATTGCTCCAGGTACGCACAGCAATCGGATCGTGCTGCTCATGGACGTCCTGCCCACGGCCATGGAGGATGGCGGGGTTGACACCTCCGGCGGGGGTTGGACGGAGTGAGCTTTTTGCCGACCTTGCGCGGCGAGGCGCAGCCCGAGCTGACGCGCGATCTTTATTTCATGTGGCGCGAAGGCGGCTTGCAGCATCAAGGCGCGAGCACCGAGGCTCTGCGCCAGGGCGACTGGGAAACTGGTGCGCGACAATGTCTTCGCGCCCATCGAACTCTACAACTTGAGAGACGACCCACAGGAGACGACCGACCTGGCCAACAAGGAAAAGAGCACCTTCCGCAATCTGAGCCTTGCTCTGCGCCGGCAGGGTCCAGCGTGGCGGGAGCGTTCCGTGGCAACCTCCGGAGAAATGAGGGGTTGTGGGCTTATCGCGATTCTTTCCATCCCTCCCATGATCCCTGCCAAGCTGGCCAAGTTCGCCACATCTCTCATCGTCTTCGCCTTGGTTTGCGTCGCGAGTGGAGCCGACTCTGCGGCGAAGCGGCCCAACATCGTCTTCATCTCTCGGACGATCACGCCTACCAGGCGATCAGCGCCTATGGCGATCCCCGGCATTTGATCGAGACGCCGAATATCGATCGGCTGGGGAAGGAAGGGGTGCGCTTCGACCGTTGCCTGGTGCCGAATTCGATCTGCGGGCCGTGCGGGCGACGGTGCTGACGGGCAAATACAGCCATCTCAATGGCTTCTTCAATAACTCGGGCAATCGCTTCGATGGTGCGCAAGTCACGATGCCGAAGCTCATGCAGGCCGCGGGTTACCAGACGGCGATGATCGGCAAGTGGCATCTCGTCAGCGATCCCACCGGCTTCGATTTCTGGCAGATTCTGCCGGGGCAGGGGGTCTATTACAATCCGCCCATGATTCGCAACGGGGAGCGCATCAAGACGGCGGGTTACGTCACGGATATCATTACCGACACCGCGCTCGACTGGATGAAGCAGCGCGATAAGTCGAAGCCATTTCTGCTGATGTGCCAGCAAAAGGCGCCGCACCGCGAGTGGGAGCCGAATCTCAAGGACCTCGATCACGACGGGGACCGGAAATATACCGAGCCGGAAACGCTCTTCGACGACTACTCGGGCCGCGGCAAGGCGGAGCACTCGCAGGACATGATGATCAAGCAGACGATGAACGAGAAGGACATGAAGCTGGTTCCGCCGCCCCAGCTTACACCCGAGCAGAAGAAAGTGTGGGGATGCTTATTACGAGCCGCGCAATGAAGCGTACCGCCAGGCCAACTTACAGGGGGACGATCTGATCCGCTGGCGGTACCAGCGTTACATGCACGACTATCTCGCATGTATCAAATCGGTCGATGATAGCGTGGGCCGAATTCTGAAGTATCTCGAGGACGAGGGACTCGCCGACAATACCATCCTGGTTTATTCGTCGGACCAGGGCTTTTACCTCGGGGAGCATGGGTGGTTCGACAAGCGCTGGATTTCGAAGAATCGCTGCGCACCCCGCTGTTGGTCCGCTGGCCGGGTGTGATCCAGCCGGGCAGCGTGAACAAGGACATCGTCTCGAACGTCGATTTCGCGGAGACGTTTCTCGAAGCCGCCGGTGCTCCGGTGCCCGCGGACATGCAGGGCCACAGTCTCGTGCCGGTGATGCGCGGGGAGACGCCGGCCGATTGGCGGAAGAGCTTTTACTACCATATTACGAGCATCCGGCGGTGCACCAGGTGGCGCGGCATTACGGGGTCGTGACCGACCGCTACAAGCTCGTGTATTTCT
>JBBCHV010000036.1:0-129915 GCA_037200205.1 Chthoniobacter sp.
GTGCGCGCGGCGGAGGCCCCCTTCACCCCCAAGGCCGAGCATGTGATCCTCGTCGTCTGGGACGGGATGCGCCCGGATTTCATCAATGCGGAGAATACCCCGAACCTGCAGGCGCTGGTGCAGCGGGGGCACCTACTTCGCGAACAACCATTCGTTCTGGCCGACCACAACAGAAGTGAACGGCACGGTGCTGGCCACGGGCGCCTTTCCCGCCCGCAGTCACGTGGTCGCGAACCAGGAGTACCGGCCGGGACATCAATCCGCGGGGGGCCGGTCCACACGGAAGACCCCGCGACGATCCGCAAGGGCGATGAGCTGACCGGCGGCAAATACCTCGGCGTGATGACGGTCGCGGAGATTGCCCGCCAGGCGGGCCAGACGACGGCGGTCGCGGGCACGAAGCCCGTGGCGCAATTGCACGATCGCCAGTCCGAGCGGCCCGCCGAGCCGCGCAATGGCACGGTCTTCGCCGGCAAATCGTATCCCGCCAGCCTGGTCGAGCCCATCACCGCCGCGCTGGGGGCGTTCCCGCCTTACAAGGCGGATTCCAACAACCCCAAACCCAATACCGAGGAGAATCGCTGGACCACCCGCGCGCTGCTCGAGCACCTCTGGCACGATGGCGTGCCGCGCTATTCGGTGCTCTGGCTCAGCGACCCCGATTACCCCCAACACGTCTCCTCCCCCGGCCATCCCGCGGCCCTCGCGGGCATTCACGACAGCGATACCAATCTCGGTCTCGTCGTGGCCGAACTTGAGAAGCGCGGGGAACTCGACAAGACGGACATCTTCGTGGTGAGCGATCACGGCTTCAGCACCATCGAGCGCACGGTGGATCCCGTGCAATATCTCAACGAGCACGGCGTGATGACTTCCAAGCAATTCACTTCCCCTCCCGCGAACGGCCAGGTGATGTCCGTGAATGTCGGGGGCACGACCGGCATTTATGTGGTCGGCCACGATGAAGCGAAGATCGCCAAGCTCGTCGACCTGCTGCAGCAGAGCGATTTTGCCGGTCCCATCTTCACGCGCGATGCGCTGCCGGGCACGTTTGCCATCAGCGCCGCCCACATCGACAGCCCCGCCGCGGCGGACATCGTTTACAGCTTCCGCTGGAGCGGCGGTAACAACGCGGTCGGCACGCCCGGCCTGCTCGTTTCGGAAAACAAGACCGGCAGCGGCATGCACGGTTCGCTGAGCAGATACGATATTCACAACACCCTCGTGGCCGGTGGCCCGGACATCCGTGTCGGTTACCGCGATGAATTCCCCACCGGTAACATCGACGTGGCGCCCACGCTTCTGCACCTGCTCCATCTCGCCTCGCCGGATGGCGTGGATGGCCGCGTGCTCACGGAAGCCCTGGCCGGCACTCCCCTGCCCGACGAAAAGCCGGTGACCAAGCGCCTCGAGGCCTCCCGTGATATCACCAGCGGCGTCATCTTCAAGGACACGCACACCTGGCAGCAATATCTTCAGACCACCTCCTTTGCCGGCCACACTTATTTCGACGAAGGCAATGCCGAGTCCAAGCATTGATGATTAGCCGGTTCGAACCGGGGCGCGGATGCAGCACTGCTCCGCAAGCGATCCGGTGTGACTTAGCTACCTGACCCACTCACGGCTCCGAGGCATGCTTTTCAATTCGCACGTCTTCATCTTCGCCTTTTTGCCGGCGACTTTGCTGGGTTACTTTCTAATCGGAGCACGGGGGCGCCCGCGAATGGCCGCACTCTGGCTGACCGTTGCCTCTTTGTTCTTTTACGGGTGGTGGAATCCGCACTATCTGGCGCTCATCGGCGGTTCCATCGGGTTCAATTACACGCTCGGGGTCTTGATCTCGAGAGCGCGCGGCGCGGCGCGGAAGAGTCTCGCGCCAGGATTGCTGGCCCTGGGCATCTGCGGGAATCTCGGCTTGCTCGGGTATTACAAGTACGCCGGCTTCTTCGTGGACAATGCCAGCATGCTATTTGGCACTCATTGGCATTGGAGCGCGATCGTCCTCCCGCTCGGGGTATCGTTTTTCACTTTCACGCAAATCGCCTATCTCGTCGATGCCTACCACGGGGTCACCCGGGAATACGATTTCCTCTACTACACGCTCTTCGTGACGTTTTTTCCCCATCTCATCGCCGGACCCATCGTCCTCTACCGCAATTTGATGCCCCAGTTTGCCCGTCCGGAGACTTATCGCTTTCACGCGGCCAATATGGCCGGAGGAGTTACCCTATTCGTCCTCGGGTTGGCCAAAAAGGTCGTCATTGCCGATCAACTCTCACCCCTGGTCGGCGTGGTTTTCGATAGCGTCGCCCAGGGACAGACTCCCGCGCTGGCCGCCTCCTGGATCGGGGCGCTCGCCTATACGCTCCAGCTTTACTTCGATTTCTCGGGTTATTCCGACATGGCGATCGGGCTTGGGCGCATGTTCAATGTCCGCTTTCCGCTGAACTTCGATTCGCCGTATCAGGCCCGCGACATCATCGACTTCTGGCGGCGCTGGCATATCTCGCTTTCCACGTTTTTGCGCGATCACCTTTATATCCCCTTGGGCGGAAATCGTCTCGGCGGGCCACGGCGGTATCTCAATCTCTTTCTCACGATGCTTCTCGGCGGTCTGTGGCATGGAGCGGCCTGGACGTTTGTCATCTGGGGTGGATTGCACGGAATCTATCTCGTGGTAAATCGCGGCTGGCGGCGGGTGATCGCCGGGCGAGCCTGGGCCAGGCGCCGCTCGCCCGGGTGAGTGGGCGCGTCCTCACCTTGCTGGCCGTCATTGTCGGCTGGGTCATCTTTCGGGCGGGCACCGTGCACCATGCCATGGTCGTGCTGCGCGGCATGGTGGGGCAGAGCGGATGGCCGGGCCCGATTCCCGGCAAGCGCGATGAACTGCTGCTCTTGCTCCTCGCCGGCGCGCTGGCGCTTTTCGCGCCCAATACGCAGGCTCTTCTCCGACAGGCGCAATTCCCCAAAGGGGAAAGAGATCCGGGCCGCGCTCTATGGAGTTGGAACTACGGCACGGCCACCGCGACCGCCCTGCTCCTGGTCATTCCGTCCTCTATCTCTCCCATAACTCGGAGTTCTTGTACTTCCAGTTTTGAGTCATGTGGAAGCCGCTCTCTCCAGAAAGACACCTGGCCTGCATGGCGGTGCTGGCGCTGGTGGGATGCGTGCTCATCGCGCTCGTCAATTGGCTCGTCGACCCTCTCCAGTATTACCGCCGGGCGTCTTACCCGCCCGAATTCAGCGACCAGACGCGCTACCAGAATCCCGGACTCGCCCGCAACTATCCCTATGACACGGTCATCATCGGCACCTCCGTTTCGCGAGGCTTCGATTTGGCGCAAATGCGCGAGTCGATGCATTGCGATGCGATCAACCTATCCATGCAGGGCGCTTCGGCGCGCGAACAGTCGCTGATGCTCGATGTGGCGCTCCGCACCGGCCGCGTGCGCCGTGTGGTGTGGGATGTGAACAGTGAGTTTCTCCGGGGGCCGAGTGATTGGGTTCCGGATTTCGAAGGCGCGTTTCCCAGCTATTTCTACACCACCCACCCGCTCGATAAGTTACCGCATTACTTGCTTAACATCGATACCACGAAAGCCACGCTGCGCGTATTACTCCGCTACGGCGGCATCCCGCTCTACCATCCGCGCAACGTCTCGGATCTGAGCGGATTGGCCGGAGAAAAGAGAGTCGCCGGGCGGGAACCGGTCCTCCAGAGATGGCGGCGACCCGCGACCAGAGTTCCATCTTTCGTACGGACAGCGATCGATTCACTCCAGCTTTGCTGGACGCCAGCTTCGACGACAATTTTTTGCGCGTGATGCGCGCGCATCCCGAGGTCGAATTCGATCTTTGGTTTCCGCCTTTCTCGACGGTCTATTACACCCTCGCGCGCACGCATTCCCCGGCGGTCTTCGAAGGGATGCTGGCCTGCAAGCGGCATATCCTCGAGCAAGTGCAGCCATTGCCCAATGTGCGGCTGTCCGATTTTCAAGGCGACCTCGCCGTGAGCACCCACCTCGACCACTATTTCGACAGCGTCCATTTCGATGCCACCATTTATCGCTTGATCGTCGATTCGCTGGCCGGGGGAAGTTATCGCGCGACACCGGAAAGTATGGCCGCCACGGAAGCCCTGCTGCGCCGCGAATGCACCCCGGAACGCGTCGAACAGTTACCTTAGCGTTGATGTTCGAAGCATTCTCCGCCTCAGGTCACGACGCGTTGAAGCTTCCCAGCGCAAGGCCGGCGAGAGTCCGCTTTCCTGCCCACGAAGATTGCCGACAACCGGATAATTTCCACTCACCCCGAGCCGTGGCAGGCGGTCGAGCAAGCCACGATGTTCCGGGAAAAGATTGGCCATGCGGGTGGTCAGCATCGTCGTGAAACCGGCGGAGCGAGCGAGTTGGAATTCGCGCTCGTCGACCGCGTTCTCTCCACCGAAGGGATAAGCGAAGTGCCGCACCTCGCGCTTTAGTTGCGCTTCGATTTCGACCTTGGAGTCCAGCACCTCGGCATGCACTTCCGCATCAGTCAGCCGGTTCAGGCTGTGATGGCCGACGGTGTGCGCGCCGATCGTGACCAGCGGGTCCGCAGCCAGCGCGCGTACTTCATCCCAAGTCATCATCAGCCGGTGGGTTTCCTTCATCGGGTCATGGCCCGTGGCCTCCCCGAGTGTGGCCAGCAATGCTTCGCGCTGACTGCGGCCTTGCTGACGAATCAACGCGGCGAGGTGCTCAAAAGCTTGCTGCCGCGCCATCGCCGAGTCGCAGGCGAGCTGGTGACTCGTTCCCTCCCACGTGAATTCGAGCGTCTCACGCGCCGTCGTCATGACCTCGATCTCATGCCACCAGGCGCTCGCCGTCCGCGCGGGAAATCCCGACGCGATGTTGACCGTAAACGGGATCGTGAACTCCTGGAAAAGGGGCAACGCATTCGTCAGGTTATCGCGGTAGCCGTCATCGAGGGTGATCGCGATGAACTTCTTCCGGCCACGCTGCGCGAGCCGTTGCGGCACTTCGTCGAGGGGAACCGGTTCGAGTCCCATCACAGATCCATTCGAGGATGGCTCGCAAATCGTCCACCGTGATTTCCAGCGCCCGATTGTCCGGTTGGATCGATGTTTCGCCAGCACGCACGATGCGGTGCAAGACGAGGATGCTTCCGATGCCGGAGTAGCGCGGCCGCAAAATGGCTTCGAGCAACGGCTTCACGCGATCACGCAGGGTACGCCGTTTGGAAATAGGAGCGGCGATTTCAGCCGATGGCATGCTAGTGGTGCTCGGCTGGTTGGCCAAAGCATGGACGGCGGCCACGACATCGCCGACCGCGATCATGTGCAGGCATTTCAAATGATACGGACAATCTTCCCGCAACCAGCACGGCGCACAGGGGACCGCCCGGTAAAAGGCCCGGGTCCGGGGGAAAACGATAACCATCCGGCGATTCGTAGCCGCCAAACAAAATAACACTGGGCACCCGAAAGGCATTGGCCAGATGCATTCCTCCCGAGGAGGGTCCGACGAAGACGGTGGCCTGGCTCAGCGTCCAGACGAAATCCGCGAGGGAAGTTGTTCCCGCCCACGCGTGAAAGCCGGGGCCAAATTCATCGGGAGAAAAGAGAGCTTCTGTTCCTGCTTCGATGACGTCGAAGCGATCCAGAAGAGCCGGGATTAATTCACGCCAGAGTTCTTTTGGCCAAACTTTGTTCGGCGTCCACGGCTGGCCAGCGGCTGGATGACCACGGCAGGTCGGGAAATGGCAGCAAACCGTTCCCTGATCTCCACGCTGGGATCGCTCGGGGGCGGATCGAGTTGATTGTCGAAGAAAGAAAGCCCCACGCACTCCCCCAGCAAGGTGATCAGCGGTCGCGGCGGTGGAATCACGCGGCCGTAGGTCAAGGGGAAGGCCTGTCGCAGCGCGTGCTTGTCGAAAGGCACCACTGCGTCCAGGGCGGGATGGTCGCGGAACAATTCCGGACGGCGCGTGATGAAAGTGAGATGACACTCCGGATTGCGCCGCCGTATCTCGCGAAAGACGGGGTGTGCACATCAACTCATCTCCCAAGCCACCGCCGGCCGAATAGACGCGGAGCGGGCACGTTCGTAGGGTTTGCGAAACGGCCAGGGTCCATGAATCGCCGCCTCCGGGCCACTGCGGACCAGCCAGCGCCGAATCGGATCCAAAGCCTTCTCCCGACGCCGAGCCAACCCTTCCGCCAGGCGATCAGCTACCTTCTCGGGCAACATAGAGGCGGGGTCGCGTGGCAGGGCGCAAATTCATGACGTCGAGGCCGGATTCTATCGGGCAATCCGGGGCCAGACAAGCGGAGCGCCTGCCGCCGCCCGGATTGGCCCACGTTCCATTCGCGGTCAGCGATCGGCCAAAAACCATGACGGCGGATGCCCACTGATCAAAACGCGATAGAGCAAACCGCAGATCAACCGTCGGGGACGCAAGGCGAGCGCCGACCTCCACTGGCGCCGCAGAATATCCCATGCCTGGGCCTTGCGCCCTTCACTCAAATGTCCATAGACAATGTGCAAGAGCACCTCCGCCGCATATTCGCGCAACCATGCCGCCGACTGGCGGCGCTCCGGCGGCGAGAGATTCGCCGAGTGTCGCCGAAAGATCGCGAGCGTTTCCGTGATGGTTTCTTCCAACTGGCTCGAGGTCTTGCTCGCCGTGTGCTTGCGAAAGCAAGCAATCGGCTTCTCCAGGGGCAGAAGCGTAAAACCCGCGACCAGGCTGCGTGCCCAGAAATCCAAATCGAAACACAGGTGAGTACCTTCATCCAGCCAGCCGATCTTCTCCACCAGTCTTCGGCTCCAGAACATGCCCGGCTGATAGTATCCGGTCCGGGTGAAATCCCAGTGCCTCGGCCAGCGGCGTAGGCCGGGCGGGGATGCCGGCGCAAATAGGTGCCATCGGCCGCGCAATCGTCCACCGGCCCCGCCACCCAATCCGCCGCAGTCGGTTCACGAAACAGCGATGCTATCGCCGCCAGCGCACCGGGCTGATACCAGTCATCGCTGTTGATCCAGGCCAGCACATCACCGCCGGCACGCGCCCAGCCTTCGTTGATCGTTGCCGCCTGGCCCCCGGTCCGTTTCGCAACGCCACCCGGCGAGCCACGGCGCATATTTCTCGATGATCTCCCGGCTGCCATCGGTGCTGCCACCGTCGAGCACGAAGTATTCGAGATTTGGATAGTTCTGCAGCAGCACCGCACGAATCGTCTGCTCGAGAAACTCTCCCTGCATGTAGCTGGGCGTGACGACCGTGATCCTCGGCCAGGAATCGCCGGGTGCCGGCGTCGGCGACTCGATCGTCCACGGCCAGCCATCTTTTCCCGGCGGCGCGGCCGGCAGGCGGGCGAGCAGCGTTTCAAACATGGAAGCCGCGGTGGGCAAGCCCGGGGTATTTGCCGCGCGGATATCGGCCTGGGCGAGAGCGACGCCGGACCGAGTGGCATGCGCAAACTTGCGCTCCAGGGCGGAGAGGCGAATTTCACCGAGGCGCGCGGCGATCCGGTCTTCCAGATAGGGGCGGCGCAATGTGCCCCTGAAATGTTTCACCCACGTCGTGGCGTAGGCGATCCCGATATGCAGACGCAAAAGATAGTCCAGGACGAGCCGTTCCTTTTTGATCAGGTGCTTCACCTTGAGTTCGGGAAAGCGTGCCGTTCCCAACCCGCAATCGACGGCGGTCAGGGCCAGATCCCAATCCGCCCCGCTGAGCAAAAGATTGTGCCCCGAACGATCCAGCCGGGCGCGCGCCGGGGTTTTCGCCAGGAGCCCCGCATAAGTCTCTACGACGACCCGGCGCAAACAAACTCCGGCGCCGATCGGCACGCTGCGAAAGCTATCTTCGTAGTTCGACCACGTGGGCTTTTCGGACTCCACCCGGCCGAGGCAATAAAGGAACGGCGCCAGCTCTCGGGGCGGGGTCCGTTTCGAATTCCTGGATACACCAGGCACTCCCCCAGGAGCCCAGCATCGGCCACGTCAGCGCGATATCCAGCGCCCTCTCCAGATAATCCGGTGCCAGCACATTATCGTCGTCCACAAAAACCAGGACATCGGCCCGCGTCCGGCGCAAGCCGTGGAGCCGGGCGGCGGTGGTGCTCAGTTGTTCCTCGATGGAAACAGCCGCGTGAGGATGCCAGGAAAGATCCACCGACTCGCTCACTGGCCGGGTGCTCTTGTTATCGACCACGAGAAGTTCCCATTCTGAAGCGCGAGCGTCTGCGCCTGGAGCGCCGCCAATTACCCGCTGCAGATATTCGGGTTTGGGATTATGCGTGCAGATGATGACGCTTAACTTTGGAGTTACCGCATTCATGACAGGCGTTGGGAAATTTGGGGTGTCTCGGTGACGATATCGAAAGTCGGTCTTTCGGTAATCATTCCCTGCCATTCGGGAGGCGCGTTGATTTCGTCCGCGAGGACGTGCAATTTGGGCTCGAGCAATCCGTTCTCAATGGCGCCATCCAACTTGTTATATAACTTAAACTCGATTTGATAGAGACTCGGTTTGATCGGCAGCCGCACCCGGACGCGGATCTCGCAACGCCCTTTAGGCAAAAGGAACGGAGGGCCGCTTTCGTCCCAAAGATTGCCATGCCACACCAGTGTCCCTTCCAGGCCCCAAAGGATGAAACTGACGCCGCAATCGGCCGCTTCGCGATTCGAAACCAGAGATATGACGAAGGTGCAGGTTTCACGGGTCAGGCAGGAGTGCGGGTCGCCCGTGCTGCTCTCTTCCAATCGCCACCGCACGAGGGAAACCCTGCCGGGCGGCGGATCGACCCATTTCCCTGGGCTCTCGGCCGCAAGGTCAAAGGCGCGCTGATAAGCATCGAGCGCCTGCAAAATGGGTGCGTCGACTTTGAGCCGGCCGCCCTCCAGGTAAAGGCCGCGGCGACAGAGCCGCTGCACGGCCGCCAGATTATGACTGACAAACAAAATGGTGCGCCCCTCATTGCCGGTGATGTCCGCCATCTTGCGCAGGCACTTTGCCTGAAACGCCGCATCGCCCACGGCGAGCACTTCATCCACCACCATGATATCCGCTTCGAGATGGGCCGCGACGGCGAAGGCGAGGCGCACGTACATCCCGCTGCTATAGCGCTTCACCGGCGTATCCAGAAATTTCTCGATCTCCGCAAAGGCAACGATCTCATCGAACCTCTTGCGGATTTCGGCGCGGCTCATGCCCAGGATGGATCCATTGAGGGAGATGTTTTCCCGCCCGGTCAGTTCCGGGTGAAAGCCGGCGCCTACTTCCAATAACGCGGCCAGGCGGCCACGGACACGGATCTCGCCGCTCGTCGGTTCGGAAATCTGGCAGAGGATCTTGAGCAGGGTCGATTTACCGGCGCCATTGCGGCCGATAATACCCACTGTCTCACCGGGCTCTATCTCAAATGAAACATCATCCAGGGCCCGAAACGCGGTCTCCGCGGATGGCGAAGGGGCCGGCTCGCCGCGACGGCCCCGCGAGAAGATCGCGCGCCCCGCCGCGGCAATGTGGTCGCGCAAAGTGTCATGGACGATGCCATCCCCAAGCTGGAAAATTTTCCCTACGTGCTGGGCACTGATGACGGGTCGAGACATTTCGCTAGACGATATCCGCAAAGGTCCGTTCGGTATTTCGGAAATACATGAGCCCGGTCGCCAGCATGATCGCACCGACACCCAGGCTCAACGCGAAGCCTGGCCAATAAGGCACAAACTGCGGCCCGAGCACGCACCACCGAAAGCCATCGATCAAGGCCACCAAGGGGTTCAGGCAGTACCAGAGCCGCCAGCGCTCCGGCACCAGATCGAACCAGAGGAAACTGACCGGGGTGACAAAGAAGCCCAGCCGGGTGATGAAAGGGACGATGTATTTCACGTCGCGATATTTGACGTTCAGCGCGCTGAACCAAACCCCAGCAGCCAGGGTGACGAAAAACGTGAGTAACAAAAACACCGGCAGGAGGAGTAACTCGACGCGCGGCGGCACGCCGTAAACAAACATGAGAACGAGCAGGATGAGGAAAGAAATCGCCGCCTCGATGAATCCGCTGAACACCACGCTGGCCGGAATAATTAGCCGCGGGAAATAGACGCGCGAGATGATGCGCGCCGAGGCGACCATGGAATTGCTGCTCTCCGTCAGCGTATTGGCGAAAAACTGCCAGGGTAACAAGCCGGCGAAAGTCAATACCTCGTAGGGTGCGCCGTGCGAAGGGAACCTGGCAAAATGCCCGAAGAGCACGGTGAATACGACCATTGTCGCCAGCGGCTGCAAGACCACCCACGTCACGCCGAGATAGGTCTGCTTATAGCGCAACAAGATATCGCGCCAGGCGAGAAAGCCGAATAACTCCCGGTAGCGCCAGAGCTCGGCAAAATTGACCGCGATCATGCCGCGCTGGGGTCGGATGACGCGCTCGGGCAACGCGGCGGGGTCAACAGGCATCGGAGCAAGAGCCCGGGGGCAGGCAGTCGATCATTGGGGCGAGGCGCTCAGTTGCTCTGCCGGAAGATCGGCCAGGGCATCCGCCGGCGCCGGGGCTGCCGCCGGTTTGCGGCCTATGACCACGGTCGAAAGCCCGCTGGTGGGCAGGACTTTATCGAGGACGCGGAAGAGCGGCGTAAGCAGGCCGTAGAGGCGAAGCTGCCACGGCTTGAGCGCCTTCTGTCCCCCCAGCGTATTCGCCACGTACCATGCCCCCACCCCAACCTTGTTGAAGAAGAATTGCTTTTCCACTTCCAGTCCCGCAGCGCGCATTTTCTCCTCGAGTTCCCCTTTCGCATAGCGCCGGAAATGCCCCAGCGCTTTGTCGAATTCGCTGTAGAGCTTCATGTTATAGGGCACGAGCACCACGACGCGGCATCCGGGGGGTACCGTCTCGAACAAATTGCGCAGGACGGCGCGGTCGTCCTCGAGATGCTCCAGGACATTGAGAAAGACGACGCTGTCGGGGGCGAAGGCGCGCAACTGCTCGTAGTCCGCACGGGCGGACATATCGAGTTTTCCGATTTGCAGGTTCTTCTGCAGCGCCCATTTCCCGTGAAGTTCGGTGAGATAATCGAGGCGATAGTCGGTCAGCAACACCTGCTCGTGGCTCCGAATATGTTTGCTAAGGTTGCCCCTCCCCACGCCCAGTTCGGCGACGCGCCGGCCCAGCCACGGCTTGACGCTCTCATACATCCACCGGTTGAATTGCGGCGCTTGCTCCAGCGCGTCGAGCGTCACCTTTCCGGGATCGGAATAGTTACTCGAGAAACGATATTTGAAGATGAACCACAGCGCCGCCATGCCATCGCGCCAGGTGATCTTTTTTCCTTCTTCGTAGCTGCGCCCATTGTAATTGATCGGCACCTCGAACATCCGCAGTCGGTTGCGCGCCACCTTGGCCGCGATTTCCGGCTCGATGCCGAAGCGATTCGACTCCAGCGGTATCGCCCGGAGAGAGGCGCCCGTGAACGCCTTGTAGCACGTCTCCATGTCGGTGAAGTTCGTGTCATTGAACATGTTCGAGAGCAGCGTCAGCATTCGATTGGCCAGCGTATGCCAGAAATAGAGCACCTTGCGCTCTTCGCCGGTAAAGCGGCTGCCGAAAACGACCTCGGCCTTGCCATCGAGAATCGGCCGCAGCATCCGCGGATAATCCTGCGGATCGTATTCGAGATCGGCATCCTGAAAAATCACCAGGTCGCCCGTCATCTCTGCGATCGCCCGGCGCAACGCGGCACCCTTGCCCATATTCCGGGGCTGCCGAAAAGCGCGCACCTCCGGATAGTCCACGGCCAGTTGCTGCGCGACATCCCAAGTGCGATCGCCCGACCCATCGTCGACCACCACAATTTCCCGCGCCAACCCTGCCGGCAGCACCACTGCGCACACCGCCTGCAGGCAGTCCGCGAGGGTCTCCTCCTCGTTGTAAGCCGCCACGAGAATGGAGAGTTTGTGGAAAACGGGTGCGGGAGAAATCACGCGGAGTAGAGACAGTGTTCCAAATCCTCCGGGGCAAACAATCAATTCTTGGCGGAGATCTGGTAAAGTTTGGCCGTGGTCGGCTGGTGCGTGCCGCCGCGCCAGACCTCGGATTCGCCGATGATCCAGAAGCGGTCATGATGTTCCTGCACCAATCGCTTGAGCTGGTCGTGATGCGGGCGGCGTTTATCGTCCGGCACGGCATCGTCGAGGATCAGGTAGCGAATCCTGCCGCTGGTGAGAAAGTGGAAGACATCGTCGTCCTTGTCGAACGCCGGAGCATAGCCGCTGCCACTCCACGTGCTGCTGGCCAGCGATTTGCTGGCCCTTTGGATGACGTGACCGGGACGCGATTCATGCAGCGCGACCTCGGCGATGAACATTCCCTCGCCGGTCGCATCCGACGACACGAGAGCCACATCGTCGGGCGAGGCATCGGCGAGCATCTGTCGAGCGAGAGGATCGAAGCCGGAGGATCTTTTCGCGGTGATGGGCAGCAGTGTCCACATCACTCCCACCAGAACCAGAACGGCCAACCCCACGACGCGCCATCGGGTGACCAGCTTCCCAGCGATGCAGTGGAATCCCGCAGCCGCAAACATCAGCGCGGCCGGCAGAATCGGAATGAGATGCCGGGCTTCGAGCCCCACCGGCGCGATGGACTGGAAAATGAGCACGGCCAGGATCAACGCGCCCGCCGCGGCCCATCGTCCTCCATGTGCGGACCCGCGGCGACACTGGATCACCACCCCGATGGCAAAAAGCAACAGCAACATGAGACCCAGCGCGACGCCGGATTTCCATGCGTAATAGGGCAGCGCCTGCACCGTGAAGCTCCAGGAGGGATGGGGTTGCAGCCAGCCCCCTTTCCCCAGGTCGCGGGTTTTCCACGTCCACGGTCCCGCGACCACCAGGACAATGAGCACCGCAATCCACAACGCGGGGCGTCGCAGCAGAGCCCACCGCCGGGTGAAGACGAGCGCCAGCGGGGCGGCCAGCGCCAAGGCGAGGCCGGTCCCTTTCGTGAGAATCGCCAGCGACGCGAATACACCGAACCAGATCGCGTCGGACCGCTTTTCCCGATCGAGAAAATTGCCCCAGGCCATGATCGCGGCAAACATGAGCACCGCGCTGAGCGTTTCCGCCATGACCATCCCGTAGTACTCGCGCACCAGGGGCAGCGAGATCAGCACCGCTGCACTGGCCGCGGCGAGGGCTACCCCAACTCTTCACGCACGACGCGAAAAACCAGCCACGCCAAGGCCGCCGCCAGAGCGCACAGCAAAAGCAGCAACGCAGTGCGGGACGCGCCGAATGGCCATGTCCACGCCGACTGAACCAGGTAGAAAAAGGGCGGCCAGACTCCCAGGCCGATCTTCGGATAGTGCGTGTAGTAGCGGTCCGCGAATTCCTTGCCGATGCGGACGGGCGAGCCATGAAAACCGCCCGTGGCATAATGCCATGTCTCGACCAGCGCATCGCGGATGAACAAGCCGGTGACGACGTGAGCCGCTTCATCAGGATGACCTCCAAATTCGCTCTGGTACGCGCCCAGGCGCGATTGCCAAAAAAAAGCGAGATCGAAGGCGAGCACAAAATGATGACGCTGACGACCCAAGGACGGGTGCTTTTGGCCATGACAGAAAGGTCGGATTAGCTCATGGGCTTCGGCACAAAGCGCGCGAAGACCGCCTTGTGCTGCGATTTGCGGCCCGGCTCGGGACGGCATTCCGCGACGTCCCAGCCGCGACCGGCAAAGAAATAATCGATGCGCAGCCACGGCCCCGAAAAAGGAAATCGGATTGTGGGTGGAACCCGGAAACGTCAGTCCCCAGCCGCGGCCCGCATGAGCAAATGCGTCGGTCATTTCGCCGGCAAAAAGATGGTAGATGTAGCCGTGATCGGGCGTGTTGAAATCACCGCCGACGATCATCGGCTGCTTTTCCGCGGCCAGCACATCCGCCAGGGCGTGCGCCAGGCGAATCCGCTCCTGCACCCATTCCCGGTAGTTGCCGTAGACGGGCGCGCGGTGCCCGTGACCCACGAGATCGCCGAGCACCGCGCCGCCCGCCGATAAATCGCGAGAGCTGCGGCCGGGGCGTGGGCAAATGGACGCTATAGACGACGGTGGTGCGGCCCTGGAACTCGATCTCGTAGCGGGCGGCCACCGACACACCCTCCGTCTGCACTCTGTCCACCAAGGCCGCCTTTTGTATCGGAAACTTGCTCAAAAACGCAAACTGCCCCAAATCGCTCGCATACATCCCCGGTATTTTCGTGGCGAGGTTCGCCGCCTGACCGTGCGCATCCTGCAGGAGAATGAGGTCGGGCTTTTCCGCTTCGAGGAACGACAGGAACTGCAGTCGATTGCTCTCCCCGTAATTGAAACTCACCGTCTTCAGTTGCGAACCGTCGACCGGTCGAGCAAACGACCATCGAAGGTCATGTAACCAAAAATCAGGATGAGGGCGGCGGCAAGGTGCCAGACGATCAGGCGCCAGCGAAAGAGAAGACAGGCCGGCGTGAGCGCCGCCAGCGGGAGCAGACACGTCTGGATCGGCGCGTAGAGCAGCACGCTGAAGAGCCAGAACCGCTCGCCCCACCACTCCATCCCCACCAGCAGCACCAGCAAGCCAAGCACGTAGCCCGCGGTGAGCCAGCCCAGCACGCGACGAATTCCACCTCACCGCGAGGGCCGCCGTAGTGGCAGTAACCTGAAACAGGACTCGATCCTCACGGATACTGGTCGGGGCCACCGGCTGACCTTCATCGGAAAGGATGCCGGTCCGCTCATGGATTCAGCAGCTGTTCCGCGGCAAATTGAGTGGAATGTCGGCGAAGTGAGAGATGAGCAATTGCCCCATGGGATCGGCCTTCAATCGTTCGATGTTCTGCAAGCCGCGGCCGGAGATATCCGCTTCGCCCAATCGCTGCGCGACCCGGAGCATAACTCGGCGGGTTTGATCCTCTTTTGTAACTGCCAGTGCAGCCCATAGTAGGCGTAGACGTTCCCGAACATGGGATCGACGACGAGCAACCGTTGAAAAATATTATTGGCGTCGGCAAAGCGACCGAGCAAATCGAGGACTTGCGCCTGTTTCAATAGCAGACCGGTGTCTCGAGGAAAAAGTTTCAAGGCCGTCTGATAATCGATGGATGCATCTCATGCAACATGCGCGCGCTCGGCTCGTCGGTGGCGGTCAACGTAAGAAAATGCTCCGCTTCGCCGAGATATCCATAAAGAAACGGATTTTTCTTCTCCCAAGCGACTCCACGCCTCGCCAAGGCCAGGGCGTCGGCATTGCGATCGTCGCGCAAGGCCACGCGCGCTTTTTCCGCAAAAAATTCTCCCGGAACCACCGAATCGAAAGGCTCAGCAAGATCACCGCCGCCGCCACCGGGAGCCAGCGCCACCCAACCCGCCGCCGGGTTCGGAGGAGTCTTCTCTACTTCAGAGTCACTCCCCGGGCGCGCCAATAAGCCAAACACAGAGCGACCAGCAGGGCATTGGCCGGAATGTGCATATTGAAATCCACCACGGAATGAAGCAGCAGCGCCGCGATCGCCGCCAGTGCGCCGATGTTCAGCGCCAAATCGTGGCTCAGCCGCGGCGTTCCGAGGCGAATCTGCTCGCGCACCATTTTTCTGAGGCCGGCCAGGCCGGAAAACAGGTGCACGCCCAGAAAAGCCCCGTAGAGCACGGCACCGATCAGGCCATATTCCGCCAACAATTCGAGGTAATCGTTGTGCACATGCATCGGGTCGTTTTGGATCAGGGGGGAGCGAAATTCCCGCCCGTAAAAAAGGTAAGTGCCGCTACCCGTGCCGGTCAGCGGCGCCAAATGATACTGCCTCAGGGCCGCTTTCCACATCAGCGGGCGCATATTGGTGGGATCGTATATTTGCAAGACCCGGCGCGAATGGTCTCGCTCTGCGACATAAAGAAAAGAGCTCCGCCGAGAATGACGACGGCGCCGGCGAGGACGCCGGCAAATATCAACCAAAAGCGGCTCCGGTAAGTCAGTTGCACCGCCCACAAGCTCAAGACGGCAAATGCGCCGAGACCGAAGACTACCGAGAGATATCCGCCCCGGCTGCCCGTGATCGCCACCCCCGCGAGACACATCAACGCACTATAGACAGCAAGGACGCGGACGGACGGACGGCAGTTTCCCCAGCACGCCTGCCCCAGGGCCAGCAGGGCCATCATTTCCAATAAGCCCGCGAGATGATTCGGGCAGATGTAAAAGCCGCTCGCCCTCCATTCATAACTTGGCCGCCTGATTCCGGCAGGAGCATGAAATCATCCGTCTGCTCGAATTGGACGGCTCCGATCGCCACATGGATCAACGCGATCAGCAACAACACGGTCAGCAAGGCCAGTCGCGTTCTCCCCGTCGGTCCAATACATCACCGCCAGGAAGTAGACGATCACGCCGCCGAGAACCATGAGCAGATCCGTCCGGGCGAGGGTAGTCGACCGGAGAAAAGAGCGCCCGCCCTGCCACCCATCCCGCCAGAAAGCAACGCGGTGAGGGCGCAGAGGATCGGCGGCCGGGCCAATTTTCTGAAGGCGAGGAAAGTGAACAAGGCACCGCCAGCCAGGAGAAATAAGCCGGCAGGCTGAAGACGAGCCGGGCGCCCCCGATCAGGACTTGAAGGCAAAGCAGCGCGGCAGCGAGCAGGATGAAGGAGAGATAGCGCACGAAATCTGCGGAAAGGAGGGGGATGAGAGCGACCGTGGTCATGGCCGCCGAACGCTGCGGCCGCAGACTAGCAAAACAAAACGCCCCGGCAACCATCGTTGCAGGGGCGTCTCATTCAACTTCGACCGGTTACAGATTGAAGATATTCGTCACCGGCGTGCCAGTCGCACTGTAGTGCTGGTAGAAGTCGCCTTTCGCGTTGCCCGATGGAGCGACGACCAAGGTGTCATCGGTCAAGCCTTTCGCATTCAAGCCGAGAGCGCCGGCACCGATCGTGCCATGATTTGCCTGCACGATACCAAAATAAGGCCGCGTTTCCAACTGCTGCATGAGCGTCAAAGTCGAAGTCGGATTGGGATTGCTCACGACGGTGGAAAGCGCGAGGGCGATATCATAGACCGGATTACCCGAATGGAGATCCGAAGGTGCCAGGGAGAACCCGGAGGTCGGGAAAGTCCCACTGCCTCCAGAGACCCAAGCGAAAGCCTGCGCCGCCGCCTGGGCGATCTGCAAGCCATAAGCCTTGGCCGCGTTACCCGCGGCGGTAAGCACCGCCGCAGTAATGGGGGCTGATCGTAGTATCATCCTGATAAGTCACTGAGCCACGAAACCAGTTACCGCACCCGCGACGCCCGTGCTGCGGGCCGCCTTGGTGGGATCCGTCGCCGTCGCGTTGGTAAAGACATCGGTATCGTCGATGCCCAAGCCGTTGCTTTGCTGGAAGTGGTGGGTCTGGTCGATGGCGTCTTTCGAGCCGAAGGGCAAAATCGCGCCTTGCAGATTGACCCCAGCCTGGCTGATAGAAGCGGTGACCGCAGCCTGCACAGTGTTCTTCAGGTTGGTCAGGTTGGCCGGGCTGATGGCAGCAGAAGAGGGGTCCGAAGGGACGCCGGTCACGCCGAAACGGAAGGGAGGCATCCGATTCGATAATGCCCGTCACATAGCCGGCAGTGATCGCCGCCGCCGCGCCCGGTTGGTCGATAATTGCGCCCTTGGAACCCGAGAAGTGCTTCTGACCCGCTGCTGTCCCGGCCTTCGGCAGGGCACCATTCAGATTGATCGAACTCGGTTGGGCAAGCGGACTGGCATTGGTGATCTGGGCATATCGAAAGACGTATTGCACAGATCCGGAAGCATTCCCGGGCTGTTGAACGCCACCGCCGTCGCCACATAATGGGCATGATCGGGATCGACCACCGTCCACGCCGTCGCGATATCATTCGTCAGGCTGGGATTGGCCAGCACTTCGGAACCCACATAGGGGACCACCTGCACGCTGGGATTCAAGCATTGGCCAAGGCTTGCTTGGCGACTTTACTGACTTCTGCGAGTTGTTGGGCGGCGTTATTGTTATTAAAACCCGTGGGCGAGGTTGATGGCGGCATTCGTCAGATCCGCCACACTCACCGTCGTGGAGGGCACTTGCTTGATCGCCGCGGCGAGAGCGGCGTCTACCTGGACAGAAGACCCGCGATTCACGAGCACGGAGGCGTAGAGCGCGGCCATTGCACTGCGCTTCTGGACATCCGCAGAGCCAGCGGTTCTTGTGCCGTCAAAGGTGGCCAGGATGGTGTTGTGTTGAGCGCCGGGATTGCTGCTATTGGTTTGCAGCGAAATGACCAGGTTGGATCCAATCCCGGCGGCGACGAGATCTGAACCGGCAATGCCAGCCATGGCGGCATTGGTCGCGTTCAGGATGGCGGTCCGATTGCATTGGCATCGCCCGCCAGCGCAGCGATTTGCACGATGTAGTTGTTGGCCGCCCCCAGGCTGTTGCTGACCGTGGTCACCGCTTGCGTAAATACCGGCGTGGAATAGGCGCCGGTGGCATAGCCGCGGAGCGTGGCGCCGGCTTGAAAGATGGCGTCCGCCGTCAAGGATGTCTTGTCATCCGAACGGGCAGCAATACCACCCAAGACGCCCGTGATCACTTCCTGGGCCCTCTGCAATTGGAGGTTATAGGCCGTCGCGGTGTGGTGGGGGTGGAGGCGACGTAGGTTCCGATGCTCGTGAGGAGCGCCGACACACCGGTAGTCACCATTTGACTCGAGGCGGCCTGGAGCGCCCCAAAGGCGACGTCGTCAAATCCAACGTTAGCCGCCCGACCGTAGACGACAGGGCTGCCACCGTTGGGATTGATGGCGCCGCTGATGGCCGCACTCACGGATGTCGGACTGGCGAGGACCGACGCGAACAGCACGTCTTTGGTAGAGTCGCTTGTTCCCCCGGTGGCTCCATTCGCGAGCAGCGCCCCTTGCACAAACGTGGAGATAAGAGCCGGGGGCTTTCGTGACCGCTCCGGAGGCGGCGGCGGCGGCATAAGCTTTCACCGATGCACCGCTGACATAGCCCCCAAACAAAGCGGCAGTTGCATTCTGATACCCGCCCACCGCCGCGTCGGTATAATTATAGTAAGGAACGCCACCCAAGCTGAGACTGGCCACCTTGTTGAACGGATGGCCGGGTCCGAGCCGGCGGAGCCGGATTTCAGAGAGAGCCGCGAGTGCATTGGTATTCGCAAGCGAACCTCCCTGATTACTGGCCAACGCCCCCATCGGCCAGCGCGATGAAGTTATATTGGTTGGCCTTGTCTTGCGCCGCCGTGGTGTGGGTGCCGCGTATAAGGCATTCACCGCCGCCCCCAGGATCTGCCCGGCAGGGGTGTTATAGGCATTCGTCCCATTCGCCGGCACGAGACCAGTCGCCGCCGAGGTCAGTGAATTCCGAACAATAGTGGTCACGAGAAACTGATCGCCGGTCGCATGAGCTTTCAACAAGATTGGCACCAGACCATTATCGGCATCGATCAAGGCCGCCGTTTTATCCGTAGCAGTCAGGTTGGAATAGACGACCGCATTGACGCCATATCCCAGGATTGAATTGAGACTTGCCGCATCGTCCAGGCCGGAGACCGCTGCGGCCACCAAGATCCGCAATAACATGAGCCCCGCCCGTATTAAGCGCTTCTGTTCCTAATACTGTCCTTACCCGTCGAGTCAGCCGCCAATAAACCGCGAACGATTTGCACTTCGTCGGACGGCCGATTAGTCGCCGCCAAGGCATCGACGACGGATTTCACCGCGTCGCTCGCCGCAACGGCATCTCCCGCCGTCTGATACTGCGCGACCAGGGCTTTCGAAACCTGGGTGCCGATATTGAGCGAATCCGTCGGCAGATACTGCATGGCCGAGACGGTCAGCGAGCCCAAGGTAGCGTCGCCAGCCCCGCCGACAAGAGAGGCGCGAGCCACCTGATTCACCGCCGCCTCGAAGATCGCCGTAGTCGGGGCTGAATAGCCGGCCGCGTGGGAACATAGAGAGACATGAGCGGCACCGCCGGATTTGCCGCATGCTGAGCGGCGGAAATGCTGCGCACCGCGCTGTCCAACTGGAAGTAATCCGGAACCCCGATGTATGGCTCACCATTATAGACCGCGCCAGCCGTCGTCGTTGCCGGCGTGGGTGACAGTGAAATAAAAACCCTGCCCATAAATGGCCCCCCAGCGGTAGGAAAACGCCCGCTGCCGCCAGCGTCCCAAGTTGCAAACTCTTCCGGAGAATACGCCAGGAAGTAGTGAATGAAGGGTTGGGTTTCATAATATAATGAGCACTGACGCTTTGATCGGGGAAATCGCGAGACAAGGGTGACCAAACAAGAAAGACCGAGGGAATTGCTTCGACTGCTTGGGAGGCACTAGACCAACCCCGATTGGGCAAGGTCAATGAAAATTCGGCCTCTTTCCGTTACGTTTCGGTGCCAAATGGAAATCATTCCAACTACGAATTTCTCTTTGCCAATGCATCCTGTTTCAAGGCAGAAAGAACCGCGCCAGCTTCCTAAATCGTCCTCTTCCAATGAGTGAAATCCTGAACAGATTCAGCCTTCAAGCGGCCAAATTTAACGGTCAAGTTTTTGTATCCTTGCTGTTAATTTGGATCGCCATGGTTTTTTTGCGCGACGATCAGCGTCAATTCCCAAGACTTTAGCGAGCGCCAGCGCCGCTGGTGGATTTGGATCATTGTCTGCATCCCACTCCTGGGGCTGCTGGCGTACCTGCCGTTTTCGGTTCGCCGGGAAGACCTCCCCAAGTCTTCCTCATGAAAATGCATAAGGATCGCACAGCGAAGCAGGCACGAACCACCGGCCCCCTTGGAAACCGCATCGATTGATCCCTCCGTTTCCGCGCAGATTGGTCGCTCGCCGCCGGACCATCCAGCAGAGTCGACCCGCGTTTTCGCCGGTTCTGGCCGCGGGAATTGCCGGTCTTTTGCTGCTTCTCGTTTCGCCGGCGGCTCTCCTCGGCCAACAACCCAAATTTCGCACCGGCCAGCAGCGGCAGTTCGCCCCCGCCGATCCTCGACGAGTCCTCCCGCGGTAGCGGCGCCGGCTTCACCGGCACCGAAGGCCTGACCAACATCCCGGCCGGTTCTTTCCAGACGGACGATGGTCCCGTCGTTCCCCGGAATTCGCTGTTTCGGAATCTCCAGCTCCCCGGCGGTTCCAGCCAACTGCCGGCCGTCGGACCCACCATCCGGACGGAAGACACCACGGCGAGTTTCAAACTCACCCTGCCGAATATCAATGCCGGCGTGCCTTTCCTGCAGCGGGGTTTTGAACCGCAGAATGCGGACCTGAAACTCGGACCTTTCTATTTCAAGCTTCGCGCCCTGGAAGCCGCCATCCTGCACAGCGATAACATCGATCTCACGCAAGACAACCCCAAGTCCGGCACGATTGCCTATGTGGGCATGACGATCGACGTCCTGGCCCAACTCACGGAAAACTTGCGGTTGGCCACTTCGGTGACCCTGGTCTACCTCCCGCTCGACGGCCGGGCGGGAATCGTCGGTTACGGCCTCGCCGATTTCTATAACTTCGGCCTGACCGCCGGACCACTGGCGCGCTTCCCAAATCACTTGGGATACCGACATCGGCGGCTGGCACGTCGTCTTCAGCGACGACTTCCAAATCTCGCAGGGCTACAGCGACTCCGGCGATTTGCGCAGCGGGGCCGACCTCTTTGAGGGAAGCCTCTTCGACAACGATCTGCAAGCACGCACCGGTCGTTATTCCCTCGGACCGGCCGCGGGAGCCCGCCGTAACCGCACGGACAGCGAAGGGAATTTCAATGACGGACGAAGCGACCTGGTCATCTTCAGCAACGAGATCAGCGTGCAGGCGGAGCGTCTCGATCCCGGCTCTGTGCTTTTACGGCTCAGGGCCTATCACGAGGATCTCTGGTACAATCAGGGAAATCGGGGGCTGCCAGGGCTGCGAGAGGGAGCGACCGTCAGCGTCATCTCGGAACGTGAGAACATGCGCTTTAAACCGTACGCCACTTACGACATCTTCCGCACCAGTTTGGCGGACGACTGGCAGCACATTTTTCGCGTCGGTCTGGCGGGCCCCATTACCGACCAATTGTTTCTTCGCACCGAGCTGGGCTACTATTTCGGAGGTCAGGCGCGCCAGGGATGGCTTTGGCATGTGGGTCTCGACCATGTCGCCGGGCCCTACACCCACGAGTCGCTCAGCTATGCCCGTGAGTTCAACTATTTTCACAATGAAATCAACGAAGGCGTGGGCTACAATCTCGATCAAGTCCTCGGTCCTCATATCCGGGCGGATGCCTACGCGTACCGCATTCGCGTGGAAGACTACTTTGACGACCAGGAGAGCAACCGCGAGGGACTGGCGCTTTGGAATCCGCCTCAACTGGGACGTCGGCCCGAAAACGTCGGTACAACTCACGGGTCAATACGACAGCTCCGACGACGGCACCCAGCAGTGGCTGGGTCGCGTGGACGTGGGCTACAATATCACGAACACGCTGCTGCTCCACCTGGTCTATCAATACCAGCAGAGCGATTCGGATTTCTTTGGGTTGAACTACCGGGAGAACCTCATGTTTCTCAGCCTGACCAAATACTTCGAATGAGGCGAATATCGCGTCCGGACACGCGGAAATCCGAACCCGGCCTACGTACGGAATTGACGCCGCAAACCCTTGCGCTACAACGCTCGCCAAGCTCGTGACCCTGCGCCGCATTCCTCATGATAAAGTCGATCACTCTGTAAAGAGTGCCATTTTGGTATCTCTTGTGTTCGCTTTTATAACGGTGTGTTTATTGTCGGTAATTCTACCTACGCAAGCACTTGCGGCCGATACCAAGCCCGGGATCACCTTTCGCAAGTCGCAGGTCGATCTCACCGCCAATCGCGCGCCGGCCACTCCTCCGGCGGCGGATCCGGCCGCCGATAGCCTGACCACGCCTCCCACCCTCATTCCGGGCAATTCGCCGACCGACACAGAGGATCTGAGCAGAGAAGCGGCAAACGCTGCAGGGCGAGGTGCGTTACGCCAAAGCCAAATTGGAGGCTGCCCAAAAGCAGTTCGCCCTCCAGACCGCCGCCGGCGATCTCGAGAAAGCCGAGCATCTCGACCAGGAAGTCAAAGACTGGCAGGCGCGTTACTCCTCCGCCAAGGCCCAGTTGGATGAAGTCGAAAAGCAGCTCGCGGATGCCTCGCAAGTGCGCAGCGCCAGCCCGGGAGGGCCGGGCGAAGAAGTCGTGGTGCCGGAGTGAAAATCTCGAAGTCTTCGTCAATGAAGATCCTTCCTTCAACGGCATCTACCAGGTTCGCCGCGGCGGCTACATCATCATGCCCCAGGTCGGTCGCATCACGGTCGCGGGCAAGTCGCTGTCGGCCGCCGAAGCCGCAGTCAAGCGGCCCTGCAAAGTTCGCAGTTTGCACAGTGCCTCGGTGATGATCGAGCGCAAGCAGGGCGCGGACATCGAAAACGGCCCCCTTATTTACCTTTCCGGCGAATTTAGAAGGCCGGGCCAGTGGCACATACCCACTGGCATCACGCCCACCTTGGTCAATGTCAACCTCAGTTCCGGTGGAGTGTCGGACAAAGCCGACCTCACCGTGTCCGGGTCATGCGCATCGCCGCCAGCAAGAGCGTCGTCGAAGAGGTGAATGTCGCCAAGATCCTCGAGGGCGGTGGCTTGACCTCCGATATGACCCTTGGCGAGGGCGACGTGATTACCATTCCGGCCGGCCCCTCCAATCTGGTCTACGTGACCGGCAATGTCGCCCACCAGGGCAGCTTCCCGCTCCGGCAGGGAGAAAGAATCAGCGCCTATGCCGCCATCCTGCAGAATGGCGGCTTCGCCCGTTTTGCCGATCAAAAGGGCGTCTACGTCCTCCGCGCCCTGCCGGACGGACCAAGGCCAAGCTGCCGGTGGACATCAACGCCATCAAACGCGGCCAGCGACCCGATGTTCAGCTTCAGAGCAACGACAATCCTCGTGGTGCCCGAGAAGTGGTTCAGTTGGTAACGGTTGCGCCGGATGAAAACCGCCCCACGGCCCAGTGTTCCTTCTCCCCGGATTCTTTAGTCGCGCTGTATTGGGAACCTGCTACCTTCGCGACTCGTTTTAAGGTGCCGCTCGCGTGGTGCCTGTCGTGACTTTCGCCCACTCCTATGATTCCAGGAACGAAGAAGCCCGCCTTTACGCTTCACGACATCTTGATGTACATGTCGGTCGCGGCGAAGCACCTGCGACTCATGGTGCTGCTTATCTGTTTCTGTCTCACCGCGGGCCTTACCTACTACGTCTTCGCCAAGCCCGTTTACTATTCGCACGCCCTCGTCCACGTCGATTACCTGGCCCGCCCCCCTCGATACCGACAAGCTCTACGACGACGGCCGTCTTCCGGCGTTTGTCGCCCAGTTTACCGAGCCGCACATCATGATCCGGACGGCCCGCGCCCTGGGCGTGGATGCCGGCGGTCGCGACTTGCAGCGGAAATATCTTTTCAAATTTCACGCCGCGCTCAACTCCGAGGGCAACATCGATGTCGAGACATGGCCCTGGTCGCCCGATTGGGCTCATCGCTGGACTGAGACGATGGTGAGAGAATTCCTCGCCTACCGGCAGGAAAAGCGCATCGAGGACAAAAACGCCCTCATCAAAACCTATTCCGAGGAACTCAAGGAAGTGGTCCGCCGGCTCGACCAGCAGTTCTCCGAAAAGCTGGATTTTCAAGACCAGCAGGATCTCACGCGCACGCTCATTCTCGTCAATTCGATCAATAATCTGCCCGCCGATCTCACCCGCCTGCAAATGCGCATCGACGACATGGGACGTGTGCGGGTGCGCTTGCAGGATCCCGCGCTCGATTCGGTCGCCAAGCTGTCGCTCATTTCCACCGCGGACGACTCGGAGACCCGCCTGTCCGTCGGCCAGATCGTCGCCCCTCCCGAATCCAACCAGAAAGGCGACAAGAAAGAAGGCGGCGCCGATCAGGGCTTCGTCGTCCCTCCCTCCCTGTTGAAAGCCCCGAATGCGTGGGACACGCTGGCGCAAGATCAGCAGCAGATCAAAAAGCAGATCGACGAAGCCTTGCGCATCTACCTGCCCCACCGCCGGCCGGATCCGCGAGCTGAACAAGAAGCTCGACCTCATCAACCAGCGCCTCGATGCGGAATATCAGATCGCGCAAAACCGCTTCGATCTGCAATACCAGAACTCCTCAACAAGAAGCACGATCTCGAGGGCAAATTGCCCGAATACACGGAACTGAGCCGCAAACACGCCAAGCTGCTCTCCCAGCTCTCGATCTTCGATATGTCGCGCCTGCCCTACGACACGTATCTGGCGAACATGAAGAGGGAAATCAACGAGGTGGAATTCGCCGGGGAAAAGGAACGCATCAATATCAAGTACGCGGGGCTGCTCGAGGTGCGTGACGATCCCGTTTCTCCCAATCGCCTGCACCTCATGCTCATGTCGCTCGCCGCCGGGATCGCCCTGGCCATCGGCGTCCCGTTCGTCATCGAGTATCTCGACCATACGATGACCAATCTCGAGGACGTCGAGCACTCCTTCCGCCTGCGCGGCCTCGGCGTCGTGCCGCAGACGGATTCGACCGAAATGTTCCTGCCCAGCGAGGCCAACGACGCCGCCCGGCACGGTTTGGTGGAAAATTTCCGGGTGATCCGCACCAACGTCCTTTCCATGGGAGCGCTGAGCAAACCGCCCCATGTCGTGATGGTCACCAGCGCGATGCCGAAAGAAGGCAAGACCGTCGTTTCCTCGAACCTCGCCGCTTCCTTCGCTCTCACCGGAGCCAGGACGCTTTTGATCGACACCGACCTGCGCCGCGGCCGCCTGCACCGCCTCTTCGGCTACCGCAAGGAGCCGGCTTGAGCAACATCCTGCTCGGCGAAGCCACCTTGGATGAGGCGTTTCGCCCTTCGCCCCAGGAGAACCTCACCATCCTCAGCGCCGGCCGGCATCTGGAAAACGGCACCGAATTGCTGGGCTCGCCGCAGTTCGCCGCGCTCATCCACCGCCTGCGCGATCGCTTCGAACGCATCGTGATCGATACCCCGCCGGTGCTCGGCCTTTCGGAAACTTCGATCATGCAGAGTCTCGTCGATGGCGTGCTCTTCGTCATTTGGACCGGTCATACTCCCGTACGTGGAGTCCAGTCCGCCATCGATGCCCTGCGTGCCAATGGGGCCAATTTTTACGGCTTCGTGCTCAACCGCCTCGATCTCACGACGACGCAGAACTACTACCAGTACTACTACTACTCGCACGACTACTACTACCAGCAGGCGATCGAGGGGACATAAGTCGTCCGTAGGACCCCGGCAGCCCTTCGCTCGCGATTCGTCACCGGCATGCCGTCATCCGTTTTGTCCGACCCGGTTTCCGTCGTCATCCCGGCTTACAATTACGCGCACTTCCTCCCCGAGGCGATCGCCTCCGTCCTCGCGCAGACGGGAGCCGAATTGGAAGTCATCATCGTCGACGATGGGTCCACCGATGACACGCCCGCCGTCTGCGCCCACCAGGCCGATCCGCGCGTCCGCACGGTGCAGCAGGCGAATGCCGGGCTCTCCGCCGCGCGCAATGCGGGCCTGCGCGAGGCCCGGTTTCCCGTATGTCGCCTTTCTCGACGCCGACGATCGGTGGGAGCCGGGATTTCTCGCCGCGGTGTTGCGGGAATTTCACCGTCTCGGCCCCCGAGTTCGCCGCGGTCGGCACGGCCTGCTCACGGATGAATGCCCGCGGCGAGCCGCTCCCGCCCCCCCGGCTGAATTTCCTGCACACGGGTGAACTCACCGCGGCATCCTTCTGCCTGCGCAATCGGCCGCTCTCTTCGTCGATCGTGATCCGGCGCGCCGTCTTCGACGAGTGCGGCCACTTCGATCCCGCGCTGCGCAGCTCCGAGGACCGCGACATGTGGATCCGCATCGCCGCTCGCGGTCATCGCTTTTATTACCTCGACGCACCGCTCGCCGTCATCCGCCGGCATCCGCAAAACATGAGCAAGAACGCGCCGCGCATGAAGCATAATTCCGGTCTCGTCCTGCGGCGGGCGTGGCGGGCCGGAGCGGTCGCGCGGTGGCATCTGCCGTTCTGGCTGCGCGCCGCTTCCATCCACTATTTCCTCGTGGCGCGGACCCATTTCGACCAGGGGCTGCGCGCGCGCGCCTGGCTCTATCTGCTTGCTTCCGTCCTGCTTTGGCCCTTTTTCTTCCGCGCTGAACTGGTCGCGGAGCCGCCGCTCTTTCGCCTGCGGGCCTTCGCCTATTTCCTGCGCACGCACCCGTGAAAATCCTCCACGTCGTCAATTCGCTCGAACCCGGCGGAATGGAAAATGGGATCGTCAACCTGGCCCACGGGCTCGCTCCGCGTGGCGTGGAAACGCACGTCGCCTGTCTTGAGCGCAGCGGGGCTTTCGCCAGGCGCCTTCCCGCCTCCAGCCAGGTTCTCCTCCTCGGCAAAAACGGTGGATTTTCCCCGGGCGCCGCCTGGCGCCTGGCGCGCGCGATCGCGCGGCTTCGGCCCGACGTCATCCATAGTCACAATCTCGGCCCGCTGATCTACAGCGGACTGGCGAGGTTCGCCGGCCGCCGACGCCCCTGGGTGCAAGGCGAGCACAGCCAGCTCACCGCCGAAGAGCGTCTGCCCCGTCGACTGCGCCAGCGCCGCTGGCTGTATCGCGGCTGCCACGCCATCCACACCGTTTCGACGGCGATGCGCGAGGAATTGATCGCCCACGGTCTGCCCGCCCACAAGATCGTCGCCATCGCCAATGGCGTGGACGCGACGCGCTTCAGCCCGGGGGACCGGGTCGCCATCCGCCGCTCCCTATCGGTGCCGGCGCATACGCTGTGCCTCGGCATCGTCGGCCGCTTCGGCCCCTTCAAGCGCCACCTGCAACTCCTCGAGGCCTTCGAGCAGATCGTGCCACGCTTTCCCCATGCCCGCCTGCTCATCGCCGGCGGCGGCGGCAGCGAGGAAGCGCTCGTCACCCAGCGCGTAGAGGCGAGTCCCTTTCGTCCCTTGATTCATCTCCTCGGCTTTCAAGCCGACCCTCTCGCCTGCTACCAGGCGCTCGATCTGCTCGTCGTCCCCTCGATCAATGAAGGGCTCTCCAACGCCGCGCTTGAGGCCATGGCCTGCGGCGTGCCCGCTCTCGTCCGCTCCGGTTGCGGGCACGAACAAATCATCACCCACGGCCAGGATGGCTGGATCGCCGGCCTGGACACTTCCGCCGATCTCGCCGGAAACCTCGCCGGAATTCTCGCCGCACCGGTCCGCCTCGTTGACTTCGGCCGCCAGGCACGGAAGAAAGTGATTTCCCAGTTTTCCCTCGAGTCGATGATCACGGCCTACGAACATCTTTACCGCGCTGCCGCGCCGCGCTGATGGATCTCGTCACCGTCATCCTCTTTCTCATTCTCTACTATCTGCGTCCGCAGGAGTGGTCGGGATTGTTTTCCACGATCCATTTCGTCCAGATCGTCATGCTCGCGGGCGTCGCCACGCTGTTCGCCCGGGAGCGGGGTTTTCGGCCGCGGGACATGTTTCGCACGCCCCACGACTGGGCGGTGCTCGCCTTCTGGCTCTGGCTCGTGCTCTCGGCGGTGCACCCTTGGGACACCTTCAAGGAGAACGCGAACCTCTTCATCTTTTACGTGGTCATCGTCCAGGCGCTGAGCACGGTGCCGCGCTTGAAGATCTTCGCCGGCTGGTGGACGGTGCTCATCGTGGTCGTCGCCTTGCTGGCTCTGGCCAGCGAGTGGGGCTTCGACCCCCCTGCATAGCATGGAGAAAACGGCGGGGCCGATGAAAGGCCGCCTCATCCTCAACCTCTCGATTTTCAACAATCCGAATGGTCTCGGGCACAGCGTCGTGCCGGCCATTCCCATGCTCTACTACTATCTCATCTATCGGCGTCCGATCCTGCTGCGCGTGCTCGGTTTCGCCCTGATGGCCATTCCCCTGTAACTGCATTTATCTGACGGTTTCCAAAGGCGCCTTTCTCTGCGCCGCCATCACGATCGTCGCCACAGCCGTGATCGGCCGGCCGAAAAGAGTGGCAGGTGCTGATCCTCGCCGCCGCGGCCGTCTTCGGCGCGGGAGCGATCTATTCGCTGCCGCGCATGAACGAGCTGAACAAATCCAAAAGCGACGAAGCGATTCAAGGTCGCGTGGCCGCCTTCAAACACGGCTACGAACAGATGCAAACGAACTTCTTTGGGATCGGCAAAGGCGAGTGGGGCAAAGAAGCCTACATCACCGCGTATGTGCGCATCCATCTGCCGCCGAAAATGGGCACCAACGATAGCAAAGGCCGCACGGCTCTGAAGCCCATCCGCTACAGCAAG
This sequence comes from Chthoniobacter sp., assembly GCA_037200205.1. GTDB lineage: Bacteria > Verrucomicrobiota > Verrucomicrobiia > Chthoniobacterales > Chthoniobacteraceae > Chthoniobacter. Next base: position 29,396 of record JBBCHV010000036.1, read on the forward strand.
GCGCCGCACTCCTCTTATAATTGTATCGGTGCGGAACTGGCAAACCGGGACTGTTTCTTTTTGTGGCCGTCCTCTATTGCTGCCTGCGCACGACCATGACCGCCCGGACGCAGACGCCCGACGAGGAACGCATTCGCCGCATGCTTTTCGTGCTCGTCGTTTCCTATATCGTTTCGTCGTGGATGGTGGATTTCGAATATCGGCCGACCTTCTTCATGTTCACCGCCGCCATCGCCGCCTTCCATCGCCACCTTCTGGGCCTGATCGCGGAAAGGGAGGAATCGGCCGAGGATCAGCCGCTGGCGCCCTTCGTCCCGGTCTGGCATCCTTCCCCACTGCTGCCCCGAGCCGGCGCTCGCCACGGCGCTCGGCGACTCGCGCTTCGAGCGACAACTCCTTTCGCCCGAATCGGAAGCCGGCAAGGCTTCTCCTTCCCCTTCCGCAGCGTCGGCGATGGTCGGCATCGCCGGCCACTGGAACCGCTTCCATTAATCGATGGGATCATAATCCTCATCCTCACATATGTGGTCATTCGCTTCTGGGCGTATATCATGATGCGCATGTAGCGACGGCTTCCTGTCATGCCGTTCCACCCTGTGGCTGCCTTCACTTTCTGGATCTCCTGCGGTCTGCTCTTTTACACCTTTGCCGGTTACGGCTGGTTGATCTCCATCCTGGCGCGTTGGCGGCCGAAAGCTTCCTCCTCGAGGGAGGCCAGTGCTCCCCCTCCCTCGGTGAGTGTCGTCCTCGTGGCCTGCAATGAGGAAACACACATCGCCGGGCGTTTGCGCAATCTCCTCGCCGCGCAGTATCCACCCGAGAAGCTCGGCATCCTCTTGGTTTCCGACGGCTCGACCGACACCACCGCCGCCCCAGGCGCAGACCCTCCGGGACGCGCGAGTCGAGATCATCGAACAGCCTCAGCGCGCCGGCAAAGCCGCCGGCCTCAACCTCGCCCTGGCGCAATGCACGGCGGAAATCGTGGGTCTTTACCGACGCCCGCCAGATCTTCGCCACCGATGCCATCGCCCGCCTCACCACTCATTTCGCGGAATCCCGCGATTGGCGCGGTGAGCGGTGCACTGGAAATCGCCGCTGCGGCCAGCGCCACGGGTTCGGGCGTCGATGCCTATTGGCGCTATGAAAAGTCTTTGCGCGCCGCCGAATCGCGCTTCGATTCCTGCATCGGTTGCACCGGCGCAATCTACGCGCTGCGGCGTCGTCTATTCGTGCCGATTCCCGAGGACACGCTGCTCGACGACGTCATCATCCCCCTGCAAGCCGCCGCTCAAGGCGCCCGTGTCCTCCACGATGCCACCGCGTTCGCGTTCGATCCCCAGCCCCTGGAACCCAAGGCGGAGAGCCGGCGGAAGCGGCGTACTCTCGCCGGTGGATTTCAAATGCTCTTCCGCTATCCGGCGTGGCTACTTCCGCGAGGCCACCGCCCTCTGGTGGCAGCTCATCTCCCACAAATACCTTCGGCTGCTCGCTCCTTTCCTCCTCCTCAGCGCCCTGGCCAGCAATATCGCCCTGGCCGCCCAGCCCTTCTACGCGGTGTGCCTCGCGGCACAGCTCGGCCTCTACCTTCTCGCGGTCCTTGGGCTTCTTCCACCCGCGCGCCGTTGGAAATTTTGCAGCCTCCCCCGCTGCTTTCGTCTTCCTCAATATCCAGGTCGTGCGCGGCCTGCGCTACTATCTCGCCGGCGCCGGCCGCCAGGGCTGGTAGCCACGTTTGAGAGCCACGGCGAGGACGTGATTGACGTCGCTCCATCCATTTTCAGCCGCGGAGCGACGCCTTGCCGGTAGCCAGGACTTTCAAGTCCTGGAATACATCGACCAATGCGCCCGTCGCGGAGCGACGTTTGCCACTCTTCTCGCTTGGGCAGACGTCGCTCCGCGACGATCCTCGCTGATGAGGAAACCAGGGCTTGAAAGCCCTGGCTACCGGCGGCCGTCGCTCCGCGACGAAGAGCAGGCGCGATCATGAGGCACCGGTGGCGTGGGCCACCGTGATATCACGCCTGCACCGACTCCTCCCAGCGCGAACGCACGTCCGGGCCGCCGCGGCGTTCCCGCCGCTGGCGCAGCGCCCGCCCGAGGCAACCGCTTGGGCGTGATCATCGCCACCCGCAATCGCGACTGGAGCAGCGGCCAGGGACGCGACTCGTGGGAGCCCGTACTTCAGCCAGTAATGATACTGCGGCTCATGCCGCGGATAGCGCGGATCCCATGGCCTTGCACGCTCCGCCCGCGTAGTGAATCACCCGCGCATCGCGCGGAATATCGTAGTCGAACAGGTTATGGACATTGAAGGCAAACGGCAACCAGCGGACCCGCGGCTGGATCATGGCGTTCAACAGCGCTTGGTCGAACATCGGGTGATAGGCGCGATAACCACCGGCCGCGAAGACCCGCTCGTACTCTTCCGGCAGATCACGCCAATCCGCCGGGCGCAAGGCGAAGACGCCGCTGTTGAAACCCTTCTTCTCCCCCACCCCGGGAAATTGCCGCGCAAACTCCGCGGCCATGATCGTCGGGATGGTGCGGGCCAGCGCGGCGGCGCGATCCTGGACGACATTCCATTTCCCCGCTTCGACTTCCCAGAGTTCCGGCGCCGGTGCGCAAAAAATCGCATCCGCGTCCACATACGCCACTGTCTCGAAGGGCAGCGTGACCGCGAATACCTTGTACGTCGGCGACAGCATCCCGGCGGGAATTCCCGCCAGGGCCGGGGCGGCGGAATGATCTCCGCCAATTGCCCAAGGCGTCCGCGGGCTTCCGCCAGCTCCGCCGGGCGGCACCATGCAGAATCTGGGGATCTCCGGGGTGAAATCGGGCGCTGCCCGCGAGTAGAGCCTCGGCCCCCGGAAAAAAGCCGCGGTTGCAAGCGGTGAATAATGCCTGGCTCATGAAAAACGGCGTGGCGGCGAAGACGGCCGAATCATTCCCCACGCCATTTCGGGCGGATTGGGACGAAGGAACATCATGGAGAAGACGGATGTTTAAGCCTCCCCACCGTGACCCGCCAGTGAAAATCAGAAAGCGCGGGCCCCCGACCAAACCGTGGTAGGGAAGCCGCGCCGCCGGGTTCCCACTTTTGGGTGAGTGGAAAAGCGGCGGCGGCAGGCCAGCCCGGCTCGCACAACAGATGCGTCGTCCCACCACCCGCCACGTTCCCTCACCACATGCGTGGGAACCCGCGGCGCGGCTTCCCTACCGGGTTGGTTTTTCGGCGCTCGCGCTACGGGAGGTCGGCTTTTTCCAGGTGACCGTGCATGTCGATGGAGTGACTCACTTGGAATCCCTGATGCATGCGCCAGCGCTCCGAAGTTGGAAAGCGCGTGCCCCGTCCAAGCCAAGGTAAGGAAGCCGCGCCGCCGGGTTCCCACTTTTGGGTGGGCGGAAAAGCGGCGGCGGCAGGCCAGCCCAGCGCGCGCAACAGATGCGTCGTCCCACCGCCCGCCACGTTCCCTCACCACATGCGTGGGAACCCGCGGCGCGGCTTCCCTAGCGGGTTGGTTTTTCGGCGCTCGCGCTATGGGAGGACGGCTTTTTTTAGGTGACCGTGCATGTCGATGGAGCAGCTCACTTGGAATCCCTGATGCATGCGCCAGCGCTCCGAAGTTGGAAAGCGCGTGCCCCGTCCAAGCCAAGGTAGGGAAGCCGCGCCGCCGGGTTCCCACTTCTGGGTGGGCGGAAAAGCGGCGGCGGCAGGCCAGCCCGGCTTGCGAACAGGCCAAAACTCCACACCGCGGTTGCAAAAGGAATTGCTCCAAGCCGCCGAATTCGCCAGTTTGCCGGCTCTTTCTGCGACTGGACCCATGCGCAACGAACTTCCCCCATGACAGCGATGACCAAGGCGCTCGATATCTGGCTGCCCGCGTGGTGGCGGCGTCAGAAATACGCGCAGCACACCCCTCGGCACACGCCACGTGATGCTGGCGGTCTGCGATCATTTCGAGCCGTTTCATGGCGTGGGAAAGCCGGAGGCGCTGGCCCCGCGTGGAAACCTGGCAGCGCGAATTCCCGGCGCTCATCCGTGAATTTCGCGACGCGGATGGCGTGGCACCGAGGCACACCTTTTTCTATCCGATCGAGCAATACGATGCCGAGGTTCTCCAGCGCATCGCGGACCTCTGCGCGGGCACCGGCAGCGAGACGGAAATTCATCTGCACCACGACAACGACACCGCCGACAATCTGCGGCGGACGCTAATGCAAGGCATCGAGCGGGCTGGCCAGTCACGGGCTCCTTTCGCGCGACGACACTGGCGCTCTGCGCTATGGCTTCGTCCACGGCAATTGGGCGCTCGATAACTCGCACCCCCCAAGGCCGGCACTGCGGCGTGTGCAATGAGCTTCGCGTGCTCCGCCAGACCGGCTGCTATGCGGATTTCACCCTGCCCTCGGCGCCCGAGCGGACGCAAACGCGCACCATCAATGGCGTCTACTATGCGCGCGGCACGGATCAGCCCAAATCCCACGATCGCGGCCGGCGGGTGATTGCGGATCGCGACGCGCAGGAGAGGCACGAAGATGAACTGCTCATCGTGCAGGGCCCCCTCGCCCTGAACTGGGAGCGCCGGAAATTCGGTCCTCTTTCCGCGCATCGAGAACAGCGACCTCACCGCGGCCAACCCTCCCACCATCGAGCGCCTGCGCCTGTGGCTGGAGTGCCAGGTGGCCGTGGAGGCCCGGCCCAATTGGGTCTTCGTCAAATTGCACACCCACGGCGCCCGGCCCGACAATACGCGCATGCTGCTCGGCGAGCCGATGCGCGCCTTCCACCGATCGCTGGCCAAACTGGCCGCCAAAGACCCCTCCCTCCGCTTTCACTACGTCACCGCGCGCGAACTGGTAAACATCCTGCACGCCGCGGAGGCGGGCCACTCCGGAAATCCCGACCAGTTTCGCGACTTCCGCTACCGGCGCGTGACCTCCAGCCAAACTGAGGGCAGCATGGCGGAGACACGCCGTTGAAGCTGCTCTTCGTCTCGAATCTTTTCCCCGATACTGCGGAGCCCTACCGCGGGCTGGACAACGCCACGCTGCTCCAGCACCTCGCGAATCGCTGGGAAATCCGCGTCCTCGCCATCCGCCCGGCGCTGTTTCCCCGCCTATGGCAGGCGCGGGGAGCAGGATGCCGCGTTCATCCCGCAATATGTCGCGGTGCCTTACCTTCCCAAAATCGGCAGCCGCTGGAATCACCGGCTCATGGGCGCGTGTGCTGCGCGGTCGCATTCGGGAACTGCGCCCCCGATTCGCCTTCGACGTCGTGCTCTGCTCGTGGATTTTCCCCGATTGCTGCGCGGGTCGCGGAGCTGGCGAAGGAATTGGACTTCCCCTTCGTCGCCATCGCCCAAGGTTCCGACGTCCATCAATACCTGCAAATGCCAGTCCGCCGGAAGATCATCACGCGCCTGCTCCCCCGCGCCTCGGCGGTGATCACGCGCAGCGGTGAACTCGCCCGTCTGCTCGCCGAGGCCGGTCCTCCCTCGCGAGCGAGTGCACCCCGATCTACAACGGGGTCGATCTCGATCTGTTTCGCCCCGGCGATCGCCTCGCCGCGCGACGGAAGCTGGGCCTGCCCATCGATGCGCCGCTGATCCTCAGCGTCGGCAACTTTTACCAAATCAAGAACCCCCTGATCCCGCCTCTCGCGCTGAAAAAAATACCGTCCGGCGCCTTCAAGGTGCCGCCGGTTCTCGTGATGGCCGGCGGCGGTGGAATGCAGAAAGCGGTGCGCCAACTCGCCCAAACCCTGCACATCCAGGACCGGGTGATTCTCCCGGGCCGCATCGACGCCGCCGGGTGTCGCGAGTTACATGCAAGCCGCCGACGTGCTCTGCCTCTCCAGCCAAAACGAAGGTGTCCCGAATGTGATCCTGGAAGCCTTCGCCTGCGGACTGCCGGTGGTCGCGAGTTGCGTCGGGGGAATTCCGGAAGTGCATCCCGGAAACGATTTTGGGCCGGCTGGTTTCACCGATCGAGTCCCCGGCCTTTGCCACCGCCTTGCAGGAAGTCCCTGCTCTCTCCTCCTTCGTCGGAGCGGATTCGCGATCATGCCCGGCAATTCTCGTGGCCGCGGACGGCCGATGCCTGCGATGAACTGCTCGGTCAGGCCCGGCGATGAACATCCTCTTCCACTTTCGCACGCAGGGGGACCGGGGGCCGAGGGAGTCCACATCGCCGGCATGGCGGGCGCCTTTCGAAGCTTGGGCCATCGCGTCGTCTTTTCCAGCCCGGCATCCGTCGATCCCACCACCACCGCGGGCGGAAATCCCTTTCGCCAAAGTCAGCGCGGTTTCCTCGCGCGACTGGCCTCCCACGCGCCGGGAGTTTTCTTCGAATTGCTCGAGATCGCTTACAACGTCTTCGCGGGCTTCCGGCTGGGGGCGTTGCTGCGGCGAGAGCGATTCGATCTCTTCTACGAACGCCACGCTTTCTTCCTGGGCGTCACTTCCCTCCTCGCGCAACGGCATCGCGTACCGCTGGTCGTCGAGGTCAACGAACTGGCCGGGGACGAACGTGTCCGCGCCGCTCCCTGGCTCCTTCCCCTCGCGCGGCTGGCCGACCGCATCACCTTTCGCCGCGCGCGCCTCATCGTCGTCGTCTCACCTCATCTCCAGCGCCGGATCGAAGCCATGGGAAATCAGCCGGAAGAAGATTCTCATCCTGCCGAATGGCGTGGACGAGCAAACCCTCGAAACATCGGCGGACGGTAGTTCCATCCGCCGCCGGTACGGGTGTGAAAGCGCCATCGTCGTCGGCTTCGCCGGGTGGTTCGTCCCGTGGCATCGGCTCGACGGGCTCGTCGCCCAGTTTGCGAGGCTGGCCGCGGAGCGGGCGGAGTTGCGCCTCCTGCTCGTGGGCGACGGGCCCGCTCCGGCACAGCCTCGAGGCGCAGGCGGCCGCTCTCGGCATCCGCGAGCGGCTCATCCTTTCCGGCCCGGTCCCCCCACGCGGAGATGCCGGAACACCTGGCCGCCATGGACATCTGTGTCATCCCGCACAGCAATACCTATCGGTCGCCGATCAAGCTTTTCGAATACATGGCCCGCGCCCAGGCGATCGTGGCGCCGCGCACCGAGCCGATTGCGCTCGTCCTGCGGCACGGCGGGAACGGCCTGCTCTTCAACCCCGAAGACGCGGACGACCTGCGCGCCCAGATGGCCGCCTTGATCGAGGACCCGGCGCTGCGTTCCCGCCTCGGCGGGCAGGCCCGACGCGATGTCGGCGAAAAGCACACCTGGAAAAAAAAATGCCCAACAATTGCTGTCGCGAATCGGCTGAAGGGCCACGCTTTCCGGCCTCGCCCGCGGCGCGGCCTCCCATCTCCTTGTCACAAAAGGACGCTTGTCAGTCGGCTGCTGGCAGCGCATGCTATTAAGCCGCTTACATAAAGATTTTTAGCAGCCTCCAGCCCCCGAAAATTGGCACTTCTTTATCCGAGTCATTTTCGATGAACACCAGCGCCATCCTTCGCAAGCATTGGTTCCACGTCTCGATGCATTTCGTGATGGATACCGCGCTGTTCGCCCTCGCGTTCATCGCGGCCATGTTCCTCCGCTTCGGCGCGGAAACCACCGGCTCGCTGATCGCCCACTGGCCGTTTTTTATCGTCGGCGGCATCGTCTTCTCCGCGACGATCTACATCGCCGGCCTCTACTCCACGCACAGCGCCGGCCGCGGCGTCCTGGAACGCTCGCTCCTGCTCGTCGTCTGCGTGCTCCTGGCCGTCCTCGTCGTCATCGGCGGCACTTACTTGAATTCCGCACGGCCCTTGGGGCGCGGCATCATGTTGCTGGGCACGCTCGCTTCCTACCTGGTCGCCTTGTTGCACCACATCGTCATCGTGCACGATCTGCGCACTTCCAAGGAGCGCGTCCTCTACGTCGTTTGCAGTGCGTTCGACGAAGCGGAGACCCGCCTCTTCGAGAGCTTCGGCGGCCGCAACCTGGAATTCGCCGGCGTCGTCCTCTACGGCGCCTATCGACCGAAAAACCCGGAACGCGTCCTCGGCACCGTCGATGACCTGGCCGCCATCGTGCGCCGCGAAAAAATCTCCCGCGTCCTTTGCACCCACGAGAGCATGGGCGACACCACCCTTACCCGGCACTTGCGGCAACTCCGCTATTCCGGGATTTCGGTGATGCCCCTCGTTTCCCTCTGCGAGGAAATCGAGCAGTACGTCCCCTTGGAATTGATCAGCGCGGAATGGCTGCTCAATGCCAGCGGCGAACCCCAGCACATCTACATCAAGAAGCTGAAGCGGTTGTTCGATATCGTTTGCTCCGCCCTCGGCCTCGTCCTCTCGCTGCCGGCCATCGCCCTGGCGGCACTGGCCATCAAGCTCACCTCCCCAGGTCCCATCTTTTACCGGCAGACCCGTAGCGGCCGGTTCGGACGCGCTTTCCTGATGACCAAGCTGCGCACCATGCACGTGAATGCCGAGCAGGACGGCGGCGCGGTCTGGAGCGAAAAGGGAGACCCCCGCGTCACCATCGTCGGCCGCACGCTGCGCCGCTATCGCATCGATGAAATCCCGCAACTCTGGCACGTGCTCTGTGGCCACATGTCCTTCGTCGGTCCCCGCCCCGAGCGCCCGGAAATCATCACCCAACTCGCCCGCGAAGTCCCCTATTACGAAGAGCGGCTCATGGTGCAGCCCGGCATCACCGGCTGGGCGCAGGTCAGCTACCCTTACGGGGCCTCGGCGCTCGATGCCCGGCGCAAGCTGGAATACGACCTCTACTACATGAAACACATGAGCCTGTTTCTGGACACCTTCATCCTCCTCGACACGATTCGGATTATCCTCTCCGGCGGCGTGGCGCAAGTCGCCCCCGCCGCCGCTCCCGAGCAAAATCTGGCCAATTGGAAGCAATTGAAAGCAGACTCCGAAACGGAAGCCAGCCGGCCCGTTCCGGTGGGCACGGCGTGAGTCCCCGCGAGCCCGCGGCGTCCGCTCTCCCCACGGTGCCGCTCCGAAAAATCGTCTTCATCAAGCGGGGGCGCTTTTCCGGGATCAACCAGTTCGTCCGCCAGGAACTCGAACGCCAGTTCCCCGGCCACGAGTTGGAAGAAATCGACGTCGGGCTGGACCTGCTCAAGCGTCACCCGCACCTCCTCGCGCTCAATTGGCTGCATGTCTTCGCCCACTACGGCTGGGCCATTGCGACCAGGCGCCGGCCGCTCGGGATGTGCTTCTATTATACCCCCTTTATCGCCCGCCAGATTCGCCGGCTATTGCTCGCGCACCTCGCCCCGCGCTCGTCGGAATTCGCCTTCTCCTTCGTCACGCAATCCCTCTTCAACGCGAAGATCCCCGGCCTCCCGCACTTCCTCTATACCGATCACACGCACCTCGCGAACCTGCGCGCTCCCGGTTTCGATCAGGCCTTCCTCGCGACCCGCGAATGGATCGCCCTCGAACGCGAGACGTATCGCGACGCCGACCGCCTCTTCGTCATGGGCGAAAATGCCCGCGCCTCGCTGATCGAGCAGTACGGCGAAGACCATCGCGCATCCGCTGTGTCTACGCAGGCCATAATACGGACGCCACGCCGCCGCCCTTAAACAACGACGAATATCGCAATCAGACCGTTCTCTTCATCGGGGTCGATTGGGAACGCAAGGGCGGTCCCGAGCTGCTCACCGCCTTCACCCAACTCGCCGCCCGCCTGCCCGGAGCGCGGCTGCGCATCGCCGGGGCTGCGCCGAAGATTTCGCACCCGCAAATCGAAGTCCTGGGCCTCGTCCCCCTCGAACGCGTGCCCGCGCTCATCGCCCAATCTTCCGTCCTGTGCCTGCCGAGCCGCTACGAACCCTTCGGCATCGTCGTGCTCGAAGCTTTCGCGCAAAAGGTGCCCGCCGTGGTCACACGCGTGGGCGCCCTGGCCCATCTGGTGACCGATGGCGAGACGGGCCGCGTCATCGACCCGGGCGACCCCGCCGCGCTGGCCGCAGCCCTTGAAGATCTGCTCCTGCACCCTGAAAAATGCCGGGCCTGCGGCGAAACGGCCCACCGGTTCGCCGCCGAGCACTTCACCTGGGCAGCGGTCGGCCGCAAACTGCGGCACGAGATCGACGCCTGCCTCGAGCCGAGCCGGGCCGCAGCCGCTCAGTAAGTCTCCACCGGCGAGCGTTTGCCGTCCTCGGGACTGCGCAGCGCCGCGCCCTCGGCGCCGAGCACCGCCACGCGCAGATCCCATACTTCCGCATCGCGCCGGGCGAATTCCGCTTCGCTCCACACGTCCGGCGGCGCCTGCTTCGCCTTGAACGCCGCCACGTTTTCCAGCGCGCGATCGAGTTCCACCGCGGGCAATCGCTCGAGATAGCCATGCGCCTCCTCCACCACCGCCACGCGATGGCAGATCATCGCCATGTCGTTGCCGGCGGTAATGGCGAGCCGGATCGTTTCCTCGAGCCCGTAGTGATTCAGGATCGCGCCCATATCCAGGTCGTCCGTCATCACCAGCCCCCGGAAGCCGTGCTCGCCGCGCAACAGGTCGGTGATCACCCTCCGCGACAGCGAAGAAGGCGTGCCCGAGGTTTCCAGCGCGGGATAAAAGCCGTGCCCGATCATCATCGAATCGACCTTGTCCGCAAAATGACGGAAGACCGCCAGTTCATGCGCGTCGAGTTCCTCGCGGCTCAAGGGGATCTCCGGCAGTTCATGGTGCGCGTCCAGCGGAGCGCGCGAATAGCCGGGGAAATGCTTGCCGCAGCTCAGGATGCCGGCGGCGCGCAGCGCGTCGTTGAAGGCGCCCGCATTGCGAATGACCTGCGCGACATCGTGGCCATAGCAGCGGCCGCGCAGCGAGTTGTCCGCCTCGTCGTCGAACGAAATATCCAGCACGGGGCACAGGTCGAGGTTGAAGCCGAAGATGCGCAGCAGTCCGGCGGTAATCGTGCCGTGCCGGGCGATCAGACTGAGGTCACCCTTGTCGCGCAGTTGATTGGCATTCGGCGGCTCGTTGCCGACGAGCTTCAGGCGCGAGACGCGGCCGCCTTCCTGGTCGATCGTGATCATCGGCTCGACCACGGAAAGGTCGCGCAAATCGTCGATCAGCTTCCGCAATTGGTTCGCGGACTTGATGTTGCGTCCGAATAAAATGAAGCCACCCGGCTGCAGCCGGCGGAACTGCGCGGCGGTGTCGGCGTCGAGTTCCGGGCCGGGGACGCCGGTGAGGAGTAATTGACCAAGGGAAGATCGTTCCATATAGCCAGCGCAGCGTAGCGATTCATCAAAGCAAACCCACTTTTTTTCGCGGAAGAATCGAAATTCGAAAACCCCATGCGTCTCGCCCTATACGGAGGAACTTTCGACCCGGTGCACCACGGGCACCTGGTTCTGGCGCGCGATGCCCTGGAAGAGCTGAACCTCGACCGGGTCGTCTTCATTCCCGCCGGCCTCTCCCCGCACAAGCTCGCCACCACGCCCGCCCCCGCCGCCGTGCGTCGCGCGATGCTGGCCGCCGCCCTCGCCGACGAGCCCGGTTTCACTCTGGATGATTCCGAGCTGGCCGCCACCGGCCCCAGCTTCACCATCGATACCGTGGAACGCGTCCGCGCCGCCCACCCCGAAGCGCAGATCTACTACCTGATCGGCGCGGACAACCTGCGGGAGCTGCCCACCTGGCGCCGCATCGAGGATCTGCACCGCCTCGTCGAATTCGTCGTTTTCGGCCGCGGCGACGCATCCCTCCAGACCCCCGGCCAGTTCCGCACGCTCTCCCGCCGGATCGATATCTCGGCCACGGAAGTCCGCCAGCGGGTTGCACGCGGCGGTTCCATCCGCTATCTCGTTCCGGAGCCCGTGCGCTCCCTCATCGCCGCCCATCACCTTTACCAGGACCCGCCCCATCAAATCTGACTCCCTCGCCCGCCTCTGCGCCAAAATCATCGCGGAGAAAAAAGCCGAAGACATCGTGGCCATCGATCTCCGCGGCATTTCCAGTTTTACCGATTTCTTCGTCATCTGTTCCGGCACCTCCGAGCCGCATCTCAAGGCCATCGCCGGCGAATTGCGCGATCGCTTGAAGGAAGATCACGACATCAAGCCCTTCGCCGTGGACGGTTTCCCGACCAGCCAGTGGATCGTCGCCGATTATTCCGGCGTGATCGTGCATATCTTCCACCACGAAAAGCGCGCCTTCTACAGCCTCGAGGATCTGTGGAGCGACGCACCTCGCCTCAAGCTCAAGGTGTGAGTTACCTCGTCGAAACCGAAGTCGGCTGCCCGTGGTGTGGCGAGTATTTCCCCACCACGGTCGATACCTCGCAGGGCGATTACAACACCATCGAGGATTGCGCCGTCTGCTGCCGCCCCATCTCCCTCACGGTGACCTGCGAGCCCGGCGAACTCTCCGACGTGCAAGCCGAGCGGGCCTGATAGGATTCATACCATCGCTTTCCCGGTAGGCAGCACCAGCGCTGACGACGAAGTCTTCGTACTATGAGTGATCCGGCTTCCTTCAAAAATGCCTCGCTCCACGGCAGCTTCATTATTGTTGAGCTGGAAGTAGTGAGCGAGCCGATGGTCGACGCTCTGGGTCGCGAAGCGATTGCCCGGACGCAGATTGTCGGTCGTAAACTTCACATCGCGATCCGCTCGAACCTGGATGAAAAGGAGTTCTCGGTAACGCTGTACCACGAAGTGCTGGAAGCGATGACCGTGGCTATAGCGAGTCCGCCGGCCAGCGTGACCGAGTTCAACGAGGGCGACTTTGAACGCGCGGGCTACGAAGCATTTGACTTGTTCGGCGTGGCCTCCCCCGACACCCTGAACCGCATGTTGCAATCCTACGGCTTTCGTGAAAAGTGAAGCCGTGGTTGATCGCGACAAAATTCAAATAGACCTGATCAAGCTGTCGAACGGCGAGCGCCTGCTTCGGCTCACAGATCCTCAATCCGGCCTATCGCTCGAGAAAAAGCTCCTTACGGAACAGCCTCTGGTCCGACAGAAGGTGCATCTACTCGGCGTATTCGAAGCGGCTTTGGCACAAGCTGAATTGCACGCGGCCTGATCGTTCGTCTCGATCACGTTCGGTTTTTCCATCCTTTGAACGGTTTGACCTTCCGTCTTCACGTTCCCATTCCCATGCGCATCGAAGTCCTCAATACCGGCACGGAGCTCCTCCTCGGCAGCGTGCTCAACACGCATTTGCAATTTCTCGCCCAGGCGCTTTTTCCGCTCGGCTTGCGGATCGAGCGCCAGGTGACCGTGCCGGATGGCGCGCCCATTCGCGAAGCCCTGGCCGAGACCTTTGGCCGGGCCGAGGTGGTCTTGATCACCGGGGGACTGGGCCCCACGACCGACGATATCACCCGCGAGGCGGTTGCCGAGTTGCTCGACCTGAAACTGGTCCACGATGAAATGGTGATGGCCGCGATCGAACGGCGCTTCGCGCGGCGCAACCTGGTCATGACCCCGCGCAACCGGCGCCAGGCGCAGCGCCCCGCGGACGCCATCGTCCTGCCGAACCCGAATGGCACCGCACCCGGCCTGTACCTGGCCGACCGTCCGCATGGCGCCGGGACGACGCCGCACCTCTTTCTCCTGCCAGGGCCGCCGCGCGAATTGCAGCCCATGGTCACGGATCAAGTGCTGCCGCTGCTGGCCCGGCTGCTGCCGCCCCGCCCGGCGGTCGAGATGCGCGTCGCGCGCATCGCCGGTCTCGGGGAATCGGGCGTGGAGGAATTGGTCGGCGAATCGCTCCTCGCGCTCGGCCTCGAGCTGGGCTACTGCGCGCGCCCCGGGGAGGTGGACCTGCGCACCATCGGATCGCCCGAAGTCCTCGACCAGGCAGATCGCATCATTGTCGAGAAGCTCGGCCCGCACATCGTTTCCCACGATCAACGCCCGGCGGAAAAAGTGCTCGTCGACCTGCTCACCGCGCGCGGCGAGACGCTGGCCTGCGCGGAATCGTGCACCGGTGGATCGCTGGCGAACCGCCTCACCAACGTGCCCGGGGCATCGGCCGTCTTCCTCGGCGGCTACGTCACCTACGCCAATGCGGTCAAGACCAGGGCGCTCGGGGTGGATGCGGGCCTGATCGCCACCCACGGGGCGGTGAGTGAGCCGGTCGCCGCCGCCATGGCGGAAGGCGCCCGCCTTCAGACAGGCGCGGACTACGCGCTCGCCACCACGGGCATTGCCGGTCCCGACGGTGGGAGCGAGGAAAAGCCCGTAGGCACGGTCTTCATCGCCCTCGCGGGAAGAATGGGCGCGACCCTCGTGGAGCGGCATCGCTTCCCTACCGACCGCAAGACCTTCAAGGATCTCGTGAGCCTCACCGCCTTCGAACTCCTCCGCCGCCCGCTTACGGCTCGATGACCGCCGGCGTGCCGACTTTCACCTTCTGGTAAATCAACGGCGCGATATCCGACGGCAGGCGCACACAGCCGTGCGAGGCCGCGTAGCCGGGCAGGATGCCCACGTGCATGCCGACACCGCCACTCGTGAGGCGGCAAAACCATTTCATCGACGCGCCCACATAGTGCGTGCCGCTCGGCGCGGAATCGATCTGCGTGCTCACCCCCGACCGCACGGTGCGGCCGCTGCCGTCGACGAAATCGCCGTAGATGCTCGAGCGATGGTCCGGGTCTTTTTCCATCACGTGCCACGAGCCGGTAGGCGTCTCGTGCCCGCGCTTGCCCGAGGAGATCGGGGAATCGATGTAAATCTGGTCTCCCACCATCAGGTAGACCCGCTGCTTGCTGAGCGAGACGAGCACGTGGGAGTTGTCCTGCGTGATCACGGATTCGAGGCTCTTGTCGATCTTCGCCGGCGCCTGCCCGCGGTGAATCAAGTCCGCCGGTTTTTTCATCGGTGGCGCGGGATTGCGCGATCCGAAGAACTGCGCGGAGGCGTGCTGCTCGAAGGCACATACGGTGCAAAAAAGGATGGCCAGGAGCGTTTTGTAGTAGCCAGCGAGTCTCATGCGTCGGAAAAAGTTGCTGTTTCATACGGAGCCTGCCGGGCGGCGGCAATCACATAAATCACGGCCTCTTTGAAAGCCGTCGCGAAAAGTTTTGGACGGGAGGGGGGGTTCACAGCCACCTTGTCGCCGCCGTGCCCCTGAACCTCCCCCGCTTCCTTCTGATAATCTGTCTTGGCCTGGGTGTCCCGGTCCATGCCGCGCGCAAGCCGGCCCCCATCGTGGGCGCGGCGCCGCCGCAACCGGTGGAGCTGAATATTAAAGTGCGCCGGGAAGGCAAAACGGAGATTCCCCTGCGCATTTACGGCAAGGCCAATGAGCCGCTGAAATATCTCATCCGCGTGCCGCCCGTGCACGGGCGCCTGTCCGAGCCGCGGCCGACGGAGCGCGAAGTTTCCGTCGTCGTCTACGAGCCGCCGGCCGATCTCGGGATCACCACGGACAAGTTTTCCTATGCCGTCCAGAGCGCCGTGGGAGTTTCCGCCTCGGTGGAGATTTCGATGACCATCGTGGATCAACCGCCGCAACTCACCATTCAGGACGCGCTCGATTTCTCCACCGTTCGCACGGGGGCCAGCAATTTCCGGATGCTCGAAATCAGCAATCATGGCGGTCTCATTGCCGCGGGCGACGTGATCGTGAACGACCCGTGGAAGATCGAGGGGAAGGCGGCTACCGCCTGCGCGCGGGCGACATCGCGGTCTTCAAGATCGTCTTTTCGCCGAGCGTCGGGGGAAAGTTCGAGGGCGTCGCGCGCTTCACTTCCGAGCGGAGCACAGCACCACCTTGCGCGGTGTTTCCGAGTCGGCCATTACCGCCGAGCCCGAGCAATGGGTCCTGCAGCAGATTCCCGGTGACGCCGCCCGCACGGGTTCCTTCGAGCTGATCAACCAGCTCGATGAGCCGCGCACTCTCCAACTCAAGACCGACGGCCGCCTGAAGATCCCGGCGCAGGTGACCATCCCCCCCATGGCCGGGCCACCATCCCGGTGGAGGCCTTGTCCCAGGATCCCCAGGCGATGGACACGGAGATTCAGCTGCAGGCCACCGACTTTTCCATTGCCGTCCCGGTCCGGGTGCCCGTGCTTGCGGCCGTCTTTCGCGCCAGCACGCCGCTGGTGGCCTTCGGAGCGGTCGCCGCGGCCACGCGGCCGGCGCCGCCTCCAGGTGGAAAACGTCGGCGGCGCTCCGGGCAATATCTCCTGGGAAATCAGCCCGCCCCTTCCGGGCGCCGGAAAGCCCGGCCACGCTGCAGCCCGGCGAGAAGAAGGAGCTGGCCGTGGAAATCGATGGCCAGACTCCCGGCCGCTACCGCACCTGGCTGAAATTCAAGGCGGGCGATCAATCGTTTGACGTCCCGGTGGAGGCCGAGGTCAGCGGCGCCGGACGCGTTTTCCCCGGCGTCGCCAGCGTGCCCGGCAGCGTCGCTCCCGTCGATCTCAGCGCCCTGCCGGAGCCGCCGGAAGCTACCCCCTCCCCGCTGGCCCCGGTTATTCCCTTCGATTGGAGCGCGGACCCCCGGCTGCCCAAGGGCGTGCAGGTCTCGCATATCACCACGACGAGCGCCATCATCGAATGGCCGGCCAGCCTGTCCCCCGCCACGCGCTTCCGCGTGGACATGCGGCAGCTCCAGATCGGCCCCGACGGCAAGCTGCAGGTCACCTGGCTGCAGCCCACCGGCATTCCCATTGAAGCACGCGACAAAAACTACGCGGCGATCCTCACGGGGTTGCACCCCGGCCAGCCGTGGACGGTGCGCATCGTGCCACTGCAGGCCAACGGCGAGGCGGGCCAGCGGCTTTTCACCGTGGAATTTCTCACGCCGTTCCGAGGTTCGCTGCCCGGGCGTTTCCCCAGGCCTTCGCTCCTGCAATGGCTCTTGATCGCCCTGGGCGCACTCCTGGCGTGGCAGGGCTGGCAGCGTTGGCGGCACCGTCGCGCGTTCTGATCGCAAATCCCGCTCGACGCCGGCGAAGGCGTTGCCCGATTCTGCCCCGATGCAAGTCCCTCTTCTCGATCTCAAGCTCCAGTACGCTCCGCTCAAGGCTCAACTGCTGAAGGAGATCGAAGCCGTGGCGGATTCGCAGGCCCTCCTCCTCGGGCCGCAGACCGAGAAGCTGGAAAAGGCCGTCGCCGCCTATTGCGGGGCGGGCCACGCCATCGGCGCCTCTTCCGGCACGGACGCCCAGCTCGTGCTCCTCATGGCGCTCGGGATCGGCCCGGGCGACAAGGTCATCACCACGCCCTACACTTTTTTCGCCACGGCGAGTTGCGTCGCGCGCCTCGGGGCAACGCCCGTTTTTGTCGATATCGATCCGGTCACTTTCAATATCTCCGTCCCCGCCCTGGAAGACGCCCTCGCCCGCACGCCCGACGCCAAAGCCATCATCCCCGTGCATCTCTACGGCCAGTGCGCCGACATGGCGGGCATCCTCGCCCTGGGGAAAAAATACGGCATCCCGGTGCTGGAGGACGCCGCCCAGGCGCTCGGCGCGCGGCATCCCCTGGGCGCCGCGGGTGCGATGGGCGAAGCCGGGTGGTTCTCTTTTTACCCGACGAAGAACCTCGGCGCCTTCGGCGATGCCGGCATGGTCGTGTGCCAGGACGATGCGCTCGCCGCGAAAATCCGGGCGCTGCGCAACCATGGAATGGAGGTGCGCTATTTTCATAAATGGATCGGCGGCAATTTCCGCATCGATGCCATCCAATCCGCCGTGCTCAACGTGAAGCTCCCGCATCTCGATGAGTGGAGTGCCGGTCGCCGCGCGCGCGCCGCCTTCTATCGCCAGGCGTTCGCCGCCCACCCGCTGCCGATCACGCTCCCGGCCGAAGTGTATGCCGGCAGCGGCATCCCGAATCACCACATCTACAATCAGTTCATCGTGCGCACGCCGCAACGGGAGGCGTTGCGCGCCCATCTGGGCAAGGCAGGCATCGCCACGGAGATCTATTACCCGCTGTCGCTGCACCTGCAGGAGTGCTTCGCCTACCTGGGCCACCGGGAAGGCGAGTTCCCCGAATCCGAGCGCGCGGCGCAAGAAACCCTGGCGCTCCCCATTTTCCCCGAGCTCACCGAGGATCAGCAAGCCTACGTGGTCGCCGAGGTCGCGGCTTTTTATCGGTAGGTGGGTTTTGCCAGCAGTACTCCATTGTCATCCTGAGCGGAGTGTAACGGAGTCGAAGGACCCCGTCGAATCACCAGCGATCATCTTGGATGGAGCGATTCGAATTCATCCAGGCCCAAGGCAATCCCGTGCTCCTCTGTCGAACAACCAACGATGATCTCTGGTAGAGCGGCGGGGTCCTTCGACTTCGCTCAGGATGACCGAGGGGGAAGGAGACGCGCCGCACCGAGCCTCGACAGTCGACCCCCAAATATCTCATCCTGCGATCATGCGTTTCGGCATTGTTCTCCTGCTCGTTGTCTCCTCGTTCATCGGCCTTCCCGCCTCCGCCGCGGACAAAAAACCGGTCGCCCCAGCCTTGGTCCGACATCTCACCGCCAGGCAACCCGTGAAGCTCGGCGATGCCGTGGCGACCTTCGTCATCGATCTCATTCACAAAAATATCGAGGGGGTGCAGGACGACTACGCCAGGCTCACCGCCGACACGGAAGCAGTGGCGGGCGGGCGCTACGAGACGCACCCGTTCGAAGGCATCCAGTGGTTCGTCGTGGAGGTCTCGTGGGACAACAGCGACCAGAACAACTCGTCCGAAAATGGGGAATATATTTACCTGGCCCGGCAGCAGCTCGTTGCCGGCATTCATCGCGGCTACAGCGTGCCGACCAACGTCGTCGCCCAAGTCCGCGTCGTGACCGAATTCAGCGGGAAAAGCGCGAAGACGCTCAAGGGCGACACGGTCGCTCCCGGCACGAAAATCACGCTCACGTTCGAGGGTTTCCTGAAGAATGTCCCGCTGACCATCCCGGAGAATTAGGCTCCGGTTAAGATTAAGAATCTCCGCCCTACGCCACGATCTCGGTGCCGACGCCGGTGTTCGTAAAGACTTCCAGCAACAGCGAATGCGGCGTGCGCCCATCGATGAAGTGGACCTTCTCCACGCCTTCCGCCAGCGCGTGCATCGCGCTCTCCACTTTCGGGATCATGCCGCCGCTGATGATTTCGTCCTCGCGCAATTGCTCGATCTCCGCGCGCGTCACGGATGGGATGAGCGATTCCTTGTCCATGGGATCGCGCATGATGCCGGGCACATCGCTGAGGTAGATAAACTTCGACGCGCGCAGGCGTCCTGCCACCGTCCCCGCGGCGATGTCGGCATTGATGTTCAAGGAGTGTCCCGCAGAGTCGCGGGCCAGCGGGGAAATGACCGGGACCGATTCCGCCGCGACGGCCGCCTGGATGATCTCCGTCTGCACATCGACCACTTCTCCCACGAAACCCATGTCGATCTTGGTCGATTTTCCTTCGGTCTGCGGAGGCAGCTTCTTGCCGACGAGCACGTCCCGGCCGCGAATGCCGATGGCCCGGCCGCCGAAGCCTTGCATGATTTTTACGATCGCCGGATTGATCTCGCCGTCGAGCACCTCCTCGACGATGCGGATGGATTGTTCATCGGTCACGCGCAGGCCATTCACGAAGCGCGGCTTGAGCCCGGCGTCGCGCATGCGGCTGGTGATCGCCTTGCCGCCGCCGTGGATCACCACCGGGTTGATGCCGACCGCCTCGAGGAAAACGACGTCGCGCAGGAAGCGCTCGACGACCTGCTCGTCTTCCATCGCGCTGCCCCCGTACTTGATGACGAAGAGCTGGCCACGGAATTTCTGGATGAAAGGCAGCGCTTCGATGAGCGCCTCGGCACGGACATTGGGTGGTTGGGCCATGAAAGAAAGGGACGGGCGTGAGCGGGCTACTCGCCCATGTTCAACTTAACGTATTCCGTGCTCAAGTCAGTCGTGAAAACGGTGTAGTCCGCGCTGCCGAGATGCAGGTCGATGGTGATGGTGATTTTCTTTTGCGCGACGATTTTCTTCAGCTTGGAAAATGGCGTCTTGCTCGGCATGCCACCCTTCACCGCAATGAGGCCGTCGTAAAAAATATCCACCGTCTCCTCGCGCAGCTTCGCGCCGCAATAGCCGAGCGCATCCATGATGCGGCCCCAGTTCGGGTCGCCGCCGAACCACGCGCATTTCGTGAGCGTGGAATTCGCCACGGCTTCGGCCGCCTTGCGCGCATCGCTGAGATTCGCCGCACCATTCACGTGGATCTCCACGAATTTCGTCACGCCCTCGCCGTCTTCCACGATCATCCGCGCCAGGTTGCGGGTGACGTGGTCGAGCGCCCGCTGCAGAATCTTCAGGCCCGGCGCGCCCTCGCCCAGCGGCTTGTTCCCCGCGACGCCATTCGCGAGCATGATCACGGTGTCGTTGGTGCTCATGTCGCCATCGACGGTGATGCGATTGAAAGATTGCTCGACCGCTGCGGACACGGCTTCCTGGAGTTGCTTCTTGTCGATCGCCGCGTCCGTGGTCAGGAAGCAAAGCATCGTGGCCATGTTCGGGTCGATCATGCCCGCGCCCTTGGCGATGCCGCCGATGCGCACGGGCTTGCCGTCGATCTCGCACTCCACGGCAAATTCCTTCGCAAAGGTATCGCTCGTCATGATGGCTTCCGCCGCCCACCGGCTGCCATTGCTTTTCAAGGCGGCGGGCAGTTTCTTGATGGCCGTTTCCATCTTCTTGATCGGCAACGGCACACCGATGCGCCCCGTGGAGCACACCATCACCTGCCGCGGGCGCAGCTTCAGCGATTTCGCCGTGGCGGCGACCATGCGTTTGGCCGTCTCGATGCCGGCGACCCCGGTGCAGGCGTTGGCATTGCCGGCATTGGCCACGATGGCGCGCACGTCGTGGCTGCGCAGGTGCGCCATGGAAACACGGACCGGCGCGGCCTTCACCTTGTTGGTCGTAAACGTGGCGGCGGCGACCGTCGGCTGCGGCGAATAGATGAGCGCGATATCGGGGCGGCTGGCGTTGGCGGCTTTCACGCCGCAATAGATGCTCCCCGCGAGAAAGCCTTGGGCCGCGGTGACGCCGCCGGAGATTTCAGTATACGACATGGCTGTGCTGTGAATGAAGTGCTCGAAGATGCGCCCGGCGCGGAGTGAGAGGAGAGCGCATTTTGCGCCGCCGCACGAGATTCTTTCCGAAAAAAATTCGGCCCGGAGGCGCCTTCTGGATAAAGTGCCCGTCACACGCATGCCGGTCCCGGATTCATCCACCTCAAAAGCGCTTTCGCACCGCCGGCCCATCTGCACCATCGCCTCCTGGGCCGTGCCGGCCGCCGTCGGATTGATCACCTGCATCGCCTATCAGGTCGCCGTCGTCCGGCGGGTGAATGGCGATTGGCTGCCAGGGATGATGGAGTTTCTCGTCGGCCTCTTCGTCACGGGACTGGCCGCGTTTGCCTTCGGACTGGCCGCGCTCCTCCGGCGCGAGAGGAATCGCTGGCTGGCCTTGTTGCCTTTTCTCTCCGGCGCCGGGGTCGTGCTCTACTTCAGTTGGATCGTATTGCGAAACTGGCTGGGCAGCCACTGAGATCCTCTCGCTGTCATCCTGAGCGGAGTGTAACGGAGTCGAAGGACCCGCCGCACAACCAGCGATGACCTTTGGTAGAGCCGCGGGGTTCTTCGACTCCGTTACACTCCGCTCAGAATGACAGGCGAGGGGGCGTTGGCCTAAACCGGACCTGGGCACTGCATGGGCTACATGGGCTGCGTAAGGAAATATTCACGATAATCGGCCAAAATTCGCAAATCTCCGACACCCGTGGGCGCACGCTACAGCAGCGCCGTCGTTTCCGGCCAGCCGCACATCACATTGAGCGATTGCACCGCTTGACCGGCAGCCCCTTTGACGAGGTTGTCCTCGGCGCTGAGGATGACCACGCGGCCGGTGCGCGGATCGTGCCGCCAGGCGACGTCGATGAAGTTCGTGAAGGTTACGTTCTTCGTGTCGGCGGTCCCTTTCTCGCCGAGGAGGCGGATGAAGGGCTCGTTGGCATACGCGGCCGTGAACGCCTCGGTGATCTCGGCGAGGCCGACGCCATCCGCCGGCATGGCGTGGATGGTCGTGGCGATGCCCCGGTTTACCGGCACGAGATGCGGCGCGAAGCTGACCGTGACGGTCTCGCCATAGGCGTTGCTCAGCTCCTGCTCGATCTCGGCGAGGTGCCGGTGCTTCGGAACGGCGTAGGCGCGCACGCTTTCGTTGCATTCGACGTAAAGCAGTTCGATCTTCGCGCTGCGCCCGGCGCCGCTCACGCCGCTGAGGCTGTTGATAACGAGGCTCTCGGGCTTGAGCAGCCGCCGCTTGAGCAACGGATAAAGCGGGACGATGACGCTCGTGGGATAGCACCCCGGCGAGGCCACCAATTGCGCCGTGCGAATCTGTTCGCGATAGATCTCCGGCAGCCCGTACACGCTGATCGCCGCAAGTTCCGGCGCGTGCGAAGCTTCGCCATAGAACTCCTGGAAGACCGCAGGATCCTTGATCCGAAAATCCGCACTCAGGTCAATGACGCGCAGGCCCGCGGTCACGAGCGGCTTGGCAAATTCCGCGGCCACCCCGTGCGGCAGGGCCAAAAAGACCGTGCGCGCGCCGGACGCCACAATTTTGGTCACATCGCTCTCGATGAAGGCCAGGTGCGAGTAGCGCAGGCCGGCGAACTTCGGGAAAACGGTCTCCACGGTCTGCCCGGCGAGCTGTCGTGAAGTGAGCGCCACGAGATCGACGCCCGGATGCCGCGAGAGCAGCCGGACGAGTTCTTCACCGGAATAGCCACTGGCGCCGACGACGGCGACGGGTTCGAGATTCATGGCGTCACCTTACGAACCGCGAGGCGGTTGGAAATGGGAAATGCGGAAATAACCGTCAAAGCTCGAACTCCATGCCGTCCTCGCCGACGACGATGCCCGCCTCGATGACCGCGGCGCGTTCCGGCGAATCCGGCGCGAGGATGGGATTCGTGTTGTTGATATGGGTGAAGATTTTCCAGCGCGCGGGAATCCCGCCCAGCACACGGAGGCTGCCGTCGCGAATCGGCAGATGCCCCATTTCGTGCGCGAGGCGCGCCTGCGGATGGATGCGGCGCAATTCGTCCGTCGACCAAAATGTGCCGTCGAAAATGACGGCGTCCGCTTCTTCGAGAGCCTGCTGCAACTCCGGGGTGATCTCCGCGACATCCGGTGCGAGGAGCAGGCGGGCGTCCTTTTCATCCCGGATCTGGAAGGCCACGCTGTGCCCTTCGCGTTCCTGTGCATCCTTCGCAAAACGCGGCGGCCCGCCGGGCAGAAAGAGGGCGCGCACCGAGAGGCCGGACGGGGCGCCATCGCGTCCCCGCAACGCGGAGAATTCCCGGGGCGCCGGTTCCCAGCGGACGCCACAGAATCCACCGAGCAACACCTCGAAACCAAGCGGTCCGGTGAGCGTCTCCCGCACCGCATCGGTGGCGAGGATGGGCAGAAGCTGGCCCTCGCGCAGCAGGATCAGGCCCAGCACATGATCGAGATCCGCGTTGGTCAGGAGCACGCCGGCGATGGGACTGTGGCGCGCGGACGTTCCTTGCGGTTGCAAGGCGGACGCCGCCTCGATCTGGCTGCGCAGATCCGGCGACGCATTGATCAGAAACCAGTTCACTCCATCCGCGCTCACTGCGACGCTGGACTGCGTTCGCTGGACGATCCTTCCCGCCCGCGCCGCGCGGCAATTCCCGCAGGCACAATTCCACTGGGGCAATCCACCGCCTGCCGCCGTCCCAAGCAGTCGTATGCGGAGCGCCACTTTTTACCCGTCGGTGCTCAGGTCAGACGGCCCCGGCGTAACACGTGCATTCGAAAAAGATCAGCACGGTCTTGATGCTCGGTTTGGTCCAGGTTTTCTTTTCGGAGTTTTTCATCGAGAGAGGTTTTGTAGCGCAGGTGGGCGGGGCAGGAAAGCGCGTATTTTAGGACTGATCCAATAAACTGGGCGAAATGGAGTTCTGCATTAGATTCCGAATCCCGATTTTTCCACCCCATTTCAATGTCTGAATCCACCGAGACTTTTACCGAAAGGCTGCGCGAAGTCGGCGCGAGGGCCTACCACGACAAGCACCCCTTTCACGTCGCGATGAATGCCGGCCGGCTCTCCCCGGACGCGCTCCGCGGCTGGGTCGCCAATCGTTTCTATTACCAGCGCAACATCCCGCAAAAGGACGCCGCGATCATCGCGAACTGTCCGGTGCGCGAAGTGCGGCGCCTCTGGCTGCACCGCATCACCGATCACGATGGCGAGGCGGAAGGAACCGGCGGGATCGAAGCCTGGCTGCGCCTCGGGGAAGCCTGTGGCCTGACGCATGAGGAATTGCTCGATGGCCGCCACGTCGCGCCCGGCGTGCGGTTCGCGGTCGATGCCTATGTGAATTTTGCCCGCACGCAGCCGTGGCCGGTCGCCGTCGCTTCATCGCTCACGGAACTCTTTGCCCCCGATTTAATGGCGGCGCGTCTCGTCGCCTTCGAGCGTCACTACCCCTGGATTCAGCCGGAGGGCCTCGGTTACTTCAAGGCCCGCGTGACCCAGGCGCGGCGTGATTCCAGCGAAGCGCTGCATCTCACGCTCATCCACTGCGACACGCCGGAATTGCAACAGGCCGCGGTGCGCGCCCTCGCTTTCAAATGCGATGTGCTCTGGTCGTTGCTCGACGCGATCCATGGGAAATACGGAGGCGGAGCCGCGTGAAGGCGATCGATTTGACTTCGCGAGCCACTCTCGCCCCAGGCGTGCGTCTGCAAACGGATCGCGTCACGGGCGAACCGGTGTTGCTCTCGCCCGAAGGCATTCACGTCTTGAATGAAACCGCCTGCGCGATCGTCGTGCACTGCGATGGGACACGCACGGTGGCAGAAGTGACTGCCGCGCTGGCCGGGGAATACGACGCGCCGGTGGAAGCTTTGCGGGAGGACGTGCTGGCCTGCCTCGCGGAGCTTCATGAAACAGGCCGCATCGTGATCGCGTGAACCACCGTCCCTACGCCCTTCTCGCGGAGATCACCTATCGGTGTCCGCTCCATTGTCCGTACTGTTCGAACCCGGCGCGCTATCCCGACGGACTCGAACTTACGACGGCGGAGTGGCGGCGGGTGATCGACGAAGCCGCCGCGCTCGGCGTCCTGCAGGCGGGGTTTTCCGGCGGCGAACCGCTTCTCCGTCCCGATCTGGCGGATCTGGTTGCCCACGCGCGCGCCGCCGGGCTTTACACCAACCTAATCACCAGCGGTCTCGGCCTCGGCATAAAACGCGCCCGCGAGTTGCGCGACGCCGGGCTCGACTCGGTACAAATCAGCTTCCAAGCCGGCGACGCCGCGCTGGCCGATGCCATCGCCGGCGCGCGCGCCCACGACAAGAAGATCGAGGCCGCCCACACCGCGCGCGAAGCCGGTTTCGCGCTGAGCGCAAATGTCGTGCTCCACCGCAGGAACATCGACCGACTGCCGGAGATCGTCGCGTTTGTCGCCTCGCTGGGCGCGACCCGCGTCGAGTTGGCGAATGTCCAGTATTACGGCTGGGCCTATCTGAACCGCGCCCATCTCCTCCCGACACGCGAGCAGGTCCTGGCCGCCCGGCAGTCCTTGGCCGCGGAGAAAATCCGGCGCGCGGAAATGGAAATCTTTTACGTGCTGCCCGACTACTACGAAGATCGGCCCAAGCCCTGCATGAACGGCTGGGGACGCCGCTACCTCACGGTGAACGCCGTCGGCGACACCCTGCCGTGCCCGACCGCATCCTCGATCCCGGGATTGCGCTTCGAAAACGTCCGCGCGCGCTCCCTTTCGTGGATCTGGACGGAATCGGAGAGCTTCCAACAATTCCGGGGCGAAGACTGGATGCGCGAGCCCTGCCGCAGTTGTCCCGAGCGCGGCCGGGATTTCGGCGGTTGCCGCTGCCAGGCGGCGCTGCTCACTGGCGATGCCGCCAATACCGATCCGGTTTGCACGCTGTCGCCGCACCGCGCCACGGTCGATGCGATCCTTCACACGACGGGCGCCAGTGAGCCCTCTGTCGAGTGGACGCCGCGCCAAAACCCCCGCTTCGGCGTCGCTTTCGGCCAGGCAGGCTAAACCCGGTTCATAAAAGTCGCGCAAATACCGCTTCCCTTTTTCCGGCACACGGTTACTTTTCCGCCCTCCAAAAAAACTCGGGCCGTAGCACAGCTTGGTAGTGCGCTTGAATGGGGTTCAAGAGGTCGCTGGTTCGAATCCAGTCGGCCCGATTTTTCTGGTGTAATACTCTATAAATAAGCGATTTATCGCAGTCAGAAATCTCCGGCAAGCCCTTCAAACTTGTCCGATCTCTTGTCGTACACCAAGTATATCGCACAAGTTCGTCGTTAGATGGATGGGCTGTCACAGGTCTGTCGGCGGCTTCGGGGCGACTTTCGCGGGCGCGCCACCGAGCGGAGGAGCCACGGTTGCGTAGCTGAAACAGATTGGCGCCTCGCTGAAGACGAGGAGAGTTCAGCGCGATCCCAAATGCAGCCACCACTTTTCACAAAGAGTCGTAGTTCGACGCTTTTTCTCGTATGGGATAGCTTGGGAAGCGCCGCTTAGCCGGCCACTCCAATCCGAGAAGAACCACCAATGGTCGACGAGGCGGTAGTGGGTAGAGGCGGCCGTTACTTCTGCTCCCGCTCCTTCGGCGATGTGGAGGAACTGAACGGCTTCTTCTGCCGTTATGCGCTCTTGGCCTCATCGAGAAAGGGCACGTAGGCGTTTGCAAGTTGGTAGTAGCGGCGATCGATCTTCTCCTCATCGCAGCGGTCTCCTTTCGCTTTCAGTTCATTGAGGCAGAAGTATCGCGGGCTACTCCCAATGTGATCCACCGCTCTGTCCCGCTCGCGATGCCACATTCGTCGGCCGATGGATGATCTCCGGGAACGTCATTTCTCACGCATTGTATCCTCAAATACTGCGTCCACCCAAGCAAACCTACGCCTTTACTTTCGAGCGCTGGCATCGGCGTCTCCCGTGCGCCACCCTTCGGGACCATCGAAACGTCTTCGCAGCTCAATGCCACCGCGAGCTAACACTCGGTGACGTTCACCGCGAGGCCGCCGCGGGAGGTTTCCTTGTATTTCGTGCTCATATCGGCCCCGGTCTGGCGCATGGTGGTGATGACGCGGTCGAGGGAGACGCGGTGCGTGCCGTCGCCGCGCAGGGCGAGGCGGGCGGCGTTGATCGCTTTCACGGCGCCCATGGCATTGCGCTCGATGCACGGCACCTGCACGAGGCCGCCGACGGGGTCGCAGGTGAGGCCGAGATTGTGTTCCATGCCGATTTCCGCGGCGTTCTCGACCTGCGGGACGGTGCCACCGAGGGCTTCGCAAAGAGCGGCGGCCGCCATGGAGCAGGCGACGCCGACTTCACCCTGGCAGCCGACTTCCGCGCCGGAGATCGAGGCGTTGAGCTTGTAAAGAATGCCGATCGCCCCGGCAGTAAGGAGAAAACGCGTGAGCCGGTCTTCGTCCGTTACGCGATGAACCCGTACGAGGAAGTGGAGCACAGCGGGCAGAATGCCGGCGGCTCCATTGGTCGGTGCGGTGACCACGCGGCCGCCGGCGGCATTCTCCTCATTGACCGCCATGGCCCACAGGCTCACCCAATCGAGGGCCGCGAGGGGATCTTGCAGGGCTGCTTCGGGATGGGCAATCAGTTCGCGGTGAAGATCCGGCGCGCGACGCGGCACTCGCAGACCGCCCGGGAGGGTGCCGCGCTCGCGACAACCTCGCTTGACGCAGGCCCGCATCGCCTGCCACACGCGCAGCAGCCCGGCACGGGTCTCGGCTTCCGGTCGCCAGGCGGCTTCGTTGCGCAGTGTCATCTCGCTGATGCTGAGCCCGGATTCGCGGCCCAGGCGGAGCAGATCGTCGCCCGTCCGAAAAGGGTAGGAAAGTGCGCGCGGCCCGGCACTCAGTTCGTCGCGCCGTGCTGCACCTTCATTCACGACGAAGCCGCCGCCGATGGAATAATAAGTGCGGCTCAGGAGTTCGGCATTGGCGGCATCGAAGGCGAAGAAGCGCAGCCCATTGGGGTGCGCAGGCAGGGTTTCCGTGCGGTGGAACAGGAGGTCGGTCCGCTCGTCGAAAGGCACGTCCCTTGAACCGCCAAGCCGCAGACGCCGCTGCTCGCGGATGGTATCGAGCCGCGAACTCATCTCCTCCACGTCGATGGTTTCCGGAGTCTCACCTTCGAGTCCGTGCAGGATGGCGCGGTCGGAGCCGTGCCCCTTGCCCGTGAGGGCCAGCGAACCGTAGAGATGCGCTTCCACGCGGGCCGTTGTCTCCAGCGCACCCGTTTCGCTCAAACGCATGATGAAACGCCGTGCGGCCCGCATCGGACCTACGGTGTGTGAGCTGCTCGGCCCGATGCCGATGGTAAAAAGATCGAGGACGCTGATAGCGCTGGTCATTTCATCCTTCCTTGAAGCAGTTTTCTCACGGTTCTGGCGCGTCCGCCGCGGATCGAATACGCAACCATTCATGGCCGGGTAGAAGAGAGATTTGCGAGCACGGCAGCGAGAGCGATTTATTAGCAATGCGGACGGAAATGATCGGGCCGGGCGAGTTTTCTACGAAAGCGGCACTTCCACTTCGAGGACTGTCAAAAGACCGGTGATTTGAGGCACGGTGGCTATCTGCAGCAGATTCAAAATCGTCAGGCACGCTGTGTAGAGAGCCTGTCTCGGGTCCGAAACCAGGCATATGTGTCTAGCTTCTACGGCTGAAACAACGTGACACTGCCATTGAAAGGATCGATCTGGAGAGAAATAAGTTAGCGGGGAGGATGTCGGGGTTAGCGAGATGGATCTCGTTGATGAGTGTGGCGCACCAGCGGCCGCTGGTGGTATCTTGAGGGTTGGTGGGCCTGGCGAGAGATGTCTTGCCGCCGGGAGATAGCAAAAGCCGATATAGGTGTAATTCTTACCGACTCGCGGGAGAGGAGGATCCTGGGCTTTGGGCGTTTGCTCGGTGAGGGTGAAAAGCGTGCTGTACTGGGACGTTGGGAGAAATGACGACTCCAGTTTCGAATTGGCGCGGGTTTGAGATTAGCGAAAGCTCGCCATTGGGGCCGTGGGAAATGAGCTGATAAGCTCGGTAGGCGTTGGCGGAATTGGGGGTCCTCCGGATCGGCATACTTGAAGAAACGGATTTCAATCGAGCGATTGGAGGAGTTGGCGGTCTGTTGTGCGACGCCGAGATCGCCGGAAAGGACAGCCGCGGCACTGGAAAGACGCTGGCCGCTGAGATAGCCGTTTACCGCCGGGGACAGTCATGGCAGCGACAATCGCTATGATGCCAAAAACCAACGAGCAACTCCAACAAGGAGAAGGCACGGCGATGCGAGGAGCGGAACTTCATCGGCTCCATTTGCTGTTACGTATCGTGATCGTGGTGGTAAAGACCTGATATCTTGCGTGGGCTTGGACGAGTTCCGCTTCGAGCGCCCCAAGGTCCGCCTCATATTGGTCAACGGTTTGGAACCAGGTGGGATTGATCAGATTGGCGACATTGCCGCCGAGGCGGATCGCTGAGGTCTCATCGATGGCCACCATGGTGACCCGGACGGTGGGTGGGAGCTGATTTGAGTCAGCAGCACCCGGGGGTCCGTGGAATTTCCCCATTGAAACTCCGGCTATCATATGCGTAGGCCGGCGCGATGGAGAGGTATTCCGCGGAACCGGCTTGCCGTCGACGAGAGGCATGGGAACGCGAGGGCTGAAAATGAGAGCGACGATATTGTCCGCCATGGGGTGCGACGAGAAACCGAGCACCAGCGGGTCGGCGGCGCTGAAGAACCAGCCGCAGTAGTCGGACCTCGTGCTTGAGGTCAGGCTGCGAAGCCCGAGACCGAAGACTTGCAGTCGTTCCGATGTCCTGCCGGAATTCCATGAGCCGGGAACGGACACGCGGCGAAACGCGCGCACCGTCCGCCAGGAATGTAGGACGCCGGGGAGAGGTCGCTCCCGTAGTCGAGATAGTAACCCCACGCGTTCAGAGTATCAACGAGAGGGGCATCGGTCTGTTGTTCATTCATACCGATGAGCCCTTGAAAGAAGATCGCGTGAGTGGGTACCGGGTCCGCCGGGCTCATGAGGCTCGACGCCGGCCGGCGACAAAATGGAGGTCTGACTGTCGGAGATATTTGGTGGGGATGGTGGGATTGTCATAGTCCCAGTAGTATTCAGCGTCGCCTGAGCGATCTGGCGCGACATCGATTCAAATGCGGCACGGCTCTCGCGAAATCCCGCCGCCTTGTTCCGGCCATCCACCCAGATGCGTTGCGTAGTCCCTGCCATCTCGACGAGCAGCACCATGAGCAGGGCGACGAGTGCGACGGAATCATCAACTCCACCAGAGTGAATCCATCGGATCCGCCTCGCTGCCCAACGATGCTGGATCGAGCGGATCACGATCAGGGGTTCGATGGAACAACCTTGTCCATGCGGGCGATGGTGGCGACGAAGGTGTGGTACTTCGTGGCGTCATTGAAAGGCTGGACGGCCGGGGGCAGGTCGGTGACCTTCATTGTCACGGTGCAGAGGTAGCTATTGGGGTTGTCCGAGCCCGGGAGCAGCGGATTCGAAATCTCGAGGCATACGGTGTAGAGCGACTGTTTTGAATCCGTGACCGGGATGCCTTCGTCCGTGTAATAAAAACTGGCCGAGTGAAATCCATGAGGTTGCCGCTGGTGCTCCAGTCCGTCGCGGAGAGGCGGCCGACGATATCCTGCTGGATGCGGGCTTCGGCATTTGCCGGATGGCGGCGTGCAAGGTGGCCAGCCCGCCCGGCAGCAAACCAATGATCGAACGATGGACATGACGACGATGCCGATGGCCAGGACAACCTCGACGAGCGTAAAGCCGCTGTTGCGGCTGCGGCCATGCATGCGAATGACGCCGAGGGGAGGGCTATAGGTTTTCGTCGGATGGATCACTTGGTCGCGATTGGTGGGTTTTGGGGTTGTGGATTACTACGGAGTGAATTGCTTGCGATCGATGATGCGGAATTTGTAATATTGGTCGACTCCGGGCTGAGATAGGTCGGTGGGTCGCAAAGTCGGGGAGGGTCGTATCGTTAGCGTCCACGTAACGCTCAAGGATGAAGGAGCCGCGATATTCCGCGGTGACTTGGTCGCGAGCTTCCGTCCATGTGGCGGCGTCCGAATGAGGCAGCTTTTGCAGAGTCTGCACTCGAAGATGGATCTGGTACGTATTCGACTTGGTCGTAAGCCGGGGATAGAGGTCGTTGTAAGGATTCTCGCGCGCATTGTCGCCACTGAGGGACATGCTCTTCCACCAGCTGGTTATGTTGTCGTAACTCGCGGGTGCGGGGATCCCGGGCGCGTATTTCATATTGGGCAGGAGTTTTGGCACGAGAAAGACGTCGCAGATCTCGGATGCCGACCGGAAGAGATCGCCGGCGGAGAAGCGCTTTTCGAAGCCGCGCAGCGTGCCGGTGACGGGGTCTGGATCCACGCCATATCGAAAATCATAGGGGCAGGTGTCGAGTCCCTTGTAATTGTCGGCCTTGCCGGTAGTTTGGTCGCGGGCCAGCGAGGGGGGGAATCGCCGTGACGCGGGCATCGGCGAGCACGGCGTTGAGAGCGGTGCGGCGTTTGATATATCGGAAAGGGAGGATGTCGTAGTTCATGTTCACCTTGCCTGCGGTCGAGAAGGGCTCACTGATGGCGTAAGGCTGGGCGACGGGCATCCAGAAGAGATCGAGGAGAAGGAGATCGCGCGGTGGCAAACCCGGGATGATCCGTGGCTGTCGGTTCGGAAAGAGCGTCGGTCGTGCGGGAAGCCGGGTTGGGGCAGAAAAGAAGGGTGGTCCACGGCCGGGCGGCTTTTCACGCCAGTAGGCAGCGCGCCAAACTGCACGGCGGAAGCAATCTGGCTATTTGGCGTGAAATTGAGCCCCGTCGCGGTTGTATCCAGGTAATAGTAGCCGTAGGTGTAAAATGAGCCGCAGCTCAACGCGGGATTCGAGTTTGGGAGGCAGGGATTCCGGATGTAGGGGCCGTCCTGGATAATGCCCGGCCCATATTCCCAGTCGCCCGGGACAAAGGCGCCGGCGGGACTTCGCGAAGCACCGTTGAGGCCTCGCGCGACGGCGGGCACGCAGCTCGGCGCATACACAACATTTTGCACCAACCCTCCGGCAGTCGCCCACGAACTCGGGCGATTCCTGCTGCGGAATGGCCGACGTGACACTGGCGATTTCGGTAGCCGGAGTATCGCCGTAGGGATTGTATCCCACCTGCCCGAGCAACGACCAGCGGTCGTCCCGGAGGCTATGGGCACCGCGGTCATTCCAGTTTGAACTGTAATAGAGCGGGTGGGGTGAAAACCAAGTATTCGGAACATCGAGTGCGGCGGCGTAGAGGCGAAAATCGCCCCCTGTCGGCGCGCCGGAAGTGGCCTGGACGGAGGCGCACGATATCTTCCGAGTTAATCAGCAGGGCTCGATAGTCGCGATAGTCCGCGGCGGCAGCTCCCAACTTTGCCGCCATACTCCCGCATTCGGCGAAGCGGCTCCCGCACTGATTGGTGGCAATCGCGTCCATGCGCGCATTGAAGGGACGAATGAGACTGGCATCCTGCAACCTCGGAAGCGGCCACTTGGCATCCGGAAAATTCATGTGGATCGTTTGAATGTGGTCGCCGGGAGGGGTGGGAGTAGACGTATATAAGTCGATCTGGATCGGTCCGCCGGTAAAGGCCATCCCGCCGCCCGACGGCACGGTCGGGATGGGAATAACCGCCGACACAAGGGATAGAGGTTCTTCTCATCCGTCCGCTCCGGCATGTTTCATGCCGTTTCCGCTGGTGACGCACATCGGGAGCAGCAGGCCCTGATATACCTCATGGAGACCCCATCCGGAATTGGATCCTCCCGCATTCTGCAGAAGGGTGGCGTTTGCGGGAAATCCCATGGAGGTTCCATTGAGCGTGAAAGCGTCCAGTCCGGAGATTTTGATTCGCAGAAACGGGCTGATGTGCGGGGTCCCGGGCATGGGACGGTTAAAGATTGAGAAGCAGAAAGCATTGCACGCTGGTGGCGATCCCGGGCACAGCGCCGGAATTGGCGTAACAAACCAGGGCCGCCTCCGTGACCGTCGGAAAGCGCCCGAACCCCTTGGTCGAACCGATCTGAAGCGGCACAACCCCAAATTCCCCGCCATAGGGGTTATTGCTAATGCCATTTTGGGAGATATACATATAGGTCGGCGCGAGCCCCTGGACATGATATTTATGTCGGATCGCAGATAATCCATCATCTCCGTGAGGATCTGGTCGCGATCCTGGCCGTACTTGGCGAGGAACGTATTGCCAAAGCCCGGAACCGGGCTCGACGTCAATTTCTGGAGGTATTCGTAAAGCTGTCGATTCCGGGTGAAAAGACCGTCCTCGGTGGGACTGTTGGCGCTGGTGTTCGTTCCGGTGGCGTCCACCCGGCGTTGGAAGTAATAGGGCTGCTTGTTGCACGTCGAAGCAAAGCGATGACGTTGTCGACGGCGTTTCGGCAACTCGGATTTTGAGAGATCGGCCAAAGAGCAAAGCGAGGACGATTGAAAAGATTCAGCTCCGGCGCGCGGCTGCTGGCCGTGAGGAAAAACTTAATCTTCTCCAGGATGTCCGCGGTGATCGCCGGGTTTTGACGTCGCGGGTCGCCTCGGACGTTTTTCATCGCTCCAACCAACTTGGTCCGAAAGCGAATTCGTCCACGGACGCGTAGAGCCTGTCGGAGTCGAGCGGGTTCAGCGTCGTGGAGGCGGAGGGGATCGTGCCGCCGGTGGTGCCCCGAGGGCGATGCGCGGGGCCAGTTGGTAGTATTGATCCAGTTGGGTGGGGCGTCGGCGGGCTCGAAAGCGGGAGCCAGTTGCCGAGGATCGGGCTGAGGCATGTGCGGCTCGGATGCCCGGTGTAGCGGGTGAACTCATTGCGAGCCGGAAGGCTGGCGGCGAGGCCCAGGCCCGTGGCGGCTGTCGGCGCCTGGGTGATATCCGCGACGCCCCCCCCGCTCGGCTGCCGTATTGCCGAGAGGTATGTCCCAGAAACAGCCCTGGCTGGCGGTATTGATGTTGACCTTCGCGGTCTCGTCGTCGGTCCAGAAAGCGACGCGGCCCACGATGGGATTCGCCGTGGTCACGACCGTGCTGTCGAAAGTGACCGATTGTCCATCGCCGCCGGTGGGCGAGACCAGGGAGCCGTCTTTCAACTGATAGAGCCACTGGACGGGCATCGGTGCGGGCTGGGTGGCGGTGACGCCTGGGGGATTGTCGATCTCGAAGCCCTGGACCGCGGCACTATCGGGTGGATTGAGGATGGGGAAATGGGGTTGCGCCGGCTGTGAGGGATCGAGGGTGGACAGGACCGGCTCATTGAGATCGGTGTATCTCGCGGGCTGCTGGGTCCAATCGTCGGGAGGAATCTCCGCGTTTGGATCGAATGTCGTGGCGGTATTGTCCACCACCATCGCCGGGGACGAATAAAGCTTGTAGACGTGATCGAGTTTGCCGCGGCCGCCCAAGTCCGGTGTCGTGCCGAAGGTGCGGATCGCGCCGGGTTGCGAGGCCCACGTTTTGTCGGAGCCGAGTTGTTCCGTGGCCTGCGTATCTGGCCGATGACGAGATTCGCGGTGCTATCGGAAAGTGTCTGCACGGTGATGCCTTCGGCGTACACGCCTGAGGCGCGCCGTTCCACCGTGGCCACGCTTAGAAAGCCCACGACGAGCACTGCAATGAGGGCCAGGGTGAACAAAACGACGACGAGCGCGATGCCAGAATTCCGTCGGGATGCGGCGCACCGGCGATGAGCGAAGCCCTCGACGAGTGCACATGACAGTGAGCGCTTGCCGTCGGCGTTTTCGATCATTCGATATGTAGGTCGAAGCATTTTTAATACCCTAGATTTTCCCGGTGAAACGCGCTCTTTTTTACGAAAGCGGCACTTTCTTCCAGGGGCCGCGCCGCCGGGTTAAACCGAGCAACAGGCCCACGCCGCCCACCAGCGATACGACGCTGTACGGCTCCGGAACGACCATCAGGGCGATGTCGTTGCCTCCGGTAAAGGTGCCGGAGGCAATTCCATTGAAGTCCGCCTGATACGAAATTTCGTAATCCTGCCCACCGAATTCGAGGGTGGCGCCTGGGCCAGCCCCGCAAAAGTGCCGTTCACCGCGTTCGCGCCTTGGTTGACGACGACGAAGAGGAGGGGCTCCTGGAGCCAGCCCAGGCGAAGGGTCCCCGGTGAGACTGAGCGAGCCGCCCGTGAGATTGACGCTTCCATTCACCACCAGTGAACTGTAGTCAGACCCATAGTTTGAGCCGGTGACCTCGATGCTCAGTTTGGCGCTGTCGCTCAAAGTGAGCCCGGATGCGGATGCGCGGCTGGCAGCATGGCGCCCTCCGCACAGGATAGGTGGGCGGTGAGGGTGCCTGCCCGCTTCCCGAGGACTACCTGATCCCTTTTTTAAGGACAAGCCATCGCGATTCCCCTCAACAGCAGGGCCAAAACGGCCACCCGTCTTTTAAAGGGAAGGAGAGATTGCGGGATCGACCGATAGCGTCGTGGTGCGATTGCACAATTTAACTCACTGCGCCGAGCTGGTTCGCTCGAGTACCTGGTTGGAAGGCTCGGTGCGTCCTTGTTGGGAATAGTAAAAATAAAGAAAGGCAAATCCAATCACGGGAAGAAAGATATCTGTCCACAGAACCACTCCAGCGTTGCCCGGAGAGAAGTTCTTCGTCTTTAGAATCTCATGGATGTGCCCGACCGCCGCACCCCAAAGGAACAGGACGGACCGAGGACGGCGGACGAGCCGTGCCGTAAAGTTACTGCCATGTGCGACAATCGCCGCTAGTCCGAAACCCAAGCTCGCATACCCTACTTCGTATTGGAACGGACTATTGGCCCAGCCAATAAACGCCGCGCTCGTCTCGGCAAGTGCCGTATGGGCCACGAAGTTGTAGAGATACATGAGGCCAACCGCATAAAGGATGTAATCAGAAAGCAATTTGTCGGCGACCGTCGCTTTCGACACTGGTCTGGGCCGGCGAAACAGGGACACTGCCGAGATCACAAGACCCATGCACAGGAACGTCAGCGAGAAGTTCTTTAGCAGAAATGAGATGAGTTCTTTCATAAGTGATTTGATAACCCGCATCTGAAATCCTTCGGGCAAAGGCGTTTGCCAGAAGGATTGAGTTATGGCTTTCTATTCGGATACCAGGAAGTGAATTTAACGGCGGCGAAAATGGCGGTAATCGTCGTCCAAATGCCGGCTTTTATCGGGATGTTCGACATATAAAGCATCGCCAAATCCGCCGCCACCATCACGGCAAATGCCGCCGTCCAGACGACGGTGATGATATAGTTGACGCGAATAAATTCAGGTTCACGCCATAAAGTTTCCGGAGTTCCTTCGCGCGCGTATTGCAACGTGAACGGACAACGAACAGCCATTGAGATAAGCACGATCAATAGCAGTCCCACATCCACGCACAAACGAGCCCAGATGATGGACGATGGCATCCTCCCAAAAAGCGCGTAGATGGCGAGCCCTCCAAAGAGAATCATCGTGCCGACTTCGAGCACCTTTACTTTTTTGTCCCGGCTCAACACGTCGCGCACCACTAAAACTGCGGCAACCAGGGCTCCCGAAGTCAGGCCTGCCACCGGACTAAAAAATCTGTCCACAGGGGCGAAAACCAGGAAGGGCGCGAATGCTAATAAAATGTTCATGATTTAAATTGTTAAGTGGACATGAAGATTTTCTTAATCGCATGGCCATGACGCCTGACGCGGAAGCTGAGCCACCGCCGACTCTTGGCGGAAAATGCGGGAAGATGCGACTTTTTTTGCGGGGCCGGGCGGTTGGCAAACAGTCGATTCTGGCGGGCGAACGGCTGGCGCAGCACTGACCCGACAACTTGCTTGCTCTGGGGCGCGAACCGCGCGACATACGGGGCGTGCCGGGCGAGTCGCCGGGTGCGGCATTCGCTCCGCTTTGCGCCGTAGCTCAACCGGATAGAGCAGCTCGCCCATCCGCCCAACCTCCGCTATTCCCTTCCGCCTCCTCGGCGGTCTTCTAAATTTTTCTGGCCGATTTTCGCTGGAATCGCCCCGAATCCTCCACAGTCCGCCAGAGCCGATGGACACTTGTTTCGCGGGCGATGGGTTGTCTTTCTGGGTCCTCCCAAAAACTCCCAAATTTACGGACAGGGTCACTGTTTCGGTTATTATTCAGGTAACGGATTTCGCTCCTGCGTCCCTTTCGCGCGCGGCTTGGTCTCCGATACCTTCTTGAAAGCACTTTGTCCTAGACTTGCCGCCGTAGCTGCCACTGACCTCGACTACCAAGGTTTTACCATCGAGCCATTTCAGCGGAACAATATGCGAGTCTGCATCGTCAATTACACCGCCATGCGTCGAGTGGCCGACGTAGCAAAATAAAAGCCTCCTCGATATTTTCATTGGCTGCCATGCCAGCGATCTGATAAAGGGCCGCTCCCGGAAAGAGCGGCAAAATACCGCGTCGCGAATGAAAAATTCAAGCAAATACTACTATTGTATCGATATCGTCCGCTTCCTCTCGGCCCTTGTGGTCACCCTTTTTCATCTCGGATGGTCGACGTGGTCGGGCCCCAGATCACTTGCCGCACCACTTGTCCGCGGATTTTATCGAATTCCCGAGATGGAGAACTTTGTATGGTGGGGAGCGGTCGGCGTGCATGTCTTCTTTGTAATTTCCGGGTTTGTGATTACCGGATCGGCGAATGGTGCATCACCCGTGAGCTTCCTTCGCGGGCGGCTCGAGAGACTTTATCCTGCCCTCTGGATTTGTGTTCCGATCACTGCTGCGGTTTGGCTTATGTCCGGCGCAATGCCGGTCGGCGAGTTGGTAAACCGGTTCACGCGGTCGATGGTACTTTCACCGATGGGGCCGTGGATTGACGGCCCGTACTGGACATTGGCCTGTGAGATATTTTTTTACGCTCTCGTTTTTGTCCTTTTAGTCACGGGGACGCTTTCACAAACTCGAAACCTTTGCCATCGCTCTCGCCGCGTATAGTATTGGATTTAACGCGTTGTATTTTGCCGACGCCGCCGGCATTCATGGTTTGCAGTGGGTTCACCAGTTCGCGGAAGGCACCTTCAAACCGTTTCTCCCGTACTACGGAGTTCTTTTTGCCACGGGCATGTTCATCTGGATGGACCGTCAAGCGCTCCTCAGTTTGGGTGGCAAATTTGTAGGAGTTATCGCCGTATTAGTCAGTGCGACTCAGATCGCGGTTTGGTCGGCCAAAGGTTCGCCGCATCCGTGGATCGTTCCGACGATGGTGTGGCTGGTCTCTTGTCTCGTGATACGATATGCAGCTTGGAATCCAAAGGCTCAGGTAGCGGGCGTTGTTCGCAAGTTGGGGCTCATTACATATCCGCTCTATTTGATCCATTTCACAGTTGGCGTCTGGATCATCCGCAATCTGGTAAAGGCGGGGCTATCCCCTTTAACCGCTCTGGCAATCTCCGTTATGATTGCTCTCGTTCTCGCCCTTATTATTTCGACGAAGGGGGAACCTGCTTTGAGGAACTTGTTCCGCAAGTTTCTGATGAAACTTGAAGTTGCGATCAAGGACGCCTCCTGGGTATCTCTGCTTTGCCGCCCGGGTCGCCAAATCGGACGCGCCTCTATTCAGCAAGTGATCGAGCCGCTTCCCGCGCCGAATGCCGAACCGGCTCCGACTCGTGGGTAAAGGAACGGCTGCTCCTCTCACCCGCTTTCCGGGAATTTGGGCGGACGCAGCCCTCCCGCCCAGGAATGTGGATCAGGTTGTAGGCAATGCCATGGAGGAGCACCTCGCGTTGGATCATTTCCGGCTTTGGCAGCGCAGCACGTCCATGGCCAGTTAGACCTTGATCTGGTGGAAGTGCGGTTCCACGTTCCAAGCGTTCGCCATAGAGGTCGCGCAAGGCATCCGCGGGATAGGCCTGCCGCGAGCGGCTTTCGGCGCTACCTTGTGCCCGTAGCTCAACTGGATAGAGCAGCGGTCTTCTAATTTTTTCAGCCCGTTTTTTCGCTGGAATCGCTCGGAATCCTTCACAGTCCGCCAGAGCTGATGGACACTTGATTCGCGGGCGTTTACTTGTCTTTCCGAGTCCTCCCGAAAACTCCCAAATTTTGCAACCGGGTTACCTTTTCGGGTTACTTTTCGAGCCACGATTCTAGCTAGTATCTACTTGCATAAGTCCGAATACTTACCTGTCAGGCTTTTGGCGCGGAAATTGACCCTTGGTCCACTCGAAAGGCGCCGCGTCTTCATTGTAAGCAGCAATGAAGGCGTCGATCTGCTCGATGAGTTGCTTGACGGAGCGGAAACTGGCGCCGCGCAGGGCCTTCGCCGAGAGAATGCTGAACCAGACCTCGATCTGATTGAGCCAGGAGGCGTGGGTTGGGGTGAAATGGAAATGCACGTTGGGTGAGCCTGGGTCCACGGGTCGTGTGCAATCCGGTGGGTGCTCAGATTATCGAGGATCACATGCAATTCCTGCTCCGGGTAGTGCGCGACGAGGCGATCATGAACTCGAGGAACTCCACCCGGCGCTTGCGCTTGAAATGGCCCCCGATGACCTGTCCGGTGGCCACGTTGAGGGCGGCAAAAAGCGTGCTGGTGCCGTGCCGCTTGTATTCATGAGCAAAGCCGGTCAACGCGCGTCCGTCGGGCATCTTCAGCCAGCCTTGCGCGCGCTCCAGGGCTTGAATGCAGGGCTTTTCGTCGAAGCTCAAGACGACCGCGTTCTCCGGCGTGGCCAGATAGAGGCCCACCACGTCGGCCGCCTTCTCGGTAAATTGCGGATCGGTGGAAACACACCAACTGCGCCGCCGCTTCAAACTGATGCCCCAACTGGCGGAGGACTCTCCAGATCCGATCTGCGCTGACCGCCAAACACCTTGGCCAGGAGGACCCCATCCCAGCGCGCGTGCCCTGCCGGCGGGGGAGCGTCGAGTTGCTGCAGGAGGCGGCTACGAAACGCCCCTTCGTCCAGCGTTGGCGGGCGCCCGGGGCGATGATCATCATGCAAACCATCGAGTCCTTCGCGTTCGAAGCGGGTTCTCCACTTGCTGACCACGGCCTTCCCGAGGCCCAATTGCCGCGCGATCTCCCCGGAGGCCATTCCCTCCGCGGCACGGAGGATGATGCGGGCGCGCTGCGCATAGCGGGCCTCTGCTTTCGGGCGGCGCAACAGCGCCGTCAGTTGCTGCCGCTCATCGCGGCTGAGAATGATCTTCGTGGCGGGACGAGGCATCCCGCATCCTGTCATTATATTTCGAACTTATGCAAGTCGATACTAGAGAGTGTTCGACCGAGTCAACCTTTCGAAACCGGTAGAGTTGAATCAGTCTGTACAGCGGCGCAACGCGATGGGATGCAGTCAAGGGCGTCTGAATCGGCCTCGCGAAAGCACCGAACTTCGGTCACGAAATAGCTTTTTTCCGAGCGCAATACTTGGAATTTCGCAAAAGTGGTAGCAAAAGAGCGCTACCGGAACGAGCAGAATCCACGATGTTATGCAATATATAAACAAAAGTAATGGATGAATATTGGCGCCCGACGTGATCTTTGCACCAATATCGGGAATAGCCCAGAGGAGAGGCTGATGTAATAGATAGAGACTAAAACTGCAGAGGCCCACACGCCGGAGGTGATTCTGTACAGGCACTGGAATCTAAGTCCCCTGATCGGCGTTATAGAGGATTTTGGCTACTGCCCCTGCAGTGAGTAGAGCGAAGAATAGGAAGGCCATGCTTGAGAGCGGTTTGAAAAAACTGCAAGCAACGGCCATAGATACGATTCCAGCAAGAGCAATCCCTGGTACCTTGAAGTTGTTGCCGCGAACGTGCCGGTCTGCGACGAAAGCTCCAATCGACCAGCTAAACCAGTATATGAATGGTGAACCGCCTATCCACCTGGGAAGTCCGGCACCTCTCATTGTGAAGAGCACACCGTCTAGTAGCCGCAGCGTGATCTCAAGTATAGCAATGGCCAGCAGTGATCGTCGCCAACCAAAACGAGCCACAAGCGCAACAAGAAGCGGATATAAAGCGTAGAGTTGAACTTCTACTGCGATGCTCCAGAATGATGGGTTAATCCCCCAAAAAAAAACGATTGCTAAAGTTATGGATAAGGGCCGCATGACTTAAAAACTGGGCTGCATCGAATCGTGAACCGAATTGAAGGCGAGTACGCGAATAAGCGAGGCCAAAGATTAGCAATGCGATGAAATAAGGAGGATAAATTCGCCAAAACCGCCTCCAAAAAAAGACTGACCACTCCGGACGACGGGCGAAACTGACGTGAATACAAAATCCACTCGCCACAAAAAAGATTGCTACCCCGGCCCATCCAAAGGTTGCCGGGAGCAGCAGGACAAAGGACCGGGGAACAGCAAAACTGGTAAACCACGCCCCCACGGTAACCGATCCCGCCCGAAAGCCGTTCCCAACGAGTGAAACACAAACACCAAAAATATTGCAAATCCTCGAACGGGATCAAGGAAATCAATATGGCGCTTTCTAAATTTTTCCATCGTTGCGTGCTTGGGCAAAAACCGAATAGAGAGGGATGTATACCGTTCTACACACGGAAGACGGAAAGTGGCAACCGTGAACCTTCGTGAGATATGCGAACACCGTTTCCCTCTCAGCCTCCTCTGCGGCGATCTCGGCTCCGTACTATCGGATAGGGAGAGGAGGGTTGCGCGCCCTCCTCAGACCGCCGCGTGTTTTTGGGGGAACATGCTCCGCGCCGCGCTTGGCGGCTGTCGCCGAAAGGATCTCTTCCAACGACACAAGCGGGATGCCCGACGCCCAATCCAGAACCCGCGCCCATTGGAAATGCTGTTCCGTGAACAACCGCACCGCAACCGCGACCACGGCGTGTGAAGCCCTTTGCCCGCAGGAAGCGCCGCACGATCCGCCGAAAGCGAATCATCACGGGCAAAGGCTCGACGAAGGTTTCGCACGCTGAAAGTGGCAGGTCAGCGCGACCAATGATTCCCCAAAAGCGCCCTACGTGCTCCCAACCGGGAGGCATCTCGAAATCTTTTCCCATGTATAGCTTGCTCGCGTAGCGCATCACGCCATTGCGCGACCGCACAGCCTCCACACGCGTTCCGGCGGCAAGGTGGCGCGGATCATTGCTGCCGACGATTTCAAACCAGCGGCGAGCAAGACGCTGATGATGTAGGAACGCGATTCCCCAAACGAGAAAATGAAAGCGCGGTGCCGTGGTTCCAGTTTCCAAATGGCCGAGCACCCGGAGAACTCGCGATGCACAGTGCAAGATCGTCGGTCATCACCCGAGACGGTGGCGCCAATAACCAGGCTCGCGGCGGCAATGCATTACCGCGACGATGAGGACGTAGCTTTCCGGTTCGATCGTGTAGAGGATCGCATAGGGGAAGACACGTGTAAGGTAGCGCCGGACATCCTCCTCGAAAACTGGCCAGCGTTCGGGAGTCTCGGTAATTCGCCCGATCGCGTTTTCGACGGCGGCGACAAAACGCCACTCAAGGCCTTCCTGACAATCCGCATAGTAGTGCGCCGCTTCCTCAAACTCTTCCAAGGCCTCCGGGTGAAACTCGTGCCTCATGCCTTGCGACGCGCCGCCAGGGACGCGCGCACCCGCGCCATCGCTTCATCACCAGGCACGGTCCGAACGCGACCGCTGCGCACTTCGTCGCGGCGGCGGCGCGCTTCGACCGCCCAAACCTGCCGGATGTGATCATCCTCGATGGGATCCAGGCTTTCCACGAGGCGGTCAGCGAGCAATGCTCGCGCTTCGCTCGGCCAGGAGAGGACTTCTTCGGTGAGTTGCTCAACTGTCATACCCAGACGATACCGCGTACCACCGGTAAGCTCAATTCTTTTGCCACCCGCGCAGAGACGCTCGTTGAAGATGGCCAGCACGATCCACCACAACGTGCTTGCTCCAAGACTGCAACGGCGCGAAGTATGCGCAGTCGCCGGCCGCTGCTGGTGAGCCGCCGATTAATGTGCCCGTAGCTCAACTGGATAGAGCAGCTCGCCCGTTCACCTGCCTCCGCCATTCCCTCTGCCACCGCCTCGGCGGTCTTCTAATTTTTGCAGGCCGTCTTTCGCTGGAATCGTCTCGAATCCTCCGCAGTCCGCCAGAGCTGACGGACACTTGATTCGCGGGCGATGGATTGTCCCTCCGAGTCCCCCCGAAAACTCCCGAATTCGCCCCGAGATTACGAAAATGGGTTACGAATCGACCAGCGGTCTCCTATCCGCATGCATTCTGGCGCTGCACCGTCCCCGAACTCACGCCGCTATCACCGCACGATTTCCAAGCGCGCTATTTCGCCGCCTGCGTAGTGGATACGGACATGCATCCCCTCGCGAAGTGGACCGCCGTGCGATTGTATTTGATTAAATCCAGCGGACACGACGTAGCCAAGAACTTTGAATTGCACGCCGCGGACCGTGAACCAATCAGCTTTATATCCGGTTGGCGGCCCGGCTGGCATGGGATGCAAGTCCGTAACGATCCCTTCAACCACACTACAACGGCCATTTCGTAGATCCGATGCCAGGTTGAGGTAATTCGACAACGTGCTTGCAAATGCAAAACCGGTCCACACGATGGCGAAGCTGAGCCAGACGAATGAGAACATAGGCAGTCGCAGTCTCCGCGGTAAATTACCAAAACGATGCCCACGGCAATCGGGATAAGCCCAATCGCGGGAAACCACCATTGGCGGTATCCGACCTGAAGAACATCAAATACGACCGTGTATTGCAATGTGA
This sequence comes from Chthoniobacter sp., assembly GCA_037200205.1. Taxonomy (GTDB): domain Bacteria; phylum Verrucomicrobiota; class Verrucomicrobiia; order Chthoniobacterales; family Chthoniobacteraceae; genus Chthoniobacter. The sequence goes on from JBBCHV010000036.1 coordinate 73,226, forward strand.
ATGCTGGTAGTATCACCCCTCACATTTTCGCTGTGCTCGGATACAGCCGCGCTAAGACACGCTGGTAATTTGGCGAGCCGTGACCCCAAAAACTGTTGTGGAGATTTTGTTTCGTTTGGTTGCTGTACTCAATGGCATAAGCGGATTTGAAATCGGGTGCGATCACATCCGCAGCCAAGCCGCTTGCCAACGCACACACCATCCCGCGACTCGCACGGGCAGCAGACGCGCTGTGAGCTTTCACGTCCGACTTGCGCCGCTAGAGCCTGTTATGCACTTTGGAGGCGAGAGAAAAGCCCGCCGAGCATGAGAGAGATGGCGGCGACCCAATGGAAGCCGACGAGACTTTGGCTGAGTCGTTCATAGTCCCTAGCCAAACGACGGAATCGGCCCAGCCAGCCGAAGGTGCGTTCGACCACCCACCGGCGCGGCAGGAGCACAAAGCCCTTTTTGGCTTCCGCCAGTTTGACGACGAGCAGGTCGATGTCGTGTGCTTGGGCTTGTTGCGCCGCATCCTCGCCGGTGTATCCCTGATCGACAAAAGCGACTTTCACATTTTGGTCAGTCGCTTCCTGAACCTGGCGGCACAACTCACCCACCTGGGCTCGTTCCGGTTCGTTGGCGGGGGTAATGACCACCGCCAACAGATGCCCCAAGGTATCCACGGCCACATGGGCTTTCGAACCCTTCTTGCGTTTGTAGCCGTCGTAACCCGCTCGCCCGCCGCTTTCGGGAACCGACTGCAAGGTGCGCCCATCGAGAATCACTGCGCTGGGCGCGCCGGCTCGATCCTGCAGCAGTCGCAGCAGTTTACGCAGATCGGCAGCCATCGTCTCCAAGACCCCGGCTCGCATCCAGCGCCGCGCCTGTTGATACACCGTATCATAGGGAGGAAAATCCGTCGGCAGATACCGCCACTGCACGCCGGTCTTGGCCACGTAGCGCAACGCGTTGAAGAGGGCTCTCAGGCAATGTCCTCGCTGCGGAGCTTCCAGGTCCATCAACGTCAGATAAGGGGCGCAGAATTCCCACTCCGCATCGCTCACGTCGCTCGGGTAGTGTGTCGTATACTTTTTCGCGGTCTCGGCCATCCCCAGCTTTCAAGCCCATGCCGATATTTCGTACCAGCAAAAAGTGCATAACAGGCTCTAGGTCAAGCTTAGCGCTAGCGCGGGAGCTTTTTCGCTTTGGGCCTCGCGCACTCATGACACGGCCTCCAGGTCCGCCGTGGTGTCGTGGAGGAAGCGGACGAGTTCCTGCACCGAATACAGCGGGCGACGTGTCGCGCGTGACGGCCGCAGCAGGGCCCCGCTTGGTCAGCTTGTCGAGTTGAGAGGCACTGATGCCGAGCGATCGCGCGGCCTCATGCCGGGTGAGCGCCAATCTTCCGGAGAAGTCGGCGAAGATATTTGGTGGTTTCATGGCCGCGACGCTCCGTCGAAGCCACGACTAAATATAAGGACAGGCCGAAGGGCCTCCTACGCCGAGTTTTTCCGAGGGCGTCCGACGGTGCCGGTTGGCAATCCCACGCTGTTGCACAGCTTCCGCAGGTTTTCCCGAAATTGGCCCGTTAGGACATCGTCATTACGAATCCTCCGACTCATTCGAGGCGGGATACGAGCCAGGACGAAATCACACAGCACTCGCAAAGGCCGAAGGTGCGGAACCTCCGGCCAGTTGTTTTGAAGCACCGAATGAATCCAGACTCGCAAGCAGACCGATTTCCACACCTCGCCGTTTTCTGCTCGCTTCCGTATTGGCATCACGAACCCATCGAAAAACTCCGCGCATTCTTTGACCGAAGCTTGAAAGGCAAGGGTGAGGATCGACGCGAGCCGAATGTTCCGGCCCGAGTCATCAACTTCGAGGGTGCGCAGTTGCTCCATCACTTCGTCCGCGATGCCCGGCCCCATCTCGACTTCGAGTTGGTGTGCCCCATCACGGAACAGCGCCTTAAGATCAGGGTTCGCCCCGGCGCGTGTTTGTTCCATCATCCATCGGCGCATCACAAATTCGCGGCCAACCAAACAGCCCGTCCGCTTCGCTTCACTCCAAGCGCGATTCATCGGGAGCGCAGCCCACGCGCTTTCAACAGCTATACGGTCCAGTTCCCACGCCCATTTAGGCTTTTGCGCTTCGTCTGCTGCCGTTTCCGGGTCTGGTGGCCCGTCAACCTTGGCAAGAAGCTCGTGAATCTGCGCGAGCCACTTGGTCGATTGTTCCGGCTTTTTCACGCGGCCAGATCAAACGTCAGCCGCTTCGCCATCGCCATGCTGTGCTCATTGCGCAGGTGACCGTATGTCTGTGCGACAAGCACGCCGCCGTCCTTGTGCCCGAGCCAGCCGGCAATCACTTTGAAATCGCAGCCGGCCTCGATGGCGTTCGAGCAAAAGAAATGGCGCATCGCGTGATGCCCGAAATGTGGCAGACCAGCTTTTTCGCACGCCGTGCCGATGGCGGTCTTGGCGGAGTCCAGCGGAAACAGCCGGCCTGATGCAGTGGCCTTTTGCTCCGCCTTGAGACGGTCCAGCAGTCGCCGCAACGGTGGGAAAAGGGGGACGGTCCGCACTTCATGATTTTTCGTTCCTTGCTCGCCACCGGTGACCAGCAAGGAGTCCATCTCGAAATTGACATCGCGCCATAGCACTTGCGTTGCTTCGCCCAAACGCAACCCCGAGTAGCCGAGGAATTCGACGAAATCCGCCGCGATCTTCACCCGAGGCTCCGCACGCAGAGTTTCCACGAGCGTGCGAAATTGCTCCTTCGACGGAATAACCAACTCCGCTTTGCCAACCTTCCGCTTTTTGATGTCGAGTGCGGGATTGTCCAGGATGATGCGCAGATTGGTGCGAGCATACTCGAAGAGCCGCCGCAAAACCTCGCGCTCGTAGTTGAAACTCCGGGCACTCACCGCCGCACCGCGCTTGATCTTCCACGCCTCGAATTGGCTTTGCCCGATTGAACGCACTGGGAGGCCCGCGAAGAACGGTTTGACCGTGCGGATGATTCCCGAGAGTCGACGCCACGAGCCGGGCCGCAGATCGGGCTTGATGAACGCCAGCCAACGCTCGGCAAGGTGATCGAACGTCATGCTTCTTTCCTCCCCTGCCAGCCCGTGCGCTTTTGTCCGAAATTGGGCCAGCCGACGGCGGGCGAGCGCGGCGTCTTCCGTCTTGAGCGAGCGTTTGATTTGCTTGCCCCGGACCTTGAGAAGCGCGAAATACGTGCCGTGACCATTCCTGTAAAGACATTCGGCAACCTTGGTGAGTGTGTGCGGATCATCCATAACGCCGCACAGCCTACCGGGTTACGAAATCGGGTTACAAGCCCGAAAAAGTGTCAATTTGAAATGACAGTAAGTCGTTTATTATAAACGCTTTGTGCCCGTAGCTCAACTGGATAGAGCAGCGGTCTTCTAAACCGCAGGTCGTGGGTTCGAGTCCCGCCGGGCACGCCATTCCCGTTCGAGAGATCAGGCGGGCGTTTCGGCCTTGAGCGGAAGGTCCGCGGATTGGTGCGGGTCTTTCGTGCGCTCGGCGAGGGCGAGGAGGAGGTCGCTCTTGGAAATGCTGCCGATGAGTTTGCCGTTCTGGCCGACGGTGACGGGCAAGCGCTCTCCGTCGTGATGGGCGAAGCGGTCGAGGGCTTCAGCTAACGAGGCATCGGGGGCGATGGTGGGGAAATCCTCGTGCAGGATGTCGCGGGCGGTGACCAGTTCGGCGAGTTCGCTCTGGGTGAGGTGGCTCTTCACGTCGTGCAGCGCGATCACGCCACGGAAACTGCCGTCCGCGGCGGTGACATATAGATAGCGAAATCGATGGGCGATGAACTTCTGGGCGATGGCGCGAAAGTCGGCGTCCTCCTCGATATGGACCGGGTCGGGCTTCATGAGATCGGCGACGCTCAGGCCGGCGAGCTGCTGCCGGTAAATCTCGCCGCCCTTGCGCTTCAGCGATTCGGCGTAGATGGATTTTTCTTCGAACGCCAGGCACGCGTAGTGGGCGACGACGCAGGCGAGCATGAGCGGGAGGATGATCTGGTAATCGAGCGTGAGCTCGAAAAGCATGATGATCGCCATGATCGGGGCGTGCGTGGTGGCGGCGAGAAAAGCGCCCATGCCCACGACGGTGAAGGCCTGCGGGTTGAGCGGCGAACCCGGCCAGATCGGCTGTACCGCGTGATCGACGAGCTGCCCCACGCAGGCGCCGACGAAAAGTGTGGGCGTGAAGACACCGCCGACCGCGCCGGAGCCGAACGTCGCCGCGGTGGCGACGAGCTTGAAGACGAGGATGAAGAGCAGCGCCTGCCAGAGCAGTTCCCCGTGCAGGATGCGGTTCACCACGCTGTAACCGTTTCCGCACACTTCGGGCCGCCAGACGGCGAGCGCGCCGACGATGAGCCCGCCGAGACCCAGCCGCAGATAAGCGGGCAGCGCGAGCTTGGAAAACAGCCGCTCACTGGTCCGCAACAGCCGCAGAAACCACGGCGCCGCGAGGCCGGCGAGCAACCCGAGCAGCAGCAGCGGCAGGATCTCCCAGTTCGACCCGAGCCGCACGGACGCGATCTCGTAGAGCGGCTGCTCGCCGAGCAATTGACGGACGGTGAGGGTCGAGACGACCGACGAAAAAACCAGCGGGCCGAAGGATTCCATGGCCAGCGATTGCAGGATGATCTCCGCCACGAAAAGCGCGCCGCCGATGGGCGCATTGTAGGCCGAGGCAATGCCTGCCGCCGCGCCGCAGGCCACGAGCAGCCGCAACTGCAGCGTGGGCGTTTTCCTCCAGCGGCCGATGCGCGAGGCGATCATCGCGGAAAGCTGCACCAGCGGGCCTTCGCGGCCGATCGATGCACCCGAGGCGATGGAAAACAGGGCGGACAGACACTTCACCAGGCTGGAGCGCGAGGAGATCATCCCATCGCCGAGCACGATAGCTTCCATGTAATCCGTGCTGCTTTTCCGCCGCCCCCCCAGCGCATGCCGAAGTAGATGACCGCACCCGCGATTACCCCGCCCACGGCGGGCACAAGCAGTCGCTGCAGCGGGCGGAGGTGGACGAAACTCTCCACGTAGCCGGTATTCTGCTGCGTGAAGGCATAGTGCGCCAGCGCGGTCAGCTTGCGAAAGCCGACCGAAGCACACGCCCCGGCGAAGCCGATGACGCCCGCCCAGAACAGCGTGACCTGCAGTTCATTCGGCCGGACGATCTCCGCCAACCACACGCGCACCCGGAGCAGGGCCTTCAGCCCGCGCGGCGACATTTGCTTTTCTGGCGATGGCATTCCGCAAGACTGTGCCGTGCTGTCTGGCGTCGCGCAATGCTGCGCGCCAACGCCGTGGACATTGCAGCGTCCGCGGACCGTCTACTTCGGCTCGCCGATCTCGGAGCTGTGGCTCAGGATGCAGCGCCACCGGCCTCCGACACGGATGAAGGTGTCGGAGAAGACTTCGTTCTCCTCGAACTTCTCGCCCTTGTATTCGCCGTGCGGATTGGCGTGTCCCACCACGACCGCCGTATCGCCGAAAATTCGAATCTCCATCTCCCCCATCTCGTAGGAGGTGAATTTCAAATCGCCGCCGTTCAGTTGCTGGAAAATCTGCTCCCGCGACATCACCTGGCCATCCGGACCGACCAGCATCCATTCCTCCGCGAAGATCGCGCCCAGGGCCTGGAAATCGCCGCTGAGCAAGGCCGCGGAGCAGCGTTTCTGGATGTCGCGCAATTCCGCCTTGTCCCCCTGCTTCATCGGCGCGGGCGATGCGGCCGGTCGAGAGCAGCGCGAGAAGAACGAGCAGAGGGAGGAGCGTTTTCATGAGCGTGACTAGAACATCGGTCGGGCGTGATCGCAATGGTGCGAAGAGCCAAGTGCCAAGTGCCAAGTGCCCCGCGCCAGATGGTGGCGCCACTGGGCTCTCGTTACCTGGCTCCTGGCACTTTCCCCCGAACTCCCTTGCTGCAACCGCACCTGATGGTGCTAACTTCCACTCCGAATTGAAAACACCTGCCATCGAAGATGTTTTGCGTCCGTTGCGCGCTGCCCGTCGGCGGCTGGGCGCGCAATTCTTTCTCGTAGCGCTGGTCAAGGCCGGCCTGCTCGCCGGAGCGGCGCTGCTCGGGATCGCGGCCTTCAATCGCTGGATCCTCGGACGCCTTCCCTGGGATGCCCGCGCCGCCGGCTACGCGGCGGCCGCGGCCGCCGTCCTCGCGCTGCTGGCCACCCTCGCGCGCCGGCGCAGCCTGGTCGAGACCGCCGGAATCCTCGACCGCCTCGGCCGCACGCGCGACCGCTTCCTCACCGCTCTCGCCTTTTCCACCTCGCCGGCATCCGAGGCGATGCACGCCCTCGCGGTGCAGGAGTGCACGCAATTCGTGCGCGGGGGAAAATTCAGCCAGCTCATCCGGGTGCGCATTCCGCGCGACGCCGCCTGGCTGATCGTGCCGGTGCTGGCCATCGCGCTCTTGCAGTGGGAGGCGCAGCACACCTTCGCCACCCGCGAGGCCGACAAGGCCGCCGCGCGCGCCGCCGTGGAGGACACCGCGAAACATCTCGAGCAGCTCGCCCGCGAAACCGCCAGGGCCAGTGAGCAAAACAAAGCGGATGAGCTAAAGAAACTGGCCGAACAATTGCAGCGCAGCGCGGAACAATTGCGCGCCAATGCCACCAAGCCCGAGGACGCCGGCAAATCCGCCCTGCGCGAACTTTCCGCCCTCGAGCAGATGGTGCAGGACATGCAAAAATCCCCCGCGGCGTTGACGCCCGAGGAACAGCGGGCGCTGGCCAAGGCGCTCGCGCAAAACGACGCCACCAAGGACGCCGCCGCCGCGCTGGCCGCGGGCGATCAGGCGAAGGCCGCGGAGGAATTGGAAAAGGAGATGCAGAAGCTGGAAGAGCAAAAGGACGAGGCGACTTCCGAGGAAGTGCGCAAGCAATTGGAGGAAGCCATCAAGCAACTCGCCCAGCAAAAGCAGCTCTCCGAGGCGATGCAAAAGCTCGCCCAGCAAATACAGCCATCGCAGGCCCAGCAGGGCGGCAATTCCAGCGAAGCGGCCAGGCAACTCGCGCAGATGCTCCGCCAGATGGCGCAGGGCAAGAGCGGCCAGCAATCCGGCGGCCAGCAAAGCGCGCAGACGCTGCAGCAGCTTCTCTCCGCCTTGCAAAACATGAAAGCCGGCGACGGCCAGACCCAGCAGAGCGATCAACCGCCCTCCGGACAGGGCGCGGTGCAGATGCAATCCTTCGCGCAGAGCAATCCCAACGGACAGCCCAGCCCCGGCGATCCCACCATGCCGAGCGGGCAACCCGGCAGCGAGCACGATACTGGCACGACCGATTCACCCTTCGGCAAGGAGCAGAACGCCGCCAGCCAGGACGCCCAGCACCAGCAGATCGCCGGCCGCATGGGCGATGGCGAAAGCATGCAACAATCCCTGCAGTCCGCCAGCGATCATTCCAAATCCAACCGCGGCTACAAGAATCTCTACGAAGCCATGGCCCCCGCCGCGCAGGACGCCGTACTGCAGGAAAATATCCCGCTTGGCTCGCGCTTCCTCATCAAGCGCTACTTCGAATCGATCCGCCCGCAGGAATGAGATTTTCTGAAAGAAAATCCAACATCCAACACTCAACATCGAACATCCAACACCCAATGGCATGATTCGGGAGTGCGTTCGCGATTGGAAATCCCACAATTGGATGTTGGATGTTGGGCGTTGGATATTGGATGTTCTGCCTTTCTCCGCCTTTCTGCCTTTCTCCTCATGACCCCTCCGCCGAATCTCGAAACCCAGGTCGAACAATTCCGAGCCAGCTTCACCCGCATCCGCGACGAGATGATGAAGATGATCGTCGGGCAGAAGGAGATCGTCGAAGGCGTGCTCGTCGCCTTTTTCGCCGGCGGCCACGTGCTGCTCGAAGGCGTGCCCGGCCTCGGCAAGACCATGCTCGTCCGCACCCTCGCCGACGCCGTGAACCTGAAATTTGCCCGCGTGCAATTCACGCCGGATCTCATGCCGGCGGACATCGTCGGCACAAACATCATCAGCGAGACCGAACACGGCCACAAAGAGTTCACCTTCCAGCCGGGCCCCGTCTTCGCGAACATCCTGCTGGCCGACGAAATCAATCGAGCCACGCCGAAAACGCAAAGCGCCCTGCTCGAAGCGATGCAGGAACAGCACGTCACCGTGGGCGGCGTCCAGCACCCGCTCGCCCCGCCTTTCCTCGTGCTCGCCACGCAAAACCCGCTCGAGATGGAAGGCACCTATCCCCTCCCCGAGGCCCAGCTCGACCGTTTCTTTTTCAAACTCAAGGTCCTGTTCCCCTCGGCCGAGGACCTGCACACCATCCTCGATCGCACCACGGTCAAGGAATCTCCCGTCGTCTCCAAGGTCCTGGACAGCCCCGCCGAAGTGGTCGCCCTGCGCGACGTCGTCCGCCAGGTCCCACTCGCCCACGAAATCCAGGCGCACGCCGTCGATCTCGTCCTCGCCACGCACCCCTACAACCCGCGCGCCACCCCCCTCACCAAAAAATACGTCCGCTACGGCGCCAGCCCGCGCGGCGCGCAGACCCTCATCCTCGCCGCGAAAATCCACGCCGTGCTCGACGGCCGCTACCACGTCTCCCGCGCGGATATCGATCAGGGCCGCCCCTGCTGCCCTGCGCCACCGCATCATCCTCAATTTCGAAGGCGAAGCCGAAGGGACGAGCACGGATGAAGTGATCGCGGAGATTTTGAAAGTGAACGTGGGATAGCGTTCGGGAGCATTGAAAAGCGCAGTCGCGCTTTCAACCCGGCTGTCATCCTGAGCGGAGTGTAACGGAGTCGAAGGACCCCGCCGCTCAACCAAAGACGATCACTGGTTATACCATTTTTCGGAATTAAAAGGACTTTTCTTGGGGGGAGAAAGGGGAGGAACCACCAAATAAACGAACCAAACGAAAGAGGCTAACAGAAGGCCTTTCGTCTCTTTCGTTTATTTCGTGGTTCCCTCCTTTGAGCCCAAGAGTTCGGTTAATGGTGAGAGAGGGTATTATGCGGCGGGGGTTACTCAGCGGTCCATAGTCGTCTCGCAAACTCGGCTTTTGACGCCGTTACACTCCGCTGCCGATGACACGTTTCGTAAGTTGTTGGAATCAGGGAATGTTTTGAACACCCAACATCGAACACCCAACATCCAATGGGCGTCATCCCGCACCCATAATAAGGCACGCGTTTTGTGACCCCTAGGATGACAGCGGGGGAAGGAATGACGGGAAGCTTGGAATCTTAAAACTCAAAACCAAACTCTACGGCGTGACTTTCTGTGCGGCTTCCTCAATCAGTGCCGCCACTTCCTTCGGGTGCGACACGTAGACCGCGTGGCTGGCGGCCTCCACTTCCACTTTGTGGCTGTGGGCACGCTCGGCGTACATTCACTCGAGGTCGGGATTGATGGTCTTGTCGGCTTTCGCCACCAGGTACCAACTCGGTTTCAGCTTCCAGGCGGGGTTGGTGATGGGCGTCGTGAACACTTTGGCGGCGGTGGGCGTTTGCGCGTGCGCCATGAATCCGGCCAGCGCGGGCGGCAAATCGGCGGCGAAATCTTCGGGGAAGTTGGCCGGATCGAGAAAGACGAACCCGTCGGGCGTCTTGACCAGCGGGCGGGAGGAGTTGGGAAATTTCTTTCCGTTGCCCGCTTCCGTTTCGCCCTCATCCGGAGCGTGGGCGGCGATGTAAACGAGTGCGGCGACATGGCTGTCGATCCCCGCCTCGGTGATGACAGCTCCGCCATAGCTATGGCCCACCAGGATGCACGGTCCATCCAGGCGATCGAGAGCGCGCTTGGTCGCTGCGACGTCGTCCTCCAGCGAAGACAATGGGTGCTGGACGACGCTGACCTGATAGCCGTCCTTGACCAGAATCTCATAGACGCCCTGCCAGCCCGAGCCGTCGACAAAAGCGCCGTGGACCAACACGATGTTTTTCACCGGCGGAGCACCCAGCGCGGAAACTGCCAGTGCATTTAGAACGGTAATGGCGGCGGCAAAGCGCGCGACCAACCTGAGCAGGGTCATGAGCGATTTCATTGCGGAAATTACCCGCCATTGGAGTAAAAGCCAGCGATCAGAGGAAGGGCAGCGAAGTCGGTACGGTGGACGGAATCACCATTGCACATGTCCGCCCGCGGTCATCCTGAGCGGAGTGTAACGGAGTCGAAGGATCCCGCCGAACAAACAGCGATCGTCTTTGGTTGAGCGACGGGGTTTGCCCCGCAGTCCCATAGGCGTCTCGCAGACTCGGCTTTCGACTCCGTTACACTCCGCCCAGAATGACACCGAAGGAGGGCGACTTTTAAGATCGGGGACTTACTTCGCCTCCGGCAACGACACCTGCTGATGGCCCATAAGATAGCTGAAGAGGTTCAGCGTCTGTTCCGGGGTGAAGGCGGCGAGGATGCCTTCGGGCATCATGGAGAGCGGGCTTTCCGTGATCTTGTCGACCTCGGTGCGCTCGACGGTTTTGCACGTCGGTCATGGTGCGCAGGGTAAGCGTGCGGTCGGTCTTGGTGGTGATCATGCCGGAAAGGACGCGGCCGTCCTTGAGCGAGATGATGGAGAGGCGGAAGTCGGGGGCGACGACGGCGCTGGGGTCGGCGATGTTTTCGAGGAGATAGTCGAGGTTGTCGCGATTCGCGCCGGTGAGATCGGGGCCGATCTTGCCGCCTTCGCCGTAGAGCGTGTGGCAGGTGGCGCAGATGCCGGCGAAGACCGCGCGGCCGGCGTGCGGGTCGGCCTGGGCGAGGGCTTCGGGCGTGAGCTGCGTGCGCAGTTTGGCGATGAGTTGCTTGATGCCCTCGGGGCTTTCGCGCAGGTCGCCCCATACCTCGGCGAGGCGCTGGTTCAGCGCGGCGTCGTTGAGGTTATGGATCTGCCGGGCGTGAAAGGCAGTGACATCCGTCCGCGGCACTTTACCCGCGGCGATGGCATCGAGCAGCGCCTGCGCCCACGCGGTCCGCGTGACGAGCGCGGTGATGACCTGCGGGCGGTCGCCGAGCGCGAAGTTTTTGTAGGCGCCCACGATCTTCGCCCCGAGCGCCGGATCGCTCTCCTGCGCGAGACCGCGCAGGGCGACGGTATTGAGGTAATGCTCGCCGATCAGTTGCTCGCAAATCTGGCGCACTTCGGGCGTGCGGGAATCGACCAGGGTTTGCAGGGCGACCTTGCGCAGGTTCACGTCCGCGGTTTTATCGAGCGCGGCGCGGCGCACCTCATCGAGGGCGCGGCCGTCGCCAAAGAGCGCGCCGAGATCGCGCGCCTTGTCGGCCAGGGAAGGGTCGAGCTTCGCGACCAGCGTATCCCACGTGGCGGGCTTCGGCGCCTTGCGCCAGCCGGTGAAGGCCTCGTTCATGCCGCCGAGGATGTCGCCCTGGAAAGCGGCGGGCTTGGCCGCGGCCAGCTTGAGCAATTCGTTGAGCGGCGCGAGATTCTTCTCCACATCCTCCGCGATGCGGCGGGCGAGGCAGCGGCGGGTGAGCGGCCACGCGCATTTGTCGGCCAACGCAGGCAGCGCGGCGAGATCGCGATCCGCCAGTCCGATGAGACCGTACCAGACCATCATCGGCTGATTGTGATCGGCGGCGTCTTCCGCCCGGGCGAGCAAGGGGGCCGGCCACCGCAGCCCGGTTTTCCGCCGGCAGACGTTGGAGCAGGGAGGCGAGCGTGAGGCGCACGAGGCCGGACTGATCCTCCCGCGCCATCCGCGAAAACTCCGCCAGCAAGTCCGCCGGCGGCTGCGCTTCGGGACGGGCGGGACGAGCCCCGAGACAGGTGTCGAGGGGCCACGCGTCGGTGAGCAGGCGGATCGCCCACACGCGCACGTGTTCGTCATCGTCGCGCAACAGCGCCCGGAGCTTCGCATCGTCCGCACCCCCCAGTGAGCCGCAGGGTCCACAGCGCGCGCAGGCGCAGCGGCCCGTTTTTGCCCTGGTCGAGTTCCTTGGCGAGCGAGCCGACGGCGGCGGAAACATCTTCGCCCTGGAGGGCCTTGGCCTGCAAAAGCTGGCTCGCCTGCCGCGCGTACCAGTCGTTCGCCGAGCGGTGCAGCTTCGCGAGCTCGAGCGGCGAAAGGTGGCTGACGTCCCACCCGCTGGGCGGCGTCTTCGCGCCGGCCTCGTAGGTGATCTTGTAAATGCGGCCGCTGGTGCGGCTCACGCCGGTGCTGTTGTGGCACTCGCCGGTATCGCTCCAGTCGAGCACGAAGACGCTGCCATCCGGCCCCGTCGCCAGGTCGATCCCGCGAAACCACGGATCGCCGAAGAACATCGTATCCGGTCCGTGCCTGCCCACATAGCCGGTGCCGGTGCGCTCGAGAATCTCGGTGTTGAAACGGCGCCCGTGAAAATTGATCGTGAACAGCTTGTTTGCGATACTCCTCGGGCCAATTGTCGCCCTGGTAGATGTCCGTGCCGCAGTGGGCGTGGGCCGCCGCCGAGATCGTTGCCGCGCCGTCGCGCGAGGCCTGCCAGCCTTTGCCGGTATCGAAGTGATAGTGGTCGGCGTGCTGGTCGATGAGCGAGTAGACGTGCGGGGTTTTGGTCGAGCGTGTGCGAGCGGACGAAATGCGCGCCGGTGATGCCATGCCAAAGATGCCCGCAAACGGTGTTGACGAAAAACAGTTCGCCATTCTCATCCCAATCATGCCCCCACGGGTTCGTGGGTGCCGGAGCACAGCGCCTCGAAGACCTTCCGCTGCGGATGATAGCGCCACATCGTGCCGCGCATGGGCACCCGCTGCGCCGCCGGCGTGCCCGGCAGGCCCACATCGCCGGGACACGACGCGCCGCAGCGGCCGTAGAGCCAGCCATCGGCCCCCAGCTCAGGCCATTGGCAAAGTTGTGATAGTTCTCGCTCGGCACGGTGAAGCCATCGAGCACCACCTGCGGCGTGCCGCCGGAGAGTCCGCTGGCGTCCTTGTCCGGGATGAAGAGCAGTTGCGGCGGGCACATCGCCCATACGCCGCCCTGGCCGCGCGCGATGCTCGTGAGCATTTGCAGGGAATCGTCATACACCGTGCGCTTCGTCGCGTGCCCGTCGCCCTTCCCGTCTTCGAATACCACGATGCGATCGCGCAGCCGCAGGTCGAACTTCAGCGGACGCTCCGCATAGGTATAATTCTCCGCGACCCACAGCCGCCCCTGCGCATCGAAGCACATCGCGATGGGATTCTGCACCGCCGGCTCCGCGGCAAAGATCGTGGCCTTGAAGCCTGGCGGCAGGGGTCAGCTTCGAGAGCGCCTCCTCGGGCGAGATCGGCTGGGGATCTCCCTTGTCGCTGTTGTAGGGCGTGGGGAATTCGTCGGCGCCGAGGACGCTGGCGGCGGTGAGGGCAAGAACGGCGAGAGAGCGGAGGAACATGGGAGGGCGAAGTGTTTCGGGCTGCTGGAATGATTCCGAAAGGAAGTTTCCGTTAGCACGGAATCGCCGCGAACGGAAGAGAGATCAAGCCCGGAACGATCCGGCCTTCACCCGCACGCTCCCCATTTGTCATCCTGAGCGGAGTGTAACGGAGTCGAAGGACCCCGGTGCGCTACCAGAGGTCCTCGTTGGTTATATGGCAGTGCCAGGCGCGAATCCGATTGCAGCTATCGTCGCTCGACCATCGACATCGCTGGTTGTTCGACGGGGTCCTTCGACTCCGTTACACTCCGCTCAGGATGACAAATGGGGAGCGTGCGATCTTATTTTCACCGATCAGGCTGAGCCCGCGCGCAGGCCCGCCAGCAGCAGATGGAGCACGGCGCGCGCGTCCGCCTCGGTGGCCGGGGGTTTCTGGATCACCAGGGCCGGGTGATGAAAGGCCGCGGTCGCTTGCAGGAAGGCCCGGGCCGCTACGCCAGGATCGATCGTGCCGGAGAATTCGCCCGCCGCCACCCCATCCGCGATGATGCGTTCCACCTGGTGATGCATCGTCCGCACGTGCTCATTGACGACCTCGCGCGCCATCTCGACGACGTTGACGTGCACCTGGAAGATCTCGGGCTCCTCGACCAATTTGCGTCGCTTGGTCTTGCGCAGATGGTTGAACCACGCGGTCAGCCGCTCGGCCGCGGGACGCGCGTGATCGGTCGTAATGACCTCCAGCGGATCGGTCAGCGCATGCAGCCAGCGGGCGGCCACCGCGTCGAGGAGCGCTTTCTTGCTGGGGAAATGCCGGTAAATGTTGCCGTGGCTCATGCCGAGGATGCGGGCGATGTCCACCACGTTGGTCTTTTCCGGGCCGTGCCGGCGCAGGACCGTTTCGGCGGTGTCCAGGATGCGTTGCGCCAGCGGGATTTCCTTACGCATAAAAGCAGGGGGAGAAAGCGTGCGCCCACGCCAGCCCGGAAAGGCCGCGGGAGAGAAAATGACAAAATACATATTTTGTCACTTGTAACAGAAAGAATGTCATCGAAGGTCGGAACACTACGCTATGAATACACCTGCTCACAATCCTGCCCTCGGCGGAACCTTTACCCTTCCCGGCACCTCGCTGACGGTGAATCGCCTCGGCTACGGCGCCATGCAGCTCGCGGGCCAGGGAGTCTATGGGCCGCCTCGCGACATGGACGCCGCTCTCGCCGTGCTCCGCGCCGCCGTGGCCGCCGGCATCAATCACATCGACACCAGTGATTTCTATGGCCCGCACATCACCAATCAGATCATCAAGCAGGCATTGCACCCCTACCCCGAAGGTCTGGTCATCGTGACCAAGGTCGGAGCGCGCCGGGAGGCTGATAAATCCTGGCTGCCGGCACTCTCCCGCGACGAGTTGATTTCCGCGATTCGCGACAATCTCCGCCATCTGGGCCTGGCAGCACTCGACGTCGTCAATCTGCGGGTCGGCGGCATCTTCGCCCCCAGCGAAACCTCCATTGCCGAACCGCTGACTGTCCTCGCCGAACTCAAAAGCCAGGGCCTCATCCGCCACCTCGGCCTGAGCAATGTCACGCATCGGCAATTGCTCGAGGCGCAGTCGATTACGGAAATCGTCTGCGTGCAGAATTACTACAATCTGGCCCACCGGGACGATGAAGCGCTGCTCGACGAACTGGCGCGGCAGAATATCGCCTACGTCCCCTTCTTCCCGCTGGGTGGCTTCCAGCCGCTGCAAACCTCTGCGCTGCAAGCCGCCGCCGATGTACTGGGAAAAACCCCTTTGCAGGTGGCCCTCGCCTGGCTCCTCCAGCGCGCCCCGAATATCCTCCTCATTCCCGGCACCTCCTCGGTGGCGCACCTGCAGGAAAACATCGAGGCCGCTGCCATCGAGCTCCCGGCGGAAGTGGTCGCCCAGCTCAATGGCATCGCCACGCAAGGGTCTGAACCGGCGGTTCACCCCTAGAGCTTTTCTGATTTATCCTGTCGCGGCAGGGTGCGCCCGATGCGAGGAAAACGTGTTCGGCGGGCCACGCTTCATCCCGCAAGGCGACAGATTAAAGCCGAAGCTACCCTACCCGCCCGCGACGGTCTTCACGGTCGGCACCGCTTCACAACTCTCCCGCCAGCCGGGAAAATTCCAGGTATTCGGGAAGCCGGCGCATTGCCGCGGCTTCACCGGCTGGATGCGGCAGTCCCGTCCCTCGAGGAAGACGCATTCGTGATTGTAAGTCCCGTCGGCGGCGGAACCCTTATCGACCAGCGCCAACCCGTCGCGCTGTGGCCGTAGAGTCGTATAGCGTTGGATGAAATCGTGCTCCGTCATCTCCAGGTAAGCAGCCAGGCGAGCGATCTCCCTTTCCTCGATCAACACCAAGCCCGGCCAGCGGCAGCAGTTCGTGCAGCGCTGGCATTGGTAGTGGACTTGTTCGGGCATGAGAATAGGCGAATCAAACGGGAAATCGGCCCGGCACAAGGGTGAATTCGTGCCGCAATGTGGCCCCCCCTTTCGGATGGCGGGGTGGACCCTTCCCGTGCCGGCCGAAATTCCGCCGGCACGCCTTCGGCGCGTCCAGTGTAAGTCAAAGTCAATCAAACCCACATCAGGCCTTTGCGATTTTTTCCGCCCCAGCCGCGAGCTTCCCTTGTTTCCAGCAGCCGAACGGGCACCGGCCGGCCTCCGTGGAATCCCGGCGGAGGGAAGCGCGCCCAGCCGTTCTCATCGAATTGCGCGCCTCCCGTTGACACCGCGCCCGCAACCAGCCAAGACTTCCTTTTCTCGCATGAAATCCCCGCGTCTCCTCCTCCTTGCCTCCGTGGCCACTCCGTTCGCCTTGCATGCCGCCGTCGATTTTGAAAAGGACATCAAGCCGATCCTCGAAACGAATTGCGTGCGCTGCCACAACCCCAAGGGCACGGAATTCGAGAAGGGCGACACGGACCTGAATCTCTCCACGAAAGAAGCCGCCTTCGAATCCAAGTCCACGATCGTTGCGGGCAACGCCGAGAAGAGCAAACTCTACACGACCACTGTGCTGCCGGATGACGCCAAGAAGCTCATGCCACCGCGCAACAAGGTGACCAACGATCTCGAGCGCCTGACCAAGGACGAGACGGAGCTGGTGAAGAACTGGATCAACGAGGGCGCCCAGTGGCCCGATGGCCTGACCTTGACCGCCCGCAAAAAGGAAGTGGCCAGCAAGGGCTCCACGGCGGAAACCGAACTCGTCGCGAAGATTCACGAGTCGATCTTGAAGAGCCCGGCGGTCGCTTCGGAGCAGGAGATGAAGGCGTATACCAATACGATCCCCGGCTCGGACATCACCTACGACATGCTGCCGATTCCGGCGGCAAATTCAAAATGGGCAGTCCGGACAACGAACCCGGCCACAAGCCCGACGAAGGCCCCCAGCACGAGGTGGAGATCGCCCCTTTCTGGATGGAAAAGTGCACGGTCACATGGAACGAATTCGAACTCTTCATGTATCCGAACGAGGAGAAGAAAGCGCGCGAAACGAAGAAGCTCGACCCGTCGCTGAATGCGATGACCGACGCGGTGACGCACCCCACGCAGCCGTACGTGGAGATGAGCTTCGGCATGGGCAAGGACGGCTTCCCCGCCATCTCGATGACCCAGCACGCGGCCAACAAATATTGCGAATGGCTGAGCGCCAAGACCGGCCACTTTTACCGCCTGCCGACCGAGGCCGAGTGGGAATACGCCGCACGTGCCGGCACGACGACCGCGTATTTCTGGGGCGACGATCCCAAGCAGATCAGCGAATACTGCTGGTGGGGCAAGAATTCGGACTTCAAGTACCAGAAGGTCGGCAAGAAAAAGCCGAATCCGTGGGGTCTCTACGACATGCTCGGCAACGTCATCCAGTGGACGCTCGACCAGTACAGCCCCACCTATTACCAGACCTCGCCCGCGGCCAATCCGTGGAACAAGGCGACCAAGCCGTATCCGCACGTGGCCCGCGGCGGTTCGTGGGATGATGACGATCCGGCCAAGCTGCGCGTGGCCGCCCGCCGGGCGTCCGACAATTCCTGGAAGATCCAGGATCCGCAGCTTCCGAAGAGCATCTGGTATCATACCGACGCGCAGTTCCTCGGCTTCCGCATTGTGCGCCCGCTGAAGGTGCCGACGGCGGCGGAAGCGCAGGCCTACTGGAATAGCGGGGTGGAAAAGGACAACCCCGAGCTGAGCAAAGCCGAGTAGGACTCCCATGGGTTACACCGATCTCTGGCGCTGCAAAATTTGCGGATCGATGCCGGAGATCATCATGCAGGGAAAGAATTTCCTCGTGCGCTGCAACACGTGCCACTCGGAGAAAGTGAACGTCTATGCGAACAACATCGACCAGGTCGTGCGCGAATGGAACCGGGCGAACGACCCGCAGCGCATCGGCCTGTGGCGGCGCCTGCGCAAGTTGTTCGGCCGCACCTGAGCTTGGATCAAAGCTTTTTCCCCAGACGTGATTAAGAAGACGTAGCCAAGCGCGCCGGCCTCATTTAGGTTCGCGCTCCCACCTCCACCTCCACATGAATAAACCATCCCAGATCCTTCTCCCCGAGGCGTTCAGCCGCAGGAGTTTCCTCAAGACCACCTCGACCGCGATGGCCGGCGGCGCGCTGCTCGGTGCCCTCGCTCCCGAGCGTTACGCGCATGGCGCCAGCGCTTCCGACGAAATCAAAATCGCGCTGATCGGTTGCGGCGGACGCGGCTCCGGCGCGGCCAACCAGGCGCTGAGCACCTACCCCATCGGTCCGGTGAAACTCATCGCCATGGCGGACATTCATCCCGACCGTCTCGATAGCTCGCTCTCCAATTTGCAGAAGCAGCACGCCGAGCGCGTCGACGTGCCCAAGGAGCGCCAGTTCCTCGGCTTCGATGCCTACAAGAAAGCGATCGAACTCGCCGACGTCGTCATTCTTTCCACGCCTCCCGGGTTTCGCCCGATGATGTTTGAAGAGGCTGTCAAGCAGGGCAAAAACATCTTCATGGAAAAGCCGGTGGCCTCGGACGCCGCGGGCATCCGCAAGGTGCTGGCCGCCGCGGAAGAAGCGAAGAAGAAGAACTTGAAAGTCGGCGTCGGTCTCCAGCGGCATCACCAGGCCGGCTACATCGAGACGGTCAAGCGCCTGCACGACGGCGCCATCGGCGACATCGTCTCCATGCGCGCCTATTGGAATGGCCAGCGCCCGTGGCAGAAGAAACGCGCCGACCTCGAGAAGATCTACGGCCGCCCGCTCACCGAGATGGAATACCAACTGCGCAACTGGTACTACTTCACCTGGATTTGCGGCGATCACATCTGCGAGCAGCATATTCACAACATCGACGTCATCAACTGGGTGAAGAAGGGCCATCCCGTGAAGGCCCGCGCCATGGGCGGCCGCGAGATCAATCACGGCGGTTCCGATGACGGCGAAATCTTCGATCACTTTGCCGTGCAGTACGAATACGAGGACGGCTCGATTTCGTTCAGCGAGTGCCGCCATCAGCCCGGCTGCTGGAACAGCGTGAGCGAGCACGTCGTGGGCACCAAGGGCCACGCCGACGTCAGCAAGAACCAGATCTTCGCCGAGGAAGCCTGGCGCTACAAAGCCGAAGGCGCGAAGGATCCGTATCAGCAGGAACACGACGATCTCTTCACCGCCATCCGCCAGAACAAGGAATACAGCGAAGCGGAGTACGGTGCGACCAGCACCATGACCGCCATCCTCGGCCGCATGGCCGCCTATTCCGGCAAGGAAATCGAATGGGACAAGGCCCTCGCCTCGAAGATCGAGCTGCTGCCCGAAACGCTCGCCTTCGACGCCAAGCCGCGCAATTTGCCCGGCCCCGACGGCCTCTACCAGCGCGCCATCCCCGGACAGACCGAAGTCCTGTAACCGGCGCCCGCGCCTCGAATTCACCGCGCCCCGCTGCCTCGCGAATGCCGAGGGAGCGGGGCGCGTTTCGGTTCCGCATGGAAGAGGTAACGGCGCGGTCTCCTCGCGTGTCATCCGGAGCGGAGTGTAACGGAGTCGAAAGCCGAGTCTGCGAGACGCCTATGGGACTGTGGGGCAAACCCCGTTGAACCACCAGCGATATCGAGGGTAGAGCGACGCCCCGGAGTCCCAGAAGTCAACGGCTGCTACGGCACCACTTTCGGTACGTCCTTCCATCGCAAAGATTCCACAAACTCAATCTTGTCCCCGGGCATCCGCACCACATGCGCGGCGGCGCCGGGCGTCTCTTCCACGAATTTCAGTCCGCGTTCCGGCCCGAGCACGCTGATGGTCGTGGTCAGGCCATTGGCCGCCATGCAATCCGGCGCGACCACGGTCACGAGGCTGTGGTCCGTGAGCCCGATACCCGTCCGTGGATCGACGATGTGCGAATACCGCTTTCCCCCGATCTCCACGCGCTGAAACAGATCGCCACTGGTGGCGATGCTGCGGTTTTTCAAATAGATGACCTGCGGCGGCGGCGCACCGGGCACATCGAGCGGGGCCACTTCGATCCGCCAGCCGGGCTGGTCGGGGGGCGCATCGGTGGCAGTCATGTCGCCGCTGCCGCCCACCAGCGCGTGGGTGATGCCGTGCTGCTCGAGGACTGCCACGGCTTCGTCGACGGCGTAGTTCTTGGCGATGGCTCCGAGATCGAGCCGCATCTCCGGCACGAGCAACTCCGCCGTGTGGTGTTCCGGATCGAGCCGCAGATTTTTGTAACCCACGCGCGCTTTCATTTCCGCGATCAGTTCCGGCGACGGCAACTCCTGCTTGTGCCGGGCGCGCCGCCAGAGATTCACCAATGGCCCGACCGTAATATCGAAAGCGCCATCGCTGCGCGCCGCATATTCCTGCGCCCGCACCAGCACCCGCCACAGATCGGAGCTCACCGGCACCGCCTTGCCCTGCCCGGAAGACTGCGAAAGCCGGCTCAGCTCCGAATCGCTGTCGTAATCGCTGAGGATGCTGTTGAGCACCGCGATGCGCTCGAAGGCCGCGTCCGCCGCCGCCTTCGCGGTGGCCTCATCCTGCGCGTACATCGAAATGCGGAAGGGCAGCCCCATCTCCGCCTTTTCGTAGACGAATTTCTGCAGAGCTTCGCCGGCACGCGACGAAAGAACGATGAGGGAGAACGCGGCCATGGCCGCCAGGAATCTGCGCACGATCAGACTTCTGTCGTCTGGTCCTTGAGCAAAGTCACGCCGGTAATACGCCAGCTCTCCCCATCGCGCCGCAGCATATATTGATAGTCCACCGGCTCCCGCCCTTCACTGAATACGCGCACGTTCACCACCGCATCGTCCCCATTATCGAAAGCCAGGCCACACCGGGCGGAAGTGGAGTGCGCAATGGCCGGGTAGCTCACCTTCACCATCCGCTCGAACCGATCGAGGGGGCACTGGTGCTTGAAGTCGCTATCGGCGAAGACATAGGCGCCGGGATAGTCGTCGTGGCGGAAGGCGGTGAGCTGGGCATCGATCACCGCGCGCAGCGAATCCTTGGTGGTCATCTCGCTCGGCCGGAGGTCGTCCGCCCCCCAACTCCCGATCACGGAACACAGGAGCAGCATGAGAACCAGCAGCGAGCGCGTTTTCATACCCAACATACGCACCCCAAATGGCATCCGGATTCACGCCAAAAACGAAAACACGCGAAAACTTGCCCGCCGATTCTGAACGCCCCACACTCCCGCCTGTCACAACACCCCGCATGCTTCCCACCAAACTCGCTGTCGCCCTCTCGGCGCTCGCCCTCCCGCTTTCGGCCCTGGCCCAAACCGTCCCACCGACGACGGCGACCACCCCCACCGGCGCCTCCATCAAGGAACCGGTCATCAAAGTCGACCCGGTCGTGCAAAACACCGCGCTGCTCGTCTCCCCGCCGCCGCAGCACATCGCGCTCAAGCCGATCCAGTTCATCGAGTACGACCTGCCCAATGGCCTGCACGTCATTCTGCACGAAAACCACACCGCGCCCGTCATCGCGACGTATGTGCTCTACCATGTGGGCAGCAAGAACGAGCGCGCCGACCGCACGGGCTTCGCGCATTTCTTCGAGCATCTGATGTTCGAGGGCAGCGACAACATCCCGCGCGCCAAGATCGACAAATACATCTCCGGCGCCGGCGGCAACCTCAATGCCAGCACGTCCTTCGACCAGACGGATTACTTTTTCAACGTGCCCAGCAACGAGCTGAAGCTCGCCCTCTGGATCGAGAGCGAGCGCATGATGCACTCCAAAATCGATGACGTGGGCGTCGAGACCCAGCGCAAGGTCGTGAAGGAAGAAAAGCGCATGCGCTACGACAACCAGCCCTACGGCTCGCTCTTCGAGGAACTGGCGCAGCTCGTCTTCGCCGGCACGCCCTACGCCTGGGTGCCGATCGGCTCCGTGCAATACATCGACCAGGCGAAGATCGAGGAGTTCCGCGACTTCTACAAAACCAATTACCTGCCGAACAATGCCACGCTGGCCATCGCCGGGGATTTCCATCTCGAAACGACGAAGCAACTCGTCGCCGATTATTTCGGCCCGATCCCGAAAGGCCCCGAAATCCAGCGCCCCGAGGTGAAGCTGACGGACCCCACGGCGCCGGTGAAGCATGACGTGGTCAAGGCCAACACGCCGCTCAACGCCACCATGCACGCCTGGCACGCCGTGCCGGAGACCGATCCCGATGCCTACGCCTTGCAATTGCTCGGCGACATCCTCAGCACCGGCCGCAGCTCCCGCCTTTACAAGCGGCTCGTGGAAAAAGAACAGGCCGCGCTCAATGTCGAAGCCTTCCCCTTCCTGCTGGAGAAAGCCGGCATGCTCGGCGTCTTCGCCACCGGCCAGCAAGGCGTGACGCTCGATCAACTCGACGCGCTGATCGACGAGGAAGTCGAGAAGGTCAAAGCCGGGGGCGTGACCGAGGAGGAATACCGCAAGGCGCTGAACCAGGAGGAAGCGGAATTTGCCAGCGGCTTTGGCACCATGGCCACCCGCGCCCGCAATCTCGCCCGCTACCACACCTTTTACGGCGACACGAATCTCATCAACACCGAGCTCGACCGCTACTTCGCGGTCAAGCGCGACGATATCCAGCGGGTCGCGAAGCAATACCTGGGCAAGGACAACGTTTTCATCCTGCGCTATCCCGCCGCCGGTGCGCCGCCCGCCAAGTAATCTCTTGCCCATGTCTGCCATGAAAAAGCTTCTCCCTCTTTTGCTCGCCAGTGTCGCGACCGCGGCTTTCGCCGATGTGGACCGCACCAAACAACCGGCGCCCGATGCCGCGCCCACGGCGTCGTTTCCGGACTATCGCACGGTCACTCTGCCCAATGGCCTCAAGGTCTTCGTCATCGAAGACGATCGCAAACCGACGGTCACCTTCCGCCTCATCATTCGCAGTGGCTCGATCGCCGATGGCGACAAGAAGGGCACCGCGGGCTTCGTCGCCGGACTGCTCAATCGCGGCACCGAACATCGCGATGCCGCCACCTTCGCCCTGGAGACGGATTCCATCGGCGTGAAGGTCGAAGCCGCGGGCGGCGATGACGCCATCTCCGTCGCCGCCGGCGGTCTCACCAAATACACGGACCGTATTCTCGATTTGTTCTCCGACGCCGTGCTGCATCCCGCCTTCGCGCCGGATCAGTTTGCGCGCGTCCAGCGCCAGACCCTCTCGTCATTGGAAGCGGAGAAGCAACAGCCCTCCAGCCTCGCGGGCAAACTCGCGGGCAAGGTGGTCTACGGTAGCTCGCCCTACGGCGACTACCTCACGCCGGAAAGCGTCACTGCGATCCAGCGCGAAGACCTCGTGGCTTTTCATAAGGCGCATTTCCTGCCGAACAACGCCTCGCTGGCCATCGTCGGCGACGTGAAGGCCGACGCGATCCTGCCGCTGGTCGAGAAGACCTTTGGCTCATGGCAAAAGGGCGAAGTGCCGGCGCTCAAGCTGCCGGAGGTGCCCCCGCTCAAGGGCCTCACGATTCACCTCGTCGATCGCCCCGGCTCGGTGCAGTCGAATATCATCGTCCTCAGCGATGCCCCACCGCGCAACAATCCCGACCTGCCCGAACTGAACGTCGTCAACGCCACGCTCGGCGGCGGTTTTAGCGGACGCCTTTTCCAAAACCTGCGCGAGAAGCACGGCTGGACTTACGGCTCCAGCTCGGCCTTCGACTACAAAAAACTCGCCGGCGATTTTGAGGCCACCGCCGAGACGCGCAACGAAGTCACCGCCCCCGCCGTCGCGGAGATCCTCAAGGAAATCACCCGTATCCGCGACGAGCCCGCCGAAGAGAAAGAAATCGCCCTCCAACGCCAATACAACGTCGGCAATTACCTCCTGAGCCTCGAGAATACTTCGCGCACCGCGCAACGCGTGCAGGACATCGACCTCTACGGACTGCCTGCCGATTTCTACAAGACCTACGCGCACCGCATGAGCGTCGTCACTCCCGCTCAAGTCGAGGAACTGGCGAAGAAATATCTCACCGCGGAAAACGTCGCCATCGTGGTGGTCGGCGAAGCGAAAGAGATCAAGCCCGAGCTCGATAAGATCGGCAAAGTTATCGTCTACGACCAGGAGCTCAAGCCCGTCGCGCCTTAACCGGCGGGGCTGGCGCCGCCTCGCGACGACTCGGATGACGCGTCTCCACCCAACCCCGGTAGGGAAGCCGCGCCGCGGGTTCCCACACATGCGGTGCGGAAACGCGGCGGGTGGCGGGACGGCCGTCTGTTTCCGCGAGCAGGGCTGGCTGGCCACCGCCACTTTTCCGCACACCCAAAAGTGGGAACCCGGCGGCGCGGCTTCCCTACCTCGGTTTGGTCGGGGCACCCGCTTTTTACTTCCACACACAAGGCGACTCGACATGCGTCGCCGAGCAACGCAAAGGCATGGAATGCTCAAAGACAGACTCTCTTCTCCGAACGTCTCCTTTTGTGGCTTTTGTGCCTCTGGGTGGCCAGTTTGAGTCCCGTGACTGATTATCGCGGAAGACTCGCCCCCTCGCCCACCGGCCACCTGCACCTCGGCCACGCACGCACTTTCTGGATCGCCCAGCAGCGCGCCCTGGCGGCCGGAGGCACCCTGATCCTGCGCAACGACGACCTCGACCACGCGCGCTGCCGGCCGCATTTCGTCGCGGCCATGTTCGAGGATCTGCGCTGGTTCGGCCTGCGCTGGAGCGAAGGCCCGGACATCGGCGGCCCTGATGCGCCCTACGATCAAAGCGAACGCCTGCCCATCTACATTGCGGCCTTTGAGCGTTTGCGCGCCGCCGGGTTTCTCTACCCGTGTACCTGCTCCCGGCAGGACGTGCTCCGTGCGCTCACGGCCCCGCATCAAGGCGAAGAAGAGCCGCTCTATCCCGGCACCTGTCGCCACGCCTCACCGGATCGGCCCCGGATCGGCGTGAATTGGCGCTTCCCGCGTTCCCGAAGGCACAACCCTCTCCTTCACCGACAGCGCCTCCGGCCCCCACTCCGAAACGGCCGGCCGCGATTTCGGCGACTTCCTCGTGTGGCGCAAAGACGACCTGCCCAGCTACCAACTGGCCTGCACCGTCGACGACGTCGCCATGCACATCACCGAAGTCGTCCGCGGCGCCGACCTGCTCACCTCCACCTGCCGCCAGCTCCTCCTCTACCGCGCCCTCGGCGAACCCGAGCCCGCCTTCCACCACTGCGCACTGCTCAACGACGAACACGGCCAGCGCCTCGCCAAACGCCACGACGCCCTCAGCCTCCGCACCCTGCGCGAGCGCGGCATGGCGCCGGAAGAGCTCCGCACATCTTGGTGAACTTCAAGCCGCGCTCAATGCGGCGCGCTCCCCGGCCCACCGGTCGCCGCCACGTTCTTCGGCGGATGGAAGGCGACCAGCAGCAGGAGCATCGCAAAAATCCCCGCATAACACGGCACGAGGAACAGGTGCCGAAAGTCGACGATCCCGTTGTGAGCAAAAGTATTTTGGATCAACCGGGGGCAGATCGAATTGGCGACGAGCGCGCCGATGCCGAGGATCATTACGTTGAAAAGGCCCTGCGCGCTGGCCCGCACATCCTTCGGGAAATAGGCATCCACGAAGATATAGACCGTCGCGAAGAAGAACGCGTAACAGATGCCGTGGAGAATCTGCACCGCGATGATGAGCCCCGGGGATTGCGGGAAGAACGCATACACCGCAAAGCGCGCCGCGTGGCCCATGATGCCGAGGATCATCGTCCAGCGCCAGCCGAGCTTCTTCAGCGTCACGCCCAGCACGAGCATGGTGAGGAGTTCCGCCACCTGGCCGATCGTCATCACCGGCATGATCCAATTGCTCGCGATGCCCACGCCGCCGTCCTTGGGGTCCGTCCCGAGAAATGTGCCGGTCCAGTTGAAGTAGCAGTTATGCACGAAAGAATCGATGAAGGTCACGATCCAGAGCACGAGCACGAACGGGTGCTTCAGCAAACGCACCGCCTCGAGCCAGGCCAGGTTCTCCCCGGCGCCCTCTTCCTTCCGTTTCGGCGGGGTGTGCGGCAGGGTGAGACTGAAGAGCGCCAGGACGAGCGAAATGGCGCCCGACACGATGTAGGTCCAGCGCGTCGCGGACTGGAAAGCTTCGCCCTTGAGGGCCCGAAGCGAACACCGTGCCAAACCACGCCACGATCCCGGGCGGATGCGCGGCATCCACCTTCGCCCAATCCACGAGGATGAAAGTAAACGGCCACGCCGCCGCGATCCAGCCGACGGTGCCGCCCATGCGGATCAAGCCGAACTCCTTCTGCGGATCCTTCATGTTGGCAAAAGCGATCGAGTTCGTGATCGAGAGCGTCGGCACGTAAAGCAGGCAATGGATGAACATGAGCCAGAAGAACGGCCAGAAATCCTTGGTGAATCCGCACCCAGAATCGCCCAGCCCGCCGAGCAGATGGCTGAACGACAGGAAGCGCTCCGCGGCAAAATTACGGTCGGCGAATTGATTGCTGAAAAACATGCCGACCACCGCCGCCACGGGAAACGCATTGAGAATCATCCCCTGCTCCGAAAAAAGCCACGAGAGAAAACCCGGCACAAAAGCCGCGATCAGTTTCGGCGGCTCAGTCGCCGAAAAAGCCCAGGCTGGGCAGGTAGCCGAAGATCAGCGGCAGCCAGGCGCCCCAGATGGCGATCTCGAGCACCATCATCAAGAACAGGCGAAAACGGGGGAGAACGATTCATAGCGGCATGGATGTAAAGGCGCACCCCCGTGCGGCAAGCTCGTCCTCAGAGGCATAGGTGGACGGCATGGGCTGCGTAGCGGTTTTCGTCCTATTTTCGGGCGAAATCGGCAATCCAACGAACGATTGCTTTTCAAGCCTCCAGCGGAATGATTCACCACCACCCATGAAATCTTTTCGCAAGAACTGTGGTTCGCGCTGCCCCAACGGCGGCAGTTGGTGAACATCACGCCGGAAGTCGAGGCGGCGCTGCGGGAGAGCGGCGTGCGGGAAGGACTGTGCCTGGTCAATGCCATGCACATTACCGCCAGCGTCTTTATCAATGACGACGAGAGCGGGTTGCACCACGACTTCGAGGTATGGCTGGAGAAGCTCGCGCCGGAAAAGCCCTACAGCCAGTACCGTCACAATGGCGGCGAGGACAATGCGGACGCGCATCTCAAGCGGACCATCATGGGTCGCGAGGTCGTCGTCGCCATCACGGCAGGCCGGCTCGATCTCGGGCCGTGGGAACAGATCTTCTACGGTGAGTTCGACGGCAGGCGGCGCAAGCGCACGCTGATCAAGATCATCGGGGAATAGCGACGGCATGCCGGACCGTGCTACCGTCGTTCTCGATGGACGAATATCTTGCCCTGGAAAATCGCCTCGCGTCGCTGATCGAAAGCGGCGCGCTGGACGACGCTGCGTTTCGCGACGCGGCGCTGACGGTGCATCGATTCCAGCGCCGGCACAATGAGCCGCTCGCCAACTACTGCGCGCATCGCGGGACACCGCTGGAGATCGCGGATTGGCGGGAGATTCCGGCGGTGCCGCAGAGTGTGTTCAAACGCTTTCCTCTGTCGGTCGCACCGCCGGATGCGATCGCGAAGACCTTTCTCACGAGCGGAACGACCGGGGAAGCGCGCGGCCAGCATCACTTTCTGAACACGCGGCTTTACGACACGGCCATCGTCTGCGGTTGGGAGCGCCTGGCGCTGCCGGCATGGCGGACGCTGATCCTGACTCCGCCGCCGGCGGATGCCCCGCACTCCTCGCTCAGCCATATGTTCGGCGTGCTCGCGGCGCGCGGGTCGGCGCGCTTTTGCGTTACCGGAGACGGGCGGCTCGATCTCGCCGCGATTTCCGGGGAGTTGGCGTCCGGCCGGCCGGTCGTTTTCCTGGGCACAGCGCTGGCCTTTCTGAATCTCTTCGAGCAGCTCGGCGACCGGCGCTGCCTGCTCGCCCCGGGCAGTTTCGCCCTGGAGACCGGCGGCTACAAGGGAAGCGGTCGTGACATCCCCAAGGCGGAACTGTATGCCCTCTTCGACAAGTACTTCGGCCTCCCGCCGGATCAAATCCTCAACGAATACGGCATGACTGAATTGAGCTCCCAATGCTACACGCGCGGCCTGAACCGGCCACACGAGGCGCCCCCGTGGCTGCGCGCATTGGTCATCGATCCGGAAACCGGAAGTGAAGTATCGCTCGGGGAAACCGGCATCCTGCAGCTTTTCGATCTGGCGAATCTCGGTTCGTCGCTGGCCATCGAGACGCAGGATCTCGCGATCCGCGGGAAGGAAGGATTTACGCTGCTCGGGCGCGACCCGGGGGCGCTGCCTCGCGGATGTTCACGAGCGGCGGACGAAGTCCTGCGCGGGCTCCAAATCGGGGCAACGCCGTGAAGAAACCTGGCTTTGCCCGAAACGCGTGGAAGAAGCTGGTCGGGCCGCGGAAGCAGGAATCCGAATCCGAATTTTCCCGTCCGGTCGTCGCTCCCGCGGAAGCTTTCGCCAGCGATGGGGAATCATTCCGCGTCCTCCCGGAACCGGCTCCCGAGATCGTGCCCATCCCGGTCGAACGATGGTCGCAGACCCGCGAATGCGCCGCGCAGCTCGTCGAGGCGGCCGCGCATTTTCCTTTTTTGGGCAATGTCACCGTCGACGACCTCCTCGCCTTGGTGAAAGCGGAACTCGGAAGCGCGGAGGCGCTCGACGATTTCCAGCCCTATGGCAATCACTTCGCCAAGGCCGTCGGTCCCGGCACGATCCTCCACATCATCAGCGGCAATACCCCCGCCGCCGGCTTCCAGAGCTTGATGCGCGGGCTGCTGCTGGGCTCCCACAATCTCTGTAAGATCCCGTCGAACGGCCTGATGGAGATCCAGGAATTCCGCCGTCTGTTGCCGGAGGATCTCGCCGCGCGCGTGGAGATCAAACGCGAACTCCCGGCGGAATGGCTGGGGGAAGCCGATGCCGTCATCGTCTTCGGCAACGACAAAACCATCGCGGAATTCCGCGCGCGCGTGCGGCCCGGACAGATCTTCGTGGGCCACGGACACCGCCTGAGCTTCGGCGTGATCTTCGATGACCCGGAGCTCTTTTCCACGGCGGGAGCGGCGCGCGACGCCTCGATCTTCGACCAGCAGGGCTGCCTCTCGCCGCATGTCTTTTTCGTCGCGCGGGAGCCGCTCGCCTACGCGGCCAAACTCGCCGCCGAAATGGAGCGCGTGCACGTCCGCGAACCGCGCGGCGCGCTCTCGATCTCCGACGCCAATGCGATCCGCCAGGAGCGAGTCGCGCTGGCCTTCCGTCTCGCCAACGACGAACCCGTGGCCGTCTTCGAGAGCGTCAATTCCACCGCCTGGACCGTGGCCTTCGACGCCACACCCGGCTTCCCCCGCTCGCCACTCAATCGCTTCATTTTCGTGAAGCCCTTCCCGGAGGATTTCGCCGAGACCCTCGCCTACGTGCGCCCGCACTTGAGTTGCGCCGGCATCTGGCCCCCGACGATCGAAAACGCCCGCAAGCTGGCCGACCTGGGCGTTTCCCGCATCTGCCCGGTGGGCCGGATGCAGCTTCCCCCGACCACCTGGCACCAGGACGGCCAGCAGGTGCTCGCGCCGCTGGTGCGCTGGATCGATTGCGAGACGGGCGGCTGAGGCCACGACTTTTAGTGGCCGGGCCCACTGGAGGATTGCATTCGCGCACCAGCCCGGCATCCTAGCGTCCCATGGCGAAAGAAGACGCGATCAAGACCGAAGGCGTCGTCGAGGATGTTCTCCCCCGGAACCATGTTTCGGGTGAAACTTCCCAACGGCGTTGTCGTGCTCGCCCACATCTCGGGAAAAATGCGCAAGCACTTCATCCGGATCGTCCCCGGCGACAAGGTGGAGGTGGAGCTTTCCCCCTATGATCTGAGCAAGGCCCGCATTATTTTCCGCGAACAATGAGCGCTCCGCGCGCGCACTTGTCCCTCTTCCTGCGAATCCCATGAAACCGCGACGCCGCCGTCCACCCGTTTCATCCCAAGAAAAGTCCCACAACCTACCACGCCATATGACCGACGACGAAAAATCCAGCAACTCGAACCTCGAAAGCGCCAAGGCGCATGCGAAGGAAGCCGCCCAGGCGGCCAAGTCGCATCTCAAGGAAGCCGTCGACTCTTCCAAGGAACATCTGAAACACGCCGCGGACGACCTGCGTGCCGCCGCGGAAGCGAAAGCCCGTGAACTGCGCGATGCCGCCGAGTCCAAGACCCGCGAATTCCGCGAGACCGCGGAGTCCCGCGCCCGTGAATTCCGTGGCCAGGCGGAGCAGAGCTATGGCGACGCCGCCGCGCGCGTGCGCACCTTCCAGGACGACGGCGAAGCCTACATTCGCGAAAACCCGGTCAAGGCCGTCCTCACGGCTGCCGCCGCGGGATTCGTGCTCGGCATCCTGTTTCGCCGCTAGCGCTGGCCCATGCCCGCAGCGACCACGGACGAGGTGCCCCCAGCGAAAGCGGCCGGGTTGTTCGGACATCTTTCGGCATTGCTGGCCGCCAAGCTGGCCTACCTGAAGGCGCGCCTGGAACTGGCCGGGATCGAAGGCAAGGAAGCCGCGATCCATCTGGCCATCATCCTCGGGCTGGCGATCGGCGCTTTGATCCTGCTCGTCTTTGGTTACTTCTTTGTCGTCCTGACGCTGGTCTTTCTCATTGCCCTGCTATGTGGCGGGGGCAACGCCTGGATCGCGGTGCTGGGCGGCGCGGCCGTGTTCCATCTCATCATCGCCGGGCTGCTCCTCCTCATTGCGAAAGTGCGGCTCGGCGCGCCTCTCTTTCCGCTCACGCTCGAAGAACTTAAAAAGGACCAGGAATGGCTGAAGACGAACGCAAAGCCGAATTGATCGCCACCCTCGCACAGTCGCGGACTCACATCACGGGGAACGTGAGGGCCTTGGGGCGCGACCTGGACTTTGTCTCCCGCGTGCGCCGGGCTTTCAAGATGCATCCCGCGGTTTGGATCGGCGGTGCGGTGCTGATTGGCCTCGTGATCTCCCGGCTGCCCTTGGGCCGGAAAACGCCCGCCGCGGCACCTCGCAAGAGCAAGCATGCCGAGTCAACGACCGAGAAAGTCGAAAAGGCCGGTCTCCTGCTTGGGGCACTGAAGATCGCTTTCGATATCGCCCGCCCCACTCTCATGGGCTGGGCCACCCGACGAGTGGCCGAATACTTCGAAGCCGGCAATCGTGGTGCCGCGGGACGGCGTTAGCCCCGGCAGAGCCCCATCGCCTGCCAGGTCGCCCCCGAATTGTTGGCTGCGGATGACTCCTCGAAAACCTTGAAAAGGGTCGCCGATCGGGTTTTACCGCCTCCGGTAAACTTTGAGTTGCAAACCCCCACCGCCTGAGACCATTTTCCGCGCGCGCATGGCAGACTCATCCCCCACCCCGAATGAATCGCAACCGACGGTAGTTGTGGAAAGCGAAGCAGTCCACACCCTCGCCCACGTCGACCAGTATTTGCAGATCGCCCAGGAATCTGGCGCCTCGGATATTCACCTCGGCGTCAATGCCCAGCCCATCTGGCGCCGCAACGGCATCCTCGAAGCCATCTGGCTTCAGGCCGACAAACTCTCCGCCGCCGACACCGAATCGCTCGCCATGGGCTTTCTGAACGACGCGCAAAAGCAACTGCTGGCCGATCGCGGTGACGTCGATTTCGCCTACGCGAATCCCCTCGGCCGTTTCCGGGCGAGCGTCGTCCGCCAGCGCATTGGCATCGATCTCGTCTTTCGTATCATCAGCACGAACCTGCGCACCATGGATGAGCTCGGGCTCCCCGAGTCGCTCAAGCTCCTCACGCAATATCACAATGGCCTGGTGCTCGTCACCGGCTCGGTGGGCTCCGGTAAATCGACTACCCTCGCCTCGCTCGTCGAGGAAGTGAATCGCACGCGTCACGATCACATCATCACGCTCGAGGATCCGATCGAGTACATCATCCAGTCGAAGAATTGCCATGTGACCCAGCGTGAAGTACACACCCACACCCGCTCTTTCGCCGCCGCGCTGCGCGGCTCCCTCCGCGAAGACCCGGACGTGATCATGGTCGGTGAAATGCGCGACTTGGAAACCATCCAGCTCGCCATCACCGCCTCAGAAACGGGACACCTCGTGATGGGCACACTGCACACCGGCAACGCCTCCCGCACCCTGGACCGGGTGCTCGACGTCTTCCCCACCGATCAACGCGACCAGATCCGAGTCATGGTCAGCGAATCGTTGCGCGGCATCATTTCGCAGCAACTCGTGCCGCGCAAAGATGGCCGCGGACGCGCTCTGGCCATGGAAATCCTGACCAATACCCCGGCGGTCGGCGCGCTCATTCGCGACGCCCGCACTTTCATGCTCCCCGGCGTGATGCAGACCGGCCGCAAGCAGGGCATGAAGCTGATGGATGATTCGCTCATGGAACTTTACGATGCGGGCATCATTTCGCAGGAAGAGGCTTACGCCCGCGCCGAGCAAAAGGCGCTCATGAAGCAACATTTCGCCTCCTGACCTTCACTTTCCCCCATGCCTTACATCGATCAGTTTTTTGAAGTGCTCGTCAACGCGGGCGCGTCCGACCTTCACCTTGCCGAAGGGCAGCCGCCGAAAATTCGCCGCCATGGCGAAGTCATGCCGATCCGCGTCGAAGTCCTGACCAACGAGGAGATGTCCTATATGATGAGCGAGATCGCCGGGCCCGAGCGTTGGGCGCGGTATCTCGAATCGGGCGATCTGGATTTCGCCTACGAGATGGATGAGCACTCGCGTTTCCGCTGCAATTTCCTCAAGCAAACGGGCGGCTTCGGGTGTGTCTTCCGTCTCATTCCCACGAAAATCCTGACCCTCGATGATCTCGGCATCCCACCGGTGGTCAAGGAATTCGGCCATCTGCGCGGCGGCCTCGTGCTCGTCACCGGGCCCACCGGCTCCGGCAAGTCGACCACCCTTGCCGCGCTGATCGATTACATCAACGCCAACTTCACCCGGCACATCATCACCGTCGAGGAGCCGATCGAGTTCGTGCACAAGAACAAGAAATCGATCATCACCCAGCGCGAGGTGCCGGAGAATACGACGAGCTTTCCCCAAGGCCTGAAGGCGGCGCTGCGGGAAGACGCCGACATCGTGCTCGTCGGCGAAATGCGCGACTTGGAAACCATCCAGCTCGCGCTCACCGCGGCGGAGACGGGATTGCTCGTCTTCGGCACCCTGCATACCAACAACGCACGCAAAACCGTGGACCGCATGATCGACGTTTTTCCCAGCGACCAGCAGGCCCAGGTGCGCACCATGCTCGCCAGCTCATTGCGCGGCGTGGTCGCCCAGCTGCTCATGAAGAAAACACCTGAGGCAGGCGGCGGTCGCCTCGCGGTGAACGAGATCCTGGTCGTCAACGGAGCCGCCGCCGCCATCATCCGCGAAGGTGCCACGCAGAAATTGCAGGACGTGATCGTGGCCGGTGGCAGCTCGGGCATGCAATTCATGGACGACGCCCATTTGGAAGGTCATGCAGAAGGCATCGTGAGCCCACACGAAGCCTACATGAAAGCGATCGACAAGAATCGCTTCCGCGTCTTCCTGCCACCGGAAGACGAGGGGCTGTAAACAACTCTCCGAAAGCATCATCTCAGCGGGGGCGCGGAATGGAAAGTCAAGTTAGTCTAAAACCACGCCGCAACACGAGGCAAGCCTTGTCTCGGAAGCATCCCCTATCGCGGAGCGATAACTGCCGGTAGCCGGTGTCTTCAGACCCCGGAAATCGTCCAGAAGGCGTCCGTCGCTCCGCGACGGATGAGCAGGCCTTCCGGTTCAACGAAGGACGAACACCGGGACAAAGGTCGCTTCATCACGGCCATGTTTGGTGTCCTCGGCGGTCGTGTGACATGGAAGAAATTGACGGGGCAGGTTGGCATTCCTGACGGCCTTCCGGCGGCGGTTTAATCTCCGAGGGCGCGACCAAAAGCTGGCGTGAACGTCGTCCTTTATCCGAGACGGAAACCAAGCTGGCCAAGGAACGCCAAGTATTGGCCGTGGAAGAGCACGCGTCCATGTGCGCTCGCAATCGCAAGCGCCTTGCTAATGCTCTGCGGTACAGCAAGGCTGCCAGCCGGAGGAAATAAGACATATGCCTATCGTGGAAGTTTTTTTGCGTTGTGAGAACGGCACCACCCATCCTGACGGTAACTGGATATTATCGACGTACTCGCATCAGCCTTGGAGCGAGCCATGTACAAAGGACGTGTATATTGCCATCCGATTGCGTTGGTCGTTGGAAGAAGAATCGCAACATTCCTGTCTACTAACGATTATAAATCTGGACGGAAAGCAGTTGGACCTGCGATTTCTGGGAAGCAAATCCGAAGGCAGAACCGAGGCGTATTCACTCGTGGACTTCGGGGATAATTCATATTCCGGCCATGAAGTTCGAATCTCCGCTAGATGTGATCCTCTGCCTTCAAATAGATGCAGCGACCATGCTGAAACCACCCTTTATGTATCGAAGGCGTAGCGTTGTCTTGCGGCGTGCTCATGCTCTGGTAATCTCCTTCCATGAGCGACCCGCAACCCGTTGACCCAAAACAAGCGATGGCGCGTATGCAGGACGCCATGCGGCAAATTCTGACCGTCTCCAAGCCGGAGATTCAACGGCGGGAGCGAGAGGTGACAGAAGAGCGGAAACGAGGGGCGCGGAGATGGCAAAGCAGCCTGATAGGTTTACCGTACCCGATCCTCAATCTCTCTTTGTGAGCTGTGAGAGCTTTAGGCTCACGACGGAACTTCTTAAAAAGGAAATCTCCGAAGGAAGGCGGGTTTATCTTTTCTCGTACATAGCTAATGATGCGTTCACTTGTGAACTTCTCTTGAAATGTGTCGATGCGGCTCGCAGCGGTACTCATATCAAAGGGCATAAATTGGTTGAGTTGTTCGACACTCTTCCTCAACCGGACAAAGACACAATCGAGCAACATTGGAACGCACAGAGCATTGGAACCGCCGAATCATTTACCGCTTCGAGAATTGCTGATTTCAACATCATCGTTGTTCGAGATGATCCGCTATTGACACGACGGAAGACTGACTCCTTCCAAATTGAATTTGATTTATTTGGTGAATGCATTGCGAAAAACAGTTCTCGAAATTAGCCAGATTGGACTCCCAAAGCGGACTGGGCAAAATCACATCCTTCCCGAATGAAAAGCTAAAAGCAGCCGCGTGGGTTGGTTCAACCCTTCCGGAAGGACTTCAATTCCAAGTGCGCATAGTCTTTTCCCAACCAGTTCTCCAGTGATCCCATCGCCAGAATCCTGCCCGAATCAAAAGAGTCGGAGTCGGCTCACCAAATTCCCGGGTTCTCCAAATCGGGGAGTAGGTTTGTAACGGTCGATCATTGCGGACTCATACGAGGTGTTCATACACCGGGCCGCGCCCGTTTTCGGCGCGATGTAATTAATTACCCTTGAAAGCCCCGGCTACCGGCAGAGCATCGCGCCGCGATGCCATCCGCCGAACCCACACGCGGTTGGAATGTCGCCGTAGTCTGGTAAGCCGCTTAGTGGGCGATGTCCGTCGATGGAAACCACACGTAGAGCATCATGTAGACGAGCACGCCGGTGATGGAGACGTAGAGCCAGATGGGAAAGGTCATTGGGCGATGCGGCGATGCTTGTCGTAGATCCCCTTGAAAGCGGGATGATCGTCATGAACACGAGCGGCACGGTGAGGAAGGCCAGCGGGATGTGCGTGAAGAGAATGAGAAAGTAGAGCGCCTTCGGCCAGCCGGGAAAGGTGAAGCGCGTGACGACACCCTGCTTGAGCGCGTGATAGGTGACATAGCAGCCAGAAAAGCGTGGAAGTGACCAGCGCGCAGAGCATCGAGACGATGTGTGCCTGCTTCCGGTCGTTCTTGATGAACGTAATGCCGGCCAGGATGAAGACCGTGCTCAGCGCGTTGAGGCTGGCGTTGACGATGGGCAGATCGGAGGCGTGCATGTGGGTCTATTTTTTCCTCGAGCAGTTTGCGCACGTCGCGGACGAGATCGCTCACGCCTTCCTTGGTCGCGCCTTCGTAAAAGCCGCGCACCATGCGCCCTGGTCGACGAGGATGAGGCGCGTGGTATGGGTGATCGGGCCGCCCTCCGGCGTTCCCGCGGCGATGGGGAGCTTGAAGCCATCGTGCGCGAGCGCGTAGATGGCAGTTTTGTCTCCCGTGCAAAAGAACCAGCCCGGGCCGCCTTGAAGCGCTCCGCGTAGACCTTGAGCACATCGGTCGTATCCTTTTCGGGGTCGACGGAGATGGAGGACGAGCCGGACCTCGGGCGCAGAGCCCAGCGCCCTTTTGCACATCGCCCAAACTGCTGGTCAGCGCCGGGCACGGACCGGGGCAGCTCGAGTAGAAGAATCCGCCACCCACACTTTCCCGGCGAGATCCGCCAATCGCAGAGGCTGCCCGCTGCGCTCGGTGAGAGTGAAATCGGGGACCGCCCAGTACTTCTGCAGCACGGCGGCGGGGGTCGCCGGCGGCTGGAGCATTTCGATAGCCTCGCGCTTTTCGCAGGCGGGCGAACAGCAGGGCCGCCCCGAGGAGGGCGTGAGACAGCAGGCGCACGCTCACGCCTTGTGAAGACCATCAGGCCGAGGATCAGCGGCAGGAAAAGAATCGACGCGAGGAACAGGCGGCGCGCGCTGGCCCGTTCGCGCTCGACGAGGAACTGCACGGCGAAGAGCAGCATGACGCCATCGAGGAGCAGTGCGCCGCCGAGGTAAATCTCGCCGTTCATCCCCGCATGATACGGGATGAGCGTGATGACGATGAGCGCGAAGGTGTAGAGCAGGCTATCCGTCGCCGTCTTGCTTCCGCTCGTGTCGTCCCGCGGAGCATGACGAAACCCGCCTGCGCGTACTCGTCGCGATACATCCACGCGATGGCGAGGAAGTGCGGCATTTGCCACGTAAAAAGAATGCCAAACAAGACCCACGCGCCGAGGTCGAACGAGGGCTTCACCGCCACCCCAGCCAATGACTGGCGGGATCGCCCCGGAAATCGCCCCGACGATGGTGCAGAGGGAGGTGCGGCGCTTCAGCGGCGTGTAGGCGGCGATGTAGATGAAGATGGTCGCCGCCGCGAGGATCGAGCTCAACGCGTTCACCGTCACGGCCAGCCAGGCGACACCAAACACCCCCATGGCGATGCCGAGGACGAGCGCATGCGAAGGCTTCACGCGACCGCTCGGGATCGGACGAAACCGGGTGCGTTCCATGAGCCGGTCCACATTGGACTCGATGAACTGATTCAGCACGGCCGCCGATGCGGCGCCAGCGTCGTGCCAAGCACCGCATTCAGCAGCAGCAGCCAATCCAGACGCGATCCCGAGGCCGCCAGGAAGCCGACGAAGGTGGTGATGATGACCAGCAGGCTGAGGCGCGCCTTGGTGAGGACAAAGAGGTCGCTCACGAGGCCTGGTCCGGCTTCCTCACGCGGCACCTCGAGGGGAATGGTCAATTCGGGTAGATTGCGATTCACGCGGTAGCCTCCGTAAGGTGAAAGTCTGAAGCCGGCTCGCTGGGAGAATCCCCGTGGGGCGCGCGGCTGGCGCGGACCGCGATGAAAACCGTGGTGGCAAACAGGGCGGCGCCATTGACGACGTGCAAGGTCGTCAGCAGCGGCGGACGCAGGTGCCAGATGACGAACATGCCCATCAGAACCTGCGCGACGAGCAGCGCGAGCAGCAGGAGCGCCGGGCGCGCGAGCCGCACCTCGCCCGAAACCAGAGCACGCCGCGCGAGCAACAGGACGTGGATCGTCACGAGCAAAGCCAGCACGCGGGTGTGGGTGAAATTCAGGTCGACGAAGGCGTTGTGCACTTTGGGCATGATAGCACCGTCCGGCGTGAGGGGATACGTGGGAATGGCGAGGCCCGCGCCGAGGTGCCGCATGGTCGCGCCGGCGATCAACTGGAGAAAGACAAACCCGGTCGTCACCCACCCGATTCGCGCCACCCGGCGGAAAGTGGGTTGGGCCGTCAGCCGCGGCCAGACCGGCGAAAGGACTGCGGCCAGCGAGACGACCAGACAAAGCTCGATCTGGGCAAAACAACCGTGCAGAATACGGAACGTGGTGGCGATGGTGCTGGTAGTGGCTTCGATCCCTTGCGGATCGAGGATCACGCGCAGGCCGCCGAGAATGGCCTGCGAAAAGACGCCGAGGAGCGCGCAGGCCGCCAGAGGCACAGCCGCCCGCGGGAGGCTCCGGCGCCGCCGGAGCGTCCAGGCAAACAGGACGAGGACGAGCGTCATGACCGTCCCCGCCGTCAGCCGGTGGCCGTGCTCGAGGAGCATCATGAAGTTGTGCAACCAGCCCGTTGGATTCAGGGAGCCATTGCTCAACGGCCAGTCAGGGAACGCCATGCCCGCGCCTGAGGTGGTGGTATGCCCGCCAATGAAGATGAGCCCGAACGTGGCGGCGACGACCAGTTTGGCAAAACGGGCCAGCCAGAGGCTTTCGGCGGTCGGTTGAGATTCGGCGGTCATAACGGGCGGTGGAAACGGGAACGTCGCCGACCACACCGCGCGGTCAACACCACAGGCGTCCGCGAAGGCTTACTTCGCAGGGGCGGGCGCTGGGGCGGCGGGCGCCGCGGCTGGAGCCGCAGCCGCGGGATGCTGGAGCCCGGATTGTTCCTTCTGCCACGCATCGAAATCCGCCTGCGACTCGACGATCATCTTGCCGCGCATGCCATAATGACCGGAACCACAAAGCTGGGCGCAAACGATTTCAAACTCGCCGGTGCGAATCGGCCGGAACCAGATCGGAACCCGGGAACCGGGAATGGCGTCCTGCGCCATACGCATGTGCTGAAGGGCGAAGCTGTGAATGACATCCCGCGAGGTGATCTCGATGACGGTGGGACGCTGGTTGACGATATGAATTTCGAACTTCGAGGCGAAATCGTCGGCGCCGGCCGGATCGTTGGGATCGATGCCGAGCGGGTTGCTGGCGGTAATGAAGGCGGCATTGGTCTTGCCGAAGACGCCATCCGGACCCGGATAATGGAAATTCCAGGCGAACTGTTCCCCGATGCAGTGCACGCGGAACGCGTCCGCGTTGTTCAGGTATTGATCGCCATTGGAGCGCTTGGCCCAGATCGGCATCGCAAAGCCCAGCAGCAGCATCGCCTCAATGATCACCACGGAGAATTCCAAGTGCGCCGAGGCCTTGCTCTGCACGCCATGATAGTCGGCCTTGGGATTGCGCGAACGATGAAAGCGCCAGAGGGTGAAGATGAAATAACAGGACCAGCCGACGAACAGGGCCGCCATGAACCAGTGGCAGATCTCCAGCAGTTGATCGACGAGGTAGCCATGCTCCGAGGCGTTGGGGACGATTCCGAGAGCTTTATTGAGACTGAACATATTACTTGGTGTCCTCCTGGGCGGTCATCATTTGCGAGAGTTCGGCGTGCGGCGGCAGAGGAGACCGCTCACGTTTCGCGAGGTTGTAGGCAAAGACGCCGACCGCCCCAAGGATGGAGGCCACAAAGCCCAGCATGAGGAAAATGGCGCCGTTGATGGCGGGACCGGTCTTGGAAGTGGCGCCCATGCAAACGGCGCACGCGGACGCCGCGGAAGGCAGCAGGGCCAGCAAGGCGCCGCTCCAGAGGATCGGGGTCAGGAATCGGCGGGCATGTTTCATAGGATCAACCTCCGGGATTTTTTCACGAAATAGATGCCATAGATGAACAGCGCCACCGCCGTCACCGCGCTGGCCGCGCCAAAGGTCGCGCTGGCGCTGCTGGCAAAGGCCCACCACGCACACCCCGCCGCCAGTACGGTGGCGAGCGCGATGAACAGGATATGGAAAGCCTTGAGGGACATTAGTGGTGGTTGTGGAGCGTGTGCATGATGGTGTCCGTCCGCGCCAGGTACGTGAGGAAAAAGAGGATGAAGAAGAAAATGCCGGTGAAGATCAGGAACTTCCAGATCGTGCGCTTCTCCTCCTTCAAATGCATGAGGATGCCGGCCACCAGCGTCCCGTTCGCCGCCGCGGCGAGCAAAGTGAGGGACACCTGCATCGCTGTGGAGCGAAAGTTGCCGAAAGAAATGGCGACCGTGGCCAGCGAAAACAGAACCTGCACAACCCCGATCTTCAGGTAGCTCTTGATGTGTTTGTTGATTTCCCGGGTCTGCTCGGGCGAAACCGCCGCGCTACTGGCCGCGTCGGGTGCGTGTGATTCACTCATATGGCTCAAAGGAGATAAAAGACAGGGAACACGAAGATCCAAACCAGATCGACGAAGTGCCAGTAGAGGCCGACCACTTCGATCCGGTTCGCCATGTGCTCGGGGTTGCGGCGATAGAGTTGCTCGCTGAAGAAGAAGAAATACGTGAAGACCACCAGGCCGCCGAGAATGTGCAGGCCGTGCAGCGCGGTGATCGCGTAGTAGATCGCCAGGAAGGGACTGTGCTTCGGTACGAAGTTTCCCCACCCACCCGTATCGACATCCTCGGCCTTGATCGTGGCGACGGTCTCCGTCAGGCCGCGCGGCATGAACGAAGGTTTGTCGTACTTCGAATTGGTCGGGTCGGCGTTGACTTCATCCAGCGCCATCTCGAAAGCGACCATCTTGACGCCGGGATCTTTGCGGACCCATTTCGCCGGGTCGCCTTCCTGTGGGTTGGTGATCGCACCGGGAGCCTTGTTCAGCGCCTCCGCGTCCCAAGGAGAATGCACTTTCACCGTGAGCACCTTGCCCTCTTCTTCGGACTTCGAGATCTCGAGATTCCGCTTCTTGATCAGGGCATCGAGCAAGCCGGCATCAGCATCGGCGACATTGATCTCCACTTCGTGCAGGTGGCCGGTGATCTCGGGCCGGGGCTCCAAGCCCTGTTTGGCGAGGTAATCGTTGCCGAGGTACTGCTCGTAGGCGGCCCACTTGTCCTTCTTAATGAAGGCACCGAAATGCTCGAACTTCACGGGATATTCGTAGCCGAGCTTGATCGCCAAAAAGACGGCGCCGAGCGCGATCGTGGAGCCGAGATACAGCTTGTAGCGGCCCCATTGGCGCATCTTGAGTGCGGCCCAGGCGAGCACCACGCAGATCGAGGAAGCAATGAGGATGATGGTGTTGAGCGTGCCGACCGGCACGTTCAGCAGGCCATGCGACCAGTAGCCATCGTCCGCGCCCATGCGCAGGAAGACATAAGCGGAGAAGAGGCCGCCGAAGAGCATGACTTCGGAAGCGAGGAACAACCAGATGGCCAGCTTGGCGTTGTAGAGACCGGTATCTGGCCGGGCGGTTACGGTATGCGGAATTTCCATGTCGGCAGTCTAGTGGGCGAGCGCGTGAGTCGGGAAAGCGGTGGCCGCCTTGTCGGATTTGGGTGCTTCGCTTTGCGGGGTGAAATCCTTGTCCGCGCCGGGCACGCTATATTCATAGGGTCCACGGTAAACGATGATGTCCTTGATGAAGTTGCCGTGAGGCGGAGGCGTAGGCGTGTCCCACTCGAGCGTGGTCGCGTCCCACGGGTTGTCATTCTTCACCTTGCGCCCGATGAACATGCTGGAGAAGAAGTTGAAGATGAAGATAAACTGGGCCGCGCCGAGGAGGAAGGCGGAGACGGACATGAAGTTGTTCCAGTGCAGGACCGGAGCGATGATCTGCTCGTAGGTCACGCCGCCATCGTACCAGCGGCGGTGCACGCCGGCGATGCCCTGGAGGAACATCGGGAAGAAGATGCCGTTGATAAAAATGAGGGACAGCCAGAAGTGCAGCCGGCCGAGACCTTCGTTCATCATGCGCCCGGTGGCCTTCGGGTACCAATGGTAGACCCCGGCGAAGATGGCCATGATCGTGCCCGGCGCGACGACGTAGTGAAAGTGGCCGATGACGTAATACGTGTCGTGCAGGTAGAGGTCGGTCGAGTTGAACGCGAGCGGGATGCCGGTGAGACCACCGATGCCGAACATCGGCAGGAAGGCGGTGGCGAAAAGCATCGGCACCGTAAAGCGGATCGAACCGCCCCACAGCGAAAGGAGGAGCGCCGTGACCAGGATGACCGATGGAATCGAGATCATCACCGTGGTCGTTTGGAAGAAGCCGGAGACCTTGGCGCCCATGCCGGTCATATACATGTGGTGCGCCCACACGACGAAGGAGAGGAAGCCGAGCACAAAGATGCCGCCGACCATCGCCTTGTAGCCGTAGAGCGGCTTGCGGGTATTGTTGGCGATGATTTCCGCCACCATGCCGATGGCGGGCAGGATGAGCACGTAGACCTCAGGATGGGCCAGGAACCAAAACAGATGCTGCCAGAGCAACGGACTGCCGCCGCCACTCCAATGCGTGAGGTGGCCGTTTAACAACAGGCCGGTCGGCATGAAGAAGCTGGTGCCAAATGCGCGGTCCATCAATTGCATGAAACCGGCGGCTTCCAGCGGCGGAAAGGCCAGGAGGAGGAGGAAGCCGGTGACCAACTGCGTCCAGCAAAAGAAGGGCAGACGCATCCAGGTGAGGCCGGGGGCGCGGAGCTGGATGATCGTCGCGATGGTATTGATCGAACCAAGCAGAGAGCCCGTGATGTTAAACACCATGCCGAGCAGCCAGATCGTCTGGCCATTGAAGAAAGGGTCGATGCCGGGGCCGGAATCGGAAATGACCGAGAGCGGAGGATACGAGGTCCAGCCCGATTTCGCCGCGCCGCCGTGGACGAAGAAGCTGCTCATCATGATCACGCAACTGACGAAGAAGGTCCAATAGCTGGCCATGTTCAGCTTGGGGAACGCCATATCGGGCGCACCCACCTGAAGCGGCATCACGTAGTTGCCGAAGGCCGCGACGGCGACCGGGACCACGCCGAAGAACACCATGATCGTGCCGTGCATCGCGCCGAGGGTATTGTAACCGTCCGGCGTGAGCATGCCCGGGTGGCCGTTGGCATCATTGGAAAACACCGACGACCCAAACGGAGTGAAAATCGTCTGCAACAGCGGGCCGAAGAACGGCACCGGCACACCCGGATTGGCAAGTTGCCAGCGCATGAGCATCATCAGGCAAAAGCCGAGGAACATGAACGTCAGGCCCGTGATGGCATACTGAATGCCGATGACCTTGTGGTCCTGGGAAAAAATATACTTTTGCCAAAACCCAAGTTCGTGATGGTCGTCGTGACCATGACCATGACCGTGATCGGGAGCGTGTTCGGCGGCGTGCGTGGATGACATACGGTAAAAGGCGGACGTGAGAAACTAGCAGGCTGCGGTCATTTGGCCGCAGAAAAAATGAGTGAAAATGGCCGGCGTCGAGACCCGCTGCAGGGAAGGTGAAGTCACTCCTTCCATGCGTCGAGTTCGGGCTGGGTCCACGAGGTTTTGCGATCGATGAATTTTTTGCGTGTCGCGGTCACGAGATCCACACCGACCGGGCCGGCGGTGTTGCCGAAGTTCGAGCGGACAAAGGTCATGACCGCGGCGATTTTCTCGTCGGTCAGCATCGCTTCCTGCGGCGGCATCACGTTGTTGAACGGCTTCCCGTCCACCGTGAAGGCGCCGATGTTGCCTTTGAGGATGATCGCAGCGAGGCGCTCGGGCACCCCATTCACGTACGGCGATTTGGTGAGCGGCGGGAAAACCATCGGCAGCCCCATGCCCGTCGGCTGATGGCAGGCGATGCAAATCGTCATGTAGGTCGTCTTGCCCAAGGCAAGCTGCGCGTCGGTCGC
The DNA here is from genome assembly GCA_037200205.1 of Chthoniobacter sp. Lineage (GTDB taxonomy): Bacteria > Verrucomicrobiota > Verrucomicrobiia > Chthoniobacterales > Chthoniobacteraceae > Chthoniobacter. The sequence continues at coordinate 116,818 of JBBCHV010000036.1, forward strand.
CGGCGCATCCTCCGCGCGGATAAATCCGGCGAGCAAGGAAAGAGCGGCTACGAAAGCGAGAGAGGTCTTGGGCATGGACACTGAAATGGAAGGGGAAAGGCGGGTCATTTGGCGTGGGCCGCGGCATCGTCTTTCCAGGCGTCGAGCTCGGGCTGGGTCCACTGGGTGGTGCGGGAGGCGAACTTCTTGCGCGCCGCCGCCACCACATCGGGCGTGACCGGGCCGGCGGTGTTGCCGAAGTTCGAGCGAACGAAGGTCATCGTCGCGGCGATCTTTTCGTCGGTCAGCATCGCCTCCTGGGGCGGCATGATGTTGTTGAATGGCTTGCCGTCCACGGTGAAGGGCCCTGTGTTGCCCTTCAAGATGATCGCGGCAAAACGCTCGCGGGGGCCATTCACATAAGGCGACTTGACCAGCGGCGGGAAGACCATCGGCAGGCCCATACCCGTCGGCTGATGGCAGGCGATGCAAATCGTCATGTAACTGCTCTTTCCCAAGGCGAGCACTTCCGGGGTGGCAGCAGCCGGTGCGGCTCCGGCGGCGGCAGGAGCGCCGGCTGCGGGTGCAGCGGGTGCAGCCGCGCCCGCAGGTGCGGCGCCCGCGGCGGGGGCCGGAGCAGCAGCGCCGGGCTTGGCGGCGTTCGGCGCGGCGGCACCGGCTTCATTCCGGCAAGGTCGCATCTGCCGGGATTTGCGAGAGGGTCGCTTCGGTCCACGAGGCGGTCTGGGCCGCGAATTCCTTCTTCGCCGCAACCACCTTGGCCTCGGAGATTTCCCCGGCCTTGTTGCCCCATTCCTGACGAACGTAGCTGAGGACCGCGGCGATCTTCTTCGGCGACAATTGCGCTTCCCAAGGCGGCATCGCATTGGCACTGGAGAACGGCTTGCCCGAAAACGGTGATCGGTCCGCCCAGACCCTTGAGCACAATGGCGACGACCCGCTTTTCGGAACCTTGCACGATGTCCGAACCGGCAAGCGGCGGATACTGGCCGGGCAGGCCAAGACCGGTCGGCTGGTGGCACGACGCGCAGACCTGACCGAAAACCGACTTACCCTGCTGGGCCAGCGTGAGCGTTTGCACTTCGGCGCCGGCGCCCTTGCCACCCGGCTTTTCCGGAAGCGGGAACAGGACGGCGGGCGAGCTCTCGTACTCGTTGAAGACGTTGCCGCTCAGGCCGCCGTTGAAGATGCCGAAATAGATGCCGGCCCAGACGGTGGCGAAGGCGCACACACCGGTGAGCCACAGGGGCATCGGCGTGACTTCCGCCGAAGGCTCGGGTTTTTCGCGCTGCACCGCGGCGTGAACCTCGGTGATGTCGGGCGTTTCCTGGTAATCGATACGGTCGGGACCTTCGTTGGAATTACTCACTTGGCGGCGACCTCCGGCGTGGCGGTTTTGACTTCCTTGAGTGCGTGGCTCTTGTCGAGGGAAAGCAGGTAGCCGACGAGCGACTTGGCTTCCGGCTTGGGCACGATCTCGTAGCCTTCTTCGATCGGCACATTCAAGGCATCGACCGAGCGCTGGCCGGAGATTTTGCGCTTATCAAAAAGGTAGCGGTAGGCCGGCATCTTCGAGTCGCTGATGATCGTGGTCGGCGCGTAAAGGTGCAGGAGTTGCCAGGCGGCATCGCGCTTGGCCGGCTTGTATTGCGGGTTTTCGTCGGCCCGCTCGTTGCGCCATTGGCCGAGCCCACATTGGCCAGATCCGGCCCGATGCGGGAGCTGCCGAGAAGCGGCGGGGAATCGAACATGTAATCGCGCGCCACTGTCCGGCGCACGCCCCAGCCGCGCTGGAGGTCGCTGCCGTTTTGCTCGTCGCGCACTTGTTGCGAGTGGCAGTAGACGCAGCCCTCGGAAATGTAGACCGCGCGGCCGGCTTCCACGACCCCGCGATTCTCGATCGGGTAGATATCGACGATCTTGCCTTCGTCTTCCGCAAACTGCGGCTGCATGCCACCCAACTGAAACTGCGGAACGAGCACCAGCGCGAAGGTCGAGATCACAAACGATCCGACAATCCCCGCCAGCAGATAAGTAGAACGGTTCATTAGTGTTTTTCCTCCTCCCCGATGGGTGCGAAGAGCGTCGGCTCGCCACGGGCTGGCCGATGCGGAGCAACATGAGCAGGAAATGCATGCCGAAGATCAGGTGAGCCAGCCCTACCATGAGCCAGCCGGCGATCCGCGCGATGATGAAGAACGAACTCATTTCCATCACGTTGGTGAAATCGATCTCGGTGTCCGGGGCGGCAAACGCGGCGCCGGTAATCAAACCGCCGAGCAACATGGAAAGGGCCAGCAGACCGCCACCATAGGCCGAGCCCCAGAAATGCAGGCTGATCATCGAGGAGGAGAGCCATTCGCAGCCCACGAGGCGCGGGAGGATGTAGTAGATCGCCCCGAACATCACCATACTAAAGAAGGAATAGATGAGCAGTTGCGACTGGCCGTTCTGGAACTGCGTGAAGTGCACGATGCTATCGACCGAGCGCAGGGACGCGAGCAGGCCGATCACACTGGCCACGGTGAAGGCGATGGCGCCGAAAAAGGTGAAGCGGATGGTCGGGCTATGATAGACCATGTGGTAATTGCCACCCATCGTCAGAACCAGGTTCACCGTTACCGTCACGATCTGCACCAGCAAGATGATACTGGAGGCGATGCTCAGCGTGACGATCCAAGCGGGGATGGGACCGCCGCCTCAACCGGACCGCGCCAGTCAAACGGTGAAGACGATGAACGACCAGAAGCCGATCGCCGCGAGGTTGTAGCTGTGCACCGGCGGTTGACGACCTTCGGGATGAGGTAGTAGGCGGCGGCGAGGCCGATCGAGGTCAGCCAGATACCTTGGAAATTCTGCGTGGCCCAGGCGGCGACCAGGTTTTGCACGACGCCGGACACATTCGGCAGCACATGCGCGGCGTGCGCCATGACGAAACTCCAGGGAAACCAGAAGAGGGCGGCGACCAGATACCACACGGAGATGAACGGGGTGGTCTGCGAGCGGAAGCTGAAGAGGAGGAGCGCCCAGAGCGCAATGAGCAGATAGCCGATCAGCATCAGCACCGCGGAACCCGTGGGGATTTCCAAGCCCTCCAGACCGGTCGTCTTCCCCGGCGAGGATGCCAATGATGCCGTAGGTGAGGCCGACCTGCCAGAAGACGGCGCCCGTGACGAGCACGCCGGGGAATTTCACCCGGACCCGGCCGAGACGGGCCAGCAGCCAGATGGTGACCCCCGAGTCCCGCCAGGCTGCCCCAACCGAAGCTGATCGCATTGGTGAAAGCGGGCCAGATGCGGCCGTAGCTCAGGAACGGCACGTCCGCGAGAAACGACGGTGCGTAGAGTTCGATCGAGGCGATGAGGCCGAGGACCGTCGAGAGCATCAGCCAAAGCAGGCCGTTGCCGAAAAAGAAGAGCACAGGGCCGCGCGCAGAGGCGTCGATGGCGGCGCGCTCAACCGCCGGAAAGGTGGTATCGTCGGTCGAAGCCGGAGCGGTCGTCGAGGTAGGAGCGGTAGCGACAGCGGTCATTTCGTGGGCGCAGGATTTTCGGTCGGATTGATGAGTGGAGGACGAGCCGGGGCTTCCGGAGCGGGAGCGGGCGCGGGGGCCGGAACGGCTGCTGCCGGCTGCGGGGCGGGAGCGGCAGGCGCCGCTTCCGGAGCCGCCGGGGCCGGTGTCGGAGCGGGGACTGGTGCGGGTGCGGGCGCCGCCGGAGCCGGAGGCGCAGCTTCGGGTGAGGGCGTTGGCGCCGGTGCGGGAGGCGGCGCGACAGGAGCGGGGGCGGGAGCCGGGGCTGGAGCAGCAGGTGCGGGCGCGGGCGTAGGTGCCGGAGGTGGAACTGCGGGGGCAGCCGGAGGGGCCGGCGCCGGCACCGGAACTACAGGAGCAGCGGCGGGGGCTGGTGCGGCGGGCGCGGGTGCAGGTGCAGGTGTCGCTGCGGCTGGTGCAGGCGTCGCTACAGGAGCCGGGGCGGGAGCGGCGGCGGCTGGCTCCGGAGTCGCGGGCGGGGTGAAGCGAATCGTATCCGCGCCTTGCGGCGACGAGGGCAGCGCCACGGGCGGGGGCTCGGTCGATTTGGGATCGGGAACGAAGACCGCAGCGGCGGTTCCACCTTCACCTGCGATGGAGCGGGTTTCTTGCTGCGCAACTCGGCCACGGCGAGCGGGATCGCGTCGGTGATCGAGACGTGGACGAGCCCCTTGGCCTTGTCGGCCCAACCTTCGGTCGTCAGTTTCTCCTGCGCCTCTTTTTCGAGGCGGGTGCGCACCTCGATGCGACCGGCGGCGCGGCGTTCTTCGAGCGTCCTGTCCGCCCCGACCCGAGAAGGCCAGGGTCGCGATGCCGATGATCACGACCGCAAAGAGCAGAGTGATGACCCCGAGGAAACCGAGGAAGCCGTTGGACGTGCGATGGGTAGATTCGGGCGCCATATCAGTTGGTCAATTTCAGCGAGCCGAGCAACCGCGGGTCGCGCGTCGGAAAGAGGTAGGACTTGCCGATGTTCTTGAAGAACAGCCAGCCCAGGATGCCCCCGACCGCCGCCAGCGACGTGAGATCGAAGATGCTGGGCGCAAAGCCCGTGCGGTGCAACGCCGGGAGCACGACGACATACATGTCGATGAGCTGCATGAGCAGGATCCAGCCCGCGACATAATTGATGAGCTTGGTTTTTTTGGTCGCCTGAAAGAGGAGCACCGGGAAGGGCAGGAAGAAGCGGCAGACGACCAGCGCCTGGCTGAAGTACCACCAGGATTCCGTATTGCGCAGGCGGAAGTACATCGTCTCTTCCGGAATGTTCGCGTACCAGATGAGCATGTACTGATCGAAGCCGATGTAGGCCCAGAAAATGGTGAAGGCCAACATGAACTTGCCCATGATGTGGTAATGCTCGTCATTCACCACACTGAGATAGCCTTGCCGTTTCAACGCCGTGACGATAAGGACGAGCAGTGACATCGAACTGCCCGCCGCACCGGCGAACAAATAGACGCCCCACATGGTGGAGAACCAGTGGTAATCCAAGCCCATGAGCCAGTCGACACCGGTGAAGGTAATGCACAAGGCCAGCGCGGGGATGCCACCGACGCCGAACTTCCGCATGATCAAGGTGTGCCTGGCGGCGCCATCGCTGTCCTGGGCCGTGGATTGCTTCCACAGCGTGGACGAAATCCACCACATAAAGAAGAGATACGCCGCGACCCGGATCCAGAAGAAGGTGTGATTGAGGTAGCCGCTCTTGCCGTCCAGCAACGGGTCTTCGCCCGGCTGCATTTTCCACCACATCCACAAATCGTCTTTGCAGAAGAACAGGATGGGCAGGAAAAAGAGCAAGGCGATCGGCACCAGCTTGGCGACGTTTTCCATCTGGCGACGAACGACGACCGACCATTCCGCATCGGTCGCATGATGCAGGCAGGTCCAGAAGAGCGCGCCGACGCAGAGGGTGAAGAAGTAGAAGCAGCCGAACAGCCAGGAAAAGGCAAATTGCCGGTGCCAGCCGAAGAGGCCGATGAGGCTGCCAGCGATACCCACCACGCCCACGCCCAGCAGAATGTTCGGCAGCCCTCCCGCGTGCTTGAGATCAAAGGTCTCCGCGGCGGGCGGAGTCGGTTCGTGAGAGTGATCGCTCATGGCTTGGATTGAAATTCCTTCTGCTTGGCCTCGGGCAAGTCCGCCAATTTGACGCTCTGGCTTTTTTGCAACGTGCGCACGTAGGCGACGATCGCCCACCGGTCCTCGACCGCGACAGTCGGGCCGTAAGCCCCCATCGTGTTCTTGCCGTTGGTGATCGTGGAGAAAATCTGGCCATCCGGCATGGCGCGGATGCGGTCGTCCTGAAGATTGGCGATGGCGGCGATGCCGAACTGGCTGGTGATGCCATTGGCCAGGCCCACTTTACCGTGGCAGACTGCGCAATTGATATTGAACCGCTCCTGGCCGCGCTTGACCAGCGCTTCAGTCACGTCCAGCGGAAAGCCGTCCCCGTAGACGTCGCCGAATTTGCCGGTGTTGTAGTAATTCGGCTCATTGGTGAAACCGGTGGGTTGGATGGTGCCATTCTTGGCGCCCGCCTGGAGGAACGAACCGGGCAGCGTGTAGCCGAGCGGAATCGTGCCTGCAACCGGCCGGCGCGCCGCGCTGCCATCCGCAAAGAAGCTGCTTCGTGCTGCGCATCGTACCGCGGCTGCCACTTCATATCCGGGAAGATGAAAATCGGTGTCTCGGAACTATGCGTCCCGCGGAATCCGGCAAGGACGGCAATCGAAATGCTACCGAGGATGAAGGCGATGAAAAAGTAACGGAGCATGATCAGTCGTGGATAAGCGTGACGTGCTGGCCGCCGATTTCCTCGAGCAGGGTGCGGGTCTTGGTTTCCGAGAACTTCGGATCGCGCGCCTCGATGACGAGGAAGAAGCCGTCGTCCGACACCCGGAGAAACGCTCCCAGTTGAAGACGGGGTGATACCACTTCGGAAGCTGGTTCATAATCATCAGCGAAAACCACCGTGGTGAACGCCGAGAAGAGCACCGTGAGCTCGAACATGATGGGGAAGAAGGCCGGCAACGTGCGCCAGTCGTAGGGCTTCCCGTGCACGATGAGCGGATACAGCCCGAAGGACGGAATGCAAGTCAGCAGCACAGCGGTGAGTGTTCCCGTGGCGCCACCGATCATGACCGGCGCACTTAACCAGGATTTGCCGAGGCCCATGGCCTTGTCCATGCCGTGCACGGGGAAGGGCGTATGCACATCCCACTTGCTGAAGCCGGCATCGCGGATTTTCTCGGCGGCCTTCATGAGAGAGGCCGCGCTGTCGAACTCGGCGCCAAGACCGTAGACTTTGCGATATTCAGCCATTTTAGTGATGCCCCTCCGTGCGGTATCATGCGACCCGAGGACGCCCAAGGCCGGGCTGGGCGGGCTCGCATGGGGGTGACGATGCGGATCGGCCGCCGGGGTCACAGCCTTCACTTCGAAGGCGCAGATCATCGGCAGGAAGCGCATGAACAACAGGAAGAGAGAGAGGAAAATTCCGAACGTGCCGCAGAAGGTCCAGATCTCGACCCAGGACGGATGATAGTGATGCCAGGAACTGGGCAGGAAATCCTGGGCAAGCGAGGTCACGATGATCACGAAGCGCTCGAACCACATGCCCACGTTCACGAACATGGAAACCACGAACACCCAGATGTAATTCGTGCGGGTCGACTTGATCCAGAAGACCTGCGGCGAAATGACGTTGCAGAACATCATGCAGTAGTAAGCCCAGGCGTACCAACCGCTGTTATGAATGCCGACGCGGGCGTGCAGGAAGGTGAACAACTCGTATTTGTTCTGCCCGTAGTAGGCGATGAACAACTCCATCAGGTAGGCGTAACCTACAATCGTGCCGGTGAGCAGGATGATCTTGGCCATCTTATCCACGTGCTGGCGCGTAACCATGTCGTCGAGCTGCGGATAAAGCAGACGCGCCGGGAGCATGATGGTGAGCACCATGGCGAAGCCGCCGAAGATGGCGCCCGCGACGAAGTAAGGCGGGAAGATGGTGGTGTGCCAGCCGGGCAGGATGGACGTCGCGAAGTCGAAGGACACGACCGAGTGCACCGAGAGCACCAGCGGGGTGGAGAGGCCCGCGAGGAGCAGATACGCCATTTCGTAGTGCCGCCACTGGCGGTTCGAGCCACGCCAGCCGAGGGCAAAGATGCCGTAGATGAACTTTTTCACCCGGGACTTGGCGCGATCCCGGAGCGACGCCAGATCCGGAATCAGGCCGGTGTACCAGAAGAGCACCGACACCGTGAAATAGGTTGAGACCGCGAACACGTCCCAGAGCAGCGGCGAACGGAAGTTCGGCCAGATGCCGTAGGAGTTCGGGATCGGCGCGAGGAACCACGCCATCCACACGCGGCCCACGTGAATGCCAGGGAAGATACCGGCGCAAATCACCGCGAAGAGAGTCATCGCCTCGGCGGCGCGGTTGATCGAGGTGCGCCACTTCTGGCGGGTGAGGAAAAGAATCGCCGAGATGAAGCGTTCCGGCGTGGCCGATACCGATCCAAAACACGAAGTTCGTGATGTCCCACGCCCAACCCACCGTCTTGTTTTCTCCCCACACGCCGACGCCGTTGGAGATTTGGTAGCCGATGCACGTGAGCCCCACCAAGGCGAGGAGCACGCAGGGGATGAAAGCCACCCACCACCAGATCGGCGTGCGCGCCTCGACGATGGTCGAGACGTTTTCCGTAATCCAGTGCAGGCTGCGATCATTGGTCACCAGCGGGACGCGCTGGAGTTCCTTGGGCGTTTCGAGAGTGACGGCGGCTTCCGACATTACGCTTTGGTTTCTTTGGGCTCGGCGGCAGCTTCATGCTTTTCGCCACCGTGGTGAGATTTCATGGCCGCGCCGATTTTCTCGCGCCGGGCATCTTGGGATTGGGATTCTTGATCCGCGCCAGGTAGGAGACGCGGGCCGAGATATTCAAATACTCGAGCAAACGGTAACCGCGCTCGCTGGCTTTGAGCTTCGCCACGCTGCTCTCGGGATTGTTGATGTCGCCGAAGGTGATGCAGTCCGCCGGGCAGACCTGCGCGCACGCCGAGGTGAACGAATCCGCCGGGATGCGATACTCTGCGGAATCGCGGGCCGCCACTTTCGCGGCGATCTTCGCTTCCTGGATGCGCTGCACGCAGAAGGTGCACTTTTCCATGACGCCGCGCATGCGCACGGTGACATTCGGATTCTTTTCCAGCTTGATCGTATCCTCGGTGCCCTTCGGCGAGATAAGGTTCCACTTGTGGAGACCGGTGAACCAGCCGCCGTTCTTGCTGCCCAAGGCGTCGCGCTGGTTGTAATCGAAGAAATTGAACCGGCGCACCTTGAAGGGACAGTTGTTCGCGCAGTAACGCGTGCCGATGCAGCGGTTGTAGACCATCACGTTCAGGCCGTCTTCGCTGTGTACCGTGGCATTCACCGGGCAGACCGTCTCGCACGGCGCATTCTCGCAATGCTGGCACATCATGGGCTGCGAGATCATCTCCGGATCGGGATCGTTCTCGTCCACACTGGCGAAATAACGGTCCGTGCGGATCCAGTGCATTTCGCGGCCATTGATGACCTGCTCCTTGCCGACGATCGGAATGTTATTCTCCGCCTGGCAGGCGACCATGCACGCGGAGCAAACCGGTGCAGGAATTCAGGTCGACGACCATGCCCCAGCCGTGCGAATCCCAACCGTTCTTGGCAGCGAGTTCGGGATGCTGCGGATTGTTGAGCGGCGGATGGCTGTAGAGGGAGATGTTCGGCGGGATGTGGGCATCCATGCCCATCGTCTTGGCGAAGTCCGGCTTCTCCTTGTACTCGCTCACCGTGGCTTCGCGGGTGAGATCGCCGCCACGGCCTTCGAGTGCGAAATGCTCCTGGGTCAGGGCCAGCTTATAGTGCTTGCCGGTCACACGCAGCTTCGCACCGACGGCAAAGTAAGGTTCGGCAGTCGTGCGCAGCGGATAGGCATTGAACCCAGTGGTATCCCCCACCCGGCCGACGACCGAACGGCCATAACCCAGCGGAATGGTCACCGAATTGTCCGCATGACCGGCGCGATGATCACCGGGATCGACAGCGAACGCTTCTCGAGCAGGATCTGGACGATGTCGCCATTGTCGATATCCAGCTTCCGGGCCGTCGTCGTGCTGATCTGCGCGGCATTGTCCCACGTGAGCTTGGTGATCGGATCGGGAATTTCCTGCTGCCAGCCGTTGTTGTTGTAACGGCCGTCGTCCACCTTCGGGCAGGGCGTGAAGACCACTTCGTAGGCATCTTCGCCACCCGCCGGAGTGCTGAATTTATCCGTGATAAACTTGGCCGCCGAACTGGCGTTGAAGGTCAGCGCTTCGACTTTCGCCGCGCTGTCCGCAAGAAAACCGTCGTGCAGGAACTTCGACCACGCCGTGACAAAATCCGCCGGCTTGGCAATTTCCTTGAAAGTATCCTGAATCAACTCCGGCCCTTGGGGCTTCGGCAGACCGGCAATTGTCGCGAGCAGGTCGAGTTCACTCCACGCTCCGAAGAGCGGCAGATCATCGGCTGCACGGAAACGTAGCTGCCATCGGAGGCGCGTCCGTCACCCCAGAACTCGAGATAGTGGGCGAGCGGCACGTTCCACTTCGACAATTTCGAGGTCTCGTCGATTTCCTGGCCGAGGCGAATCACCGTGGGCACCGACTTCTGCAAGGTCGCCCAATCGAGGTCTGCCGGAGCGTTGTAAACCGGGTTGCCACCGACCGATGAAGAGCGTCTGGATTTTCTTGTCGGTCAGCAACGGCACCAATGCCGCAATGGAGCCCGCCGATTCCGTGCCGATCTTGCGGACCCACGATCGTCTTGCCGATGTTGCCGAGCGCCGCATTGATCGCTGCGACCAGCACCTGGACAGCCTCGGGCTGCCGCGAGCCAGCGACGATGAGGCCACTTGCCCTTCGACGCCACGAGATCTTCCGCGCAATACTTGATCCAGTCCGCATCGAACTTGATCGCCGGGGAGGCAATGGTCTTGACCACTCCATCCAGCCCCGCGTCGTGCGTGGCACTGGCGATCTGCGCCGCCAGCGCGAGCGCGAAAGCCCCGATCTGACTGGCCGGCAAACGCAGGCGATGATCCGACATGCCGCCGGTCACCGTGTAGCGGTTCTCGACCACATACAGCCGGTTCATCTTCGAGTCTGGCCCCGTGACCTTGCGGCGCGAAGAAAAGGCGCGGACGTCCGCGATGTCGCCATCGCATCCCAGGAAATCACTGTCCAGCGACAGAATGACGTCTGCCTTGTCAAACTGCGGCAACGCTTCCACACCCTTGCCATAAGCCTCGTCGGTAGCCACCGGACCCAGCGGCTCATACACCGCCCACGTGGCTTTCGGATACTTCTTCCCGATCAAGCCCTGCAAACGCAGGCGGGTCGGCGAATTATCGTCCTGCAACAGGAAGGCCAGCCCGGAACCGTCGCCGGCACCCTTGAGAATTTCATCAGCGCCGTCGTGAACGCCGCCTCATCCACCACCACACCATCCGCGTGATTTTCTTGGCGCGATCCGGGTCGTAAAGATCCAGGATCGACGACTGCGAAAAGCTATCCGTCGCACCCTTGCTCACCGCGTGCAGGGGGTTGCCTTCGATCTTCGTGGGGCGTCCGTCGTGCGTCGTCGCCACCAGCGGAGCATAGCCGCGGCGCGTGGGCCGGGCGGTGGTGAAAAAACAGAGGCTTGCCCGGGATCGACCATTCCACACCCCGCGTAAAGGGCACGAGATGCATGGTGGGGCGGCGGCAGGCACTCAAGCCCAGACCCGCCAGCGCCGTGGAGGCGCCCATCAACTTCAGGAAATTCCGGCGCGTGACGTCGCCACCCTGGATCTCGGCCGCGCCTTGCGGGAACTCGCGCTCCAGCCAGCCGCGGAATTCCGGCGTGTCGTCGAGCTGGCCAAGGGAACGCCAGTACTTCTTGCCGGTTAACGGCGTCGAGGGATGCTCAAAAATTCGTTTCATCGATGACAGCCAGCGCAGTTTTTATCCGGTGGGTTGATATGCCACTTATTCAGCAGGACCGAGCCGATGTCCTCCTGGGTGAGCTTGTCCGTGGATTTGGTGATGTCCTTACCCTCCCAGCCTTCCGGCCGGCCAAAGGTCGACACGAATTTCTGCACATCCTCATCCTTCGGCTCCCAATTCAGGTTGGTGATCTGATTCAAAGGCCGCAGCGCACTCTTCGGATCACGATGGCAATCAAGGCACCAGGCCATGGAGTGTGGCTTGGCGTGATATACCACCGGCATCTCGTTCACCTTGCCATGGCAACTCACGCAACTCACCCCGCGATTCACGTGCGCCGAGTGGTTGAAATAGACGAAGTCCGAAGTCTTGTGAATCTGCACCCATTCCACCGGCTTGCCCGAGGCCCAGGAGTCGCGAATCGGCGCCAGCTTCGGATTGTCGCGCTGCACCTGCGAGTGGCAGTTCATGCAGACCTGCGTGGTCGGGATGTTCGAGTGGGCGGCCACTTCCACGAAGCTGTGGCAGTAGCGGCAATCCATGCCGAGCTGACCGACATGCACGTCGTGCGGGAAAGGAACCGGTTGCGCGGGCTGATAGCCGACCCGGGTGTATTTGGGAGTGAAATAATACCACATGCCCATCGAGACGGCGTTCACGAGCACCAGCGCGCAAACGACGATTTTGATGGGCAGGATATTGCTCCCGCGCGGAAAAATGTTCGCCATGCCTAGAGTTTTTCGAAGCTTCGGGAGTTGTGGAATTCAGCGTTTTGCATGCAGCGGGAAAACGTGTGCGGCTCAACATTGTGATTTCGATTGCGGCTTGGCAAGCGCAGTTTGTGAAAAATTTCACAAGCCGTTCACAATGCCGAAAACGAGCACGGTTTTTCTCAAAAAGAGCGGCGATTTTTTGGCCATCCGCCCCACGAAGCAAGACGAAAAATGCGGTGCCCGTGCCACGCGCCCGGCGCACGCGGCGCATCCCCGGTAGGGACGCCGCACCGCCGGCGTCCTCAGACCGGTGACGATGCAATTTCTGCCATTTTCCATTCGTCTCCAGCCAGTTGCCCATCTTTTCCCAACCTTTCGCTTTCTCGTACCTTGGCCTCTAGTGTCCACAGAATCGGGCGCCTCCCGCAGGCGACCCAAGTGGGGAGGCCGGGCTCGATAGGGGAGGCCGGGCTCGATACGTCGGGAAACACCGCCGGCCGATCCATGGATTCGAGCAACGCGAACCGGTAAGCAGCGGACCCGCGTGGAACGAGAAACCAAAGGCGAAGCCTTTTACCCGAAGGGCCGCGCTGGCGGGAGGTGGGGCACTGCCATGAATTGCGCCCGGGAAAGCCAACGACACTCAACGGTCATTTACTCCGGAATCGCACCGAATCGCACCTTTCGCCGTTTCCATAACCTCTGGCCGAATTCTGCCGACTTTCCGCAACGAAACTCGCCGTCCGCGGATTGATCTCATACGCTCCCCCATCCTCCTCATGACCAATATCGCTTCTTTCCGACGCTTTCTCCTCCTCACCCTCGCCGGCACGTCCCCTCGCG
>JBBCHV010000037.1:0-52342 GCA_037200205.1 Chthoniobacter sp.
ATGTTTAATGGAATTTTTGGGCTGTTCTCCAATGACATCGGCATCGATCTCGGCACGGCGAACACGCTCGTTTATGTAAAGGATCACGGCATCGTCCTGCGCGAGCCGTCAGTCGTCGCCGTCCAGGTGGGCACGAACCATGTGCTCGCCGTGGGCGACGAGGCCAAGCGCATGCTCGGCCGGACGCCGGGCAATATTGTCGCCATCCGGCCGCTCAAGGATGGGGTCATCGCCGACTTCGAGATCACTGAGGCGATGCTCCGGCATTTCATCCACAAGGTGCATCCGCGCCGGGCCTTTTTTAAGCCGCGTCCCCGGGTGGTCATCGCCGTGCCCTCGGGCATCACCGAGGTGGAAAAGCGTGCCGTTAAGGAAAGCGCCCTGCGCGCCGGCGCGCGCGAGGTTCATCTGATCGAGGAGCCGATGGCGGCGGCGATTGGCTGCGGCCTGCCGGTGCAGGACGCGGCGGGCAACATGATCATCGATATCGGCGGCGGCACCACGGAAGTCGCGCTGATTTCGCTCTCGGGCATCGTCTTCTGCCGCAGCGTGCGCGTGGCGGGCGATGAACTGGACGAGGCGATCATCCAGTACATGAAGCGGGCCTACAATCTGATGATCGGGGAACGCACCGCGGAGGACATCAAGATCAAGATCGGCAGCGCCTATCCGTGCGAAAAGGAGACGACCATGGAGGTGAAGGGGCGCGATCTCGTCGCCGGCCTGCCCAAGACTTTAACCATCACCTCCCAAGAAGTGCGCGAGGCGCTCCTCGAACCGATCTCGACGATTGTCGATTCGGTCCGCGTGACCCTCGAGCGCTGCCCGCCCGAACTTTCCGCCGACCTTGTTGACCGCGGGCTGGTGCTCGCGGGCGGAGGCGCGCTTTTGCGCGGCCTCGATCGTCTGCTCACCGAAGAAACAGGACTCCCGGTCCATGTGGCCGAGGATCCGCTCAGCGCCGTGGCCGAGGGTACGGGCCGCGCGCTCAGCGAGATCAAATTCCTGCGTCAGGTGTCCACGACGGAGACCCGCCGCTCGTCCTAGAATCCGCAGGCATGACTGCCTCCGTTAAACGCCCCCTGAGACCGCGCCTGACTGACACATGAGCCGCCGTATTGTCATACCCTCGGTCGCGGCTTTCGTCATCCTCGTCGCCTTCATTCTCATCATGAGCCCGCACAATATGCGGCGGGTGCAGGCGGGCTTTCTCGGCATGATTTCGCCGTTCCTGAAGACCGGCTCGACGGTCGAGAAAAAGTACCGCGAATTCCGCGAAGGCTTGAAGACGCTCGACCAGCTCGAGGCGGAGAATAAACGACTGAGCATCCTCAACAAGGACCTGAGCGCGACCAACCAGACGCTGCGCGGCCTTGAGACCGAAAACAACCAGCTCCGCAAGGCGCTGCAGTACCGCGATCACGCCCCTTTCACCCTCAAGCCGGCGCGGATCATTGGTCGTGATTCCTCGACGTGGTATAACAAAATCATGATCGACCGCGGCTTTAAGGACGGGCTCGACAAGGACGGCGATCAGCCCGTGCTGACCGATGCGGGACTGGTCGGCAAGACCACCGTCGTGAACGACCGCTCCGCAACCGTGGTCCTGATCGCCGACGAAACGTGCAAGGTGTCCGCGAACGTGGAGAACACCCGCGAGCAGGGCATCGTCCGCGGCGAACGCATGTCCAGTGGACTGGCCCCCAGCGTGGGCCTGAATTACATCTCAAAACAGGCCAACCTGCAACCGGGGCAAAATGTGTACACCTCGGGAGCGGGTGGCGTCTTTCCGGTGGAATCCTGATTGGCCAGGTCCGGGAATTCAAAGCCAAGGAACTTGACGGTCACGCCAGCATCATCCCCGCCGTCGATCTGACGACGCTGGAGGACGTGTTTGTCGTCGTCGTCGGAAAGAACAAATGAAAGACCTCCGGCGATGAGATTTTTCGTTCTGCTCTGCATGGCGATGTTTGCGGGTCTGGTGGTGGAGCATTTCATCGCCCCGCTGCCCCCCTATGGCGTGCGGGTGCTGCTTTTGCCGGTGATTATGTTCTATGGGGCGCTGGCGCTGCCGCTGCCGGGAATGCTGGCGCTGGCCTTTTGTGGCGGGCTGATGTGGGACTCGCTCCATGTGCAGATCGAGTTTGGCGACGAGCCCACGGCGGAGGTTGCCCTCGGCTGGTCGATCGTTCTCTACGCCATTCTCGGCGGGCTGATGAGCGGTTTCCGTCCGCTCTTTCAGCGTGGACGCTGGGAAATCCACTGCCTGCTCTGCGGCGTCTGCACCTCGGTCGTCGTCCTCGCCGAATACCTCATGCTGACTTTCCGCCGCGAGCCGGTGGTTTTTGTCTTCAACAAGGAAATCTGGTGGCGGATTGGCGGCGCCGGGCTTATCGCCGCCTTGCTCTCGCCGTTTTTCTTTTTCGCCCTGAACTACCTCGCTTACCTCGTCGGCCACGATCCGCAGCCGGCGCGGAAAGCCAAACAAACCTCCTGACATGGCCCGCCGTTTTTCCCGCCGTCCCAGTGCCGAGTGGCGCGTGCTTTTCCTCGGCTTCGTGATGCTCTGCGCCTTCAGCGTGCTCGTGGCCAAGCTTTGGTACGAGCAGGTCCTGCGTAGTGCGGTGTGGACGAAAAAGATCGGTGGCAAGTCCGAGGTCACCGTGCGCATTCCTTCGGTGCGCGGCGAAATCCGGGATCGCAATGGCATCACCCTCGTAACCAACCGCGCCAGCTACGAGGTCGATTTCTATCTGCCGGACATGGTGCGCGGCTACCGCCTGCAGTATGGCCGGCCACCCAGGACCCAATACGAGGCGACCATCAAGCAGATGAAGAAGGTGCTGGAGGAGCCGGACATCGTGAAGATCGTCAATACCAGCGTCATCCCCAAGCTTCAGCAGCTCGACTTGGCGAAGGATTACAACACCAAGCACCTCCAGACGCACTTCCGCAACGAAACCCTGGTTCCGTTCACCTACCAGGAGGAGCTCGATTTCCCGACGATCGCGAAGTTTTCCGAACACGATGTGGGCCTGCCTGGCGTCGAGATCGCCGTGAAACCCGTGCGCCAGTATGTCTATGGCGCGCTCGGGGCTCATCTGCTCGGCTACGTCGGTGCGCCCAATGACATCGACCGGCTGCCGGACGTCGAAAACTACGATTTCTACCAGCCCGATGTGGAGGGAAAGTCGCAGGTCGAGGCCCAGTACGACAAATGGATCCGCGGCACGCCCGGCGTCCGCGTCATGCAACGCAGCGTCAAAGGCGTGATCACCGGCGAGGTTCGCCGCGAGGCCCCGAAGCAGGGGAACAACGTCTATCTGACCATTGATGCCCGCATCCAGTACATCACCGAGCGCGCCTTACGGATCGTGGGACGCGGTGCGGCGGTCGTCGTCAATCCCAAGAATGGCGACATCCTCGCGATGGCATCGGTGCCTTCCTACGATCCGAATATCTTCATCCCCAGCGTCTCCACTGAAGACTGGGACAAGCTGAACGACGACGACACCAATCCGCTGACCAACCGCGCCATCCAAGGCTTCGCGCCCGGTTCCACCTACAAAACCGTCACGGCCCCTCGCCGGCCTGCGTGCGGGCATTCCGGCCACGCGGACTTACAACTGCTCCGGCAGTTGGTCGCCGCCCGGCGGCAAACCGATGAAGTGCTGGATCGCCGACAAAGGCGGTTCCCACGGCACCCTCAATCTGCCCGACGCGCTCAAGAACTCCTGCAACTGCTTCTTCTACCAGTGGGGCAATGCCGCCGGCATCGACCAGATCGACGCCGTCGGCGAGCAACTCGGCCTCGGCAAAAAAACCGGTATCCCCGCTGACCGGAGAAAGCCCCGGCATTCTCCCTGGACCGGATTGGCTGAAAAGCGTGGAACCGCAGGCCCGCTGGTCCGCTGGCTACACCGCCAACACTTCCATCGGTCAGGGTTCCGTCGAAGCCTCGCCGCTCCAGATGGCCATGGTCACCGCCACCATCGCCAACCGCGGCATCTCCTATACGCCGCGCCTCATTGCCCGCGTCCTTGATCAGCAGGGCAATGATGTGAAAAACGAGGACGGCACGCTCGTCGCCCCGCCCGAACCTAAAATCCGCGCCAACCTGCACGACGTCGGCATCACCGAGGAGCAGATCGAATCCGTCCGCGAAGGCATGCGCCGCGTGGTCGATAGCGGCACCGGCAAGAAGCGCAGATCAAGGGCATCACCGTTGCTGGCAAGACCGGCACGGCGCAGTTCTGGCGTGAACTGGGCGATGGCTAAAAGATCAAGGACAACCACACTTGGTTTATTACCTTCGCCCCTTACGAGGATCCGAAGTATGCCATCTGCGTCATGGTTCAGGGTGCGAAATCCGGCGGCGGTGTCTCCGCTCCCATCGCCCAGAAAATCATGGAGGAAAGCCTCGCCTCGAGAAAGGTTTCGATCCGGGATTGGTGGCCCTCGAAACCCGCGGTCGGCAGCTTCACTCCCATCGAAATGGTCGATTACAAAAAGACCGACGTGCCGCCCAACCTCGCCACTCAGGACGACCGCGAGACCGCCGACCACACCGAAATCGCCGCTCCCGGCAAAAAGAAAGGCGAAAAGCAAATCGCCGCCAAACCCGAATCCGCGCGCCCGCCGATGCGCGCGGCAAGGTGCAGGGCAAAAGACCGCTCCTCTTCCTCCTCAACCCCAGCAAAAGAGTTTCCTCCAGAAGCTCTTCGGCGGTGGAAAAAATACCAATCCACGGCCTTCTCCCCCCCGTTAGAGAAAGCCCAACCCGTGCTCTCCAAACTTTACCCAAAACTCATTTCCATGACCGAACGCGTCAAACGACTGATCGGCCTGGCCCCGCGCCAGACCGGTAACAAACTCATCATCAACTGCGAAAAACTCGAGCGCCGCGTCGCGCTGCTCGAAAACGGCATCCTCGAGGAATACTCCATCGAGCGTCAGACCGACCGCAACATCGTCGGCAGCATCTTCAAGGGCCGCGTCAAAAACATCGAGCACGGCCTCAAGGCCATGTTCGTGGACATCGGCTTCGAGAAAAACGCCTTCCTGCATTTCTGGGATGCGCTCCCCGCAGCCCTGGACAGCGGCATCGAGCAGGTCGAGCGCTCCGGCGGGAAGAAGGAAAGCAAACGGCTCACGGCCAAGGATATTCCCAGCGTCTATCCTGTCGGCAGCGAAGTCCTCGTGCAGGTCACCAAAGGCCCCATCAGCACACCAAAGGCCCGCGCATCACCACCAATCTTTCCCTCGCCGGACGCTATCCTCGTCCTCATGCCCTACAGCGACCAGTGCGGCATCTCGCGCAAAATCGAGTCGCCCAAAGAGCGCGACCGCCTGCGCAAAATCCTCAAGGAACTCGACATCCCCGAGGGCATGGGCCTCATCGTCCGCACCGTCGGCGAGGGCCAGCGCGAGCGTTACTTCGTGCGCGACCTCGGCCTGCTCATCGAGCAATGGCGGGCCATCGAGGCGGCCATGAAAACCAAGCCCGCACCGGCCTGCGTCTTCGAGGAGCCCGACCTCATCGAGCGCACCGTGCGCGACTTCCTCACCGACGAAATCGACGAGGTCATCTGCGACGATGAAAACGCCGTCAAGCGCATGATCGAAGTCGTCGGCCAAATTTCCAAGCGCTCCGCCAGCCGCATCAAGCACTACTCCGGCCCGCTCCCCGTCCTCGAGAACTTCAACGTCCAGAAGCAGATCGACGACGCCTTTCACCGCCAGGTCTGGCTGCCTTGCGGCGGCTACATCGTCATCGACGAAACCGAGGCCCTCATTGCCATCGACGTCAACACCGGCGCAACAAGGGCGGCAAGGACGTCGAAGAAAACTATCCTGCAAACGAACCTCGAAGCCGCGACGAAATGGCCCGCCAGATGCGCCTGCGCAACATCGGCGGCCTCATCATCGGCGACTTCATCGACATGAATCGCGCAAGGACCAGCAGGCCGTTTTCCCAGCGCGTCAAGGACGGCCTCCGCCGCGACAAATCCAAGACCCACGTCCTGCCCATCTCCCCGCTCGGCCTCATGGAGATGACCCGCCAGCGCGCCGCGAGAGCATCAGCGGCGCGGTCTTCGAGCCCTGCCCGTACTGCCACGGCCACGGCAAGGTGAAGAGCGCCATGACCATGAGCGTCGAGCTCCAGCGCGCCCTCCACCAGATCATGCGCAAGCATCAGGACACCATCCACGAGGTCAAAGTCATCGTCCATCCCCACGTCATGGAGCGCCCTCCGCACCGAGGACGAGGAACTGCTCGTGGACATCGAGCGCAAATACGCCGGCCGCCTCACCTTCCGCAGCGACCCCACCTTCCACCACGAGAAATTCAGCATCACCGATGCGAATACCGGGGCGGAGTTAAAAGCCTGACCTGCCCTCCGCTGCCGCGGCAGTCCCACAGAGTTTGGATCTAGGAGCGTGCCGTTATCTGATGTATGGAAGCCTTCGTCCTTTCAAACTAGCGTGCCGGTAGCGGGGGGATTGAGCAGAAAGGAGAGTGGACTATTTCGGCGTGGTCGGCTTGAACTCGCGCGCTCTCCGCTCCCCCTCCTCCCGCTGCTCAGGCGTCAGGTTGCTGCGAATAATCTTGGCGTCCTTTTCCTTTTTCACCGTTTCCAGATCCATAGTGATAGTGGTCGGGTCGCCCGCTAGCAGCCACCATTTGTAAGCTTCCACTACGTCCTTCTGCACGCCTCTTCCTTCGGCATACATGAAACCAAGGGAGTATTGCACCCCACGATTTCCTTGTCTGGCAGCCCTGAGATACCATTTTGCCGACTCAGCGTCGTCCTTTCGCGTTCCGATGCCAAATTCATACCAGTAGCCGAGATTTGCTTGCGGCTTGGACCTCACCCTTTTCCGCTTTGATGCGCTCTGCAGCAATATCTTTGGGTGAAGGCGTAGGCGGCGTGTTGGCGGGCGCGAGCGTGCCGCAGAGTAGCACGACGGCGAGAAGGACGAGCTTACCGTGTTTCACAGGACCGGCTACACCGCCGCCTTCTTCTTCGCCGGCGCTTTCATCTCCCGCGGAGCGAACTCAAAGGTCACCTTGCCTTCCTCCAGCTTGAGGTAGGCGGCGAAGGGCTTGCCCTTTTTCGAGATGAAGCGGGGGAGGAGGTCGGTCTTGCCCTCGCGGAAGATCTTGAGCGCCTGATCGGCGGGGGATGGTGCGCTGGCAGATGAGTTTGCCCATGCGGATGGGTTTGCCGCCGCTCTCGGCGGGGACGCAGAGGAAGGCGGCGTCGGTTTCCCAGACATGGCCGAGGGGGCGTTTCGCCGAGGTCCTTCGCCTGGCTGAGGTCGAGCGGCTTGCCGTTCTCACCCTCCTTGTCGGGGAAGTCGAATTTCTGTTTCCAACTCCTCGGTGTCGAGCATGACCACGGCATTGAAGGCGCGGCCAAGCTTGCTGCGGAAGCCCTCCAGCGGGGCCGACGCGCTTTTCCATGAGCAGGGGTGATGACTTCCTCGCGCTCGAGTTCGCGGCCCGACATGCTTTTCCAAATGAGCAATTTGCACTCGGGGTTGGCGCACTCGTAGGCCTTGAAGCTTTCCTTGAAGCGCTCGCTGCCGCATTTGGGGCAGGTGACCTCAAGGTCGTGGAAGTGCCCCTCGACGACGGTGCCCATGCCGCCGCGGACCTTGGAGACGAGGTCGGTGGTCAGGCCGCGGAATTCGCCCATGAAGGCGGGGCGCGAGAGCTGGCCGCGCTCCATCTGGCGGAGCTTGAACTCCCATTCGCCGGGTCAGTTGGGCTTGGTGAGCTGCTCGGCGCGCAGGCTGCGCAGGAGGGTGATGAGGGAGAGGCCCTTGGCGGCGACGATGAGTTCGCGGCCCTGGCGGATGAGGTAGCCCTCGAAGATGAGGCCCTCAATGACCTGCGCCCGGGTGGCCGGGGTGCCGAGACCGCGCTCGCTCATGGCTTCGCGGAGCTCCTCGTCGTCGACCAGCTTGCCGGCGCCTTCCATGGCAGAGAGCAGGGTGCCCTCGTTGTAGCGGGCGGGCGGTTTGGTGATGTTTTCCTTTACCTCGATGGCCTCGGTCTTCGCGCCTTCGCCCGGCGTGACGGCAACAATGGCCTTGTCGTTCTCACCCTCGCCCTCAGCTTGCCGGCCATAAACTGCGAGCCAGCCGGGATCGACGATGATCTTGCCGTCCGTGCGAAACTTCTCGCCCACGACGGTGGTGATGCGCGTGGTCACCTCAAACTGCGCGGCGGGATAAAAGACGGGCGATGAAGCGGCGCGCGACGAGGTCGTAGATTTTCGCCTCGGTTTCGCTCAGGCCGCTGGGGACGGTGCCGGTGGGGACGATGGCAAAGTGATCGCTGACCTTGGCGTTGTTGAAGATGCGCTTGTTCGGGTGGACGTAGCCCTCGCGCAACGCTTTTCGGCATGCACGGCGAGGGAGCGGTCGGCGAAACCGCCCATGACGCGCCGGGCCGTGGCCAGATGGTCCTCGGGGAGGTAGCGCGAATCGGTGCGGGGGTAGGTGAGGGCCTTGTGCTTTTCGTAAAGGGCCTGCGCGATCTGCAGGGTCATCTTCGCGGGAAAGCCGTGGCGTCCATTGCTTCACGCTGGAGGGTGGTGAGGTCGTAGAGCTGCGGTGCGGCCTGGGGTGGTCGGCTTCTTTTCCTCCTCAATGGTGCCGGGCTGGCGGTCGCACTTGGCCTTGATGGCCTCGGCTTTCGTCTGGTCCCAAATACGCTCGGCGCGGTCTTCCTCGGCACCCTTCTTGAAGGCGGCGTCGAACCACCGCCCGCGATAGCTCCCGGCAACGACCCCGAAATCACCGAAAACCTCCAATAAGGGCGCGGCTGAAAGGCGCGGATCTTTTCCTCGCGATCGACGAGATTGGCGAGGGTGGGGGTCTGGACGCGACCGGCGGTGGTCTTGTTGAAGCCGCCCGCCCTGCGAGTTGAAGGCAGTGAGGGCGCGAGTCGCGTTGATCCCGACCAACCAGTCCGATTCCGAGCGCGAAAGGGCGGCGTCGGCCAGCGGTTGGAGGTCGTCGTCGGAGCGTAGATTTTGGAAAGCCGAGCGAATCGACTCCGGCGTCATCGATTGGAGCCAGAGGCGTTTAAGTGGCTTTTTTACGCCTGCTGCTTTAAGAATATTCCGAAAGATCAGCTCACCCTCGCGCCCGGCATCGCAGGCATTGATGAGCGCATCCACGTCCTTCCGTTTGAGGAGGCGCTTGAGGACGTTGAGCCGGCCCACGTTTTTGTCGATGGGGGCGAGCGCAAACTCGGGCGGCAGCGACGGCAGGTTCTCGATCTTCCATTTGCCGCGGGCCGGCTCGAAGCCCTCCGGGGGGGCGAGTTCGAGCAGGTGGCCGACGGCGGACGAGATGATCCACTGGTCGTTTTCATACCAGTAGACGCCGTCTTTCTTCCCCGTCCAAAACGCGGTTCACGCCCAAAACCCGGGCCAAATCCGTGGCGACACTGGGTTTCTCGGCGATGACGAGGGTTTTGGACATGATCTTTGGGGGTCTAGGAAAGCCGCACGAATTGCTGGCCGGGGAGTTGTTTCACCCGCCTCTTCATTTCGAGGGCGAGCAAAGTGGACGCCACCTTCGGCATCGGCAAGCCTGATTTTGCGACGATGGAATCGAGCGGCGTCTCAGTGGTCTCAATGGCGTCCAAAAGAGTTTGTTCATCCAAGGAAAGCTCTGCCGGGACGCTTTTTGCGCGTTCAGGCGGCAGGAGGAGGTTCATTTCGTCGAGGATGTCGGAGGCCCCGGCGACGAGTTTGGCGCCCTGTTGGATGAGACGGTTCGTTCCGGCGGAAGTGGGCCGATCAATGGGACCGGGGACGGCATAGACGGTGCGATTGTGCTCCAGCGCCTGGCTTGCGGTAATGAGCGCGCCGCTTTTCAGCCCGGCTTCGACGACCAGCAGCCCGCTGCTCCAGCCGGCGACGATGCGGTTGCGGTAGGGAAAGGTCTGCGGCGTGGGTGGAAAGGTCATCGGGAACTCGCTCACGACCGCACCCGAGGACGCGATCTTTTCGGCCAGGCCCATGTTTTCCTGTGGGTAAAGGTCCATCAACCCCGAGCCGATTACCGCCACCGTGCGCCCCTGCGCGGCCAGCGCGCCCTGATGCGCCGCCGTGTCGATGCCCCGCGCGAGCCCGCTGACCACGGTGAGCCCGGCGTAGGCGAGCTGGTAGGAGAGTTTCTTGGCGCATTCCAGCCCGTAGTGGGAAGTCTTGCGCGAGCCGACCACGGCGATCGCCCGCTGATCCCCCTCCGTGATCTGGCCCCAGCAGTAAAGCACGATGGGTGGATTGTAGATTTCCCGCAGCAGCCGCGGGTATTTCGGCGAGGCTTGTGTCAGCACTTCCGCGCCAAAATCCTGCACCCGCGCCAGCTCCGCCGCGAGATCGACCGTGCTTTCCCAGCCCGCGATCCCTTCGCTCACCTCAGCTCCCACACCTTCCACCTCGCGCAACTGCCCGACCCGCGCCCGCAGCACTCCCTCAGGTGTTTCAAACCGCTCCAGCAGCCGCCGGATGTCGCACCGGGCCGAGATTCGGCACCATGTTCAGGGCGAGGCAGGCTTCCGTCTCCGTCATGCGCCACCCATAGCCCAGCGGAGCGCCCGGAGACCAAGCTAATTCTTCGCCGGCAGCTCCGCCGCTCTGGCCATTTCGGGCGTGGAAAACTTACCATTGACCTCGCCCGGCGCATTGGACTAAATGCCAACCCATTGAAAGCGTTCCTTCGGTTTCTGGTGGCAGTCGTTTTTCGCCCTTCCCCTCGCTACGACCGCTCCGGCGGAGGAAAAGAATGGAGTCAGCCTGATTGTCAGCAAGACGGTCCTCGAGAACAACGACACCCGCGGCGGTAGCTCTTACTACGACCGGATCAACCGCGTTCAGGGACTCAAGGCCACCATCAAAAATCTCACCTTCAAGCCCATGCCCGAGGGCGAGGTCGTCTGGACCATCCTCGTCCGCAAGTACTACTCGGACACCATCGAGAGCTACAGCGGTGTGGAAAGCTCAAGGGGCTGAAGCCCGCCGAAATCGAGAACATGGTTTTCGGCAATGCCGCGGTTGGTGGCTACAAGGACCTCAGCACCCAGGACAAGGACAAGGTCGAGTGGCAGGTCATCGTCAAACAGGAGGGCAAGGAGATGGTGAAAGCCCAGAGCACCTCGAGTTTTGACAGCATGGCCAAGCGCGCGACTAAAATGACCGCGCCCAGCACGGCCAGTCCGTAGGGTTCCGCGGTTGTCGGTGAATTCAACGAATGTGCCTGCTTCGGTTGGTGGACTCGTGGGAGAGGGCAGATGAGTAGTCAGTTTAGTTGGTTTCAAAGTCCACAGGGGATTGCAACTCACGCTACGCAAAATCCGCAAGGGCCAGTAATGAAGGACCGTAAGTTGTGGGCGTATTACCTGATTGGCGCAGCCGCGCTTTCGCGGGCTGAGAGCTTCCTTTGGAATCAGCCCAGCGCCTCCATTTCAATAGACTATCAATTATAGTAAAGAAAGCACTTTACAGTTTCGCGAACGCGCTCCAGATATAGTGCGCATTGGCGCTCTTCCTTTTCTTGGCGAAGCCAGCAGCAAGCCGGATACGCCCCGCGGCATTCCGGCAAATTCGCTAAGCCGCAGATTCGTGGCTGAGAATTTGACAACACCGGTGCCGGGCGACCTCGCCAGCCAGGAACACGCTGGTCGGAGACATTACGGATCCGGCTTTACCATCTGCTGATTTTTTCCGCGCGACGAACACCCGACGGTTCGCGCGATTCACACCTACGATTTACTTCATGCTCACTTCTCAAATTCACGTTGCACTTCCTGCTTCATCACCACCGTCGGAGCCGCCGGTCAATCTGCTGATGGCGCGTTTTCAGGAACTGGCCGAACGTGGTGGCCTGCGAGCTGTCCGGGGGCCGTCGGCAACTTCCTTCCGGTGACAGGATTTAATCCCATTCCACGGCTGCGCTATTGCGCCGAGCCGCGTTCGCGCATCGCTTCTCCGTCCGCGATCTATCCGCTCCCGCGCTTGCGCTACCGGGCGGAGCGCCAGTCCAGGCCACTGCGCGTGGGGATTTTCACCGGCTTGCGGGGCAACGTAGAAGGCGGGCTCGCCTTGCTCCATTTCATCGAAAGCTTGCAGGAACGGACGTGGCGGGCGGCCGGTTACGAACTATGGTTTTATCCGCTCTGCAACCCCACCGGCCACGAGGATGCCCGCGAAACCAGCCGGCGGGACACGCTTCTGCATGGCGATTTCTGGCGCGATTCGGTGGAGCCCGAAATCATGCTGCTGGAGCGCGAATTGAGTGCGCAGGCCTTTCACGGCGTCATCGTGCTCTACACGGACGACTCCGGGCGCGGTATATTTACCGGCAGCAGTTTCGGCAGTTATGCGTGGCGTTTAACTGAATTCGGCGCTGGGCGCGTCCCGCTTCATCCTCGGTACCGAAGCCGAGGAACAGCCGTGGCCACCGGGGGCCCGCTCGGCTCGCCTCCTGGGCATCAGCATCAAACCTTCAGCATGCGTCTTGGGACGCCGAAGGAAGTGCCGATGCAGGTGCGAATCGCCGCCCTTGATGCGGCGCTGGGGGCCGTGCTCGCCAGCGCCCGCCATTACGTCAACCTCGACCGTAAATAATGCGCTAACAGCTCAGCCCATCGGTCAACCGCGGCAACTTTGCCGCGTTCAATCTCCCTTCGGACAGGCTGCGTCTGTCGAGGGTTCTCTGTGCTGGGGAGAAAATGCGGATTTTCCCTTGCCGTCGTCTGATTGTCGCAATACCAATCATCTCTCTACTATTTTAGTAGAGCTTTACGAATATGCTTTCTACCAACTCGACCGGCCGCGCTTCCGATGCCCTTACCGGTATCGTAGGGAAAGGTGCCGGGTTGATTGGAGCGGTCGTTCCGACGGTTCTTGCGGCAGTGTTTGTCGCCTTGTCTTTTCGAGAAACGGCATTGGGCCGCAGCGGTGCCGACCAAGCCCGTGCCCGCGGCGACTGCGTTCGCGCGGTCCGGATCAGGAGACGACTGCCACCATCCACCCCGCCTGCCCCCGCCCGCCCCGGGGCTGGCCCGCTTTATATTGGGGAGTATCGGGTGGTGGGGTCGCAGCTTTTGAAGGAGGAGGAGATTGGGGAGGCGGTGTATCCGTTTTTGGGGCCGGGGCGGAGGGAGGGGGATGTCTTGGGGGCGGCGGCGGCGTTGGAGCGGGTGTATAAGGAGAAGGGGTATCAGACGGTGTCGGTGACGGTGCCGGCGCAGACGGGGCGCGGGGGGGTGGTGTTTTTGCAGGTGACGGAGGCGAAGGTGGGGCGGTTGCGGGTGAAGGGGTCGCGGTGGTTTTCGCTGGCGGAGATTAAGAAGAAGGCGCCGTCTTTGGGCCGAGGGGGACGGTGCCGAATTTCAACGAGGTGACGCGGGACATCGTGGCCTTGAACCAGTGGCCGGACCGGCGGATCACGCCGGTGCTGCGGGCGGGGGTGGAGCCGGGGACGGTGGACATCGATTTGCAGGTCAAGGACAGCCTGCCGCTGCACGGGAGCGTGGAGCTGAACAACCGCTACAGCCCGAACACCACGGAGCTGCGGGTCAACGGCGCGGTGAGCTACAACAACCTGTGGCAGAAAGGCCACGCGGCGGGGGTGAGCTTCCAGGTCGCGCCGGAGGACGTGGATAACGCCAAGGTGCTGAGCGCGTATTACCAGGCGCGCATCCCCGCAGTACGACTGGGCTGAGCGTGATGATTCTGGGCACGAAGCAGGACTCGAACGTCTCGACCCTCGGCGGCTCGGCGGTCGCCGGCCGCGGCGAAGTGCTCGGGCTGCGGGCGCTCGTGAGTCTGCCGCCGGGGAAGAACTTTTTCCAGTCGGTCAGCTTCGGCCTCGACTACAAACATTTCGACCAGAACGTGACCCTCGCGCCCGGCACCCTGCCGGTGGAGGCGCCGATCACCTACTACCCGTTCACCGTGTGAACTACAACGGGACGTGGGTCGAAAAGGGTTCGCTCACCGAGTTCAACGCCGGGCTGGTTTTTCATGTGCGCGGGATGGGCAGCGCGCCGGCGGAGTTTGAGAACAGCCGCTTCGGGGCCGACGGCGCGTTCGCCTACCTGCGCGGCGACCTCGCGCATACCCACGATCTGCCGGGCGGTTTTTCAGGTTTACGGGGAAAGTGCAGGGCCAGCTCAGCAACGAGCCGCTGGTCAGCAGCGAACAGTTCAGCGCCGGCGGACTGGGTACGGCGCGCGGTTATCTCGAGGGCGAAGTGCCCGGCGACAACGCCGTCTTCGGCACCGTCGAGCTGCGCAGCCCCTCGCTCCTCGGCTGGCTGGGCCAGAAGACCGGCGAATGGCGCGTCTATGCCTTCGCCGACGGCGGGCATCTCTCGATCCTCCAGGCGCTGCCCGGCCAGCAGTCGAAACTTCGACCTGGTGAGCCTCGGCGCGGGCACGCGCTTCGAGCTCTGGAACCACCTCAACGGCTCGCTCGATGCCGGCCTGCCGCTGATCAACCAGACCTACACCCGCGCCCACGACCTCCTCCTGACCTTCCGCGTCTGGGCCGATTTCTAACCTTCATGTTCAACCTTTCGCGCCTCATTTTATCTGGTCATCCGTGGCTGGCCACTTTGCTCGTCATCCTCGCCCTCGGCGCGGACGCCGGGGCGTGGTGGAACGAGGCGTGGACGGTGCGCAAGAAGATCACCGTGGACCCGGCGGCGGTGGCATCGGCGAGCCCATCGGCACCGCGGTCGTGCTCGTGCGTCTCTACGACGGGAACTTCCAATTCGGCTCCGCGCATGAGGATGGCAGCGACCTGCGCTTCATCGCCGCCGACGACAAGACCCCGCTCAAGTTCCACTTCGAGCGCTACGACAACCCGGTCTCCGAGGCCTACGCGTGGGTCAAAGTGCCCGACGTCAAACCCGGCGCGCCCCATCACCTTCTGGCTCTATTCGGCAACGCCGGCGAACCCGCCGCGGCCGGGGCTGCCGACGCGAAGACCACCTACGATCCCGACACTCTCCTCGCCTGGCATTTCAGCGAGACGGGCGCGCCGCCCGCGGACGCCACCGGCCAGGGCCACAACGCCGAGGGCGCGGGCCTGCCCGTCACCTCCTCGGTCATCGCCGGCGGCCTGCGCCTGACCGGGCTCAACGGCCTGACTCTCCCCGCCGCGCCCGATCTGGTCTGGATCGGCGGCAGCCCAGCCACCGTCTCGCTCTGGATCAAGCCCACCACGCTCACGGCCAACGCCGCGCTCCTCAGCCGCCGCGAGAACGACAAGAGCTTCGTCCTCGGCGTGGACAACGGCACGCCCTACGTCGAGATCGACGGCCAGCGCGCCGCCGCGACCGCGCCGCTGGAGGTCAACGCTTGGAAACACCTCGCCGTCACCGCCGAGGGCGCGAAGACGACCCTGTGGGTCGATGGCGCGGTCGCGGCCACGCTCGCCGCCGGCCTGCCCACGCTCAATGCCCCCTTCGTCCTCGGCAAGGACAAGGCCGCCGACGCCACACCGTCGATGAACTTCAGATTGCCAAAGTGCGCGCCCCGCGGGCTGGCTGAAGCTCGCCGCGCTCAGTCAGGGCGGTGGCGAACCGGCGAAGAAGCTCGTGGCCCTGCGGCGAGGACGAGGCCGCCGCGCACGGCGGCGAAAGCGAGATCGCCAAGCATCTCTCGCTGATCACCGACATCTCCAAGTCGCTGACCTTCGACGGCTGGGTGGTCATCGCGCTTTGCACCCCTGCTCGCCCTCATCGGCGGCGTCGTCGCGGTGACGAAGTTTTTTTACCTGCAGAAGATCAGCAAGGCGACCAACGCCTTCCTCAAGATCTGGAACGACCTCGCGCCCAATCTGCATGTGCTCGACAACGGCGACGAAGCCATCATCAAAAGCATGGGCGGCAAAGCCACCCCGAAGGCCCAGAAGCTTCTCAGCCAGTCGCCCGCTTTATCATATCTACCAGCTCGGTTTCGGTGAGGTGCAGACCGCCTGGCCACCGCCCAGGAGAACTTCACCGGCCTCTCCGCCGCTCCATGCAATCGATCAAGGCGACGCTCGACGGCGGCCTCGTCCGCGAGGTCCAGAAGCTCAACAGCAGCCTCGTTTTTCTGACCATCGCATCGCCGGCGGCCCTTACCTGGGGCTGCTCGGCACGGTCATCGGCGTCATGATCACCTTCGCGGTCATTGCCAAAAGCGGGCAGGTCGAAGTGAACTCGATCGCCCCCGGCATCGCCGGCGCGCTCCTCGCCACCGTGGCCGGCCTGGCCGTCGCGATCCCGGCGCTCTTTGCCTACAGCTACATCAGTTCGCGGATCAAGGACGCGGTCAGCGACATGCAGGTTTCATCGACGAGTTCGTCACCCCGCATCGCGGAGTTTTACTCCGAGCCCAATCGCTAGCCATGCACCAGCGAGTCAAGCCACGGATGCTCACGGATGAAACACGGATCACTAGCTAACTCCATCATCCATCAAACATCCCACATCAAACATTCTCCTTACGAACCCACTCCCCTTTCCCTTCCACCATGCAAGCCGGCGATAACAAGAGCTACGACGACATCAATGTCACCCCGATGGTGGACTTGTATCTGGTCCTGCTCCTCATCTTCATCATCATGACCACGGCGGGCGTGCAGGGCGTGAAGGTCAATCTGCCCAAGGCCGGCAAGCCTTCCAAGCTGGAGGGGCCGAAGATGCAGGCCATCACCATCGACAACCAGGGCAACCTCAAGCTCAACGCCGAGACCGTCACGCTGGCTTCGCTGGAGAGCAAGCTGGGCGCGGTGAAGGCGAAGACGCCGGAGTTCCCGGTGGTCGTGCGCGGCGACAGCCAGACCCAGTACCAGACCATCATGAACGTCCTCGATGTCTTGGACGGCTGAACATTTCGCAGATCGGCTGGCCACCAAGCCGCCCAAGTAACCACCGCCAACTACTAGACATCACTAGCTATGAGCCAGGAACTGCAAACCCCGCCCGTGCAACGTCCGCGCCCCGCGCGCCGGACCACCCCCGTGCATCATCATAAGTCAGCGGCGGAACTCATTCACGAAGCCGAGGACGCCAGCTTCATCGTGCGGCATCGGGTGAAGTTCATCATCGCCGGCGTGCTCGCGCTCGGCGTGGGCCTTTACTTCATGCCCAAGCCGAAGCCCGGCCCGCGCCGCGCAAGGCCGAGCAGATCGTCCAGGTCCAACTCCCGCCACCGCCTCCCACCGAAGCTGCCGCCACCGCCTCCACCCAAGGTCCAGCCACCGCCGGACAAGATGGAAAAGGAAAACGCAGCCCACCGAGGCCAAGAAAGCCGAGTCCAAGAAGGTGGATGCGCCGCCGCCCACGGCCCTGGCCACGGGCATCAAGGGCACCGGCCCCGGTGTCGGTCTGGCAGTTCCGGCACCGGCCTCGGCGGCGGCAACGCCATCGGCGGCACGGGCAACGGCGGCAATACCGGCAGCAAGTGGGGCTGGTACGCCGGCCAGGTCCAGGCGAAGATCGCCGACGCCCTGCGCCAGCACCCGAAGACCAAGGCCGCGGCCATCGGCGGCCTGCAGGTCCGCATCTGGCCGGACGCCACCGGGCGCATCACCCGCGCTTCGCTCGCGGGTTCGACGGGCAACGCGGCTGGTCGATGCGGCCATCGAGCGCGAGATCTCAGCGGCCTCCGGCTCCAGGAACCGCCCCCCGCCGGCATGAAGCTGCCCATCGTCCTCCGCCTCTCGGCCAAGCGCCCGAACTGATGCCTTTGAAACGCAGAGACGCAGAGACGCAGAGTTCCCGGAGCAAAGCCCCGGCGGGCACCTCCGCTGCTCTGCCCTCTGCGCCTCTGCGTCTCTGCGTTTTCCCCGGTCCCACCGTCCCTCGCCCTGATTTTTCATGCCACTGACCGCCCCTTTTTCCGACGACGCCTGGCCCATCTGCTGAGCGCTTCGCTCTGCACCGCCGCGACTGCGCCACTCTTGCCGGCACACCCGCGGAGAATGCCGCCGGGGCGCTGCCTGCCGGCGGTGCGACGCGTCCGCTTTTCGCCGCCAATTCGGTGCGCGCCGATCACCCCGGAACCGCGCCCGCGCAGGTGCTCCGCCCGCCGTGCCCGGCACGGAAGCGAGCGCGGCGGCTTTGCCCCGGAATGAGGCCGGGCCGCCAAGGCCGGAGCAGAAAAGGCCGGCACGGTCTCGCAGAACGTGACCATCAACCTGATCAACCGGCTGGTCGAGCGCGGGGTGCTGCCCGAAGGAGGACGCCGCCGCGCTCATCCAGCAGGCCGAGGCCGATGCGGCGCTGGCCCGCGAACAGGCCGCGGCCACGCAGGCCGCCGTCGCCGAGGGCGCAGGCCGTGGTCAGCCAGGCGGGGCCGATTCTCGCCATTCCGCCGCAGGCTCCGCCGACGCCGGACATCGCGCCCTTCGCCGGCCAGAGCGCGGTGCGCGTGACTTACATCCCCGAGAGCGTGAAGGCGCAGATGCGCGACGAGATCAAGGATCAGGTCCTCGCCCAGGCCCGCGAGGAGCGCTGGGCTGATCCGCGCACGGTGCCGGACTGGACGCAGCGCATCCGCCTCTTCGGCGATGTCCGCACGCGCTACGAGGGCATCTACTTTTCCAACGGCAACGACAACACCGGCGCGTTCCCGAATTTCAACGCGATCAACACCAGCCCCACGCCCGTTCGATGTCTCGGGCACGGGTTTTCCTCCCCGCAGCTCGACGTGGATCAGGACCGCACCCGCGTCCGCCTGCGCGTGCGCTTCGGCCTCGAGGCCGATCTCGGCGAGGGCTGGACCGCCGGCCTGCGCCTGGCCACGGGCGAGACCAATTCGCCGGTTTCCCCGAACCCAGAGCATGGGCCTCGCGGGTAATGGCCAGGGCGGAAAAAATTTCGCCAAGTACGCCATCTGGCTCGACCGCGGGTATCTGCGATACGAACTCGGCGCCAAGGCGCCGCCGCCACCTACGCCACCCGCCGCCTATGCCGATGGCAAGAGCACGGACGGCAAGACGACCGCGGGTGGAAAAGAGGTCGCCGCCCCCGCCGCAGTTCGCCCAGCCGCCCGACCGCAAGCTGGTCATCTCGCTCGGCCCGCTTCGACAACCCCTTCTACAACCCCCACCGACATCATGTGGGATGACGATGTCGGCTTCGACGGCATCGCCGCCCAGGCCCGCTATCAGGTCTTCACCGCGTTCACCCCGTTCCTCAACGGCGGCGCGTTTCCGTTCTTCAACACGACCTCAATTTCTCCTCCAACGCCCGGACAAGTTCCCCTCGACCGACAAGTGGCTCTACGCCGCCCAGCTCGGCTTCGACTGGAAGCCGGCCCGGGATTTCAAGGTCAAGGTCGCCGGCGCGTATTACATTTTCGACCGCGTCGCCGGCGAACTCTCCACCCCCTTCACCCCGCTCACCGCCTCCGACGCCGGCAACACCGACGGCACCCGCCCGGCCTTCGCCCAAAAGGCAACACCTACATGGCCCTGCGCAACATCGTGCCCACGGCGGACAACAATTTCGGCACGACCAACCAGTGGCAATACTTCGGCCTGGCCACGCCGTTCCGCGTGCTCGCGATCAACGGCCAGATCGATTACTCCCGCTGGAGCCGTTTCACATCACCGCCTTCGGCGAATACGCCCAGAACCTCGCCTGGACGCAGCGCCGTGGGCAACCAGGCGGTCAACAAACCGCGGCCCGCTCGGCCCCAACGGCGAGCCCGGCCTCTACGCCGGCGGCAACACCGCCTGGATCGCCGCCTCCGCGTCGGCAGCCCCGTGCTCGCCAAGCGCTGGGACTGGAACGTCGGCTTCAACTACCGCTACGTGGAAAGCGACGCGTGGTCGATGGTTTCACCGATTCCGATTTCGGCGGCGGCGGCACCAATCTCCAGGGCTACACCTTCGCCGGCGCCCTCGCCCTCGGCCCCCGCGTCGTCCTCGGCCTGCGCTGGATGAGCGCCAACGAGATCGCCGGCCCCCCGCTCGAGACCGACATCCTCCAGGTCGATGTCAGCGGCAAGTTCTGAGCTTATGAAAACGATCCTTTCCTTTTTCCTTCTTCTCCTCTTTCTCCGGCGTTCTCCGCGCCGCCGATGCGCCCAACCCGGCCGAGCAGAAGCTCCGCGAAAGCGTGCGCGCTTTGACCCTCCAACTCCGCGCCGCGGAGAATGAAAAGGCCACGCTCCAAGCCACCCAGGCCGAAGCCGAGGCCAAGGCCGCCGCCCTGACCGAGGAAATCGAGAGCCCAAGGCCGCCGCCCTGACGAGGAAATCGAGAAGCTCAAAAAGCAGTCCGCCGCCGACAAGAACGCCGCCGATTTGGACAAGGCCGCGCTCAACGCCCAGCTCGCCGAAAAGGACGCCGCCCTCGCCCTCAGCGAGAAGAATCTCGCCCAGTGGAAGAAGGCCCACGCCGACGTCACCGCGCAGTTCAAAAAGGCCGTCGAGATCGGCAACGCCAAGGAATCCGAGCGTGCCAAACTCGCCGCCCGCGTCATCGTCCTCGACCGCCAGGTCGCCGACCAGCAGGCCAGGAACGCCGCCATGTACAAGCTCGGCACCGAGATCCTCTCCCGCTACGAGAAGTTCGGCCTCGGCGACGTCATCACCCGCAAGGAACCCTTCATCGGCACGACGCGGGTGAAGTTCGAGAACTTGATTCAGGACTACAGCGACGGTCTCGCCGACCAGAAGATCAAGCCGTGATGCCACGCCGCGGAATTGAGCCACGGATGCACACGGATGAAACACGGATGGGGAATTCCCCATCCGTGCCCATCCGTGTCCCTCCGTGGCCCCAAGACCTCCGCCCCCCCGCGCTCCACCCGCTGCCGCCCTCCGCCACGCCGCCCTGCTCGGGCTCAGCTTCACCCTCGCGCTGAATTTCACCGCCCGCGCCAGCGACATCCTCCCGCGGCGGCGCCGCCGCCGGCTCACGCGGCCAAGCCCCCACCGCCTTCGGCCCCAACCCCCGCCGTCACCGCCCAGGCCCGCAACAACGCCAAAGACGTCCTCGCCCGCACCACCCAATCCGTCCAGGCCGTCCAGGCCATGCAGGCCGCCGCCCGCGCCGCCGCCCTCGCCGGACCAAACCACCTCGGCCCCAACCCCAACCAACCCGGCCAGCTTCTGCCAGTCGTCCCCAACGGCCTCACCCCCCGGCGGCCTCCAGGTCGCCCCCGGCGTCCCCGCCAACCTCGCCAACATCCAGCCCGGCGAAAACGCCGCCCTCTGGACCGGCGCCAACCTTCCCACCCAAACCACCGCCAACGGCCGCACCCTCGTCACCGTCAAGCAAACCACCGCCCAAGCGGTGCTGAACTGGCAGACCCTCAACGTCGGCAAACAAACCACCCTCAAATTCGACCAGTCCGCCGGCGGCACCAGCAAAAGCCAGTGGATCGCCTTCAACAAGATCACCGACCCCCACCGGCTCCCCCACCCAGATCCTTGGGGCCATCGAAGGCGACGGCCAGGCCTACGTCCTCAACCAGAACGGCATCCTCTTCGGCGGCTCCTCCCAGGTCAACCTCCACGCCCTCACCGCCTCCTCCCTCCCCATCAACGACAACCTCCTCCAACGCGGCCTGCTTAATAACCCCGACGCCCAGTTCCTCTTCTCCGCGCTGCCGCTCGCCGGCGGCTCGAAAGGTCCGACGCCAGCCTTTACTCCACCTGCTCCGGTCGCGGTGGATGGCCGAATTGGCGATGTCGTGGTGCAAAAGGGCGCGCAGATCACCAGCCCGACCAACGCGGAAAAAGTTGGCGGACGCGTCACCCTCGTCGGTCCGAATGTCCGCAACGAAGGTAGCATCTCCACGCCGGACGGCCAGGACCATCCTCGCCGCGGGCCTCCAGGTTGGTTTCGCTGCCCACGCCGGTAGCGACGCCAGTTCTGCGCGGTCTGGATACCTACGTCGGTGCGTGCTTGATCCTAACATGGTCAATCCGCCAACCGCCGGCACCGCCGCCAATCTCGGTCTCATTTCCGCCCCACGCGCGAACGTGACGATGATCGGAAAGACCGTGCAGCAAATAAGCGTGATCCGATAGTTCCACTTCGACCGCACTCAACGGCCGGTCCGATCTGTTGCGGACTATGGAGCCACGACGAATGCGAACTTCGACGTCACTCGACCCTCCAATGGTCCGGCATTTCTCAACCGGGCGTCTGGGACCGTGACGCTGGGGCCGGGCAGTGTGATCCGCATTCTTCCTGAACTTGTTGGCTCAGACCGCGCCGTGGGCACGCAGTTGGCGTTACCTTCGCAAATCAATCTCGAAGGGCAGGCGATCCACCCTGGCGACCGGTTCGCAAATCCTCGCGCCAAACGCGAATGTGACGGCGAGCGCGGGCAATTGGGTCTCCGTGGGAAATCGAACCGCGCTGACTTTCACCGGCGGCCAGATTTTATTTCGACCAAGGCGCGGGGATCGATGTGGCGGGATCGATCGATGTCGCCGCGCCGATCACGGAAAATCTGCTCACGCTGCAACTGCGCGGGGCGGAGATCGCCAACTCGCCGCTGCAACGCACCGGAACGCTGCGCGGGCGACGATCACCATCGATGCCCGCCAGATCGGCACCTACAACGGTTTGCTTGGTGGGCACGCCGCTCGGCGATGTCTCGGGCTACCTCGGCATCATCCAGCGCACGGTCGGCGAACTGACCGCGGCCGGTGGCACGGTCAAACTCACGGCCGGTGAATCCGTCATCATGCAGCGAGGCTCGACGATCGATGTTTCCGGCGGTTGGTTGAACTACGAGGGCGGCTATGGTGCAGACGACGCGGGTGCTGTCGGGAGGCGTCCCTTTACGATTTGGCGAAAGCGACGCCCGATCGGATCTACGATGGCATCTATACGGGGACGACGACTTTCACTCAGGCCAAGTATGGGATCGTCGAAACCTTCGCGCATCCGCTGGCGCTGCTCGGCACGCACTACGAACCGGGCTATCTACATGGGGCGAAGGCCGGAAGCATTGCCCTGACCGCAACCGTCGATGGCGCTCGACGGCACCCTGCGCGGGGCAAGCAGTGCCAGGGACCGCGGCAGGCCAATTCGTCGACCGTGCCGCTGGCGTTCGGCGGCGGGGCTTGCCATCACTTTCCAAGCGCAGGAAGCGCTGTCGCCGTATGCCTTCGTTTCGCCCACGCCGCCACAGATTACCTTCGCATCAGGCTTGGAGTTACCGGGAGCGAAGGCGTTCGCGGTGGCTGAAGACGGCACGCCCGCGGCCTTGCGTACGGAACGAAAGGTGCAGGTGTTTCTTTCGCCGGAATTGCTGGCAGAAGACGGCTTCGCGACGCTCACGCTCGACACATAGCGACGGGGCCATCACCGTGCCAAAAGCAACCACGCTGACGGCTCCGCTGCGCGGTTCCATCACGTTGCGGGCGGCGAACCTAACGGTCGAGGGCAGCGTGACAGCGCCGGGCGGCAACCTGGACTTCAGCGTCTTCAATCTTTCGCCTTTCACGCTGACCAAATTGCAGGCGGCAGTGATTAAACCGCCGACTCCGCAGGTCCGATCCGACGCGCGGCGTTTTCGCCCTCGCGGCGGCGGCGTCGTTGAGCGCGGCGGGGCCTCATCACGGACTACCGCCCCGGAGCCCTCGGCCTGACGGAGCTTCCTCCGCTGATCGATGGCGGGGGCGATTTCCATTCGAGCCTTCACCGCCGACCTCGCTGCGGGGAGCACGATCGACGTCTCCGGTGGAGTCTCGATCAACGCGACCGGACAACGCAGCTACGGAGCCGGTGGTGGACTCATCATCAGCGCAGGCAATGAACCAGGTTTCGCCCAGCTTTTCGGCGGCGGACTGACGCTGGGCTCCACGCTTGCGGGATATTCCGGGGGGAAAGGCGGGGCACTGACCATTCAGGCTCCGCTGATCCAAGTCGGCGGTGCTCTACCCTCCGGTCATTTCAAACGGTACCTGAGCCGGTTAATCGCATCGGACAGGACCGAAGTCCGGCGGGACGAACTCCTCTATCTGACGCCGGATTTTTTCCACGCGAGGTGGCTTCGCCAGTTACACGCTGAACGCCCTCGGCAAGGCGGCGAGCACCGGACTGAATCAGTTTCTGCCCGCCATCGCGATCGCGCCCAACACGGTCATACGGCCGGCGGCCGAAAGCTGGTTGGCCGTGCCGGGAGCAGGCGCGGAATCGGTCAAGTTGCAGCCTTTCCTCAAGCCGCAGGGATTGCGCGCGCCGGTCAGTCTTACCTTTGCCACTGGCGTGACGCAGGATCTCTTTGCCGCGCCGACGCAGAAACGTTTTGCGCGGAGATTTCGTCATGGGGGCCGGGGCGTTGATCGAGACGGATCCGAAAGCCAGCGTGACCATTCGCGGCAGCACTGTGGTGGTCCTCGGCTCGATTATCGCGCCCGGTGGAAACATCACCGTTAGCGGCGCCAATGCTTTTCCCACTCTCATCCCGAGCGCTCCCGAGCCGGAATTCAACAAGGCGCTGCCGACCGTCGATCTCGGTCCGCGCAGTCTCCTTTCCACCGCAGGGCGCGTGGTCCTGACACCGGATGCGTTTGGCCGGCGCGTGGGTTCGGTGCTGCCCCGGTGGGGACGATCGCGGTTTCTGGTAATATCGTGGCCGAGGCGGGTGCCGTGCTCGATGTCTCGGGAACCAGCGGCCTGCTTGATCTGCCGCCCGGCACGCTCGCGCAGAATATCCGCTCGCCGACGGACTCGGCGTGAACCGCGTCGTTCCCGTCAATAGCGGCATCAATGCACCGCTCTACAGCCGCCACACCGTGCCCACGCGGGTGGAAAGCGATGGTGGTTCGATCACATTGCGTGGCGGGCAGGAGTTGTTTACCGATGCCACGCTGCGCGGTTTCGCCGGTGGTCCGTCGGCGCGGGGCGGCAGCCTTTCGATTTCCTCCGGCCGGTTCATCTCGTCCGACGGCACGGTCGCCGCAACGCCGCGAGACGTGAACCTCATCGTCACGCAAAACGGACGAATCATTCCGGCCGGTTACTATCCACAGGATCAGACGGCGATCGGCAATCTGGTGCCGGTGGCGACTGGCGATTCCCGACTTGGGGCGCGGGCATATTTGCCGCGGATTCCTTTCTCGCTGGAGGATTTGATTCGCTCCGACTCGGCATGAACTCGGGCGCCGGCTCCGGCGCCGTGCAGTTCTCCGGGAGGGTATCCATTAACGCGCGGCGCAGTCTTTCCATTGCGGATGGCGCGTGCTTTTTGCGGATGCCGCGGTCGAACTCCAAGCGCCCTACGTCGCGTTGGGGACGGTTTTTCAGTCGCCGGTGCAGGTCACGCAATTGACCAGTCTGTCGTTCGGTGGGCCGACGTATGTGCAGCCTATTTTCGGCCCTGGCAGCCTCACGGTGCGAGCGGCGCTTATCGACATCGGCAATCTCTCTTTTGCAGAACATCGGTCGAGCGACCTTCATCGCCCGACGGTGGCGACATCCGCGGCAATGGCACGCTCGACGTGGCGGGTGCGATCGAACTGCGCGCCGGCCAAATCTATCCAACGACCGCGAGCCGGTTCACCATCGCGGCCCTACGACTATCAGGACGGGGGCACGACGCAGCTCGGCTCGGTCGTCATTACGGGTTCCGGAAGTCGTGCACTGCCGCTTTCAGCCGGCGGTCAGTTGAACATTTACGCCTCGAATATCCGGCAAGGTGGAACCCTGCGTGCGCCGCTCGGGACCATCAATCTCGGCTGGGACGGGACCGGCACGAGTCCCACGGATTATCTTTCCGGAGCAGGGCTGGTCACGGGAAAAACGGTCGCAGTGACACAACAATTGACGCTGGCCAGCGGCAAGCGTGACCTCGGTCTCAGCCGTCGACTCGCAGACCGGTTGGCGCTTGATCATCCCGTTTGGGCTTCAATGCCAACGGCACCTCCTGGATCGATCCAACCGGCGTCGACATCACGGCCGGTGGGATCGCGGCGAAAGCGGTCAATCTCTCAGCGGTGAACTTGTCCGATCAGGCTGGTTCGCTGATCGATGTCCGCGGCGGCGGCGATCTTTACGCCGACCGTTGGGGTGACGGGAAATGGCGGGACGCACGACATTCTCGCCTCCACTTCGAGCTTTGCCGTGCTCCCGGACTACGAGGCCAATTTCGCGCCAACTCCGCATCCGCTGGCAGCCGCACGCGCCGGACGAGCCGCGACAGTTCCCCGACCGTCCCCTCGAAGCGCATCCGCCCCTGATGGATGATGCCGACGCGATCCGCGCACCGCTCGACTTCATCGATGAGATGCGAGGAGAAGAGCGTCGTGCGCCGGTGCTGCCGCGCCTGGGCCACGATCAACTGCATGAACTCGCGGCGGGCCACCGGATCGAGCCCCGCCGTCGGCTCGTCGAGGATGAGCAGCGCGGGCCGCGGCGCGAGCGCCAGCGCCAGCGCGAGTTTGGCCCGCATTCCGCCGGAAAGCTCGGAGACGCGGCGATCCGCGGGCACTTCGAGCACCGAGAGCAGGCGCGCAAATTCCGCCGCATCCCATGTGGGGTAAAACGAACCAACGAATTTGCCGAGCGCGTGGCACTTCATCCACGGATAGAAATTCTGCTCCTGGGAGACGTAGCCGATGCGACGTTTCTGCGCGACCGAGGTGCGCCGCGTGGTTTCGCCGAGCAGCGAAATCGTGCCCGCCTCGGTGGCGATGATGCCCATGAGCGCGCGGATCGTCGTGGTCTTGCCCGCACCGTTGATGCCGAGAAAGCCGTAGATTTCACCTTCGCGGACATTGAGATCGATGCCATCGACTGCGGGCACTCTTCCGAAGTGCCGCTGCAGTCCGCGCACTTCAAGGATGGTGGGCGGCGGCAAAGTGGGGACAGGCTCCATG
The DNA here is from genome assembly GCA_037200205.1 of Chthoniobacter sp. Classification (GTDB taxonomy): domain Bacteria; phylum Verrucomicrobiota; class Verrucomicrobiia; order Chthoniobacterales; family Chthoniobacteraceae; genus Chthoniobacter. The sequence continues at coordinate 26,875 of JBBCHV010000037.1, forward strand.
CGAGGGACGCAGAAGTTGGCAGGTGGCGGGACGAAAGAAAAGTGCCGAGCGCTTCAGACCACCCGGCCCAGTGCGCCGACCGTCCAGATCAGCGGATACAGCCGTTCGTAGTACCACAGCTTCGCGAAGTAGAAGCCGATGGGCGCCGGCTCGCGCCACGCGCCGGAGCGGACGCGTTCAAGCAGCCAGTGGATGCCCATATCAGCGGCCTCGGTTTCCGCAGTGCCGATGAGAGCTTCCAACGCGAGAGCGGTTTCCTCCACGGAAGCCATCTCGCCATAGACGCCGCCCCAGCCACCCTCTTCGTTTTGCGCGTCGGACAACCAGCGAATGCCGGCGTGCAAAAGCGATGGCGGCACGGCGATGCCCCGGTCGCGCAGTTCGCGCAGCGCGAGGACGACTTTGGCCGTGCCGTAAAGCGGGTTTTCGTCGTTGGGGGTGTGCTCGTTGCCGAACCAGAGCGGCAGCCACGAGCCATCGCGACGCTGCGCTTTGGTGAGGAAACCCAGTGCCCGCTCGATGCCCCGGGCCACGCGCTTTTTCAGCGCATCGTCGAGCTGCGGCAGCCAAGCGCTCCAAGCGCGCAAAGTGTGCGCGGTGAGATCGGGCGAACTGCGGTCGAAGGGCAGCGCGCCCCAGCCGCGGCAGAAAGTGGGAATGCCGCCGTCGCCATTCTGCAGGTCGAGCAGCCAGCGGACGCCGGCGATTCCGGCGACGCGGGTTTCGGCATCCACGGTGCCGAGGGCGAGCAGGGCGAGGAGTGCGCCGGGGGTGTCATCGGCATCGGGCACGCCGCCAGGCAGATCGGTCCACGCCCAGCCGCCGGGCGCGGCGTGGGTGTAGGGATGCTCGGTGCGGTATTGCTGCCCGAGCAGCCACGCGCGCAGGGTGAGCCGCTGTTCCGGCGAGAGCGCGCCGGGCTGTGGGGCGAGCGCCTGGATGGCGAGCGTCGTCACCCACGTTGCGAGATTCGTGTCGATCGCCCAGCTTCCATCCGCCCGCACCGACGCGCGCAAAAATTCTGCACCCTTTTGCGCGACGGGATGCTCCGCGAGTCCCATCGAGGCCAGGCTCATCGTCACGAAACTCGTCAGTGGTGTGGCTTCGAGGAAGCCGCCGTTTTCCGGCTGGATGGAAGCCAGCACGCGCAACGTCTTAGCGCGCGTCTGTTCGCGGAGAAAGCGGGCGAGCGGGTTCCGCGTCGGCCGATGATGATGAATCGTCTGCCCAATGGCGATGAGCGCCGGCAGCGCATAGCTCACCACCGGCAGCCGCAGCGCGCCGAAAAACTGATGCGGCAGCGCCGCCAGTTCGAAAGGCAGCGGCATCACATGCTCCCAGCCGATGCGCCCACCCAGCGCCAGCGTCATCAGAATCGGCACGGAAAACGTACGGTCTTTGCCATAGCGCGCGGCGATCGCCGCGACGAGATCCCGGGGAGCACACGCGTCCCGCGTGTTGGTGTCGGCGTCCCGCCGGCACGCACTTCCGGCGACGTCTTTGGTCGATGGACGCGCCTCGTGCTCTCGGCCCGTCGGGGAAGTTCGTCGAGGCGGGACGCCTCGACCAACACGCGGGACGCGTGTGCTCCCCAGAGCCTCCCGCGCCTGCTGCACCACATCCGCGAACTCCCCGTCCGCCCGTGCCGCGCCGAAGGCCGCCCAGCAGAGCGCCGTCGTACTGATGTTCGATTTGCTCTTCACCGTGTCGCCCCAGCCGCCATCCGCGTTCTGGTTTCGCGCCAGCCAGAGCAGCCCACCGCGAATCAAGTCCCTGTCAGCCTCGCGCCCGATCTGAACCAGCGCGACCACCGCTGTCGCCGTGGACAGCGCGCTGGCCGAAAGCTCGCCGACCCAATGCCCGGCGGGCGTCAGTTCCGCGAGCAGCGCCTCCGTGGCCACGCCCAGTGCCGCGCGCAAACCCTCGCGATTCGCAGTTCGCAGTTCGCTTGCCACTTACGCCAGCTTGTCCTGCTCCCGCTTCCGCGCCGGCAGGATCGCGCAGGCGTCCTTGCAGCCGAAGAGCCGGCTGAAAAGCAGCCGGTGCCGGCTCACCCAGCGGTAGATGATTTCCGCGAGAAAGATGACCCCGGGAATCCACAAAAACAGCGCCACCGGCACGAGCAGCGGCAGCCGCATGCCCAAAAACCGGATGGCCCGCGCGCCACGATAAACCCGACGTTCCGGTGTCACGCAGTGGATGGCCTCCTGCAAATCCTCGCGCGTGAGCTGCGGGGCGAGCTCGTGCGCCCGTGGATCGGAGAGAGGGATGAGCGCGAGCGAGCCCGACCAGTCCAGCCAGGTCAGCACCTTCATCTGGAAAACGCACATCGGGCATTCGCCGTCGTAGAGCACGGAATGCTTGATCATGGCGGCAAGCTAGCGGCGTCCGTGCGCTTCTTCACCCGCAATCTTTCATTTGAACGGCAAAGCTTTCTTGCGATCCGCCTCTTCACCTTGGGGAGGATATACTCGGGACAAAAGAGGGCTGCGCGTGAGCCCGACCGGGGTGATCATCGGGCGGTCCAGAGGCAGGGCGCCGCCTTCGATGGTGCGGATGAAGGTCTCGTGCGGTTTCCAATTCAACTGCCCGAGCGGCTCCCATTTGCCGAGTTCCAGATTGAAGGCGTCGCGGTAGGCTTTGAAGACGAGTTCCGAGCAATAGATTTCCCTGTCTCCCGGCGCGTAGTGAATGTCGTACGGCCGGCCCATGTAGGTGTCGAGGGCGGTGCTCATGGATTCGTGGAATTTCGCCGGTGCCGGGAGTTTGGCCTCGGCGGTGGGGCGGTAGGCGGCAAAATTGCCGGAACGCCCGCGCATGATCCAAAGAGCGAGCGGCGTGCGCCGCACCGGGCCGATGGCTTCCACGACCATCCACTTGCCGTCGAACTGCATGACCACCCCGCAATGAGACCACGGCGACTGGGTCACGCCTTCGATGGCCACCACGAGGTCGCCACGCGGGAGGGATTGGAAAAGCACGTCGCCCTCCTGCGGTTCGTAGCTGTTGAGTTGGGCGAGCGCCGGGACATTGCGATAAAGGCAGGCCCAAATGAGAACGAGGAAAATGGCCGTGCTGCGGAGCCAGGCGGTTTTGGATCGTGGGAACATGCTCATGGAGACGCGTGGAGGTTCAACCCGGCAAGACGGCGAAAGGTGCGCGGCGGTTACTCAGGCTTCGAAAAAGTGCCGCGCATTTTGTCGCCTCCAGTCGTGCGTTTGGCGAATGAAAAAGCGCTTGCAATCCCCTGGCCTCCCACGCACTTTCCCGCCCTCGCAAAAAGCGCACGGGGTCTTAGCTCAGTTGGTAGAGCGCCGCAATGGCATTGCGGAGGTCAGGGGTTCGAACCCCCTAGGCTCCACGTTTCGCTCTTTTCCAGAGTGATGGTGGGTGTCACAGAGGAAGGAAGGCCGGGGCTCACGGGAAAAGCATTGCGCCGCCGGCAAACGGTGAGGCATATCGATGCCGCGACGCGGGCCAATCCCGCGTTTCCACTCCCTCAGTCAAACTCCCCGATCCCTATGAACTCCTCTCTTTCCAAAATGCTCTGCGCTGGCTTGCTTGCGGGTTTTGCCTGCATGATGAACCAAGCTCACGCCGAAGCCATCAAAGTCGAACTCGTGAAGACCGGCGATGGCTGGCAGTTGATGCGCGAGGGCAAGCCCTACCTGATTAAAGGGGCCGGCATCACCTCGGAAAAATCCATGGCGGCGCTCAAGGCGGCGGGCGGCAACTCGGTGCGTCTCTGGGGAACGGAATTCGCGCAGGCGGCTCTGGATGAAGCGCAGAAACTCGGCCTCACCGTCGCCGTGGGCATATGGCTGCGGCACGATAAGGACAAGGAGGGCTTCGACTACTCCAAGCCGGAGATGGTGAAGGAACAGTTGGAAAAAGTGCGGAAACAGATTTTGCAGTTCAAGGATCACCCGGCGGTGCTTCTCTGGGGCATCGGCAATGAGATGGAAGGCTACAAGGAGGGGAACGATCCGAACGTGTGGAAGGCGGTCAACGAGGCGGCCAAGCTCGCCAAGGAACTGGACCCCAATCACCCCACGATGACCGTGTTCGCCGAAGTCGGCGGCAAGCGCGTGGAGTGCGTGCACCAGTATTGCCCGGATGTGGACATCGTGGGCCTCAATACCTACGCCGGCGCGTCCAGCATTGGCACTCGCTACGTGGGGCTGAAGGGCACGAAACCCTATATCCTCACGGAATTCGGCCCGTTCGGCGCGTGGGAAGTCGGCAAGACGGACTGGGGCGCGGCGATCGAGCCGACGAGCACGGCGAAGGCCGAAACCTACCTGAAATCCTACAAGGGTTCGGTCGAAGGAAAGCCCCTCTGCCTCGGCTCCTACGTCTTCCTGTGGGGAAACAAGCAGGAGACCACCGCCACCTGGTATGGCATGTTTCTCAAGAGCGGAGAAAAGGTGCAGGCGGTCGATGTCATGACCGAGCTCTGGACCGGAAAACCGCCGGAGAACCGCTGCCCCGTCATCAACAAACTCAAGATCAACGGTGTGGGCCCGGCGGGGGTGATCAATGTCGATTTGGAGGTTTCCGACCCGGACAAAAAGCCGCTGCAAGTCCAGTGGCTCGTGCAACCGGAGCAGGACAAGAAAGGCACCGGCGGGGAAGAGGAACCCGTCCTGCCGGAATTGACCGAGCCCATCCTGGTGGGCGATGCGACGCACGCTGAGGTGCGGCTGCCCAAGGAACCGGGCGCCTACCGCATCTTCGTCTATGTGCGCAACGGCACGGGTGCGGCGGTGGGCAATCTGCCCGTCCGCGTGCATCCCCCCAGTGAAGGTGTGCCCGAGGGGCCGAAATAGGCCGCTTTCCCTCGCTTCCCGTTTAAGCAAAGACCCCGCCCCGGCGTTCACTCCGGGACGGGGCTTTTGTTTTCCCTGTCTTTTAGACGAGGGGATTATTTTTGCCGGCGTCGCCGTAGCGCGCCGCGGGTTTAGATCGCGTACATCGACGCGAGCTGCGACTTGGTCGGAAAGCCGTTGTAGATTTCCCCGCGCGGGCCCTGGAATTTGTTCGCCCCGATCTGGCGGATCATCACCGGCGTGCTGCTGCCGTTCTTGTTCTTCACGTAGATCGTGGTCGTGTGCGCCTGGCTCTTGAGGGTGTTGATCTCGTCCTTCTGCTTGCCCATGCGGTTGCCCACGAGGCCGCCGACGGCCGCGCCCGCGAGCGCGCCTTCCCACGAGTTCATGCCCTTGACGTTGTTGCCGATGATCGCGCCGAGGCCCGCGCCGCCGGCCGCGCCGAGCAGGGTGCCGCTGCGTTCGCCGGGGCCCGCCGTTTCGCAGCCGGTGAAGCCGAGCGACGCGGTGAGCAGGAGGGAGCAGAAAATTTTGGTGCGCATGGTGGGTTACTTCTTCTTGTTGGCGGGGACTTCCTCGACGGTCAGCACGCCGTCATGGTTCGGGTCGATGGTCGAGAAAATCCGGATCAGCACCTCGCGCGACATCGGGTTGCCGGAGTATTCCTTGAAGGTCAGCACCCCGTTCTTGTCGATATCCAACTCGGCGAAAGCCTTCTCCCCCTCCAGGCCCTTCTCCACCGCGGCCCATTCCTTCGCGTCGATCTTGTGATCGTGGTTCGTGTCGAAAAGGACGAAGGAGACCCCGATGATGTGATCGGCAAACTCCTTCGCGGTCAGCTTGCCATCCTTGTTCTGATCGATCTCGGCATAGAGCTTGTCGGTCGTGGGGTTCGCCCCCGCGAGGCAGGCCACGGCGAGGAGTTGGGAAAACAGGAGGGTGAATTTCATGGCAGAGGGCATGGGCTTTAGCCGTTTGGAAAATGGGAAGTCAAACATGATTTGCGGAAGGCAAAACCAACGACCTCGCATGTGGGAACGCCCTTTCTTCGTGTCGGCGCGGAAGTTTTGAGGATAGGGTTGGCGACATGCGCCTCCCCGTCATCTACGGCCTGATCCGTCGGCGGTTGCTCGTCAATTTCCGCGTCGATGCGGAGGTGATGGAGCGTTTTCTGCCACTGCCGTTTCGACCCAAGCTGCATGCGGGGTATGCGATCGCGGGAATCTGCCTGATCCGGCTGGAGCGGATTCGTCCGGCGGGGTTGCCGTCGTTTTGCGGCCTGGCGAGTGAGAACGCGGCGCATCGCATCGCGGTGCGATGGGACGGGCGAGACGGAGAAACCTGCGAGGGCGTCTATATCCCGCGGCGCGATACCGGCTCATGGCTCAATCATCTTGCCGGTGGCCGGGTGTTTCCGGGTGAGCATCATCTGGCGGATTTTGCGGTGGATGATGACGGGACGAAAATCGCCATGTCGATCCGCGCGCGCGATGGCCGCATGGGGGTGGGTCTCCGCGCCCGAACGGCGGATGCGCTGCCGGTTTCGTCGTGCTTTGCGTCGCTGGCGGAAGCATCGGCCTACTTCGAGGGCGGCAGCGTGGGTTATTCCGTGACCCGCGATTGCTGCCGGCTCGATGGCATCCGCTTGCAGACTGAGGGGTGGGAGGTCCGACCGCTCGACGTGGAACATGTGGAGTCGTCGTTCTTTGCTGATGAATCAATCTTCCCGGCGGGCAGCGCCACCTTCGACCATGCGCTGGTGATGCGCGACATCCGGCACCAATGGCATCACATGGAGGACATCTTCACGACGGGTGCCGAAACCCCGGTCGCGATTTCCGCCTGACCCTATGACCGCTCCACGCTTCCTCCCCGTGATTCTGCAGAAACTTGCCCTGCTGACGGTGGGCCTGTCCTGCGCGACGGTCGCTGCCGCCCAAGACTATCAATTTGACGGCAAGATCTCGCGGCCCGTGCTGGAGAACTATCTGGCGCGGTCGATCTCGTTCACCGAGCTGCTGCACGATGACCTCACCAAGCCGCGCAATGAGCGCGGGGTGGATCCGCGCGATAACCTGCGCTTCATCCTCGAAACGAAAGCCAAGTTTGTCGGGCGTGCGTTGATGGTGTGGGGCAAGGAAAAGAACCTCACGGCATTTTTGGAAACGGCGAAACCCTTTGCCGAGGCGCTGCACAAGGCCGATCCGGAGATCATCCTGCAGGCGGCGGCCTTTGAGATCGTCACGCCGGGCGTGGACACCGTGCCGGTGCCGGAGCGGGTGTTGCGTGAATTTGGACAGCCGGTGGAGGCGCCCCGAAATTTTCGCTACGCGGACATGCTCTATGCCGATGGCCGTTTCGTGAACCACTGGGGCAAAAGCTCGGTGCCGGATATGAGCCGGGTGGAGACGCGCATGTGGTTCTACTTTCTCGTCACGAGTTACATCGACGTGGGTATCGAGGCGATCCACTTCGGCCAGGTCGGTCTGATGGACAAGAACGACCCCGGCCACGTCGGCTGGCTGGACATGCTCGGCCGCGTGCGGGCTTACGCGCGCGAGCATGCGCGGCGGCATTTCCTCGTCTGCGATGCGCACGCGCCCACGGGCGGCTTTGTCGAAGACGGCAAGCTGCTTTTCGACTTTCACTCCTTTCCACTGCGCATCGTCGAAGTCGCGGATAAGCCGTATGAGGGTGTGCTCAAGGTCGGCTATGCTGATTCGATCTTTAACCGGAGCAAGGGTGGCCTCACGCCCAGCGGCTGGACGTGCGAGCATCTGCCCTACGTTGTGGAGTTCGATAACTTCGGCCGCAGCAATGTCGGCAAACCGAGCAAGTCGCCTTTCATCTGGGGCTGGGACGAGATCACCTGGTTTGCGCTCATGCCCGAAAAAGAGCGCAATGACTGGCTGCGCTACGCCTGGCAATGGGTGAAGGACACCGACTCGAACGGCCACCTGCAAATGCCCGGCAGCCGCATCCTCACGCCCGGCACACCCGATGGCCCGCGCTGGTATTGGCCCAACACGCGCAGCGACGCCTGCCCGACCGGTTTCAATACCGAGGAGACGATTAAGACGATCTGGGCTGCGGATGCTACCAAACGGTAATCTTACATCCTTCTGACATTTGCCTGACAACTGCCGCCACCGTCTGGCCGAAACTTGAGACCAGCAATCGCTGCAGAAAATCCCACCATGAGAATTTTGTTTGTCACCCTTCTGACCATTTTGTCGCTCGTCTCCGCGCATGGCGAGATTCCGCAGAAGACGCTCGATGAGTTGCTGCGCAGTGTGCGTGCGGAACTGCCCAAGGGCTGGACCGGCACCTATGATGAAAAGCAAGCGCTGCTGGTCATCTCCCGCGATGCCCCCGTGGCCTCCGTGACACTCCTGCCCGATGGGCGCCCGGCGTCGGAGAAGCCGCAACCGAGGAAATTCACCATGTCCTTCCAGCTCCTGCCCTCTCTCTCGCAGGACGAGTATCGGCGCCTGACCCAGGAGAATACACAGACTCGCCAGGCCGCCCGCGCCATTTTCGACCGCCTCGAAAAGGAAGGTGTGCCACAGCGAGGCGGACTCCTCTTGCCGCGCACGGCGGAGGAAAAAGCGGAGGTCGCCAAAATCGAGGCGCTCGGGAAAACCCTACGCGATCCGCCACCTTTCTATTTCCGCGACATCACCCTCCAGTGGCAGACGAATCCCGCGGTGCCACCCGGGATCAGCGTGCGCGATGAGCGGGCTTTTTTTGAATGCCAGCGCGTGCAGCAGAATGTCGTCGCGCGGTTCTCGACCTATCAGCGGACGGAGATGCTGGCGATCCACCCCCTGCGGGTCAAAGTGCCCGCGCTGACGCAGGAGGAGATCGTCCAGGGCGTGGCGTCCGGCCATCCGGAAACTATCTATCAAGCGCTCCTCGCCCTGCAGCGAAGTCGCGATTTCGTGCAGGACTGCCGCGACCCACGGCTCCTTGAACCTTTCTGGAATATCCTCCTCGGACCGGAGCTTTCCGTCCGCGTGCCGAGTAACAACATCATCGGCTACACGACGGCGACGCTGAAACCCGATGTGCGCAACCTACTCGCGAAGTCCGATGGGGAGGTCGTCGCCCTGGCTCGGCAAAATATTGGCTCGGCCGATCCGCTCGTGCGCGCGGAAGCCGTGGGGCTTTTCGCCCGCTTTACCCAGCCGGTGCCGGAAGCTTTGGCCCCCCTGCAGGCCCTGCTGCGGGATGATTCCCAGCCGGTGCGCATGGCGGCGCTCGCGGCGCTCGGGAAGCAAGACTCCCCGGCATCCCCGCGCTCCTGGCCTGCCTGCAAAAGGCGATCAACGAACCGGACTTGGAAGAGGCTTATGCCGCCGCGCGAGTCCTGGGCGAATTCCGGGCCGATGCCCGCACCCTCCTCCCCAAATTGACGCCCTATCTCGATACTGGGAAGCATCCCATCTCCATGATCAAGACCGTCCTCCCCGCCATCGAGTTACTGGCCAACGCGCCCGCGACGTCGACGGGAAACTGGGACCTGGTGCTCCTCTCGCTCACGCGGCTGACGGCTCAGGTCCAGGCGAAGGACCGCCAGTTTGCCTACTATACGCAAGACCTCATCGACACCGCCGCGCAGCGGATGAAAAACTCGCGGGAGCGAGATTAAGGCGCGCCTTGGAGGAGCATGATGGCGCGGGCGGTGAGGTAGCCGAGGCCGGCGGTGACGGGGAGGGTGCAGACCCAGGCCCAGAGGATGCGCTGAACGAGGCCCCATTTCACGGCGCTGAAGCGTTTCATCGCGCCGACGCCCATGATGGAAGTGGAGATGACATGCGTGGTGGAAAGCGGGATGCCGAAGTGGCTGGCCAAGGCGATGATCCCGCCCGCGGTGGTCTCGGCGGCGAAACCGTGGACGGGCTGCAGGCGGACCATTTTGTGGCCCATGGTGGCGATGATGCGCCAACCGCCCGCGGCCGTGCCGGCGGCCATGACGAAGGCGCAGGCGACGATGACCCAGCGGTGGATTTCAAAGGTGGGAGTGTGGAGAAAGCTGAGCCACGGGGGCAGGCCCTCGAAAGCCCCGGCGGTGGTGCCGGTGAAGAGGGCGAGGGCGATGATGCCCATGGTTTTCTGTGCGTCGTTGCTGCCGTGATTCAGGCCCATCCAAGCGGCGCTGACGATTTGCAGGCGGCCAAAGACGGTATTGATGATGCGGGGCCGCACTTTCACGAGGAGCGCGGTGAGCAGGGCCATGAAGAGGAAGCCGAGGACGAGGCCGGCGATGGGCGAGAGGATCATCGGCAGGATGATCTGGGGCCAGAGGCCTTTGCCGGCCTTGTGCCAGATGAGCACCGACCAATCGCCGTGGCTGGTGGCGAGCGCGGCGCCGCAGAGGCCGCCGATGAGAGCATGGCTGGAACTGGAGGGGATGCCGAAATACCAGGTGATGAGGTTCCAGATGATCGCGCCGATGAGGGCGGCGAGCACGGTGGTCATCGTCACGAATTTCACATCGACCTGCCCGGCGCCGATGGTCTTGGCCACGGCGGTGCCTAAGAAGGCGCCGAAGAGATTGAAGCACGCGGCAAGGCCAATGGCCTGGCGCGGCGTCAGCACTTTCGTGGAGACGACGGTGGCGATGGCATTGGCCGCGTCGTGGAAGCCGTTGATGTACTCGAACGCCAGCGCGGCGAGGAGCACGAGGAGGAAAAGCAGCATAGGGAAAACCGACCTGGGGGCGCGCGGCGAAACGGTGATTTCGCTCAGGAATATTTCAGCGCGACGTGGAAGACGACGTAGCCGGCGTCGCGGCAGCGATCGATGCCTTTTTCGAGCAACTCGTAGAGGTCTTTCAAAAAGACGACCACGCGGGGATCGCCGCTGCCGTGGTAGAGATCGCGCAGCAATTCGTTCATCACGTTGTCCGCCTCGCCCTCGATGGCCTGGAGCCGCTCGTAGCTGTCCTTGATGACCTCGCCGTGGGATTTGTGGCGCAACTGCCCGACCATCACCATCACGAGCCCGGCGCCCTTCTCCAGCATTGCCGCCTGCCGCGCGAGGGTGCCAGGCGTGACGTCCGGCGGGCGCAAGGTCAGCCGCTCGCCGATTTTTTCGACGTTCTTCGAGATCTTGTAGAGCGCGGAGGAAAGGGCCTCGATGTCCTCGCGCTCGAGCGGCGTGACGAAGGTCTTGCACAACGCCTCGGTGGTATCGAAGCCCACGCGCTTGTGTTTGCGGCGGCATTGGCTGAGATCGCTGAGGAGATCGGGCGAGGTATCCTGGTCGAGCCGGGGCAAAAGGCGGACGAGTTCCGTGGCGCTGGCCTGGGCGGCGGCGGCTCCGGATTCGAGGAGATCGTAGAATTTGGTATCGCGTCCGAAGAGGCGGTCGAGGGCAGACATGGCGGCATGTCTAGCAAGTCGCAGCCAATGAAGGCAATGGCGCCGTCGCCGGACGGCGGGCTTTTTCCCTGAGGTTCGTTTTAGCCTCCGCTATCTAATAGATCGCTGTGGTCCCACGTATTTCTCCAAATGAAGATGACTCGAAGCCGGTTTCTGTTCCTCCTCACCATCCTGGTAGGCACTTCCTTTTCCGCGGCCAAAAAAATGGCCAGGCAGGAGACTCCTCCTGCGCCCCCATTTTCAGCTGCGGAGGCGGCCAAGCTCGGGGACGCGCATGTCGCCAAAAAATTTCCGCAATTCCCCGATCTGTATTGCAGTGAGATCCTCTACGATCCCGGCGTGGATGGCGATGCGGATATCGTCCCGGACCCGACGATCGTGTGGCGTCTGCGCTACGTCATTGCCAAAAATCCTCGCAAGGACGTCGCGGGCAGCCCTTTTCCCGATTGGGGATGGTGCCTCGTCTTCATCCACCGCGACAAGTCGGTGACGCATACCAGCGAGCCGAAACGGAATCCTCCACTTCCGCCGCCTTGAGGCAGGGCGTTGGCTGGAGAATGAGGAGCGGGGCCTAGGCTGAATCGACATTCAGACTTGTACGCGTGAACACAGTGTGATTTCAAGCTTGGGATGACCAAGTGTTACGAACTCAATGAAAGTCAATGGGAGCGGATCGAGAAACTGTTGCCGGGCAAGCGGGAGGATCCCGGGCGGAGCGGCCGGGATAACCGGCTCTTTGTCCACGGAGTGCTGTGGATCTTGCGCAGCGGCGCGCGGTGGAGCGATCTGCCAGAGCGCTACGGCCAGTGGAAAAGTGTCCACAAACGCTTTACGCGCTGGGCCCGGGCCGGCGTGTGGGAAAAGGTCTTCGCCTCATTGCTCCAGGATCCGCAGAACGATTACCTCCTGCTCGATGCCACCCTGGTCAAAGCCCACCAACAGGCGGCCACCGGAAAAGGGGGGCCCGCGACCAGGCTCTGGGGCGTTCCCGAGGAGGCCTGACCACCAAGATTCACCTGCTCTGCGATGGCCTGGGGCGTCCGCTGCGCCTGCGGCTGACTCCGGGCCAGGCCGCCGACATCTCCAGTGCCGCGATCCTGCTGGCCGGGGTCCAAGGCCGCGGTCTCGTCGCCGACAAAGCCTATGACAGCGACGCTTTGCGCGCCCTCCTCGCCATCGGGCGCATGGCCGCCGTCATTCCTGCCAAGTCCAACCGCAAGGTGCCGATCCCGCACGACCGCTTCCTCTATCGCACCCGCAACCGCATCGAACGCTGCTTTAACAAGCTCAAACACTTTCGCCGCATCGCCACCCGCTTCGACCGCAGAGACACCTACTTCCTCGCCTTCCTCCATCTCGCTTGTGCTCTCCTCTGGCTGCGTTGAATGTCGATTCAGCCTAAGACTGCGCGTTTTCAGCTTATGCTTGCGAAATGATTGCGCCCACTTCGCGCTAGTTTTGCCACGCTATGATATTTGTCCGCAGTTTGTTAATGGTCGCGCTGTTGTCTCTCTCGGCGTGTGGTCACAGCAACACAGGCTCGTTTGATCGTAAGAAAATGGAGAATCTTGTGCGCTTGTGCGTCTTCAAGAATTTGCTGGTGAGAAAATGTTCTACTGGCAGGAGATTTCCGGGACAACAACGCTCGTCGCGGATAAGAGACAAAAGCAGATATGGGCTGTCCGCGATATGAATCAAAAACTTATCGTTGTCATTCTTACAGAGGGCGGTAGTCACTGGGGAGCTTGGGGATTCGCTTATTCTGATACGCCATTTGTCCAGAAGTCTAACCAGATGGAAGCCCCCTCGGGAGGATGCTCGTTGGATTTACCCGGGCCATTACAGGCTGCTTTTCCAAAGGAAAAAATTGATGCTCACTGGTGGCCGGTGTTTGACAATGTCAATTGAACCATACGCTGCCGCTTTCGTTTTCCGTCCCGCACCTAAGATGCGTGTCGCTTTTTATTGTGATTCCTGCGGGCGAGCGAACAACGTGAGCGAGGCGGGGTGTGCCGCCGAAGGCGGGAGGCCAAGCGAAGTGCGGAGTGGCCGGAGGCCTGCACGACCACGGCATCGACGGCGCGATGCCCTCCCCCCTCGGTCTGACCTCGGCTGGCGGCTACAGGATTATTTAAACCGCTCTAATAAGATCAGCGGCGGTAAGGCATCAACTTCCAACGGCCTTGGCGACAGCCTCGGCCAAATCTTCACCGCGCAAGTCTTTCGCAATGATTTTGCCTTCCTTATCCAGCAGATAGGTCGCAGGGATGCTCCGAATGCCGTATTGCTGCCCCAGCTTGTTGTCCCAGCCTTTTCCATCGAAGAACTGCGGCCAAGGGAGTTTCTTCGCAGCGATGAATTTGGCCAGGGCCTCTTTTTTTTCGTCGAGGCTGATACCGACGACCTCGAAGCCTTTGGCGTGATATTTCTCGTAGGCCGCGGAAACATTCGGCAACTCGGCCACGCAGGGCCCGCACCAGGTGGCCCAAAAATCGATCAGGACCACTTTGCCTTTCAGACCGGAAATCGAAAGCGGCTGGCCGGCAAAATCGGTCTCCGAGAAATTCGGAAAAGCGACACCGGGCTTCAAGGATGCCCGGATTTTTTCCGCGGCGAGATCGCCTTCGTTATCTGTGATCGACTGGGCGGCACTCTTGGCCACCTCGGTACCCGGGAATTCCTTTTCGACCTTCCGATAAATCGCCAGGCCTTCGTCGTGCTTATCAAAGACATCGTAGTAGAGCCCGGCTTTCATGAGCAGCACTTCACCCACGTCGTTGGTTTTCTCGCTTGCATGAGCCGCGAGCAGGCCTCGAGTTGCTTCAGTTCAGGGGCGAGGTCAGCTTCCGTCCGTTTCCCTGCCTGGATCGCTTTTTGGATGGATTCCAATAAGGGCTGGGACTCGGTTTTGATGTCGGCAGCCTGCAGAGGCAGGGCCGTGAAGAGGGCAGCCGCAAGGAGGAAGCGCAACGGGGAGAGTGGATTCATAAGCGAGGGTGTCATGGAGTCTTGAGAGCAGCAACTAGGATTCGGTCCAAACTGCCGCTCCCACTGACGTGACGGCTGCGATCAACAGGAAAGTCTGGCGTTTTTTTCACGGCAACCCCAAGACAATCCCATGAGAACTTTCATTCGGAAGCTCCTCCCCGCCGTGGCGCTCATTTTCGGGATGGTGGCCATGTGCCTGGCCTCGCCAGTCCTTTACGTTCCTGACGATGAACTCGTCAAAGAGCCCATCATCGTTGTCGCCAGATGGATCAAATCACCGGTCGAGCGGCATGATTTGGTGGAAGAAGGAACACTCAAAATTTGGGAATCCCACACGAAGTTTGAAATCATCCGAGTGATCAAGGGAGACGTAAAACCGGGCGTTCATCCGCTCATGGCCATTGGGTTTCTGCGCTGGCTGCCCGACGGCACGGGTCTCAATGGTGGCGTCACCATGCCGGCCCTTGGTGAGGTGGAAAACATCACCGAACCGAGCATCTGGTTTTTGAACCGGTGGCCAAGCTGGGATAAAAAGGACAAGACCATTTACCTCACGGTCGGCTGCTACCGCTCGATCCAGCACTGTCGCTGGAACCGTACTTCGCTGCGCTCTCCGCGGCGAATCCGACAAAAGACGTCCTCAAATTCCTAGCCTCCTCCAACGAGCCCGAGTTGGTTCGCCGCGTCCTGTGCTACGGCTGGGATTCGTGGGAGCCGTGGCCTTACGCCTACGCCATGGACTACACCCCATCGCGATCCAAGGAGGGTGTGTCCAGCGATGCCTGGGCCGAAGGTGCAGCCGCGGTGATCGGGCGCAAAGAGTTGAAGGAAGTGCGCCCCCTGGCCGTCGCCGTTTATGCGCAACTCCAGCAAAAGGCGGGCGCGCCGCTTCTGCGTGGCTTGCTCAAGGATGATGATCCCGAAGTGCGCGCGATCGCCGCAGCGGAGTTGGCGCGTTTCAAGGACGACGATTCCATCGATTCCATCGTCGCGTCTCTGGAGGGCAAAAACGATGCCCGGTGGGCCTGTAGCGTGATCGAGGCCATCGACGCCTGGGGTGAGCCGCGCCTCGCTCCCGCGCTCATTGCCTACCTCGAAACCGGCGGGTTGTTTGGCTACAGTGGGGACGATTTCCAAGTCCCCGCGCTGAAAGCAAGGGAGGCGCTGGAGAAGATGACCGGGGCCACATTTCCCTCCGACGTCGAAAGCTCCAGACAAGCGTGGAAGGAGGCCGCGCAAATCGAGGATGCCGCAGAGCGTAAGACGCTGCTGGCGAAACTCCTGCGCATGGCTCCGAATCCATTGAAGGCAGAGGTCATCGGCGATGGCGACCGGCAGTGTCTCTGCAAGATCACGAATCAATCGCCACGCGACATCACCATCGGCCGCGAACCGGACCTCAATTTTCAGGACACTCCCGCGGGAAGTGGCAGCAGCGAGGGGCGGGCAAAAAAGACAAGAAGGAAGACTTCGCTGTCCTGAAACCGGCGAATCCCGCGAAAGCAAATTTGAATTGAAGGATTTTGTTTTGGTTCCGGAGATTGCGGAACGCAGTGTCAAAATCGTTTACGTTTACACGGGTGAGGAGTGGGGTCTGAAAGCGTGGGTGGGTGTCGTCGATGTGAAATTTGGCGAGGGCTGGAAGGAGCAGCGAGTTTACAAAGACGTCATCAACAAATGGCCGAACGGCAACCTCAAGGAGAAGGGCCGAACGATGAACGGCACCAAATACGGCAAGTGGGAGTATTTCAACGAAGCGGGTGACCGTATCCGCAGCGAGGAGCATCCGGGCGGAGCGACGGCCACAGCCAATCCTGAACATCCCGACAACAAAGGTGCTGGCAAGCCGCCGCCGAAATGAAAACAACTCGGCGCGCATTCCCGCCCTTCGCCAGACGCAGCTAACGCGGCATGATGGGGGAGGAGCGCATATTTCCCGAGCGCGGTCTTGCGTGGGAGGCGGCGCGCGGCATCCTCACGCGTCCCATGTCCGGCTTCCGACTTTTTGACCTCAATCCCGAGCAGGAACGCGCTGTGCGCACGACCGAGGGGCCGCTGCTTATCCTCGCCGGCGCGGGCACGGGGAAGACGCGGGTGATCACGGCGCGCGTGGCCTTTCTCATCGCGCAGGGGGTCGATCCGGCGCAGATTCTGGCGGTCACGTTCACGAACAAGGCGGCGACGGAAATGCGGGAGCGGCTGGCGAAGCTGATCCTGCGGAGCAGGCAAAGCTGGTCACGATGTCCACCTTTCACGCGCTCTGCGTGCGGCTGCTGCGGCAGGACATCGGGAAGCTGGGCTACAAGCGGAACTTCAGCATCTACGACGAGGGCGACCAGATGGGGCTGATCAAAAAGATCATCACCCGCACGGCGGCAAAGGACGAGAAGCTCGATGCGAACGTGGCGAAGAACCTGATCAGCAAGGCGAAGAACAACGGCTGGCGCGAATCGTCGCCGGGCGATGAGCAGTCGCTGGCGGGGGCGGTTTTTGCGCGCTACCAGGCGGAGCTGAAGACGCTCAACGCCGTCGATTTCGACGATCTGCTGCTGCTCGCGGTGAAGCTGCTCGCGGAGCATGCCGACGTGCGCGAGCGCTGGCACCGGCGGTTTCGCTACCTGATGGTCGATGAGTTTCAGGACACGAACCGGCTGCAACTCGAGCTGGTCTCGCTGCTGGCCAATGGCGACGGGCAGGGCGACCGGCGGCCGAATGTGGCGGTGGTGGGCGACGACGACCAGTCGATCTACGGCTGGCGCGGGGCGGAGGTGAGCAACATCCTGGAATTTGAGGCGCATTTCCCCGGGCCGACGGTGGTCAAGCTGGAGCAGAACTACCGCTCGACGAACGCCATCCTCGGCACGGCCAACGGGCTGATCAAAAACAATCCGCGCCGCCGGCCCAAGCAGCTCTGGAGTGCGCAGGAGGGCGGGGCGAAGGTGCGGGTGGTGGGCATGCAGGACGACCGGCAGGAGGCGGAGTTCATCACCAATGAGATCGCGCAGCGGCTGGTCAACGAGGGGCTGAAGCATGAGGACTTCGCCATCCTCTTCCGCATGAACGCGCAGTCGCGGCTGCTGGAGACAAACCTGCGGCAGCTCCGCATCCCGTACCGGGTGGTCGGCGGGAAGAGCTTCTTGACCGGCGCGAAATCAAGGAGGTGCTGGCCTATGCGCAGTGCCTCGTGAATACGGACGACGACGTCTCGCTGCTGCGGATCATCAACACGCCGGCGCGGGGCATCAGCGCGACGACCATCGAACGGGCCACGGAGATGAGCGCGAAGCTGCGCTGCGGGGTCTTTGCCGCGCTCCTGGCGCCGGAGTTTCGCGAGACGCTGACGGCGCGGGCGACGGCGAGCATCGATGCGTTTGTCGCGCTCATGGAGCGGTTCGAGACGAAGCTGAACACGCCGCTGGCGGATCAGCCGGCCATTTTGCGCGAGCTGCTGAAGGAGGTCGCCTACGTGGACGACCTGCGCCGGACCTGCAAGACGCCGGAGGAGGCGCTGGCCCGCGAGACGAATGTGGGCGAGATGCTGAAGTCCTTCGACGAGCACCAGAGCCGCTCGACCGACGGGCTGCGCGGCTTTCTCGACGAGATGAGCCTGCGGCAGGAGCGCGAGGAGGACGACGACGGCATGGACGATCCCGGAGTGACGCTGATCACGCTGCACGCGGCGAAGGGGCTGGAGTTTCCGCATGTCTATCTCATCGGGCTGGAGGAGGGCCTGCTGCCGCACGACCGCTCGAAAGTGGAGGGGACGGTGGACGAGGAGCGGCGGCTGCTCTATGTGGGCATCACCCGCGCGCGGCAGACGCTGGCGCTGACGTGGTGCGGGCACCGGATCAAGTACGGCAGCCCGATGCCCTGCACGCCGAGTTCGTTCATCAAGGAGTTGCCGTCCGAGTGGGTCGAGCATCGCAACGCCACGCAGATGCTGAATGCGCCGGTGGCGGAAGCGGCGGTGAAAGGGAAGTTCGGCGCGCTGCGGGCGCTGCTGGAGAAGGTACCGGATTAGGGTCGCACTCGGTACGCGTGAATTTCTCTCTCACGCCAAGCGAGCGTCCCAAGCCTCCATTTGCGGGTCATCCTGAGCGGAGCGGAGGAGGAAAGGTGGGCGCAGCGCAGTCGAAGGACCTCGGCGGTCCGAGAAAGCGCAGGACGTAATCGGACCGCCGAGGTCCTTCGACTGCGCGCCCAAAGCGGCGCTTCGCTCAGGATGACCCGTGGAGGGAATTTTTGGTCGGTCACTTAGAGGGTGTACCGGAACTTCAAATTACAGAGATTATAAATGTACTTTTCGGAGCAGGTTTGAGAGAAGCTTGGGATGGAAAAAATGTCCTCCCTGCGAAGCTATCCGACCGATCTCAATGACCTGGAATGGGCGGTTGTGGACAAGATACTGGGTGGGCCGCCGAAACTGGGGCGCCGCCACGCTTTGACCGGCGGGCGGTGCTGGGCGCGATCTTTTACATGGCGCGCACTGGCGGCTCGTGGCGCTTGCTGCCGCATGATTTGCCGCCTTGGCGCATCGTCTATTACTACTTTGCACTGTGGCGGTCCGCCGGACTCTTTGAAAAGCTCCACGACGCCTTGCGTGCGGCGGCCCGGGAGCAGCGTGGTAAAAAAAAGCCCCGACGGCCGCGATCCTGGATAGCCAGAGTGTGCGCACAACTCGCCGGGGAGGAGTGCGCGGTTACGATGCGGGCAAGAAGATCGTGGGACGCAAACGTCATCTGCTGGTGGATACCGATGGCTTGATTTTGAAGGTCCGCGTGCATGCCGCCAGCGTGCAGGATCGCGATGGTGCCATCCTGGTCCTCGACCAGTTGGACGAGCCCCTGGACCAACTCGCACTCATCTGGGCCGACGCCGGCTACGCCGGGGAGAAACTCGCCGGCTGGATGGCCCAGCGCTTTGGTGAGCGCCCCTTGCGGCTGGAAATCGTCCGGCGCAGCGACTCGCAAAGGGGCTTCCAGATCCTGCCTCGCCGTTGGGTCGTCGAGCGCACCTTTGGCTGGCTCAACAACTTTCGCCGCCTCAGCAAGGATTACGAATTCCGCACCGACTCCAGCGAAGCTTTCATCTGGATCGCTGCTTCCTTACTCCTCATCGCCCGCCTCGCATGACCACGGCGAATTCCGGTACACCCTCTAAGAAATCGCGCGGGCCGTTCGTTTGGCTCATAGAACCCTATGCCTCCCACGGACGCGCCAGATCTCCTCGCCCTGCTCGACCGCTACGAACGCCCGCTCGTGCGCTATGCGCAGAGCATTGTCGGCGATTTGGATTCCGCGCGGGACGTGGTGCAGGATGTCTTCATCCGCTGGGTGCGACGCGAGGAGAGCGCAAAGCCTCCCGCGGAGGCCGGGCAGACCGCATCCAAAACGGCCACGCGCCGCCGGATGAGCCGGCAACCGTTCCGTCCCACACCGAAGCCTGGCTTTTCACGGTCACGCGCAACCGCGCGCTCGACCATCTCCGCAAACACAGCCGCATCATTCCCATGACGCTCCCCGACGACCGCCCCTGCGACGCACCTGGCCCGCTGATGCCCTCGAGCAGCGCGAGGCGGCCACGTCGCTTTTCCATCTGCTCGACGCGCTGCCCTCAAATCAGCGCGAAGTCATCCGCCTCAAATTCCAAAACGACCTGTCCTATCGCGAGATCGCCGACGTCACGCAACTCAGCGTGACCAACGTCGGCTTTCTCCTCCACACCGGGTTGAAAAAACTCCGCGCCCTGCTCCGTGAGCAGCCGCTGCCGGATTTTAATCTCCCTCTCCGCTCCGCACTATGAATACCGACGACCCCAAATTCACCGCCCACGCCCTCGGCGAACTCGACGACCTGACGGCGTTCGAGCGCAACGAAATCGCCGCGCTCCTCGCCTCGGATGCGACGGCCACCCACGAGGCAGATGAAACCCGCGCCCTGGCCGCCCGGCTGCGCCGCGAATTGCAAACCGAGGAATCCGCCGCGCTCACCGAGACGCAGCGCGCCGCCGTGCTGGCCGCGAAGATTGTGCCCATCAGCTTTGGCGGGGAAGGGGAGGAGAAACAGGTGGCGGCGCAGCGTCCGCGTCCATGGCGTGTATTCGGGCCGCTGGCGCTGGCCGCGAGTGTGGCCTGTGCGGGATGCTGGCGTGGAAGGCGGAGTTTTCTCCGGCGGTCCAGAAGGGGATTGGCCCGGTGGCGCAGAATTCGCCGACTGTCGGCGGCAAAGCAGTTTCGAATGTTGTGCGGAAGACTGACGCTTCCGTGGTTCCCGGCGCGACCGTTTCGACAGAGCCGCAGCCCGCGATGGCGGAGGTGGCCGGTAATCGTGCGGAAGTCGCGCCGCAGATTGCGGCTAATGCGCCAGCTCCCATGGAGCAAAAAATGACGATGCAGCCTCCGGCTGCGCCGAAAGCTCCGGAAAACGCACACTTGGATTTGGTGATGGTGCCCACCCCAGTCTTGAATGAGGTGGACAAGTCGCTGGCGAAAGAGGTGGCGCCGACGATACAGGGGATCGTACGCGACAGCCGCGCGGCGGCCACGCCGACCGCACAGGTTGTCTCTGCGGCTGGCGTAAAGAAGAGTCAATGCGCCCGGGACATGCAGGAATCCGGTGATGAAAAGGCAGGGGAAATCGAAGCCCAGCTCCAAAAGGCGCAGGAACCAGGCGCTCCCATGCCAGCGACGACTCCTCGTCAGTTCATTGATCCAGTTTGGCAGGCTCGGCATGGTAGTGCAGAATTGCTCAATGGGGTCCCGCCAGCCGACGGTGCGAGCCAGAACAGAGCAATTCAGCTTGAGAGCACCGTCAGTGAAGACCCGGCGGGGGTCAGAGCGTCGATGGCCAAACCGATGACAGCGGCAGGGGGAGCGGTGGGAACAGGAATAGGGAATGGCTCAGGGATGGGAATGGGTGGCGGTGGGGGTAATAGAAACGAATACGCGGCTAGTGTTCCAGCTATTCACACTTCGGGTACAAAAAGGGTCAGGTGAACCTTGAGCGCGAGGGTGGGGAGTATCGTCGCCAGGATGAGGAAACTGAAGAATCCACGACCGAGTCCTACGACTCCCTTGCGGACAATGCCTTCCTCACCGTAGGCCAGGCTCCGCTCTCGACCTTCAGCATCGACGTGGACACGGCGAGCTACGCCATCGTGCGGCGCTTTCTCAACGGGCAGCACCTGCCGCCGAAAGGCGCGGTGCGCATCGAAGAACTGATCAACTATTTCAGCTACAGCTACCCGCAGCCGGAGGGCGACGCGCCTTTCTCGGCGACGATGGAAGTGGCGACCTGCCCGTGGACGCCCGCACCGGCTCGTCCGCATCGGGCTCAAAGGCCGCGAGATCGCGAAGGACAAACGCCCGGCGAGCAATCTCGTCTTCCTCATCGATGTCTCCGGCTCGATGCAGCCCGCGAACAAGCTCCCGCTTTTGAAGCAAAGCCTCGGCCTGCTCATCGACCAGCTCGGCGATGAGGACCAGGTGGCCATGGCCGTCTATGCGGGCAACAGCGGCACCGTGCTCGAACCCACCCGCAGCAAGGCGAAGATGCGCGCCGCGCTGGCCCGGCTGGGTGCCGGCGGTTCGACGAACGGCGCGAGCGGCTGAACCTCGCCTACGAACTCGCGGAGAAGAGCTTCATCAAAGGCGGCACGAACCGCGTGATCCTCGCGACGGATGGCGACTGGAACGTGGGCGTGACCAATCCCAAGGAGCTTTTCGAGATGATCACGAAGAAGGCCAAGAGCGGCGTTTACCTCACCGTGCTCGGTTACGGCATGGACAACCTGAAAGACTCGATGCTCGTGAAACTCGCCGACAAGGGGAACGGCAACTACGGCTACATCGACACGCTCATCGAGGCGAAAAAGCTGCTCGCCGACGAGCTGAGCAGCACGCTCGTGACCATCGCCAAGGACGTGAAAATCCAGGTCGAGTTTAACCCCGCGCAGGTCGCCGCCTACCGCCTCATCGGCTACGAGAAGCGCCTGCTCGCCAAGGAGGACTTCAACGACGACACCAAGGACGCCGGCGAAATCGGCGCGGGTCACACCGTCACCGCGCTCTACGAGGTCGTGCCGGCGGGCGGCGAGGTGCCGACGCAATTTGCCAAGACCGATGAACTCAAATACCAGGTTCCGGCGGACAAGCCCGCCGAAGTCGAGCGGCGCAAGGTTCCCGCCGAACTCGGCAAGGAAATGCTCACCCTCAAGCTCCGCTACAAGGCCCCCGATGGCGATGTCAGCAAGCTCCTCGAATTCCCGCTCACCGACACCGGCGCGACATGGGAGAAAAGTTCGCAGGATTTCCGCTTTGCCGCCGCCGTGGCCGGGCTACGGCATGCTCCTCCGCGACTCGCCGCACAAGGGGACTGCGACGTGGAATTCGATCCGCGAACTCGCGGTCGAGGGGAAGGGCGACGACGCGACCGGCTACCGCACCGAGTTCATCACGCTGCTCGAAAAGGCACGGGCGCTGGCGAGATAATCCTGGGGCTCAAGATCATCTCCTCGATGAAACGCGCCCTCTTTCTCATATGCATGGTGGTGTTCGGCCTCATCTCACCGGCACGCGCTGACGGAGGAGACGACACGCTCAAGTTCTATCTCTCCAAATCGGATATCGTGGTTCTGGGCACCATCGTTTCAGAGCCGATTGGTATTGTGGATGAGGTGGGTGTGGTGAATTACGTCTGCGATTTCAAGGTTTCCGAAACCTTGAAGGGAGATGTTCCGGCCAAGGATGCCGTCACGCGGGTCACTATTGTGCGTTTCGAGCGCGATGCGACAGACAGGCATCCGCTCATCAAAAAAGGCGGCGAGTGCATCCTCTTTTTGAAAAAGACTGCCGGCGCAACACCTGCGCTCCAGACCGCGGATTTTTGGTTTGGTGTCCAGTATCCCAGCAACTGGATGGGGAGTGCTGTGAAACGGCTCGTCCAAAAACCCTGACGCCTGCCAGTGTTCTCAAGTAAGCCGTCGCGCGTGGTGCTGCGGCGGAATTGTTAGAGCGCCTCGCGGAGGATTTTGAAGATGGCGGTGTTGTCGAGGAAACCGTGGATTTTTTCCGCGCCGACGCCACGGCTGAGGGCAAGGACGTCCTCGGCGGTGTTCAGGGCGGAGGGTGCCTGGAAAGCAGCGGGGGAGGCGGCGTTGGTCGGGCCGTTCGGGCCGGAGGCCCAGGTGAGGGCGGGCTGGCCGGCGGCGTTGACGCCGAGGAGGCCGACGCCGTGATCGGTGACGAGCGGGTAGCCGTTGAGGCTCAGGCCGCCGGTCCCGTGTTTGCCGACGGCGAGGATCAGTGATTTCCAGCCGGCGTACTCGAGGGCGGTTTTGACCGCGCGGTCGAGGGCGAGGGTCTCGATGATGACGCGCTCGCCCTCATTGCGCTCGGCGGCGCTGGTCGCGAGAGAGGCATCGACGATGAGGACGTAGCCGTGATTGCTGACCTGGAGAAACTGAATGGCCCGGCGGACCATGTCCGCGAGGGCGGGTTGCTGGCTGCCGGATTCGATCTGGTCGCTGAAGGCGAGGGGATCGGCGCTGAAAAAGCCGACGATGCGCCCGGTGCGGTAGGTGGAGGCATTGGCGAGTTCGGCTTTGCTGCGGACGAGATCCCAGCCCTGCGCCTGCAACTCGGCGAGGAGATCGCGCCCGTCTTTGCGCCGGCCACCTTTGTTCGCGGGCAGAAAATCACCCGCGCCGCCGCCGAGGACGACATCGAGCGGTGTGCCGAGAAGCTGGAGGGCGATGGGGTCGGTCTCGCGGGCGTCGGCGGACTGGGCGTAAAAAGCGGCGGCCCCCGGCGCGGCGAGATTGCCGGTGCTGACGAGGCCGACCGCGCGGCCCTGCTTGTGAGCGAGGTCGAGGATGGTTTTCAACCGTCGTCCCTGGGCGTCCTGGCCCAGGGTGCGATGGTTCACTTTCTCGCCGGTGGCGAGGGCGGTGGCGGCGGCGGCATCGTCGGGCACGGCGAAGTCGCGGGCGGGATTGCGAAGCAGGGCGAGGTTCGGGAAGGATTCGAGGGCGAGGCGGTGGGACGCGCCGTTTTCATAGAGCCGCGCGGCGGTGAGATGCCGGGCGACGAGGCCGTCACTGACAAAGAGGATGATGCCAAAGGGCTTTTGCACCACCCAGGTGCGCACGTAGAGCCAGCCGCCGGCGGCAAAGGCGAGCAGACAGGCGAGGGCGAGCAGTTGATTCCTAAGCTTCATCGGGGCTGGAGGGCGGATTCAAAGGCGCGCGACGGGGCTTTGGCAATGCCGGAGGCGGGAAATTGTCACGGCTCCTCAGCTCACCGCCACCAGCGCGATGCCGGCGCTGATGAGGAGGACGCCGCCCCAGAGCTGCGGGGTGATTTTCTCGCGGAAGAAAAGGCCGGCGGCAGCGAGGAGGAGGATGCGGGTCAGCGCTTCAAAGGGGTAGAGTTGGCTGAGCGCGCCTTGGGGGAGGAGGCCCATCCAGAGGAAAAAGCTCAGCGCCATGACCGCCACGCCCGCGCCGAGGGCCAGCCAGGCGCGACCGCGCGCGCGCTCCCAGAGGCCGCCCATGGCGTGCTTGAAAAAGAGCTGGCCGGCGACGTTGCAGGTTTCGACGACGGCCACGAGTAGCAGGACCGCGCCGCTCACAGTTGCTCCTCCACCGCCGCGGCGGATTGGGCGCTGAGGATCACCCCGGCGAGCACTAGGGCGATGCCCAGCCAGCGCAGGGGCGAGATGCTTTCCCCCAGCCACGCCCAGCAGCCCAGCGGGATGAGCACATGGGTGGCCCCGCTCAGATTGTAGGCCACGCTCAGTGGAACGGTCCGCAGCGCGCCCAGCAGAGGACGAGGCTGCCGATTTCCGCCGCAATGCCGCCCCAGACCCAGAGCGAGCCGAGCGCGCCGAAATTGAATGCGCCCGCCGCTTCCTCACCCGCGCCACGCTTGAGCAGGAGCTGAGAGGCGGCGAAGAGAACCACGCTGCCGGTGAGTTGCAGCGTGGAGGGTGAAAGGAGGGGTCGGGATTTCAAGATGGTTGATTGTTGAGGAGATGGGAATCGGCAATGCGCGCAGGTCTTGCGACGATTCTCAACTCTCAACCTTTCCTCAGGGCCGCGATTTCTTTTGACGCTGCCGGGGGAGCGCCCCTAATTTCAAACGCCTTTTGACCACCCCGCGGCTGATTTTTAGCGGCAAGAACGAGTTTTTGCCGCTTCCATGCCCGAGTCGGAAGCATCGTCTCCGCAAAGCCACAATTTTACGATTTAAGAAAAGGTTCACTCTGA
>JBBCHV010000038.1:0-83178 GCA_037200205.1 Chthoniobacter sp.
ATGAGCACACCCACCACCACCTCCGAAGCCTCGACCAAAGCCGCGCCACCCGCTGAGCGTGGCGTTACCATGAGCGGCGCGGAGATCCTCGTCGAGTGCCTCATTCGCGAGGGCGTGGACACGATTTTTGCCTATCCCGGCGGCGCTTCGATGCACATGCACCAGGCGCTCACCAAGCGGGAGGACAAGATCCGCACCTATCTGCCCCGCCACGAGCAAGGCGGCGTTTTTGCCGCCGAAGGCTATGGCCGCGCCACCGGCAAGGCCGGCGTGGTGATGGCGACCAGCGGCCCCGGCGCCACGAACCTCGTGACCGGCATCGCCGACGCTTATCTCGACTCCACGCCGATGGTGGCGATCACCGGCCAGGTGCCGCAGGCCATGATCGGCAAGGGCGCTTTTCAAGAGACGGACGTGTTCAGCGTGACCGCCCAGATCGTGAAGCACAACTACCTGGTGATGGATGTGAACGACATCCCGCGGATCGTGAAGGAAGCCTTCCACATCGCGCAATCCGGACGCCCCGGCCCTGTGCTCATCGATATCCCGAAGAACATCCAGCTCGCCACGACGCAACCCATCTTCCCCAGCGAAGTGAACCTGCGCGGCTACGATCCCGTGAAGCACGCGGACGACGTGGCGCTGAACGAAGTGGTGGGCCTCATCAAGCAGGCCAAGGCACCGATGATCTATTGCGGCGGCGGCATCATCTCGGGCGAGGCTTCGGCTGAGCTCCTGGAGTTCGTCGAGCGCACCGGCATCCCGGTGGCGACCACTCTCATGGGCATCGGTTGCTTCCCGGAGACGCACGAGCTTTCGCTCAAGTGGCTCGGCATGCACGGCACCGTTTACGCGAACAACGCGGTGAATGAGGCCGACCTGTTGCTGGCCATCGGCGTGCGGTTCGACGACCGCGTGACCGGCAAGATCAGCGAATTCGCCAAGCACGGCACGATCGTCCACATCGACATCGACAACTCGGAGATCAACAAGAACAAGGTCGTGCGCCTGCCGATCCTGAGCGACGTGAAATACGCCCTCGGCCGCTTGAATGAGCTGCTCGAGCAATCCGGCAAGAAGCGCGTGAAGACGGGCTTCACCGCCTTCCCCGACTGGTATGCCAAGATTAACGACTGGCACGAAAAGTTCCCGTTCACCTTCAACGACACCGACGACGTCATCCAACCGCAGTACGCCATCCGCCTGCTCTATGAGCTGACCAAGGGCGACGCGATCATCACCACCGGCGTGGGCCAGCACCAGATGTGGGCCGCGCAGTTCTACGATTTCAACAAGCCGCGCACGTTGCTGACCAGCGCCGGCCTCGGCTCCATGGGCTTTGGCTATCCCGCCGCGCTCGGCGCGAAGGTGGCCTTTCCCGACAAGGAGGTGGTCGACATCGACGGCGACGGCTCGTTCCTCATGAACGTGCAGGAACTCGCCATGGCGCATGTCGAGGGCATCAATGCCAAGGTCATGATCCTCAACAACCAATGGCTTGGCATGGTGATGCAGTGGGAGGACCGCTTCTACAAGTCCAACCGCGGCCACACCTTCCTCGGCAATCCGAAGAATGCCTACAAGGGCAGCCTCGAAGATCCGACCGGCATCTATCCCGATTACGTGAAGATGTGCGAAGGCTTCGCGGTGAAATGCGAGCGCGTCTTGCATAAAAAGGACCTCGCCGCCGCCATGCAGCGCATGCTCGACGCGAAGGAGCCCTACGTGCTCGACGTGATGGTGCCTTATACGGAGCACGTGCTGCCGATGATCCCGGCGGGCGCGACCTACAAGGACGTCATCTACGAAGGCCGTCAGACCTTGAAGGCGGGCTCCGGGCTGTAAGCCGCGGCTCTCGATTACTTCCCTTCGGACGAGTCGCTGGTCGCTGGTCGCTGGTCGCTGGTCGCTGGTCGCTGGTCGCTGGTCGCTGGTCGCTGGTCGCTGGTGCGGCGCGTGCGCACGTATGCGCCGGAGTGCCGCTATTGTGCCATAAATCGACAACAGAACGCCGTCGTTTTGTCGGGTTTCGGCCCTATGTCGGCCATCCACGCCCGGTTTGCGTAGAAATATTTAAGTAGTTCTACGTTTAAGTACGTCTTCTGCTAAGTAGCTGCCCGGCCATTCAGCCTTTGCATGACCGCGGTCGCCCGCCTCCAGTCCTTTGTTCTCCGTCTGTTTGCCTCGCAAACAAGGAGCGCTCTTCGTCTGGTGGTGCCGGCGATGCTGCTGGCCCTGCCGACGGCCCGCGCCGAAGCGCCGATCGTGCTTCAGCTCAAGTGGTATCATCAGTTCCAGTTCGCCGGCTTTTATGCCGCCGAAGCCAAGGGGTTCTATCAGGCCGAAGGAATCAAAGTGGAGATTCGCGAAGGTTCGCCGAGGCGGCCCGCCATCGACGAGGTGCTCTCGGGAAAAGCGGATTTCGGCGTGGCGGATGAAGCGGTGCTGCTGGCGCGCCTCCAGGGCAAGCCCGTGGTGGCCTGCGCCGTCATCTTCCAGCACTCCCCAGTTCATCGTCCTGACTCGGGCCGACAGCGGCATTCACAAGCCGTCGGACCTTTCCGGGCGCACCGTCATGGTCGGCCCCCTGGAGGGCGCGGCGCAGTTTCAGGCCATGTTCAAGCACGAGGGCATTCCGCTGCGGACCGTGAAGCAGCGGCCGCACACCTGGAACCTGCGCGATTTGATTGAGAAGCGCGTCGATGCGGTCACCGCCTATAGCACCGTCGAGCCCACGCAACTGCGCCAGGCGGGCGTCGAGCCCTCCATGATCCGTGTGGCCGATTACGGGGTCGATTTCTATGGCGATACTCTTTTCACCACCGAGGCGGCGGTGAAGAAGGACCGGGCGCGCGTGGCGGCCTTCATCCGGGCGACCCGCCGCGGTTGGGAGTACGCCATGGAACATCAGGACGAGATGATCGATCTCATCTTGAAGAAGCCCGAGGTGCAGAGGCGCGGGTTGAAGCGCGAGAATCTCGAAATCGAAGCCCGGGAGATGCGGCCCTTGATTCTTCCCGAGCTTGTGGATATCGGCCACATGAACCTCGGGCGCTGGGAGCGGATGGAGCAGATCTTTCAAGAGACCGGCCTTATCCGACACAAGCCCAGCTTGAAGGGCTTCCTGTTTGAGGAGGAGTCAGCGTCCGACCGGCAAATCCTGTGGATACTGGGCGGTGTCCTGGCCGTGGCGGTGTCCATCGTGGGCGTGGCGCTGCTCTGGAATTTCCAGTTGCGCCGGAAAGTGGAGCGGAGCACGCGCGACGTCCGCCTCAGCGAAGCCAACCTCACGGCCCTGATCGAAAACACCACCGCCTCCATCTGGTCGGTGGACCGGGATTTGCGCTACATCACTTTCAACTCGCACTTTCGCCGCCAGGTCGAGGAGCGGATCGGATCTCCGCTGGAGGTGGGCATGGCCCTGAAGGATATCCTGCCCGCGGACGAACTGGTCCAGCGCCAGCAGCTCTACGAGCGGGCGCTGGCCGGCGAGCGTTTCACTTGGGAAGTGACCCGTCTGTTTATGCGCGGCACGCGGGTCCTGGCCGAGTCGTTCAATCCCATTTTCAACGGCCAGGAAATAACCGGCGTCACCGTCTTCAGCTACGACATCACCGAGCAGCGGCAACTCGAGGAACAGTTGCGCCAATCGCAGAAGATGGAGGCCATCGGCCAGTTGGCCGGCGGCGTGGCGCATGACTTCAACAATCTCCTCATGGTCATCCAGGGGAATGCGTCGCTCGCGCTCATGACCGAGCTGCCGCCGGCGGAAGTGAAGGCCATCTTCCAGGATATCGTCGCCGCCACGGAGCGCGCGGCGGCGCTTACCGGCCAGCTCCTCGCCTTCAGCCGGCGCCAGCCCATGCAGCCGCGCGACCTGGAGATGAATGCCATCGTGAACGAGGCGTCGCGGATGCTCGGGCGGTTGATCGGCGAGGACATCACCCTCGAAACGGAGCTCGCCCTGGAAGCCACGCCCGTGCACGCAGATGCGGGGATGATCGAGCAGGTGCTCCTCAATCTCGCGGTCAACGCGCGCGATGCCATGCCGCACGGCGGCCTGCTCACCCTGCGCACGCGGTCGGTTACTCCGCAGGAATTGCCGGTGAATCTTGCGGCGCGCGTCGATGGCGAGGCCTTCATCCGCGTCGATGTCTCCGATACCGGCCGGGGCATCCCGGCGGATTGCCTGCCGCACATTTTCGAGCCGTTCTTCACCACCAAGGAAGTGGGGAAGGGCACCGGTCTCGGCCTGGCCACGGCCTTCGGCATCGCGCAACAGCACGGCGGCTGGCTCACGGTGGAGAGCGAGGCTGGCAGAGGGGCCACCTTTTCCCTTTTCCTGCCCCGCCGCGCCATGGCGGCGCGGGTGGAATCACCGGTTGCGAAACCGGTGGCAGCCAGTCAGCGCGGCAATGAAACGGTCCTGATCGTGGAGGACGATGCCACGGTGCGCGCCGTCGTCCTGCATGTGCTCAAGCAGAATGGCTACCGCATTCACGAGGCCGTGAATGGCCAGACCGCCCTGGAACTCTGGGAGCAGTGCGGCCATGAAACCGCTATCCTGATCACCGACATGGTGATGCCCGGCGGCGTGACCGGCCACGAACTGGCCCAGCAGCTTCTCGCGAAAAAGCCGTCGCTCAAGGTGATCTACACGAGCGGCTACAGCGCGGAGGTCTTCCGGGGCGATTTCGTCCTGCCGCCGGGTGTGGATTTCCTGCGCAAACCGTATCGCGCCGAGGAGTTGCTCTCGGCGATCCGCACCGCGCTTGACGGCACCCCCACGAAAAACTAAGCGGTTTGAATAAGGCCGTAGTCGTTTCAAACGCCGGGAACGCAAGCTCACGGCGAAGCCCTAAATATCTGCCCGTCGAAAAGATGGGTCCACGAAAGGATACGAAAAAGCACGAAAGGCCTTTCGTTTATTTGGCTTCTTTCGTGGTTTCCAACTTCTGTTCTCTCGAAGAGGTGAAACCACGAAAAGGACGAACCAGACGAAAACCCCGGCCATGCGCCCCCGAGTCTCCCCCTCCATGGCGGTCACTCTGGCTACCCCTTTTTGAAACCGCTTAAACTGCTCTTGTCCGCATGGAGCGCGCAAAAGAGCGATTGCCCGGGAGAAGGAACCGGGGCAAATTGACCATGGCAATTTCACCGCCCGTGAAACTTCGATTCCCCCCTACCTCCGCTCTGCTGCGCCTCGGCGCAGCGGGTCTTCTCGTGGTCTGGGCGGGTTGCTCGAAGCCGGCGGAGCCGCCGCCAGAGCAGGCGACGCCGGCGCCGACCCCCGCCGCGGCGACGCCCACGCCCTCCGCCAAGGAGCCGCAGGTTTCCGCACCGAAGGCTACGCCCGAGCCGGTGGCCGCCGCGACTCCCGCCCCGGCGCCGATCGTTTCCCGCCGGCCGGATTTTGCCCACGAGGTGAAACCGCTGTTCGAGACCTATTGCTACAAGTGCCACGGCAACGGGAAGAAGAAGGGCGCCCTGGCCATGGACGGCTTGACGGAAAACGGGCTGGCCCTGGATTTGACGGCGTCGCTGGCTCCCTCCGCGCAGGATCAAAAGTCGTGGCAGCATGTGCTCGAAAATGTGCGCACATCCGAGATGCCCCCCGACGAGGAAAAGCAGCCGACGCTGGAGGAGCGCGAGAAGATCATGAAGTGGATCGACCTCGTCGTCTTCACGGTCGATCCCGACCATCCGGACCCGGGCCGCGTCACCATCCGCCGGCTCAATCGCGTGGAATACAACAACACCATCCGCGACCTCGTGGGTGTCGATTTCCAGCCGGCGGACGATTTTCCGGCGGACGATTCCGGTTACGGCTTCGACGACATCGGCGACGTGCTCACGCTGCCGCCGGTGCTTTTCGAGCGTTATCTCGCCGCCGCGGAAAAGGTCATGAGCCTGGCGATTCTCAACGACCACAAGCCGCGCCCGGCGAAAATCTACGTCGACCTGTTGACCATCGAAGGCGGCCCGAAGACTGGCACCACCGCCATCTCGCGCAAGATCGATGAGACGGAGTCGACGGTGAAACTCGACCTGCCGGTGGCCGGCCAGTACGACCTCAAGCTCGTGGTCGAATCGCAAAAGGTCGGCGCCGAGGCCACGCGGATGGAATGGAAATTCGACGGCCAGATCCTGCGCACGACGGAGCTTTCCGGCCGCCGGGATTTCAAGGAGCAGGTGAAGACGGTGCTGCGCGTGGACAAGCCGGGCGAGCACACGCTCATGATGCACGTGCTGAACCCGGCGGCCCCCGGCGAGACGGCGAAGAGCCCCAATCCCAAGGACAAGAACAAGGGCGACGACAAGGACGGCAAGCGCACCTTCGTCGTCCGGCAGATCCTTCTTCTCTCGCCGCCGCAGCCGGTCAAGGCACCGGAATCGCAGTACTTCATCTTCAAGCCCGGCGCCGGCCAGCCGAATCTCGAGTACGCCGCCCGGGCGATCATCCAATCCTTCGGCAAGCGCGCCTTTCGCCGCCCGCTCGGGGCCAATGAAGTCGAGCGCTTCATGTGGATCTACAAGCAGGCCGGGATCAAGGGCGGCAACTTCGAGCAGAGCGTGCAGACGGCGCTCACCGCGCTCCTCGTCTCCCCGCACTTCCTCTTCCGCGGTGAATTGCAGCAGCAGCCGGACAATCCGCAATCCGCCACGCTCATCAGCGAATGGGCGCTGGCCTCACGGCTTTCCTATTTCCTGTGGAGCACCATGCCCGACGAAGCGCTCTTCGCCGAGGCGGAGCACGGCACCTTGCGCAAGAATCTCCATGCGCAGGTCAAGCGCATGCTCGCCGATCCGAAGCCTCGGCGCTGGTGGAAAACTTCGGCGGCCAGTGGCTGCAGATCCGCAACCTCAAGCTGGTGCAGCCCGATGCGAAGACCTTCCCCCGATTGGGACCAGGCGCTGGCCACGGCCATGGAGCGCGAGACCGAATCGCTCTTCGAATACATCATGCACGAAGACCGGTCGGTGCTCGATTTCATCGGCGCGGATTACACCTTCGTGAATGAGCGTCTTGCGAAGCATTACGGCGTGCCTGGCGTCGAGGGCGAGGCCTTCGTGAAAGTGCCCGCTGCCGGCGAACCGCCCTGGCGGCATCCTCGGGCAGGGCAGCTATCTCACCATCACCTCGAATCCCACGCGCACCTCGCCGGTGAAGCGCGGCAAATATGTGCTGGAGAATCTCCTCGGCACACCGCCGCCCCCCGCCGCCGCCCCAGGTGCCCGATCTCGATGACAAGGCCCCGCACGGAATTGCACGGCTCGCTGCGCCAGCGCATGGAGCAGCATCGCACGGATCCGGTGTGCGCCAGTTGCCACGCCCGCATGGACCCGATCGGCTTCGGCCTCGAGCAGTTCGACGGCGTCGGCATGCGCCGGGAGCAGGATGAAGGCGCGGGCATCGACGCCACGGGTCAGCTCGTGAGCGGGGAGAAATTCCTGGGTCCCTCGGAATTGCAGAAGATCCTGCTCACGAAGAAGCGTCCCGATTTCCTGCGCTGCATCTCGGAAAAGACGCTCACGTATGCGCTCGGTCGCGGCCTGGAATTCTACGACCGCATCGCCATCGAGAAGATCTCCGGCTCGCTCGACAAGAATCCGAGTTTCTCCAACCTCATCCTGGAAGTGGTCGACAGCGTGCCTTTCCTGATGCGCCGCGGCGAAGGCGATCACCGCAAGTTTTCCGAAGTCAAAAAAACCGCCGCCCTGCCGGCCGGCGCACCGGTCACTGCGGCATTGCCCGCAGGCGCGACTGCCACTACACTCACCCATGATCCGGAAGCTGCGGGAACTGATGAGAGCACACCCGTTCCGCCCGTTTTTCGTGGCGCTCGGGGATGGCCGCCGTTTCGAGGTTTCTTCGCCGGATATGGTCTGGCTGGCGGCAGGTGGCCGGGGTGGGCTCCATTTCTTTGAACCTAAGGAAGATCTGATCATCAGCGTCAACCCCATGTTGATCGCCTCCGTCGAGTGGCTTGCCCGCGACGTGGGCCTCCAATGCCGAACCCCAGGACTAAGTATGCACATCCCGAACAAAGCCATTTACCTGCCGCGCCGGACTTTTCTTCGTGGCCTGGGGGTCACCATGGCGCTGCCTTTCCTCGAGTGCATGCTGCCCAGCGTCCTGAAGGCCGCCTCCGTCGCCCCGATGGGCGGCACCCCGCGGCGCATGGTTTTCATGTACCTGCCCAATGGCATGGACATGGACAGTTGGACGCCCAAGGTCATCGGCGACAAGTTCGAGCTGTCCCCGACCCTCGCGTCGTTGCAGCCCGTGCGGCAGGCAGGTCTCGGTGCTCAGCGGTCTCGCGCACGTGCAGGCGCGGGCCTTGGGGGACGGAGCGGGGGATCATGCGCGGGCCAATTCCTGTTTTCTCACTGGCGTTCATCCTCGCAAGACGGCGGGGGCGGACATCTCGGTGGGCGTCTCGGTCGATCAAGTGGCGGCGATGCAGATCGGCAAGAACACGCGGTTGCCTTCGATGGAGTTGAGCTGCGAGAAGTCGCTTCGCCAGGCCGGATCCTGCGATTCCGGCTATGCCTGCGCGTATCAGAACAATCTTTCCTGGCGCAGTGAAGACTCGCCGCTGCCGCCGATCGGCGACCCGCGCCTGATCTTCGAGCGTCTCTTCGCGGCGAATGAGGAGGACCCCGATCTGGTGGCCGGCCGCGCCCTGCGGGAGAGTTGCCGCAGCTCGATCCTGGATGTCGTCGCGGCGGATGCGAAGGCTTTCCAAAAGAACCTCGGCGCGACCGATCGCCACAAGCTTGACGAGTATCTTACCGGCTTGCGCGAGACCGAAACGGCCATCGAGCAGCAGGCCAAATTCAAGGCCGCGGAGGCCGCCCGGCCCCGCCCGGCGATGGAAAAGCCGGAAGGCATCCCGACCGAATTTCCGGACCACGTAAAGATCATGTATGACCTGCTCGCGCTGGCCCTGCAGACCGACTCGACGCGCATCGCGACGATGATGGTGCAGCACGAGGGCAGCAATCGCCCGTATCCTTTCATCGGCGTCACCGAGGGGCACCATGACCTCTCGCATCACGGCAACAACGCGGAGAAGAAGGCCAAGATCGCGCAAATCAACAAGTTCCACATCGACCAGGTCGCTTATTTCCTGGGCAAATTGCAGGCGATGAAGGAAGGCTACGGCACGGTGCTCGACAATTCGATGATCGTGGTGGGCAGCGCTATCGCCGATGGCAACGCGCACCAGCATCACGACCTGCCCGTGCTTCTCTGCGGTGGCGGTGGCGGCACGCTCAAGCCCGGCCGGCACGTCCATTACGAAAAGGAGACGCCGATGACCAATCTCTATCTCTCGCTCCTCGACCGCATGGGCGTGAAGGCGGACAAACTCGGCGACAGCACCGGCCGGCTGGAGCGCATTTAAGGCGAGCCATTCAGTTGAGGTTTGACGGGAGAATCCCTCCCACCCGTCATCCTGAGCTTGCGAAGGACCTCTGATCTCGCTCTGGCATCCAACACGTGGCTGACCGTGCAAGCTTGGTCCCATCCTCTGCCCGATGGGTGAAGAAAGGCAGACGATCAGAGGTTCTTCGCAAGCTCAGAATGACGGAGTGGGGGAGGGCACGCGCCATACCCGTCCATGACACGTTCGAGTGGGATACAACCCCGCTGTCGCCAATCCGCTACTTTCGCTGCGCCGCGTGGAACCACTCCACGAATTTCGGAATCCCCTCGGCGATCTTCGTGTGCGGGTCGTAGCCGAGCAGGCGGCGCGCTTTGTCGATATTGGCGTAGGTCAGGGGCACATCGCCGGGCTGCTCGGGCATCTGGTTGATGACGGCTTTTTTGCCGAGCGCCTGTTCGATCGTAGCGATGAGTTCGTTGAGCGTCGTGGTCTGGCTTTCGCCGAGATTGAAGACGTCGCAGAGCGGCCCTTCGTAGGTGAGGCAGGCGCGGAGGCCCTGGACAATATCGTCGACATAGGTGTAGTCGCGCCGCGTGCTGCCGTCGCCGAATTGGTTGATCGTCCTGCCTTCCTGGATGTTCTTCGTGAACGCATGGATAGCGAGGTCGGGACGCTGCCGCGGGCCGTAGACGGTAAAGAAGCGCAGGCTGATCGTGCGCATGCCGTAGAGGTGGCTGTAGTTCGAGCAGAACTGCTCGGTGGCCATCTTCGTCGCCGCGTAGGGCGAGATGGTCTGGTTAATCAGCATGTCCTCGGAAAACGGCGCGGTTTTGATCACCCCATAGACGGATGAGCTGGATGCGGAAAGACCCGCGGCACCCCGTGGAGCCGCGCCGCTTCCAGGATGTGCCAGGTGCCGGTGATATTCGTGTCGATGTAGAGCTTCGGTTCCTTGATCGACGGGCGCACGCCGGCCCGGGCGGCGAGGTGGACGATGCAATCGGGCTGCTGTTCGCGCACGGCGCGCTCCACGGCATCCCCATCGCGCAGGTCGGCCTGGTAAATGGGCACGTGCTTGCCGAAGCCGGCGACATTGGCGCGCTTGATCGCCGGATCGTAGAAATCGTTGAAGTCGTCGAACACGCTGAGGGTGTGGCCCTCCGCGAGAAGGAGGTCGGCAAAATTGGAACCGATGAAACCGGCGCCGCCGGTGAGGAGGATCTTCATTCCCAAAGTGGTCAGTTTTAAGTGTTCAAGTTTTAAGTTCGGGGGATTCCCAATGTGACGGGCGAATGTGGCACTTAAAACTTAAAACTTAAGGGCACCTCTGGAAACCCACATTTCTTCAGAGAAAGCTTTTACCGGGGAAAAATGGAGGAGAGGGTGAAGTATGAAGCGTTACCGCCAGAGCACCGGAGGAGGATTGTTTGCCGCGATTGAACATGAACAAGCGGTGGCCAGTAAAACGACGGGGATTTTGAAACTGCGGGACGTGATCGATTGGGAAAGGTTCCGACCGTTGTTAGAGGAGTTAAGCGGTTACGCCCAGCGGGACTGGAGCAAGGGCGGTAAGCCGCCGTTTGATCCGGTGCTGATGTTCAAGGTGCTGGTGCTGCAAAAGTTCCACGGCCTCAGCGATGATGCCACCGAAGAGCAAATCTTCGATCGGACGAGTTTCAAGAGCTTCCTTGGGCTGCGGATCGGCGACGCCATTCCCGACGCCAAGACGCTCTGGGACTTCAAGCAGCGCATCGAAGCCGAAGGACGCGCGGGCAGCCGGCGGTTGTTTGCGGCCTTTGGGGCGATGCTGGAGGGCGAAGGACTCATCGCGCGCGCCGGCAGCATCGTGGACGCCAGTTTTGTGGAAGCGCCCCGGCAGCGCAACGACCGAGAGCAGAACCGGCGGATCAAAGAAGGGGAACGTCCCGCCGAGTTCGATCACAACCCGGCGGTCGGAAGGCAGAAGGACAGTGCCGCGCGCTGGACGAAGAAGAACGAGGAAGTGCACTACGGGTGGAAGAACCATGTGAAAGCCGATGCGCAGACCAAGCTCATTCTGCGAGCCGTGACGACGCCGGCCAACGTGCATGACAGCCAGGTCTTCAAGGAGTTGGTCGATGCCCAGGACCGGGCGGTGCTGGCCGACTCGGCCTACCACAGCGAGGAACACGAAGCGCATTTGTTGGCCTTGGGGGCGGAGGAATTCCTGCTGCGCAAAGCCCCCCGAGGCCAGGCCCTGAGTGCGGCCGAGCAAAAGAGCAACCACACCATCAGCCGAATCCGCGTGCGGGTAGAGCACATCTTTGCACGGATGGCGCAGATGGGAGCCGACTTTTGCCGGAGCATCGGGTTGGCTCGAGCCACGGCCCACAATCATCTCTGCAACCTGGTGTATAATATGGATCGCTACGCCTGCTTGCGAAAATGAGCGCGGCGCCGACCGCCCGGCCAGGCTAAAGAAGGCCGGGACCAACTCCAGAACGAGCGGAGCCGTGGTCGTTGACCGCCTTGCTTGATCGACCAACCTTTTCGAGCGGGAAAATCCCCCGCCAACCACCCCGGTCTCCTCCCAAAACTCCAACGCGACCTTTCCAGAGGTGCCCTTAAGACTTAAAACTGGCGAAGAGGGACAATCGTATTGACACCGGAAAAGGCCGGTGAGAGTAACCCTTCGCGCCATAAATCTTATGTCAGACGAAATTCCTCCCGCTCCCTCTGAATCCACCGAAGACGCCACCAAAGCGGAGACGATCCGCATCACCTTGCCGCCCAAGCCGGAACAGCCGACGGCCAAGCGTGAAACCGTGCGTATCAATCTTCCCGGCAAGCCCGCCGCGACTCCTCCTCCCGGTGGCTCTCCCAAGAAGGAGACGACCAAGATTCCGCCGGCGGATGCCGCTCTGCCGCCGTCCACGGCCGGCAAGCCTTTCGTCCCGCCGCCGCCCAAGCCTCCGATGGGTTCCGGCGCACTGAGACCGGTCAGTGGCATCAATCCACCGCCGAAGCCGCCATCCCTCGGGCCAAACCCACCGTGCCGCTCAAGCCCGTGGCGCCGCCGAGCAGCGTGGCCCGGCCGGTCCAGAGCGGCATCAATCCTCCGCCGGAACCCGTGACGCAAAAAGCGGCCTCCCCGAAGAAGGAAACCGCGCGCATCACTTTGCCACCCGAGGGGGCAAGCCCGCCCTGCCGAAGGCCCACGATCAAGATGCAGCAGACCCAGCCGCTGGTGAAGCAACCGTCCGCCACCCTTTCTTCGCAAAGCAGCCTTCAGCCCGTCCCGCAGTTGGGCCAGACCGTCCTCACCGCCCCGGCCGAAGCCGAACCGGACGGCCTCGTCAGCGTGCTCAGCATCGCCGCCCTGCTCGTCTCCCTCATCTCCCTCGGCCTCGTCTTCTGGGCCTACAGCGTCAGTTCAGTTTCCTAACGTCTCCAACTCTACTACCTCAATGGCCAACGCAAACGTCGTCACCGTCACCGATGCAAATTTTGATGCCGAAGTCCTGAAGTCGGACAAACCCGTCCCGTGGATTTCTGGGCGCCTTGGTGCGGGCCGTGTGTGCAGCTTTCGCCGGTGATCGACGAGATCGCCACCGCCAAGGTGGGCGTGGCGAAAGTGACCAAGTTGAACGTG
The DNA here is from genome assembly GCA_037200205.1 of Chthoniobacter sp. GTDB lineage: Bacteria > Verrucomicrobiota > Verrucomicrobiia > Chthoniobacterales > Chthoniobacteraceae > Chthoniobacter. The sequence goes on from JBBCHV010000038.1 coordinate 13,024, forward strand.
GACGAAAATCAGCAGGTCGCTGCGCGCTACCGCATCAACCTCGATTCCCGCGTTGCTCTTCTTCAAGAACGGCGAAGTGCAGGGCCAGTTGGTCGGTCGCCAGCCGAAGACCGAGATCGTCGCCAAGCTCGACTCGCTCGCCTAAGCGCCAATCCAAAATCCTTCAAAACGCCGCGCTTCCCCAGGGAGCGCGGCGTTTGTTTTTCGGTTGAGGTCGGCGCAGCCCTCCGCTGGATATCGGGGCAGCTTCATTCCGAGAGGGCCAAAGGCCCGTCCCAAGCCAGCCCCCGGGGCAACGCCCTGGGTTGAGAATGGAATAGGGTCGAGCCCCGAAGGGGCGGCACAATTTGTGGTGCCCCTTCAGGGCTCATGCCTGCGGTGACCGATCACCCAGGGCGTTGCCCTGGGCTGGCTTGGGGCGCACCATTGGTGCTCGCAGCCAATGTCACTCCCGGCCTCGTCCTGGCCTACGGCACTTCCAACTGCGCGCGGCTGTAGAGGACGGCATTTCCGCCGATGCCGACGCGTTCGCCGCGATCTTCGCAGAAGAGTTCGCCGCCCCGCTGCGAAAGCTGGCGCGCAAAGAGGATTTTCTTCCCGAGCCGTGCACTCCAGTAGGGGATGAGCGTGCTGTGCGCCGAGCCGGTGACCGGGTCTTCCGGCACGCCCGCGCCTGGCGCGAAAAAAACGGGAGACGAAATCGCAGTCCGTGCCCGGCGCCGTGCAGATGACGCCGAGGCAATCGAGCTTCGCGAGCATGGCTGCGTCCGGCCTCAAACTGAGGATCTCGTCCTCCCGGCTAAACACGGCGAGATAATCGCGCGTCTTGAAAAGTTCGCGCGGCAGCCAGCCCAGCGCATCCGCCATCGCGGCCGGCACTTCGGTGCAACGCTTGGCGGTCCAGGCGGGAAAATCGAGCGTGATTACGTCGCCGTCGCGCGCCGCGCCGAGCAGGCCGATCCGCGTCTGGAAACGAATCGTCTCCCCGCCGTAGCCGAGCTCATGGAAGATGACATACGCCGCCGCCAGCGTGGCGTGGCCGCAGAGGTCCACTTCCACCGTCGGCGTGAACCAGCGCAGCGCGTAATTCCCGCGGCCTCCCACGAAAAAGGCCGTCTCCGAAAGATTGTTCTCTGCCGCGATACGCTGCAGGATCTCGTCTGGCAGCCACGCTGCGAGCGGGCACACGCCGGCGGGGATTGCCGCCGAAGACACGGTCGGTAAAGGCATCGACTTGGTAATACGGAAGCTTCACGCCCCGACTGTGGCAGAGCGCCTCGCCGGTGGACAATCGCAAAGCCCCCTATGACACGCGTGACCAGGCGCGGAGGCGGAGCCGGGTGGGTGCCATTTCGGGTGGCGGCGGCGTGGTCGAATGATTAAGGAAACGCATGCCATTTCTTCCCGCATTGAGTCCGCACGGGCGTTTGTATCTTCAGCCGCTCGCCCCGGCGGAGGGGCCGGAAGCGGCGACTTTTTCCGAAGAGACGGCGCAGCTTCTCGAGAAGGCATTCGCCCGGAGTTCCGCGGACGGGCTGCTGGCCCTGGCGACGCGGCGCGAAGATGCGGCGCCGTGGAGGGTGGAGTTCGCGTTCTGGGGCGAATTCGCGGATGCCTGTTTGACGATGCTGGCTCATGCTCCGGAGGCGGTGGAGGAAGCCGATACCCCCCCTCCAGCGTTGCCGGCGGAGATGGGATTCGATTTTACCCTGCGCCTGCCCGCCATGCCGGGAGCGGAATACGCGTCGCGGGAAGTCTTCGCGGGGCTGTGGAGCGAACTCGCGGCGCTGGCCCGCCGCGAGGCGCGGGCGGCAGGCGGTTTGCGTGCCTGGCTGGGTGGAATCAATCCTGCCCTCCATTTGCTCGGCAAGGTCACCTTTCATCTCGCGGAAAACAAACGTTCGCCGGAAACGCCCTTTGCCTTCATGGCCACCTACACGCATCGGCTCTCGGCCCAGGAAAAGCCGGTGCATCTGCCGCTCGGCCGCGCGCTCCAGGAATACGTCGGCGCAAAAAAACCAGGCGGCGTTGCGCTCCCTGCTCGAGCCAGTGCAGCGGGCCGCGGAGAGCAGCGCATGGACGCGTGAGTTGCTCGATAGCCGCCGCGTGTTTCAGGCCCAGGCCTGGACGCCTCCGCAAGCCTACGCGTTCCTGCGGGAGGTTCCGGTGCTCGAGGCCAGCGGCATCATCACGCGCATCCCGAACTGGTGGAAAAGTGGACAAGGGACGCGACCCGCAAGTGAGTGTGCGCATCGGCGGCAACCCGGGCGGCGGGCTCGGCGTGGCGGGCATGTTGGATTTTTCCGTCCACCACGACGCTCGGGTGGCGAAGCGCTGACGGAGAAGGAGTGGCAGGCGTTGATGAAGGCGGAAGAGGGCTTGGTCTCCCTACGCGGCCAATGGGTGGAGGTCGATCGCGACAAGCTGAAAAGTGTGCTCGAGCACTGGCGCCGCGTCGCCAAGGGCGCGGCGGGCGAGGGCGTGCCGTTTCTCGAGGCCATGCGTCTGCTGGCTGGAGTCAAAATCGGCGCCACGGAGGAAGCGCTTCTCGAGGAAACTCCTGCCTGGAGTGAAGTGGCGGCCGGCGATGGCCTGCGGGAGATCCTGGACCAGCTTCGACAGCCGGGGAGCGGGCCGGATTTCGATCCGGGCAAACATCTCGTGGCGCGGCTGCGGCCGTACCAGGCGACGGGGGTAAAATGGCTCTGGATGCTGCAACGCCTGGGTTTGGGAGCGTGCCTGGCGGACGACATGGGAATGGGAAAGACGATCCAGGTCATCCGCCTTGCTCTTGCGGCTGAAGCATCAAGACCCGCCGGCGGAAGCGGGTGAGCGTTCGCTCATCATCGCGCCGGCCTCCTTGCTGGCGAATTGGAAAAAATGAGCTGGCCCGTTTCGCTCCCAGCCTCCGTGCCGGTTTTCTGCACCCGTCCGAAACGCCCGCCAGCGAGTGGCGTGACGCCGCCGCCGCCGCGGAGTTTCTCGTGGACAAGGATGTCGTGCTGACCACTTACGGGCAGGCGGCGCGACTGGACTGGCTGACCGCGCAGGAATGGCGTTTGATCGTCCTCGACGAAGCGCACGCGATCAAAAACCCGGGCGCCCGGCAAAACCCGCGCGGTCAAACGGTTGGCGCGCCCGGGCCCGCATCGCCTTGAGCGGCACGCCGGTGGAAAACCGGCTCGGCGATTTGTGGTCGCTCTACGATTTCCTCAATCCCGGTTTGCTGGGCAGCGCCGCGGAATTCTCGCGCTACGTCAAAAAGCTGCAAGCCGCCGTGCCGCCCGATTTCACGGCCTTGCGCCGGCTGGTGCGCCCCTATCTTTTGCGGCGGCTCAAGACCGATCGCGCCATCATCGCCGATCTGCCCGACAAGACCGAGGTGGCCGCCTGGTGTGCCCTCAGCAAAAAGCAGTTGGCGCTCTACGAGAAGAGCGTGCGGGAACTGGGCGAGAAACTGGAGGACGTCGACGGCATCCAGCGCCGCGGACTGGTTCTGGCCTTTCTCATGCGTTTCAAGCAGATCTGCAACCATCCGAGCCAGTGGCTGGGCGACGGCGCCTTTTTTCCCCGAGGACAGCGGCAAGTTCCAACGGCTGGCCGAACTGTGCGAGGAAATCGCGTCGCGCCAGGAAAAGGTGCTCGTGTTCACGCAGTTTCGCGAGATGACCGAGCCGCTGGCGATTCGTTTGAGCCAGGTATTCCGGCGGGCTGGCCTGGTGCTGCACGGCGCGACCCCCCGGTCAAAGAGCGCCAGCACCTCGTGGCTTCGTTTCAGCGCGAGGAGGGTCCTCCTTTCTTCGTCCTCTCGCTCAAGGCGGGCGGCACGGGCTTGAATCTCACGGCGGCCAGCCATGTCATTCATTTCGACCGGTGGTGGAATCCGGCGGTGGAAAACCAGGCGACCGACCGGGGCCTTTCGCATCGGCCAGAAGAGCAACGTGCTGGTCCATAAATTCGTCTGCCGCGGCACGATCGAGGAGCGCATCGATGCGCTCCTCAGCGAAAAAGCCGCGCTGGCCGACGCCCTGCTCGGCGCGGAAGGCGGGGGCGGAGAAGTTGCTCACGGAAATGTCGAACGATGAGCTTTTGGGCTTCGTTGCGCTCGACTTGAAGTCGGCGATCTGCGAATGATCGACTGATGTCCTGGTATTCGTTTCAGCCCTACGTTTCCGTGGATCAGCGCCGCCGCCAGGCCGCGACGGCGGCCAAAAAGCTGGCCCGCGAAGGCCGGGTCCTCGCGCCCGTGCAAATCGAGGGCCGCAAGATCGCGAAAACCTATTGGGGCAACGCGTGGTGCGAAAACCTGGAATCCTACAGCGACTACGCCAATCGCCTCCCGCGCGGCCGCAGCTATGCGCGCAATGGATCGGTCATCCACCTCCAAATCGCGCACGGAAAAATCGAGGCGCTCGTGCAGGGTTCGGAGCTTTATACGATCACCATCGCCGTCAGCCCGCTCAAGGCCGCGCACTGGCGGCAGTTCAAGACGAAGTGCGCCGGGAAAATCACCAACCTGCTCGATCTTTTGCAAGGCCGGCTTTCGCCCGAGATCCTCACCGACATCGCGGCCCGGGGAAGCGGGCTGTTCCCTTCGCCCCAGGAAATCACGCTCCAGTGTTCCTGCCCGGATTGGGCGGGAATGTGCAAGCACGCGGCGGCCGTTCTCTACGGCATCGGCGCGCGGCTCGATGCCCAGCCGGAGTTGTTCTTTACCCTGCGCGCGGTGGATATGCAGGACCTCATCACCGCCGCCAGCGCGGAAGCGGCGGCCGCTCCGGCCACCGCGGCGGCGCTGGATGATGCCAGCCTCAGCGAAATCTTCGGCGTCGAAGTGGAAACGGCGGTGGCGGCGATAGCCATTCCGCGCCCGAAATCCGCTTCCGCCACGCGCGGGAAGCCAGGCCGGAAAAAAACCGTCCACCACCTCGAAAAAGGGCGCCAGCAAGGCCGCACCCTCCCGAAAGAAAGCGCCGGGAAAAAAGCGCGCCAACCGTGCCGCCGCGAAGGTCGCCAAACGCCCCGCCAGCGGCCCGGCGCCGGCGATGAACCACGCGCGCCCGGCCAGCGGATGTCCGCCGGCCGGCACGCGCATCGTCTACCGAAGCCGCCTTACAGCGTCTTCGTGAATTCCTCGAAACGGTCGAGGCCCTTCTTGATGACGTCGAGGCTGGTCGCGTAGCTCAGGCGCACCGTCTGGTCGTTGCCGAAGGCGACGCCGGGGACGACGGCGACGTGGTGCTTGCTCAGCAGGCGGTCGGCGAAGTTCGTGGAGCTCAGGCCGAGCTGGCCGATATTGACCAGCACGTAGAAAGCGCCCTGCGGCTTCACCACGCTTACGCGCGGGATCGAGCCCAGGCGGTTCACCATGTAGTTGCGGCGGAGGTCGAATTCATCGCGCATGTCGACGACCGGTTGCTGGTCGCCCTTGAGCGCGGCAAATCCACCCTTCTGCGCGAACGAACAGGGGTTCGAGGTGCTGTGGCTCTGGATGGCGTCGATCGCCTTGGCGATCGGCTCCGGAGCGCCGAGGTACCCGAGCCGCCAGCCGGTCATGGAGTAGGCCTTGGAAAAACCGTTGATCGTGATCGTCAGATCGTAGGCGCCGGGCAGGGTCGCCACGCTGACGTGCTCCGCTCCATCATAGACGAGCTTCTCGTAGATTTCGTCGGAAAGGATCAGGATCTCCTCGTCCACGGCGACATCGATGATGGCCTGCAGCTCTTCCTTGCTGTAGACCGCGCCCGTCGGGTTGCCGGGCGAATTGATGATCACCATCTTGGTGCGCGGCGTCATCGCGTCCTGGAATTCGTCGGAAGTCATCTTCCAGCCGTTCTCTTCCTTGGTCTGCACGAAGACCGGCTCGCCACCGGCCAGGCGCACCATCTCGGGATAGCTCAGCCAGTAAGGCGCGGGGATGATCACTTCGTCGCCGGGCTGGATCGTGGCGAGGATGGCGTTGTAGCACGAGTGCTTGGCGCCGTTGCTCACGATGATCTGCGAGGGCTTGTAGGCGAGCCCGTTGTCCGCCTGGAATTTGTCGGCGATGGCCTGGCGCAATTCCGGGGTGCCGCTGCTCGGCGTGTACTTGGTGAAGCCCGCCTCGATGGCGGCCTGGGCGGCGGCCTTGATGTGCTCGGGCGTGTCGAAGTCCGGCTCACCGGCTCCGAAGCCGCACACGTCGATGCCCTCGGCCTTCATGGCCTTGGCTTTCGAATCGATGCTGAGAGTGAGCGAGGGGGTGAGGATCGTGGCGCGATTGGCTAATTCCATAGGGTAGGTTTTGGTTTTGGATTTCGGATTGGCAAAAGCGGGCACTTACTTGCCAAACCAGCTTTCGATCAGAGGCTTGAGATTGTTTTCCTTGATGTTGACGATGCCCATTTCGCGCTGGGCATTTTCGGGAGAATCGGAGGCGTGCGCGGCGTTGACCATGATGGTCGAGCCGAACTCGCGGCGGATCGTTCCGGGAGGCGCCTTGGAAGGATCGGTCGGTCCGAGCACCTCGCGGATTTTGCGCACGGCGTCGACGCCCTGGTAGCAGAGGGCGATGCACTTTTCCGAGCCGGGCTCGTGGCGCTTGTCCGCCGGGCAATCGCTCGGCTTGAGGCCGGCCATGAACTTCACGATCTGCTCCCAGTTCTCGCGGCCATTGATCGGGCCGAGCAGGTCGCCCAGCTTCGTCTGCACTTCGCTGCTGAGGGTGACCTGGAATTCCTTCTCCAGCAGCGCCTTGGCGGTTTCGCCGGAGCGGCCGCGCAGCTTGTCCATGAGCACTTCCAGCACCGGGCCGTAGAACTCCTCCGCCTGGGCCACGCTCATGCGGTGCACCTTGCAGGCGATGATGTAGAGGCCGGTGCGGCTGAAGAGATCGATCACGCCGCCGGGACGCGCGTTGGGGAAGCGGAAGTTGTCCGGCTTGATGAGCACGAGCGTCTTCTCGACCTTCGTGCCGGTGGGGAAGGAGACCGCTTCATCGAGCAGCCCGCCGTCCTTGTCGGAATAAGAGGCCCAGAGCAGCAGATCGGCGCGGGCGCTGGCCGCGTCCGGCGGGGCCAGCACGGCCGGCTCGAAGTAGGTCACTTCGCCATTCGCGTCCGCCATGTAGTCGCCGTAAGTGTCGCGAATCGTCTCGCCGCTGGTGCGTTCGTTCACGATATGGCCCACGGTCGAGCGCAGCTTGAGGGCCGCGTCTTCGCCCTTGAAGACGAGCAGCAGCACGCGGGGCCGCGAGCCCGTCTCGGTCGGCGTGAAGTTCTTGACCACGTACTTGCGGATGAGTTCCTGCGTCGCGCGATGCCGCGGTTCGGGATCGGTGACGATGGCGGCCGCGTACTTCTCCACGAGCTCGGCGCTCGGGGCAAACATGCGGGCGGCTACGAGATCGAGCCCCGTCCGCGAAATGAGTCGCGCCAGGATGCCACCGGTACGCGATTTGCGGATCGAGTAGGGGGTCACGATCACGTAGGAAAGTTCTTCGGCCATAGATAAAAAGAGCCCGCGCGGATCACCGGAAAATCATCATTTCGCGGCGCGAAACCCACGCAGGCAGGATATTTGTCTAAATAATTTCGGGGTTTTTTGTGGGGTGGAAAGCTATCGGCTGCTCACGAAGAGCGTCAACGAGTTTTTCCAGTTAAGATACGCGTGGCCAACCCGCTGACCCATTTCCCTTTGCGCACGAGGCGGTCGATTCGCAGCCCGGCGCGGCGAAAGGCCGCGACCACTTCGGCCTCCTGCGTGCGCAGAATGCCGGAGAAGACCAGTCGTCCGCCGGGTGTAACCGAAGCGACGATTTTCGGCGCGACCTCCATGAGCAGATCGCTGAAAAGATTCGCGGCCACCACGCCCCAGGTCCGCGGCGGCTGCCACTCGCGCACATCGAGCTTCTTGATAACGATGCCCGTGATGGCATTGAGCCGCGCATTCTCCTTCGCGGTGCGCACGGCGTGCGGATCGAAGTCGCCCGCTTCCGCGCGACGCGCCCCGAGCAGCCGCGCCGCCAGCGCCAGAATGCCGCTGCCCGCCCCGAGATCGAGCATCTCCCACGGCTGCCGCCGCCAGTTCATCGCTCACATCGGCGAGAAAACGCAGGCACGTCGCCGTGGTGGCGTGGTCGCCGGTGCCGAAGGCCATGCCGGCGGGAATCAAGAGCACCGCCCGGCCGCCCGCCACCTTCTTCTCCGCCGCGCGAGCCCGTTCACTGCCCACCACGACCAACCGGTCGCGCACGCGGATCGGCGCGGTCACCGCCTCGCTCACCGCGCGTTGCTGTTTCTGCAGGGCCACCGTGCCGCCGAAAGCCTTCTTCAGCCGCGCCGCCTGCGCCTTGGTCAATTGAAACGCTTCGAGCCGGATGGTCTTCGCCCCCGCCAGGGCCGTGATGGCGAGCCGGTCGCTCACTTCGCGCAGGCGCTCCACCCACGCGTCCTCCCATTTCGCCGAGCCCAGCTTCTTCCAGGTGTAGTGCGCGCTCATTTCTTGCGGAAGATGATGATGTGCTGGATCGGCAGCGTCTCGATGCTTTCCACGAATTCCAATTCCGGCTGCACCGCCATTTCCTTGCGCACCTGCGCCTCGCTCATCTTGTGCACTTCCTTGATCGGCACCTTCGGGTCTTCCTTGCGGAACTCCACGAAGACGATGCGCCCGCCGGGCTTCAAGCCGGCGATCATCCCCCGGATCATTTCATACGGCTGGTCGAACTCGTGATAGACATCGACCATGATCATCGTGTCGCACGGTGCGGGCGGCAGCTTGGGATCGCTCGTCGTGCCCAGGATGGGTTTCACGTTGGTGATGCGAAACATCGCCATGCGCTTCGCCAGCAGATCGAGCATTTCCTGCTGGATATCCACGCCGTAGACCGTGCCCGAGCCGATTTTCTTCGCGATCTTGCGGGAGATAAAGCCCGAGCCGCAGCCGATGTCCGCGACCACTTCTCCATCGTGCAGGTTCAGCGCCTCGATCAGCAAATCCGTGCGCTCTTCCTCCTCGCGCTCCGGGCGCTCGAGCCAATCCGCCGCCTGATGCCCCATGACATGGGCAATCTCCCGTCCCAAGTAGAAGACCCCGATGCCGTTGCGATCGTGCTCCGCCCGCTTTTCGTAGGGAGGCGGCGTCGGCTTTGCGGCGTCCTCGGCAAAACCAGGCGCGAGCCAAAGCGCGGTGAAGACGGCGGCGAGGAAGGGCGGGGAGAGCAGGCGCATGGGTGGGGAAGGTTGCGATTGAACAAACACGGCCCGCCATGTCTTGTCGATGCGGCCTGTGACCAAATCCCGACTCTTCCCCCTGCTGCGTCTGCTCGTCATTACCTATGTGCTGCTCTGCGCGATTGTCGGTCTGTTTCAACGGCGGATCATCTACTTCCCCTTTTACAAAACCGCAGCCGGCATGCTGGCCAAGGCGGCGGAACTGCAGTGCCAGCCCTGGCGCAATGCGCAGGGCGAGATCATCGGCTGGACGAATGCGCACAAAGGAAGGCCCGCCGCCCACCGTCTGGTTCTTTTCCATGGCAATGCCGGTTACGCCTTGATGCGCACGCATTATATCGACGGCTTCGAGCAGCTCGACGGCGGCCGGCTTTGGGAGGTGTACCTGTTCGAGTATCCCGGTTTCGGCGCACGGCCGGGAAAGCTGGGCCAGGAATCCTTCATCGAGGCCGGTTTGCAGGGGATCGACACTCTGAAGGCCGCGGATGCGCGGCCGATCTATCTGCTCGGTGAATCCCTGGGCAGCGGCCTGGCCAGCGCCCTGGCGCAACGCCGGCCCAAGGACGTGGCCGGCCTGTTTCTGCTCACCCCGTATGCGCGGCTGGGCGACGTGGCCGCCCACCGCTTCGGCTTCCTGCCCGTGCGCCTTATGCTTCGCGATCCGTGGGACAATGTAACCGCGTTGCATGACTACCGTGGCCCGCTGGCCATGCTCATCGCCGGGGAGGATGAAGTCGTGACCGCCGCCCAAGGCCACGTGCTCTACGACAGCTACGCCGGGCCGAAACGTCTGTGGACCGATCCGGGCGCCACGCACAACACGGTCAATTTCAGTGCCTATGCTCCGTGGTGGCGCGAAGTCTCGGATTTTCTCCTCGATGACACACGCCCGCACTTGTCGCCGCCGTGAGCCATGGGCACACTCCGTCCCCCAATGCAGTTCATTCGCGACATCTATTCCGACGCCCGGCTGGCGGGACGCCCGGTCCTTTCCCTCGAGTTCTTCCCCACCAAGACCGACGAGGGCGAGCGCACGCTCCTGGAGAAAACCGTCCCCGCGCTGCTGGCTATCCGGCCCTCCTACTGCTCGGTGACCTATGGTGCGGGCGGCGGCACGCGCGACAAGACGCTGGGTATCGTCGATGGCATCCAGCGCGCCCACGATCTGCCGGGCATGATGCACCTCACGTGCGTGAATTCGACCCAGGCCGAGCTCGGCGCGGTGCTCGACGAGGCGCGGACGCGCGGCATCAAGAATGTCCTCGCCCTGCGCGGCGACCCGCCCGGCGGCGGCGACTTCGTGAAGACCGAGGGCGGTTTCGAATACTCGCGGGAGCTGGTCTCTTTCATTCGCGAGCGCGGAGAATTCTCCATCGGCACGGCGGGCTTTCCCGAGGGCCACATCGCCCAGCGGGCGGGCAAGCTGGTGGACTGGCAATACCTCGCCGAGAAGATCCAGGCCGGGGCGGACTTCGTCATCACGCAGCTCTTTTTCGACAACACTGAGTTCTACGAGTTTCACGATCATCTGGTCGGCAAACTCGGCGTCACCGTGCCGATCATCCCCGGCATCATGCCGATTCTTTCCGCCGGGCAGACGCGCCGTTTCGTTTCGCTCTGCGGCGCGAAACTCCCCGCGCGTTTTCTCCGCCGGCTCGACGAACTCGACGGCGACGACGAAGCCGTGCGGGCCTACGGGATCGAGTATGCCACCGAGCAATGCGCCTCGCTGCTCGAGTTCGGCGTCGCCGGCCTGCACTTCTACACGCTCAACAAGGCCCACTCGACCGTGCAGATCGCGCACAACCTCGGCCTGCCCACGGCATGAGCCTGCGGGTCTACGCCTACGAAAAGTGCGACACCTGCCGCAAGGCGCTGAAATTCCTCGCCGCGAAAAAGATCGCGCCCGAGGTGATCCCCATCCGGGATCAGCCGCCCACGGTCCCGGAACTCCGCGCCATGCTCGGCCATGTCGGCGGCGATCTGCGCCAACTCTTCAACACCGCCGGTCAGGACTACCGCGCGCTCGATATGAAAACGCGCTTGCCGAAGCTGACGGTGGATGAAGCGCTCGCCCTGCTGGCATCGAACGGCAACCTGGTTAAACGACCCTTCGCGCTGAGCAAAAAAGCCGGCGTGACCGGCTTCCGCGAGGAGGAGTGGGAGCGGCTGGTGGCGGGTGAATGATAGGTTGGCGCCCCTCCCCAACCCGTCATCCTGAGCTTGCGAAGGATCTCTGATTTCGCTCTGGCATCTGACGCGTGGCCGATCGTGCAAGCTTGGCGCCATCCTCCGCTCAATGGGTGAAGAAAGGCAGAAAATCCGAGGTTCTTCGCAGGCTCAGAATGACGGTTGGGTTTTGGAAGCCCGCTTCGCGGCTGGCCTCACTTCCGCGGCCGGATCGCGCTGCCTTCCTCCACCGCATCCGGCGGATGCACCAGCACCTGCTGGCCTTCCGTGAGCCCGGAGCGCACTTCGGCGGTGACGCCGTTGTTGTGCGCGATCTCCACCTTCACGGAGTGCGTGTGGCCGCCATCGTAGACGAAGGCCATCCAGTCTCCACCGCGACGGAACAGCGCGCCGGTCGGCACTTGCAGGACATTCTCGCCATGCCAGGTGACGATGCGCGCCTCTACGCGGAAGCGGTCGCCGATGACCGTGCCGGGCGGCAGCGGATCGACAAAATCGATGCGCACTTTCACGCGCTGTTCCTCGACGCCGAGCGAGCTTACCTTCGTGTAGCCGCCGGGTTCGACGACCGTGACTTTGCCGCGCAGCGGAGCTTCGCCGCCCCATTCCTCGATGCGGGCGTCCGCGCCGGGCTGCACGCCCACGGCGTCGCTCGAGAGCAGCTCGATCTCGGATTCCATGTCGTTCGTATCGCCCACTTCCATGATCTGCGTACCGGCGGTCAGCATCCGGGCGCTCTCCTCGTAGACGTTGAGCACATAGCCCGTGATCGGCGAAATGATCTTGTACGGGTCGGCGTTCTCAGTCGCCGGCGTCTGCACCTGGGTGAGCGCGGCCTTGGCCTGCACCAGTTCGAAATCGGCGACCTGCAAGCCAAACTCGGCGGTGTGCAATTCGCGGGTCAGGATATTGACCTGGTTTTCCGCGGTATCGAAATCCCGCAGGGCGATGGCTCCCGACTTCTTCAAGTCCTTGGCCCGCACGAGTTCCTTGTTGGCGAGGTCGAGGGCGGCGGGTGGCGCGATCGATCTGCGTTTCGCGCTGCATCTTCGTGGCTTCCGAGGCCTGCACCCGGGCTTCGGCCTCGGCGCGCGCGCGGGGATCGAGGAAGGTCGCGGGCTGCGGCTGGATCGTGGCCAGCACGGTCTTGCCCGCCTCGATTGCGGTCACCCTGGCGCAGCGGCACGCGGTTGAGATAGCCGGGGACCGGCGGTGAAATCGTGAAGCGATGACGGATGCGCGTCTTGCCTTCTTCGAGCACGGTGACGGTCAGCGGCCCGTGCTTCACCGTGCCGATCTCGACGGCGAGCGGTTGCGGGCGCAACGCATTGATGAGCAGCAGCACCAGCGCGGCGCCGATGGCGTGCGGAAGGTATTTGCGCCACGGCGCGGCCGTCCGGCGCGCGCCGGCGGGGCGGCGGGTGGTGGGTGAAGTGGTGGTGGTCGTTTTCATTTATTCTCTGGCCTTGAGGACTCCGAGGAGGTCGAGCTGGGCGAGACGCCGGCTCACTACTGCAAAAGAAAGGGCGGAGGAACAGAGCACCACGACCACGGCCATGGCGTAGCTGTGGGTGGTGAGGATGAGCGGCAGGCGCACGCTCTCCGTGCTGGCGGTGTGTACAATGCCGGCCGCGAGCTGCGTGCCGATCCATAAACCCGGCGGGATGGCGGCGAAGGTCAGGATCGCCAGTTCGCTCAACATCACGTTGGCGACTTCGCGCTGGGTGAAGCCGATGACGCGTAACGTGGCCAGGTCGCGGCTGCGTTCGCTGAGCGCAATCCGCGCGCTGTTATAGACCACGCCGAAGCTCACGATGATGGCGAAGGTGAAATAGATCGTGGTGATCATCCCGATCATCTCGCCGGTGCTCTTCTTGAAGCTCGCGCGCACCGCTTCCTTGATGAAGACGCCCGCGACCTGGGGGGCTTCCTTCACGCGCGACAGGAAATCGTCCCAGTGGTTCGTATCGACCGAGAGGTACGCGCCGCTGACCGTGCCGCCTTCGCGCATGAGGCGCCGGAGCGAGTCGATCTCCATGTAGGCGAAGACGCCGGCGTAATCCGTGATCGTGCCCTGGATCTTCGCCTCGAGCCGCGGGCGCCGCCCTCCTGCACTTCGAGGATGATGGTGTCGCCGACTTTCGCGCCGAGGATCTCCGCGAGCTTGGCAGAGACGAGCAGGCCATTTGGCGGCAGCTCGACGGCGCGCTCCTTGTCGTCGAGCAGGCGGTTGAGATAGGCGTCGCGCGGGAGGCCGGTCACGCCGAGGCGGCGCGAACGATGGCCGAAGCGCAGGCGCGCCGGCACGGTGCGGAAAGGCTCGGCGATCATCACCCCCGGCAGGCTGCGAATATCGGTGAGCGCACTCGCGGAGCCGGGCTCGATGAGACTGACGGTCACATTCTGCCGCTGGGCGACATCCCACTGGATGGAGAGCAGATAGTGAATGCCGTCGCCCATCGCGCCGGGCACGATGGGAATGCCCGTGGCCAGCGCGAGCCCGAAGGCGGTGAAGAAGGCCTGCCACGGCCGGCGCTCGAGATTGCGCAGGGCCATGCGGAAGGTGGTGCTCATGAATCGCGACAGCCCGAGCCGTTCGATGAGGGAGGGTTTCGTATTCCGCGGGCGGTTCCGGGCGCATCGCTTCGGCGGGCGGTAAGTGCACTGCCTGCCGCACCGCGCCGATCACGCCCAGGAAAGCCGCGCCGGCGCTGACGGCAAAGGCGATGCCGAACATGGGCCAGTTCGGGTGAAAGTGCAGCTCGGGGAAGCGGAAGAAGCGATGATAGACATTCACCACGCCGCGCCCGAGCAGCATGCCTGCGGAGCCGCCCACGAGCGTCGCCCCCGCGACGATGACGATCGCGAATTTCAAGTAGTGCAAGTCCCACCTGGACCGACGAATAACCAAAGGCTTTGAGCTGCGCGATCTGCTCGCGTTGCAAGCGAATGAGCCGCGTGAGCACGGCGCTCGACATGAAGGCGGCGATGCTCAGGAAGACCGCCGGAAAGGCGACGGACAGCCCGCGCAACACGCGCAGTTCGTCGTTCAGTCGCTGCGCGGAAGGGTGGTCGTGCCGGTCGTAGGCGACGAGCGTAGGCGACGAGCCCGCCATAGGGTGCGAGCAGGCGGTCGAGGTCCGCCATGACGCTGAGCGGATTGGCGCCGGGCGCGACTTTCACGAGCACGTTATTGAATGCGCCGTCGAGCTTGAAGGTCTTGGCCAGGTCGCGCTCGTTCATCCAGAAGACACCGAAGCGTTTGTTGTCCGGCAGCGTCTCGCCGGGACGCGCCTCGAAGACATATTCCGGCGAGAGGGCGATGCCGACGATCTTCAACCGCTGCCGCGCGCCGTAGATCGTCGCCACGATGTCGTTGCCGGGCTCGAAGCCATGCGCCTCGGCAAAGGCTTCGCCGATGACGATCTCATTGGCGCGGCCGATTTCGGCAGCCGCCCGCGCCGCAGATAGAGGAGGTGCAATTGCTGGGGCCGGTCGTCGGGCAGCGAGATCACCGCGGCGTCGGCCGGCTCGGGGAGACCGGGGATGTCGAGCTTGGCCGTGCCGGTCACGCGCGTCTCCACCGTGGCGGCGCCTTCGATGAGCGCGAGGCGGGAGCGCAACGCATTCGGCGCGCGCTTCACATCGCAAAAGACATCGGCGAAGCGATGGTCCGTGTAATAGACGTCGCGCGTCGATTCCAGCGAGAGGATGAGGCTGCGCGCCATGATCATCATCGCCAGCCCGCAGGCCATGACGACGCTCACCGAGACCATCTGGCCTTTCATCTTGCCGATGTCACGGAGGAGCTTGAGATCGAGCGGGGAGAGCATGCGCTGGATTCCGCCTTACCAGGCCAGCGACCGCACGGGGCGGCGCGACTTGTTCTCCTGGATATTGACGATCTGGCCGTCGGAAAGATGGATGACGCGGTCGGCCATGTCGGCGATCACGGCGTTGTGCGTGATGACCCACGGTGAGGGTGCCGAGCGTCTGGTTCACGTGCTCGATGGCCTCGAGCACGGTGATGCCGGTTTTCACGTCGAGCGCGCCGGTGGCTCGTCGCAGAGCAGTACTTCGGGGCGCTTGGCGATGGCCCGGGCGATGGCGACGCGCTGCTGCTGGCCGCCGGACATCTGCGAGGGAAAATGGTCCATGCGATCGTCGAGCGCGACCAGGGCGAGGGCTTCCTGCGGGGTCATCGGGTCGCGGGAGATCTCGGTGATGAGCGCGACGTTCTCCTTCGCGGTGAGGCTGGGGATGAGGTTGTAGAATTGGAAAATGAAGCCCACGGAGTCGCGGCGGAACAGCGTGAGGTCGTCCTCATTGGCGTGGGTGAGATCGAGGTCGCGGTAGGTGAGCGTGCCGCCGCTGGGCACGTCGAGGCCGCCGAGGATATTGAGCAGGGTGGACTTGCCGCTGCCCGAGGCGCCGAGCAGGACGATGAGCTCGTTTTCGTACAGGTCGAGGTCCACACCATCGAGGGCGCGAATCTCGGTTTCGCCACTCGGATAGACCTTGGCCAGTTCGCGAGCGCGGAAGAGCGGGTCGCGGGCCGGGTCTGCCGTGGGAGCGATTAGAGACGGGATTTCGGGCGTGGTAGTTTCCATTTGGCGACGAACCAATCGATGACTCGCAACATCGTCTTCTCCTCGGGCGGTCCCATGATCGGGTCGTCGATCGTCGGGAAGAAGCCGCGGAGGGCGTGAAAAAGGATCTCGGAGTCGGCTTCGGGTTCCACCGCAGGCAGGGTGCCCGTCTGGCGTCCCTCCTCCAGGATGGTGCGCAAATAGCCGAAAACGGTCGCCACGGTTTCCTGCACCATTTCCGGCATGAGGCGGCGCACGGCTTTGGCGACTTCGTGCATCGCGGGCTCCTCGCGCATCGCTCGCTCGACGCGAAAACGCAGGGTCAGGAATTGCTTCAATTTGTCTTCCGCAGTGATCGACTGGCGGAGCACGTCGGCCATTTCGTCGTGCATCTGCTGGCAATGCTCGGTGACCCAGGCGCGGATGAGGGCATCCTTGTCAGGAAAGAAATGGTAGATCGTGCCGACCGCGATATCAGTGTCGCGGGCGATCTCCTGCATGGTGGTGGCACGGATGCCGAAACGACAGAAGCGGCGGCGGGCCGCACCGAGGATGAGGGCGCGCTTGGAGTCTTTCCGGGTCTCGAGAAGCTGGGTCATGAAGAAATGAATATCTGAATCGGATATTCATTTCGCACGATTTGAGAGCCTGTAAAGGGGTTACATGGGCTGCGTAGCGAAATATCCGGCTTTTTTTGCCTTTTTTCGCATTTCTCCCGGCGTGCCCTGCACGCCGCTCGCCGCCTTGGACTACTGCGCGGGCGCGGCAGCCGGCGCCGGTGCGGCCGCTGCTTTCGGTGCCGGCTTGGGCTTGTTGTCGAGATTGTTCGCGAGATTGGCCGGATTGAAAGTGACCGGCGCGCCCGCGGAAGGCACCTCGATTTTCGCCGCCCAGAGGATGCCGTTCGTCACCAGGCGCCGCTCGCTTTCGAGTCCCCAATTGCGATGGAGATGGCATCCCGTGAAGGCGAAGCTGCGACCGCCATTTTGGCGCTCGTAGGCCCAGGCGACAACTTCCGGCCGTCCCATGTGGGTCTTGGCATCGGCCGTCGAGCGCGCTTTGTCGGGCACCATGCCGGAGAGCAGCGGCGTCGCGCCCGGCGCGAACTGCAGATTGAACAGCCAGCCGTCGAACGGCACGTGAAACGCCGCCACGCCGCGAGTAATTTCGTGCGTTGGGATTTCGTTGAAATCCATGTCCCAGTGACCCCGGCAGCCGGTGTCTTTTTGCCAGACGGCACCGATCCACGATTTCATTTCTTCGGCATGATCGGCGGGGACATCCGCGGATTGGTGCAACATCACGAAGCCGGTCCCGGCGTCGATGAGGCGTTTCATGTGCGCCCAGCGCGCCGGTTCCAGGAAGGGCAGCTTCTCCGCCGTGTCCGTGTAAACGACGATCGCCTTGGCGCCGTCGAGGATCGCTTCATTCTTCGGCCAGCCTTCGGCGACCAACACGGGCCAGACGCCGGTCGTCTGCTTGAGCAAGTCCATCAACAGGACAGAACCGGCGAAGTATTCGTGTTCGCCCGGCTTGTTGTTGCTGATGGGACCGGCAATGAGGACGATCTTGGCGAGCTTCGGATCGGGCGACTCGACTTCGAGCGGGACGCGGCGCTGCTCTTCGGTGAGCTCGGCGTGGACGCAGATGTGGAGAGTGAGGAGGGCGAGGAGAGGGTGGGGGTTTTCATGCAAAGAGGTCGTGGACGACGTGACCGTAGACATCGGTGAGGCGAAAGTCGCGGCCGGCGTAACGGTAGGTGAGTTTTTCGTGATCGAGCCCGAGCGCGGCGAGCACGGTGGCGTGGAGATCGTGCATGTGCACTTTGTCCACCGTGGCGTGGTGGCCGAATTCATCGGTTTCGCCATAGGTGGCGCCGCGCTTGAAGCCGCCGCCGGCGAGGACCACGCTGAAGCCGGCGGGATTGTGATCGCGGCCTGTGCCGTTCTTTTCCGCATAAGGCGTGCGGCCAAATTCCGCGCCCCACCAGACGATCGTGTCCTCGAGCAGGCCGCGCTGTTTCAAGTCAGCGAGCAGCCCGGCGACCGGCTTGTCCACGGCCTTCGCGTGATCGCCGTGCTTCTTGAGATTCGAGTGCTGGTCCCACGCGGGGTTGTTCGTATTGTCGCCGTAGTTCACCTGCACGAAGCGGACACCCGCCTCGCACATGCGGCGCGCGAGCAGACATTGCCGTCCGAAGTTGTCCGTCTTGTCTTCGCCGATGCCGTAGAGCGCGAGCGTCTCGGGGCTTTCGTTGTTGAAATCGAGCACCTCCGGCGCGGAACCCTGCATGCGCCAGGCGAGTTCGTAGCTGTTGATCACGGCCTCGAGTTCGCTTTCGCCGGGCTTCTGCGCGATCTGCTCGGCGTTCAAGTCGCGGAGCAGGTCGAACTGCCGCTTCGCCTCCTCGGGCGAGCGCGCGGGCTGGAGGTTGCGGATAGTGGCCTCCTTCGCCGGCACTCCGGCGCGGCCGATCGGCGTGCCTTGATAGATCGCGGGCAGAAAGGCGTTGCCGTAATTGCGCGGGCCGCCATTGCCGAGACTGGGGCTGATGCTGATGAAGCCGGGCAGATTGGCGTTTTCCGTGCCGAGACCGTAGGTCACCCATGAGCCCATCGACGGCCGCACGAAGGTGGTCGTGCCGGTGTGGAGAAAGAGCGTGGCCGGGCCGTGGGCGATGCCCTCGGTGTGCATCGAGCGCACGACGCACATGTCGTCCGCGTGCTTCGCCATCTCGGGGAAAAGATCCGAGGCCCAGAGCCCGCTCTGGCCGTGCTGGGAGAAGTTCCAGAGCGGCTTCATTACCCGCTGCTGCGGGCTTTTACCGGTCTTGGCCAGGGCGCGCAGGTCGTCGAAATCGAGCATGCGCCCGTCCTCCTCGATCAAGCGTGGCTTGTAGTCCCACGAATCCACCTGGCTGACGCCGCCTTGCATGAAGAGGAAGATGATGCGCTTGGCGCGCGGCTTGAAATGCGGCGCCTTGGGCGCGAGCGGATTGGGCGCCAGCGCGGCGCGTGCCTTTTCCTGGGCGGCGATCCCGGCGAGCGCGAGATAACCAAAGCCGCAACCGAGGGTTTGCAGCGCGGAACGACGGGTATGGAGCAGGCTGTTCATGGTGGGTGTTAGTTTTCTTATCTTAATCCTAATCTTACTCTTAATCTCCCTGTGTGAGTGCGAGAGAGAGATTATGATTAGGATTAAGATTAAGATTAAGATTAAGATTAAGAAATTTTAGTCGATGTAACGGAAATCGAGGCAGGCGAAGAGCGTTTGTTGCAGCTCGGCCCATTGTTCGAGGGTTGGCTCGAGGCCGAGAAAGTGCCGGCACTTGTCCAGCTCCGCGGTGGAGGGCGTGCGGCCGAGGGTGCGCCGGAAAGCGGTGACGATGCGATCGTCATTGCTCTCGGACAGAGCGACCGTGCTTTCCGCCGCGGCACGGGCCTGATCGACCACAAAAGGATGATTCAAGAGGTAGAGCGCCTGGGGGGCCACGGTGCTGACGTTTCGCTGTCCGGAGGTGCTGTTGATATCGCCGAAATCGAAGGCTTCAAACAGCTCCAGCCGTTTGTTGCGAAACGCAGGCGTGTAGACGCTGCGCCGCGTGTCGGTGTAGACATAGCCGTACTCGATACTCTGGGCGGAAAAGTTATTGGGATCGATGTCGCCGGCGCCGGTGATATTCGGCCCGAGGTAATCGAGCTTCAACTGGCCGCTCACGGCCAGGATGGTGTCGCGCAATTGGTCGGCATCGAGCCGCCGGCGGTTGGCGTGGGCGAGAAGACGATTTTCCGGATCGGCTGGGGCGGACGGTGCGACCGTCTCTTGCCACGTCCGCGAGAGCACAATTTCACGGATGAGTTTCTTCACGCTCCATCCCTCGGCGACGAAACGCGTGGCGAGGGCATCGAGCAACTCGGGATGCGAAGGCTTGTCGCCGGTCGTGCCGAAGATATCCACCGTGCGCACGATCCCGGCGCCAAATAGCCAGGCCCAAACGCGATTCACAAAGACGCGCGCCGTCAGCGGATTCTGCGCGCTGGCAATCCACTCGGCGAGCTCCTTGCGTCCGCTTTCCGTCGGCGGAATGACCGGCTCGGTCGTCAGCGCCACGTGCAGGAAGCCACGTGGCACCGTATCGCCGCGCTGCTTTTGCACGCCGCGCACACGGATCTGGGTGTCGGCGACTTCCTCGTCGTCGTGCACGGCCATGGCAGTCTCGCGCACTGGCCCACTTTTTCTCAGCTTCTTCAGGTCCGCCTCGAGTTGCTTCACCCGCTGCGCCGCAGCGCTCCTGGCGGGATTGGCCATGTCCACCTTGGTCTCGGCAGCAGTGGCTTCATTTTCGGACACGAGTTGCAGCGCATCGACGGTGACGAATTTCTTGGTGCCCTCATTCGTGATCAACACGTAGCCCGCGCCATCCTTCTCAAAGCGAAACTTTCCGAGGGACACGAAGCGTCCGTCGATCGCCGGCACCTGCGTTTCATCCACGAAAACGGTGTCCTCGCCATCGGCGTGGAAGACGGTGATCCGCACGTTGTCAGCGCGATCGTCGCGATGAGAGTAAGCGAGTCGGACGTCGTAGCGGCCCGACTGCGGGATCACGGGGCTGAATGTGACCGTCTTCTCGCCCTTGCCTTCGTTTTTGTCGCTGAGGTAGCCCTCACCGATAAAGCTGCCCACCGAAGTCGAGTGCTTCCAATCGCCGACCACCTTGGCCTCCGTGTCATCCATCACGAGGCCGGGCAGGCTGCTGGCGGCGATGGACTTGCCGGGCTTTTCCGTGGCCAGGCTCACGCCCTTCGAAAGCTCAGCCAGCGTCGCTTTGGCGTCGGTGAGTTCCTTGTCCACCGCGGCGATTTTCTCTTCCTGCTCGTGCAGCGCGGTCTCGATGTTGGGGTCGCCGGGGAGCGGTTCGGCGATCCAATGCGTGACGTTGTCGGTGTAATTGTGGAGCGTGCGCGTGGAGGCGAGGATGCCGGCCATCGCGTAGTAATCGCGCTGGGGGATCGGATCGAATTTATGATCGTGGCAGCGCGCGCAACCGATCGTCTGGCCGAGGAGCGCCTTGCCGAGGGTGTCGAGCTGTTCGTCGATGATGTCGAAGCGCAGTTGCTGCTTGTCCTGCTCCTCGTAGTTCGTCGGCCCGAGAGCGAGGAAAGCGGTAGCCGTAATTTGCCGGCGGTGATCTTCCGGAGTGGCTGCGGGCAGAAGATCGCCGGCGAGTTGCTCGCGGAGAAAGCGGTCGTAGGGCACATCGGCGTTCAGCGACTCGATCACGTAATCGCGGTAACGCCACGCGTCCTTGAAGAGCAGCGTGCGCCCGCCACCGCTCGACTCGGCAAAGCGCGCCACATCCAGCCAGTGCCGGCCCCAGGCTTCGCCGAAGCGGGGGGACGCGAGCAATTGATCGACCAGCTTCGCCAGCGCCGATGGGCGGTCGCCGTCGGCGTCTTTGACAAAGGCATCGATTTGTTCCGGCGTCGGCGGCAGGCCGGTGAGATCAAAATACAGTCGCCGTGCGAGCACCTCGGGCGTGGCGTCCGGCGCGGGCTGCAAATTCGCGGCTTCGATCTTCGCGAGGATGAAACGATCGATATCGTCGCGCGGCCATGCGGTGTCTTTGACGGCTGGTGCCGGGGGATTCTGCACCGGCATGTAAGACCAGAATTTCTTCCCCGCCTCGATGCTTAGGCCGACTTGCTTTTTGGTCACGGCCACTTCAGTGCCAGCGGTGCCAGTGCGCGGATCGGGGCGCGCCCACTTTTATCCACTGCTCGAGAATGGCGATCTCGTCGTCGGGCAGCTTGCGTTTCTCGGGCATCTGCAGATCGCGGTCTTTATAGCGGATCGCCGTCACCAGCAGGCTCTTTTCCGGATCGCCGGGCACGATCGCCGGGCCGGTGTCCCCGCCCTTGACCCAGCCCTCGCGGAGGTCGAGCCGCAGGCCGCCCTTCACCTTCTTGTCCGGGCTGTGGCATTCGTAGCAGCGCTCCGTAAGCAGAGGACGCACTTTCTTCTCGAAGAATTCGAGGCCGTCGTCGGTGGCCACGGCGGCACGCGCGCTCATGGCAAGCACGGTCAAGGTCAGGACTGTCGTTCGGGGAAACATGCGAAGTCTTTCTGTCCTATAAGTCCGAATGGATAATCTTTGGACAAAAATTCTTCTCCTATCCTTCCGCGGCTCTTTTTCCCCCGTCGGACAGATCCACAATTTTTGCCTAAAATAGCGAATTTTCCGGTACCTAGTCCATGCAGCCCACGCAGCATTAGGCGCCGCCGACCATTTTAGGGCTTAATGAGGGGATGAAGTCAGCCCTCAGCGAGGAAGCCGCGCCGCACGTCGCGCGAGCGCCGAAAAACCAAGCTGGTAGGGAAGCCGCGCCGCGGGTTCCGACTTCCAGGTATGTGGAAAGGTGGTGGTGGCCAGCATTGCGGACAACGCGCTTTGGCCGCGAAAATTAAGCTGATTTAGGGGCACCTCTGGAAAGGTCGCGTTGGAGTTTTGGGAGGAAACCGGGGTGGTTGGCGGGGGATTTTCCCGCTCGAAAAGGTTGGTCGATCAAGCAAGGCGGTCAACGACCACGGCTCCGCTCGTTCTGGAGTTGGCTCCCGGCCTTCTTTAGCCTGGCCGGGCGGTCGGCGCCGCGCTCATTTTCGCAAGCAGGCGTAGCGATCCATATTATACACCAGGTTGCAGAGATGATTGTGGGCCGTGGCTCGAGCCAACCCGATGCTCCGGCAAAAGTCGGCTCCCATCTGCGCCATCCGTGCAAAGATGTGCTCTACCCGCACCCGCATCCGGCTGATGGTGTGGTTGCTCTTTTGCTCGGCCGCACTCAGGGCCTGGCCTCGGGGGGGCTTTGCGCAGCAGGAATTCCTCCGCGTCCAACGCCAACAAATGCGCTTCGTGTTCCTCGCTGTGGTAGGCCGAGTCGGCCAGCACCGCCCGGTCTTGGGCATCGACCAACTCCTTGAAGACCTGGCTGTCATGCACGTTGGCCGGCGTCGTCACGGCTCGCAGAATGAGCTTGGTCTGCGCATCGGCTTTCACATGGTTCTTCCACCCGTAGTGCACTTCCTCGTTCTTCTTCGTCCAGCGCGCGGCACTGTCCTTCTGCCTTCCGACCGCCGGGTTGTGATCGAACTCGGCGGGACGTTCCCCTTCTTTGATCCGCCGGTTCTGCTCCCGGTCATTGCGCTGCCGGGGCGCTTCCACAAAGCTGGCGTCGACGATGCTGCCGGCACGCGCGATGAGTCCTTCGTCCTCCAGCATCGCCCCAAAGGCCGCAAACAACCGCTGGCTGCCCGCCCGGCCTTCGGCTTCGATGCGCTGCTTGAAGTCCCAGAGCGTCTTGGCATCGGGGATGGCATCGCCGATCCGCAACCCAAGGAAGCTCTTGAAACTCGTCCGATCGAAGATCTGCTCTTCGGTGGCATCATCGCTCAGCCCGTGGAACTTTTGCAGCACCAGCACTTTGAACATCAGCACCGGATCAAACGGTGGTTTGCCGCCCTTGCTCCAGTCCCGCTGGGCGTAACCGCTTAACTCCTCTAACAACGGTCGGAACCTTTCCCAATCGATCACCTCCCGCAGTTTCAAAATCCCCGTCGTTTTACTGGCCACCGCTTGTTCGTGTTCAATCGCGGCAAACAATCCTCCTCCGGTGTTCTGGCGGTAACGCTTCATACTTCACACTCTCCTCCATTTTACAGCCGCAAAAGCTTTCTCTGAAGAAAAGTGGGTTTCCAGAGGTGCCCTTAGGTCGATTAAGCCGATTTAAGGTGCGCGATCTTTATTTCACGCCTTGATGGGCCACAAGACGCCGGCTGCCTGGCCGGGACGAAGTGACCAAAAAACTTTGTCCAGATAGAGCGGAATCGGGACTTATCTGTAAAAGCCCCCAAAGAAACCATGTCATCACCCGACCGCGCCGAAGAATTCGTCTTCCTGCTCGCCCGCCACGAGCGGCTCCTCGGCGCCTACGTGATGACCATGGTGCCGCACCCGCAGGACGCGGACGACATTCTCCAGGAGGCCAAGGTCGTGATGTGGCGGAGCTTCGCGAAATTCGAGCCGGGCACGAACTTCGGCGCCTGGGCGCGCAAAGTGGCATTTCACCAGGTGCTGGCCTACCGCAAGCGCAAGCACCGGGACCGCCTGGATTTCAGCGAGGATTTCCTGCGCACCGTGTCCGACGAAGTTGAGCAAAGCGCCGACCAACTCGAGCAGCGCGAGCGGCTATTGCACGATTGCGTCGCCAAGTTGCCGCCGGAACATCGCGATGCGCTGCACCTGCGCTACCAGGAGGGGCTTTCGCTCGAAGACATGGCCGCGCGGCTGGAGCGCACGGTCGGCGCCCTTTACCGCCTGCTCAGCCGCGTGCGGCACGTCTTGCACGAATGCGTGTCCAAAAACCTGAACCGTTCCGAAAATGAACCCGCCTGATTCCCCAGCCGAACTGCGCGTCCTATGCGACCGCCTGCTTGATGGCGATTTTTCGCCCGAAGACCGCGCGCGGCTCGAAGCCCTCGTCCTCGGGGACGTTGCGCTGCGCCGGCTCTACGTCGAGATCATGCACCAGCACGCGGCGCTGCGGCAAAACGCGAGCCGGCTCGGCGAGGTGCCGCTTTCCGAAGTGCTGCAGATGCTGCCAGACGAGCCCTCGGCAAAGGTGAAGCGCTTTCCGCGCTGGCCGCTGCAACTCGCCGCCGCGGTCGTGCTGGGGCTGGGCGTTTGGTGGCTGGTCCCGCATCCGGCGGAAAAGCCCCTGGCGACGCTCGTGGAGACGAATGGGGCGCGCTGGGACAACTCTTCGCTGCCCACCGTGCCCGGTTCGCCGCTGCGGGCGGGCCGCCTGCGCCTGGAGAGCGGCGTGGCCCGGCTGGTCTTCCAAAGCGGCGCGGAAGTCTCGCTCGAAGGCCCGGCGGAACTGGAAATCCAGGGGCCGAATGCCTGCTTTCTCCACACGGGTGCCCTCACCGCGCACGTGCCGGTACAGGCGCACGGCTTTGTCGTCGGCACGGCGCACGCCCAGTTGATCGATCATGGCACCGACTTCGGTATCAGCGCCGATCCCGGCGGGCGCGGCCAGGTGCAGGTGTTGAAAGGCGAGGTGGAACTGCGCCACGACCGCAGCGGCGAGACGCGCCTCCTCCAGACTCACGAATCCGCGGCGATCACCCCCGACCGCTTCACGCAAGTGCGCGGTTCGGAAGGCGAGCCGGATCGCTATGCCTTCGTCCGTCCTAACAGCGCCCCGCATCCCTCCACGATCACGTTGACGACCGCCGGGGGCGCCGGCGACGCCGCTTATATCGTTCGCCGAACAGCACGATCCATTTCTCGGACACCCTGCTGCTGGTCAAAAACGCGCCGACGAAAGGCTATCGCCGCAAGGCCTATCTCCGCTTCGACCTCACCCCCTTGCGCGACCGGCACGTGGCGGAAGCCTCGCTGACCCTGAACTTTGAGGCGACCGGCTTCGGCTACGCCTCACTCACCGGCGAATGCACCTTTGCCGTCTACGGCCTTACGGATGACGCCGAGGATAATTGGTCCGCGGAGACACTCACGTGGGAAAACGCGCCTGCCTTCTCGCCCGATGCTGGCGCGGTCGATACCCGTCGCGCGGTGAAACTTGGGACCTTCACGACGCCGCGCGGGGATCGTCAGCGGCACCTTTGCCATCGAAGGCCAGGCGCTCGCTGGCTTTCTCAACGCCGACGTCAATCGCCGGGCGACCCTCATCGTCGTCCGCGAGACCTCCGAACCCAGCAACAATGGCGCCGTCCACGGCTTCGCGGGCAACCATCACCCCACGCTCGCCCCGCCGACGCTGAAGCTCACGCTGGCGGATCATTAAACCGGCAGGAAAGAAAGTTTTCGCCGCGATTGGTTCGACCAAGCGCGGCTTTTCTGTCAGAGAGTGCGGGATGACCAAGGCGGCCAAGAAGCGAGTTTCTCCACTCCTCCCATCCTCTTACGCTCCGTTCCTTGCCGACCTGAAAGCTCGCGTTCGTGCGGCGCAGATGAAGGCCGTGGTCTCGGTGAATCGCGAGTTGATCCTGCTCTACTGGCACATCGGGCGGGAGATTTTACGAGCGCAGAAGGCGGAAGGTTGGGGGACGAAGGTAGTAGAGCGGTTGGCGGGGGATTTGGCAGCCGAATTCCCGGAAATAAGATGGGTTTTCCATTCGGAATTTGAAAAGGATGAGGGCCTTTTTTGATGCGTATTCAGGCGGAGTAATTGTGCCACAGCCTGTGGCACAATCTCAAAAGGCAATTTTGCAACAGCCTGTTGCAAAATTGTCCCAAGTATCTCCAGCAGGTATCAGGACAATTTGTGCCACAGCCTGTGGCACCATTGGGCGGTCCGCCGGAGCCATTGGCTATGCTCTCATGGGGCGCCAACATCACGCTGCTGGAAAAGCTGAAAGACCCGGTCGCCCGCCTGTGGTATGGACATCGAGCGCGAACTGAACAAGCCGAGTCGCGGCGCGGCCAAGCGGCGTTGATGCTGTCAGGTCGTTAAACAGGCCCCGCAGGCCGCCGCCCCGCGAGGCTCTGGAAGTGAAGGTTCCCGTCCTTGATCGCCCGCGAACCATTCATTTGCCTTGAGTTTCCGCCGATTCTGCTCATAATCGAAAGCCCTGTGAAAACTGGATCCCCCTCCCAGAGAACCCATTTAACTGCTTGCGCCATCGCGATGGCCATCAGCCTCGTCGCGTTGGTGGCGGGCGTCTTTTACTGCGACAGCATCGAGCAGCGCTACGTCCATGCGCTGGCTCCCGACTTGTCCGAGGTGAAGCTCAACGGCGTCGTCCTGCAGAAGAAAGCCTTCGCCCAGCCCGACTTGCTCGTCCTTTACGGCAGCTCGGAACTGGCCAAGGAAATGCCGAACAATGCGGCTCAATTCTTCCAGGATTACCCGACCGGCTTCCGCGTCTTCCCGGTCGGCCAGCCTGGGACCACGTCGCTGGCCGTGCTCCAGAAAGTCGCCGCCGTCGGCAAGGGTATCGCCGGCAAGAAGGTCGCCTTCTCCATGTCGCCGGGCTGGTTTTTCACCGAGGCCTTCGATCCGAAATGGTATGAGGGCAATTTCTCGCATCTCCAGGCCTTCGAGCTCGCCTTCAGCAGCGACTTGAGCCGCGGCCTCAAGCGCGATATCGCGCGCCGCATGCTGGATTACCCCAAGACGCTCGATAGCCAGTGGCTCCTCGAGTTCACCCTCCGGCGGCTCGCCGGCAACAGCTCGCTGGACCGCACCCTCTACGCCGCGATCTGGCCGCTGGGACAGTTGCAAAATGCCATCGGCCGCGCGCAGGACCACTTCGAAGCCACCCTGCACATCCTCGACGAAGACGCGAAGCTGAACGGGTTGAATGAGCCGGCGGCCCGCGGCCTGCACGCCCTCAATTGGAATACCCTGGTGAAACGCGCCGCGCAATTTGCGGTGAACAAATCCGCCCTCCAGGCAAAGCGGAACGAAGTCGCACGCAAACGCCAGAAGTACGCCACCGCGCACCTCACCACGGCCATGCAGACGCAGAATTTCGTCAAGATGGTCAAGGGCGCCAAGGAATGGACCGACCTCGAATTGCTCCTGCGCACCTTTGGCGAACTCGGCGCCCAGCCGCTGCTCCTCAGCATGCCAGTGGAAGATATCCGGCTCGAAGTCTATGGGGTCTCGCCCGAGGCGCGGACGGCCTACCTGCGCCGGCTGGATGAGACCGCCGCCCGCTACGATGTCGCCCTGCTCGATTTCCGTGAACATCAAAAAGACCCCTCCTTCCTCGTCGATTTCCTCGACCATCTCAGTCCCCAAGGCTGGCTCTATTACAACAAGGCGCTCGATGATTTCTATCATGAGCGCGAGGATTGAACGTCGCGCGTCGCGGGTGATCCAACGGTGAAATTGCTCGAAAGCCCGTCCGCCGAATCTATATTTCTCCAGAGTCCCCGGGCGATATGACCAGTCGCTCTCCTCATTCCCATCCCCTCCCATGTCCACTTCCACCCGATTGCTCGAAGTCCTGAAAAACGTCGCCGAAACCGACGAGGTCGAGCGCAACCTCGACCTGCCGCTCTACGATTCCCAAGTCCTCGACTCCATGAAGACCGTCGAACTGATGGTCGCCATCTCCCAGGAGTTCGGCGTCGATATTTCCCCGGCCGAATTCGAGCGCGAAAAATGGGCAACGCCCCGCCTCATCATCGCCGACCTGGAAACCCGTATTGCGAGTTGAGGTCATGGAGGTACCGCCATTTTTCCAACGTCCGGCCGTCCGCCAGACGCTGCTGGTGATCTACTATCTGGGCATCATCGCCACGCTGATCTATCTCTACGGGCGTGGCGATTTCTCCACGCCGCCTTTCGTTTACCAGGGTTTCTAAGCCGTGGATTTGCTCGCGAGAATTGACCACTGGGGAGCTGTCGCCCCCGACCGCGCCGCCCACGTCAGCGAAGGCAGCACCCTTACCTATGGCGAGTTGCGCATTCGATCGGACATCCTCGCGAGGTGGATCGAGGAAAAGCTCGGGGCGAACCGCGCGCCCATTGCCGTCATCGGCCACAAGGAAAACGAAATGCTCGTCGCCTTCCTTGGCGCGGTGAAGAGCGGACGGCCCGAGGGAAAAGAGCCCGACTAACTTCATCGCCGGGAAACCGCAACCGGCCTCTTGTTCGCTGGATTGCGGCCAGAGCGCTTGGTTGGCCGGCGTGTCCGGCATGCTGATCCCCGGTGCCATCGACGATCTTCACCGCGCGTCCGCCCAGCCAGCGCTCCTCGCCCAGGATATTCCTTTCCAGGCTCCAGGCGATCTCCGCGCGGATGAGTTCCAAGGTCGTCGGCTCCAGGCGAGCCCGCGCCTGGCAGTAGGCGCTGGTCGAACTGCGGGGAGCCTCCTCGCGGCCAGACCGCTCTTGCCACCAAGCCTCCACCCGGCGCACGATCTCCAGGCAGGCCGTGCCCGGACTCAAGATCTGCGCGGCAAACGCCCAGAAAGTCACCTGCGTGCTGAACAGACGCTCCCTGGCTATTAGGGCCCTTTTCCGTCGGGGGCTAGCAGGCGTTCCGGCAACAGGTGCCCAAAGATCTCATACAGTTCCTGCAGGGAACTCAGCCGTCCCAGCTTCGCCATCGCGCGCCCCGCCGGACGACCAAACAAAAGAAGGCCCAAACGCTTGGAAAAATGGAGTCTTGTTGGACATGCTTTTCCCTAGCGTTTCGGCCTCTCCTCACCGAGCCAATTCCATCCTAAATTGCCCTTATCTTAGTGCATTCGGGTCAGTCAACATATTTTGACAGACTCCCGTTCCCAAGTTGAGGACTTGGAAACGCCCTAGCGCGGTGGAAACTCCGTTTCGCGCGAGGGGCGAGTCTCGCGATCCCGGCAAATGCCCTGCCCTTGCCGCGAAGTAGAGCTTCTGCCGCAGAGGCGAACATTCCCAAAGCCTCACTTTGGGAACGAGGGGTAGAATAATTGGCTTTCGGCGGAAGATCATGCTATCGTTGGCCCTATACACCGCGGGCGCTCAGTCTCCTTACTACGACACAAGCTATCTTCCTTCACTTGGCATATTCCGTGGTATTTCAAGTTGGCCAGCGATAATTCCGGATTGGGAACGCAAATTACTGGCTTTGCATTGGATCAGAGCAATTCTGTGGACACGAATACCGGTCACGCCGAAGTCAAAAAATCCAACGGTGACGTTATACGTGACCCCAACCAATGAAAACTCCAATATATCTCTGCATCTTCCTCATTCTGAACGTGGTTGCCACCAGAGCACAGGAGATCACTAGGAAAAGCGTTCCCTCGGCGGTGGCGGATCGCGTCGCCGGTTTGTCGGCAGTCGGTGATTATACGGGCATCGCCAGGATACCCGAGGAAATCGACCGCCAATTTCACGGCGTTCATAATTGCCGAATACTTCCGCAGTCTTTTGGAGATCCTCGTCGGGCTGGAACGCGATAAAAGCCGCTCTCGTTTGAACGGAGATGGGCCATCCGTAAGCTCGATTGAAAATTCTCTTAACCAAACATTCAGGTTCCGAAGATGCGCTTATAATTCTCCATATGAAGGATGGGCTGGATGCCGGCGGTTTTAAGAGAAACGATCTCATTCCCTTTGCCGATGAAAATCAATTTATAGCACTACGGCTCGATGCGGCAGCTTTGCTCTTAAGCTACCATGACTCTCTCCAAAGTTGGATCATTCCAAACTACCAGGCCGGGCGGGGTCCAACGTGGGCGGCAGACACTGCGGAGCAGCAAGCCATGACATCTTCGCTTCGGTGGCTGGGCGTCCGGCGCGGAGAATCTGATTATAAGTGATTTCACATGGCCTCCTCCAGACGACGCGACGGTCACAAAACTGCTCGACACCAATTCCGCCCCACGGCACCTCCCGCAAGCATTTGCTTCAGGAACTCGAGTTAATGCGCGCGGGAAACCTCAAGCAATATCAAGAACTGAAGGAAAAAGCGGCTGCTGCCCTACCACAAGCAAAATGAACGCACGCCGGCAAGGTGAACGGGGTCAACTCTGAATTAGGGGTCAGTCAAGAATGGCACTAAGATGAGGAGTTTTAGGCTTGTTTGGCCTTGGGGCGATTGCGGCGGGGCAAGTTGCCCATTTGGGACCGTGGTTTGGTGAGCAATTGATAGTTCTTTCCACGTCGTTTCTTGGCGCGCGGTTTCACTGCGCCCGGGGGCGTTCTGGGACGGGATCACCGGCGATCAAAGACAGCATTTGCGCGATGAGCTTCTGCTGGTGCCGCGGGGTCGGCTCGGCGGCGGCGATCAGCACCGACCAGTGGCGCAACGTGTCGAGCGTTGCCCTTGAAGCTCAGGCGGCTGAGCGGGACATGGTGCCCGTGCGCGCTTGCGCTGCATGAGGCTGCGCACGAGATTGTAGGCGATCTGGTGCATGAGCACTTCACGCTCAATGAGTTCCGGACTCTTGCAGCGCAACACATCCATGGCCAGATGGGTTTTGATTTGCTGGAAGTGCAATTCCACCTGCCAGCGTCGGCCGTAGAGTTCCCGCAATTGCTCGGCGGGGTAAGCTTCCGGGTCCAGTAACGTGGTCACTAACACGACGCTTTTGGTGCGGAAACCGGGCGCGGCCACCCGCAGCCGGATCAGGCGCAAGGGAGCGTCTCGGGCAGGGCCGCAAACTCGGTCTCGCTCCAGGTGTCGGTGCGTTGCGGCTTCTGCCAGACCACGAGCCGGTCCTCGGGACCCCAAGCGGCGCCCGACGCGGAAGTCCACTTTGCGCATCTGATGCAGCCGCATGACACTATCGACGCCCCGCTGCTGCTGGAGACCGGCCAGAGCGGCGTAGGAGGAAAAACCGCGGTCCGCCAGGCACGATGTCACCCTTTTGTAACTTTCCCCAGAGGGTGCGAAAGAGGGTGCTTTCATGTCCGTGTTTGTTGCCCGTCGCCGTGGCCAGCAGGGCTCCGCTGGCGAGGGAAAAGAGCCCGACTAACTTCATCGCCGGGAAACCGCAACCGGCCTCTTGTTCGCTGGATTGCGGCCAGAGCGCTTGGTTGGCCGGCGTGTCCGGCATGCTGATCCCGGTGCCATCGACGATCTTCACCGCGCGTCCGCCCAGCCAGCGCTCCTCGCCCAGGATATTCCTTTCCAGGCTCCAGGCGATCTCCGCGCGGATGAGTTCCAAGGTCGTCGGCTCCAGGCGAGCCCGCGCCTGGCAGTAGGCGCTGGTCGAACTGCGGGGAGCCTCCTCGCGGCCAGACCGCTCTTGCCACCAAGCCTCCACCCGGCGCACGAACTCCAGGCAGGCCGTGCCCGGGACTCAAGATCTGCGCGGCAAACGCCCAGAAAGTCACCTGCGTGCTGAACAGACGCTCCCGGCTATTAGGGCCCTTTTCCGTCGGGGCTAGCAGGCGTTCCGGCAACAGGTGCCCAAAGATCTCATACAGTTCCTGCAGGGAACTCAGCCGTCCCAGCTTCGCCATCGCGCGCCCCGCCGGACGACCCAAACAAAAGAGGCCCAAACGCTTGGAAAAATGGAGTCTTGTTGGACATGCTTTTCCCTAGCGTTTCGGCCTCTCCTCACCGAGCCAATTCCATCCTAAATTGCCCTTATCTTAGTGCCATTCGGGTCAGTCAACATATTTTGACAGACTCCCGTTCCCAAGTTGAGGACTTGGAAACGCCATAGCGCGGTGGAAACTCCGTTTCGCGGCGAGGGCGAGTCTCGCGATCCGGCAAATGCCCTGCCCTTGCCGCGAAGTAGAGCTTCTGCCGCAGAGGCGAGCATTCCCAAAGCCTCACTTTGGGAACGAGGGGGGAGAAAAGCTTTCAAAGTGTCGTGCATTGCCCCCAAACCTCGTCAATATGCAATCCAACAATGGGGTATATCTTCTCCCGAGGCCGCATGGTCCAAAAGACGCGGCAGGAATAGATCTATTCGAGCAAAGCGTTCGACAATCGTTGAATGCGATATTTCTTCCGAATTGGCAATCCTACCACATTGGAAATGGGGAGGTGCACTGCGGCACGAATGTCCGACGCGCAATTCCCGACACGTGGTGGAAACAATATCCCGGCCTCAACAACGCCTTAACTTTTTAAAAATGATGAAAACATCCCTTCTCGCCGTTATTGTACTAACCTGCGTGGGCCTCGCACGAGGTGAGGAAGCTGATCTTCCGGCGTCGTTGCGTCCGGCCATTGCTCAGGCATTTGAATCCGGGCTCGTTTTTTGGCCGCGCTGTCCAACAAGAGGAGGCACCGAGGCGGCAAGCCGCCTTCAGAGAAGCTCTCAAAAAGATTGCCGACCTTTGTGACGCCAACACCGCCGAGATCTGTCGGAAGCGAGAAGGTGACACGATGGCCTTCAAGATCGTGTGGCTCGCGTTGGATTACCGGGATCATTCGCAACTTTACGAGGAAATTGATCGACAAATACTACAGGCGCCCTTGCCACCCAAGGGCACTATCGACGAGGGCGTGCCAAGATACCCGTCCCCACAGAGT
The DNA here is from genome assembly GCA_037200205.1 of Chthoniobacter sp. GTDB lineage: Bacteria > Verrucomicrobiota > Verrucomicrobiia > Chthoniobacterales > Chthoniobacteraceae > Chthoniobacter. Next base: position 46,027 of record JBBCHV010000038.1, read on the forward strand.
GCGCAGATAAGTGAAAAGTATCGTGGTGTGTGGGGAGTAACATATTGCTTTGTCCGCAGCCGCCAAGTACGAACTACCGAAGTTTGGGAGATCTACACGAAAATGTTGCGTTACATTCTCTCGAACAAATTAATTCGCCGCGAACGCAGATTGTTTATGAATACAGCTTTCAGCAGGCGGCGCGATCCGACCTCCACGGTAGCAAATGGACGAATGAGGGCGTGCCGTGGGCTTCGCTATTGAACGCCATGGCTATGCAGCAGACAACCAGCAGCATTCAAAGGATGCTGGGATGCTTGGATCTGCTGCAAGAAGATCAGCGAGCTCATACCTATGTTAAACAATATCTCGTAGGGATATTGCTGGGAATAAACGCGCAATGGATCGATGCTATTTCCGAAAACTATTCCCCCGAAAGTCTTAGCGAACCCGAAGTGGCACGCCAAGCGAGCGGCCTGGCGCGATGTCATCAACCAAAATACCCATGGGTAGCCTAAAACCAGACCATCAGACGGTACTGCATCAAGTCTTGGATACTCCGGAGTATTGAAGCCCTGCCAAACTCGGCTAAAATTGACGGAGCTTGGGTGACCCGGCTGCGTCGGCTCGTCGAATTGCCCCAGTCTCTTCGGCATTGCTCCCGGGGGCCAGTGGGGATTAGCTGTGCCGGTATGAGTCAGACCCAACGATTGCTCCGCCGCGCGGCTGCTCGCCTGATATTGGCTTCATCGGCCAGTGGTTGCGGCGCGGTTTGCTCGTGGGGGCGGTTGCTGTTTCTCGCGTATCTGGCGGTGGCGCGGTTGCTGGGATTGGTGGCCGGATCGTTTTTCCGCCATCGCTCTCGCGGGCTTGGGAGGCGCGGCGCTGGTCGGCCGCGCTTTTGCTCATCCGCCGGCCGGGGGGAACAGCGGGTGGCGCGGCTCGTGGATGCGCATGCGGGGACGAAGGAGCTGTTTCTTTCCGCGGTGCTGCAGGCGGATGGCGCGGGGGGAGTTTTCCTCCCCGTTGTTCAAGGCGAGGCCGAGCAGCGCGCACCGGGGATCGATCTGTCGCGCGCGTTGCCTTTCCGTTGGACGTCGGGTGCTTTACAAATCCTCGTGGCGTGCGCGCTCGTCGCCGCGGCCCTCCGCTGGGTTCCGCACCTCGATCCTTTTCGGAAAGTGGGAGCAACGGGAGAAAGCCGCGCAGCAGGAAGAGAAGCTGCACGAGGAGCGCAAGATCACCGCGTTGCGCGCGGAGGCGCTCGCGGAGGAATCGCAGCGGCAATCCGCGCAGATGCAGCAGGCGCTGGCGCGGCTCGACAAGACTTTCAAGGACGCGAAGCCGAAAGAAAAAGACGAGACGTTGAAACAACTCGGCGAGGAACAGCGCGAACTGGGCCGAGCTCAGGCGCAAGGTGAACAACGACCAGCTCAAGCAGGCGCTCGATAAATCGGCGCAGAGTTTCGGCCCAGATGAATGCGAAGGAGCGCAACGAATGGCGCGAGCAAATGCAGATGGGCGACCTTGCCGGCATCCAGCAGGGAGCTGGGGGAATTGCGCCAGGAACTCGCCCGGATCGCCGCCCCTGCCGGATTCCGCGGAGAAGCGGGCGGCGCAGGAGGCAGCTCGCCCATCGGCTCAGCCAGTTTGCCGAGGCCATGAAGGAAATCGTGAAATCGCCCAATGTAGATGAGGCGCTGAACCGCGCGCTGGCCCAGGTCGACGCCGCGAAGCTGAACGAACTGGCGCAGGAAGCGACCGAGGACGCGATGAAGTCGCTCGACCTGAGCAAGCAGGAACTCGAGCAGCTCGCGCAATCGATGAAGGACGGCAAATCGCTGGAGGAAGCGCTCAAGAATTTGCAAATGGCCAAAAAGCTCGCCGCCGCCGGCCAGCTCGACGGGCAGGGCGGCAAGGACGGACAGGGCGAGGTCGATTACGCCAAACTCTTTGCCGAAAAAATGGCGGAGATGAATGAACAAGGGGACCAGGATGGGAATGGCGGTCCGGGCCAGGGAGGCGGCCTCGGCCAGGGCGCCAAGCGCCCGGAAGACGATTCGGTGACGACCGGTTTCAAGTCCGAGAAATCGACGTCCATGTTGAGCGAGGGGAAAATGCTGCTGGAATGGGAAGTCCAGGGAGATCGGGGAGACGGGGGAGCGCGCGGAGCAATTCCGCGATGCCGTGCGCGGAGTGAAGCAAGGCGTGAGTGAGGCGTTGCAGGCGGAGCAGGTGCCGCCCGGCTATCACGACGCGATCAAGAAATACTTCGACACGCTGCCGGAAAAGAAATGAGGAATCGCCTTGCGCTGATCGCGCTCGTGGCCGCGCTGGTGCTCGGCATTTGTTGGTGGTGGCGCGCGGCCCATCGCGGCGCGTTGGTCGTTTACTGCGCGCACGACGCCATCTACGCGGAGAAAATCCTGCGCGCTTTCGAGCAGCGCAGCGGCATTCCCGTGAAGATCCGCTTCGACACCGAGGCGCCCAAGTCGCCGGGACTGTCGGAATTGCTCATTCGCGAAAAGGACGCGCCGCGCTGCGACGTCTTTTGGAATGATGAATTGCTCGGCATGCTCGACTTGCAGGAGCGGGGTATTCTGCAGCCGTACCAAGGTTCCGGCTACGCGCGCATTCCGGCGGCGTTCAAGGCGGCCGATGGAAGCTGGGCTGGCTTCGCCGCGCGACTGCGCGTCGTCATTTTCAATACCGCGAAAATCGGGACGACGCCGCCGAACATCACCGGCCTGCTGCCCGGCAGCGATCTTTCGCGCGTCGCGATTGCGAAGCCGCTCTACGGCACCACGCTCACGCATTATACGCTGCTCTGGCACCTGTGGGGTGCGGACCGGCTCAAGGCGTGGCACATCGACTGGCGGCGCGATGGGGTGAAGGAATTGAACGGCAACGCCGCGGTGAAGGATGCGGTCGCGGAGGGTGGTGTGCTATGCGGGCTTTGCGGACACGGGATGATTTTTTCGAGGCGAAGGACGACGGAAAGCCGGTGGCGATGACGCCGGTGCGACTGGATGACGGGAAGACGATCTGCATTCCGAATACCGTCGCAATTATTCGCGGGGCGAAACACACCCGTGCCGCGCGGGAAGCTCGTCGATTTTCTCTGAGCGAAGAAACCGAGCTCGCGCTCGCGGCGTCGAAATCGCGGCAAATCCCGCTCGGCCCGCTGCCTGCGGATCGGCTGCCCGCCGAGGTGCGCGAGCTCGCGCAGTGGACGCGCGAAGGGGAGGATCTCACGTCGGTCGGTGCGGCGCGCGCGGAATGCCTGGCGTGGCTGAAATCACAATACGCGCCATGAACGGCATCGGCGCGCGAAACCGCCATGGCCTTGGGACGCGCGTTGCTCATTGCCTTGCTCGCCATCGCCATCTCGGCGCCGCTGGACGCTGGCTTACCGCTCAGCGCGGACGATCGAGGATTTGCGCGTGGGTTCTGCTCCTCGCGCCGTTCTTTACGCCGCCGCTGCTCGTGAGCTATTCCCTGGCGAAGGTGGCGTTGATCGGTCACGAAGCACTCTACATCGGTGTGCTGGCGTTGAAACTCATTCCGGTGGCGGTGGTGTTGCGCGCGCTGCTGCCATCTCCGCTTTCTGCGGAAGGGCGGCACGTTTTTTCAGATGCTCGCCCCGGCGGGTGGGTGGCCTCGCGCCCGATTTCGCCTGCGCGGTGCCGGCCATGAGCCATGGATCGGCCGGCGGTCTCGTCTTCCTTCTCGCCTTTGCGGATTTCGAACTGGCTTCGTTGTGGAGCGTGAAGACGTGGACGATGGCGGTTTTCGATGCGCAGGCCGGTGGCTATGCGCTCGGTGCCACCTTGCGCCTGGCCGGGTGGCCGCTCGGCGTGCAGCTCAGCATTCTCGCCGCGATTGCTTTGGCGAGGCGCAATCTGCGCGGCGTGACCGACGAAAGCCCCTCACATGGCGGGGTGTTGCCGTGGGCCTATCTCGGCGATCTCGGCGACGATTGTTTGTGTCGTCCCGGCTCGCGATCGTGGCCAGGCAGGCCATCCCGGGCGTGCCGAGCTTGCTGGAGAATTTCGTGCTCGGCGGTGAGCTGGGTGCGAGCGTCGTTTTTGCGCTGATCGCCGCCGCCGCGGCGACCGCGATTGCGGCTTTCGCCCGCAGGTCATCCGCTCTCATGCTATTGCTCGTCACGCCCGGCCTGCTCGGCGCGTTGATCGTTTCCTTGCTCCTGCTCGCACTGTTTTCAGGCGCCGGGCTTGCACTTCTTCTACGACACTCCGCTGCCGCTCGGCCTCGCGCTCATCGTCCTCCTCCTGCCGCTCGCGGTGTTCCTCGCCGCGCTGTGGCTGCGACCCACTCCCGCTTTGCACATCGCCCGACAGGTCGGAAGCCGCCGGCTCATTTGGGAGTTGGAAACGCGCCCGCGCGCCGTCGCTGCGGGGATCCTGTTTTGCTGGGCCTACTTCGACTTCACGGCCTCTTCGATTCTCGCGCCCACCGGCTTCACGCCGGTCTTCGTCCGCCTGCACAACCTCGCGCACTACGGCCAGACGACCGTGCTTTCCGCCATGATGCTCGCGGCGTTTTGCCACGCCCATTTTGGTTCTGCTGTTGACCGGCACCGCCTGGCGCCTCTATGCACGCGGGCATGGCCGTTGATCCCCTCTGGCAACTCGATGCCGTCTCGCTCGATCCGGCACGGCTGCGCGAGGTCTCGGTGGCCATCCCGGCGGGCGTCACGGCGGTCATCGGCTGTCGGGTGCCGGCAAGACTTCGCTTGCTCAATTTGCTCGCGGGTTTTGAACGTCCGAACCGCGGCACCATCACTGGCGCGCCGCGCGTGGCGTGGGTGCCGCAGAACGGCGGGCTCTGGCCGCATTGCACGGCGCTGGAGCATCTGGAAATCGCGCGCGGCTCCCGCGACGGCATTGAGGCGTTGCTCGCCGCCTTCGATCTCGCGGAAAAGCGCGACGCCCGCCCTCCGCAGCTCTCGCAAGGGCGAACAAGCGCGCCTCGCCGTCGCCCGCGCGCTGTCTGCGAACGCGGCGGTATTTGTTATGGATGAGCCATTTCGCGCGCGTCGACCCCGCACGTGTCGGCAATTACTGGCGCGTCATTCGCGAGCACCTCACGAAGACTGGCGCCGCGCTGGTTTTTTCCACGCACACCCCCGAGTGGGCAGTGGGAGAAGCGCAACACGCGCTCTGCCTGCGGGCCGGTCGTGCGCTGTATGCCGGGCCCGTCGCGACCCTTTATGCGGAGCCGCCGGACGAGGAATTGATGGGCTATCTCGGCCCCGGTAATTGGTTCACCCCCACGGAGGCCCGCCGCTGGCTGCGCTGCAACTCGCCACACCGCCCGCGCCTGCCTGCGTCCCGAGCAACTCGCCGTCGAACTCGTGGATGCCGGCGCGCTGCGGTATCGAAGCCCTCGCGCTTCCGCGGCTCCTGCGCCGAGCTCGAACTCCGCCATGTGCCCAGCACGCGACCCGCACCTTTTCCACCGGCCGGTACACGACGAATTTCGGATCGGCAAATCGTGCAACTCACCGCGTTGCTCTCGATCGTGCTGCTCTTTTTCCTCGCCGGCTGCCAGCGCCACGTCTCCACCGCCGAGTTGACCCCGCGCGAGTGGCGTCCAGCAGTTGCGTGATGCGAATGGTCAGCGTCTCGATGATCGCCGATCAATCCGCACGGTGGCTGCGACATTTCCCCCATGCAGGCCATCTTCATCAAGGAAGCCAAGACATTGAAGCGCTCGATGCTGCAAAATAAAACGTTCACACCGCGGATCGCGTTTTCGTCGCCGGTGCTCGAGGGCATCGAGCAGGTGCCGCCCTTGCGCGGACGCGACCAAGACCAGAAATGACCATTTATGGAACCCTGGAAAATCCAAGCCATCCTCGCCGCGCTCTTCGGCCGGCCTCACCTCGATCCTCGCCAAGAGCGGCATGAAAACGCTCGGCCCCGATGTCAGCCTCGCGCTGCGCACCAGCGTCGTCTTCGTCCTCGTGGTTGCGAATGCCTTCATCTGGACTTCCGGGCGCCCCATGGAGGCTCTCGCCGCCGCCCGTCCGCGGGATCTCCTGCTGCTCGCCCTCAGCGGCCTCACCACCTCCCTCTCGTGGATCTTTTACTACCGCGCGATGAAGACCGGCACGGTTTCCTTTGTCGCCCTCGTCGACAAAGGCAGCATCATCGTCACGCTCCTCCTGGCCTTTCTGCTGCTCCACGAGCCCTTCACCCGGAAGACCGCGTGTGGCGGCAGCCTCATCCTGCTCGGCATCGCCGTCCTCACGTGGAAATAGCTAACGATACGCTCCCCCTTTTCTTACTGCCTCGATACGGCTCAGAATGACCGCCAGGAGAGCGGGTCATTATTTCACAGTCTTTGAGACTGTTCCTGATGCGTGACCAGCCGGTCCCAGGCAAAGCCGAATGGAAAGCGGATAGCCCGAATTCGGATGCGCCCAAAGATGATACTCATTGGTCGTGTTGATCAGTCGGCTCTCGGCGGGGAAGAGTTCCACCGCTTCGTGTTCCGGGCCGATCAATTCGCTCTTGATCTGCTGCAGATGATTCCAGTCGGTGCACGGCTTGCCGTCATGACGGCGGATGCAGGCGTGGATCAACGGCGCAGTTCATCTCGATGACCACGAGGTAAAGGTTGTTTCGGTACGTGATCCAGGAGGCGGATTCCCGCACCCGTTCCTCGATCCACGCCAGTTTTTTCCGGCAGCGTCGGCGTCTTTCCTCCGAAGATATTATTGGAAAAATTCCGCCGGCTGCGCCATCAGCATGCAGCGTTGTTCCATCGCCGCGGCCGCGTCGCGGGTCACGCGTTGGAACGGCTGCATGGCGGGGGCAGTCTCCCCCGGAGTCGTATCGCGGGAGAAGGCTCTTCGAGAAGCGTGTTCATGGGGCTTGCCGTCCATGAGAATAGGAGTCCAGCCACGGAGGCAAAAGGTACGACTTGTCGTGTAAAGAGCGACATGGCTAACCACGGCTTGCGCAGCTTCATGAACTCGTATGGCGCGTGCCCTCTCCACGCCGTCATTCTGAGCTGGCGAAGAACCTCTGATATCGCTCTGGCATCTGACGCGTGGCCGACGGTGAAAGCTGGGTGCCATCTTCTGCCACATGGGTGAGGAAAGGCAGAGATCAGAGGTCCCTTCGCAAGCTCAGGATGACGGGGTTGGGGCCGCCTCCGGCGCGCGGGCGTTCTTTCGCAAGATTCCTAAATTCATGAACCGCTCGCATCCTTTCTGTCGCGGCAAACCGGATCAATTCCGGTGGCGATTCGGAGATTCGACTAACCGCCGGAGTTCTGGGACCATCGCCCGCACCATGAGCGACCCCACTCAACTTCAGGCCGAGGCCCAGCAATTCCGGACGGATTTCCAAAAGCTGCGGGAGGCGGTGGGGGCCTGGTCATCGTCGGCCAGCAACGCGTCGTCGAGGGCGTCCTCACGGCGGTCGTCGCCGGCGGCATATGTGTTGCTCGAAGGCGTCCCGGGGGCTGGGCAAGACGGAACTGGTCAAGACCCTCTCCCGTGCGCTGACGCTGGATTTTCGCCGCATCCAGTTCACGCCGGATCTCATGCCCGCGGACATCGTGGGCACGAACGTCATGACCGCCGGCCCCGATGGCCGCTACAATTTCGAATTCCGCCGCGGCCCGATTTTTCACCCAACTCCTGCTGGCCGATGAAATCAATCGCGCGACGCCGAAGACCCAGAGCGCCCTGCTCGAGACCATGCAGGAAGGCAGCGTCACCGCCGCAGGCACGACCTATATGCTGGAGCAGCCTTTCTTTTTCTTCGTGTTAGCCACGCAGAACCCACTCGAGCAGGAAGGCACCTACCCGCTGCCGAGGCGCAGCTCGATCGCTTCATGTTCAAGCTCAACGTGCCCTTCCTGAATCGCGCGGAACTCAATGAAATGGTCCGCCGCACCACCCTCGGCGGCGGCGCCGAAGTGCCGAAGATCATGGACGGCGCGCGCATCCTCGCGCTCCGCGGCATTCTCGAGAAAGTCGTCGTGGCCGACCCGATCCGCGATTACGCCGTGCGGCTCGTGCTCTGCACCCATCCCGAGGCCGTGGAATCCGGCGACAACGTGAAGCGCTTCGTCCGCTGGGGCGCCAGCCCGCGGGCGGTGCAGGCCTTGATCCGCGCCGCCCGCGTGCGGGCGCTCGCCGAAGGGCGGGCGCACGTGGCGTTCGAGGACGTGCGGCATTTCGTGCCCGAGGTGCTGGGCCACCGTGTGCTGCTGAATTACGACGGCCTCGCGGAGAATCTCAGCGTGCCAGCCCTCGTCGTCGAGGCAGGCAAAGCGGTGCGGAGGAAGCGGCTGCATGACGCCCCCCGCGCCGCAACTGACCGCGCTGCTTTCGAACCGCGACCTCGACCGGCTCGCGCGGTTGCGGCTCAAGGTCTCGCGACGCTTCACCAATCGCGGGCGCGGCGAGCACCTCGGGAACGAAAGGCGGCACGAGCACGGAGTTCTGCGACTATCGCGATTACACGGCCGGCGACGACGTGCGCTTCGTGGACTGGAATATTTTCGCCCGCATCCAGCGGCCCTATCTCAAGCAATTCCATCAGGAGGAGGAGTTGCACGTCGCGGTGCTCATCGACGCTTCGCGCTCCATGCTCTTCGAGGAAAAGTTCGCGCTCGCCCAGCGGCTCGCCGCGGCCCTCGGCGTGCTCGGCCTGCGCGGTGGCGAGAAAATCAGCGCCTATGCGCTCGGCACGGTGGGGCCAGCGCCGCGCCTGCCGCCGTCGCGCGGACGCAGCGCGCAGGGGAAGCTCTTCGCCTTCCTCGAGAATATCGAGGGCGGGGGCGACACGCCGGTGGAGCGGGGGATCGAGGGCTTTCTCCGCCAGCACAGCGGGCGCGGGCGTGGCCGTGGTGATCAGCGATTTCCTGACCGATGGTGATCTGCGCCGCTCCTTCAATCTGCTGCACAATGCCGGTCTCGAAATCTGTGCCGTGCAACTGCTCGGCCCCTCGGAACTCGACCCCGAAATCAGCGGCGACCTGCGTTTCGTCGACAGCGAGGACCGACGCGAATCTCGACATCTCTGCCGCGGGCGACCTGCTCTCGCTCTACACGAATACCGTCTCGCCATGAAGCGCAGCTCACCGCGCTCTGCCAGCAGCGCTCGGGAAAATTCCTGTCGATCTCCAGCGCCGAACCGTTCGAGCGCGTGGTCTTCGACATCATGCGCCGTCGCGGCTGGATCGTGTAACGCGCCATGCTTCCCGCCTTCACATCGCTCGGCAACGCGTGGCTCTTCGCGCTCCTGGTGCCGCTGATCGCCTTCTATTTTCTCAAGCTCAAGCGGCCTCGCGTGTCCATTCCGTCGCTCGTTCTGTGGCGGCAGGTGCTGAACGACCAGCGGGTCAATTCCCCCTTTCAGCGCTTCAAGCGCAACCTGCTCCTCCTGCTGCAAATCCTCATCCTTGTGCTGCTCGTGCTGGCGGCGATGCAACCCTTCCTTCGCCGCGAAGCGGCCCCGCGCTCATCGGCTGCCGGTGCTCATCGATATCTCCGCGAGCATGGGCGCGCTCGATCACGCCCGTGGCAATACGCGACTCGAGGAAGTGAAGCGCAGTTTGCGCGAGCGCATCGACGGGTTGCTGCCCGACCAGCAATTGTGCCTCATTGCTTTCGGCAAAACCGCGCGCCGTCTCACGCCGTTCACGAATGACCACCGCGAGCTGCGTGAAGCGCTCGACGCCGTCACCGTGGAAGATGTGCCCAGCGACCTCGAGGAGGCGCTCCGCCTCGCCCAGGCGCTTGGCCGCACCGAGCCCTTCGACAAAGTGCTGCTGCTCTCCGATGGGAATTTGCCGACGCAGGCCAACTTCGAACTGCCCTTCCAGATCGATTTCCAAAAGACCGCGCCCGGCGGCTCGAACTTCGGCATCGTTGCCTTCAGCGCCCGGCGCGCGCCCGGCGGGCATTGGCAGGGTCTTCGTGCAACTCGCCGGCTCCGCGAATGCGGAATCCACGACCGGCACGCTCGAACTCCGGCAGCAGGACAAAGTCATCGCACACGAGGAACTGGCGCTCACCCGCGGCAGCAGTCCGCGCCTGGCCTTCGATCTCGCGGGCGGTCCCGGTGCGGTGCTCGAGGCGCGGGCTGCGGCTGAATGATTTCGATTCCCTCGCTGCGGACGATGCCGCCTGGCTCACGCTCCCGGCCACCCGGCCGCTGGCCGTCCTTCGTCCCGGGAGAATCTCGCGAGCTATCGCCATGCGCTCGCGGCACTCAGAAGACGTGAACGTTTTTCCCGCAAGCCGGCACACCGGCGCCGGCCGTGTTCGATCTCGTGATCAGCGACCACGAGGAGGATCTGGAAAAGCCGGCGCGGGTGCGCTGCGCCATCGGCATCATCCCGCCGGACGTGCGTTCGCTCGTGACCGTGGAAGGCCAAAGCTCGCAGGCCATCGATTGGCGCCCGCGATGCGCCGCTGCTCCAGCACGTGAGCCTGCGCGACGTCGTCTTCATGGATCAACCCGTGACCACCGGCGCCGCGACCCGACGATGCCTTCGCCCAGCTCGGCTACGAATTCTCGCGCAAGGCGAACACGGCCCGCTCATGCTGGAGAAGCGCACCGGCGAGGCGCTGCAGATTGCGCTGCTCTTCCACACCGATCGCTCCACGCTGCCGTTTCGCGTGGGCTTCCCGATCTTCGTCTCGAATCTCGTGCAAACGGCGCTGCGGGAGAGCGGCCCTCGCCGAAGCGGACGCCGCGCGCACCGGTGTGCTCAGCGCGGAAGGCTTCGCCCCGCGAACGCGTCCTGCTCGATCAGCGGTCCGGCCAATTACCATCGCGACGCGCCGGCCGACGGACAAGGCCGGCTCTCCGGTGTGCCCGCGCCGCGCGCCGGCGAATACACGATCACGGCCAGTGGCGGATCGCCGCACCCCCACCGGCTTGAGCCTGCTCTCGCTCAGCGAGACCTCGCTGGCCGCCGTGGACCAGTTGCAATTCAACGACCAGCTCACCGTCGCCGCCGCGGCCGCGCCGGCGAAAAGCGATCGCACTTTATGGTGGGCGATCGCCCTGGCCGCCTTCGTTGTGCTGCTGGCGGAATGGTGGTGGTTTCAGCGTCCCGCGCGCGTGGTGTGAGCGAGATGGCGGCATCGATTGACATGGCGGGAACGTTGGGGAGGAGGGGATTGACGCGGGTGTCCGTGTGGCTGGCCGTGCTCTTCGTCGGCCTGCTGGTCTCCGCGCGCGCCAATCCTTCGCCGCTCAGCGTGGAAGTCACCCCGCTCACCCTGCGGCCTCGCACCCACGCGCCCCGCTTATCTCGATATCCAATTGCACTCGCAGAGCCGCGCGCCTCTCGAGGGTGCTCTCGAGTTGGAGATGTGGGGAGGCGGCCAGTCGATGGGCCGCACGGCAGTCCCGGATCTCACGCTCCTCTTCGGAACCTTCCCGCCAGCGCATTTTGCTGCCGCCGCCGGTAAGCGCGCGGTGGCCGAGGAGGTCCATCTGAAATTCGCGACGCGCACCGGGGTGCACGATCTGGGCCCGCTTTCCCCTGGCGGGGGAGATTCCAGCGGCGCGCCAGTATCTCATCGGCCTGTGCCGCGCCGATTTCGGCACGACCGAATCGCAGACGCTCCTTTGGCGGGCGCTGCGGCCGGAGCGCCTCTTCCATGATGAATCGTCCCATGCGCCGACTCTTTCCACCGCGCCGGCGTGGTTTCTTCCGGAGGATTTTCCGAGCGCGCTGGGGACTGTGTGCTTTCGATGTAATCGTGCTCGAAGGTCCGGCCTTGGCGGCGGCTGAGCGAAAAGCAACTCTCCGACCTCGCCTCCTGGTCGAGGCCGGCGGCAGCCTCTGCTTGTCTGCGCTGCGCGATTTGAAAAGCGAACACCTCGCTTTCGTCAATCGCCTGGCCGCTCCGCCGCTCGGCCTCTCAGCCTTTGATCGTGCGCCCGACGGCACGCTGGTTCGCACCGCCCCCGCCACGCCATCTCCCGCTGCGACCGATCCCATTCTCTTTTCGACAGGCGGGTCTCGGGCGCGTCGTCTTAGCGCCGGCCTCCCCCGGCCAGCGAAGAGCAACTGATGACGGCGCCGTGGATCAAAGCCACGCATTACCTCGCGCATTCCAACTCCGAGGCGCACGAACTTACGAAAGCGGAATCGCGCAATGGGCCATGGATACTTCGCTGCTCGACGCGGTGGCAGACGCAACTGTTGAGGGCCCTGCCTTTCTCCGCGCGAATGATTCCCCCTGCCGGTCATCGGCGCGATCCTGGGCGTCTTCGTGTTGCTGATCGGCCCGGGCGAATGGCTCCTCCTCGGCCGGTTGCGCCGGCGGCGCTGGACGTGGGCGACGTTTCCCGCCATCGCCGCGGGACTGCACCTTCTTCACCGTGCGTACCGGCCGAGCATTACCTCGGCGTGGGCGATCAACGGGTATCCATGACGGTCACCGATTATTCGCCGGAAGGAGCGGCGTTGCGGGAAAACCGTTTCGACTTGTGGTTTGTCGGCCGGAATCAGGATGCCGTCTCGGAAATGCGCCAGGCGCTGGCGGTGCCTTGCTTGATCGGCATTTCCGCGCGGTCGATCGAGCGGGGAATATCCTCGGTCTATCAAGGGCCGAGTGCCCACTCGTTACACGCTGCGGCAGCCGCTGACCCAATGGACGCCCTATCTCCAGCGCCGCCTCTCCTTCGCTCCGAGTGCTGCCGGTCCGCGCCTGCGCTGGGAAGCGATGCGGGCCGGGCCGCCGGTGGCCTGGACCGGCCGACAAGCCAATGAGGATGTGCTCTCGGAGAAATTTGTCGCCGAGAAAATCGAGGCGAAAGGCTGGATCGTCCATGTCTTCCGGCCGCGCTTTCCGACGCCGGAGCACGCGTCCTTTGTCGAGAGGCTTTCCATCGCCGGCCGGCCGTGGGTGACCGCGCGCTCGCCCAGTGGAGAGATGGATTTGCTCGATCTGCCGCTGGATCACGGCCCCGACGATATGCTGGTCGTGCCGAGCGATGGGTGAAACAGGAAATCCAAATCCAGCGCTGCGTCTATCGTTTCACCTCCCATGAGTAACTCCGATCCCAGTTTCGAAACCCTCTCGTTTGTAGTGCGGGATTTGCACGTGGGCCTATGGCCGGACGCACGCCGTCCGCGGCCTGTCTTTCACCATTGGACGCGGAGAAATCTTCGGCTTCATCGGGCCCAATGGCGCCGGCAAGACCTCGACGATCAAGGTCCTCGCCACACTGCTGAAACCCAGCCAGGGCCTGGCGAGCCGTGAGCGGCATCAATGTCGCCTGCCACCCTGCGCGCGGTGCGCCGCAAGATCGGCTACATGCCGGATTTCTTCGGAGTTTACGATGACCTTACCGCCTCGGAGGTACCTGCAGTTCTTCGCCGCGGCGTATCGTATCCGCGTGAGCGAGCGCCCGCCGCTCATTCGCGATGTGCTCGCGCTCACCGATCTCACGGACAAGCACGACGCGCCGGTGGATGGCCTCTCCGTGGCATGAAGCAGCGCTGAGCCTCGCCCGCGTACTCTTGCACGATCCCGAATTGCTCCTGCTCGGACGAACCGGCCAGCGGACTCGATCCCCGCGCGCGTATCGAAATGCGCGAACTCCTCAAGGAATTGCAGGCCAATGGGCAAGACGATCATCGTCTCCAGCCACATCCTTCACGAACTCGCGCAATTCTGTTCGCACATCGGCATCATCGAGGCGGGACGCATGGTCGCGAATGGCTCGCTGAACGACATCTATCGTGCGCTCAGCCTGCGGCGAACGATTCACCTCCAGTTGGTCAACGCCTCGCCCGCCGCTGCTGGCCTCGATCCGCGCGCTCCCGCAAGTCGCCAGCCTGGAGGAGCAGCCCGACCGCATCGCCGTGCAACTGCACGACGACCAGACCGCGCCGGAAGATCTTCTCGCCGCCTTGCACACCCTGGAGGCGCGCGCGTCCGCATGTTCCAGCCCGACGCCATGGACATGGAAACTGCCTTCATGAAACTCACCGAGGGCAAGGTGGCCTAATGCCCGGATCGTTCCGCCATTGGTTCGCCGCCCTGCGCGCGCGGCTGTCCCTGCCATTGCTGGGGAAAGAGTTGACCGAAACGGGCTGCGCGCCGGCGCACGTTCATCCTGCGCGTGGTCTATGCGCTCGCGCTCTCCTGATTTTCGGGCTCACCATGCCGCACCGCACCTTCCGGTGGGGAGACGGGGCGAATCTGCCTTCCACCTTGCTCGGATTGGGACGCAATTTGTTCGAGCAATTGATCGTCATCCAGATCCTCGGCGTGATCCTTTTTCAACCGGCGCTGATGTGCGGGCGCATCACGCAGGAAAAGGAACGGGACTCGCTGGTCCTGCTTTTTCTGACCGAGCTGCGACCGTGGGAAATCGTGCTCCAGAAATATGTGGGCGGCCTCGTCCCCATGTTTTCGTTTCTCCTCATCGGTCTGCCGCTGGCGGGCGTCGCCTATGCCTTTGGTGGTTTGGAGAGCCACGCCATCGTGCTGCAGGTGGCGGGGTTGCTCCTGCTCTGTCTCCAGTTGGGGGCGCTGACGTTGATGTGTTCGGCATGGTGCCGTTCCACGGTCGGCGCGCTGATTTCCTCCTATGTGCTGGCGGTGGTTTTCTACGCGGGACCGCCGTTTGCTCGGAAACTTCCTGGACGGGGGTGAACCGGCTGCTTTTCCACAGCAACAGCTATCAGGATTACGCCTCGCGGCAGTTCCGTTTCATCTTGATCCCGCAGGCTGCGCTCGAGCTGGCCCCACAGCAGCTCGATCCATCGGTACTGGTTGCTCCTCCCTTCGGCTCTCTCGGTCGGCTTGTTTCTCCTGCTCGCCCGTCTATTCCTTGTGCGTCGCGCCTTCGTGCCGCCGCTGAAACTTTCTGCCCCGCCCTTTTTGCCCGCGTCGATCGCTGGATGAAATGGGCCAATCGTTTCGTGGGCGGCGTGTGGTGCTTTATCGCGACTCCGATTCGCTGCCCGATGACGACCGATTTTCTGGCGCGAGACCCAGCGGCGTGTGCTGGGCAAGCTGCACCATCTCGTCCGGCTGCTCTGCGTCCTGGAGATTCCCACCGTTCTGATCTGCCTGGTCGTTGTCCTGGGCGATTACTCTTGGGAGAGCGACAGTCTCTCGTTCACGGGATTCATCCTCGCGGCGCTGGCGATGTTCACCCTCAGGCGCGACGGCGGCCAATAGCATTGTCTCGGAACGCGTGGGGCAGACGCTGGACGTCCTGCTGACCACGGCCGCTCAGCGCCGGGCAGATCATCCGCCAAAAGGAGCGCGCCCTGCGACGCCTGGAGTGGATCCTGGCGGTGCCGCTGTTCACCGTCTTCGCCTCCCGGGCGTTCCTCCTCGCTGGAACGTTTGGCCGGAATGGTGAACGGGGAAGTTGGGTTCCCTACTTCACCTGCGCAACACTGATGCTCGTGATTTATCTGCCGATGATCACGTGGCTCTCGCTCTGGATCGGGTTGAGCGTCCGCACACGCTTCCAGGCCATTCTCGCCCGCCCTCGGTGCGCTCACCGCCTGGATGGCCATCACCCCGCTGGTGGCGGTCGTCTTGAATGAAGCGAACGGATTTTCCGGAAAAGGGTTCTGGTGGTTTCTTCTTTCGCCACTCGGCGGTGCCGGCGCTTAACGAATTCCAGCACGTTGCCGCACCTTCCGCGATTCTACCAGTCCGTGGCCGGCCATCCTCATCAACGCGGTGCTCTACGCGATCATTGCCGCGGTCATTCGCGGTCGCCTGTACCGCGATGCGGACCGCTGGCCTGCGCCGATGAAGGTTGCGAGGTGGAAACCGTGGCTCGGCGCCGGCGCTCGTGAAGCATGCTTGGAACCTCCGGCGCTCCTGCCATAATCTTGCCGCACACATGGCCGGCCCACTTGTTCCCCGTTGGTTGCTGATCGCGATTGCCGCGCTTTTTGTCACGCCGCTTTATGCCTTGGAAGTGCAGCAAACCCTGTGGGGCTCTCGATGGTCGCATCGTGCCGGACCAATTCAACCCCCTCTCCGTGCTCGTCTCCAATCCGGGCAACCAGCCCTTCGATGGCGCGCTCAGCCTGGTGCTCAATGCGGGCGGCCCCGGTGGAAGCGCCGGTGTTTCACGGCGCCAGCTATGTCCAACCGATCTTCCTCGCGCCCCGCACCTCGCGCTGGGTGCAATTCTCCGTGCCCGGCATCCACGGCATGGGCGCCGCCGAACTGCACTGGGGAAGCGGTGCGAAGGAATCGGTCGATGTGGATGGCCCCGCGAATTCTGGCCCGCCCGCCTGCGTCTGGTTGCGCGACCTGGATAATCCGCTGACCGCGGGCGGCGCTCTCAAGTCCTTTCCCGATCCGCTTTTCCCCACGAGCGCCGTCGCCGCGGAGAGCCTCGATGCCGTGGTGCTCGATCATGTCCCCAATTGGGAAGCCGCCCGTCGCGATGCTTTCCTCGATTGGGTGAAGCTCGGCGGCACCGTCCACCTGCTCCCGGGGACCGATGGCGCGCTCCCGGTTTTCGGCGGGCGACCTGAAGGAACTCGATGCGAAGGAGGAGATCACGCGCGTCGGCGCCGGCCGGGTCGTCCCAGCACACCATCGCCCCGCGGGAGATGAGCGAGCAGTATCTGGCCGCCCATGGCTATCCGGCGCGCAAGCTCGACACGTGAAGAATCCCATTCTCTACGATTTTGAGAGCGCTTTCTTCCGCGATCTCTCCTCGCTCACCCGGCCCAAGGTGAACTGGACGCTCCTCAATCTCGTGATGATCGCCTACGTAGCGGCCATCGGGCCGATCCACAATTTCTTCCGCCGGCGTCTCGATTACCGCGTCTCCATCCTCGTTTTCCCTCGGCTGCGTCGCCGTGTTTGGCGTGGCCCTCGGCTTCATCGGCCAGCGGGGCTATGGCGAAAGCCAGACCGTGCATTCGCTCGGCCTCGCGCGCTCCATGGGCGGCGGGCGCGTGGACGTCACGCAATGGGATCAGCGCCTTCGCCACCGCGGGAGATCGCTATACGCTCACCATCGCGCACCGGCGAATCTCTACGCCAGCGATCGTTCTGCCGAGACGGGGCAGCGGCCTCATTTTCAATGGCAAGGACGGTTCCATGCTCCTGGACATCCCGCTCTACTCGGCGCGCGCCTTCACCCACCGGGCCATCATGATGGGCGACGACACTTCCGTGACCGTCGAGCAGTGGGGCGACAACGTGGGCTCCTCGAATTTTCCTCGCGACCTTCGTCTGCGGACCGCGCCTGGTTTTCCCCAGCATACGAAGGGGATACAAGCGGTCTACCGTGACACCCATTTACGAACTCGAGTGGCACGACCGGTGTGCTCACCCGCACCAACCGCGTCGGGGAAGCGCTCTCCAGTTATTTCTCGCGCGAGAAACTCAGCGCCGTGAGCTCCCGGAATTTCGTCGATAACAACGCGAATCCCCAGACCGCCGACGCCCTCGATCTGCTCCTGCCCGTGCTCGCCGCCCGCGCCTTGAACTACCCCGCCATATTCCCTTCCACCGTCTCCGCGCCCGAGAACCCGCGCCGCTATGCAACTGCTCATCCTCGCCCCCGCGCCACCTTCCCTGCACATGCAGGGCAAGGGCTTCGCCCATGAAGACGGGCTGGGTGCTCTACGTGCAGGACGTCCTCCCAGCCATGAATCCCCGCGCTCTCCCCGATCTCCCATGGAAACTGAAACCGTCATCGACATTCACGATCTTCGCATCGTTACAAGACGCACCAAGCGCTCGGCGGGGTCACCTTCACCGTGCAGCGGCAGTCCATCCACGGTTTCGTCGGGCCGAACGGCGCCGGCAAGACCACCACGCTGAAAGTCCTCGCCACCCTGCTCAAGCCGCAGACAGGAAAGGTCAGCGTCTTCGGGCAGGACATCCGTCGCCGATCGCAAGGCTGGTGCGCCGCCGCATCGGCTTTATGCCCGATCATTTCTCGATGTACCGGCAGATGACCGTCTTCGAGTACCTCGATTTCTTCGGCGCCGCCTATGGTCTCCGGCTAGGGCGAGCGCGACCAGATCATCGGCGACGTCCTCGCCCTCACCGACATGGCCGGACGCAAGGACGATCTCATCAATGGCCTCTCCCGCGGCATGCAGCAGCGCGTCTCACTCGCGCGCGTCCTCGTGCACGATCCCGATCTCTTGCTGCTCGATGAACCGGCCAGCGGCCTCGATCCGCGCGCCCGCATCGAGCTCATGGAAATCCTCGAGGAATTGCGCCGCCTCGGGAAGACCATCTTCATCAGCTCGCACATCCTCAGCGAGCTCGCCACGCTCTGCGATCACGTCAAGCTCGCCACGCTCTGCGATCACGTCACCATCCTCGACCGTGGCGAAGTGAAATACACCGGCACCATGCGCGGGCTGGTCGCCACCAGCGATGGCCTCACGACGACCTATCAGCTCACGCTCGCCGCCGAGCATCCGCCCACCCGCGATGCCCTCGCCCGGCTGCCCGGCGTAAGTCGCGTCACTCCGCCGCTGCCGAATGAGGCGCGCTATGCCCTCACCTTCGACCGCGCGCAGCTTTCGCCCAATGCCATCCTGCGCACCGTGCTCGAGGCGGGCGGCGAGGTGGTGAGCTTTACCGAGGATGTGAAGCAGTTGAACCAGGCCTTCATGGACCTCACCGAACCCGGCGTGCGGACATGACTTCGCCGCTCCTCGCCCTGTTCGTCCGCTCGCTGCGCGAAGATGCGCGCGGCCGCGCGACCTACTGGACACGCGGCGCGCTGGGCGGCTTTCTCCTGCTCATCCTGCTCGCCTTTGCGTCGGGCAACGGCTGGAGCAATGCGCCCGGCCGCTCGTTGTTTACCACCCTCATTTCCTTGCAATTGCTGGCCCTCGTTTTCGTCGGCCTGAGCTATTTCACCTCGGCCATTGCCGAGGAAAAAGAGGAGCAGACGCTCGGCCTGCTGCGGATGACCGGCCTCAGCCCGCTGGCGATCCTGCTGGGAAAATCCACCAGCCGGCTCTGCGGCGCGCTGCTCCTGTTCGCCGGCCAGTTTCCCTTCACCATTTTCGCCGTCACCCTGGGAGGAATTTCCCTGCGCCAAATCATCGCGGTCTACTGCGCGGTCGGCGCCTTTGCGTTCCTGCTCTGCAATCTCGCCTTGCTCGGCTCCGTCCTGTCGCGACGCGGGGCGGGTGCGGTCGTGTTTTCTCTTCTCGCGCTGGCGTTCCTGCTTGGTGGCGCCCCTCTGCTCTGGTTGGTGCCAGCGGCGTGGTGGGATGATCTCGGCGTGAACCTGATGGTCCAGCGTTTTGCCGATTCGTGGTGGAAGGCGACCCCCATCGCGCGTTTGCAGGAGGTGCTGGCCACCGGCTTCGGCGGCTCGCCGATCGGCTGGCAGGTCCTGAGCAATCTCGCGTTCGGCGCCGCCTGCTTCCTGCTGGCCTGGATAATCTTCGAGCGTTTCTGCGATCGTGCGCCCGAGAGCGTGGCCGCCATGGGTTCGCCGCCCCGTCGCTTCTTCGGTCTCCGCCTTGCGCGCCCGCCGCGGTCGTGGAAGGACGCGCTCCTGTGGAAGGATTTCTATTTTCTCTGCGGCGGCTATGCCGGACTCGCCGTGCGCATCCTCGCCTATGGCGGAACGCTCGTGCCATTCCTGTATCGCTCGGGCGGCTCGTTGACCCAGTTCGGCGTGCTGCGCGGGATGTTCGCCTGGTTCGTGCCCCTGATCTTTTCCATCGATGTCGCGGCGATGGCCGCGCGCATTTTCCGCTCCGAGTTGCACGACCAGACGCTCACCGGCCTCGTCACGCTCCCCTGCACGATCCGGCACATCGCCTATCACAAGGCCTTCGCCTGCATGCTCGCCGCCGCGCCGGGTGCGCTGGCCACCTTGATCGCTCAAGTTTACGCCCTCAACTTTTTCAACGTCGCCCGCGCCAGCCTCGGCAGCACTGCGCCACCCCCTTCCATGGCCGGCTTCATCGTCCTGCAAATGGTCGGCTCCTGGGTGCATCTCATCCTGCTCATCCACGTCGTCGCGTGGCTTTCGCTTGCCATGAAACGCGGCGCCCTTGCCGTCGGCTTCGTGGTCACGTATGCCTTCAGCGCCTTCCTCTCGATCGTGCTCATGGCGGTCTTGGCCGCGATGGGCCTGGCGGCGATGGCCTACACGAATGGCCCTCACTCGACGCGGCTCAATTTGGCGTCCTTCTACTGGAGCCCCCTGCTCACCTTGGAATGAGCGTTCTGGCAATCTGGATTCTCCACCGCCACGGGCTGCGCCGCCTGGAAACCCTCGCCGCCGAGAGTTGATGGCATGACTTCACCGCTGCTCGCCCTCTTCATCCGCTCGTTGCGCGAGGATAGCCGCCTCAAGTTCACCTACTTCGCCCGCGCCGGCCTCGTCAGCGTCATCCTCTTTTTCCTGTTCACTCAAGCCGACGGCGGCTGGTCCAACGCTCCCGGCCTGCGCTTTTTCGAAACCGTCGTTTTTGTCGATCTGGTCTTCGTCCTGCTCGCCGGCGTCAGCTACTTCTCCTCTGCGATCAGCGAGGAAAAAGAGGAAATGACCCTCGGCCTGCTGCGCATGACGAATCTCAATCCGCTCTCCATCCTGCTCGGGAAATCCACGAGCCGGTTGTGTACGGCGGCCCTGCTCTTTGCCGCCCAGTTCCCCTTCACGCTGCTCGCGGTCACGCTCGGCGGGGTCTCGTTGCACCAGATCTTCGCCGCCTACCTGGCCATCGGGGCGTTTCTCTTTTTTGTCTCGAACCTTGCGCTGCTCGCCTCGGTCGTCTGCCGCCGGACCAGCGCCGCCTCGATGCTCACCGGGCTCTTCCTGCTCGCTTTCTTCCTCGTGTTGCCGCTGGCCGCCGCGCTGGGGAATTCGCTGGTCTGGCTGGGCCTGCTGCAAGAAGGCAACGGCTGGACGAAGGCGCTCACCGGCCTCACGGCGTTCGCGACTGCCGCGTCTGTTTTCAGCCGGGCCGACCAGATCCTCTCCACGGGGTTCACGGAGGGCGCTTTCACCTTTCAAGTCGGAGCAACCTGGCCATGGGCCTGGCCCTTTTCCTGTTATCCTGGGCGGTTTTCGAGAAATTCTGCGGCGAACAAAAAGAGAGCGCCCCCGGCCGGGCGGGCGTCGCTCGCTCGCGGGGCCGGCGCGCGTGGTTCAGCCCGGGCCGCCCGTGAAGAGCGCCCTGGCGTGGAAGGACTTTTATTTCATCACCGGCGGGAAACTCTGGATTGGCATCAAGCTCCTCATCTACGGCACCCCGTTGGTCATCATCCGCTGCTGGCCACAGCAGCTCGGGGGCCCGCCGCCGTGGGACGATTTCGGCGTCGGCACCTTCTGGATCATGATTGGCTTCATCTGCGTGGAACTCGCCTTCGCCGCCGCGACCGTCTTCCGCAACGAACACCAGGGGCAGACGCTCTCCAGTCTCGCCATGTTGCCCCAGGGGGTGCGCCGCGTGGCCTACGAGAAACTGCTCGGCGTCATTCCGGCGCTGTTCGCGGCCGGCGCGTACCTCGCTTTGAGCCTTCCCCTGGTGGCCGGGCCGTTTCTCCAGACCCTGAGCCGCGCCAATCTTCACGATGCGGGCGCCTGGCTGTTCGTGAGTTTCGCCGGGCTCCAGGTGTTGCTTTTCCTCCATCTGGTCACCGTCCTTTCCCTTTACGTCAAGCGTGGCGCGCTGCCTCTCGCCCTCGGCGTGCATTTCCTGCTCGGGCTCTTCATGAGCATCTCATCTGCGTTCCTGTTTCGCGATGACTCAGGATTCCACGTGTTGACCCTTCTCACGGTCATCGCGATCGTTTTGATTCATCGGCACATCGGCCGGCGCCTCGAAACCCTCGCCGCCGAGGAATAGGGTAAGGTGTCTGTTCTCCGGAATCGCGGAGCGATGCCCCGCGGTAGCCAGGGCTTTCAAGCCCTGGTAGGCATCGCCAAAGGCGCCCGTCGCGGAGCGACGTTTGCCCGTCCTCGCCTCGGCAGGACGTCACTCCGCGACGATTTCCGCTGCATCGAAGGCCCAGGGCTTGAAAGCCCTGGCTACCGGCACGGCATCGCTCCGCGATGCGGGGAGCGTGGTCACTCCCGGGACGGTGTGTGTGGGTAGCCCCCCGTTCCGCCGGGGAGGCCCGAGAGAGCCACATCTACCTTGCGGTCGCTCAGCTACCGATTTTCTGCAGCCGCCCGAATGAACCATCGTCCTGTCACCGCAGGTTTCTGCATTGGAGGTTGGACGCGGGATGTTCGGTGTTGGATGTTCTCTCCCTCCTATGCCCGACCCTATCGCCAGCGCCAGCGAACTCACCGTTCGCTACGGCCCGCATCTCGTCCTCGACCGCGCCACCGTTGCCATTGGCGAAGGCGAGCGCGTCGGCCTCGTGGGCCGCAATGGCGCCGGCAAGTCTACCTTCCTGCGCATCGCCGCGGGCGAATTGGACCCGGACTCCGGGACAATTCACCCGGCGCCGCGATCTCATCACCGGCTACCTGCCCCAGGTCTTCACTCTCGACGATGCGGCCACCGGCGAGGCGAATATCCGCAGCGGCGCGCAGCGCGTGCTGGAGATCCTCGCCGAATACGAAACCACGCCTCCGGAGAGCGACCGCGCCGCCATCCTCCTCGACCAGATCAATCATCACGACGGCTGGGCCCTGGATCGCCGCATCGAGACCCTCGCCACCAATCTCCACGCGCCGCCGCTCGACCGCCTCGTCGGCACCCTCAGCGGCGGTGAGAAACGCCGCATCGCCCTCTGCCGCGCGCTGCTCTCGCGGCCCGATTTTCTCATCCTCGACGAGCCGACCAACCATCTCGACACCGAGAGCATCGAATGGCTGGAGGATTTCCTCGCGCGCTACGCCGGCGCCTGCCTTTTCGTCACGCACGACCGCTACTTCCTCGACCGCATCGCCACCCGCATGCTCGAGCTCTCCCGCGGCGACTTCGTCAATTACGACGGCAGCTACAACGATTACCTCGTCGCCAAGGCCGAGCGCGAAGCCGCCGAGGCCCGCGTCGAGCACAAGCGCGAGATGTTCCTCAAGCACGAGCTCGAGTGGGTGCGCAAAGGCCCCAGCGCGCGCCGCACGAAATCCGTGGACCGCATCGAGCGCTATTTCGAGGAAGCCGCCAAGGCACCGCCCGAGCAGGAGATCGATGTCGAGATGATCATCCCACCGGCGCCCAAGCTCGCGAATCGCGTCATCACCCTCACCAATATCGGCATGGAACTCGGCGGGCGCCAGCTCTTCGACTACGTCAATCTCGACCTCGCCGCCGGCCAGCGCCTCGGCATCGTCGGCCGCAACGGCCTCGGCAAATCGACCCTTCTCAAGATCATGATCGGCGAGCTGGAGCCGACCCAGGGGAAGGTCGAGATCGGCGCGCGCACGCAGATCAATTACGTCGATCAAAACCGCCTCGCCCTCGACGACAACAAGACCGTGTGGGAGGAAGTCGGCGGCGGCAGCGAACACGTGCGCATCGGTGACGAGAGCATCACCCTGCGCAGCTACCTGCGCCGCTTCCTCTTCACCGAAGACCGCATCAATACCAAGATCGGCCAGCTCAGCGGCGGGGAACGCAGCCGCATCCTGCTCGCCAAAATCCTCAAGCGCGGCGGCAACGTCATCATCCTCGACGAACCAACCAACGACCTCGACCTCGCCACCCTGCGCCTGCTCGAGGAAGCGCTGCTCGGCTTCGGCGGCGCCGTCATCGTCGTCAGCCACGACCGCTATTTCCTCAATCGCGTCTGCACCCACACCATGGCCTTCGAGGGCGAAGGCGTCGTGACACTCAACGCCGGCAACTACGAGTACTACCGCGAGAAGAAGGCCGCCCAAGCCATCTCCAGTACGCGCAGCGCCGCCGCCAAATCGCCTGAGCCCGCCGCCCCGCGCCGCACCGAGCGCGCGCGCAAACTGAGTTACAAGGAAACGCGCGAACTGGAAACCATCGAAGCCGATATCCATAAAGCCGAGGAGGAAGTCACCCGTCTCGAGGCCACTTTCCTCGACCCGGATTTCTACGATAAACACGGCCACGAATGGGAGGCCCTGGAGGCGAAACTGGAGAAAGACAAGGAACGCGTCGTCCAGCTTTACGCCCGCTGGGAGGAGCTGGAAGCGATCCGGACGGCGACCGCGTGAGGCTGGACTAACACCCTCTCTCACCATTATTGATCCTCGTATATTGGAGTGACGCATCGCTTCGAGGGCGACCGATGTCACCCTATTGCACGAGGCTCAATAACCGAACTCTTGGGCTCGAAGGAGGGAACCACGAAATAAACGAACCAAACGAAAGAGACGAAAAGGCCTTCTGTCAGCCTCTTTCGTTTGGTTCGTTTATTTCGTGGTTCCTCCCTTTTCTCCCCTCAAGAAAAGTCATTTCATTGAGTCTCGTGAAATAAGGTGACAGGTTTTTCCCTCGTGCGGGCGCGTCACCCATTTAGACGAGGGCTCAATAATTCCGAAAAATGGTATGAGCTTCATCGATCGCCGCGCCAGCGAGTCGCGGAGCGACGCCCTGCCGGTAGCCAGGGCTTTCAAGCCCTGGACCTCTCATCTAGGGAGAATCGTCGCGGAGCGACGTTTGCCGGGGCGTGGGCAGGCCAACGTCGCTCCGCGACGAAACCTTTGGCGATGGATTCCAGGGCTTGAACGCCCTGGCTACCGGCATGTTATCGCTCCGCGATTGCGGGCCTGTTGCGGTAGATCAATTCAAGTGTTGCCGCCCCTCTTTCATCAGAGGGCCTCGTCGTTCTGCCTCGATCTGCCTTCTCAGCAATTTGCCCAGCTCGAAGAACCGTTCCGCCGCCCGTGATCTTCGGCGAAGCCGCTTCGCCGGGACTTTCATGGGCAGCTCTGGCTGACAGTTTCTCACCCCCCCTGATTCGGTGAAACCGTGCTCCGTGAATGCCTTATTTCGATAATGCCGGCCAGGCGGCGCGGCCGTCCATGACGAATCGCTCATCTGGCTCCTGCCCTACCGCGAAGTGCAGAAGGCCGGCGTGACGTTCGCCTCGTAAAGCACCAAGCGCGTTCGGCGGGTAGGGTGGGCGTCCCGCCTGCCGATTTGGGCATCCTGCCCAAATCATTCGAACAAGCCGACGCCCTCGCTTGTTCGAGAGAATCCGGCGAGACGCCGGCTTCGGCAGGCGGGACGCCCACCCTACCCGCCGAACACGCTTGGTACTTACGGTGCCGCGTCTGTCCGGCGCGGGATTCTTACAGCTTCGTCCCATTCACCTTCACCCAGGGCGTCCATGCGCCCGTGGCGTGGACCTTGACCTTGCGCTTCCAGATCTTGCTTTCGCTGAAGGCGTAAAGCGTGTCGAGATCCTTCCCGCCGAGGCAGACCGCCATCACCCGGCTGTTGTCGGGCAGGGCAGGATGACCTGCGTGGGGCCGTCATCGGCGCTGATCTGCACGCCCGTGCGCGTGGCCGCGAACATCTGGCCCTCCTGCGCATAGCACAGGGCTTCGGTGCCGGCATCGTCGTCCCAATCGGCCACGTGCCAGGAAAAGAAACGCTCTTTGTTCGCCAGCGTGCCATCGGCATTGATCTGATAGCTATAGCCCCACTTCGAATCCCCATCGGCCACCGACAGCAGCCATTGATCCGGGCGGTAGGTCAAGCCCGTGGCTCGTTTCAGGCCGGTGTCGACCAAAGTCTTTTTACCGTCCTTCACATGCCATACGCGGAGTTCAGAAATTTCGAACTGAAAGTTCGGGTGGTTGGGATCAACGCTGCGAACGAGTTCCCGACCGCTGACATACATGCCACCGTCGGGCATGCACAGAACTGAGTGGCCGTACAAATCGTCGAGGACCATTTTGCCCTGCCCGTTGGAATCGTAACTCATGACCTTTCCACCGAAGAGCGAAACCGCGTAAAGACGGCCGTCCACGCCGACAGACAGTCCATTGGGCATGACGGCGTTATCCACCAGAACCGTGGCCTTTTCATCCAGACCGAGTCGATAGATCTTATTGTCCGTCGTATCGGCGAAAAAGACTTCACCGGTGGCATTGCCGGCAGCGGCACGGACACTTTTGTAAGTTTGACCAACTTGTTGCCACCCTTCCCCCGGCACCAAAACATCCTGCGCCCGTGGCGCACTTGGCCCGGCCTTCACCCGCTCCGGCCAGCCCTTCCATAGATACGCCATGGCTTCCTGCCAGTGATCCATGTAACCCGCCACGTGCCGGCCATCGATGATGCGGAACTGGTAATCGTAACCGGAAAATTTCAGCGCCTTGTCCATCTCCTGGTCCAGCAGGAACCAATCGCCCGCGCAGTTCTCCATATCATGCGTGGCCGTGGTGAAATAACCGCGGATCGGCTTGGCTTCGAACTTCCGCACCATCGTCGGAAATTCGTGGCCGCCGCGAAAGGCCACGAAACTGCCGCTGGCCGCATAGACGCGGCTGAAAGCATCGGGCCGATTCCACGCCGCGGCAAAAGCCGCGATGCCGCCACTGCTCCCGCCGGACATGCAGCGATCGTTCCCATCCGTGGATAACTTCAGGTTCAGCTCCTTGCTCACATAGGGGAGTAACTCGTCGACCAGAAACCGGACGTTGTCATCATTCACGCCGTCGTATTCGAGATCGCGATTGCGTCGGCCGAGCGTCCCTTTCATCGGAGCGGGGAGGTCGCCGGGGCGCACGAAGACACCGATGGTCACCGGGATCTCTTTCGTCGCGATCATGCGCTCCATGAATTCCTTTTCCTTCGGGTTATACCCGTCGGTCTTTACATACACGCACGCGGGTTTGGACCCATCGTACTGTTTCGGAATGAAGACATTGACCTCCCGTGTCGTCCCCGGGAAAATCTTGCTCTCCGCGTAGGTGAATTTCTTGATCTCCCCGGGCAGGATGTCCTCCGGCTTGATCACCGGTGGTTCATACGTTTTCGCTTCCGCGGCGGCCGTTGCTTCTTTCACCATGCTGCCCGCCAGCGGCTTGATGATCCACTGCAGGTGTAGGTCGTTGGGATTGTGCTTCCAGAGATCGATCTTCGCGCCCGGATTTTGTTTCCCGCCATTGTCATCGATGCCCATGTCTGGCGCATGCTTCGGTACGATGGCGTAGTTGCCATTGTCCTGCTTCGCCAGCGTCCATAGCTGCGAGGGTTGCCCGCTATCAGCCTCCAGCACGATCAGCGTGCCGATGTTCTTGCTACCCTTGGCGGCGGCCAGCACGAGGTTGCCACCCGACACCGGTTTGATCGTATAGACATCGTCGGCCTTCGGAATGATGAGCCATTTTTGGTTGGGCGTGCCTGCGGGCTTATTGATCGAGACGATCGTGCCTTCCGTGTTGCCCGGTCCAGTCGCTTCCAGAACCATGGCCGGCGCGCTAACCGGAGCGATGGAATACGCCCCCCAGTCTTCGGCGTGCGCGTGGGCGCTGAATGCCGCAGCGGCCAGGAGAGAAGAGAGCAGGGAAATGCAGGTCGGGCCTGTACGCTGAGAAAGCGGGGTGATCTTCATAGGTGGGGTGAATTCGTTTCCTTTGTCATCCTGAGCGGAGTGTAACGGAGTCGAAGGACCCCGTCGCTCTACCAACGATGATCGCTGGTTATGTCACGGGATTCTTCGACTTCGCTCAGAATGACAGAGGGGTGGAGCGGACTAATTTCAAAACGACATCACGATGTAGCCACGCAAATGCGATCGCCGTGAGCACCTCTTATTTCCCGGCCAGCGCGGCGTCGATCGCCTTGGTCAGCGTCGTGGAATCCGGCTCCACGTCCGAGTCAAAGTGCGCCAGGATCCGGCCGTCGCGGCTGATGAGATACTTGTTAAAGTTCCACGTCACCTTGCCCGGCACCGGCGAGCCCGGCCCGCTCAGCGCCGCATATAAGGGATGTTGCTCCGGCCCCTTGGTGTGCAGCTTGTCGAATAGCGGAAACGTCACGCTGAACTTCGACGAGCAAAACTGCTTGATCTCCCCATTCGTCCCCGGCTCCTGTCCGCCGAAGTCGTTGCACGGAAACCCGAGCACCACGAGCCCCTGGTCCTTGTATTTGCGGTAGAGCGATTCGAGCCCCTCGTATTGCGGCGTAAACCCGCACTCCGAGGCCACGTTGACGATGAGCAACGCCTTCCCCGCATAGGCCTTGAGCGTGGTGTCCTTCCCGTCGATGTCCTTGAGCGGAATGGTGTAAACGGCGGGTTCTTCGGCAAAGAGGGTCGTGGCCATGAAAAGGGCGCCGCAGGCAAGGAGGAGGGAACGGAATGACTTCATAAGCTCGGGTGAGTAACCCGCGGGCGGTTACAAGTAGTAGTCGAAATCCTTCTCGCTATGCGTCTTTCGGCGGACGCGGAAGACGTGTGCCGGCTTGTCCGGGTGCAGGCGGACGAAATTGCGGCGGCCGGTCCAGGGGTAGCGCTCGTCGTTCAGCAGGTCGTGCACCTGGTAGGTCTGGTCCTCCAGCCAGCAAATTGATCGATCGGCACATCGATGAAGGCGTCCTGGAAATGGAAGGGATCGAGCGAGACGATGACGAGGATGAGATTGTCCCGCGCCGCGGTCATCTTCGTGTAGCAGAGCACAAAATCGTTTTCCGCCCGCTGGAACTGCAAATTCCGCAACTGCTGCAGCGCACGGTTCTCCCGCCGGATGCGGTTGAGCCGGGTGATCACTTCCTTGATGTTGCCCGGCGCATTCCAGTCGCGTTCCCTTCCACTGGTATTTCTCGGAGTCCAGATACTCCTCTTTCGCGAGCTGTTTGTAATCGTTGTCG
Organism: Chthoniobacter sp.; assembly: GCA_037200205.1. Taxonomy (GTDB): domain Bacteria; phylum Verrucomicrobiota; class Verrucomicrobiia; order Chthoniobacterales; family Chthoniobacteraceae; genus Chthoniobacter. The sequence continues at coordinate 74,758 of JBBCHV010000038.1, forward strand.
CAGAGGTGCAGGAATTGCCCCACCGCGTTGGCGGGCGTCCCACGGTTTCTTTTCCAGCCCGGTATTCTCGCACAGCTCGAAGCCCGAATAGATGCCGTAGACCGGTGCGAGCGTCGCCGCCAGCACGGCGCGAATGAGGAAGGCCGGGCGCCCGCCGAATTGCAGGAAGCTCGGCAGGATGTCCGGGGTGTTTGGCCACAGATTCGGCCGCATGTATTCCGCGCATTCGGTCTGCGTGAGCTCGGTGAAATACTCGGTGAGCCCCTGCTTGGTATTGCGCCAGGTGAAGTAGGTGTAGCTGTGCGTGAATCCCGCCTTGGCCAGCGTCTTCATCATCTTCGAGCGGGTGAAGGCTTCGCTCAAAAAGAGCGCATCGGGGAAGCGCTTTTGCACGCGGGCGATGAGGTATTCCCAAAAGGCCACGGGCTTGGTGTGCGGATTGTCCACGCGGAAGATGCGCACGCCGTGCTCGCACCAGAACTCGATCACGCTGGTCAGTTCGTCCCACAGCGTCCGCCAGTCGGCATTGTGATAGTTCAGCGGATAGACGTCCTGATATTTCTTCGGCGGATTCTCGGCGTATTTGATGGTGCCGTCGGGCCGCTTGTAGAACCAGTCGGGATGCTCGTGGACGTAAGGGTGGTCGGGCGAGCAATTCAGCGCGAAGTCCAGGGCCAGCTCCATCCCGCGGGCGTGGATTTCCTTCACCAGCCAGTCGAAATCCTCCAGCGTGCCCAGTTCCGGCGCCACGTCCTTATGCCCGCCGCCGTTCGGGCAATCCTGGTGGCGGTTGCCGATGGCGTAGGGCACGCCGGGCTCGCCGGGCTGGCAGGTGACCGAATTGTTCTTCCCCTTGCGCGCCGTCACGCCCACGGGATGCACGGGCGGAAAATAAATGACGTCGAAGCCCATCGCCCGGGCGTCGTCGATGCGCGGCAGGCAATCGCGAAACGTCGAGCCCTTGTCGCCGCGCCCTTCGGCCGAGCGCGGGAAGAATTCATACCACTGAGAGAAATTCGCCCGCGCGCGGTCCACGTGCACCTGCGGATAGCGGGGGATGAATTGAAAGGCGACAGACTGCGCCGGCTGCGTGGCTTCCGTGGGCTCAGTAGCGATTTTCGGCTCTTCCGGGGCATTTTTTTTCTTTTTCGCTGCTCCCTTTTTGCCGGTCGGCGCTGGTTCCGTGGGAAACGCGATCACCTTTCCGGCGCCCGCCTTGGCCTTGGGCGCCGCGGCATTCGGGAGCGCCGCGGCCGGGGGCACCTTGGGGAGTTCGATGAGCTTCGCCACGGACGGCGGGTTCAGCAGATACTCCGTGCTTTCGCTGCGGTCCGCGTAGGCCGTCATCAGTGCCTCCACTTCCGGCGAGTGGGCCAGCGCATTCACCGTCTCCGGCGTGCCCTCGCGAAGCTTGTCCGCGAGCACCACCAACTGCTCCGCATCGCGCTTCTGCCCCTGGTCCTGGGCCAGTCGCGCCGCGCGGGCCACCAGGCTCGCCCCTTCCAGGATCTCACTGGCGAGTTCCGTCAGCCCGGCCTCGAATTTCACCTGGAATTCGTGCTGCCACGAGCGGAAGAAATCGCCCCACGCCTCGATCGTGTATTCGTAGACCGCGTTCTCGAAGACCGAGAAAACACCGCGCCAGCGATCTCCGTTGTAGCGATCGATGCACAGCATCGGCGTCTCGTGCCACCGCGGCTGCCCCTGTTTGCGCCACTTCAGCAGCACCGAGATGACATCGTGCCCATCCTTGAAGACATCCGCCTCCACCTCGATATCCTCGCCCACGGCGCGTTTTACGGGATACCGGCCGCCCTCGATGAGCGGTGAGACGGCTTCGATCACGGTGGACGGCGGACGGGGTATCATGGGCAAAGGATGGAGAATAAAGGCAGAACATCCAACATCCAACACTCAACATCCAACGCCCAATGTGGCAGATCCACCGTGGGCGCGCAGCGACGCTATTGGATGTTGGGCGTTGGGTGTTCGATGTTGGATGTTCAACTCACGCTTGCCCTCCGCGCAACCTTCTGCATCCTTCAGCGTTTCACCCGCCACACCCAATGAACAAATCCATCCTCACCCTCGTTGTCACCGCCGCCCTCGCTGCCTTTGCGCAAGCGGAAAGCACCGTGAAACTCACCGGCGTCCATCTCTGCTGCAAGAGCTGCGTCAAGGGCGTCGACAAGGCCGTCGGCACCGTCTCCGGCGTGTCCGCCGCCTCCGATGCCGATGCCAGCACCGTCACCCTCACCGCTCCCGACGCCGCCACCGCGCAGAAGGCCGTCGATGCCCTCGTCGCCGCCGGCTACTATGGCAAGAGCGAAGACGCCGCCATCAAGGTCAGTTCCGAGACCGGCGCCAAGGACGCGAAAGTCTCCACGCTCACCGTGAGCGACGTGCATCTCTGCTGCCCGAAGTGCGTCAAGGCCGTCAACGCCGCCCTCGCCGACGTGAAGGGGGTGACCAGCAATACCGCCGAGAAGAACGCCAAGTCCTTTGAGATCAAGGGCGACTTCAGCCCGGTCGACGTCTTCACCGCGCTGCAAAAAGCCGGCCTCACCGGCAAGGCCACGAACTAAGCGGCGACCCTCGCATCCCAAAACTCTCCAGCCTCTCGCGTCCACCGGGCGCGGGAGGCTTTTTTTGCCTATGGAGTGCTTGGGAAGTCACTTTTCTTTTGCAACCATTCCATTCCCCAGCCGATGAACTCCCGCTCTCTGTCGTTCCTTGCCGCCCTCGTCGCCTTCACTTTGCGGACCGCGATCGCCGCGCCCCCGGCGGATAATGCTCCTCCGATTGCGCCTCCGCCGCCCGCCGATCCCGTCGGACCGATGTGGGATATGGCCGCCCTCAGCCAGGCGCCGAAGACCTATCCCGCCGATCCCCTCCGCGCCGATGGCCTCAAGGGCATCTTCTTCGAGGGCCTGCCTTACCATGGCAAACCGACCCGCGTCTTCGCGTGGCTCGGTCTGCCCAAGGCCGAGCCCGGGAAGAAAGTCCCCGGCATCGTGCTGGTCCACGGCGGCGGTGGCACGGCCTTTGAGAAGTGGGTGCAGTTGTGGGTCGAGCGCGGTTACGCCGCCATCGCCATCGATACCTGTGGCGCCATTCCCCTGAACACCATCGACGGGAAAAAGTGGCAGCGCCACGACGCCGGCGGCCCGCCCGGATGGGGTGGTTGGGAGCAGATCAACGAACCGCGCGAGGACCAATGGACTTATCACGCCGTCGCCGACGGCGTGCTCGCCGATTCACTCCTGCGCTCGCTGCCGCAGGTCGACCCGGAGCGCATCGGCGTCACCGGCATTTCCTGGGGCGGCTATCTCACCTCGCTGCTCGCCGGCGTCGATCAGCGCTTCAAGTTCGCCGTGCCCGTTTACGGCTGTGGCTTTACCAATGAACACGGTTTCGCGCACAGCGTGGAGGCGCTCGGCCCCGAGGGCGGTGCGCGCTGGATGCGCTGGTGGGACCCCTCCAGCTACCTCGCCAATGCCACCATGCCCATGCTCTGGGTCGATGGCACCAATGACTTCGCCTACACGATGAACGCCTGGCAGAAATCCTATCGCATGCCCAAGTCCCCGCACACCCTCTGTCTGCGCCCGCGCATGCCCCACGGCCACTCCTCCGGTTGGGCACCCCAGGAGATCGCCACCTTCGCCGACAGCGTCGTCAACGGCGGCGACCCGCTCCCCCGGATCACCGGCCAGTCCCGCACCGGCAAAACGGTGTCCGCCACCTTCACCAGCACGCATCCCGTCGTGAAGGCCGAACTCCATTTCACCAAGGCCACCGGCCCGTGGCAGCAGCGCCTCTGGGAAGTCGCCCCCGCCACCTTGGCCGATGGCAAAGTGACCGCCGAGCTCCCCGAAGGCACGAAAGTCTACTACCTCAATCTCACCGACGATCGCGAGTGCCTCGCCAGCACCGAGCACGAAGAGGTGGATCTCTAAAAAATCCGTCATCCTGAGCGAAGTCGAAGGAGCCCGCCGCACTAGGAAAGACGATCGCTGGTAGTGCGACGGGGTCCTTCGACTTCGCTCAGGATGACAAAGCGTCTGGCGACGTCACCCCCGCCTCGCACGCCGCCTGCTAACCAAACGGCGCCCCATGAAGAATAAACCCGAACGACTCGTGCTCCTGGTCGCCCTCCTGGCGCTGGCCGCAAAAATATATTGTGCCGCCACCACGCTCGGAACGACCGACATGCTCCTCTTCCAAGGCTTTGGCCGCTACATCGCGCAGGAGGGTGTAGTTAACATGTATCTCAAAACGCGGCTCTTCAATCACCCTCCGCTGCTGGGTAATTACATCGGCCTCGCCTCCGAATGGTCGGGCGGCAACAACCGGCTTTTCGCTTTCTACAATCGCCTGCCGGGTATCTTCGCGGACTTTGCCGTCGTTCTGGTGGTCCTCTGGATTCGCCGTCGCACGGGCGGCCCGCCCTGGTGGGCGCTGCTTTTGCTCGCGGCCAGCCCGGTCTCTTTCATGATCTCTGGTTATCATGGCAACTACGACTCGCTCATCCCGCTCGGCCTGGTGTTGACGGTCGCGGCCTGCCTGCAGAACCGGGCCATGCTGGCGGGCGTCCTCCTGGGCCTGGCCTGCCAGGTGAAAATCATTCCGCTGGTCATGGCTCCCGTGCTGTTCTTTTTCTGGCTTCACCGTGGCCAGGGCGCACGCTTCGTGGCGGCCACCGTCGTGACTTTGCTCGCGGGCTGGTCCGCGCCCCTCGTGATCATTCCGCAAACCTTCGTCCACCAAGTCCTCGTCTACAACAGCATCTGGGGCTGGTGGGGTATCACTTACCTGCTCAACATCAGCGGCCTGCACGAACTGCAAGGGATCGTCCTGTTTAACCCGCTCACTCTCCCGCAGACCTTGGTGGTCTACACGCTCAAGGCGCTCGTCATCCTCGGCGCGCTCATCATCGCCTGGCGCCGCCGCCAGGGGCCACCCCAGGAAATGCTCCGCACGATGGGCATCATCTGGGCGGTATTTTTCACCTTCGCCCCCGGTTTCGGCGTCCAGTATCTGGCCTGGGTCAGCCCGTTTCTCCTGTTCTATTCCGCCCGCTGGTTCGCCGCCTTCACCGCCGCCGCCTCGGTGGCGCTCTTCATTTTTTACAACACGATTTCCCAGGGGATGCCGTGGTTCATGGGTTACCGGCTGGAGCAAACGTCCGGAACCTGGGCTCCGTGGATGCTTCTTCCCTGGATCGTCTTCGCGGCCCTCGCGATTACTGCCCGCCAGGAAATGTTTGGCCTCTCACGCACGGCGGCGACCGCGGAAGGTCTAGAACTGCAGCGACCTGCGGAGCACGCCGACGAAAAAGAGGGAAAGGCCTTTTCCTCCGCGCCCCTTTCTCATTCCTCTGCGCCCTCGGCGTTACCCTTCAGCGCCAGCGGCGACCGTTCGAGTTGAACTGCTCCAGGACGCCATCCGCCGTCCTTCTCTCCGCCTGCGCCTCCGCTTTTTTCCTCCGGGCTATTCGCGGCCGAGCACGAATGCCAATCCACGCGCCAGACGGTCGGGCAGGTTGTCGGCGTGGTGGCCGGGCGGTTGGTAAAAGCGCACCGAGGATCCCCGGTTCTTGAGTTCGTTGAAAATCTTGCGGGCGCCGATGTTGGCGCCGTATTCATCCTGCTCCGCGCCATCGAGGTAAATGCGTTGCGAGGGCGCGAAGGCGTCGTCGTTGCGGCGCACGAGCATCAGCGGGTCGAGGTCGAGCCAGCGCTTCCAGACGTCGGCGCGCCACTGGCCTTTCTCGTCGTAGAGCCATTCAAATTGACCGGGCTTATTGGCGACCGGCGTATAGTTGGCGCACAGGCCCATGATTAAGCGCACCAAGCCGTCCTTGGGCACCTGCGCGCCCGGCGCCGGGGCCATCGCCGCCGCGAGATCGGCGGGTGTGACCGCGCGGACACTCGGCTGATCGACCAGCGGCCGGTGCGTCACGTCGAAATTGCTGTCCGGCGAAAGCGCCACGACCGCGTTGAATTTGGCGTGCTGCTGGATGGCCAGCAGCAGCGCACCGTAGCCGCCGCTGGAATGGCCGGCGATGACCGGGCTGGCGCCCGATGCCGGGGAAGAATAGCGCGCCGTGAGCGCAGGCAAAATTTCGTCGGTGATGTAATCGGCGTAGCGCCCGGTGGCCGTGGAGTTCAAGTATTGGCTGCCACCGTAGCGCGAGCGGGCATCCACGACCGCGATCCGCACAGGCGTGTCCTTGGCCAGTTGGTCGATGACGCGGCCAAACCAGTCGTCGCGCCCCTGGGCGATGGCCTGCTCGGAAGAAGCGCCCCAGCCGGGCAGATAGATCACCAGCGGCAACGGTGCATCGTCTTTCACGTTGTCCGGCTTGAATACCGCGAGGCGCCGCGCCGGCGGATCGCCCAAGGGGTTGTCTTTCAAGGTGGCGCCGGGGATGTCCATGACGTCGAGTTGGGCGGCCGGCAAATCAGGGATGGTGGCGACGGCCGCGATGGCGAAAATGACGAAGGATCGAGAGGTGCGCATGGGAAATTCTGGGAAGAAGGAGAGAAAGGGGGGCGAGCGGCGAACTGAAGACTTAAAACTTAAAACGCTCAGTCCCGCAGATTGGTCATCAGAAAATGCCGCACTCGCGGGGGCTCCGGGCCGCGATGAAAGGCGTTCACCGCTTCGTCGATGCGCTTGTCTTCCACCGTGGCGCGCTGGTGCTGCCGCAAGTGCTCGGCCCATGAGCCGACGAGGAACGTCTCGCGAAAGTGCTTGGGATTGTCGAGGTCGTGGAAGAGCGAGCAGCGGAAGGCGCCGTCGCGCAGGCGGATGCGCCGCAAGGCGCGCATGGCGACGCGAAATTCCCGGGCCTGCGCGGGATCGATCTGGTAGTCGATGGTGATGAGCACCGGGCCATCGTCGGGCGCGGGTTCGATGGCGAGGTTGTGGATTTGCGGCCAGTGATCGGAGGGGCTGAGGTCGAGCTTTTCGATGTGGCTGATCGGCAGCCAGCGGTCGAAGGCGGCGCAAACCAGCAGCCAGCCGCCGGCACACCACAACGCCGTCGAGGAGTTCGTCCAGCCCGTGACGCGCCCCCAGGCCAGCGCACCCAGCGCGAAAGCGCCCTGCATCACCACGAGGTAAATCGCCGAGCTGCGCGCCCGCACCCAATTGGGAAAGGCACTTTGTGAAGCGACGCTGAAAGTATTGAGCGCGCTGATCCAGCCGCCACCGACTACGAGTAGATCGAGTCCCATCACCAGGCGATTGGGCACCAGCGCGAGCAGGCCGGTGGAAACCGCCGCGGCCACACTCGCACCCGTGAGCACGCGGTCGAAGGATAGTCGCGCCCGCAAGCGCGGCAGCAGCACTAGCGCGGTGATGATCGCGCCCGCACCGTAGCAGCCCATCAGCACGCCGAAATCCGACGCCGCCCAGCCCCGTTCGCGAATGAGGAGCGGGAGCAGTGTGATCGGCGCGACCGCCGCAAAAACGTGCAACCCGGCGCGCGCGAGCACCGCCTGCATGGGCGGCGCGTGACGCACGTAACGCAGCGCGGCAGTGATCGCGCCGAGCATCTGCTCCTGCTGCGCGCTGCGCGGCTCGGAAGTGTAACCGCGATGGCTCATCACCGCGATTACCGCGACGAAGGACGCCGCATTCAGCGCAAAGACCGGCACCGGCCCCAGCGCGGCGACCAGCAGACCGCCGATGATCGGACCGAAGGCGCGGGCAATATTATACCCGACCGCATTCAGCGCGAGCGCCGGCGTGAGCAGGGGGCGGCCGACCAGTTCCGGGATCATCGCCTGCCAGGCCGGCGTGGTGAAGGCGGTCGCCGTGCCGAGTTGGAAAGTCGCCAGCAACAGCAGCGCCTCATTGAGCCGGCCAAAGTAAGCGAGCAACGCCATCCCGACTGCGGTGAGCAGCGCCCCGATCTGTGCCAGGAGGATTTGCTGCCGGCGATCCACCACATCGGCCAGCGCCCCCGCCGGCAGCGCGAGGAGAAAGAGCGGCAGGCTCGACATCGTCTGCATGAGCGAAATCATCACCGGAGATGGCGTCATCGTCGCCATCGTCCACACCGCCGCCGTGTCGTTCATCGTCGTGCCGATATTCGACACGATGCTGGCCAGCCATACCGCCCGAAAGAGCGGCTGGCGCAACGGCAGCCAGGGCGAGGGCGCCGTGCTCACGCGAGGAAAAGTGGATTCGGAAATGGAAACACCATGCGGATGTTCCTACGGAGATAACCGCGATCATGGCGGTAGTCGATTCGCCAGGCATTTTCACGCTCCGCTTTCTCACCTCGCGCCGCATGTTCGAAAAACTTCCGGTGCGGTTGCCCCACAGCCCCGGGATTTGGGCATCCCGGATTCCCTGCTTGCCCTGAAAGGTCTTTGCGACTAGCTTCGCAGCCCTTTTAAACCAGCC
>JBBCHV010000039.1:0-21965 GCA_037200205.1 Chthoniobacter sp.
ATGCCGACGTTGGAAAGAGCCGTGGCCGTTCACCCCGAGGGTGAGAACATTTTGAAGCAATTACCGTGGCCTGTGGATACGCCCGGAGGGAGATATTGGGCAGAGTTCGATGACCAGGCGCCGGTAACGCGGGCAGGACAGCTTATCTTCTTCGCGCAGTTTTTGCATCTGGGAGGACGGTGGGAGCAGTTCCTGAAGAAGTCGCCGTTGCGCTACACAGGTAACCGGGGAAGCAAGGTTGTGGACGTGTTGGGCACGGTGGCGTTGTCGGTTTTGTGCGGACACTGGCGGTATGCCCATATCAACGCGGTTCGAGGTGATCGCCTCAATCCACCGCTCTTGGGGATGAGCGGGACGGTCAGCGAAGATGTCGTGCGCAGAGCGTGGTCGCGGTTGGATGAGGTGTCCGGCTTGGAGTGGTTGCATGGAGAGTTGCGGGCCTGCGTGGAGCCGGTCTTGAGTCAGCCGTGGATCCTGGACATCGATGTCACCGTCAAGACGATCTACGGGCGGCCGCAGGGCGCGGAACTGGGGCATAACCCCCATAAGCCGGGACGACCGAGTCATGCGTATCACAGCTATTTTATGGCCCACACACGGCTGTGCCTGGGAGTGGAGGTGCATGGGGGCAAGGAGCACGCCGGGCGGCAGGCGCTGCCGGGACTTTGGTCGCTCCTGGACAAGCTGCCGCGCACGCACTGGCCGGCGATGGTGCGAGGAGATTGCGGCTACGGCAATGAAGTGCTTTTGCGCGCGGCGGAGGAGCGCGGACTGCCGTGTTTGTTCAAGCTGCGGCACACGGCCAAAGTCAAAACACTGATCACGCAGGCGCTCCGCGGCGGCGGGGCTTGGGAAGATGTCGGCGATGGCTGGGAGGTCATGACGGCCGAACTGCGCTTGAGCGGATGGACCCGAACACGGCGGGTGGTGCTGGTGCGCGAAGACCCCGCGTTGGCGCCGGTGGGCGCTCAAGCGCGGCGTCGGCGTGATCATCTGGCCTCCAGCCCACTGCCCGGCAGTGAACAATGGGCGAGTGGCGTCGCACCATGGTCGGGCCGGATCGCCGTCCTGGTCACCACGCTTGATCCGATCGCCTATCCGGCGCGCGTCCTGGCGCGACTCTATCGAGAACGAGCCGATGCGGAGAACATCTACGACGAACTCAAAAACCAATGGGGCTGGAACGGCTTTACCACACGCAAACTCAAGCCCTGCCGGTTCATGGCCAATCTGGTCGCGCTGATCTACAACTGGTGGCACCTCTATGCCCGGTTGCACGACGCAGAACATCACCGGGAAGCCATTACCAGCCGCCCCGCCTTACTTGGCGGCGTTGCCCGGTTGACGCGACACGGAGGCCAGAGCACCGTCAAAGTCAGTCTCCAGCACGAAAATCGGGACGCCCTCGTTCAATCCATTGCGCAGGTCAGCAGCACTTTGCATCGCTTCTCCGCCATTGCGGAGCAATGGACTATCCACCAGCGCTGGACGCTCCTTCTAACCTATGTTTTTCGCCACTGGCTCGGTGGCAAATGGCTCGGGCGGCTGCCGCCGGACGCCGCCCTTCTCCTCTCGGGTTGATTTAACCAAAAAACTCCATCGCCAGCCACCGACCTCCGCGCGATTTAACGAGCGGCACGTTCTTCTCATCCCCGTTTTTAGGCTTAATCTTACTCTCCGTCCGGAGCGGCCGGGAGAAGAGTAAGAGTAAGAAGCGGACCGGCCTCCACCATTCCCCCACCAAAGTAAAAGAGCGACGCCCGGGGGAGCGTCGCCCTTTACTTTGGGGAATGGGTTTCGGAAAGAGCCGCGCCTTACTCGGCGGGCTGCTCTTCGTCTGTCTTCTTGGCCTTGGCCTTCTTCGCCGGCTTCTCGGCTTCCGCGGAAGCTTCCACCGCGGGAGCGGCTTCGGTTTTCGGTTCAGCCTTCGGCTTTGCGGCCTTCTTGGCGGCCTTCGGCTCCGGCGTCGCGGTTTCCACCAGCACCGGGGCGTCCGTCCACTCGATGAACGCCACTTCCGCGGCATCGCTCTGGCGTTGCGGGAGCTTGATGATGCGCGTGTAGCCGCCCTTGCGGGAGGCGGCGCGCGGGGCGATTTCCGCGAAGAGTTTCGTCACCGCGTAATCCTGCCGCAGCACCGCCTTGGCCGTGCGGCGCGCGTGGATGGTGTTCTTCTTGCCGATGGTGACCAGCTTCTCCGCGAGCGGGCGCAGGGCCTTGGCTTTGGCGAGGGTGGTCTTGATGCGATTGTGCTCGATCAGGCTGACCGCCAGGTTCGAGAGCAGCGATTTGCGGTGCCCTTCCTTGCGGCCGAGTTTGATCGTTTTACGTTGGTGACGCATGGTCTTATATTCTTTCTAGCGAGGAGCGATGGACGGATCAGCCGACGAGGCTGGTGTCGGCGGCGTTGGGCTCGACGAGGCCGGACTCGAATTTCATGCCGAGCGACAGGCCGAGCTGGGTCAGCTTGTCCTTGATTTCGTTGAGCGACTTCTTGCCGAAGTTGCGGTACTTGAGCATCTCCGCCTCGGTCTTCATCGCGAGCTGGCCCACGGTGGTGATGTTGGCGTTGTTCAGGCAGTTCGCGGCGCGCACCGAGAGTTCGATCTCGTTGACGCTCATGTTCAGCAGCTTCTTCATCTTCTGATTCTCCTGGCTCTGGGCCTGTGGAGTTTCGTCGAACTGCACCGCATTTTCGTCATATGCGTAGAAGGGCTCGAAGTGCTTCTTCAGGATCGAGGAAGCCTGCACGAGCGCGTCTTCGGGGGTCAAGCGGCCGTCGGTCCAGATCTCGAGCTCGAGCTTGTCGTAGTCGGTGCGCTGGCCCACGCGGGTATTGCCCACGGTGTACTTCACCCGGGTGACCGGCGAGAAGATGGAGTCGATGGCGATGACGCCGATCGGCTGGTCGGGATGCTTGTTTTCGTCGCCGGTGGCGAAGCCGCGACCGACCTTGACTTCGAGTTCGGCTTCGAACTTCGTCTTCTTGTCAACGGTGCAGATGATCTGGTCCTTGTTCAGCACTTCGCACTGCGAGGAATCTTCGATGTCGCCGGCGGTGATGGGGCCTTCCTTGTTCACGGAAAGGGTCAGGTTGCGGATCTCGTGATCGTTCGCCTTGAACTTCACTTTCTTCAAATTGAGGACGATGTCCGTCACGTCTTCCACGACGTGCGGCAGCGTTTGGAACTCGTGTTGCGCGCCGGTGATCTTCACGGACGTGATGGCCGCGCCCTCGAGCGAGGAGAGCAGCACGCGGCGGAGCGAGTTGCCGACGGTATTGCCATAACCGGCCTCGAAAGGTTCGGCGATGAACTTGGCGTAGGTATCAGACCGGGTCGACTCGTCCTTGACGAGCGACTTCGGCATTTCGAAACGACCTAAACGGATAGGCATATGTGGGATTGGGGAAGCGAGAGCGCGATTCAGAAAGTGGCGCCATCGCGAGATGCGACGACGATGCTGCTGGTTTCTGGTTCTCTACTTCTCTTGATTGGAATTCACCGGGTTACCCCTGGCGCGATAGCGGCGGATCATGAGGACTCGCCACCCAGGGACCAACGGTGCGTCTATTTTTCTTATACGCGCGTGGGGCGGGAAAGAAAGACGGGTTCCCGGCACTTGTAAACCAAAATCTTTTGGGGTCTTCCAATGATTGGTTCGGGGATGACGCCCATTGGATGTTGGGTGTTCAAAACATTCCCTGACTTCCAACAACTTACGAAACGTTTTTGAAAACCGCCGCCTCCACTAAGAAACCATCTCGCCCAAGATAGTCGCAGCAGCCCCCTTTCCCCCCATGAAATCCCCCCTCCTCATCCTCGCTATCCTCCTTACCCTCAGTCTCAGCGGCCACGCCGCCCCCACCCTCCGCGCCGGCGCCGCGGCCAGCGACATCACGCCGAAGGAATTCCCCATCGACATGCCCGGCGGCTTCAGCGCCAACCCGGCCCAAAGCGCGCACGATCCCCTGCACGCCCGCGCGCTGGTCCTCGACGACGGCACGACGACCATCGTGATGGCCGTGGTCGATAATCTCGGCGCCAGCCCGGATGTGCTCGATGAAGCCAAGGAGATCGCTTCCAGGAGCACCGGCATCCCGATGAATCACATGCTCGTGAGTTCCACGCACAGCCACAGCGCTGCGGCGCTCAGCAAGCGAGACGGCCCCGCGCCGGTGGACGCCTATCACCAGATCTTCGTCGACGGTCTCGCCGACGCGATCGTCCGCGCGCATGCGGCGTTGCGCCCCGCCGCGGCCGGGGCCGCCGCCGATCCGCTGCCCGAGGAAGTCTTCAATCGCCGCTGGTTTCTCAAGCCGGGCAAGATGCCGCTCAATCCTTTCGGCAAACTCGACCAGGTGAAGATGAACCCCGGCACCAGCCTCGACGTCATCGATCACCCCGCCGGCCCCACCGATCCCGATATCACCGTCATCTCCGTGCAGGACCTGAAGCGCAAACCCCTCGCGCTTTTTGCCAACTATTCCCTGCACTACGTCGGCGGCATCCCGCCCGCGCAGATCTCCGCCGACTACTACGGCGAGTTTGCCCGGTTCATGCCTTCGCGCGTCCGGGGCGATGAAAACTTCGTTGCCATTATGTCGAACGGCACCTCGGGCGACATCAACAACATCCCCTTCGGCGTCACGCGCCCGCCGCGCGAACCCTTCGAGCAAGTGCGCATCGTGGCCGGAAAAGCCGCCGACACCGCGTGGCGCGCGCAGCAAAAAATCGAGCAATACCGCAGCGACCTTCGCCTCGGCATGCTCCAGCGCGAAATCACCCTCCAGTATCGCCGTCCCAGTCCCGAAGACGTCGCCGACGCCAAAGCCATCCTCGCCATCAAGGACCCGGCAGCCATCGAGAAACTGCCGCGTCTCGCCGTCGACTACGCCCGCCGCACCGTCGCCGCCGCCGAGCGCGCCGAAGACACGGTGACGGTCCAACTCCAGGCCCTCCGCATCGGCGATCTCGCCGTCTGCGGCATCCCGTTCGAGACCTTCGTCGAAACCGGCCTCGATCTCAAAAAGCGCAACCCCTTCCCGCAAACGATGGTGATCGGCCTCGCCAATGGACGCCACGGCTACCCGCCCACCCCCGAGCAACACAAACTCGGCGGTTACGAGACGTGGCTGGGCACGAATCTCGTGCAGGAAGACACGTCCGTCATCCTTACCGACAATCTGCTCCAGATGCTCGCGGAGTTGCGGAAGGAGTCGTGACGCGCAAAGCGCGCCTCTCCCAACCGTCATCCTGAGACAAGGAAGCCGCTGCGCGGGATTGTTGGTTGGGCAAGAACCGGGTAAGGTGGAGCGTCGCTGTGCAGTGTGACTGGCCTTTGCTTGGTGCCTTGTGCCCGCTCCTGAGACTAGTATCTACTTGCATAAGTTCGAAATATAATGACAGGATGCGGGATGCCTCGTCCCGCCACGAAGATCATTCTCAGCCGCGATGAGCGGCAGCAACTGACGGCGCTGTTGCGCCGCACGAAAGCAGAGGCCCGCTATGCGCAGCGCGCCCGCATCATCCTCCGTGCCGCGGAGGGAATGGCCTCCGGGGAGATCGCGCGGCAATTGGGCCTCGGGAAGGCCGTGGTCAGCAAGTGGAGAACCCGCTTCGAACGCGAAGGACTCGATGGTTTGCATGATGATCATCGCCCCGGGCGCCCGCCAACGCTGGACGAAGGGGCGTTTCGTAGCCGCCTCCTGCAGCAACTCGACGCTCCCCCGCCGGCAGGGCACGCGCGCTGGGATGGGGTCCTCCTGGCCAAGGTGTTGGCGGTCAGCGCAGATCGGATCTGGAGAGTCCCTCCGCCAGTTGGGCATCAGTTTGAAGCGGCGGCGCAGTTGGTGTGTTTCCGGATTGCACACGACCCGTGGACCCAGGCTCACCCCAACGTGCATTTCCATTTCACCCCAACCCACGCCTCCTGGCTCAATCAGATCGAGGTCTGGTTCAGCATTCTCTCGGCGAAGGCCCTGCGCGGCGCCAGCTTCCGCTCCGTCAAGCAACTCATCGAGCAGATCGACGCCTTCATTGCTGCTTACAATGAAGACGCGGCGCCTTTCGAGTGGACCAAGGTCAATTTCCGCGCCAAAAGCCTGACAGGTAAGTATTCGGACTTATGCAAGTAGATACTAGTTCCTGCGCTGGAGATTGTTTGTTTGGTGAAGCCCCGCGGGCTGGGCCTGGCCTGGCCGGCGGGGTGATCCCGTTTGGGAGCTTTTCATTTCCCATTTCTCCGCAGGGCACGGCGGCACTTCCACCGCAACTACCAAACACACCATGATTGATCGTATCCTACCGGGTTATGGGGCCATCGATATTGGCCAGGAAAAGATCTTCGTCGCCTGTGGCGGCGAAGAGCCAGTGCGCAGCTTCGGCACATTCAGTGCCGACTTGGAGTTGGCCGCGGAGTATCTTCTCCAACGCCAGATTGGGCGGGTGGCCATGGAGGCCACCGGCGTCTACTGGATTGCCTTGCACGATTTGCTGGAGCGCAAAGGGATCACGGTGACGGTCTTCAACGGAGCCCATGCCCGCAATCTGCCGGGGCGCAAAACCGATGTGCAGGACTGCCAGTGGCACGGGATGCTGCACAGCCATGGGCTGCTGGTGGGCTGCTTCATCCCCAGCGAAGAGATCCGGCAATTGCGCTGCTACTATCGGCTGCGCGAGGACCACCTGGGCATCGCCGCCGGGCACATCCAGCATATGCAACGGGCTCTGGACTTGATGAACGTGCGCCTGCACGTGGTCTTAAGTCAGTTGCACGGGGGTGAGCGGCCCTGCGGGTGATCCAAGCGATCCTCGCCGGGGAGCGCGACCCGGTGGCGCTGAGCGAACTGTGCGACGTGCAGATCCTCCAGAAGAAGCGCGCGGAGGTGGCGAAGAGTCTGCAAGGCCAGTGGCAGGAGCATCATCTCTTTGCCCTGCGCCAGGCCCTGGAGAGCTACGAGTTCTGCCGGGGCCAGATGGCCGCCTGCGACCGGGAGATCGAGGCTTTGCTCCAGCGCGTGACCCGGGACCGGCCCGGCCGCAGTCGCCTGCGCCGGGGCAGAAGATCAAAGTGGTGCGGCACAACGCCCCGCAGATTGAGAACCTGCATGGGCTCTTGATCACCTTGAGCGGAGGCCCCGATGCCACGCAGTTGCCGGGGATCAGCCCGCTGGGCTTTATGAAATTGATCGGCGAGACCGGCACCGATCTGAGCCGGTGGAAAAGCGCCAAGCACTTCACCTCCTGGCTGGGTCTTTCCCCAGGCAGTGCGCAATCCGGCAAGCGACGCCGGCGGCTGCCGCGCAAGAAAACGGTGGCCGGACAGATCTTCCGGGAAGCCGTCCTGAGCATCGCCAAGAGCAAACACCTGGCTTTGGGGGGCCGCTTATCGCCGGCTCAAAGCGGCCAAAGGCAGCCCCATTGCCGTCCCGGCCATCGCCCGCAGACTGGCCGTGCTCTACTACAACCTCTTCACCAAGGGCCTCGCCTATGTCGAAGAGGGCGTCCGGCAATACCAGGAAAAATACCGCCAGCAAACCCTGCGCTATCTGGAAAAAACCGCTAAAGCCTTCGGCTTCACCCTGGCTCCCACCCCCCGCGTCGCACTGAGGTTCTTGGGAGCTTGCGAAGGACCTCTGGTCGTCTGTCTTTCCTCTGGACCTTTGCATGAGTGCCGTGACGAGAAGCAAACCACCATTCATTTTTGTCGAATGTGTGAAGCAAGGCAGAAAATCAGAGGTCCTTCGCAAGCTCAGAATGACGATCTTTTTTCGATCCCGTCACCTTTCCCCTCACGCCCACTGCGGCCGGTCGCCGCGCCACAGCTCGACGTCATTCGCCGCCCAGGCGCTGCTCCACTTCCGCAATGTGTTCGCGGTCGCGCGTCTCTACCGTGCAGAGGACATGCACGCGTGACAGATCCGGCCCGGCGAAGGTCCGGTTGTGGACGATCTCGGTGACATTCGCCCCGGCTTCCGCCAGCACGCCGGAGAGATGCGCGAGGCCGCCCGGACGGTCGCTGATCAGCGCGTCGAAGCGGTAGATGCGTCCATCCGCCGCGAGCCCGCGCTCGATCACCCGGCTGTGCGCGAGCGGATCGATATTGCCGCCCGTCAGCAGCAGCACCACGCGACGGCCCCGCAACTCGGGCAGCCCGCCACCCAGCAATGCCGCCAAGCCCGCCGCGCCGGCGCCTTCGATGATGCACTTCTCCAGTTCCGCCAGGCGCAACATAGCCAGCGCGAGCGCTTCCTCGCCGACCTGCACCATGCGCGAGACGAGCGGGGCGCGCGATGGCCAGCGTCTGCTTTCCCGCCTCGGCGACAGCGAGGCCATCCGCGAGCGTGAATCGCGTGGCCACGCGCACCGGCCCTTCCGCGGCCAGTCCGGCGGCGAAACACGCGGCATTCGCCGGCTCGACGCCGATGATTTCCAAGTCCGGCTTGAGCGCCTGGAGGACCGTCGCCATGCCCGCGAGCAACCCACCGCCCCCGACCGGAACGAGGATCGCCTCGGCATCCGGCACTTGCTCGAGGATCTCGAAAGCCAGCGTCCCTGCCCCGCGATCACGTGCGGATCGTCAAAGGGATGCACATACGTCAGCGCCCGTTCCTCCGCCAGCCGGCCCGCCTCGCGGCGCGCTTCGTCGAAAGTATCGCCGTGCAGCACCACCGTCGCGCCGAATTGCCGGCAGCGCGCCACCTTCACCAGCGGCGCAAAGCGCGGCATCACCACCGTGACCGGCACGCCCAGCAAACGCCCATGCCACGCCAGCCCCAGCGCATGATTCCCGCCGCCGACGCCGCGATGACTCCCAAGCGCGCCTGTTCCGGCGAAAGCTGCGCCAGCGCGTTGCGCGCGCCGCGTTCCTTGAAACTCCCCGTCCGCTGCAAATACTCCTGCTTGCAAAAGATTCGGGCGCCCGTGAGTTCGCTCAAGGCGGCCGATTCGACACACGGCGTCCGCGCCACCGAGCCGTTGATGCGCAGCCGGGCCGCCACGATTTCGGACAGCGAAACGGTGGCGTGCAATGCGGCGGTGGAGACGGGTTCAGTTTCAGTTTTCATCGGGGGGGACATGGGAGCAAATAAAAAGCCTGAGCGGTAAACTCAGGGCTTCAGAGATTCAGAGTTGCGGTGGATGAGCGCGCGTCTATCCCTGCCCCGAGTGGGACTCAATAATGATCGCGATGATCATGATGGAGCTGGCAGAGAAGAGACGCATGTGAGCGCCATATGTCGCCGAGGACGGGCCGCGTGTCAACCGCGCAGGCGACCGCCCCTCGACCGCCCCCTTATTCCTTCCGACAGCAGTTCGGCATTGCAGGAGCATTCGTCGGCGCCGGAGGCGCCCTCCCCTCACGCCGTCATTCTGAGCTTGCGAAGAACCTCTGATCTCGCTCTGGCATCGGGCGCGTTGCCGCATGTGTAAGCTGGCCGTCGTCTTCTGCCAAAGGAGGGAAGAAGGCAGAATCAGAGGTCCTTCGCAAGCTCAGGATGACGAGGTGGGGACACGCGCCATATCAATTTCACGCTCTTCGGAGAGAGTAAGATTAGGATTAAGGGCACCTCTGGAAAGGTCGCGTTGGAGTTTTGGGAGGAAACCGGGGGTGGTTGGCGGGGGATTTTCCCGCTCGAAAAGGTTGGTCGATCAAGCAAGGCGGTCAACGACCACGGCTCCGCTCGTTCTGGAGTTGGCTCCCGGCCTTCTTTAGCCTGGCCGGGCGGTCGGCGCCGCGCTCATTTTCGCAAGCAGGCGTAGCGATCCATATTATACACCAGGTTGCAGAGATGATTGTGGGCCGTGGCTCGAGCCAACCCGATGCTCCGGCAAAAGTCGGCTCCCATCTGCGCCATCCGTGCAAAGATGTGCTCTACCCGCACGCGGATCCGGCTGATGGTGTGGTTGCTCTTTTGCTCGGCCGCACTCAGGGCCTGGCCTCGGGGGGCTTTGCGCAGCAGGAATTCCTCCGCCCCCAAGGCCAACAAATGCGCTTCGTGTTCCTCGCTGTGGTAGGCCGAGTCGGCCAGCACCGCCCGGTCCTGGGCATCGACCAACTCCTTGAAGACCTGGCTGTCATGCACGTTGGCCGGCGTCGTCACGGCTCGCAGAATGAGCTTAGTCCTGCGCATCGGCTTTCACATGGTTCTTCCACCCGTAGTGCACTTCCTCGTTCTTCTTGGTCCCAGCGTGCCTCGCTGTCTTTCTGCCGCCCCACCGCCGGCTGGCGATCGAACTCTTCGGGACGTTCGCCCTCTTTGATCCGCCGGTTCTGCTCCCGGTCATTGCGCTGCCGGGGCGCTTCCACAAAGCTGGCGTCCACGATGCTGCCGGCGCGCGCGATGAGTCCTTCGTCCTCCAGCATCGCCCCAAAGGCCTCAAACAACCGCTGGCTGCCCGCGCGTCCTTCGGCTTCGATGCGCTGCTTGAAGTCCCACAGCGTCTTGGCGTCGGGAATGGCGTCGCCGATCCGCAGCCCAACGAAGCTCTTGAAACTCGTCCGATCGAAGATCTGCTCTTCGGTGGCATCATCGCTCAGCCCGTGAAACTTTTGCAGCACCAGCACTTTGAACATCAGCACCGGATTCAAACGGTGGTTTGCCGCCCTTGCTCCAGTCCCGCTGGGCGTAACCGCTTAACTCCTCTAACAACGGTCGGAACCTTTCCCAATCGATCACCTCCCGCAGTTTCAAATCCCCGTCGTTTTACTGGCCACCGCTTGTTCGTGTTCAATCGCGGCAAACAATCCTCCTCCGGTGCTCTGGCGGTAACGCTTCATACTTCACCCTCTCCTCCATTTTTCCCCCGGCAAAAGCTTTCTCTGAAGAAATGTGGGTTTCCAGAGGTGCCCTATAGCCGTGGATGTTGCCGGAATCTACACTCCTCCTGCGCGAACAAATAAATGAAAGGAACCGGCCGGGCGGCCCGTATGGTCATTGGTCCCTTCGCACACGCGATCATCACGTCATTGATTCCATGAAACACACTTTCTCTGCTCTTTTCCTCTGTACGCTGGCCCTGCTCGGCATGGCGCCGGTTCACGCCGCGCCGAAGGGCGGCACACTCGAGGATTTGAAAAAACTGCCGATCACCTGCCTCGTGCCGGATGGTTGCCGGAGGGTTATCATCTGAAAAAGGTGGGCATCGACTACGAGGATCGGCATGGGCGGAACGATCCCAAGACGCAAGGATTTCCCAGCTACGATCTCGATTACGGCAACGGAAAAAAAAGGGTCGGTTCACCGTCGAGTGCGCGCGGGAAGGCGTCGGCGACCGCAATCTCGACCAGGACGAGCGGGCGGAGGAGAGCAGCTTTGAGACAAAGCTCTACGGCCCCGTTTACATCATCTACTTTCCGCCGGGGAAAAGCGGGGTCAAGGATCGGATCACGGCCAACTGGATCGACGATGACCCGAAGAAGACAGAAAAAACACTCGATCCTAATGGTGTCCGCATCACGGGCCGCTATCATGGCGTATCCGGCCACGGGATGACGGTCGCGCAATTCCAGAAGATCGTGCAATCCCTCCATCCCGTCCGCGACAAAACCCCCGAATCGAAATCCCGGATTCAGTTTTTCCGTTTCGAAGAGAACGAAAAGCCCATGTCCGATCCGTCCGCACATCCGGCCGGCGCCCATGTGTTTCCGTCATGCACCTTTCCGGCATACCGGCCCCAGCCGCTTCGCTCGTATTCATGATTGTTGCCATTCGACACTATGTTGCAAGGAAACGTTCATTGGTCCGAAGACGGCCTGAAAGCGTCCGGAATGCACCGTCTCTCATCGTCGACATTTTTACATCCACGCGCTTTTCCGGAGCGATTGCAACGGTGTCCTGTCGCTTCCAAAAAAAACTACGTAACTCCCCAACTGCGTGAAACATACATACTTATACCGACATTTAGGCGCACTGCGGATGGAGATCAATCTACAGAGTTTTCCCAGGTCGAAGGCGGTAGGCGAGTTCCATCGCCCCATTCCGGAAGGAGCGAAGCCTCGTGCGGGGAGCATCATGCCTTCACGACCCACGCCGGGATAGGTCGTCCGCAGCTGGCCTCGCTCGTGAGAGACGGACCCTTTCCATCTCCCTACTTTTCACTGGACACTCTTAAAACTTCTTACATGGCATGGCATCGGCTCAAAGGTATAATCCTATGATCGCAAATATGGATATTCAGAAGACGCGAGGATCGGATCTTGATCATCGGACGACCAGGAAGCGAGTGCGTCGGGCCTGGCGCGGTTGATTGAAAAAGCCGGTTATGCCGTTTGCATTACCATCAACGATCCCGTGGTCGCGGTGCAGCGCTTTCTCGACCTGGCACCGGACGTGGTCCTGCTCGATCTTCACATGGAGCCGATCACCGGCGTGGAAGTGCTCGAAAAGGTGAATGCCCTGCTTGAGCCGCATCGGCGGCCCCCTGTGCTGGTCCTGACGGCGGATACGACGGCCGAAGCGCGGCATGAAGCCCTGAGCGCCGGCGCGACGGACTTTCTCTCCAAGCCATTGGATCACGCGGAAGTCCTGCTGCGCATCCGGAATGCGCTCCAATCCCGAATCCTGATCCAAAAGTGCCAGCATTACAGCCAGAGCCTGGAGCAACTGGTCGAGGAAAGGACGGAGCAATTGCAACGGCGCACGACGGAACTGGAGGCGACGCTCGAAGACTTGCGCAGCACCCAGCGGCAAATCATTCAACAGGAGCGAATCCGGGCCCTCGGGGCGATGGCCAGCGGCATCGCTCATGACATGAATAATACGCTGACCCTGATCCTGGGTTACGGCGACATGTTACTGAAAGACGCGAAGAAATTCCCGAAGGGCTCGCGGGATCGCGTTTCGCTGGAACACCTCGTCCGCGCCGCCCGGGACAACGCGCATATGGTGGCGAGATTGCGGGAGTTTTACCGCCCGAAAAATCGGAACGAAGAACGGCAGCCGGTGGATATCAACGAACTGCTGGTCCAGGTGGTCGCGTTCACGACGCCGAAGTGGCAGGCCCAGGCGGAAGCGGGTGGAGCTTGCATCCAGGTGGAGCACGATTCCAACCCGGTTTCGCTCATTGCCGGCGCCCCGGCGGAGCTTCGGGAGGTGCTGACCAATCTCATTTTCAACGCCGTGGATGCCATGCCGCGCGGAGGCACGATCCGGCTGCGCACTTGGGAGTCGAAAGGTTTTGTCCGGGTGGAAGTCTGCGACAGTGGCTCGGGGATGACGGAGGAAACCCGCAGCCGATGCCTGGAGCCATTTTACACGACCAAGGGGGAGAAAGGCACCGGCCTCGGGCTGGCGGTCAGTTACGGCATCATCCACCGCCACGGCGGCACGATCCACGTGGAGAGCAAACTGAACCACGGGACCACTTTCCGAATCGACCTGCCCATTCCCGAGGAGGATATCGCCCCGATCGCCAACGACGCCGGCACCGCCTCGCGGCCTCTGCACGTGCTCGTCGTCGACGACCAGGAAGGCATTCGCGAAATCGTCGGCTCTTATCTCGCCGAGGATCATCACGCGGTCGAAATGGCCGCCACCTCAATCGAAGCAATGCGGAAGTTTCGCACCAATCATTTCGATCTCGTCATCACCGACCGCGCGATGCCGGATATCAATGGCGACGAATTGGCGGCCGCCATCAAGCGGCTCAATCCGCAGCAGCCCGTGATCATGCTCACGGGGTTCGCCGATTGGATGAGCGAAGTGGGTGAAAAAGACGAAAACGTCGACCTGGTGATCGGCAAACCAGTGCGGCTGCAAGATCTGCGGCAGGCCATTTTGGAAGTCATTCCCTCCTCGGAAGCAGCGTAAGTCGATTCCCCAGCGCATCGATGCAGTTGGAAATGGGGAGCGCACGCGCCCTCGCGGGCTGTTTTCGGCGCCTCGCCGAAAACTTCCCTCGCGGCACGTTCACTGACTGGGGCGGTTGCTATGGTGCTTCCCGGACCGTCCGGCGGGGGCGCCGGACAGTGCACGCGAGGGCGCGTGCGCTCCCCATTTCGCTCCTGCGAACGGCATCGTTCCGGCCCCGGATGGAGGGAATAACTTACCTGGATGGAGTTATCGTCTCTCCACCAAGTTACGAAAGGAGGGAGCGACCGCGGGTGCTCCGTTCGTTCCCCGGCGAGGCGAGGGAACGCTCGGCGAGCGTTCCTTACCTCGGCGGACGCGCTGCCGCTCCAAGCCGCATCGCTCTGGCACCGGCGCTTTTAGGTTAGCGCCTTTCAATTAAGGTGCAGCCTTCCATCGCCACGCGTACGGCACGGAAATCCGGGGAGCGCACTCGTCCCGAGTGCTGGTTTCGGCGTCCCGCCGAAACGAACTTTAGCCAGCGTTGAAGCCGCTGGACGCGTTGACCTTACCACCCCAGCCGACGAAAGTTCACGAAGGCGGGACGCCTACGCCCACACTCGAACGGAGCGGAGCGACATCGCCTGCCGAAGGCCCGGCGCGGAGCCGCCGGGCAAACGAGTGCGCTCCCCGGAAGACCGCGACCGCACTTTCACGGCGGCTCTGCTTTTACTTCAGCCGCTCTAACTGCAAAAGGTGGGGGCGGCGGCGAGAGCGTCGATCCCCTGCCGCACGGTGCGCAAAAGGGTCTGCGAGGCGATGGGTTTGCGCAGGATCGTAAGGTAGGTCGTCGCCTCCCACATCGCCGGAGGCAAATCGTCCGCCAGCCCGCTCATCGTGATCAACGCGAGATTCGGCGCCTCTTGATGGATCTGCGCCAGGACCACCTCGCCGGTCAGGCCAGGCATCATCTGGTCGCAGATGACGAGACGAAGGCGGGCCTGCAGGCGGTGAACTCCTCGAGCCCGCTTTGGCCATCGCACGCGGTGAAAACTTCGTAGCCCTGGGCTTCCAGGATTTTTCCCGTCACCAGCCGAATGCCGGGATCATCGTCAATGATGAGAATGGCTTCCCCCGAACCCTTGGGCAGCCCTCCGAAGTCGCGGACACGGGCGGCGCGGGAGCCAGCAGCGCGGGAAGATAGATGTGAAAAGTGGTGCCTTTGCCGGGAAAGGTTTCCACCTGCAGGGCGCCGGCGTGGCTCTGGACGATGCCGGTGATGGTGGAAAGCCCCAGGCCCGTGCCTTTGCCCAGCTCCTTGGTGGTAAAGAAGGGATCGAAGATTTTCTCGAGCACCTCGGGAGGAATCCCGGTGCCGGTATCGGCCACGCTCAAGCACACATAGGGGCCCGCGGCGATCTCGCCGTGAAAGCCGCGCCGGGCTCCCGGCGGGACATTGACATTGGTGGCGGTGATGCGTACACTGCCTCCATTCGGCATGGCATCCCGCGCGTTCACGCAAAGATTCATGAGCACCTGTTTGATTTGGGTGGCATCGGCCGAGATCGGCCAGACCTCGGAATCGTTCTCGATGTGCAGGTGATCCCACCGCGCAGCGCGGCTTGAGGAAGCCCTTGAGTTCACGAAGAAATTCGCCCATCTGCACTTCGGTGCGCTGACCTTCGCCGCCGCGCGCAAAGAGCAGGATCTGGCGCACGAGTTCGCAACCGTGGCCGGCGCTGGCCTCCAGCGTATCCAGCACCATTTGATTTTCCGCCGTGACGGCGAGCGGGCGCAGCAGGCCCACGGACAGGAGGATCGGCGAAAGGACATTGTTCAGGTCATGGGCAATGCCGCGGCCAGCATGCCGAGACTTTCCGTGCGCTGGGCCCGCTGCAATTCCTGCTCGAGCTGCTTGCGGTTGGTCACATCGGTATTGATGCAGAGGAATCGACTTGGCCCGGCCCGGCGCTGTCGGTCACCAGGCTCCATGAACTCTCGATCATCAGGTCGTTGCGTTGCGGACGGGGCAACCGAAATTCACCCTGCCATTCCCCCTGCGCCATGGTGAGGGCAAAGACCGTATCGAAGCGGGTCAGTTGATTCGCAAACAGCAATTCGCGCAGGCTGTGACCGAGCACCTCCGCGGCGGGCCACCCGAAGATTCTCTCCGCGCTCGCGTTCCAGTGCGTGATGGCAAACTGCAAAATCGATGACGCAAATCGCGTCGCGGGCCTTTTCGAGCAGGGACGCCTGCTCGCGCAATAACTCCTCGGCATGCTTGCGTTCGGTCACATCGCGGCCCGCCAGCAGCAGGCCGGCCGTCTCCTCACCTTCATGCGCCGGGAAACTCACCCGCGCTTCCAAGTGACGAACGATGCCTCCGGCCAGGAGGACGCGGTATTCGATGTCGCGCGAGCGGGTCTGCGTCGCGGCGGCCGCGAGGAATTCGCGAAAGCGCCGCGATCGTCGGGATGGACATCTTCAAAAATGCTAAAGGCGGTGGAAACATCCGGTCTGCCCAGCAACCGGCGAAAGGTGGGGTTGGTATAAAGGCAAAGTCCCTGCTCATCCAGCAGGACGATAAAGTCGTCGATATTCT
Source organism: Chthoniobacter sp. (assembly GCA_037200205.1). Lineage (GTDB taxonomy): Bacteria > Verrucomicrobiota > Verrucomicrobiia > Chthoniobacterales > Chthoniobacteraceae > Chthoniobacter. The sequence goes on from JBBCHV010000039.1 coordinate 16,392, forward strand.
CGGCGATCTGCCGGAACTGTTCGCGGCTGCGGCGCAACGACTCCTCCGCCTCCCGCTTGGCGGCCTCGCGCTGGCCCTGCAATAGGGCATTGCGAATCGCCGGCAAAAAGCGGCCGGCCGAATCCTTCAGCACATAATCGCTGGCCCCGTGCCGGAGCGCCTGCAGAGCCCGCTCTTCCCCGATGGTGCCGGAAAGAAACACGAATGGCGTCTCCGGGCAGCGGGCATGCACCATGTCCAGCGCGGTCAGCCCGTCGAAACCGGCATGGAATGGTCCGACAGAATAATATCGTAGTCTTGCAGTTGCAGGGCCGCTTCAAACTCCTCGCGGTTGGACATCCGCGTGATCTCGCAATCCGGCCACTCCCGAAGCAGCAGAGACTGGAACAGCTCGGCGTCGGCATCGTTATCCTCCAAGTGAAGAAGTTTCATACTGCTACCTCCGGGGGGTGACACTGGAGAGAGCTTAACGTGTACCCACGAGATTTCCCGGTCAGAGGAATGTTACGGGATTGTTGCTGGGGGTTGACTAACATCAGACGGTTACCTCGCGGTTTCGGAAACAAGTGTTACATACCCTGGCCGGTGACAGAAGGGAAACCTGACATACCCGCCCGCGTCCCGGCAAATATCCCGGCCACAGCCGATCGCAATGCCTCGGAGGTGAAGGGCTTCGCGAGAATCCCGTCGAAACTTCCATCCGCCATCTCGCCGCCCGTGGAACCGGTCGCCAGCAAAATTCGCGTCGCGGGGCAGGCGGCTTTGATCGCCGAGGCCAGACGCTCGCCGTTCATCAGCGGCATCGCTCGATCAGTGACGACCAAATCGAATGACCCGGCGGCCGCCATCCGGAGAGCCTCGTGCGGATCGGGGGCGGTGCGAACACGATGCCCGGCGTCGGCCAAGAGGCGTGCCGTCAATTCGCAGACCATGGGCTCATCGTCCACCACCAGGATATCGAGCGAGCCGAGGGCGCGCTGCGGTGACTCCGTGTTGCGGGGCGCGGGATCGTTAAACCGCAGCCGAAAGACGGTGCCCTTCCCCGTCTCACTTTCGATGTCGAGGATCGCCCCGTGGCGCTCGGCCGTGCTCTGCACCATGGGCAGCCCCATACCGGTGCCGTGATGGCCTTTGGTCGTGAAGAAAGGCTCGCGGCAATGGCGGCGCACCCGGTCCGACATGCCCATGCCGGAATCGTGCACCTCGAGGACGATCTGCCCGGCCTCCCGAGCGGTCCGCAGGGTGAGAGTGCCTCCCTGGGGCATGGCATCCACGGCGTTGAAAATCAGGTTGGTCAACATCTCCCGCAACTCCGCCGGGTGACCGTGGATCGGCGGAAGGTCGGATAAATCGCGGCGGACGATAATGTTCGAACCTTGCGTGCGCGAGTCCGCGTGCCACTTCGGCCGGGTCAGGGCGATGCTCTGCTCGATGAGACGGTTCAGGTCCACGGGCTGGTACACCTGGTCCGCCGGGACCGGGAGCTGGTATTCGCGCAGCCGCTCCACCATATCCGCGCCATCGTGGGCGGCCAGGACGATGGTGCGCAGGAGATCCTGGCGGTCGGCCAGGGAAAGGCTTTGCCCCTCGAGCAGCAACTGTTCGGCGAAGCCCATGACGATCGTCAGGATGTTATTGAAGTCGTGCGCTATCCCACTGGCCATGGTGCCGAGCACGTGCAGGCGATCGGGCGGCGCGAGTAGGGCATTTTGTCCGCGAAGCTGCGCGAGGCGGTCGCCAGGCAGGGGAACCGGCGGGGCATCCGCTGAATCGGCAGCGGCGATGCCGGCCGAGTTCTGCCGCGCTTCGCGCAGGGCCAGCAGGTTGTGAATCCGCATCATGGCTTCCGTGGCATCCACCGGCTTGGTCAGAAAATCGGTCGCCCCGGCCACCATGGCCTCGTGTTTCGCCTTCGCATCTTCATTCGCCACAAGCACGAGGGCGGGCAGGAAGCCGTCGGGCCGTCGATCCTGCCGGACCTGCCACAGGAAATGAGCGGCCTCCTCGTGGTCGAGCACGATCAGGTCGGGGTGCATACGATGGAAAAGAAGGGTCGCATGTTCGGCATCCGTGGCGACCACGACCGGGATTTCCCACGCGTGCTCAATGACGTCCTTCAGAGCCTGCACTCCCGCCATATCGTGGGTGAGGATGAGAATTTTAGATCGCGACTGGAAGAGTGGACTGGCGAGCGGGGCGGACAGAGCATCAACCGATTTCGAGGCGTGGGGTTCGTTCATGACAGGTTATCCTTCGTCAATGATCGAATATGGTCATTATGGTGGATGTAGAATGAATAACTCGGCGGTTTTCGCCAGCCCCCTCCACCGGCCGTGTTTTCCCGACGCGGCCGCCCGTCTGAATCAGCTCAGAAGCCGTGGGAACGAGTAACGGCCACTTCCGGCTTCACGCCGTCCCTAGCCAGTCGCGAGCCCTTTTGGGGACAAGTGTTGTTGTCGCCATAGAGCGACCAGGGACCGGGAGGAACGTCTTTGGACTCCACAAATTTCCAGTCGGTGACGTCGGTGCTTTGCAAGCCCAGATAGTCGCGCAGGGCGGGAGATACGTCGAGGCCGGCGCCTTGGTTGAGGTTCGGCCGGGGCTTTTCGATCCCGAATACATATTGCCAGTGATCGGTGCGAAAGGGTCCGCAATCGCTCCACTGCGCGTAGCCGACGCGACCGGTGCGGCTCCGGATGGCGATCCAGCGGTCGCGGCAAACGGATTGCCCTTCTTTGCGAAAGGCCTCTTTGAACCAAGGGATGACCACCCGGGCTTCCGGCTTGGTGGTGCCCCGGGTGACGTCGTTGTAGGGCAATGCGACGTAGAAGGGATTCTGCCGGGGCGTGAAATTGACCGGGATGAAATTCCGCCGCGCCTCGGGGTTCGGGTTGTCGTAGCCGCCGTAGGCCTGCGTCCAATTGGAATCCCACGAACTGCTGCAATTGGGAGTGAAATTGTGGCCACCCACTGGTTCGCCGATCCAGAAGACAGTGGTGACGATACCGGTCTTCCAAGGGTAGCGGCTGGTCACCGTCGTGTTGTTGATGCTCGTGTTGGTCGCGTTAGTGTTGGCGATCCGCACCGCCGGGGTGGCGGGAGGTGGCATCTTCACCGGCGCTGGCGTGGGGGTGCGAACAGCCACGGGGTGCGTATCGGTAATGCGAGCGTCCGGGGTGCTGGCCTCGGGGCGCCGCGGAGTGGTGGCGGGTTTGTCGACGGTCCGCGCGGCCACGGGGCGCGGATCGGCGGTGGGGGTGGCCGTCGCACGCGCGATCTTCGGGCGGGGGCTGGCGGCGGGTGAAGCAGGAACGTGCGCCGCGACGGCGGGCGTTTCAGCGGGCGGATGTTCGCCGGCTCGCGGCTTCTTCGGAGCGGGAGTGGCCGGGCGGGTGTCCGCCGTGCGCGGCGCCGGAGTGGGCGTGGGAGGCGGGGCGGTCTCGACCGGCGGATTCTTGGGCGGAGCCGGATCGGCCGGGGGTGCTTCCAACGGGCGAAGAAGGGGGGCGCGAGTATCCGAGAAACGTTTCCGGATGACGGGAGGGGCAGGCGGCGGCGTGGCTTCCGCTCCTACGCGCGACTTCAGCCATTCCAGTCGCTTCGCGGCGTCGCTCTCCGGAGTGGCGCCACCCGGCGCTACGGTTTGGCCGGCCAAAAACTGGGTCGGCAGGAAGAGCGCGGCAGCGAGGAGAGCACGAGAAAGCAAACTTCCAAAGGGTTGGAACTTCATTCAGGGAGGACGCGCTGTTATACCAGATCGCCCGGAGAGCGCAAAGTGATTCCCTCGCCGCGGTGGGACCGCTTGTCATTTGTGTTCACGAGAGCCGATGCGGTAGTGTCGCCTTATGAATCGAGCCCCCAGCATTGGCGAGTATCTCATCCGGCAGTTGCAAGCGCACGGTGTGCGGCATGTGTTCGGCATTCCCGGCGATTACGTGCTCGGCTTTTACGACCAGCTTTTGCAGAGCGACATGAAGACGATCGTGACCTGCGACGAGCAGGGCGCGGGGTTCGCGGCGGATGGCTATGCGCGGGTGAATGGGCTCGGCGTGGTCTGCATCACTTACTGCGTGGGCGGCTTGAAAGTGGTGAATCCGATCGCCGGCGCCTTTGCGGAAAAATCGCCGGTGGTGGTGATCAGCGGCGCGCCGGGCCTGAACGAGCGCGACAAGAATCCCCTGCTCCACCACAAGGTGCGCGACTTCAATACGCAGCAGCGCGTCTTCGACGAGATCACCGTGGCCAGCGCCGCGCTCGAAGATCCCGACACCGCTTTCTCCGAGATCGATCGCGTGCTCCACGCGGCGGTGCGCTACAAGCGGCCGGTCTATCTCGAACTGCCGCGCGATCTCGTCACCGCCGCCGGCCGCCCCGACCACCGCGCCCGCGATCTGCACGAAGCCAGCGACCCGCACGCCTTGGCCGAAGCCCTTGCGGAAGCCGCCGCGCTGCTCAATAACGCAAAGCAGCCGGTGATCCTCGCCGACGTCGAGGTGCACCGCTTTGGCTTGCAGGATGACTTGCTCAAGTTCGCGGAAAAGACGGGCATTCCCGTCGCCGCCACCATCCTTGGCAAATCGGTCGTCGCCGAACAGCATCCACTCTATCTCGGCGTCTACGAAGGCGCGATGGGGGCGCGACGACGTGCGCGAATATGTCGAGTCGAGCGATTGCCTGCTCATGCTCGGCGCGTTCATGACGGATATCAATCTCGGCGTCTTCACCGCCCAGCTCGACCCGGCGAAATCCATCTCCGCCACCAGCGAACGCCTGGCCATTCGCTATCACACCTTTGAAAATGTGCGCTTCAAGGATTTCGTACGCGGGCTGCTCACGGCGGACCTGCGCCAGCACCACGCCCCCGCCCATCCGCACCCGCCGCAGCCCGCGGAATTCCAGCCCGGACGGCATGGCGAGAAAGTCACCATCGCGCGGCTCTTCGAGCGGGTGAATGCCTTCCTCGGCGACAGCAGCATCGTGGTCGCGGATGTAGGCAATGCGCTCTTCGGCGCCAGCGACCTGCTCATTCGCCATCGCACGGAATTCCTCGGCCCGGCGTATTACGCGAGCATGGGCTTTGCCGTGCCCGCCGCGCTCGGCGCGCAAATGGCGCGGCCCGAATTACGTCCGGTGGTGCTCGTCGGCGACGGCGCATTCCAGATGACCGGCATGGAGATCTCCACCATCGCGCGCTTCGGGCTCAACCCGGTGATCATCGTCCTCAACAACGCCGGCTACGGCACCGAGCGGCATATCCACGACGGACCGTTCAATGACGTGCTCAACTGGAAATACTACAAGCTGCCCGAAGTGCTCGGCCAAGGTCGTGGCTTTCTCGTCGAAACCGAGGAACAACTCGACGCCGCCCTCGACGCCACGGCGAAGCACACGGAGAGCTTCTGCCTTCTCGACGTGCAACTCGACCCGATGGACAAGAGCGCCGCGCTCGGCCGCCTCGCCGAGCGTCTGGCCGAACGGCTCGGACGGAAACACTGAGCGGAGCTTCTTTCTCTTAGCCTAGAACCGGGGATGGAAAAGAGTCGAAAGGAGGGTAAGAAGCTGATGTGGTGAGGA
>JBBCHV010000040.1:0-57765 GCA_037200205.1 Chthoniobacter sp.
ATGAGAATTCTCCTAGCCAGCAGCAGTTCCGGATCACGCGGCGGCGGCGAGCTGTACCTGCTCTATCTCGGCCGCGCCCTCGCGCAACGCGGGCACACCGTCCTGCTCTGGGCCTCGGATCATCCGCGCATGGACGAGCTGGCCAACAGCTTCTCCGGCATCGGCGAGGTGCTGCGTTCTCCGTATCGTAATACCTACGATCATCGCGGCCGTTCGATATCCAGCTACCTGAATCTTCGTGCGGTCGGTCAGCTCGCCCGCGAATGGAAAAAGGCGCATCCCGACATCCTCCACGTGAACAAGCAGAATCTCGAGGACGGCCTCGATCTGTTGCACGCGGCGCGCCGCTCGCATCTGCCGAATATCTGCACGATCCATCTCACGCAGAGCGCAGGATACCTGAAAGCAAAACTGGCCCCGGCACGGGATTTTATCGCGCGGCGGGCGTTGCAAAACTATCACAACTCGCTGGTCACCGTGCTGGAGAATCGGCGTCAGGATCTCACCGCCTTCATCGGCGAGTCGCCGCGCATCCGTATGATTCCGAACGGCGTTCCGCTCTACGACATCGCGCGGCGGCCCGTGGTGCGGGAGGCGAAGCGCGCCGACCTCGGCATCGCGAGCGATGAACTGCTGGTCATCGCCGTGGGCCGGATGGTCGCGCAGAAGCGCCCGCTGGAATTTCTCGCGCACGCCGAAGAAGTGCTGCGCCGCTACCCGAAGGCCAAATTCCTGTGGGTCGGCGACGGCGTACTGAGTGCCGCGTGGGACGAATGGGTGCGCGCGCACAAACTGGAGAAAACGATCCGCCGCCTGGCCTGGCGCAACGATGTGCCCTCGCTGCTCATGGCGGCGGATGTCTTCCTGCACGTCGCCGAATACGAGGGACTGCCGCTGGCGATCCTCGAGGCCATGTCCGCCGCGCTGCCTTGCGCCATCGCCAGCCATCTGCTGGACGAGATGCCATTCCTGGATGCCGGCAGCGCGCTGTCCGTCGCGGATGACGGAGCCTGGATCAGCGCGTTAAAAGATCCGGAACGTCTGCAGTCCATCGGCGCGGCCTCCCGGAAGCTCGTGGAAGAAAAATACTCCTACGCGCAAATGGCCGAAGCCTACGAAGTGCTCTACCACGAAGCGCTCGGCCAGCCGTGAAGCTCGTCTTTTGCGTCCCCCCGGCCGAACAGCGCATCGGCGGCCTCGACTCGGCCATCCAGAGCCTGCGCCGCGCGCTCACGAATTCCGGGGTGCCCGTCGCCGACGAACTTCCGCCCGAGCCGGACGACGAGACGTTGGTGCATTTTCACGGCCTCTGGCAGCCGGCTCACGCGCGCCTGGCCAAACAATGCGTCGCCCGTGGCATCCCCTACGTCGTGTCGCCGCATGGCATGCTGGAGCCGTGGGCCTGGCGCCATAAATGGTGGAAGAAATGGCCCTATTTCCATCTTGTGGAAAAAAGCCATCTGGCGCGCGCCCGGGCGCTGCTGGCCACTGCCGAGCCCGAAGCCCGCCGGCTCCGCAAATTCGTCCCGCACCAACGCATCGAAACGCTGCCCCTCGGTCTCACCGGGAGCGCCCGGCCCGATTACGCGCGGGCCCGCGAGCGACTCGGCTGGAAGCCGGAAGAACACGTGCTGCTCTTTCTTTCCCGCCTTCACGTGAAGAAAGGCCTCGATCTCCTGCTGGAAGCGCTCGCCATCACCCCCCTGCCGGAAGGGACGCGCCTCGTCGTCGTCGGGGAAGGCGAACCGCGCTACGTCCGCTCGCTCCAGCGTTTCGCCGCCGAACACGCCGCAACGCTCCCACCGATCGAATGGATCGGCGCCGTTTGGAGCGACGCGCGCTGGCCGTACTTCCAGGGCGCGGATTTATTTTGTCTGCCCACGCATTCCGAGAATTTCGGCCTCGCCGTGCTCGAAGCCTGCCAGGTCGGCACCCCGGCGCTTACCACCACGGAGACACCATGGGCGGAGCAACTCTCGACCGGCCGCGGCTTCATCGGCCAGCCCACCGTGGACAGTATCCGCCAGGTGCTTGCCGGGTTTTTCCGCCAGCCGCGTTGGGACAACGAAAAGCGCGTCGCGCTCTCCGACTGGGCCCACGCGAACTACGATTGGAAAAACCTCGCGCAAAAGTATCTCGCCTTTTACGAGAGCGCTCGTTGAGCCCCTTGGAAATGGCTACAGCAAAACGGCCGGAAAATTCCCCTTGCCTCCAACCACCGGCAAGGGCATTTTCCACCCCTCTCGCACGGGGTCTTAGCTCAGTTGGTAGAGCGCCTCAATGGCATTGAGGAGGTCAGGGGTTCGAATCCCCTAGGCTCCACTCCCTTGCGAGAGAGAAATTTACGGCCAGAAAAAGGGGTTTGCGGCGGTCGCGCCGGCACGTTAGGAAGAGGCCACAGTTCAAAAATTGGAGGATGATTGAATGAGCTTTTGAATGTCTGCGGAACACAAACGGCAGTCGAACACCCCGACATTGCTCGTCCACAGCGTGTGCGCCTCACCCTCGCCCGGCCTTTTCTCCGCGTTCGCCATTGGCGTTCGTTTCTGCTGACCGGTCTCGCGCCAAGCATTCTGTCCATCGCATTCCTGGTTCGCCCGTCGCTCGCGCTGGCCGAGACGGATCTCATCCAGTCCGCCCGGGAAGACCGGGTCTACACGGCCGATTTTGTCCAGACCCTGGCCTCGCAGCCCACGGCCGCGCTCAATGAAACCCACGATGAGGACGGTCGCACGATGCTCCATTGGCTGGCGAGTCGGAGCCATCAAGCGCGCGTGCTCGCCATGCTGCTCTACAAGGCCGACGTGAATGTCAAGGACGGCAAAGGCCGCACGCCACTCTTCGATAACCTCGAAGCCCAGGATCCCGTTGGAATGGCGATGCCGATTTCATGATCCTGGAAATGCTCACCGCTTGCGGTGCGGACTTGAACATCCGGGCCGACGACGGCCTGACGCCACTGGCCCTCGCCGTCAGGCACGCCGATTACCGCAAGAGGCCGCATTTCTGATCGAGCATGGAGCGGTGGTGAATCCGGAGGGGGTTCCGCCGGAGTTGGCCCCGGTAAGCCATCGCACATGCCAGGGAAGATCAACGGATGATTTCGCTGCTGGAGTCCACGAAGAGTGGAGGTGTGGATGCGGCCCGGGCGGAAACCCAAAGTGCGCCACCGACCACCGCCGATGCGCTCCTCTCCGCGAATCTCCCGCAGTGAAAAAAATGATCGCCTCCGGATGGAACATGAATGAACGCGACGAAAAAGGGCGCACCGCGCTTTTTCGTGCCGTCGAGGATAAGCGGGCGGATGTCGCCAACCTGCTGCTTTCCGCCGGAGCCGATCCGAATATTGCCACGGACAAAGGCACGACACCCCTCATGGCGAGCGTGCGACTGCTGAACATCGATGGTCAGCGGATGACCGCGATGCTGCTGCTGAAAGGAGCGGATGTGCACGCGCGGGCGAAAGATGGCCGGAGCGCTCTAGTCACGGCGGTCTCTTCGGGGCACGATATCGGTGTCCTCTCGCTGATCGCCGCCGGGGCCAGTCCATTTGCAGTCACTCCGAAAGGCTCGTTGATGGTCTACGCCGAACATGGGCCGACGGCGTATCTCTTGAAGAGTTTTCACCTGATGCCGGTCCCGAAGAAGGTGGAGACAAATCCCGTGGCGATCATGTTCGAGGCCGCGAAACGCGGTGACGTCGCCGGTGTCGCGCAAGCTTTGGACAGCGGGATCAAGCCCGATGCACCCTATGATGTCGAGCGCACGGCGATGGATTGGGCCGTGCTCTGGGGACAATTCGAAGTCGTCGACCTCTTGCTGAAGCGCGGCGCGGACGTCAACCATCAGCATCCCAGCGACGGGCAGCATCCGTTGCACGCGCTGGCTTCGTGGGGTGTCCAGGGTTCCAATTCGGCGAAGGTCGGGGCGGAACATATCCAGATGATCATCGAGCGCGGCGCCAACCCGAACGTGGCCATGAAGGACGGTTCCACTCCCCTGATGATCGCGGCCAAGGAGGGATCGGTCGGTCCGATCCTCGAAGCCCTGCTGAAAGGTGGTGCGGAAATCAACGCGCGCAATGCCGCCGGGCTGACCGCACTGGCGGTGGCCCGTAAATATGGACGGGCGGAAATGATCGAGTTTTTGCAATCGCGCGGCGGCCAGGAATAGGTACGCTCTTGAATCCTCTCGCGGCGCACCCGCACAATGCGCGCGGTCATCCTCCCTACTCCGCACTCCCTATGAAACGCCGCGACTTCTTGCAAAACCACCCTCGCCTCCTGCCTCGGCGCCACGCCCTCAAAACCAGCGCCCACGCCGCGGCGGACAGCACCGCCCAAAGCCGCGACCTCTACGAGCTGCGCGCCTACACGCTCAAGACCGCGAAAAAGCCACTGCTCGACGCGTACCTCGGCAAAGCCTTCATTCCGCGCTGAAACGCCTCGCCATCGGTCCCGTCGGTGTCTTCACCGAAACCGTCGACCCGGACAAACTCGCCGTCTACGTCCTCATCGTCTTCTCGTCCGCCGAACAAGCGGTCACCCTTCCCGCCCGGCTGGCGGCCGATCCGGAACATCAAAAAGCGGGCGCGGATTACCTTGCGGCCACGGCGGCGGATCCCGTCTACGAACGCATCCAGAGTTCGCTCCATCTCGCCATCGAAGGCATGCCGAAGCTCGCGCGGCCGGATGCCACCCAGCCGCACCTGCTCAATCTGCGCATCTACGAGAGCCACAATGAGCGCGCCGCGGCGAAAAGATCGAGATGTTCAATACCCACGAGATGCCCATCTTTCAGCGCGTCGGCCTCACGCCGGTCTTTTTCGGCCAGACCCTCGTGGGCGCCAGCCTGCCGAATCTTACCTACATGCTGGTCTTTCCCGATGATGCGGCCCGCAAGGCGGCCTGGGGACGTTTCGGGGCGGACGACGATTGGAAAAAGCTCAAAGCCATGCCGGAGTACGCCGACAGGAAATCGTCTCGAAGATCACCAACAAGATTCTCATCCCGGAAAGCTACTCGGAGATTTGAGTTGAGCGAATCAGGTCCCGCGCGCTAACAAATGCGCTTGCCGCTGGTATACCAGCGGTATTACATACGCATTCCACCCCGCGCTCGATGCCCTCCAATCCCCTTCGCGATCAAGCTTACAAGCATATCCACGGCAAGTTGCTGGCCGGGGAGCTGCCCGCCGGCCACGTCGTCTCCGAGCATTCGCTCGCCCGCGAAATCGGCATCAGCCGCACCCCCGTGCGCGAGGCCATCCAGCGCCTGGAGCAGGAAGGCGTGCTCGAACAAGTGCCCCGCTATGGCACCATCGTCCGCCGGCCGGAACGCCGCGACCTGGAGGAACTCTACCAGCTCCGCGAAGCGCTCGAACCGTATGCCGTTGCGCAGGCCGCCGGGCGGCTCAGCACGGAGGATCTCACCACGCTCGGCAAGCTCTGCGACGAAATCCGCTCCATCGCCACGGCGCTGAAAAAAGCCCCGCGCGCCGTGCTCGACACCACGCTCATGCGCCGCGTGCTTTCCGCCGACCTCGGCTTTCACATGGTGCTGCTCCGCGCTTCCGGCAATCGCCGCCTCATGAAGATCATCGCGGACTCGCGCATGCTCACCCGCATCTTCGGCACCCCGCGCCAGGAGCACGACCTCACCATCCTCGAGGAAACCTATCGTTATCACAGCGGCATTCTCGACGCCGTGAAACACGGACAGGCCGCGCGCGCCCAGCAACTCATGGCCGAACACATTCGCGCCAGCATGCGCGAAGCGCTCGAGTACTACGATCGCGCCCAAGCCGCGCCGGACACCCGCTCCATCCCCCTCGGCTTGCCGGACGATCTGCTCGCCGACCTCCAGCGCATCGAGCGCGCCCCAGTCCAAGCTGTCCCCCGCAAATCCCGCCGGTCCAAAGCCTAACTTCTCCCCCATGAACACTCCGCGTTTCTACACGCTGTCTCTCCTCGTCGGCGCATCGCTCCCCAGCCTCGCCCTCGAGCCGATTCACTATAATAATCCCGGCCTCACCGTGGATCTCAGTGTCGGCCTCTGGGCGGACCCATTGCCGATGGATTTCGATCGTGATGGCCAGCTCGACCTCGTGGTGAATTGCCCCGACAAGCCGTACAACGGCCTCTACTTTTTCCGCAATACGACCGGCGACACGACCAAGAACCCTTCCCCATTTTCCCGCCCGCGCGACGCATCGGCCAGGCGGCAGCCAATGTCCAGGTGAGCTACCTGCATGGCCAGCCGGTGGTTCTTTCCCCTGCCACCACCTATCCGGATTTCTTCCAGACCGGCCTCGATCAGCCGCGGAAGCTCGCCCTGCCCGCGAATGTGCATCCGCAAAAAGTCCGCGGCAATTTCTGGCGCTACGTCGACTACGACGGCGACGGCAAAACCGATCTCATCGTCGGCGCCGACGACTGGACCGATTACGGCTGGGACAACGCCTACGACGCCTCGGGAAAATGGACGCACGGCCCCCTCCGCGGCTTCGTCTACCTGCTCCACAACAGCGGCACGAACGAGCAACCGGTCTACGAATCGCCGGTGAAGATCCAGGCGGGCGACCAGCCCCTCGAACCTTCGGCTGGCCATCGCCCAACTTCGCGGACTTCACGGGCAGCGGCAAACTCGACCTCATCTGCGGCGAGTTTCTCGACGGCTTCACTTACTTCGAGAACATCGGCACCCGCACCGCACCGCAGTACGCGCCCGGCCGCCGCTTGAAAACGCCCGATGGCCAGCCGGTCGCGATGGACCTGGAAATGATCACGCCCACGGCGATCGATTGGAACAAGGACGGTCATGTCGATCTCATCGTCGGCGACGAAGACGGCCGCGTAGCCTTCATCGAGAACACGGGCCGGCTCAGCGCCGACCACACCCCGATCTTCTTACCGCCCCGCTATTTTCAACAGGAAGCCGATCTCGTGAAATTCGGCGCGCTGGTTTCGCCGTTCGGCGTCGACTGGGACGGCGACGGCAGCACCGACATCGTGTGCGGAGATAGCGCCGGCTACATCGGCTTCATCAAGAACCTCAGCCCTCCCGGCACGGAAAAGCCGAAATGGGCCGCACCGCAATACCTCGAAGCCGACGGCCAGCGCATCCGCATCATGGCCGGCCCCAATGGCAGCATCCAGGGCCCCGCCGAGGCGAAGTGGGGCTATACCACGCTCAGCGTCGCGGATTGGGACGGCGACGGCCTGCCTGATCTCATCGTCAATTCCATCTGGGGCAAAGTCGTGTGGTATCGCAATATCGGGACGCGCCAGTCGCCCCAAGCTCGCCGCGGCGCAACCGATCGAAGTGGAATGGGAAGGCGCGCCACCGCCGCTCGCCTGGGGCTGGCAAAAGCCGGAGGCAAAGCGCTGCTCACGCAATGGCGCACCACGCCTTTCGCCGTGGACTGGAATCACGACGGCCTCATCGATCTCGTCATGCTCGATCAGGAGGGATACCTCGCCTTTTTCGAGCGGGCGAAACGCGACGGCAAACTCGTCCTCCTCCCGCCCCGGCGGGTCTTCTGCGATGAGCACGACCAGCGCTACGCCTCAGCACCGGCACCGGCGGGAAAAGCGGACGCCGCAAATTCTGCCTCGCCGATTGGGACGGCGACGGCGCCACCGACATCCTGATCAACAGCGGCAACGCGGAGTTGTGGAAGCAAACCGGCCAGCGCGACGGCAAATGGATTTTCAAAAACGTCGGCAACCTCGACACGCTCAATCTCGCCGGTCACGACACCAGCCCGACCACCGTCGACTGGAACAACGACGGCATCCCCGACCTGCTTCTCGGCGCCGAAGACGGCCACCTCTACTACCTCAAAAACCCCCGCTCGAAATGAAACTCCTCCCCTTGCTCCTTTCCCTGCTTGCCGCACCGGCGTTTGCCGCCGACCTCGCCACCCAGCCCGGCCTCGTTCGCTCGGAGTTCATTTTTGAAACCGCGCCGTTTCCGAGTTGTCACGCGTCGACCATCGTCCAGACGAAGAGCGGCCTCGCCGCCGCATGGTTTGGCGGCACGAAGGAAGGCGCTCCCGACGTCGGCATCTGGCTCTCCCGCCTGCGCGATAACCAGTGGAGCGCGCCGGTGGAAGTCGCCACTCGCGTGCTCGATGACGGCCAGCACTTCGCCTGCTTCAATCCCGTGCTCTTCCAGCCGCCGAATGGCCCGCTGCTGCTCTTCTACAAGGCCGGCGGCCACCCCGCCGGCTGGGAGGCATTTCTGAAAACTTCCACCGACGAGGGCGCGACCTGGTCGGCGCCCGCGCCGCTGCCGAAAGGCTTCGTCGGCCCCGTAAAGAACAAGCCGGTGCTCATGCCCGACGGCTCCCTCCTCTGCGGCTCCAGCATCGAGACGCGCGATGGAAAATGGCGGGTGCAATTCGAGCGCACTCCCGACCTCGGGAAGACCTGGACCAAGACGGATTTCCTCAATGACGGCACCGAGATCCAGGCCATCCAGCCGAGCATCCTTTTCGAGCCCACGGGCCAGCTCCTCTCCATCGGCCGCACCCGCCAGTCGCGCCTCTTTCGCATCGAATCCGAAGATGGCGGCAAGACGTGGGGCCCGATGACGCTGACCAGCCTGCCCAACCCTAATTCCGGCACCGACGCCGTCACCCTCCGCGATGGCCGCCACCTGCTCGTCTACAATCACACGCCGAAGGGCCGCTCCCCGCTCAACGTCGCCGTCTCCGCCGATGGCGAGACGTGGCAGGCCGCGCTCGTGCTGGAAAATCAGCCCGGGGAATACAGCTATCCCGCGGTGATCCAGACCTCCGACGGCCTCGTGCACATCGTCTATTCGTGGAAGCGGCTGCGCATCAAGCATGTCGTCGTCGACCCCAGCAAACTGCGCCTCCAGCCCATCACGGACGGAGCCTGGCCCGTCGAATCGGCCAGCACGAGTGCGCCCGGCGTGCAGAAAGTCGCTTTGCCAACGGCAGCGACCGATCAGGAAAAAACGAGCACGCCAGCAGTCGTGAATCGCGTGCGCTTTTATCCCGCCAAGGATCGCGCCGCGGCCCTCGTCGGCGGCAAGATCACCGGCTCGAACGTCTCCCCACGCGAAGGCTTCCAGACGCTCGCCGAGATCACCACCGCGCCCAAGGCGAATGAATGGACCGAAATCTCCTTCGCCAATCATACCGCGCCTAGTTGAAAACAGGACGATTCCTTAACTGGAGAAAGCGGTTTACTTGAGCGAGCAACCAGCCTTCTCCGATGAGGGAACGGACGCGGGACGGATCGGTCCAAGCGGGCGCAGGGCCTCCTGGATGGCCGCTTCCATGGCCGGCAGATCAACGAAGACGCGATTGGCGGTGGCCGTGCGAATCAGACCGCCCACGCGTTCGACCGGGTTGAGTTCGGGGCTGTAGGCGGGCAGGGGCAGCAGCCGCACGTTGGCCGGCAGTTCCGCAGCGCCTTGCCGCAGGTGAAAGCCGGCCCGGTCCTGCAGGATGACATGGACCGCCTCGGGATCCGTTTGGCTGATTTGCTCCAGGAAGCGGGTGCTGACCTCCTGGTTGACCGTGGGAAAGAACACACAGAGCCCTTCGCCCGGCCCGGCGATCTCCAGGGCCGTGGGCTACATAGCCCCATTCCTACTTGGTCCGGTAGCGGGCATAAGCGCGCACCCGGCGCATCCCCCAGCAGCGCCGCTGGTGGCTGATCAATCCATAACGATGCTCGTCGATGGCCCAGACGCGCACCGGCTTTTCCTTGGGCACCCCCAGGGCCCAAAGTTCGCGCGCCAACGTGCGCTGAAAGCGTTCGCTGGCCGCCGCATTCTTGAGGGCATGTGTCCGACGCGGCACTTTCAGGACGCCCCCGCTTTTTTTAGCCAGTAACGGGTGCCGTTGAGACTGAGTTCCAGGCCGTGGCGAGCTTGCAACCAGGCTTGCACTTCGACGGCCCGTTTCCAGCGGCCCCGGCGGACTCCCTTGCGCAACCCGCGCAGGGCCGCCCCACACACTTGCGGCGCTCGTCCTCGGCCTTGGTGGCGGCCCAGCAGGGCCTCCAGACCTTCCTCGCGGACCACCCGCAATCCACTCCGCCACCGTCGAGCGTCCCCGTCCCACGCTCCGCGCAATCTCCTCCAAGGTACTGGCTCCCTGCAAGGCCAACCGCACCGCCGCCAAACGCTCCATTTCCCGCGCGCTGCCTGCCTCCCCCGCCAGCGGGCGGCTACTGCTGCGGCCACTTCGGGCCGCTTTAATCGAAAGGTTTTTCTCATCCCTTCCTTTTACCTATAATCGTCCAGTTTTCAACTGGTTATGGTATCAGACCCCCTACCGCTGGGTGCGCTTTGAGGGGCCCGCCGGCTCGCGCGGCGATCTCGCTGAGTTGGAGTTCGATGCCGGGGCGCGCAAATTGACCGGCGTCGCTTTCGGACCAGCCGGCGGGCATTGGAAAGCCGTCTTCGATAACAAGCTCGAGAGCGTCTACAGCGTCGACAATGCCGACCCGCATTACGCCGGCCTCGACCTCGGCGAGCAGGCGTCCACGGCCCGCCCCTCGATCACGGGAATTACCCAATCGAACCAACCGGTGACCGTCACCATGCGCTGCCCGATGCCGGGCGCCACCGTCCGCTACACGCGCGACGGCACCACTCCCGACGCCCACTCGGGTGAGCTCTACACCGCGCCCTTCACCGTCGATAAAAGCAGCACCCTCGTCGCGTGGCCTTCCATGACGGCCTGGCCCCGAGCCCGACCACGGGTCGCATCATCACCATCGGCGCGCCCGCGCATCCGCCGATGAATTCCTTCCACGTCGGCAACAGTCTCACCGGCAACGCCAGCCACTTCTCCATCTTCCTCCGCACGGCGGGCGGCACCGACGACTTTCCCGCCTACCTCATCGGCGGCTCGCTCACCGTGCGCCTGTGGAATGATGCGCACGGCAGCGACCAGGCCCGCTGGGAGCAGACCTACGCCAAAGCCGTGCACCCGCTCGAATACTTCACCCTCCAGCCACGCGATTTCAACGTCGCCGAGGAGGCGGATTACGCGACGCGCTTCATCCGCCTCGTCCGCGCCAAATCGCCCAACGTCCAGCCGTGGCTCTACGCCGAGTGGGTGGAGATGGAACGCCAGCGTCCCACCGACGAGGGCATCGTGCCGAGCAGTGAAATGAAGAAGACCTTCCCGGCGCTGAGCTGGGAGAATCGATGTCCGCCATGGTCCTCTACAACGAGGAGGTGCAGCACGAAATCGCGGCGCGCGATCACGACGGCAAACGCGTTCGCATCCTCCCCACCGCGCTCGCCATGGGCTGGGCGCGCAACTGGATCGACCACGGCAAACTCCCTGGCGTCGCGCCCGCGAAAGCAGCTTTTACGAGACCTTGTTCGCGGATCACGTCCACGTGAATACCAACGGCTGCTACCTCGTCGCGCTCACCTGGTACGGCGCGCTCTATCGCGAATCGCCCGAAAATCGCCTCCTCCCCCTGGGCACGACGCTGAGCTCCGTCCAAGCCACCGCGCTGCAAAGCTCGCCTGGGACGTGATCAAGAATTACCCGGACTGCGGCCTCTACGAGGAAGGTTCCGAGCCCTGCGGCAAACCGCAAATCGTCTCGGACGGCAAGACGATCACGCTGGACTCCGCGACCTCCGGCGCGTGGTTCCGCTACACGCTCGACGGCACCACGCCCACCCGCACCACCGGCTACATCTATTGCGGGAAGATCAGCCACCAACCCGGCATCAGGTCAAGGCCGTAGCCTACAAGAGCGGCATGGCCGATAGCGCCGTCGCCGAGTTTGCGCCGCCCTCGCAAAACTAGAACGCGATCCGTCGAGAGCGAATGAAGTCTTGCACCACCACCCGCCGGCAATTTCTTTCGCAAGCTGCACTGGGCACGCTTGCGCTGGCTGCGGCACCGCGCGCGGTGGCTGTGCCCCGCGGAAACGGACGATTACGACATCGTGGTCATCGGCGGCACGCCGGGTGGCATCGCCGCCGCGGTCACGGCCGCGCGGCTCGGTCACCGCGTGGCGCTGGCGGAATATCACCCGCACCTCGGGGCGATGAGTGCCAGCGGTCTCGGCAAGAGCGACATCGAGCATCGCGCCATGATCCAGGGCTTCTTCCGCGAGTTCGTCGATCGCGTGAAAGCGCACTACGTCGAGCGCTACGGCGCGGATTCGGAAAACGTTGTGTAAGCTCTGCCGGGACGGATACTTCTACGAGCCTTCCGTCGCGGAAAAAGTCTTCGATACCTTCGTGCAAGAGCAGCCGGGCCTCACCGTCTTGAAGTTCCACCAGTTCGAAAAGGCGCACACGATCGATGGCCGGATCACCTCGGTCGATCTCCAGGACCGCGCTACAGGACAGCTCCGGACATTGCGTGGGAAAGCCTTTATCGATGCCACCTATGAGGGCGATGTCTACGCCTCCGCCGGTGCCAAATTTCGCCTCGGCCGCGAAGGGCGCGACACTTTCGGCGAACCGCACGCGGGAGAAATCATTCAGGACTGGCGCAATCAAAAGCCGCTCGGCGGCAGCGGCCTCGGCGACGACCGCCTGCCCGCCTACACCTATCGCCTCTGCCTCACGGCGAATGCCGAAAACACCGTGCCGCTCACCAGCCCGCCACCCGCCTATGATCGCACGCGCTATCTCGGCTACCTCGACGACTACCAGTCCGGAAATTGGGCCAAGCCCAATCTGACCAGCATGGCTCTGTCCATCGCGCCCATTCCGAATCGCAAGACCGATGTGAACATGAATCCGCGCAGCATCGGGCTTTGTCTTCGTGGAGGACAACAAGGGCTACATCGAGGGCCACGTGGGCGCAACGCGAGGAAATCTGCGCCCGCATCCGCCACCTGGGACTGCTCTGGTTTCTGCAAAACGATGACGCTGTCCCCGCCGAGTCGCGGGCCCTGGCGCGCAAATACCATCTCAGCAAAGACGAATTTGCCGACCACGAGCACTTCCCCTTTCAGCTCTACGTCCGCGAGGCGCGCCGCCTGGTCGGCGAGTTCACCTTGAGCGAGCGCAACATCACCGAGCAGCCGGGCCTGCCTTCCGAGCGCACGCATGCCGATGTCATCACCGTCGGCGAGTACCCTATCGACAGCTTTCCCATGCGCGCGCGCCAGCCGGGAGATACGCTCGTGCTCGAAGGCTACCTCGGGATGATGGCCCACATCACCCCGGCCCTATCAGATCCCCTATCGCATCATGGTCCCGGCGAAGCTCGATGGCCTGCTCGCCCCGGTGGCCGCCTCGACCACCCACGTCGCCTTTTCCTCCATCCGCCTCGAGCCCACCTGGATGGCCCTCGGCCAGGCCGCCGGCACCGCCGCCCACCTCGCCCTGCAGCACAATGTGGAGCTGCGCCGCGTGCCGATGGCCGAGTTGCAGGCGCTCCTGCGCGAGCAGCGTGCGGTGCTCGATCTGCCGTCCTCCCCGCATTGAAAATCATGAAGACCCCTCTCACCGGAATTATCCCGCCGCTCATCACCCCGCTCCATTCGCGCGATGCACTCGACGTTGCCGGGCTGGAGCGGCTCGTCGAGCACGTCCTCGCCGGCGGTGTGCATGGACTCTTCGTCCTCGGCACCACCGGCGAAGCGCCGAGCCTGAGCTACCGCCTGCGCCGGGAATTGATCGAGCGCGTCTGCCGCCAGGTGGCCGGCCGCGTGCCGGTGCTGGTTGGCATCACGGATACCGCCTTTGTCGAGGCCGTCCACCTCGCGCAATTTGCCGCCGAAGCCGGGGCGCAGGCGCTGGTCCTCGCACCGCCCTACTATTTTCCCAACAGCCAGCCGGAGTTGCTCGAATACGTGCAGCATCTCGCGCCCCGAACTCCCGCTCCCGCTCTTCCTCTACAACATGCCGACCCACACGAAGACCATCTTCGACGTGGAGACCGTGCGCTGCGCGATGGAAATCCCGAACATCGTCGGGCTCAAGGACAGCTCGGCCAACATGGTCTACTTCCATCAGATCGTCGGCCTGCTCCCGGAGCGGCCCGAATGGTCGCTGCTCATGGGGCCGGAGGAATTGCTCGCCGAATCCGTGCTGCTCGGCGGCCACGGCGGCGTCTGCGGCGGCGCCAACTTGCAGCCCCGGCTCTACGTCGACCTGTACGAAGCGAGCGTCGCCCGCGAATTCGACCGCGTGCGCAAGCTGCATCAGCAGGTAATGCGGACCTCGTCCACGCTCTACCGGGTGGGCCGGCACGGCTCCGCCTTCATCAAGGCGATCAAGTGCGCCCTCCACGAATTCGGCGTGTGCGAGGATTTCATGGCCGAGCCCTTCCACCGCTTCCGCGAAGAAGAGCGCGCCCGCGTCCGCGCCGTACTCACCGACCTCGGCATCGCCATCGGCCAGAAATGAGGGTCCACGAAAAACACGAAAGGACACGAAAAGGGGCGGATTCCACGCAGCACGCTGTCTCCTTTTCGTGCTTTTTCGTGTTTTTCGTGGACTAAATTCCTTTCCCCCATGACTGCCCACCGTCTCGCCCTCGGCCTCGACTTCGGTACGGAATCCGTGCGCGCCCTGCTCGTGGATCTGCGCGGACGCGAGCACGCCTCCGCCGTCGCGCACTATCGCCACGGCCAGATCATCGCTGCGCTGCCCGGCTCGGAGAAACCGCTCCCGCCGCACTACGCGCTGCAACATCCACAGGACTGGCTCGAATCCGCCGCGAAGGCCACGCGGAGCGCTCTGCGTACCGCCAAGGTGCAGGCCGCGGACGTCCTCGGGATCGGTGTGGACTTCACCAGTTGCACGATGCTGCCCACGTTGCGCGACGGCACGCCGCTTTGCCTCGTCGAGCGTTTCGCCCGCGAGCCGCTGGCCTGGCCGAAGCTGTGGAAACATCACGGTGCGCAGGCGCAGACCGATCGGATCAATGCCGTCGCCCGGAAGCGCGGCGAAAAGTTCCTCGCCCGCTACGGCGGCGCCATCGGGCTCGAATGGTTTTTTCCGAAGATGCTGGAAACGCTGGAGCGCGCGCCGCGTGTGTACCAGGCCGCGGAAGTGTGGCTCGAAGCGGGCGATTGGTTGGTGTGGCAGCTTGTCGGCGGTGATGCGAGCGGGCTGCCGCGCTCGACTTGCCAGGCCGGCTACAAGGGCATGTGGAGCGCGGAGGAGGGTTACCCGAGCGAAGATTTTCTGCGCGCCGTGCATCCCCAGTTTGCTACCGTCGTGCGCGACCAGATGCCGGGGCGGCTCCTGGCGCCCGGGGTTGCGGCGGGCGACTTGAGTCCGGCGATGGCGAAACGTCTCGGGCTGCGCGAAGGCACTCCTGTCAGCGCCACGATTATCGACGCCCATGCGGGCGTGCCGGGCGCAGGTGCGGCGGAACCGGGCACGTTCGTCATGGTGCTCGGCACCAGCTCCTGCCACATGCTCAACAACGTGGAAGAGCGTTTCGTCCCCGGTGTCGCGGGCATCGTGCGCGATGGCATTCTGCCAGGATTCGCCGGTTACGAGACCGGCCAGGCCGCCGTGGGCGACGCCTTCGACTGGCTGCGGCGCCTGACCGGCCAGCGCGACTTGCGCCAGCTTTCGCGGGAGGCCGCCGTGCTCGCGCCCGGCGCGGAGGGCGTGCTGTGCCTCGACTGGCTGAACGGCTGCCGCACCCCGCTCATGGACGGCTCGCTCACCGGCGCTTTCACCGGGCTCACCTTGCGCCACACGCCCGCGCATTTATATCGGGCGTTGCTTGAGGCTTCCGCCTTCGGCGTCCGGTGGATCGTCGATCTGCTGCGGGAACACGGCGTGCCGGTAAAGCGCTTCGTCGCGACGGGCGGGTTACCGCATCATAACCCGCTCGTGGTGGAAGTGTACGCCGACGTGCTGGGCGCGCCGATCACCGTGCATCCCTCCAAACACGGGCCTGCGCTCGGAGCTGCCATCCTCGGCGCGCTGGCGGCCGGTGCGTTCCCCTCTCCCCACGCCGCCATCTGCGCGATGGCCACGGCGAAGTCCGCACCGGTTATCAAGCCGAACCGGAAGCATCGCGCTGCTTATAACGGCCTCTACGCCCGCTATCGCAAACTAGGCGCGCACTTTTCCGCAGCGTCCCCAGCCCGTCATGCTGAGCTTGCGAAGCACCTCTGATTTCGCTCCGGCATCTTTCGCCATGCTGGTGAGGAAAGGCAGAAATCAGAGGTCCTTCGCAAGCTCAGGATGACGGCCTGTTTTTTCGATTTCCAACCCCATACCCCATGAAGACCACCCCCCTTCCACCCAAAACCGCCTACCTCATCGCCAGCGGCGACCTGCGCCTCAGCGCCAATCAGGTCTGCTGGCCCGCGCAGCAAAAGATGGAGGCGGCGCTCGCCAAAGCTTTCGCGGCCCAAGGCTGGAAAATCCAGCGCGCCCATCCCATCGACCGCGCCAGCGGCCACGGCTTCATCAGCTCCCAGAAGATGGGCATCGAAGTCTTCCGGCATCTCGATCCCGACGCGCCGCTCATTGTCGCCGAAGCGGTGTGGCAGTATTCCCATCACGTCCTCGCGGGCCTCACCACGCACCGCGGCCCGATTCTCACCGTGGCCAACTGGAGCGGCCAATGGCCGGGCCTCGTCGGCCTGCTCAATCTCAATGCCTCGCTCACCAAGGCCGGCGTGCGCTATTCGACGCTATGGAGCGAGACCTTCACCGATGCCTTCTTCAAGAGCGGCCTCGCGGAATGGCTCAACACCGGCGTCGTCACGCACGATCAATCGCACGTTCGCGATCTCGCCCTGCTCAAGCTGCCCGCGGAAGACGAGCGTCTCGGCCGCGACTTCGGTCGCAAGCTGCGTCGGGAAAAGGCCATCCTCGGCGTCTTCGACGAAGGCTGCATGGGCATGTTCAACGCCATCATTCCCGATGAACTGTTGCATCCCACCGGCTTCTTCAAGGAGCGCCTCAGTCAATCCACGCTCTATGCGGCCCTGCGCAATGTCGGCGATGCTGAGGCCGACGCCATCGTGGCGTGGCTGAAGAAGCGCGGCCTGCAATTTCGCTTCGGACCGAAGGAAGAGACCGATCTCACCGAGGCGCAGGTCCGGCAGCAGGCGAAGATGTATATCGCCGCGGTGCGCCTCGCCGATGAATTCGGCTGTGCGGCCATCGGCATCCAGTACCAGCAGGGCCTCAAGGATCTCGCGCCGGCGAGCGATCTCGTCGAAGGCATGCTCAACAATGTGGACCGCCCGCCGGTCTTGAGCGCCGATGGCCAGCGCGAGCTCTTCGCCGGCGAAGCGCTCCCGCACTTCAACGAAGTGGATGAAGGCGCGGGCCTCGACGGACTCGTGACCTATCGCTTGTGGCGCGAACTCGGCTTCGCTCCGGAGAATACGTTGCACGACCTGCGCTGGGGCGGCGAATTCGAGGGCGAGTATGTGTGGGTGCTGCTCATCAGCGGCGCGGCGCCGCCCGCGCATTTCATCGGCGGATGGAAAGGCGCGAGCAGCGAGCGTCAGCCGCCGATGTATTTCCGTCTCGGCGGCGGCACGCTCAAGGGCGTGAGCAAGCCGGGCTCGATCGTCTGGAGCCGCGTCTATATGAGCGGAGGCAGGCTGCACGCCGATCTCGGCGTGGCCGAAGTGGTGAAATTGCCCGAGACGGAAACCGCCCGCCGCTGGCGCGAGACCACGCCGCAATGGCCGATCATGCACGCCGTTTTCCAGGGGGTGAGCCGCGATCAGATGATGGCCCGGCACAAGTCGAACCACATCCAGGTCGTCTACACGCCGAACGAAAAGCAGGCCCACCGCGCCGCCCGCATCAAAGCCGCCGCCTTCGCCGAGCTCGGCCTCGAGGTGCATCTCTGCGGTGACGTGCGCCTGTAGCCCGGTCCACCGAATCCGTGGGCTGCATGGGCTCCGTGGGCTGCGTAACAATAAACGCGCTATTTTTTGCCAAAATTTGCAATTTCACGCTCCGCCAAAATCCTTTGCAGCCTCCCGCACCCGCGCCTAGGCTCCGCGCTCCTATGATTGATCTCGCCACACTTCCCGATGCCCACGGCCATTTTGGGCCCTATGGTGGAATGTTTGTGCCGGAGACGCTGATGACCGCCCTCAACGAGCTCACGGAGGAATACTCCAAGGCCCGCGAGGACGCGACGTTTCAGCGGGAGCTCTCGTGGCTCCTCCAGGAATACGCCGGCCGCCCGACCCCGCTTTATTTCGCCGAACGCCTCACCCGGGAACTGGGCGGCGCGAAGATTTACCTCAAGCGCGAAGACCTCCTGCACACCGGCGCGCACAAGATCAACAACGCCCTCGGCCAGATCCTGCTCGCCCAGCGCATGGGCAAAAAGCGCATCATCGCCGAGACCGGCGCCGGCCAGCACGGCGTGGCCACCGCCACCGTCGCCGCGCGCGCGGGATTGGAATGCGTGATCTATATGGGCGCGGTCGATGCTCAGCGCCAGGCGCTCAATGTCGCGCGCATGAAATTCCTCGGCGCCAAGGTCGTCGAAGTCACCGCCGGCCAGCAGACGCTGAAGGAAGCGATCAATGAAGCGATGCGCGACTGGGTGACCAATGTGCGCACTACGCACTACATCCTCGGCAGCGCGCTCGGGTCGCACCCCTATCCCATGATGGTCCGCGATTTTCATCGCGTGATCGGCGACGAAGCCCGGAAGCAAATCCTCGCCCGCGAAGGCCGCCTGCCCGACCTGCTCGTCGCCTGCGTCGGCGGCGGCTCGAACGCCATCGGCCTCTTCTGGCCCTTCCTCAACGACGCCGCAGTCCGGATGATCGGCGTCGAAGCCGGCGGGCGCGGCATCCGCGATGGCGACCACGCCGCGCGCTTCCAGGGCGGCAAGCTCGGCGTGCTCCAGGGCACGAAGACCTACCTGCTCGCCGACGACGACGGCCAAATCCAGCTCACGCACTCCGTTTCCGCGGGGCTCGATTACGCGGCCATCGGGCCGGAGCACGCCTACCTGCGCGACCTGGGTCGCGTCGATTACGCCTTCGCCACCGATGACGAGGCGCTCGACGCCTTCCAGAAGCTCTCGCGCATCGAGGGCATCATCCCCGCGCTGGAGTCCTCGCACGCCATCGCCCACGTCTTGAAAGTCGCACCGGTCATGCTGAAGGAAGACATCATCATCGCCAACCTCTCCGGTCGCGGTGACAAGGATGTGGCCCAGGCCGCCGAATATCTGCTGAAGTAAACGCTCCCGGACGTATGGATTCGACGTTCGCACCCCCATCGACCGCCGATCGCCCGCCGGGGCCGGACACGTTTGGCCCCGAGGCGCCGTCGACCGCGGCCGCGGGCCACGTCAGTCTCGTCCCGCCGCAGTTGCTGGAGCGGATCAAGATCGGTCCCGCGCCCTCGTGGGTCGCGGAGCGGCCGGTGGAAATCATCGAAGCCACGAAAGGCGGCATCAATCCCGGCTATCTCCTCGACTGGCAATACCACGCCGAACGCCACGAGGGTTACACCCGCTCCGTCCGGCGCCTGGGCACGATGAATGCCGTCCATGAGGCCAGCCAGTGGCGGGTGAATATCGATCCGCTCACGTCCCGCCTCACGATCCACGCGCTCATCGTGCGCCGCGGCGCGCAGGCGAACGACAACGCGCGACCCGAGCGCCTGCGCGTCCTCCAGCGGGAGCAGGGGCTCGAGTATCAGATCCTCAGCGGGCGTCTTACGGTGGTGGTGCTGCTGGAGGATGTCCGCGTCGGCGATATCCTCGACATCCGCTACACGATCGAAGCGCGCGACCAGCTCTTTCCCGATCATTTCAGCGAGTCGCTCACCATCCCCTACTGGACGCTGCGCGAACTCTACTGGAGCGTGCGCTTTGCCACCGGGCGGCCGATGCGCTGGAAGAGCTACGACCCGAAAATGACGCCGGCCATCCGGGAAGAAGGCGCGGAGACGGAGTGGACCTGGCACCTCAGCAAATTGCCCGGCAGCGAACCGGAGCCCAACGTGCCCGGCTGGTACTTCGACGATCCATGGATTCAGGTCACGGACTTCGCCTCGTGGGAAGCAGTGGCCGCCGGGCTGGCGACCGCGTGGCAGGAAGATTTGCAGCACCCGGAAGTCATCCGCCTGGTGGAATCGATCACCGCCGAGACCGCCGATCCCACCGCGCGAGCCGAGCGCGCGCTCACGTATCTGCAGGATGAAGTGCGCTACCTGAGCGTCGATAGCGAACTCGGCGGCCGGGTGCCGACCTCCCCGGGCGTGGTCATCAAGCGCGGCTTCGGCGACTGCAAGGACAAGTCTTTCGCCGCCGCGCATCTGCTGCGCCTGCTCGGCATCCCGGCCTGCCCGGTGCTGGTCAATACTGTGCTGCACCAGTCCGTGCAGGAATTCCTGCCGATGCCTGGCATCTTCAACCACGCCATCGTGGAGTATGAAGTGGAAGGTGTCCGCCGCTGGGTGGATGTGACCGCCTCGCTGCAGGGCGGCTCCCTGCTGTCCCGCACCACCGCGCGATTCAAGCTGGGCCTGCCCATTGGCCCAGGCGTCACGGAGCTCGAGGAGATCAGCAGCAGCGACGACAAAGCCGCCGACTACCGCGAGCTGCGGGAGACCTTCCTCATCGATACCAGCGGCCGCCCGTCGACCCTGCGCGTGTGCGTCACCGCGCGCGGCCGCGAGGCCGATCTCTGGCGCCACAGCCTCACCTTCGAGGGCGAGACGAAGTTCGCCCGGGACCGCGAGCGCTTCTATCAGCAGCTCTTTTCCGGCCTGCATCGCGTAGGGACACTCGAATGGCACGACGACCGCGAGCGCAATGAGCTGGAAATCGCGGAGGTCTTCGACTTGCGCGACATCGTCCTGCCCACGCCGAATGGCCGGGCCTTCACATTCCGTCTCTGGGCCCACTCCATCCAGTCGGTCCTCGGTTTCGCCGAAGCTGAAAAGCGCCAGCATCCCTGGGCGCTGCGCTACCCCTGCCACCTCCGTCACATCATCGAGATCGACTCGTCGGGGCTGCCGGCCAATATCGCGCGCACTTCGCTGGTCGAGGCGAAAGCCTTTCGCTTCGCCTGCCAGGTGCAGCAGCGCACGGGGTTCGCCGCGGTTTCCTACGATGTGCAGACCTTCGCCGATCATGTCCCCGCCGGGGAATTCGATGCCCACAAGGCCAAGGTCCGCGAAGTCTGGCCCCGCACGATCGTCGCCGGGCAACTGCCCGCGGGCTCGATCGTGCCGTGGAAAGCGCGCACGCCGCACAATCTGCTGGCCCGCCGAAATTCCAGCGTGTCGCCGCCCAAGGCCGCGTCACCGCCGCCGTTGCCGTCGTCGCTTCCACCGCCGCTGCCCGGATCGATTCCACCCGCAAACGGGAAGACTCCGGCGCCTCCTGTCGCTGCCATCCCATCCCCCATCGCACCACCGCTGGCGCCCATCCCCCGCACCAAACCCACCGTCGAACCGCGGCCGGAAAAAGCGGCCCGCCCCAAGCCCGGAACGGCGCCCGAGCGCGGTCCCGTCCAGCGTCCCAATCCGTTGCCCGATGAGTCCGGCAGAGCCGGCGAAGTCTTCCTCCTCAGCGCGTTCGCGACGTTCGCGGGGCCGGCGGCGCCAGCGTTCAAAGCGGCAGGGCCTCTTCATGTTCCTAGGCGTCATCGCCGGCGGCGCCGTCCTTTATGGGATGATCGTTTTTCTTCTCCACGCAAAGTGAGCTTCCTATCCGCCGCCGTCCGCCATTAAACAAAGCCCTATGAGAAGCATGACCGGCTATGGCCGGGACAAAGCGCGCAGAATGGCAGCAACATCAGCGTCGAATTGAATTCCGTGAACCGGAAGCAGAGCGACGTGGTCGTAACCCTGCCGCGCGAACTGGCCCAATTGGAGCCGCGCGTGCGCGATGTCATCAATGCCGAGGTCTCGCGGGGCCGGCTCAACGTCGTCGTCGCCGCGCATCACGCCGCGGAAGTTCCCCGGCGGTGGCCCTCGATACCAATCTCGCGCGCACCTACTATCGCGCGATGGTCGAGTTGCAGAAGGAATTGAATGCCGCCGGCGAGGTGAATATCGACACCGTCCTGCGCGCGCCGGGCGTGTTGCGCGCGCCCGAGGAGGAAGTTTCCGTCGACGACATGTGGCCGCACGTCGAGAGCGCGCTCAAGGAGGCGCTCACCGACCTGGTCAAGATGCGCGAGCGCGAGGGCAAGCATCTCGCCAAGGATCTAATCCACCGGCTCAAGACCGTCCGCGGCTGTGTGCGCAAGATCCGCGTCCTCCAGCCGGGCGTGCTCAAGCGCCATCGCCAGTCCCTCCACGAACGCATCCAGAAAGCGGGCGTGGAATTGCCGATCGACGATGAGCGGCTGGTCAAGGAAGTGATCTTCTTCGCCGACAAGTCGGATATCTCCGAGGAGATGACCCGGCTCGAAAGCCACTTCGCGCAGTTCGCCCATCATCTGCGCAAGAATGAACCGGTCGGGCGCACCCTCGAGTTCATGTGCCAGGAGATCGGCCGCGAATTCAATACCCTGGGCGCCAAGGCCAACGACGTGGACATTTCCCAGCTCGTCGTCACCTGCAAGGCGGAGATGGAAAAGATCCGCGAACAAATCCAGAACATTGAATAGCGACGATTCTCATTCTGTAGAGAGTTCCAGCGCGGCGCCGCGGCGATTTCGGCGGCTCGGCATCCTCTTCGTGGTCTCCGCGCCCTCGGGCGCGGGCAAGAGCACGGTCCTGAACGCCCTGCGCCAGACGCCGGATTTCGTCTATTCGGTTTCCTACACCACGCGCCCGCCGCGACCCGGCGAGGTCCACGGCGAGGACTACTGCTTCGTGAGCATGGCAGAGTTCCGGCAGCGCCTCGAGGGCGGGGAATTCCTCGAATACGCGGAGGTGCACGGCAACTATTACGGCACGCTGCGCAACGTGGTGGTCGAGCAGTTGCGCGACGGCGTGGACGTACTCATCGACATCGACGTGCAGGGCGCGCGGCAGATCCGCGCCGACCAGAATTCCGTGATCCGCGATGCCGTGGCGGATATCTTCATCATGCCGCCGAGCCTCGATGAATTGCGCCGCCGGCTGAACAAGCGCGGCACCGAGACGCCGGAGCAGATCGAAATCCGCCTGCACAATGCGGCCACAGAGATGGAGGCCTGGCACGACTACCGCTATACGATCATCAGCGGCTCCATCGAAGAGGATCTGCAGAAATTCCGCAATATCATGCGGGCCGAGCGCTATCTCAGCCATCGCATGGTGCTTCTCCCATGAGCGCCCCCGTGATCATCGTCGGCGTGAGCGGTTCGATCGCGGCTTACAAGGCCGCCGATCTGGTGAGCAAGCTCGGCAAGCGCGGCTTCGAGGTGCATGTCGTCATGACGCACGGCGCGCAGGAGTTCATCACGCCGCTCACCTTCCAGACGCTCTCGCGGAATCCTGTCGTCACCAGCGTCTTCGACGACCAGCCGGGTTGGAAGCCGGGGCACATCGATCTCGCGGACCGTGCCGATCTGCTGCTCGTCGCGCCCGCCACGGCGAACATCATCGCGGAACTCGCGCACGGACTCGCCGGCAATCCCATCGGCGAGATCGCGCTGGCCACGCTCGCACCGGTGCTCCTCGCGCCGGCGATGAACGGCAAGATGTGGCAGCACGCCGCGACGCAGGACAACGTGAAGCTGTTGCGCGCGCGCGGCGTGGAATTCATCGGACCCGAGGAAGGTTTGCTCGCGTGCGGCTACGAAGGACTCGGTCGTTTGTGGAATGTCGACGACATCGTCGAGCGCGCCGCGCAGTTGATCGCGTCGAAAAAATAGCGAAATATTTTTCGCGCGGAAAAAAGCGTGCACGACGCGCGATAGCGTCCGCGGAAAATGGCGCGCGCGCTTGGCGAAGCCGCATAAATAAAGACTTCGCGCGCCATGGCTCATGAGCGCCGCCAAAAAAGGCGCGCGCGATTTTCGCGCGGTCCGCGCGCGAAACGATAAAAACCGCGGCCGCGCAAGAAAAAATTCGTTGACGCTTTGCAACAAACTCATTACGCACACACCAACGCAACCCGAGTGATGGCATTCATCAACACTCTCAAAAAATTTTCTGCGACCCGCATCTGCGGATTGAAAGGGGGGATTTATAATGGCGACTAAGAAACCCGTAAAAAAAGCAGCTCCGAAGAAACTGGCAGCCAAAAAGCCGGCGAAGAAGGCAGTTGCAAAGAAAGCTCCAGTTAAGAAAGCAGCTAAGAAGAAGTAAGCAGTCCCCTGCCACTTGAACGAACGGGAGGAGAATTCATTTCTCCTCCCGTTTCGTTTTGTGGAGTATCAACGACTCTCCTTTGACCATGTGCACATCCTCTTATCTTGAAATCGCGGTGAAGGCCGCCCTGTCGGCCGGTGAATTTCTGCGCAAACACTTCGGCTCGGTGCTCGAGGTCAACGAATTCGCCGCCCACGACATCAAGCTCGAGCTCGATGTCCGCTCGCAGGAATTGATCACCTGCCACCTGCTGGAGCACTTTCCCGACCACGCCATCTACGGCGAGGAAGGCATCGCCGGGAACCAGGAAAGCGATTTCCAATGGATCGTCGATCCCATCGACGGCACGGTGAACTACTTCTACGGCATCCCCCATTATTGCATCTCCATCGCCCTGCGCGAGCGCGGCAAGATCATCGTGGGCGTCATCTACGATCCTTCGCGCGACGAACTCTGGCAGGTCGAGCTCGGCGGCGTTCCCACGCTCAATGGAAAACCCATCCACGTCAGCACGCGGGAAAAGCTTGGCGACGCGGTGCTCTCCATCGGCTTCGCCAAGTCGAAGGCGACGATTGCCGCCGGCCTGCCGCTGCTCGACTATTTCGTGAGCCGCGCCCGCAAGTGCCGTCTCATGGCAGTGCGGCGCTCGATCTCGCCTATGTCGCCTGCGGGCGGCTCGACGCTTATATCGAATCGAGCGTGAGCCTGTGGGCCTGTGGGACGTGGCTGCCGGTAAATTGCTCGTCGAAGCCGCGGGCGGAAGTTTCGAGATGGAACCGCGCACCGACAACCCCGACAAGATCAGCGTGCGCGCCTCGAGCGGACACCTCGACCTGTCCGTACCTTGATCCATGAAAAAGGGCCCGCGAATGACGCGAATGACACGAATGGGGAGCCTTTCATTCGCGTGATCGGTGTGATTCGCTGGCTCAATCTCCAGGCACGTTGCCCATGACGGTCGTATACGTGTGAAACCAAATTGAACTGAACTAAACGAATGACACTTTCCGGCATCGGCAGTTGGTCGAAGGCCGCCCCCTGATTCTCGGCGGGGTGGAGATCGCGCATACCCACGGTCTCGACGGCCATAGCGACGCGGATGTGCTCGCCCACGCCATTGCGGACGCGGTGCTCGGCGCGATCGGCGAACGCGACATCGGCTTTCACTTTCCCAATACCGATCAATCCATCCGCGGCATCAGCAGCCTGGAAATTCTGCGCAAGGTCGCGAGCCTGGTGATCGAGAAGGGCGGTCGCGTGATCAATATCGATGCCACGCTCATCGCCGAAGCGCCCAAGATCAGCCCGCACGTGGCCGAAATGCGTGCCAATCTCGCTGCCGCCCTCGGCCTCGACCCGAAGCGGGTCGGCGTCAAAGCCACGACTAATGAACGCATGGGTTTCCTCGGCCGTGGTGAAGGGATCGCTGCCCTCGCGGTGGCCAGCGTCGAAGCCCCCGAATAAACGCCAGTCCGTATGGCCATCCGCCTCTTCAATACCTACTCCCGGCAGTTGGAGGAATTTGCGCCGCTCGATCCGTCCTCGCGCGGCGTGAAGATGTACACTTGCGGCCCGACCGTCTATAACCACGCGCACATCGGCAATTTCCGGGCGTATCTTTTCGAGGACCTCCTCCAGCGGCATCTCGAGGCGCGCGGCTACGCGGTCGAGCGCGTGATGAATCTCACCGACGTCGACGACAAGACCATCCGCGGCGCGCGCACCGCCGGCAAACGGCTCGCGGATTTCACCGCCATCTACAAGGACGCGTTTTTCCAGGATCTCGACACACTGCGCATCCGGCGCGCCCAGCATTTCCCCGCCGCCACGGAACCGCGCTACATCGAGCGCATGATCGCGATGATCCAGCAGCTCGAGTCGCTCGGCATCGCCTACCAGGCCGACGATGGCAGCGTTTACTTCCGCCTGTCGAAATTCCCCGACTACGGCAAGCTCGCCCATCTCAATCTCGACGAGCTGCGGCCCACCGGCCGCATCGCGAATGACGAGTTACGAGAAGGAAAGCATCGGCGACTTCGCGCTGTGGAAGGCGTGGGATGAAGCGGATGGCGAGGTCGCCTGGGAGTCGCCGTGGGGGGCGCGGCCGGCCCGGCTGGCACATCGAGTGCAGCGCCATGGCCACGGCATTGCTCGGTCCGGAAATCGATATTCACTGCGGCGGCGTGGACAATATCTTCCCGCACCACGAGGCGGAGATCGCCCAGAGCGAATGCTGCACGGGGAAGAAATTCGTCCGCTACTGGCTGCACTGCGCGCACCTGATGGTGGACGGGCAGAAGATGTCGAAGAAGCTCGGCAACTTCTACACCCTGCGGGATCTGATCGAGAAAGGCTTCACCGGCCGCGAGGCGCGCTACGCGCTGCTCACGGTGGAACTACCGTCTGCCGCTGAACTTCACCCTCGCCGGCATGGAATCCGCGCGCGCCTCCCTCAAGCGCATCGACGAATGGGTGGAGCGCATCACCGCCCAGGCCGGCAGCACGCCACCGGAGCCGACGCCGTTTTCCGCGTGCGCGGACAAGTTCTTCGCCGCCCTCGACGAAGACCTGAACATCTCCGGCGCGCTGGGTCCCCTTTTCGACCTCATCCGCGAAAGCAACTCCGCCCTCGACCGCGGCGAGCTGGCCCCGGCGCACGCCGCGCAACTGCTGGCGGACTGGCGGAAGATCGACAGCGTGCTCGGCTTTGAGCGTGAAGCGGCGGCCATCCCGGCGGAAGTCCTGGCGCTGGTCGAACAGCGTCAGCAGGCCCGCGCCGCCAAGGACTGGAAAAAGAGCGACGAACTGCGCGATTCCATCCTCGCGCTCGGCTGGGTGGTGAAGGATACCAAGGACGGCCCCAAGCTCACGCCTCGTTAGTTTTGACTGGCCTCCGAATGAGTATGGCAGACTTCAAGTTGGGAAAAGCGTGAAAACCAATGCTTTAATTCACCACTTGGAACTTGCGAGGAAGACGTTTGCAGACGATCCGCGAGGGGGGCAGGAATCATCTTTCGTCTGCGTTAAAGGCATTGGACGAGGTGAGCGCAAACAAATCTCACACAGGGATGAACTTTGAGGATTGGGTTCATGTTGTGGATATTTGCGTTTTTCTTGAACCCGCAGTGACGGTCTTTGGAGGCGGTTCTGCACTAACGGATTTGAACCATATTCGCTATCAGGCAACTCAATGGCGCGACCGATGATGGTGGGCGCCCAAAAGTCAGATTGGAACACTGCCCCGCGGCTTGCCTCCCGTTGCTGATAGGTGCTAGTATTGTCTGTAGCCATGAGTCGCCAAACTGCCGCCACAGCCAAGCCCCTTTCGCCCGCGAAACGCCAGACGCTCGTGGATTCGCTGGTTGCCAAGGAAAACTCACGGCGCGCCAGGCAGCACTGGTTCGCTTCGACGAACAACCGCCGGAAGCGTTGCGCGAGGAAGCGCGGAAGCTCGCGCCCATAGCGCGTCGGGCATTGGCGCGTGCGGCCCGCGGTCGCAAAGCAGCCTAAGCGGTCGACTCGGCGCGCCGGCTGCAATGGCTGATCTCCCATCCCGTATCGTCATTCGCGAAGAAGCGTTTGAAGATGAATTGCATGTGCTCATTCGAAACCCGGAATTGGCCGACGATTACACGGCGGCGGCGGAAATGATACTGGCAACGGACGCGACGGCGGGCGTACCGTTTTCCGACGATTTGGAGGTTTGGACGTTTCCCCTCGCGCCCGTAAATGGAAAGACCGTCTGGCTGCTTTATTCTTTCGACGCGGAGGCGGTGGTGTTGCTCAGCTTGCGACTGATTTGAAAGCGTCAAAGAAATTCCTTTTGCAGACCGGCATTCCCCTTCAGACCGCATCAAAGCATGAAACTTTCATCGCCAGTGGCGAATTTCGCTTAAAGGCGACATTTCCGTATTTCCTGTCAACCCCGATTCCTCTTTAACTGCCAACGATGACTTTCTCCCCTGGCGATTACCTCGACCTGAACCACACCGAGCATCGCATGCTCTTCGAAAACTCGGTGAACGCGTGGGATGCGCTCAAGCAAAATCACCAGCTACCTGCAGTTCCGGCTCAAGCCGGCGATCCAAGGGCGGCTCGTCGGCAAGCCCTTCATCAGCGGCGCCGTCTTCATCGGCAAGGGAACGGTCATCGAGCAGGGCGCGATGATCAAGGGCCCGGCGTGGATCGGCGAGGGCTGCGAGATTCGCAACGGCTGCTATATCCGCGAAAACGTGATCGTCGGGTCGGGGTGCGTGCTGGGGAATTCCTGCGAGTTCAAGAACTCGATCGTCTTCGACGAAGCCCAGGTGCCGCACTTCAATTACGTCGGCGACTCGATCATCGGCTACCGCGGGCATCTCGGTGCGGGCGTCATTCTTTCCAATGTGAAGCTCGATCACGGCGAGATCGTAGTGCCGACCGCCGATGGGCTGGTGCCGACGGGCCTGAGGAAATTCGGCGCGATCATCGGCGACCGGGCGGAAATCGGCTGCAACTCGGTGATCAATCCCGGCTCGATCATCGGGCGGAACTCCGTGCTCTACCCCGGCACGATGTGGCGGGGGGTGGTCCCGGCGAACAGCATCGTCAAGACGAAGCAGGAACATCAGATTATGGCGCGGCGCGATTGATCCTTGCGCGATGGCAGGTCTTTTGGAACCTTGCCCGCCCCTATGCCCAGCCCCACCACCACCACGCCCCCTGCCGACACCGGATTTGACCCGGTTGTTTTCTGGATTCAGCACCAGAGCAAGATCCTGCTCCTGGTTGGGCTGTTCGTCGTCGCGCTCGCGGCCTACGCCATTTCCGAATACGTCCACGACCAGCGCAACACGGCGCCCAGACGCTGCTGACGAATGCCCATTCCGTGGACGATTATCGCAAGGTGATCTCGGAATACTCCGGGACGAATCCGGCGGGCGATGCCTACCTGTTGCTGGCCGGGAAACACTCCCCTTTTCACACCGCATCGCTACGACTCACTCTTGCGGCGAGATGATGCGCTCCTCGACCGGGATTTCGCGGGGAGCCAGGACGCCGCGTTGGTTCACCAGCGCGCGATCCCCTTCGACCCCCTCCGAAAGGATCTGCGGTGAGTGCAGGAACGTCTCCCATGCGCGGCCCAGAAACACGAAGGGATACCGGCCACGCGAACCGCGCGCGGTTGGTCGTCCCACCTGGAATGAACCCGCGTGGCGGTGTAAGCGCGTTCCGAGTAGCTGGAGTCGCCCGCCATCGCCGAGACGACGGACGAAAGAACCACCGGGAGGACGAGAAAAGTCAGTTTCGCGATTTTCATAATGGTATTTCGCGCGAACGGCACCGGCTGGGCTCTCCCTCTTTTGCTCGAATCCACCGTCACCTGCTCCTTCGACATCCGGCCGCCAGCTGTGCGACTTCGTTTCGTTAATGTCGTTTATCCGTTTCTCAAGGCGTCCACGACGGCCTGCGTCCTCGAAATCTGGGTATGATGACCTCGACCCGCTGCCGCCCATCGTTGCCCCTCGCCGCCATCGTTTGCCTCGCTGCCGGGCTGGCCGCCTGTGATAGCGGCACCTCCCATTTCTCTCCCTCCTCACAAGCCACCATGGTCGCGGACACCATTCCTGGGACCAGCGGACAAAACGGGCTCGCCGCGGAAGGCGGTGGCATGCCGGAGGGCATCGGCCGCTACGGCGGGCACTACTATTACATCCGCAACGGCGGCGCCACCCGTCTCGTGCAGCGCCAGCGCTTCACCCAGGGATACTCCTACGACGGTCGCGGACGCATTGTGGCCCGCGACGGCAGCCTGGTCCGCTTGAGCGACAGGGAAATGGTCACCTTCGCCGGCGAACGTCTGCCGACGCCGACCAACGTGATATTTCCTTAGAGCGTGTCATGCATTTGGGAGTTTTGAGGGGAGAGCCGTGAGCGCCGGAGGCGCCCCAAAAAACTCGTCATTCTGAGCCGTATCGAGGCAGTCAGAAAAGGGGGAAGCCCGCGACTGCCCTTTCTCAACTGCATCGTTACGGCCGAGCTTGCGAAGGATCTCTGATTTCGCTCTGGCATCCGACACGCAGCCGGCAGGCGCAAACTCAACCCCGTCTTCTGCCAGAGGGGTGAAAAAATGACAGAGATCAGAGGTCCTTCGCAAGCTCAGGATGACGGGTATGGGGCACGCGCCATACGAGTTCATCACACCCTCCAATCGGTAATCCCTACTCTACCGTCACGCTCTTCGCCAGATTACGCGGCTTGTCCACGTCGCAGCCCAGCGCCACGGCGGCGTGATAGGCCAGCAATTGCAGCGGAATCGCGGTGAGCAGCGGTGAGAGATATCCGGGCACGGCGGGATGTAGATGACGTCGTCCGAAACCTTTTCAATCTTCCCATTCCCCTCGGTGGCGATGCTGATGATCGGACCTTTGCGCGCGCGCACTTCCTCGATGTTGCTCACGTTCTTCTCGAACACCGAATCGTCCGGCGCAATGAACACGCTCGGCACATCCGCACTGATCAGCGCGATCACGCCATGCTTCAACTCCGCCGCCGGATGGCCGCTGGCGTGAATGTAGGAAATCTCCTTCATCTTCAGCGCGCCTTCGAGGGCCACGGGATAGTTGAACTGCCGCCCGAGAAACATCATGGAGTGCGCCTTGCAGTACTTCTCCGCGATCTTCTTGATGTGGTCGGTCTGCTCCAGAATCTTTGCCACCTTGGCGGGAATGGCCTCGAGCTCATCGATGATCCGCAGCCCTTCGCTATGCGACAGGTGCCGGATACGCCCGAGCAGCAGGCCCACGAGCGTGAGGATCGTGACCTGCGAGGTGAATGACTTCGTCGCCGCCACGCCGATCTCCGGCCCGGCGTGCATGTAGACGCCGCCGTCGCTCTCGCGCGCGATCGTGCTCGCCACGTTGTTGCAAATGCCGAGTGTGCGATGCCCCTTGCGCTGGCTCTCGCGCAAGGCGGCCAGGGTGTCCGCCGTCTCGCCACTTTGCGAAATCACGAAGACCAGCGAATCCTTCGGCAGCGGCATGTTCCGGTAGCGGAATTCGCTGGCAAACTCCACTTCCGTGGGTACGTGCGCCAGTTGCTCGATCACATATTCGCCGACCATCGCCGCGTGACCGGCGGTGCCGCATCCGCAGAGGATGATACGCTCGACCGTCCGCAGTTCCGCATTGGTCATCTCGAGTCCACCCAGCACCGCCGTCGCCTGTTCGCGGCTCAGGCGTCCGCGCATCGCGTCCTGGATCGTCTCGGTCTGCTCGTGGATTTCCTTGAGCATGTAGTGGGCAAAATCGCCCTTGTTCACGTCCTCTTCGCTGAACTCCACCTTCGACACCTCGAAGCCGCTCGCCCCGCCGAGCAGGCTCGTGATCTCAAATTCCTCCCGCGTCAGCGCCGCGATGTCGTAGTCCTTCAAATAAATCGCGTCGCGCGTGTAAGCGACGATCGCCGAGACATCGCTGGCGAAGAAGTTCTCGCCCTTGCCCACGCCGAGCACCAGCGGACTGCCCCGCCGCGCGCCCACGAGCGCATCCGGAATGTCCTTGTGCATCATGATGATGCCATAGGTGCCGACGACCTGCTTCAGCGCCAGGCGCAGGGCCTCCACCAGACGGCCCTTCGTCGGCTCGCCGCCAATCGCGTCGTAATACTTGCCGATCAAATGGGCCAGCACCTCCGTGTCCGTCTGGCTGTGGAAGGTGTGCCCTTCCTTCACGAGCTGATCCTTCAGCACATTGTAATTCTCGATCACCCCGTTGTGGCAGAGGAAAAGTTTGCCGCTCTGATCGACGTGCGGATGCGCGTTGTCATCGCTCACGCCCCCGTGCGTCGCCCAGCGCGTGTGGGAGATACCCGATGTCCCCGCCGGTGGTGACTGCTTGATCAATTCCGCCAGGTTCGCGATACGCCCCACACGCTTGCGCAACTCGATCTTGCCGTCGTCATAAATGGCCACCCCGGCGCTATCGTAGCCGCGATATTCCAACCGGCGCAGGCCGTCGAGAAGGATGGGAACCGCTTGGGATTTGCCGATGTAGCCAATGATGCCGCACATAAGGGTAAATAAGTGTTGGAAGTGAAGGAGCACCCTGCCAGAGCCCGGCGGTCAGCGCAAGGGGCGCATCGGCGGTGTGCGGTTTTAAATCCTAAGTTTTTAAGTCTTCACATTCGGTACCGAGCGCGACGCAAGAAGTTCCTCTCGCATCCGCATCTCTTAAGGGCACCTCTGGAAACCCACATTTCTTCAGAGAAAGCTTTTGCGGCTGTAAAATGGAGGAGAGGGTGAAGTATGAAGCGTTACCGCCAGAGCACCGGAGGAGGATTGTTTGCGCGATTGAACACGAACAAGCGGTGGCAGTAAAACGACGGGGATTTTGAAACTGCGGGAGGTGATCGATTGGGAAAGGTTCCGACCGTTGTTAGAGGAGTTAAGCGGTTACGCCCAGCGGGACTGGAGCAAGGGCGGCAAACCACCGTTTGATCCGGTGCTGATGTTCAAAGTGCTGGTGCTGCAAAAGTTTCACGGGCTGAGCGATGATGCCACCGAAGAGCAGATCTTCGATCGGACGAGCTTCAAGAGCTTCCTTGGGTTGCGGATCGGCGATGCCATCCCCGATGCCAAGACGCTGTGGGACTTCAAGCAGCGCATCGAAGCCGAAGGCCGCGCGGGCAGCCGGCGGTTGTTTGCGGCCTTTGGGGCGATGCTGGAGGGCGAAGGACTCATCGCGCGCGCCGGCAGCATCGTGGACGCCAGCTTTGTGGAAGCGCCCCGGCAGCGCAATGACCGGGAGCAGAACCGGCGGATCAAAGAGGGCGAACGTCCCGAAGAGTTCGATCGCCAGCCGGCGGTGGGCGGCAGAAAGACCGCGAGGCACGCTGGACCAAGAAGAACCAGGAAGTGCACTACGGGTGGAAGAACCATGTGAAAGCCGATGCGCAAACCAAGCTCATTCTGCGCGCGGTGACGACTCCGGCCAACGTGCATGACAGCCAGGTATTCAAAGAGTTGGTCGATGCCCAGGACCGGGCGGTGCTGGCCGACTCGGCCTACCACAGCGAGGAGCACGAAGCGCATTTGCTGGCGTTGGACGCGGAGGAATTCCTGCTGCGCAAAGCCCCCCGAGGCCAGGCCCTGAGTGCGGCCGAGCAAAAGAGCAACCACACCATCAGCCGGATCCGCGTGCGGGTGGAGCACATCTTTGCACGGATGGCGCAGATGGGAGCCGACTTTTGCCGGAGCATCGGGTTGGCTCGAGCCACGGCCCACAATCATCTCTGCAACCTGGTGTATAATATGGATCGCTACGCCTGCTTGATGAAATGAGCGCGGCGCCGACCGCCCGGCCAGGCTAAAGAAGGCCGGGAGCCAACTCCAGAACGAGCGGAGCCGTGGTCGTTGACTGCCTTGCTTGATCGACCAACCTTTTCGAGCGGGAAAATCCCCCGCCAACCACCCCGGTTTCCTCCCAAAACTCCAACGCGACCTTTCCAGAGGTGCCCTTAAAACTTAAAACTCGGCTTCCGCCTTCTCCCTGCGGCATTAAATCGAAGTCATGCATTTTCGCGATCTCAACGAAGCCCAGCTTCTCGCCCTGGCCATCACCTCCGAGGAGGAAGACGGGCGCATTTACCGCGATTTCGCCGAGGGCTTGCGGGCCACCTATCCCGCCACCGCCGAGCTCTTCATTCGCATGGCCGATGAGGAATCGGATCACCGCCACCGCCTCCTCGACCTCTACCGGAAGAAGTTACGGTGAACACGTCCCGCTCATCCGCCGGCAGGACGTCGACGGCTTCAATATCCGGCGCCCTTCCTGGCTGCTCACCTCCATCCATCCCGAAAAGGCCCGCGAAGAAGCCTCCCTCATGGAGCAGGACGCGCGGCGCTTTTACGAGGCCGCCATTCAAAAGGCCGGCGACGCCACCGTGCGCCAGCTCCTCGGTGACCTCGCCAATGAGGAGCTCAAGCACGAGGCCACTGCCGAAAGCGTCAATGCCGAACAGACCGAAGCGGGCGCCGTCGAACAGGAACAGGAAACCGCCCGCCGCCAGTTTGTCCTCCGCTTCGTGCAGCCCGGCCTTGCCGGTCTCATGGATGGCTCGGTCTCCACGCTGGCTCCCCTCTTCGCCGCCGCCTTCGCCACTGGCCACACCAACGAGACTTTCAAGGTCGGCCTCGCGGCGTCCGTCGGCGCCGGCATCAGCATGGGCTTCGCCGAAGCGCTTTCCGACGATGGCAAGCTCAGCGGCCGTGGTCACCCCTGGCTGCGGGGCGTCGTCTGCGGCCTCATGACCACCCTCGGCGGCATCGGCCACACCCTGCCCTACCTCATCGGCAATTTCCAAACCGCCACCAGCATCGCGGTCGCCGTCGTCGTCGTGGAACTCGTCGCCATCTCCTGGATTCGCTACCGCTATATGGACACGCCATTCCTTTCCGCCAGCTTCCAGGTGATCGTCGGCGGTATCCTCGTCTTCCTCGCCGGCTGGCTCATCGGCGCGGGGTGAGACCTTTCCTCACCGCCGCAAGTGCGGCCGGCTCACCACTTTGTTCACCGCGCGGCAGAAGCGGCGCAGGCTGCCCGCAAGCTGGGTGCGCATCTCCGGATGGGCGTCCCAGGCACGCTGCACGGCCATCCAATTGCGCGCGCCCGGCAGCGTCGGTTTGAAATCTTGCAGACGAATGACTTGCATCAATGAAGGTTCGCAACTCACCAGCTCGCTGGACGCGCCGAGAGAATCTCTGCGAAACGCCAAACCGCATGGCCATTGGAACCCGTTCACGAATCACGCATTGCGGTAGTTATGGGGCTTGGATGACCCATAAGAAACCCTTGCGCTCGCAAAGAACCTTACTCTCCCAGCCCGTACACCCGCACCAACTGGCTTTTGCCTTTCAAGGTCTTCTCCCCGAAATCGGTGAACTTCCGCATCAATTCCGGCATCTGATCGGCAAAGTCCCCGGACATCACCACACGCTGGTTGAGTTCCTTGGAAATTCCTTCCAGCCGGAAAACGGTATTCACCGCGTCGCCGATGATCGTCGCATCGCGCTCGGCGGCGACGCCCACATTGCTGCACGTCACCTTGCCGAAATGCAGCGCGACGGCGATACGGAAGGGCGCTTCGTTCTGCCATTTCCGGTTATCCGCCAGCGACTGCATCATCTTCGCGGCGGCAAAGGCGGTGCCGCAATCCGCCGCCGGACGCCCGGCCGCACCCCAATAGGCCAGCATGGCATCGCCGATGAATTTATCGATCGTCCCGCCGCTTTGCGCGACGAGATTGCCCGTCTCGCGAAACCACGCCCCCAGCATCTGCGCCATGTCCGCGCTGGGAATTTTCTCCGACATCGTGCTGAAGCCCCGGATATCGCAGACCAGCAGCGCCACTGGGCGCGACTCGACCACGCTGTGATCGGAGGACGACATCGTCCCGACCAGCGTCATGGCGTTGTGTTCGCCCGAGGAATCGTCGTCGTGCTCGGAAAAAACCATGACGTTGTCCGCGATGCGGATGCGCGCCCCATCCGTCAGCGTCACCGGCATCACCACCCGCTGGTCGTTCACGTAGGTTCCGTTCCGGCTGCCGAGGTCGATGAGTTGGTACTGCCAGCCATTGTGGCAGCGGATGATGGCGTGTTGCCGCGACACCAGGGGGCTAAAACTCAGACAGACGGTATTTTCCCGGGTACGACCGATGGTGGCCGTGTTTCCGATGGGAACATCGAAGGCGTCGGCTAAGGCTGGTTGGATCGAAAGTTTCGCTCCCATGAGGGTTGAACAGCAGTTTGCTGATTGCACATTGCGGAAGGTCGCGGAAAACTGCAACATTTGACACCACCTGCAAGATAGGCGACGCGAAAATTTTTCATGCCCGAAACCGCAATCTTCGACCACTACGAAGTTTTGACCCGCGACGATGGCTCTCTTTTTGAGCTCGGTCGGGGCGCGATGGGCATCACCTACAAGGCTTTTGACAGGAGCCTGCGGATCCCGGTGGCGCTCAAGGTCATTAACGCGACTTATCTGAATAGCGAAGTCGCCCGGCAGCGTTTTGTCCGCGAGGCCCGCTCGGCTGCGCAGCTCCGCCACCGGCACGTCGCCTCTGTCTTTCACCTCGGCACCGAGGGCGACACCTGGTTTTACGCGATGGAGTTCATCGACGGCGAAACCCTCGATGCGCTCATCAAGCGCCAGGGACCGCTCGCCCCCGTCCTCGCGCTCACCATCACCGCCCAGGTCGCGCGCGCGCTCAACGCCGCCGCCCAGCACGGTCTCGTGCATCGCGACATCAAGCCCGCGAATCTCATGCTCGTCAAAGAGGACGACGATCTCGTGGCCAAGGTCATCGACTTCGGTCTCGCCAAGGCTTCCGTAACCGGTGATGGCGAGGACGCGGCCACGCTCAGTATGGGCGGTTTCGT
This sequence comes from Chthoniobacter sp., assembly GCA_037200205.1. Lineage (GTDB taxonomy): Bacteria > Verrucomicrobiota > Verrucomicrobiia > Chthoniobacterales > Chthoniobacteraceae > Chthoniobacter. Next base: position 36,615 of record JBBCHV010000040.1, read on the forward strand.
CGGCACCCCGCATTTTGCCAGCCCCGAGCAGCTCGAGGAAAAGGAGATCGACAGCCGGTCGGATATTTATTCGCTGGGGGTCACGCTCTGGTACATGCTCGCCGGGCAGGCCCCTTTCGCCGGTTCCATGGCCCAGGTGATGAGCCAGCATCTCTCGAAGCCGCCGCCCTTCGAGAAGCTCGACAAGCTGCCCCCGGCAGTGGCCGATGTGTTGCGGCTCATGCTGGCCAAGGATCCCGCGGAACGCTTCCAGACGCCGGCCGAGTTGCGCAAGGGGATCGAGGCCGCCATCGAAAAGATCACCGGGGCGGGCGGCGCCCCCGCCATGAGTGCCGAGGCGGTCGAGCACTCGGAGGATTTTGCCACGCTGCTCGAAGACTCCACGATCCGCTCGGGCATGGGCAGCTTCGAGACGAACACGACCATCGCCAATCGCTACCGCGTGGCCCAGTCCTGCGGCGAGTCGAATGCCGGGCGGGTCTTCCGCGCGTACGACACCGAGCGCAAAATGGAAGTGCGCCCTCATCGTCCTCCATGCCGAGGCGCTCGCGGACAGCCTGGCGCTCAGCGCGCTGGAGCGGGAAGTCGACAAATTGGTGCCGGTGAAGCATCCGAATTTGCTCAAGGTCTTCGGTTTCGAGACAGTCGACCGCGGCAGCTTCCTCGTGCTCGAATGGGCCGATGGATTCTCCGTGCTCGACCTGCTCAAGGCGCGGCGCGAACTCGATGCCGATGAAGCGCTCATGCTCCTCCAGCAGGCCGCCGCGGGCGCCGACGAGGCGCTCCGCCTGGGCCTCAACGGGCTCGAATTCGGGTTGCATCAACTGCAAATCCATTTTCCGCAGCCGGTCGAAAAAGAGAAGCTCCTGCGCGCCCCGATCCGCACCTGGCCGGCCTTCGAACTCAAGCTCTATCCACTCGGGGCGACCCGTAATTTTGTCGCCTCGCAGACCTGGGCCGGCGGGCAAACGATGGTGGGCGGCGGCAAGGATCATAGCGCGGCCAGCGGTGCGGATATCCGCCCGCAATATGTCCAGGCGCTCGGCGCCGTGACCTACGAGATTCTCGGCGGCACCCTTTCGCCACTGACCCTGCGGGGCGCCGGTGGACCGACCGCCCGCTACACCCGCTCTCCACGCTTTCCGAGGAGGGCAATGAGGTTCTACGCCGGGCGCTGGATCCGGCGCGTTCCTTCGCGTCGGCGAAAGAATTCAGCGATGCGCTGTCGAAACTCGACGGTTTGCAGGTCCGCCGCTACGACTCCCGGGCGCCCGGTTCCGTCGCTCCCGCCCCCAGCAAGGCAGCGCCGCCGAAATCGGTGCCGCCCGCAGCCGCACCGGCCGGCTCCGCCCCGCTGCCGGTCCGCACTCCATTCATCCCCCCGGCGCCCAAGAGCGTGCCCATCGCGCTCATCGGTGGCATCGCCGCGGCGGTCCTTGTGGTCTTCGCCGGCGTCGCCTTTTTCTTCCTGCACGTGAAAGTGCCGGCGACCGGCGACCCCGACGTGTCGGTCACGCATCCTTCCTCCAGCGGTGATGCCACCAGCGGCCCCTCCGGCGACACGATCCCGGTCGTTGCGGATACCACCCCGGTCGCCACGCCGATTCCCGCGACCCCCATTCCCGTCACGCCCATCCCAGCCACGCCGATTCCAGGCCCCCAAAGGCAGGAACTCCTTCGCAACGCCGTCAATACCGCGCAGGAGCTGGAGGACAAGGGCCAGTATCAGCCTTCCCTCCGCGCCTGGCTCGATGTCGCCAAAGATTACTCGGACTTTCCGGTCGGCAGGAACCATCTCGAAACCATGCTCGGCCACCTGCGCGAGCGGCCCAGCCCGATTACCGGTGCGGAGTTCAAGGAGATGCGCGAGATGATCACCGAGGCCGCCCAACTCGGCGTGATGGCCGGGATGATGCTGATCGCGGACAACGTGCGCGACCAGGAACCGGAAACGGCTTTCACCTGGTACGCCAAGGCGCGGAAGCCGGCTTCGTTCCGGCAATGACCCAGCTCGGTCTCATGTATTCCAACGTGACCGTAGGCACTCCCGACATGGTGAAAGCCGCGCGCAGCTTTCAAATGGCGGCCGACAAGGGCGATATCCCGGCAAAATACCTGCTGGGTGAATGTTACCTGATCGGCAAAGGCGTCGACAAAGACGAATCGAAGGCGCTCGAGTTTATTCCGCCAAGGCGCCGACGCCGGCGAATTGCGGTCTATCAACAAGCTCGCCGACTGCTACTATCACGGCATCGGCGGCAAGGTCGACCTGCCCGAGGCGTTCCGCCTTTTCTCCAAAGCCGCGGAAGGTGGTTTTTTGGACTCCCTTGGCAACCTCGGGGGTCCTGTACCTGAATGGCGACACACCGGACCACAAAGCCGATCCCAAGAAGGCCGTGGAGCTCTGGAAGAAAGGCGTGGAGAAACAGAATCCGTTTTGCATGTGGCTCTACGCCCGCAGCCTGGAAAACGGCATCGGCGTCACCAAAAACTCGTTGCTTGCCAAGGGGATGTATCAAAAAGCGGCGGAACTCGGGGAAAGGCACGCCGTCGATTGGTGCCGGAAAAACTTCGTTCCCTTTAACCCTCAAGGCGGCTAACCCCGCAGGGTCAACCACGCCTGCGATTCAGAATTTCTTTGCCAGTGGTGGCCCCCCTCTCTAACAATTCCCGCATTAGCGCTATGAATCCCCGAACGCTCAAAGCTGTCGCCCTCACCTCGTCCATCTCCCTGCTGGTCACCGCCTGCGAAAACATGACACCCGGCGAAAATGCGGCCGTCTTCGGCAGCACGGCAGGCATCCTCGCCGGCGGCATCGCCCGCGCCGCGGGTGCGAGCACTGGGGAATCGATCGCCATCGGCGCGGCGACCGGAGCCGTCGTCGCCTTCACCGCCTACGTCATCGCCAAGCACCAGGCCACCGAGCGCCAGCGCCGGGTGGCCGAGCAGCGCGCCCGCGTTTACTACGCCCACCTCGCCCCGGAACGGAAAGTGGCCCTCAAGAAAAAGAGGGTGCGCTACATCGCCGTCGACACGGAGAAAAATGAACAGACTTCGCCCAAGGCCAAGAAAGCCGTGATGATCTGGGATACGCAATCCGAAACCGTCGTCGGCAACAACGTTTACGACGTGGAAAGCACCCCTTCGGTCGGCTCGACGGCCAAGTTTGAAACCTACTCCGCCGAATACGTCGGCACCGGCGGCTAGTCACCCACGCGGTTGCCGGCTTACCACCCCTCAACATCTCCTCTTCCATGAAAAACATCCCCTCGTTTTATCGCGCTAGCCGCCATTTGCTGCACCGTGCCTCGTCGCCCTGCCTCCGGCCTACGCCGTGGATATCATGGAGCGCATCATCACCACGCAGACGCAGTTCATTCGTCGCGAAGCCTCCGAGTATCAACGCAAGGTGGCGGAAGCCAATGCCCGCGCCTACATGGCGAAGCAGTTGCACACCGCGCGCCGCGGCCCGGCCTCCGAACCCCCATCCAAGCCGGGCAAGAACGGCAAGACGGCCAAGGTCGAGGACACGCCGGAAATCAAGGCGATCAAGAAAAAGCTGCCGCGCTATGTCGCTATCGATACCGTGAAGGACAAGCGGAGCGCCCCAGGCACCAAGAAAGACGTGATGATCTGGGACACGCAGGCGAAACGCTGATCGGGAACAATGTTTACGACGTGCAGGACGTGCCGCAGATCGGGTCCACGGCCAAGTTCGACACTTATTCCGCCCAATACGTCGGGACGGGTCTGTAAGGGACTGCTCAAGCAGTAAACGCTCCCTCGCATGTCATCCTGAGCGGAGTGTAACGGAGTCGAAGGACCCCGCCGCTCTACCAAAGATCATCGCTGGTTGTGCGACGGGGTTCTTCGACTCCGTTACACTCCGCTCAGAATGACAACGTGCGTGGAGAGAGTTCACTGTTAGGAGAGAAAGATAATTCTCATTCCTAACAACAATATCCTTGCCGGGAAAGACGCGCTTCCCTAACAACGGCGCCGCGCGTATGAATCATGGATCGCTCAGGATTGTTGCTCTCGGTTGCTCCATCTCCCTTCTTTTATCCGCCTGTGAGGATCTGACCCCTGGCCAGAACGCTGCGGCTTTCGGCACTGGCGCCGGCCTGCTCGCCGCGGGCATCGCCTCGGCCGCCGGCGCGAATACCTTTGAATCGCTGGCCATCGGCGCCGTCGTCGGCGGCGTAGTCGGCATGTCCGCCTACGTCATTTCCAAGCACCAGGCCACCGAGCGCCAGCGGCGCGTCGCCGAGCAACGGGCCCGCGTTTACTACGCCCATCTCGCTCCCTCGCGAAAAGTGGCGCTCAAGAAAAATCGCGTCCGTTACCTCGCCGTGGATACGGATCGGAGCAAGCAGGCCCCGCCCGAGGCCAAAAAATCGGTCATGATCTGGGACACCCAATCCGAAACCGTCGTCGGCCATGATGTCTACGACGTCAAGACCACGCCGGCCGTGGGTGCGACGGGCAAGTTCGACAGATACCCCGCCTACTACGCGGGCAGCGGACGCTAGAGCACACGGTGCCGGCACGGAGGGCATCCGCGTCATCCGTGTGATTCGCGGGCAACTGTTTTGCCGAAAATTTTCGTGCCTTTTCGTGTGTTTCGTGGACTCCTCCCCTTTCGGTCGCCGCTGCGTCCTCGGCGTTTATCTCTGCCGGCAACCGCCGTTCGGCGACGTTCCGCAAATTGATCGCGGATTTTCATTCCCGACTCCGCGGCGGTTGAGTAAGAACCCTCCGTCGACTGTTTCGGCCCGTGCTTTCCCGCTTTCGAGAGGCCGGCCGTCAGGCCCCTTTTGCTCCATGAATATCCACGAATACCAAGCTCGCGAACTTTTTGAAAAATTCGGCGTCGCCACCACGCGGGGGGGGCGTCGCCTCCACCCCGGACGAAGCCGTTGCCGTGGCCCAGGGGCTCGGCACCAAGGAGTTTGTCGTCAAAGCGCAGATCCATGCCGGCGGTCGCGGCAAGGGCACGTTCACGAATGGCTTCAAGGGCGGCGTGCACATCACCGACTCGATCGAAAAGGTGCGCGAACTGGCCGGCCAAATGCTCGGCCAGACGCTCGTCACGCATCAGACCGGGCCCGAGGGCAAGCAAGTCAGCAAGGTGCTCATCGCGGAGCCCGCGACGATCGCCAAGGAACTTTACTTCGCCATCCTGCTGGATCGGGCCAGCGGCGCGCCAGTCATCATCGCCAGCACGGAAGGCGGCGTGGACATCGAGCATGTCGCCGAGCACACCCCGGAGAAAATCTTCCGCGAGCTCATTCACCCGACGCTCGGCCTGCAAGGTTTCCAGACCCGCAAGATTGCCAAGGCCCTCGGCCTCACCGGCAAGCAGATCGCTGCCGCCTCGAAACTCTTCAGCGCGATGTTCAAGCTCTTCCTCGCCCGCGATTGCTCGCAGATCGAGGTGAACCCGCTGGTCATCACCAAGACTGGCGAACTCCTCGCGCTCGACGCCAAGTTCAACTTCGACGACAACGCGCTCTATCGCCAGCCCGAGATTCTCGCCCTGCGCGACAAGAGCGAGGAAGACCCGCGCGAAGTCGCCGCCAGCGAATACAGCCTCAACTACATCGGCCTCGACGGAAACATCGCCTGCCTCGTCAACGGCGCCGGCCTTGCCATGGCGACGATGGATATCATCCAGTATGCAGGCGGCAAGCCGGCGAACTTCCTCGACGTCGGCGGCGGCGCCTCAAAGGACCAGGTCACCGCGGCCTTCAAGATCATCCTCAGCGATCCGAACGTGCAGGGCATCCTGGTCAACATTTTCGGCGGCATCATGGACTGCAACATCATCGCCACCGGCATCCTCGCCGCCGCGAAGGAAACGGGCCTGACCATCCCGCTCGTCGTCCGCCTCGAAGGCAACAATGTCGAGGCTGGCAAAAAGACCCTCGCTGAGAGCGGCCTCGCCGTGATCAGCGCCAACGACCTGGACGACGCGGCGAAAAAGATCGTCGCCGCGGTCAAGAAAGCCGCCTGAATCTGCGCATGAAAGTCACCGAAATCGCCTTCTCCGCCTACGCCGTCACGGACATCGCGCGCTCCCGCAAATTCTACGAAGGCGTGCTCGGGCTCAAGCTGACCCAGGATCACGCCACCGGCGGCGGTGGGCACTGGATCGAATACGAAGTCGGCACCGGGACGCTGGGGATTGGCCAGGCCGAAGGCTGGAAGCCCAGCCCGGACGGCTGCACTGTGGCGCTTGAGGTCGAGAATTTTGACGAGGCCGTCGCCACGCTGAAAGCCGCGGAGACTCCGGTGAAGATGGGTCCTTTTGACACGCCCGTCTGCCACATGATTATGGTCGCCGATCCGGACGGCAACACGGTGATCATCCACAAGCGCAAACCCGGCAACCACTAAGACTCTTTTCGTTCCGTTTTCCACATGGCCATTCTCGTTACTCCACAAACCCGCCTGCTCGTCCAGGGCATCACCGGCGACTTCGGCTCCCGCCACGCCAAACTCTCACTCGACTACGGCACTCAGCTCGTGGCCGGCGTCACGCCCGGCAAGGGCGGCCAGACCTTCGAGCACAATGGCCACAAGGTGCCGATCTTCGACACCGTCGAGGAAGCCGCCAAGGCCACCGGCGCGACCGTCAGCGCCATTTTCGTCCCGCCGCCTTTCGCCGCCGACGCCATTCTGGAATGCGTCGACGCGGAGCTCGACCTCGCCGTCGCCATCACCGAGGGCATCCCGGTGGCCGACATGGTGAAAGTGAAGGCCTTCATGCAGGGCAAAAAGACGCGGCTCATCGGCCCGAATTGCCCCGGCATCGTCACTCCCGGCACCGGAGATAAATCCTACGGCGGCTGCCGCATCGGCATCGCGCCCGGCTACATTCACAAGAAGGGCAACGTGGGCGTCGTCTCGCGCAGCGGCACCTTGACCTACGAAGCGGTGTGGCAATTGACCACCCGCGGTTATGGGCAGAGTACCTGCGTCGGCATCGGCGGCGATCCGGTCAACGGCACCAGCCATCTCGATGTGCTCAAGATGTTCAATGACGACCCCGAGACCGAGGCGATCATCATGATCGGCGAGATCGGCGGCGAAAAAGAAGAGGAAGCCGCCACCTGGGCCAAGGACCACGTAAAGAAGCCGATCGCCGCCTTCATCGCCGGAGCGACCGCGCCTCCCGGGCGCCGCATGGGCCACGCCGGCGCCATCGTCAGCGGCGGCAAAGGCACCGCGCAAGGCAAGATCGAGGCCCTCAAGGCCGCCGGCATCGCCGTGGCCGAAACGCCTTCGGTGATGGCCGAGACGCTGCTCAAGCACTGGGGCAAAGCGTAGCTCAGGCACCCTCCCATCATTCCTCTTCCTCCCATTCTTCCTATCGCCGAGTGGGAGAAATAGGAGTCACGGGAATAATAGGACAACCACCCGCCTACGGCTGCTTCCCGAGGTCGTAGCAGACGAGGTGATCCTCGTCGCGGAGATAGAGCCGTTTGTTCGCCAGCACCGGCGCGTCCAGCAGGGGATAAACGCATCTGCGGCACCTGCCAGCGGGCGATTTCCTCGAGCGCGTCCGGGTTGGGTTTGAACAGGCCGAGCAACCCCGCCTCGCCGAGCGCGATCAGCTTGCCATCGGCCAGGATCGCGGAGCCGCGCCCAAAGACATCCGGCGGCTTCTCGCCTTCCGCGAGCTTGGCGTGCCCGCCATTCGGCCAGCCTTCGTTGCGCTCCCAGGCAATCCGGCCGAGGCAAATTCGACACAACGGAAGATGCCATCCGGCTCATTGCGCCCGCTGAAGGCGTAGAGGAAGCCATTGAGCAACACTGGCCGCGTCCAATGAATCTCCAATTGCAGGCCCTTCCACACCGGCGTCACGGACTTGCCGCTCGGGGTCCACGCGCAGCAGCACGGAGCCGGAGCGATAATAGGCCGACGAGATCAGCACGAGATCGTCCTTTACCACCGGCGTCATGGCATTGACCGACGAATCCTGCTGTGCGCGAAACCAGTAGGAAAAATTGCACGCACCCGTCTTGGGATTGAGCGAAACCAACCCCTGCCGCGTGCAGACCAAGAGGTGCCGCTGCCCATGGATCGTCGCCAGCACCGGCGTGCAATAGCTCGCCTGTTTCTCGTAGGCCGGATCATTGATATTCCACGACACCAGTCGCTCCCCTTTCCAGCCATTCATCGGCGCGCCGTTCCAGGTTTTCTCGCCCACGTTTTCCCACACGGTCTTGCCGGTGTTGGCATCGAAAGCGACGACGCCGGAATTCGGCTGCCCGCCGACTTGCACGAAGAGCAGGCCGTCCTCCAGCACCGGCGAACTGCCCACGCCGAAGAAGGCCTCCGGCACCGCGAAATCCGCCGCCGTCCCGCGCCGCCACACTTCCTTGCCCGTGACCAAGTCCAGGCAAAGCAGCACGCCCTCCGCGCCAAGCGTGTAGCAGCGATCCGCCGTGAGCAGCGGTGTGCAGCGCGGTCCATTATTGTAACCGAAAGGGTCGCGGTAATCCGACTTATAGGCCTGCTTCCAATACGCCAGGCCGGGTCCGCGCATCGCACGCTTCCACGATCTCCTGCTGCCCCACGCGATGATGGATGACCATCGTGCCGCCCCGGATGGAAGGCGCGCTGTAGCCCTTGCCCACCGCCCTTTCAAAAACAAGCGGCGGCCCCTGTGCCGGCAGCGTATCGAGCAAGCCCTTCTCCATGGAGACCTGGTCGTGGGTCGGTCCCATGAATTCCGGCCAATCGACGGCGCGGGCAACCAGGCCAAAGGCGACGAGGAGAACAAGGGGCAAGGAACGCGGCATGCCCGCAGAATGCGACTGGGCTGCCGGGTTGGCAAGGCACAGGGAAACGGCTTGGCGCAATATAACTCGCGACAATCGCTTGGCTCTTGCGCGCCGATGAGGAACGCTATCCCAGCCTCCAGAACATGACGCCGCGTCTCATCCCCTTTCTCCCGCTTCTCCTCGCGCCCTGCCTGGCGCTCGCCGCCGATAATGTGCGCGGTGACAATCCCGATGCGCTGCCAAGCACGCCCGAGGAAGAGCGTGCGAAGTTCCATTTGCCGCCGGGCTTTGAAATCCAGCTCGTCGCCGCGGAACCCGATATCCAAAAGCCGCTCAACATCACCTTCGACGGCACCGGGCGCCTCTGGGTGACCGGTTCGGAAATGTACCCGTGGCCCGCCGGCACGGACGCTGCCGGGTTGCCCATCCCCGGCTACGAGAAAGCCTTCGCCGACATCGCGAGCGCCTTTCACGTTGGCGACAAGGCGCCCCAACCGACGGCGGAAGCGCATGACAGCGTCCGCGTGCTTTCGGATTTCGACGAAAACGGACACGCGAAGACGATCCGCGTCTTCGCCGATGGCTTGAACATTCCCAGCGGCGTCCAGCCGTTGCCGCACGGCTCGGCGGCCATCGCCGCGGTGTATGGGTTGTTGCCCAATTTCGATCCGAATCCCGCCATGCAGAAACGCGCACCGATCGGCGACCGGCACATCGGCCAGGCCCCCAAAGGGGACAGCGTCATCGTCTACTCCATCCCGAAAATCTGGCTGCTGACTGATTGGGACGGCGACGGCTTTGCCGAAAGTCGCGTACCGCTCTACGAAACCGCCGGCTACCTCGACACCCACGGCGGCATGTCGAGCTTCCTCTATTGGATCGATGGCTGGATTTACGGCACGCACGGCTTTCGCAACCACAGCGAGATTCACGATCTCAACGGGCACTCCACCCTGCTCGAAAGCGGCAACACTTACCGGTTCCGCCCGGATGGTTCCGCCTTCGAGATTTACACCCACGGCCAGACGAATCCCTTTGGCCTCACCGTCGATCCGTTCGGCAATTTCTACAGCGCCGACTCCCACTCGAAGCCCGTCTACATGCTGCAACACGGCGGCTACTACGAAGGCATCGGCAAGCAGCACGATGGCCTCGGCTTCGCTCCGCGCATCACCGACGACGATCACGGTTCCACCGCCATCGCCGGCATCGCCTATTACGCCGACGATAAGTTTCCCGAGGAATACCGCGGCAATCTTTTCAACGGCAACCCCCGTCACACGCCGCATCAACCGCGACAAACTCGAATGGCACGGCTCCACTCCGAAGGCCATCCGGCAGCCCGATTTCCTGACCAGCGACGACCCCGTGGTTCCGGCCGGTACAGGTGAAGCTCGGCCCGGACGGCGCCCTGTGGATCGCCGACTTCTACAACCCCATCATCGGCCACTACGAATTTCCCCTCGGCGACCCGCGCCGCGACCACGCCCACGGCCGCATCTGGCGGATCGTTTATCGCGGGGAAGGTAAAAGCGCCGGGCCGCTGGTGCCCGACTTGTCCGTTTCCAATGTCGACGATCTGGTCGAGAAGCTCGCCAACCCCAACCTGACTCTGCGGACCCTCGCCACGAACGAATTGGTGGCGCGCACCGGCAAGAGCCCGCAGGAGACTTTGCGCAAGGTCATCAAGCCGGATGGCTTCGTTCACGACCCCGACACCAAGGATCCGTCGAAAATCACGATGCCGTTTTGGGAGACTGCGCCCGCCGTGCAGCGTGCGCACGCGCTCATCGCGCTCTATCGTCTGTCCGCGGCCAAGAGCGTCGAGCCGGATTTCGAGGCATTCGATTACGCACGCCTGAAGGAAAACGACATTGCGCGCACCCTCGCGCTCAAGATGTCCGCCGAGGCGCATGAGCCGTGGACCGAGGCCGATGTTGAAAGTGTCCGTTATGCGCTTTCTTCCGATGCGCCGCCGCTGGTCAAGCGGGCGGCCTGGGAGGTGCTCGCCGCGATGCCTGGCGGGTTGAAAATCCGGGATTTGATCCCATGGCTTCCCCCCCAAGGACACGGACGACCTGGCCCTGCGTTACGCCGCCCAGATCGGGCTGCGTGAATACCTCAAAAATCCCGAAGCGATGCAGGAATTGCGGGCGATTCAGATGCTATCCGAACCCGCCCGTGAATTTCTTTCCGATGTCTCGCTCGCGGTGAATACCCCCGAGGCTGCCGAGTTTCTGCTCCAGCAGCTTGAGCTAACCCATTTCTCCACTCCCCGCGCGGGCGAGTATCTGCGCCACGTCGCGCTGAATGTCGCGCCGGAGCGTATGACCGCCCTCGTTTCTCCGCTCGAAATGATTACCGGTGCGCCTTTGGCTCAGCGAATCGCCCTGGCCGATGGGCTGAACCAGGCGGCCCGCCAGCGCGGTATCTCGCTGCCCGAGGCGGCGACGGCCTGGACGCGGCGCGTGGTGCTGGAGGGGACTCGATACCGAAGACGATGCTATTCTCAAGACGGCTATCGAAAGCGTGCGCGAAGCGAAGTTTGACGCCAAGCTCGCGCCCCTGGCGAAAATCGCGGGCAGCGAAAAGCAGCCGGAAGCACGCCGCATCGGCGCCCTCGAGGCGCTCGCCAATCTCGATGCCGGGCGGCCGATCATCGGGCAGGTGCTGGCCACATCCGGGAGCATGAAATTCCGCAAGCGAGCCGCCGAATTGCTCGGGCAATCCAATACCGACGAGGCCCGGGCCGCTTTGCTGGCCGCGCTGCCCACCGCTCCCACGGAGGTGGGCAATTTCATCGCCGCGGGCCTGGCCGCGACAGACCCCGGCGCGGAATCGCTCGTCGGTGCGATGGAAAATGGCAAAGCCACACCCCTTCTGCTGCGCAATCCGCTGGTCGCCGCGGCGCTGGAAAAGCGCCCGCCATCCTTGCGCGACCGCGCCGCCGCCTTGACGAAAGATCTCCCGCCCGAGGACGAACGCCTCGACAAGGTGATCGCCCAGCGCGCCGATGCCTTTCAAAAGGCCACGCCCGATGTCGTCCATGGCGCGCAGATTTTTCAGCAAAACTGTGCGGTGTGTCACAAGCTGCACAATCAAGGCGCGAACATCGGTCCGGCGCTCGATGGCATCGGCGCGCGGGGAGTTTCCCGCGTGATCGAGGACATTCATCGACCCGAATCGCAACGTCGATCCGCTGTTCCGGCAGACCGTCATCGAAACCACCGACAACCAGACGCTTGCCGGCTTGAATGCCCACGTCGAAGGTGAATTGCTCGTTCTCACCGACGTCACGGGCAAACCAGTCCGTGTCCCGCGTGCGAAGATCAAGTCGCAGACTCCGTCCAAACTCTCCTTAATGCCGCCTATCTTTGAAACCACCCTCGCTCCCGCCGATTTCAACGATTTGCTCGGCTTCCTTCTCCACCCCGCACCGTCGCCTTGAGCCGACAACAGAGGCCCGCCATCACTTCGCTCTAGGCCGATGGCCTGAAGGCCGCTAAGTAACCTCCTCCATCATGTGCGGCATTGCCGGCTTCATCGATCCATCACTCTCTGCTGAAGAAGGCGCCGCCCCTCTTCAACGCATGCTCGACCTCCTCGCCATCGCGGGCCGGACGGCGCGGGCACCCACGTCGCGCCGGGCGTCGGCCTCGGCATGCGCCGGCTCAGTATCATCGATCTCGAGGGCGGCTGGCAGCCGATCTGGAACGAAAATGAGTCCATCGCCGTCGTCTTCAACGGCGAGATTTACAACTATCTCGAGTTGCGCCGCGAATTGATTTCCGGCGGTCACGAATTTCGCACCCACACCGATACCGAAGTGCTCGTGCATCTCTACGAGCAGCTCGGCAACGCCATGTTCGCCAAGCTCCGCGGCATGTTCGCTTTCGCCTTGCTCGATACGAACCGGAACCGCCTGCTGATCGCCCGCGATCACTTCGGACAAAAGCCCCTTTATTATACCGCCCACGGTGAGCGCCTGGCCTTCGCCTCGGAATTAAAGAGCCTGCTCGCGCTGCCCTGGGTGAACCGCGACCGCGATCCCGAGGCCTTTCTCGATTACGTTTCCTGGCTCTCGCTGCCCGCGCCGCGCACCCATTTCAATCACATCCGGAAATTGCCCGCGGGCTGTTTTCTCAGCCTGCCTCTGCACGGCCTGCAGTCCTTCGAGCCGCATCGTTACTGGCGCTACGAACTCGACGAAGTCCCCGACCTCACCGCGCTCGAACCGGCGGTCGAGGAACTCGACGCCTGCCTGCGCGACTCCGTGAAGGTCCACCTGCGCGCGGATGTCCCGGTCGGCGTGCTGCTGAGCAGCGGTCTCGACAGCCGGGTCGTCGTCACCTACGCGCAGGAGTTGCAGGAGGGGAAGATGCAGACGTTTTCCGTGGGCTTCGGCGGACCGGATTCCGAGGCCGCCGGCGCCGCCGCCACGGCCCGCGAAATCGGGGCGAAACATCATGGATTGGAACTCACCTCGGACGATCTCCTGAACAACATCGAGCGGATCGCCTGGCATCTCGACGAACCGGTAGGCGATCCCGCCGCCTTTGCCGTGCTCCGGGTCTGCGAACTCGCCCGCGGCCATGTGAAAGTGCTGCTCTCCGGCGAAGGCTCGGACGAGCTTTTCGCGGGCTACGACGCGCGTTACCTCGGCATCATGGCGACGTTGCAGCGATCCGAAAAATTACGCCGCTTCGCGCCGCTGGTGCCCGAGGCCGATCCGGCGGGCCGCCCCTCGCGCTGGCAGCGCCTCGGGATTCGCGCCCATCACACCCGCGCCAGCGAAGCGATCGCCCTGCGCAGCGAAGGCCTCCCCGGCGACGTGCGCCACCTGCATGGCCTCACCGCCGATCAATTGCGCCGTTTGCGCCAGCGCGCGGATAGCATCGCGGACAGCGTGTATCGCCCGCAGCGCGACGTCCTCAGTGAATTGCTCGCACTCGATCTCGACTGGCAACTCGCGGAATCCCTGCTGCAAAAGGCCGACAAGATGAGCATGGGCGCCTCCATTGAACTGCGCACGCCGATCCTCGATGTGCGCGTCGCCGAGCTGGCCGCGCGGATGCCGTCCGCCCTCAAGCTGCCTCCGGCCGGCCCCGGCAAGCTCGTGCTCCGCCACTGCCTGTCGCGCAAGCTCCACGAACCGCTCGACCGTCCCAAGCGTGGCTTCCCGGTGCCCCTGCGCGAGTGGTTCCAGGGTCCGCTGCGCGAGCCGGTCGAGGCCGCGCTCTTCGCCTCGGATTCCGCCTGCCTGGCACAGCTCGACCGCACCCTGCTGCGCACCGCGTGGGACGATTTTCAGGCCGGCACCTGGGAGGGCGCGCACACGCTGTACGCGCTCTGGCTTTACGAGGTGTGGCATCGTAAGTTTGCGCTCTCATGAAGCGGCTGGTCAGCATCGGCATTCCTTGTTTCAACAGTGCCCGCTGGCTGGCGCAGGCTATCGAAAGTGCGCTGGCCCAGAGCTGGCCGGAGAAGGAAGTGATCGTCGTGGACGACGGTTCGACCGATGAATCGGCGGATATCGCGCGGAAGTTTGGGGACCGCATCCAGGTCATCGTCACCGAGAATCGGGGCGGCAATCACGCCCGTAATCGCGCCCTCCAGGCCGCCCCGCGGCGAATGGATCCAGTTCCTCGATGCCGACGACTACCTCGAACCGGAAAAAAATCACCCGGCAATTCGCCGAGGCTGGCGACGGCCGGGACGCAGACGTCCTCTACAGCCCCACGTGGACCGAGGATCTCGGCCAGCAAACGCGCGAGCCGAGCGTCATCGACCCGAATCTCGACCTCTATAGCCAATGGCTGGCCTGGCAAATCCCGCAAACCGGTGGCGCCTTATGGCGCAGGAGCGCCCTCGAAACGATCGGCGGCTGGAAGGAGGGCCAGCCCTGCTGCCAGGAGCACGAGCTTTACCTCCGCGCCTTGCAGGCGGGTTTGCGCTTCCGTTTCGCGCCGACGCCGCACGCGGTCTACCGCATCTGGTCCGAGCAGACAGTCTGCCGACGCGACCCCCGGCAGGTCATCCGAATGCGCACGGAATTGATGGATACGCTGCACGCCTGGATGGAATCGCGCCACCTTTGGACCGCCACCCACGCGCGGATCGCCGGGCAGGCCTTTTTTGAGATGTCGCGCACCCTCGCCCGTCAGGACTTGGCCGGGGCGGCAGCCTATTTTCAGGAGCGAAAAGAGCGGGGTCTCATCCATCTCGCCGGCCCGGCCGCACCGCGCAGCTATCGGCTGGCGCACCGTCTGCTTGGGTTTACGGGCGCCGAGAAACTCGCCGCCGCCCGTCGTTAACCCAAAATGCCCGCTCCACTCGCCTACAGCCTGGTCATCGCGACCTACGAAAGAGCGGAAGAATTGCGCACCACGCTCGCCAGCATCGCCGCCCAGACTCGCCCGCCGGCGGCGGTCGTGGTGGTGGATTCTTCGACCGACGACCGGACCCTGGCCGTGGTGCAAGCGGCGCGGTTGCCCGTCCGGTACGAGCGCGCGAAAAAGCCCAGCGCCGCCGTGCAGCGCAATCAAGGCGCGGCTCTGGTCACCACCCCTCTCGTGGCTTTCGTGGACGACGACGTTTTCGTTCCACCGGACAGTTTCGAAAAAATCTGCGCCGCCTTCGAAGCCGACACCGGGGGCCAGATCGGCGGCATCGCCGCCCGCATCGAGGGCATGCAGCACCGCATCCCCAGCGGGCTGCTCCGGGCCTATTATCGCCTCCAGGCCGGCTATCGGCACCCCACCTACGGCGGCAAGCTCTTCGGCGCGGCGATCAATTGCCTGCCCACCTATACCGAGGCCACCGGCGATCTCATCCCCGCGGATTGGCTGAACTCGACCTGCGTTTTCTATCGCACGCCCGTTTACGCGCGGGAAAAATTTCCGGAATTCGACGGCTACAGCTTTCTCGAGGACGTGCATCTGTCCGCCCGCGTCGGCCGCACGCATCAGCTTTATTTCCATCGCACCGCGACCTTCGAGCACCGCGACGCGCCCAGCACCTTCAAGCGCAATACCCGGAACTGGCCCGCATGCGCGTCCGTCATCAGCGCCTTGTGGCGCACGATATTCTCGGCCTGCGCGAACCGATGCTGACGCTGAAGCTGCTGCTCCACCGGCTCTTTGCCAGCATCAGCATTCTCCGCCAGCGCGGCCCCACCTGGTCGCAGGAACTTCTCGGCACATGGACGTGACTCGTTTCCTCGAAGGCCTGGCCTCCCGCGCCCGCATCGCCTTTTACCGCGCGTCGGGGATGCACATTCACGGCCACGTCTCCCTGCGCGCCATCGAAGTGCGGCAGCGGGCGCAATGCATCACGCTGGAAAACGGCGCGGCCCTGGATCGCGGCGTCGTCCTGCTGGCCACGAGCGACCGCGCCCGCATCGTCATCGGCCCGCGCACCTACATCAACCGCCACACCATGATCGACGCCGACGAACTCATCGAGATCGGCGAGCGCGCGATGATCGGGCCGTTCTGCTACCTCACCGATCACGACCACGCCGTGCGGGCCGGCACCGACCCGGCGGAAGGGCCGCTCGTCACGGCGCCCACCCGCCTCGGTGCGCGCTGCTGGATCGGCGCGCACGTGACCATTTTGAAAGGGGTCAGCATTGGCGAGGGCACGGTGGTCGGCGCCGGCAGTGTCGTGACCAAATCACTGCCTGCCGGCGTGATCGCGGTCGGGAATCCGGCGAAGGTGCTGCGGGAGATTGAACCATGAGTCTCACGGTCGCCGTCTGCATCACGACTCATGATCGTCGCGACGAACTCGCCCGCACGCTGGCGGCGCTGGCCGGCTTGCAGCCCGCGCCGGATGAAATCCTGGTCGCCGTGGACGGCTGCCAGGACGGCACCCTGGAATTGCTTCGCGGAACGTATCCGCAAATTCGCCTCCTCGTCCACGAGCAGGCCCTGGGCTCCATCCCCTCGCGCAACGAACTCGCCGCCGCCTGCCAGTGCGATGTGTTCCTCAGTCTCGACGATGACAGCTACCCGCTGGAGAGCGACTGCATCACCCGTCTCCGCGCTCTGTTTGAAACACGCCCGCGTCTGGCCGTCGCCTCCTTCCCACAGCGTTCGGATGAGTTTCCCGAATCGCTGACCGCCACCGATCTCGGCCCATCGCAATTCGTCGGCAGTTATGCCAATTCCGGCGCGGCGATCCGGCGTTCGGTTTTCGAGCAACTCGGCGGTTATCCCGATTATTTTTTCCACGCCTACGAAGAGCCCGACTTCGCCCTGCGCTGTGTCGGCGCGGGATGGGAGGTCTGGCACGAAGCCTCGATCACCATCCGCCACCACTTCACCGGCGCGCAGCGCAACGAGATCCGCACCCACCAGCAACACGCCCGCAACGAGTTCTTGAGCATCCTGGTGCGCTGTCCGGCGCCCTACTTTCTGGGCGTCGCCCTGTTCCGCATCGCGCGGCAATTCGGCTACGCCCGGAAACGCGGCCTCGGCTGGGTTCTCCGCGAGCCAATCTGGTGGCACAACGCGCTGCTGGGCATTTCGCGCTGCTGGTGGGACCGAAAACCGCTGCGGTGGAAAAAATACCGGGCGTGGATGGAACTCGTTCGCCATCCGATCGCCTCGGAGGAAGAGTGGATCGCCCAATTCGGAGTCAAGGGGACATGAAGATTTCCATCTCCGCGACCAACCCCTGCCATCTCTATCCGATGGCCCTCGAGCTCGCCCAGCGCGACGCGCTCGGCTGCTATTACTCCGGCTATCCGGCGTGGAAGCTGGGGGACACCGGGAACCTTCCGCTGCGCACGCACAGCCTGCGCACGAACGTCGTTTACGGCCTGCTCAAGTTCGTCCCCGAACGCTGGCGGCCTGAATCGAAGAAACTCTTTCGCTGGCAGGATCACGGATTCGACCGCTGGACCGGCGCGCATTTGGAAGGCAGCGATTTCATTCATGCGATGCCCGGCCAATGCCTGCACACCTTTCGCGCGGCCCGGCGCCTCGGGATCAAGACCGTGCTCAATCACGCCACCGGCCCGGTGCGAGAATGGGTGCGGATCATGGAGCCGGAGTATGCCCGCATCGGCCTACGGCTCACCGATGTGTGCCCCTACGACGATGCCTACTTCGCCCGCGAGGACGAAGAATACGCACTGACCGACTGGCATTGCGCCGCGTCTTCGGTGGTGCGCGACCAACTCGTTTCGCTCGGCATCGATGCCCGACGCATCTGGCAGGTGCCGTATGGCGCCGACGCCCGCATCTTCCACGACGCGGACCCCAGGCCAGCCCCGCCCTTTCGTATCGTCTTCGCCGGCCAGATCGGCGTGCGCAAAGGGCTGCGCACCTTGCTGGACGCGCTCACCCAGATTCAGCGTGCGGATTGGCAGGTCGATTTCTACGGGGCCGTATTGGGCGAGGCGCGGCACGATCTCGACCAGTATCGGGGCGCCACGCCCTTGAATTTCCACGGTCCCGTCTCCCAGGAAGCGCTCGCCGCGGGTTTCCGCGCCGGCTCCGTGCTGGTGCTGCCGTCGCTGGAGGAAGGCTTCGGCCTCGTCGTCCCGCAGGCCCTCAATTGCGGCCTGCCCGCCATCGTCAGCGATCGCGTTGGCGGTAAGGATCTCGTCCGCCACCGCGAGAATGGCTCCATTTTCACTACCGGCGACGCCGCCGCCCTCACCACCGAATTGACCTGGTGGTCCGGGCACCCGCGGCGCGTGCGGGAAAACTTTGGCTGGAGCCAGCCGACAGAAAAGCTCATCGAATTCAGCGCCGCTGCCCTCTCATGAATTTTCCCCGCCCCAAACATCGCAACACGGCCCCGCCACCGAGGCGCATCGACCCCGTGCAAGTCGTGCCCGACGCCGCCGTGCATCCGCATCCCGATATCAACGGCACCTTCGTGGCGTTGGTCGGCCTGGCGCTCACCGTCTTGCTCGCAAATGGCGATCAGCCCTCCTCCCTCGCCCGCGCCTCTTCCATCGGCGCCCTCCTCAGCATCGGCATCAGCGTTGCCATGGACCTGCGCCTGGGCGGCCTGCGCAATCTCATCCGCGCGGACCTCATGGCGATCCTCGCCTTCTATTTTCTCACCCTCTTCGAGTTCCTTTTTCCGCAGCCGAATTTCGACGCGATGATCGATGTCCGCACGACGCATGAGGCCATCCTCAGCGTGGACCTCGGTTTCCTCGGCCTGCTCATCGGGCGTCATTTCATTCATCCGAAAACGCAACCGTTCGCGAATACGCTCACCCACGAGATTCCCGCCATCTGGATCGTGGTCATCTTCTGGTCCTGCTTTTTTATCGGCTATCTCCACATGCTCATCGCGGTGGATTTCAACGTGGTCGAGATGGTGCAGTGGTTCATGGATCCGCGCTTTACCCAGCCGTGGCAACGCGGACGCCTCGGCGACTGGAAGGCGCTGCTCGTCGAGCTCGGCCTGTTCATCTACCTCATTCCGCCGCTCGCCGGCATCATGATCGCGCGCCGCAATCGGTATGGGGCATTCTCGCTGTTGATGGCCTGCGGAGCGCTGCTCTTCACCTTCTTCTACGGCTTCACCAGCGGCACGCGGAATATCTTCGCGTCCTATCTCGTCACCTTCCTCATCGCCTACGCCTTTGCCCTCCCCTTCGCGCGGCAGAAGGAATTGGTGATTCTTTGCATCGGCAGCGCCTTGGTCATGGTCTTCGCCACCTATTACATGCTGCAATTTCGCAGCGTCGGTTTCCGCAATTACCTGGAGGGCAATTACGAACCGCCCGATACGCGGGAACGCACCCTTTTCGTGGACTACAATCTTTACGCCATCTGCCGGCTCGTGGAGGTCTTTCCGCACAAACAGGCCTATCTTGGCTGGGAAATTCCCTATCAGGCGCTCATCCGCCCGATTCCCCGCGCCATCTGGGCGGGCAAACCCGAGGGCCTCAGTTCCTCCATCGAAGACGCCCTGGGCGTGGAAGGTGTGACCATCTCGGCGAGTTTCGTCGGCGAAGCTTATATGTCCGGCGGATTGATGGCCGTGCTCATCATCGGCCTGATCTTCGGGGCGCTGACCGGATGGTGGAGCTATCTCGCGTCGCCACAGAATTCCGAGCTCGGCATCCTCATTTACGCCTCCGGCTTTTTCGCCACGGTCATCTCGATGCGCAGTCTCTTCGTCTTCACCACCCGCGCTGCTGCCCACCGTGGCCGCCCTCGTCATCGGCACCTACGCCGTCCGCCTCCTCGCCGCCCAGGCCCGGCAACTTCTTTCGCGCGCCGCGCTGCGGACCGCGCAGGCCCGGCGGCTGCCGACCCCACCCCGAAGATGAAGGCGGCGTTCGTTTCCGTGGTGCCCTCCCCCTACCAGCGCGATCTTTTCCGCGCCCTGGCGCAGAGACCGGAGGTGGACCTGAGCGTGTACTACCTGGAAGCGGCTGCGCCGGATTCACCCTGGCCGCAGAAAGCCCTCGAGCCTTACGAAAAAATCCTGCGCGGCTTTTGGTTTTCAATCGGTTCGGCGCGCTGCCATGTCAATTGGCCGCTGCCCGCGCTGCAAGCCTTCGACGTCGTGGTGATGAATACGCTCATGTCTTTCACCGCGCAGTGGCTCATGCGCACGGTGCTCCGGGGCCAGCGCTGGTTCTTCTGGGGCGAACGGCTGGGACGCGGCGGAAAAATGCACGAGCGCCTGGCCGCGCCGCTGCACCGCGCCTCGGGCATCGCCGCCATCGGCACGTTTGCCGAGGAGGATTACCGCGCGCGTTTTCCCCGAGCCGCGTCCTTTTCGCATCCCCTATTTCTGCGATCTCGATCCATTTTTCGCCGTGCCACGCCGCGTCCGCAACGACGGCCACATCGTCTTCCTTTTTTGCGGGCAGATGATCGCGCGCAAAGGCGTCGATCTGCTGCTCGAGGCCTTTCAACGTCTCGGCACCGCCGCACGGCTGCTGCTCGTGGGACGCGAGGCCGAGCTGCCCCAACTCCTCGCCCCACTGCCCGCCCACGTGCGCGAGCGCATCACCTACGCCGGCTTTCAGTCGCCGGAGGAATTGCCCCGCTTTTTCGGGCAGGCGGATGTTTTCGTGTTGCCCAGCCGCTACGATGGCTGGGGCGTGGTGATGAACCAGGCGCTCGGCGCGGGGCTCCCGATCATCTGTTCCGACATGGTCGGCGCCGGGCGTGATCTCGTGGAAGAAGAAATCAATGGCCTCCGCTTTCCCGTGGGTCACGCCTCCACGCTTGCGGAAAAAATGCAACGCTTCATCGTCCAGCCTGCGCTCTGCGATAGTTGGGGACAGGTCTCGCGCCGCCGCGCGCGGCACTGGACGCCCGCCGCCGGAGCCGCAAAATGGGTCGAAGCCTTCCAGGCCGTCCTCCAAGC
>JBBCHV010000041.1:0-225568 GCA_037200205.1 Chthoniobacter sp.
ATGAGCGATTCGCCACTGGAACTCGACCTAAAATTCCTGCCCGACTGGGTGAAAGAAACCCCAGCGACCAATCGCTATGCCGATTACCAGGGCGAATCGGAGGGCCGTCCGCCACGGTCGCGCGACGATCGCGGGCCGCGCGGCCCCCGGCCCGAGCGACGCGGCCCGCCCCCACCCCGGCGCGATGGCGATCGCCGTGGACCGGCACCCGGCCCCGGCGGGAACCGCCCGCCCGGAGATCGCCCCCGCGGCCCGCGCCCCGGCGGAGATCGCCCGCGCGAAGGCGGCCGTCCCGGCGGACCCGGTGGCCGGCCGTACGGACCGCGCGACGACGCCCGCCCGCCGCGCGAAGCACCGCGCCCCGCGCCCGCGCAGCTCAAGATCGATTTTCTGCCCGAGCCCAACGCGGCCACCGGCATCGCCCGGCAGATCAAGGCGAGCGGTCGCGCCTATCCCGTCTTCGGCACGAGCAAGCTTTTCCTCGAACGCCCGGAGCGGCATCGCGTCCGGATCACTTCCTCGGACGCCACCGTGCCGCTTTTCCAAGTCGGCGACGGACCGGTTTCGTTCGACCGCGCGGCAGTGGAGCGCAATGCCTTCTTCGACGCGAAGGCGGAGTTCTACGTCGAAGAGACGGTGCAGGGCGATCCGATCAAGGGCAATTTCTCGAATGTCGCCCGTGCGCGTTCGACGGGCGCTTTCCTGGGACCGACGAATTATCACGGCTACCAGCCGGCCCTGCGCAAGCTCTACGAAGAGCGTTTCAGCCGGCGCATGTCCTTCCCGGAATTTCAGCAGCACGAGATCGTGATCGTCAGCGATGAGCAAGCGGTGGCGGACTGGAAGGAACAGGCCCGCACGAGCACGACCTTCACCACGACCAAGGAGGCCGAGCCGATCACCTTCAAGACCGCGTTCGACGCCGAGCAGCATTTCCGCAAGCAGTATCTGCCCACCATCGTCAAGAGCGGGCAGACGCTGGAATGCACCGGCCAGGCGAGCCGCTCCGCCGCGGACCGTTTCGTGGCCGCCGCCGTGCGCAGCGCGTGGGAAGCGGAGAGCCACTTTCCCCAGCAGATCGTCAATGGGCTGCGGCCTTATTTCATGGAAGTCGGGCTGCACTTCTTCAAGCACCGCAAGCGCGTGTTGTACGTCTCGGCCACCAAGCCGTTGCGGCATCCGGCGGGACAGATTTTCTCCGATGGCATCACGGCGATCTTGAAGACCGTCGAGGCCTCCCCGCGTCTCAAGCGGCCCGAACTGGCGGCGAAGATTCTGGGCGACCAGCACGACGCGCCCGAAGCCGCGGCGCGCAAGGCGCAAATGGCCAGCGACCTCCATTACCTGATCCACTCGGGGCACGTCATCGAGTTCTCGACCGGCATCCTGGAACTTCCGCTCGCACCGCAGGAAAAGCCTCCGGTTGGTCGCGGCCCCAAGCCGGCGTCGAGCGAAAGCGCGGCGGAAGCAGCGGATGAATCGAGCGTCAGGGAAGCGAGTGAAGCGGAGCCCGAGGCGTCTGCGGAAGCGGTGACGGAAGCGTCTGCCGATCCCGTTCCGGAAGCCTCCAGCACCGCGGAAGTGACCACGCCAGCGGAAGTGACCGCGGACCCGGCGCCGGAAGCTTCGAGCGCCGCGGAAGTGGCCGCGCCGGTGGAAGCACCCGCCGAGGTCGCGAACGAAGCCGCCCATGAACCGGTAGCGACGCCTTCTGACGAAGCGGTGGAGGCAGCGCCTGAGTCCGTGCCGCCCATCCCAGCAGAGACGCTCGCGACGGAAGCAGCGTTGACCGAAAGCATTTCCGCCGACCCGACGCCCGAATCCCTCTCGACCGCGCAATCCTCGGTGCCCGTGATCGAAAAGTCCCCGGACCCCAGCCTCACGCATTGAGGCTGATGGAGGGAATCGGGCGGTTGCCTGGAGCGCGCACTTGTGGGGCGCGTGCCCCCTCCGCGCCGTCATTCTGAGCTTGCGAAAGCCGAGCGTAGCGAGACAGCCTGCGGAAGACATGGGGCAAACCTCTGATTTCGCTCTGGCATCTGGCGCTCGGTCGGTGGTGCGAGCTTGGCGCCATCTTTCGCTACATTGGTGAAGAAAGGCAGAAGATCAGAGGTCCTTCGCAAGCTCAGGATGACGGGCTGTGGGGCGCCTCCGGCGCGCGAGGCGGACGGCGCTGTCGCTAAACGCCGGGTCGCATTCTACGACCGCGATTTAGTGGAACGGCCTAAATCTTTTTCTTCTTTTTCGGCGCCGGCGTGGCCGCGGCACCGGGCGCGGGCGTGGGGGTGGCCGCGGTGGCGCTGACGGCGGCGACCGTGGTCGATTTGCGCAACTGCTCGAAATTCGGGAAGAACGCTTCGACAGTGTACGTCTGGTCGGCCACCATGTCGCGAGTCGCGACGCTCACCACATACTCGAGGCGCTCATTGGGATTGATCGTCACCATCGTGGGCTCGTTGCTGAACGCCTGGTCTTCCGACCACTGCTCGATGGTTTTGCCTTCCTTCGATTTCACGAGCACCTCGATGCGTTGCGAGGTGGGGAATTCGAGCTGGGCAATTTTATTGCTGCGGTTGGCCAGCGTTACCGTCGCCTTGATCTGCTTGGCATCGCCCACCTTCACCTGCGCGGGATCGACCTGCAGGCCGATCTCCAGCCCTTTGAAACCGGTGGCGGTGGTATTGGTCGGATCCTTCGCCATACCCAGGGTTTTCATCCACCTCTTCAGGATGGTCGGCCGGGGAGTCGCCTTGGGCGCCTCCTCCGCGGCAAAGAGGGCCAGCGGCAAAGCCATGGTCAGCAGGAGGATCGGGGCGCGGAATTTCATCGCCCTCCTTTAACTGGAGGCTGCATGGTTGGCAAATGGGTTCCCATTCCGCAAACTTCCCCCGTGTGATGAAAATCAAGATCTACCTGCTCTGCGCCCTGGTCGGTCTCGCGGCCTTGGGCATGGGCGACAAGCCCGCGGTGACGATCCGCTTTTACCTCGAGGCCAACGCCCAGGACACGGAAAAATTTGCCAGCCCCATCCACCTGCAAAATCCGCCGCGCGAAGCCTTCATCGAAAGAATCCCGGCGATACACGAGCGGATGATCAAGGCGATTTATCCTTTCAAAGCGGCCAACGGCACCTGGGGCTGCGCGTTCAAACTCGACGAATCCGGCCGCATCGCGCTCGACATGCTCAGCGGCAGCCGCCGCGGCAGTTCCATCGTGGCGATGCTCAGCACCAAGGCCCACTCGCGCATCCTCATCGACATGCTCATCGATAAACCGATTGCTGACGGCATCATCTCCATTCCCTACGGATTCACCGAACTCGAGATCGCGGTGCTGAGCAAGGAGTTCCCGATCGTGGGGCAGAAGAAGAAGAAGTGAGCACCGGGGTGCCGGCGTTCATGCAAGTGCTCAGTTCCAAGTGCTTAGTGCTTAGTTCTGAGTGCTTAGTCAATCTACGCGCCGCAATCGAACACGGACCACTAAGCACTAAGCACTAAGCACTAAGCACTAAGCACTAAGCACTAAGCACTTCCGCCCCCGTGTCCGAATACCTCCCTCTCCTCGCCGCGGTCGCCCCGGTATTCGTCATCATCGCCGTGGGCTGGCTCATCCGGCGCATCGGGTGGCTCAATGAAGAGGCCGATGCGAGCCTGCTGCGCATCATCGTCAATCTGCTGTATCCGTGCCTCATCCTCGACACGATCCTCGGCAACCGGCGCTCGCCAAAGCCGGCAACGTGTTGCTCGCGCCCCTGGTGGGCTTCGGCACGGTCGCCCTCGGCTACGCGATCTGCTACTGCGCCGCGCCATTCTTCGGCGCCGCCGAGCCCCGGCAGCGGCGCACCTTTGCCTTCACCACGGGGATGTACAATTACACCTATCTCGCGCTGCCCATCGCGCAGGTGCGCTTCGGGCAGGGAACGAGCGCCGTGCTCTTCATCCACAATCTCGGCGTGGATATCGCGCTATGGACGGTGGGCATCATGGTCATTTCCGGCGTGGCGCAGGGTGGCGGCTGGCGCCAGGTTTTCAATGGCCCGGTGATCGCCATTCTCTGCGCGGCGGGACTGCACTTCGCCGGCGCGCGGCAGTGGATGCCCGGGGTGATTCTGACCTCCGGGCACATTCTCGGCGCGGCGGCGATTCCGCTGGGGCTCATCCTCACCGGCGCCACCTTTGCCGATCACATGCACGATCTTTCCCTCGGTGGACGCACCCTCACCACCGTCGGAGCGTGCCTGCTGCGGCTCGTAGTGCTCCCGCTGCTCATGCTGGCCCTGGCGCGCTGGCTCCCCTGCCCCCTCGAGCTGCGCCGGGTCATCTACATCCAGGCGGCCATGCCGTGCGCCGTCATCCCCGTGATCCTCTCCAAACACTACGGCGGCGACCCCGCGGAAGCCTTGCGCATCATCCTGGTCACCTCGGCGCTCGGCCTGCTCACGATCCCCTTCTGGCTGCAGTTTGGGCTGCGCTGGATCGGCACAAATTGAGATTTCACGCGTTCGCGCTTGAAGCGAGGGCGTGGCGCGGAGAGTCTGCGTTGTGTCCGCCTCGCGGCGACCGACCGAGCCGCGGCGGCAATTTTCAACCAATCAAATCGTACCAAATCTATGGCAGTTATTTCACGAGGGCTTGAAGGAATCATCGCGGCCGAAACCCGCATCGGCGATGTGCGCGGAGACATCGGCCAGCTCATTTACTGCGGCTACGACATCAATGAACTGGCCGGCAAGGTCAGCTACGAGGAAGTCGTCCACCTGCTCTGGCACAAACCGGCTGCCCACGGCGCACGAGCTCGACCGGCTCACAACCGCGCTGCGCGCCGAGCGCGAATTGCCGCAGGGCGTCATCGAATGGATCACCAGCGCGCCGAAGGACGCGGCGCCGATCGACATCATGCGCACGGCGGTGAGCATGCTCGGGTGTTACCCGACCATCCGTCACGATCTCGACATGCCGGAGAGCCACGCCATCGCCATCAAGCTCGTGGCGCAGATCGGCATCATCGCCGCTTATTTTCATCGCTCCCGCACGGGCCAGGATCTCCCGCCCATCCGCAAGGACTTGAGCGAGGCCGCGCATTTCCTCTGGCTCATGACCGGCAAGGAACCCGGCGCCGAGGCCACGCAGACGCTCGATGTGGCCTATGTGCTGCACGCGGAGCATGGCTTCAACGCCAGCACCTTCACGGGCCGTGTCGTGGCCTCGACGCTCAGCGATATGTATTCCGCGGTCAGCGCCGCGATCGGCGCGCTCAAGGGCCCGCTCCACGGCGGCGCGAATGAAGGCGTCATCCACATGCTCCAGGAAATCGGCTCGCTCGATAAAGTCGACGCCTGGATCGAGGAAGCGCTCGCGCAGAAAAAGAAAATCATGGGCATCGGCCACCGCGTTTACAAGGTGCTCGACCCGCGCGCGCCGCACCTCAAGACGATGGCTATCAAGCTCAGCGAAGAACTCGGCGATCCCAAATGGATCCAGATGAGCGAGCGCATCGCCTCCATCATGAAGGAGCGCAAGGGACTGAACGCCAACGTCGATTTCTACTCGGCCACCGTCTACTATTCGCTCGGCATCCCGACCGACCTGTTCACGCCGATCTTCGCCATCTCGCGCATGAGCGGGTGGACGGCGCACATCCTCGAGCAATACGCCGACAACCGCCTCTTCCGTCCGCTCAGCGAATACGCCGGCGCGCCGGTCGGGAAGAAAGTGGTGCCGATCGCCGAGCGGTAGCAAACTTCGAAAGAAGGGCCAGCGAATCACTCGGATCACCCGAAATGGCAGAGTCTTCATTCGGGTGATCCGGGTGATTCGCTGGCTCCCCTCTTTTCCGTGACTTCTTTCCCAGCCTCCAAGACATCGCGCACCGGATGAGCAACCCGATCGGCTTTGCCGTCGTCGGCACCGGCATGATCGCCGAGGTGCATGCGCAGGCCATCCAGGAAACGCCCGAAGCGCGCCTCGTCGCGGTGTGGACGCGCGCCGCGGACAAGCGCCAGGAGTTTGCGCAGCGCTTTGGCTGCCGGGCGGCCGAGAGCCTGGCCGCGCTGGTGGCCGATCCGGAAGTGCGCGCGGTGACCATTGCCACGCCCAGCGGGGCGCACGCGGATGTCGCGGTGCCTTTCCTGGAAGCGGGCAAGGCGGTGCTCTGCGAGAAGCCACTCGAGGTCTCGCTCGAAGCCGTGGATCGCATCCTCGCCGCCGAACGGCGCGGGGGCGGCGTGCTCGCGGGGGTTTTCCAGATGCGGCTCGGACGCGGCGCGCGACTGCTCAAGGAGGCTGTGGAAGCGGGACGCTTCGGACGACTCACGCTCTGCAGCGCCTATATCAAGTGGTGGCGCTCGCCGGAGTACTACGCGACGTCTTCGTGGAAAGGGACCTACAAACTCGATGGCGGCGGCGCGCTGATCAATCAAGGCATCCACGCCGTGGACCTGCTGCAGTGGATTGCCGGGCTGCCCGCGGAAGTGAGCGCCTTCACCGCTCGTCTCGCGCACCCGGGCATCGAGGCGGAGGATACCGTCGCCGCGACGCTGCGCTACCCGCACGGCGGCCTGGGCGTGATCGAGGCGTCTTCCTCCTCGTGGCCCGGCAGCGACCTGCGCATCGAGATCATGGGCTCGCGCGGCAGCGCCGTGCTGGTCAACGATAGCATCGCCCGCTGGGAATTTGCGGACCCGCAGGACGCGGATGAGAAGATCCGGCTGGATTTCGCCGACGGCGGCAAGATGAAGGTCGGCAGCGGCGACCCGCGCGGCATGAGCTGGGCCGAGCATCGCGTGCAAGTCGCCGACCTGGCCCGCGCCCTGGCCGAAGGGCGTCCACCGATGATCCCCGGCGCGGAAGCACGCCGGGCGGTGCAGTTGGTGATGGCGGTCTACGAGTCCGCGCGGACGGGGCGGACGGTGCGGTTGTAGGGGGCGTCTTTTGGTGAGTGCGTCCGGCAGCAGATCGCGCCGCAGGCGCCCGAAAAAACAGGCCGTCATCCTGAGCCTGCGAAGGACCTGTGAATTCGCTCTTCCTCACCAGCACCGCCACCACGATCGACTTTCGTCAATAGCTCCAGCCTTCGCTGAGATCATTCCACCTCGGATTCTGCTCGCAAACGATCGCGTCCTTTTTCGCGCGAGTCAGCCCCTTGATCCGCTTCTCACACGCGATCGCCTCCACCGCGGTCGGGAAACATTCGCTCCACACCATTCGATTGACGCTATAGCGGCTCGTGAAGGACTTCGGGTTCGTGCGGTGCATGTGCTCCCACATGCGGCGCTCGAGGTCGTTCGTCACGCCGCAAGTACAGGACGGTGTGGGTCTTGTTGGTGGCCAGATACACCCAGAAGTTCTCGCGCATGAGGAAGAGCGAATTCACAGGTCCTTCGCAGGCTCAGGATGACGACCTGTTTTTTCGGGCGCCTGCGGCGCTTTCTGGTTCGAAGCGCCCTCTACAACGCCGCCGCGAGCTTCACGATCTCCGCGAAGTCGCGGGCGACCAGGCTCGCGCCACCGACGAGGGCACCGTCGATGTCGGGCTGCGCCATGAGCTCGGAGGTGTTGCCGGGCTTCACGCTGCCGCCGTACTGGATGCGCACCTTCTCCGCGGTCGCCGCATCGGCAATCTCCGTGAGCACTTTGCGGATATAGGCGTGCGCTTCCTGCGCTTGCGCGGGCGTGGCGGTGCGGCCGGGTACCGAATGGCCCACACGGGCTCGTACGCCAGCACGACATCCTCGAGTTCCTTCGCCGGGATGCCGGCGAGGCTGCCCTTGAGCTGGGTCTCGAGCACCTGCTCGACCTGGCCGGCGTCGCGCTCGGCGAGCGTTTCGCCGATGCACACGATGGGGACGAGCGAGGCCGCGATGGCCGACTTGGTCTTCTTGTTCACGATCTCATCCGTCCTCGCCGAAAGCGTGCGGCGCTCGCTGTGGCCGAGCACCACGTAGCGGGCGAAAAGCTCGCGGATCATCCCGGCGCTGATCTCGCCGGTGAAGGCGCCGCTCTTTTCCCAGTGCATGTTTTGCGCGCCGCTCTTCACGTGCTGCACCTTGCTCAACCGCTCGGAAACATAGGCGAGCGCGGTAAAGGGCGGGACGATGACGATATCGATCCGCTTTTCGTCGGCGACATCGAGCAGGAAGGTGTCCAGGTACGTCGCCGCGTCGGCGATCGTCTGGTTCATCTTCCAGTTGGCGGCAATGATTTTTTTGCGCATGGCAGTGGAGCGTTACTTGTCGTTGAGCGCGGCGACGCCGGGCAGGATTTTGCCTTCGAGCAGTTCGAGCGAGGCACCGCCACCGGTCGAGGCATGCGTGACCTTCTTGATGACGCCGAATTTCTTGGCCGCCGTCGCGGTGTCGCCACCACCCACCACGCTGATCGCGCCCTTTCTCCGTGGCGGCGGGCAATCTCCTCGGCCATGGCTTTGGTGCTGCCCGCGAAGGCGTCGAACTCGAACACCCCCGGGCGGGCCATTCCAGATGATGGTCTTCGCGCGGGCGATGACCTCGGCAAAGAGCGCGCGGCTCGCGGGACCGGAGTCGAGGCCCTCCCAGCCAGCGGGGATGCCTTCCTTGTCGGTGGCCGCCTGGGTATTCGCGTCGGGGAGCAAACTTGTCGGCGATCACGAAGTCGACGGGCAGATGAATCTTCACCCCTTTGGCCGCAGCCTTGTCGAAGAGCTCTTTCGCGATCTCTGCGCCTTTCGGGTCGAAGAGGGCCTGTTGCCGATTTCCATGCCTTCGAGAACCTTCTTGAAAGTGAAGGGCCATGCCGCCGCCGATGATGATCTCGTCGGCCTTGTCTGAGCAGGTTGTTGATCAGCGGGATTTTGTCCGCGATCTTCGCGCGCCGAGGATGGCGTGCAGCGGACGCAGCGGATGTCGAGGCAACGGCCGGGCGAAGGCTTCGAGTTCCTTCTGCAATGAGGAAGCCGGCAGCCTTGATGGGCAGATCGACACCGACCCACCGACGAGTGCGCACGGTGCGCGGTGCCGAAAGCGTCGTTCACGTAGACGTCGCCGAGCTTCGAGAGGCTGGCGCGGAAGGGCCGCGACCTTCGCCGGGATCCGCAACTTCCTTCGTGCCGTCCTCCCGCTTCACCTTGCCCTCTTCCTCGATGTGGAAGCGCAGATTTTCGAGCAGGATGACTTCACCGGGCTGCAGCGCCGCGGCGGCGGCTTCCACTTCCGCGCCGACGCAGTCGGAGAGGAATTTCACCGGCTTGCCGAGGAGCTCGGCGAGCTTGTCGGCCACGGGCTTGAGGGGTGAGTTTTTCCACGCGCTGGCCATCGGGACGCCCGAGGTGGCTGGCGAGGACGACTGAGCCGCCCCCTTTTCGAGGATGTATTGAATGGTCGGCAGCGCCGCAGCGATGCGCGCCGGTATTGGTAATTTCGCCGGTCTTTTTGTCCTGAGGGACATTGAAATCCACGCGCACGAAGACGCGTTTGCCGGCAAGATCGAGATCGCGAACAGAGAGTTTGGCCATAAAAAGTGCGCGCAGATGAAGCGCGCTGCGGCGGGAAAAAGACAAGCTCTTTGCGGAAGGTCCGCGGGGCCCGCTCTTAATCTTAATCTTGCTCTTACTCTTAATCCCCGTCCGGAAGAAGGGATGATTTGGGAACACCAAAGCGGCGCCGCCCGGACACTCGGTAAACAAAACGCCCGCCACCGGCTGAACCGGCGGCGGGCGCGAAAAATTTGCTCGGATGAGCGCGCGGCTTACTTCGCGGCGAGATGGTACTTCACGAGGGTCGACGCAGCGATTGCTGTAGCCCCACTCGTTGTCGTACCAGCTGATCAGCTTGAAGAACTTGCTGTTTCAGTTCGAGGCCGCTGCCCGGCGTCGATGATCGAGCTGTGCGCATCGTGGATGAAGTCGCTGGAGACGACTTCGTCCCTCGGTGTAGGCGAGGATGTCCTTGAGATACGTCTCGCTGGCCTTCTTCATCGCGGCCTTGATTTCGGTGTAGCTGGTTTCCTTCACGGTCTTCACCGTGAGGTCGACGACCGAGACGGGTCGGGGTGGGCACGCGGAAGGACATGCCGGTGAGCTTGCCCTTCACCTTCCGGGAATCGCCAGGCCCACGGCCTTGGCGGCGCCGGTGGTCGACGGGATGATGTTGATGGCCCGCGCTGCGTCCGCCCTTCCAGTCCTTCTTCGAAGGGCCGTCCACCGTCTTCTGGGTGGCGGTGTAGCTGTGCACGGTGGTCATGAGGCCCTCCTCGATGCCGAAGCCTTCTTGAGCAGCACGTGGACGACGGGCGCGAGGCAGTGTCGTGGTGCAACTGGCGTTCGAAATAATGTGGGTGCTTGGCCGCGTCGGTACTTCTCGTGGTTCACACCCATGACGTACGGTGATGTCTTCATTCTTCGCCGGGGCGCTGATGATGACTTTCTTCGCGCCGGCGGCGATGTGCCCCTTGGCCTTCTCCGCATCGGGTGAAGAGACCGGTGCACTCGAGCACGATGTCGACGCCCAAAGCTTTCCACGGCAGCGCGGCGGGGCCTTCCTTCACGGCAAGCGCCTTGATCTTGTGGCCGTCCACGACGAGCAGATCGTCCTCGGCGACCGATGGGTCGGACTTGGCGCTGGTCACTTCGCCTTTGTAGCGACCCTGCGTGGAGTCGTATTTCACGAGATAGGCGAGGTTGTCCGCCGGAACGAGGTCATTGACGGCCGACCACGTCGATTTCCTTGCCGAGAAGTCCTTGGTCGAGAATTGCGCGGAAGACGAGGCGGCCGATGCGACCGAAGCCATTGATGCCAATTTTGATCATAGTTTGTGTGGTATTATATAGTGCGTTTTTCGGAAAAAACCGCGCGACACTTAAGAAGGCGCTGTGCGGAGCGTCAAACAAACATTCAGGCGGAGAGCGCCCGGAGGCCGGGTATGACACGCAAACCGGGGGATTCCCGTGCCCTACCCCGGCGCCGGGGTGACCCACTCCGTGCACGGTTTTATCTACAGGGTTTTACCCCGCTTCACCTACGTACAAATCCTTCAAAAAAAGGGGCTTATCGGCGCGGATTTGGAATGCGCGATGCTAATTTGACGGGAAGGAAACTGCCATTACCTTCCGCCCGTCTTTTTAACCAAACCATGATGAAATCCTACCTGCCCCACCTGCTCACTATTTTGCTGTCCATCGGTGCCGTGACGGTCGCTTCCGCCGACGAATCGCTGCTGGACAAGCCGAAGGCGCGCAGTCTGACGGCAGAGGAACAATCCCTCTTTGGCCCGCAGTCGCATGGAGTTCACTACGACCCGCGCATGATCCGCGCCGCCCAGATCGCCCGTCAGCGCGCCATCCACGCATGACCTGGCACTGCTGGGCCTACGTGAAGGACGCGCTGCTCGCCGCGAACGTCGTGCAGGATCGCCCGAAGAGCGCCTGGGCCCGGGAAGCCGGCGCCGAGCTCACCCGCAACTACGGCTTCAAGAAGATCTCCACGCGCAACCCCTACGACGCCCGGTCGGCGCGGTGATCGTCTATGGCGGGCAGGATGCCGGCCACGTGGAGCTGCGCACCGAAACGGGCTTCGTCAGTGATTTTGTCTCCAGTTCGGCCTACCCGCGCCCGGTGCTCGGGATCTACGTCAAGCCGGCGTAAGGGGTTTCGAAATTGCTGCTCTCTCCTCGCGTTGTCATCCTGAGCGGAGTGTAACGGAGTCGAAGGAGCCCGTGGAATAACCAGCGATGATCTTTGTAAAGCGACGGGGTCCTTCGACTCCGTTACACTCCGCTGCCTATGGACACGTTTCGTAAGTTGTTGGGAATCAAGGAATGTTTTGAACATCCAACACCCAACATCCAACATCCAATGGGCGTCATCCCCGAACCAATAATAATGCCCGCGTTTTGTGCCCCCTCAGGATGACCGAGTTTTTGGGATGCCATCCTTCTCCTCACGAGAACCAGCTTTGCAAAAATCCCGCGACGAATTTAGAACGTCTGCCCCACTCCTATGCGCACCCTCCGCCACAATACCCCCGGCTTCTCCACTTCGCTCAGTTCCCTGAAACGCAGCGCCGAACCGCACCCGCAGGTGCGCAAGACCGTGCAGGACGTCATCGACGCCATTCGCACCGAAGGCAATTCCGCGTTGCTGGAATTCACCGAGCGTTTCGGCGGCCCGCGTCTCACCGCGAAACAACTGCGCCTCAGCGGCAAACCCAAGGTGGACGGGGACACGAAGCAGGCCATCTCCACCGCGCACGCCAATGTGCTCGCCTTCGCCCGCAAGAGCCTGCGCGAAAACTGGACGATGAAAAATGCACAGGGCGGCCTGGTCGGCGAACGCTTCGATGCCTTTCGCCGGGTGGGCATTTACGTGCCTGGGAGGCACCGCGCCGCTCGTCTCGACCGCGGTGATGACGGTGACGCTCGCCGCCGCCGCCGGGGTGCCGGAGATCGTGGTCACCACGCCCTCCGACGCCGAGGGCCACGTCAATGAGGCGCTGCACTACGCGCTCGAATATTGCGGCGCCACGGAGATCTATCGCGTGGGCGGCGCGCAGGCCATCGGCGTGCTGGCGCACGGCACGGAGACGATCAAGCCGGTGCAGAAAATATTCGGCCCGGGGCAACGCGTATGTCGTCGAGGCCAAGCGCCAGGTCTTCGGCCACGTCGCCATCGATCTGCTGCCGGGGCCGAGCGAAATTCTCGTCCTTGCCGACGCCAGTGCCAACGCCGCCTGGATCGCCGCCGACCTCCTCGCGCAAGCCGAGCACGGCAAGGGCAGCTCGATCCTCTTCGTCACCAACTCGTCGAAATTGCTCAAGGACGTCGAAACGAAAATCGCCCAGCAATTGGCCACGCTCAGCCGCCAGGACCACCTTGCCGGCGTAACTGGAAAACGGCTGCACCCTCATTCTCGTCAAGTCGCTCGAGGGCGGCATCGCGATCGCCAACGACTTCGCGGCCCGAGGCACATCGCCATCATCGCCAAGGACGAGGACAAGATCGCCGCGCGCATTCACACCGCGGGCGCGATTTTCCTCGGCGGCTTCTCGCCGTGGCGGCGGGCGATTTCCTCGCCGGCCCCAGCCACACGCTGCCCACCGGCGGCGCGGGCAAGGCTTTCCCCGGCCTCACCGTCGACATGTTCCAGCGCCGCACCAGCCTCGTGAACTTCGACGCCAAAGCCCTGAAGAAATCGCTCCCGACGATCGTCAAGTTCAGCGAAATCGAAGGCCTCGACGCCCACGGCCGCTCCGCGGCGATCCGGTTCGAGTAGGAGCCGGCCTCTTCACAAACTCCGCCTGGACGTCGCAATTTGTCCGAATCATTTCGTCGCGAAAAAGTTGTTTGCGGTGTACCATCGAAGTTAACTCAATCCCAATCATGACCTTCCCCAACTTATGAGCGGTCGAGATATCAACCTCGATGGCGGTGAAATCTCGATCATCAAAGCACTCGGCCTGAGCAGCGGCGAGGTGCTGGGGGAGGACTTGATCGACAAGGTTTCCACCGACCTCGCGCCGGCGGAGATCATCGACACCATCAAAGGCCTGATGGCCCTGGGGTATGTGGACGCGGATAAATCGGGTTTCTACAGCGTCGACGATCTCAAGGGGATCTATTTTCGGATCAATTCCGGCTACTCCAAGGAATTGAAGGAAGCCCTCGATCCGCAACCGAACCGGCCCAAGAGCAAGCGCGTGCGGCGGGAATAGCGGGAGTTTGGTGCGGAGGAAGACGGTGTGCTATCCAGCGAGGCGCGCCGAGGCCCGTTCTTCCGCTTCTCGCCGCTGAAGTTCTGGCGCAATCGTCCGTTTTGCCCTACCACCACCGCACCTCCGGCGCGTGACCTCCTCCGAAACCCGCAATCCCCAATCCCTCATCGCCCGCTTGTGGCCCTGGCTGGCCGCGGGTATTGAGCGGGGGTGCTGCTCACGCTTTGCTACCCTTCATGGGACCAGGGATGGCTGTGCTGGATCGCACTCATGCCGCTGGCCGCCGCGGCCTTCACGCCGGGCGGACCGTGGCGGCGCGCAGCGCTCGGCTACGTCGCGGGATATGTCTTTTTCGCCAGCACGTTCTGGTGGCTGAATTCCCTGGCGGCACTTTATCGCAATCCCGTTTCTGTTGAGGCCCTGCCGCTCTTGCTCGCGCTTTACCTGGGCCTTTTCTTCGCCTTTTGGGCGTGGTTCCTAGGCGCGCTGCTGGCAACCTTCGACCCGGTGCGCTCCTTCGATCGCTCGCTGCGCAATCTCGCTCTCGGGGCGTTGGGGGGGCGAGCGCGTGGGGTGGCGCATGAATGGGTGCGCGAGCGGCTCTTCGGCGGCTTTGGCTGGAATCCGCTCGGGGTCGCGTTTGCATCGCGATCTGGCGATGATCCAGATTGCGGAGGTCACCGGCACGCGGGTCTCTCCTGGCTGGTGGCCTTTGCCAATCTCATGGGAGTGATCATCGTGCGCCGCATCGTCGGCGAGCTCGGGCCGAATTTCTCCCGGGCGTCATCCGCTGGGAGTTCAGCGTCACGATGGCCCTCATCGCGCTGGTCTTCGCGTTCGGTATTCGGCGGCTGCTGCATCCTGCACCCGTCGAGGATTTCCCGCTGCGCGTGGTGGCGGTGCAACCGAATATTCCGCAGACGGATCAAATTCGATCACGACGCGGAGGAGCGCATCCTCGCGCAGATCGGGCAGCTCACCAAGCTGGGCCATACCTCACCCAGCCGCCGCCGCAACTCATCCTCTGGCCGAATCCGCGATGCCGCGCGGGATGTTCGCCAGCGAGCGCAATTTCAACTTCGTGATGGACCTGGCCCAGCAGGGCGATTTCGCCTTGCTCCTCGGGAGCGTCGATTTCGATCCGGAAAAGAACGAGGATTAAAACACCGCGCTGCTGCTCACCGGGTCAAGGTTCCGGGCACCAGAGCTATCGCAAGATGCACCTGGTTCCGTTCGGCGAATAATCTCCCGCTGCGGCCGGTCTTCGGCCCGCTTCCTCGGCGAACTCGTGCCGGGGGGATTTCACCCCGGGCCGCGAATACACGCTGCTGCATATGCCCGAGCCAGCCCACCGACCCTCGGCGCGCTGGTTTGCTTTGAGGACACGCTCGGCGATCTCACCCGCCGCTTCGCGCTAAATGGGGCCCAAGTGCTGTGAATATCAACCAACGACGGCTGTGGTTCGGAAAGACCCCGGCGGGCCGAGCAGCATCTGGCCAATGCCATGCTGCGCGCGGTCGAAAACCGGCGCCCACTGATCCGCTGCAGCAACACCGGAGTCACTGCCGCAGTTGCTGCCATCGGGACAGGTGGAAAACTGGCTGGCGCCTTTTCAGCAGGGGTTCGTCGCAACGGGAAGTGCGAGTGCCGGTGCATGCCGCCACCACGTTTTACACCCGCCATGGGGGACTGGCTGAGCGACGCGCGCGATTGCGCTGACCCTTGGGGTGGTGGCGTTTACCACTGTTCGCAGGATTCGCTCGCGAGCAGCGCGCTGATGCCACCATAGATGGCGATGAGGAATAAAATAAAGAGCATGGGGATACCTCCTGCCAATGAATCGAAGGCGGGCGGAGCGCGTGGATGCTTGTTGGGTCGGCTTGGCGGAGGAAGATTAACGCGACGGCAAGCAACGCCTCGCCAATCTCATGACGCACATTCAACGAACGCTCGCGAGATCGACTGGCCGCGTGTCGCGGACAGCATGCACGCGAATGGGCTACGCCCACGTCCCCGGCGTGCTCACCCCGGAAGCCTGCCGGCGCCTGATCGCCGACTACGACAACCCGAAGTTTTTACCGGAAGACGATCACCATGGAGCGGTATCGCTATCGGCCTGGGCGAATACAAATACTTCGCCTATCCGCTCCCCGGGAAATTCTCCAGACGATTCGCGAGACGGGTTTATCCCCAGCTCGCACCGATCGCCAATCAATGGATGGAATGGCTGGGCCTGGAAAAGCGCTTCCCCGGCGCTTTTCACCGACTTGCAGACGCTGTGTCATCGAGCCGGGCAGGACAAGCCGACCGTGCTGATCCTGCGCTATGGCGAGGGCGGGCATAACACGCTGCACCAGGATTTGTATGGGGAGATCTTCTTCCCGATCCAATTGGTGCTCTTCCTGAATGAACCGGATGCGGATTACACCGGCGGCGAATTCGTGCCATCCAGGCAGTCGCCCCGCGCGCAGTCGAAGGCCATCGTGCTGCGTCCGCGGCGGGGGGGACATGGTGCTCTTCACGACGAACTTCGGCCGGTGAAGGGCAAGCGGGGATATCATCGCGCCGGCTTGCGGCACGGCGTGAGCGAAGTCCATACCGGCCAGCGCCACACGCTTGGCATCATCTTCCACGACGCCCTTTCTTGAGAGCGTCCGCAAAGTGGCGCGAAGCTCCAGCTTCGAATGCCTGGCCTTTCGAAGCTGGAGCTTCGAACCACTTTGGCTTCGAGCGAACCTTTGGGCCACTTGGCAACCTACCTGCTATATGAAAGGCTATACGTATGATCTCGCAGAAGCTCATCGATTTTGCGCACCATCGGGAAGCCGATTGGATCGACATCCTGTCGCGGGAGCTACACGTCCTCGTGGCCGCGAAGCTGCGCGATGATCCAAACCTGCTCAGTATCCCCCTGCATAATCTGCGCATT
Organism: Chthoniobacter sp.; assembly: GCA_037200205.1. Lineage (GTDB taxonomy): Bacteria > Verrucomicrobiota > Verrucomicrobiia > Chthoniobacterales > Chthoniobacteraceae > Chthoniobacter. The sequence goes on from JBBCHV010000041.1 coordinate 16,609, forward strand.
TGGAAACACACGGCGACTCCCGAGATGAAGCTGCTCTTCCGGCGCTGGAAGCTGATCCTCATGACGTCGACGCCCGAGGAGATCCTCGATTTCCTCACCTCCTACAGCGCCGAAGCGCGCACCCTGCGGGCGGTGCAGTCCTTTCTGTGGTGTGCTGACGGCCCAGGAAATCGCCTCGGTCTGGCAGGCCTCTGGTGGGCAGGCGAAAACGGCGTGATTTAGAATGGTTTAAGTTGAATTGTAGCCATCCATCAAACCGCGGCGTAGCCAAACAAAACGCAGAGGGCGCGGAGGTGTTGGAGAGAGGAAAGGAGGGCTGTCCTCTCCTCTGCGGACCTCTGTCTTCTCGGCGCTCTCTGCGTTTAAAACGGCTACCCCATTCTTTTGCTTGCTCTAATGTGATCAAGACTTGGTTCATGGCGGTGGCATGGGGCATGGGGGGCCACGCTCCAAGGTGCTGCGGCAGTGGAGTTCAATACCGTCGAATTTTCGGGCAAGACCTTCACGGTCTGCCGCGTCGACGTCCGCAAAGAGCATCTCGAACTCTTCCACCGCAACGAAACTGGCGAGCCGTTCAAGCGGTTCGATCGTCTCACGGCGTGGCTGCAACCGAGCGGCAGGAAGCTCGTCTTTGCCATGAATGCCGGCATGTATCATCCCGACTTCGCGGCGGTCGGGCTCTTCGTGGCCAACGGACAGCAACTCGTGCCACTCAATACGGCCAATGCCGACGGCAATTTCTTCCTCAAGCCGAACGGCGTCTTCGTTCTCACCCCAAAGCGGCGCACGCGTGATGGAATCCTCCGAGTATCCCCAGCTCACCGAGCGGGCCATCCTCGCGACCCAATCGGGTCCCTTGCTGGTGCGCGCGGGCCGCCTGCACCCAGCAATTCGCGGAGGGTTCGGAATCGCGCCTGGTGCGCAACGGCGTCGGCGTCCCTTCGCCCGACACCGCTATTTTCGTCATAAGCGAAGGGCCGGTGAATTTTTACGAATTCGCCACGTTCTTCCGCGACGAATTCGCCACGTTCTTCCGCGACCGATTGCACTGTCCCGACGCGCTCTTTCTCGACGGCACCATCTCCAGCATCTATGCCCCCGCATTGAAGCGTAGCGATTTCCGGATGGACCTCGGGCCGATCATCGGCGTCACCGAGTGATCGGCGCGATCAATTGCGCCAGATGAGCCAGGCCATGCCGAGATTCGCCGCGACGGCGATGCCGAGGAAGGCGCCGCCCAGCCAGGTGTTGAGCTTGCTCCAGGCGTGGTCGGCGGCGGCCACGGGCACGGACATGGGCACGGTGACGATCTGCGCGCCGATGATGTCGTCGAGTTTCCAGCCGAAGCCATTGGCCGAGCCGTAGAGCTTGAGCATCTCCGGCGGCGCTTTGTCGGGCGTGCTGTGGCAGGTGAGGCAGCTCACGTTGCTGACCCGCAATGGGCGGGCGAGGACGAACACCTTGCCGGTGGCCGCGTCGCGGGAGCCGACGTATTCCGTGAGCGTGTCCACGGCGCGGAATTTATTGACCACATCCGTTTCCCAGTCGGTGCTGCGATTGCGCGGGTTGGTCGGGTTGAGCGTGGCTTCCTTGTAAAAATAGTCGGGGTATTTCGCGTTGAGATAGTGCGAGATTTCCGTGGCGGCAAAGGCCGGCACCGATTGCGGATGAAACTCCGCGTCGATCATTTCCTCGGGCTTGTTTTTGACGGAATCGATCAGTTGCCGCTGGGCATCGATCACCTTCTGCTGCCCCAGCATGTAGGCCTTCTTGGCGCTGTTGTAATTGCACGTCCTTGGGAATGGCCGAGTCACGTCCTTGGGCAATTCGTCGATCGTCTTCTGGAATTCGGAGACGGCCGCCTGGAGCTTGAAGTTCTTGTGCTGGAGCAGCGGCGCCACCTGTTTGGTGGTGTAGGTGCGGCTGGAACTCGCCGTCTCCATGATGAGCCGCGCGATTTGCGCCACTTGCTCGCGGGCATTGCCTCCAGCAGCTCGCGCGAGATATAGGCGATGCCCGCCAGCACGACGGCGAGGAGCGGAAGAAACACGAGATTGAATTTCAGCAGTTTCATAGTTTAGCGGCTGCCCGCATCGGTCGCGACGACGCAGCGAAAGCCGACGTCATCCTCCCGGAAGCTAGGGTCGAAGCCCCGCCGGTAGGAAGAAAGTATTTCTTCCGGCCGCGACGTGGCCCACGAGCCTCCGCGCAGCACGCCCCAGCGCGGGTTGGTCCTGCCATAGTCATCCTGGCACCACTCCCACACATTGCCGCCGAGGTCGGAGATGCCGCGTTCGTTGGGCTTGAAGCCGGGCACAGGACAGGTGCGCGGAAAGGGATCGTGATAGAAGGAGATCGTGGGCCATTTGTCGGGCGCACCCGGCTTCGCCTCCGCGCCCGCATAGTTGCCGGCGTCGGCCGGCGGGGGAAAGCTGGAGCCCCAGGGATAGACGCCCTTGATTTTACCGCTGCGCTCCTCGGGAGTGGCGCCGGCTTCATTCGTGAGACCCACGGCCTCGCTCCACTCGCGGTCGGTCGGCAGGCGGTAGAATTGCGCGGCGGTAAGCGCCCCGGCGGCGCGTTCCTTGTCGGTGAGCCATTTGCAGAAAAAATTCGCGTCTTCGCGCGAAATGCCCACCACAGGGTGCTCGGGCGATTGCGGAAAGCGGGGTTCGTCCAGGTGTGCCCGTGATCCTTGAACCCGTCCTTTTGCAGCGAGTCCATGCCACCGGTCGCATCATACTTCGTCGCCTGATAATACGTATCGAAATCGCGGACCCGCGTTTCCACGGCCGCGAACCAGATGTCGTCGAGCGGAACGTAGGTCATGCCGAGGCTGTTTTTCCAAGGCTTCCCGAGCTGCGGCGGCTGGCGGGGTGCGGTGGCAACCGGAGCCTTGCCGGGCAACGGCGCCGGCGTGACGGAGGCGACCTGCGGCGCGGACTTTTCGCCGGAAAAGATCAGGACGCCCGCGATCAAAACGACGAGTATCCCCACGACACCGGCCACGAGAGGCAGATATTTGCGCGCGGTGTGCACCCGGGCGGTTTCGGCCTCGGCCAGGCGGCGGGCCAGAGCCGGGGCGGATGACGCGCTGGCGGGCGGCGCGGACTTCACCACCGGCTTCGGTTCGCGCGGCACGGGCACGGAGGCGGCGGCGGCGGCGGGATCCTGCACCGCCATGGGTTGCGTGGGACGCTGGGTGGCATCCGGCCCCGCCTGGGCGAACTGGCTGACGAAGTCTTGCGCGGAGGCGAATGGTTCGCGTCCGTGGAGCGCGCGGCGCAGCACGCCGTTGCCTTCCTCGGAGACATTGGCCAGCAGGCCGGACGCCCCCGGTTTGCCGCCGAGCAGATCGTAGACGATCGAGGCCAGCCGCGCGATGGCCATCGGCCGGGAGACACTCCGCGTATCGACCATCGTCCGCTCGGCACTGGCGCCGAGCTCGTCAATTTCGTCGAGCCCGCCCCAGGGGATCGAGCTTCACCACGAAGACCGGCCACTCCGCCATCGGGCAGCGCATGACGAGCTGCTCGTCATGCTCGTCGAATCCCTCGGGAAAATGGATGAGCACATCGCGCAGATGCAACGCGAGGCCTACGCCGAGATCGCGCGCCGCATCGATCGCCGGGGCGATCTGGCGGAGCAGCGAGAGCACCTCGCGCAACGTGAGTTCGCGCCGCGCCCGCAACAGTTCGAGGAGCGTGAAGCCCTCGAGCCATTCCGACACGACGTAACCGAGCGAGCCGGTGCGCTCGGCGGCCAGCACGGCGGTGAAATTGGGATGGCTGGCCCCCTGCACCAGCGCCGCCTGTTGACGGACGGCGGCAAAGGCCTCGGTCGTGCATTGCACGACCTTCACCCGCACCCGCCGCTTCTGCACGATGTCCTCGGCGTGAAAGGTGTGGCCGGGGCTGGCGGGATCGAGGTCTTCGATCAATTGATAGCGCGAACTGAGGACCGAACCCACGCTGGGCTTCGGCTGCGACGTGACCGCGGGAGTGAGATCGAGGGTTTGCGACGTTTCGTCGAAGCTGACCGTGGTCGGCTCGTTGTCCTGGGAACGTCCCGCCTCTTGCAGAATCTCCAGGCAGCGCTTGAGCTCGGCGCGCAGTTCCTGGGGCGACTGGATCCGCTCTTTCACATCTTTCTCCAGCATCTTGCGCAGCACATCGACGACCGGCGCCGGCAGCACGGCGAGCGATTCGAAGGCCGGCGGCTTGTCGAGATGCTGGGCGATCACGCTGGCCACCGAACCCATGAACGTGGGCTTGCCGGCGAGCATGAACCAGAGCGTAACCCCGAGCGAATAGATGTCCGACCGGATATCCTCGGAACGCTGGTCGAGCTGTTCGGGGCTGGCGAAATAAGGGGTGCCGACGAAGCCCGAGGAGGTGAGCGCGCCGGCGGTGGAGCCGACGAGCGCGGATTTCACGAGACCGAAGTCGATGACCTTGACGATCAATTCCCCATCGTCCTCCCGGATCAGCATGAGATTCGAGGGCTTGATGTCGCGATGGATGAGCCCCTGCTTGAGCGCCGCGATGAGCGCCGCGGCCACCTGGTAGGCGATGTCCACCGCGACCAAAGGGGGCAGCGGGCCTTCGCGTTTCACGCGGGCATCCACGGTCTCGCCCTCGATGAATTCCATCGCGTAGAAATAAGAATCGCCGCACTTACCCAGGTGAAAGACCGAAGCCACATTGCGATGGCGGAGCTGCGCGGCGCCGCGGGCCTCGCGCAGGAAACGCTCCGCAGCCGTCGGGTCATGGAGATGCGCGTTGCTGATGACCTTGAGGGCGACGTTGCAATGCAGGTTGGTATCGACGGCCTTGTAGGTGACGCCCCATGGCCCCATGACCCAACTCCGCGAAGGAGCCGTCCTGGTTTTTCAGGAGCTCATAGTGCTCGAATTTCTCCGGTTGGGGCATCGTATGACGGGATTGACCGGGCGGGAACCTAAGGCCTTCCGTGTATTCCGGCAATCATTGATCGTTAAGAGTTACAGAGAGCGCTCAGAGAGAGATCGGGCTGACGCCGGACTACGGACAAATGCGGCCTGCGTAGGGGAAGATAAAAGATTCACAAATGGCACTTCTGCAAATTGAAAAAATTGGTTCGAGAGGAAACCCCGGGCATAGAGTGCGATTCGGTGCATTCCTCTGTAACCGTGGATGGGATGGGCAACGGCTTTGTCCGAGCGCGCCTGGGCAATTGACCCGGTCTCCTGGGATGGGAGCCCTGGAGGTCGAGTGAGGTTTTACACGCATCGAATGCTGGCATCCGGACGGAAGGCGGCGTCGCTTTTTTTGAAAGTAGAGACGTGGACCATACGAGCATGGGATTGAGTCATCGCGTCTCACTTCTTTTCGCCATCCTTTCAGCCGGAATCCGTCCGTTCCAATTCAACCTGCCTCTGCATGGCGACCATATAAAACGATGTTGCGGAGAAAGCAAATTCCCCAAGGAAGATGCAATCGTCGACCGAACGCCAACGGCGTTCGGAGTCCGAGTTGCTTCAATACAGTGCGCGCGCGAGACAGCCTACGCCAGCCGCTGCGCCACATCCGCCTGCACCCACATCCACAGGCGCTCGAGCGAAGCTTTCACCTCGGCTTTGATCGCCGCGAGTTCGGCCGGGGAGAAGGACTGGCCGGCTGCCGGCGCGCGCCGGGCGAACATGTAGAACTTGATCTTCGGCTCCGTGCCCGAGGGGCGCACCGCGACGCGGCGGCCATCGGCCAGGTCGATCATGAGCATCTTCTCCTTGGGGATGGTATCGCCCTCGACATCCTGGAACGTCTCCGTGGCGAAATTGCGGGTGCCCGCGACCGCGCTGCCATCGGCGCTGGCCGGCGGCTGCCCGGCATAGGAATCGACGAGCCGCTGGATTTTCGCCGCGCCGTCGGCCCCCTCGAAAGTCAGCGAACCATTTTTCTCCAGATAGAACCCGTAGGTGGAATACGCCTCGTCGAGCAGGTCGACGAGCGTAAGCCCGCGCGACTTGGCATAGGCGGCCACTTCCGCGAAGACGACCGTCGCGCCGTTGCCATCCTTGTCGCGCACGAAATCCGCCGCGCTGTAGCCGTAGCTCTCCTCGCCGCCGCACACGTAATAGCTGCTCTGCGTGAGCCGGAGGTTGCGCGTCTCGAGTTCGGAAAGGTGGCGGTAGTTCGCGCGTACTTCGGCGGGCAGGGCGGCTTCGTATTTGCCCAGCTTTTCACCGATGTATTTGAACCCGGTCAGCGTCTCCACGCAGCGCAGGCCGTGCTTTTCCGCGATGGCCTTTTGCAGGTCGGTCGTCACCAGCGTCTTCACGATCACGCAAGCGGGCGGCATTGGCCGGGGTGATGACGCCATTGGCCAGCAGCTTCTGCACGCGGTAGAACGCCATCAGCGAGCCGATCTGGTTGCCGGTCAGCAATTCCATCTGTCCGCTGCCATTCCGCACGGCAACGCCCATGCGGTCGCAATCGGGATCGGTCGCGATGACCAGGTCGGCGCTCTCCTTCACCGCCAGCGCGATCGCCAGGGCGAGCGCCTCGGCGTTCTCGGGATTGGGCGATTTCACCGTCGGAAATCGTCCGTCTTCCACCTCTTGCGCGCCCACCGTGAGATAGTGGAAGCCGAGACGGTCGAGCATCGGCTTGCTGATGATGCCGCCGGTGCCGTGGATCGAGGTAAAGACGATCTTCAATCCACTGCGGGCTGCTTCCGCGACCATCGGGCGATCGAGCACCAGCGTCTCCAGGCGCTCCATGTAGGCGCCGTCCGCCTCGCGGCCGAGCACGGTGATCGTGCCCTGTTGGTCCGACGCGACGGGTTCATAGACATCGCTTTCGACGGCGTTGACCTTGCGATGATGCCGCTGGCGTGCGGCTCCACGACTTGCGCGCCGTCGCTGAAGTAGACCTTGTAGCCGTTGTCGTGCGGCGGATTGTGGCTGGCCGTGATCACGATCCCGGCGCTGGCATTTTTCAGCCGCACGCTGAAGCTGAGCTGCGGCGTGGAGCGCGGCCCGGCGAAGACGAAGACGTCCACGCCATTTTCGGCGGCCACCTTGGCGGTGAGTTCCGTGAAGTCCCGGGAAAAGTGCCGCGTGTCGTGCGCGATCACGATACTGGGTTTGCCGGGCAGATTGTTCTTCGCAAACCACTCCTTGAGGTAAGCGATCAGCCCCTGCGTGGCGCGGCTGATATTGTAGTAATTCATCGCATTCGTTCCCACACAGGGACGCTCCGGCCGCCCCAGCGCTTGCGGCACGCCTTGCTCGGCGGCGGTCACGATCTTGCCGATGGTCCGCCCGCGCAGACCGCCGGTGCCAAAGGCGAGCGTCTTGAAAAAGCGGTCGTTGAGTTCTTCCCAAGCCTGCGCCGTCACCAGTTCCTCCACGCTCTGGGCATAGGTCGGCGAACTCCCCCGGGCGAGAAGTTGCTCGATGTTTTTGGCGCTGCTGGCCAGCAGGCTGCCGGCTTGAACTGCTTGGGAAAGTCGAAGGCTGAGGTCGCTCATGCGGCGAGTTTAGCGAACCGCGGCGAAGCTCGCAAAGCACCATCTTCGGGAACGTGGAAACTGGCGTCACCGCCCTTTCCGCTTGAGAGCCGCCGCGGGCTGCCTACACTCCCGATCCCTTTTCCCCATGGCCACCAAGCCCAAACGCATCGTTCTCAAATTCGGCTCCGGCATTCTCGCGAATGCCCGGGGCACCACGCTGGATGACCGCCAGTTCCGCCGCCTGTGCGCCGAGATCGCCGGCCTGTTGAAGCACGGGCATGAGTGTGTGGTCGTCTCCAGCGGCGCGGTGGCGGCGGGGTTGAGCGTGCTGGGCTTGAAGGACCGGCCCGATGACCTGGCGGCGCGGCAGGCTTGCGCGGCCATCGGCCAGACGAAGCTGATGCAGAGCTACTCCACCCACTTCGCCACGCACGGGCTGAATGTCGCGCAACTGCTGCTCACCTACAGCGATCTCGACAGCCGCCTTTCCTACCAGAACGTGCGCAACACCCTGGCCCGCATTTTCGAGCGTAAAACGGTCGTGCCCATCATCAATGAGAACGATTCGGTGGCGGTCGAGGAATTGAAATTCGGCGATAACGACAAGCTCTCCGCCGAAGTCGCGGTGCTGGTCGAGGCGGACATCCTCATCCTGCTGACCAGCGTGGACGGCCTCCTCGACAAGTCTGGCCGGATCGTGCGCGTGGTGGAGGATATCGACCGCGTGGCTGGCTTTGCCCGCAACGAGAAGGGGAAGTTTTCCGTGGGCGGAATGATCTCGAAGCTCCAGGCAGTGAAGGTCGCGGTCGATGCGGGCATCTCGACGTTCATCGCCGGCGGACGCAACGCCGGGCGCATCCCCGCGATCGCCGCCGGCAAGCCCGTCGGGCACGCGCTTCGTTGCCAAAGGCGAAACCCTGTAGGAAGGTGAGCAGACCATGACGGACTTGAAATCGCAGATCGAAGACTTTGGCCGCCGGGCCCGGGCCGCGGCGCGCGTCCTCGCGCGGACGAGTGCCGAGCAGAAGAACCGCGGCCTGCGGGCCATGGCGGACGAAGTGATCGCCGCCGCCCCGTCCATCCTCGAGGCGAATGCCAGGGACGTCGCCAAAGCCACCGCCGACGGCCTGACCAAGGCGATGATCGACCGTCTCACGCTCACGACCAAGCGGCTCGAAGCCATGGCCGCCGGCATTCGCGAAGTCGCCGCGCTGCCCGATCCCGTGGGCGAAGTGCTCCGCGACTGGACGCGCCCGAATGGCCTTCGCATCTCGAAAGTCCGCGTGCCGATCGGCGTGGTCGGTATCATTTACGAGTCGCGTCCCAATGTGACGAGCGACGCTGCCGTGCTCTGCACGAAGACCGGCAACGCCACCATCCTCCGCGGGGGCAGCGAGTCCATCCACTCGAATGTGGCCATCGCCGCCGCGCTCAGCCGCGGGCGCCGCGCGCGCCGGCCCTGCCCGAGGATAGCGTGCTGCTCATTCCCACCACGGATCGTGAGGCGGTGAAGCATCTCTGCGCGATGGACAAGTATCTCGACGTGATCGTGCCGCGCGGCGGCAAGGGGCTTATCGAGACGGTCGTGAGCCATGCGCGCATGCCGGTGATCAAGCACTACGACGGCATCTGCATCATCTACGTCGACCAGGACGCCGATCTCGCCATGGCCGAGAGCATCGTCCTCAATGCGAAGTGCCAGCGCCCCGGCGTGTGCAACGCCATCGAGACCGTGCTCGTGCATCGCGACATCGCGGACCGATTCTTTGCCACCACGGGCCGCGCTGCTTGCGGGTAAAGTCGAGATTCGGGGAGATGAAGGCACGCGGGCCGCGCTGGGCGAAGTCGTCAAGGCGGCGACTCCCGAGGACTACCGCACGGAATTCCTCGACCTGATCATCGCCGCCAAGGTGGTCGATAGCGTGGATGAAGCGATCGACCATATCGAGCTCAACGGCTCCCATCACAGCGACGGCATCGTCACGGCCAACGAGCAGACGGCCGAACGCTTCCTCGCCGAGGTGGACAGCGCCACGGTGTATTGGAATGCGTCCACGCGCTTCACCGATGGCGGTGAGTTCGGCTTTGGCGCGGAGATCGGCATTTCGACCGACAAGCTGCACGCCCGCGGCCCGATGGCCCTCGAAGAGTTGACGACCTACAAGTACCTGCTGCGCGGCAACGGGCAGATCCGGAGCTAGGCCAGTCCGCGGACAGGAATGTCCGCACTTCGTTACTGCGCGACGCGTGCAGGCGAAAAGCGCCATAGGGATTCGATGTCGAAGGAGCGGCTGAAACGGAGCGCAGACATTCCTGTCCGCCGATTCGCCATGAAGGCACCAAAGTGGCCTTTCTTCGTGTCTTCGCGCCTTCGTGTTTAATCTATCCGTTTCTTGTCGGTGTGGCGGGGAAGGGCGATGGCGGGCGCGACTTCGAGGCTCGCCAATGGGGAAAAAGTCGACTGTAGACTGCGCGCTCTTCCAAGGAATGAGCCAGCCCGATCCTCATCAAGGCCACTTCGACGCCCTTCTTTGGCGTGCCTTGGTCTTCAATCACATTCACGAGGCGATGGTCGTGACGGCGGGGGACGAAACCATTCTGGACTGGAACGCGGGCGCCGAGCGGATCTTCGGGTGGTCGCGCGAAGAGGTGCTCGGCCAGCCCTTGCAGGCGCTGCAGCAGCCCTTGGGTGCCGCGGGCTCCAATGGTGCGCTGGAGGCCATTGTCCAGCGGGTGGGGCGCTGGCAGGGCGACGTGCGGCTGACGCGCAAGGATGGGAGCACGGCAGCTTGCGAGGTGGTCGGCATCCCGCTGCTCGATGCGGATGACCGCGCACGCGGAACGCTCTTCGTCTATGCGGAGACCGCGCCGGCCGAGGCCAGTGGCACCGAGCCGATCCTGGAGGCCACGCCGGCGACGCTGGCCGTCACGCAGCAATTGCGCGACGAGCGTTTCCTGTTGCGCAAGCTGATCGATGCCGTGCCCGATCCCATTTTTTGCAAGGACCGGGAAGGCCGCTATCTCCTGCGGAACGCGGCCGATTTGAAGATGTTCGAAGCGCAAAACAACGGCTCGTCGCTGGGCAAGAGTGTCTACGATCTGGCGGGTCTGCGCGCCACGCCGACCTCTACTACGCGGACGACATAGCGGTGGTGAATACGGGCAAGGCGATCATCAATCGCGAGGAGCCCTTTGAGACCCCCCAGCGGCGAGAGGGGCTGGTTTCTGACCTCCAAGTTTCCGCTGCAGGATGAAACCGGGGAGATCATCGGCATCGTCGGCATCGCCCGCGATGTGACCGACGTGCGGCGCGCGACCGAGGAATTGCGGGCCGCGCAGTTGCGCCTCATCGACCATGTGGAAAACTCGCCGCTGGCCGTGGTGGAATGGGGACCGGACTTTCGGGTGACGCGCTGGGCGGGGCAGGCGGAGCGCATGTTCGGCTGGCGCGCCGATGAGATCGTGGGGAAGCATTTCGGCGACTGGCCCTTTGTCTACCCGGAGGACTCGCCCGTCGTGAGCGAAGTGGTCCGCCGGTTGATGGATGGCACCGACTACCGCAATACCTGTCAGAATCGCAACCTGACCAAGCTCGGGCGCATCCTGCACTGCTCGTGGCAGAACTCCGTGCTGCACGACGAGACGGGCCGAACGGTGTCCATCCTCTCGCTGGTCCAGGACGTCACCGATCGCATCGTGGCCGAGCAGCAGAGCAAGAAAGCGGCGTTGGAAAGGCAGCTCCTCGAGCGCAAGCTCCAGGAGTCCCAAAAGCTCGAAAGTCTCGGCGTCCTTGCCGGTGGCATCGCGCACGACTTCAACAATCTCCTCACCGGCGTGCTCGGCAATGCGAGCCTGGCGCGCATGGACCTGCCGTCCGATTCCCCGGTTGCAGCCGTATCTCCAGCAGATCGAAGCGGCGGCGGCGCGGGCGGCGGACTTGTGCAAACAGATGCTCGCCTATTCCGGCAAGGGCCGCTTCGTCGTGAACCGCCTCGACCTGAACGCGCTGATCGAAGACACCACGCGGCTGCTGCAGGTCTCGATCAGCAAGCGCGCGGTCATGAAATTCCACCTCGCCGGCGGGCTGCCCGTGGTGCTCGGCGATGCCACGCAACTGCGCCAGGTCGTCATGAATCTGGTCATCAATGCGTCGGAAGCCGTGGGCGAAAAGAGCGGCTTCATCGCGATCACGACCGGGCTGATCCGCGCCGACCGCGCCTATCTTTCGGGAGCGTTCTTTGCCCGCGACCTGCCCGAGGGCGATTACGTTTCGCTGGAGATCAGCGACAATGGAGGAGGCATGTCGCCGGAGGTGCTGGAGAAGATCTTCGATCCGTTTTTCACGACCAAGTTCACGGGCCGCGGCCTCGGTCTCGCGGCGGTGCTCGGGATCGTGCGCGGCCACAATGGCGCGCTGAAAGTGTTCAGCGAGGAAGGGTGGGGGACGACCTTCAAAATCCTGCTGCCGTGTGCCGAGGGGGGTGGCGGAGGAGGTGGGCGCCACCGCGCCCGGCCTGGCGAACTGGCGAGGCTCGGGACTCGTGCTGGTCGTCGATGATGAAGAGACGGTGCGCGTGACCACGGCGCGGATGTTGGAAGCCATCGGCTTCACGACGAAGCTCGCGGACAATGGCCGCACCGGGGGTCGAGGAGTTTACCACCGCGCCGGATGGCTACGCGCTCGTCCTGCTCGATCTCACCATGCCGCACATGGACGGCGACGAAGCATTCCGCTTGATCCGCGAGCTGCGCCCTTCCGCCCGCGTGCTCTTGATGAGCGGCTTCAACGAGCAGGAAGCGATCGCCCGCTTCACCGGCAAAGGACTGGCCGGCTTCGTCCAAAAGCCGTTCACGTTCCCCGCGCTCCGCGAGAAATTGCAGGAGATCTTTCCCGCGCCTCCCACGCCCGGGTAAGCGGTGCATTTGCGGGCTTGTGCGACGCGCATGAACCGCCAACACTCCGCCGCATGAAATTCCCCCTTCTCCTTGGCGCGGCTGGCGTCCTCGCTCTTTTGACCTCCACGGGCGCGGCGACCGAAGACTTTTACGTGGGCACTTACACCAAATGGTACGGCAGCAAAGGCATCTACCATTTTCAGTTCGATGAAACCCGCGGGACGGTTTCGAAAGGCCAACTGGCGGCCAAGGTGGTGAATCCTTCCTTCCTCGTTATCCATCCGAACCGCCACTGGCTCTACGCCGCGGCCGAGAGCGACAACGGCATGGTGGAATGCCTACGCCATCGCCCCGGATGGCCAGTTGCAATTGCGGAGCCAGCAGAGTTCGCGCGGCTCCGGGCCGTGCCACGTTTCGATCGATGGCAGCCATCGGTTCGTCTTCGTGGCGAACTACAATTCCGGCTCGGTCGCCGTCTTGCCCGTGCAGCGTGGTGGCGGGATTGGCGCGGCCACGGGCTTCGATCAGCAGAAAGGCACGAGCGCCAATCACGAGCGGCAGGAAGGCCCGCACGCGCACAGCATTTACGCCGATCCGGCGAATCGGTTTGTCTATTCCTGCGACCTCGGCAACGACCGGATCGAGGGCTACCGGTTCAACGCGGGGGAAAGGCACCATCACCCCCGCGAAGAGCGCGACGACGAAGATCGCGCCTGGCTCCGGCCCGCGGCATCTTGTGCTGCATCCCCGCGGCTTCGTCTACCTCATCAACGAGATGGGCAACACGGTGACCGCATTGCGCCGCGACGCGGGCACCGGTGCCTTGCACACGTTCCAAACAGTCCCCACGCTGCCCGCCGGTTTCACCCAGCCGAGCACCGGTGCGGAGCTCGCCCTGCACCCGAATGGCCGGTTCCTCTACGCCTCCAATCGCGGCCACGACAGCATCGCCGTCTACGCCATCGCCGGCGACGGACGCCTCTCGCTCGTCGAGCACGTGTCTACGATGGGCAAGATACCCCGTTATTTCGGCTTCGACCCGAGCGGCCGCTGGGTGCTCGCGGCGAATCAGGACTCGAACGACATCTTCGTCTTCCGCGCCGATAGCAAGACCGGCAAGCTCACGCCCAACGGCCAGAAAGTGCGCATCGGCAAACCGGTGTGCGTAGCCTTCGTGCGATAACGTGTCATCCTGAGGGGTCACAAAACGCGGGCATTATTATTGGTTCGGGGATGACGCCCATTGGATGTTGGATGTTGGATGTTCAAAACATTCCTTGATTCCCAACAACTTGCGAAACGTGTCATTGGCAGCGGAGTGTAACGGAGTCGAAGGACCCCGCCGCTCTACCAGAGATCATCGCTGGTCGGGCGACTTGGCCGATGCTGCTACCTAGCCCGTTGCCAGTGGACGGAGAATCACCAGCGGTCGGTCGCTGGTGGTGCCACGGGGTCCTTCGACTCCGTTACACTCCGCTCAGGATGACATTGAGGAGAGGATGACCTCTGCCACCTGCCCCCTCCCCCACTACGCCTGCCCGTCGAACTTGAACAAAAACGCCTCCGCCGCATTATCCTGCGGGTAGTAGAGCTTGAGCGCGCCGTCGCGGTTGGGCACGTCCACCGGCACGGCTTTGCTCGCGCGGCGGCAATGGACCTGGTGAATGCCGAGATGGTCGCGCGCGTAGAGTTCGCCCCAGATTTCCGCGCGAATGGCCACCTTCATTTTCGTGACGAGCAATTCCGTCAGCGCCTCCCGCTCGTAGATCTTGTATTTCACGCCGTGTTTCTCGTCCTGTTTCGCGTAGTCGAGCCCGTTGCACTCCTCCAGGCTGGGCATCGGCTTTTCGGCATAGGTCGAGGAGATGATGCCCACGCGCACGCGCGGGTCGAACCCCGCCTCGCGGCTCAAGCGCGAGAGCGTATTGATCGCCACGCGCAGCCGACCGAAGGGCGGCACTTCCACATTGAGATAAACGTGATCGATCTTCAGCGGATCCTCGGATTCCTCCACGGCGACCGTGTAGGGCACCCCGCGCACGTGCACGAATTTCGGCGGCGAGGTGCGAATGCGCTCGAAGAGGAGCGCCCGGGCGTCAGGTCTTCTGGCCATTGCGACTGGTGCCGACCACCGAACGGCCGGAGCGTCCCCGCTTCGGCTTGGTGATATCGGTGCGGTGTTCGATTTTTTCCACCTTCCCGTGCTTGAAATACTGTTCGCGCAATTTCCCGTAGAGCGCGTCGCGCCGGTCGTAGAGGCGCTTGAGCGGGCGCGGCTTCGCCTTGCTCAGCGCATAGGCGGTGATGAGCGGCAGCGTGATCGTGGAGTCCGCGTAGCACACCACGCAGTCGGGAAGATTCTCCGGGTCGATCTTGCCCCAGCTCACGGCTTCGCCGGGCGTCGCGCCGCTCAGGCCGCCCGTGTCGGGACGTGCATCCGTGCATTGCAAAAAGTAATCGTGCCCGCGCTCCTCGATGCCCATCACCTCCTGGATCTGGGGCTCGGTCTGGAGCATGAAATTCTTCGGCGAGCCGCCGCCCAGGATGAAGACGCTGGAGGTCGAGCCGCTCGATTTCGCACCGTAGACGATGGCCGCCGTCTGGTTCACGTCGCGGTTCACATCGATGCACAATTTCGAATCGCGCAGCGCCATCGCGGCGACATTCATGCCGATGGAACTGTCGCCCGGAGAGCTGGTGAAAATGGGCACGCCATATTGATACGCCGCGCTGAGCACACTGGTCTCCTTGATTTTCAGTTTTTTCTCCCGCTCATGGACATACTTGCCGAGCAGGTAGTGAAATTCATCGGTCGCCATCGTGTGCTGAAACTCCGGCCCCTGGATGGCCATGCGCACGAAGGCGTCGGTATCGAGCAGCACATCGTAATCGAAGAGCACGTCGTAGATGCGGATGACGCCGTCGCGGCGCAACGCGACATCATCCAGAAACGGCGAGCCCGCGTAGAGGTGCATGCCCAGCCCGTAGTGCAGATCGTGGTAAAGATTGGCACCGGTGGAAATGATCCAATCGACGAAGCCCGCCTTCATGAGCGGCACGATCGCCGCGCGGCCGAGGCCGGCGGGAGTGAGCGCGCCGGTGAGCGACATGCCCACGGTGCCGTTGCCGGCGATCATTTTTTGCGTGAAGAGGCGGCAGGCCTCCGCGAGGCGGCCACCGTTGTAGGCCTTGAAAGCCGTGTCGATCAGGTCGTCGACTTTCATGCCTTTGCGGATCGGCTCAGGCAGCAGGCGCGGGAACTTTTTGTTCAGCGAACTCATGGAGCGTCTGACGTTAGCGGCCTGGCAAGGCCGGTCAACGTCCAATCGGCGGCGAAGGCTTCATTAATGCGGGTCGGCGGGAGTGCTGGAGAATCTAAACATCCAACACCCAACGTCCAACACCCAATCGAAGAGAGCCACCGCAGTCGCTTGCGCCATTGGATGTTGGATGTTGGATGTTTCGCCCCCGCCCCTCACCTTCCGGACATCTGCTGCCACCCCTGGATATGTTGCATCGCCCAGGGCAGCAGCGCGAGGCTCGCGGCGTCGAACAAGCCGTGTGCAACCACACTGGGCCACACGGAGCGGTGCAGCGACATGATCGCGCCGAGCAGAAAGCCCACGACGGTGATCATGGCCACGGCCAGCATCCCCTGCGGGATATGGCCGGCGCCAAAAAAGAGCGCGGCTACTCCCGCGCCGACGATGCCCCCACCCTGCGACGCGAAAACCCGCGGCCAGAGCCGGCGCAAGCCGGCGAGAAACGAGGAACGCCACAATTCCTCGCGCAAGCCGCCCATCAGCAGGCTGACCAGCACGACGGTCAGCCAGAAATAAGCCGGGTTGTGCGTGAGCGCCTCCATGTCCACGAGGGTCTCCACTTTCGGGCGGTGGTCCTCAGCAAACTGTTGCATGGCGCCCGGCGAAGTCCTCGTGCTCACCATGACGATCGCCATGGTGAACGCGACGACGATACCGGCCGCCAGGCGAACGGCCACCGAATACACCACGCCGAGCGGAACGACCCAATAACCGGGCCGCCAGCGGAGCAAGAGATCATCGCGATTGGCGCGCGAAGCCAGCCACGCCAGGGCAAAAGCGCCTCCGAAGAACACCACCTCCATGCCGCAGACCTTCAGCAACCCGGCGACATCATGCCCCAGCGCCGGCCCGCCTTGTCTCGCGGCGCCGCCCAACCCGGCGGCAATCGGCAATGCCGCCATGATCGCCAGATGAATCGCCCAGCGAATTTTTGAGACGGGCCGGGCAGGCGGAGGCGGATCGACCGCAGGCGGCAAGGGTGGAATGAGAGCGGTGGTCGAGACGTCGGACATCGAAGAGTGCGTTGGTCCCCCAAAGGGCCCGCGACAATGCCCGCGCTCCCGGCAAAATGCAAAGTACCGTCAAAATGGTTCGCATCTCTCCATTTACCGACCGCATCGCCGTGAGCTATTACCAGTCGGATGCGCGGCAGAGTGGCACCGGCCTCCCGCGTGGTGGCGCAAAGCCCTGGATTATGGGTCGGTGATGCGGGAAGCATTGCCAGCGGCGGGCTGGCGTGCCGATATTCCTGTGCTACGTTTTGCTGGGAAGCTCCATGAGATTCGCCAGCATGCTTTTAACCACCACTTGCGCAGCGTGAAACAGCTATCCGGTAATCGCTTGGGCATGGATACTCCGCCGGGAAGATGACACTCTCGAAGGAGCATCCCAGTGAAGCGAATCGCGGCGTGGTGGTCTCCGTGCGCGGAAGCGTGGTGGATGTCCGCTTCGACGGGCCTTTGCCGGAGATCCATTCGGTGCTGCGCACCGGCGAGGAAGGCAGGATCATCATCGAAGTGATGGCGCAGCGCGATGCGCGTCATGTGCGAGGGATTGCGCTCACGCCCACGCAGGGTCTGGCGCGCGGCATGCCGGTGGAAGACACGGGCGGACCGCTGAAGGCGCCGGTCGGCAAAGGGATTCGGTCGCGAATGTTCGATGTCTTCGGCAATGCCATCGACCGTGGCGCGACGTTGTCCGATACCGAATGGCGCTCGGTCCATCGCGCTCCGCCGCCCTTGGACCGGCGTTCCACCAAGTCGGAGGTCTTTGAGACGGGCATCAAGGTCATCGACGTGCTGGTGCCGCTGGAGCGCGGCGGCAAGGCCGGGCTTTTCGGCGGCGCGGGCGTGGGCAAGACGGTGCTGCTCACCGAGATGATCCATAACATGGTGGGGCATCACGAAGGCGTCAGCATTTTCTGCGGCATCGGCGAACGCTGCCGCGAAGGCGAGGAGCTGTATCGCGACATGAAGGCCGCGGGGGTGTTGCCGAACATGGTGATGATCTTCGGCCAGATGAATGAGCCGCCGGGCAGCCGGTTCCGCGTGGGGCATGCGGCCCTGACCATGGCCGAGTATTTTCGCGACGACGAACATCGCGATGTGCTGCTGCTCATGGATAACATTTTCCGCTTCATCCAGGCCGGCATGGAAGTGTCGGGCTTGATGGGGCAGATGCCGTCGCGCCTGGGCTATCAGCCCACCATGGGCACCGAACTGGCAGGGCTGGAGGAACGCATCGCCAACACCGATACCGGCGCCATCACCTCCATCCAGGCGGTCTATGTGCCGGCGGACGATTTTACCGATCCCGCGGCGGTGCACACCTTCTCGCATCTCTCCGCGTCGATCGTGCTTTCGCGCAAGCGAGCCGGCGAAGGACTTTTCCCGGCCATCGATCCGTTGCAATCGAGTTCCAAGATGGCCACGCCGGGGATCGTCGGCGAACGGCACTACCTGCTCGCGCAGGAAATCCGGCGCACGCTGGCGCAGTATGCGGAACTTAAGGACATCATCGCCATGCTGGGCATGGAGCAGCTTTCGCCGGAAGACCGCAACGTCGTGATGCGCGCACGCCGTCTGGAGCGTTTTCTCACGCAACCTTTTTTTACGACCGAGCAGTTCACCGGCCTCCAGGGCAAGCTCGTGAGCCTCCAGGATGCGCTGGACGGCTGTGAGCGTATCCTGCGCGATGAATTCAAAGACTACCCGGAGAACGCGCTCTACATGATCGGGACGATCGATGAAGCGAAGAGCAAAATGAAACCCGCCCCGTCCGCCCCGAAACCCGCCGTCGCCGGCCATGAATCTTAAGGTTCTCCTGCCCTTCGAAGTCTTCACCGAGAAAACCGGCGTGTCGCGCATCGTGGCGGAAACGCCGGACGGATCTTTTGGGCTCCTGCCCCACCGGCTCGATTGTGTGGCGGCGCTCACGCCCGGCATCCTGATCTACGAAACCGAGGCGGAGGGCGAGGTGTGCCTGGCCGTGGATGAAGGGGTGCTGGTCAAGACCGGCCCCGATGTCCTCGTCTCGGTGCGCCGGGCGATTGCCGGACGGGACCTGGGCCAGTTGCGAGCGGCGGTGGAGAAAGAATTTCTAACCCTCGACGAGAGCGAACAAAGCGTGCGCACAGTCATGGCAAAATTGGAAACCGGATTCCTGCGCCGCTTCGCGGCATTTCACCATGGATAACGCATCACACCGGGCATCCGTGAAAACCGTCCCGCCTCTCGCCGGCCAGGTCGGCGCGAAAGCGGCGCGCAAGATCCGTGCGCGGAAGTCCACGCAGGGCGTTTGGTTCGGCTTGGGGATGATGGGGCTCATCGGGTGGTCGGTGGTCGTTCCCACGCTGCTCGGTGCGGCGCTCGGCATGTGGCTGGATAAACACCATCCCGGCGCGCATTCGTGGACGCTGGCGCTGCTGGTGGCCGGGCTTTCGCTCGGTTGCTTCAATGCGTGGCATTGGGTCGCGAAGGAAGAGAAAGCGATTCGCGAACAACAGGAGGATCACCATGAATGAAAACCTGATTCTGTTCCTCTCGTGGATCGCCGGAGGAGCGCTCGGCGCCCTGTTCTTCGGCGGCCTTTGGTGGACGCTGCGCAAGGGAATGGCGTCGCCGCGGCCGGCGCTCTGGTTTCTCGGCAGTCTGCTGGTCCGAATGGGCCTGGTCTTGCCCGGCTTTTACCTGGTCGGGCGCGGTCATTGGCTGCGGCTCTTGCTCTGCCTGCTCGGATTCATCACGGCCCGCCTGGTCGTCACATGGCTGACTCGGCCCTCGGGAGAAAACGTCATCCCCCCATCACCGGAGGCCGGCCATGCGCCTTAGTCCCGACGAGATGATCTTCTGGCAACACGGGTTCGTGAAACTCAATGGCACCATTGTCTTCACCTGGGGGCTGATGCTCGTGCTGGCGGTCGGCTCCCGGCTCATCACACGCCGTCTCTCCACGAGCCTCGAACGTTCCCGCTGGCAAAACCTGCTCGAAATCGTCGTCACCGCGATCAACCAACAAATCGAAGAAGTCGGCCTGCCCCACCCGGAGAAGTATCTCGCATTCCTCGGCACGCTCTTCCTGTTCGTCGCCGCGGCCGCCCTTGGCACCGTCTTTCCCGGATACGAGCCGCCGACCGGCTCGCTCTCCACCACCGCCGCGCTGGCGCTATGTGTGTTTGTGGCCGTGCCGCTCTTCGGCATCGAAGATCAAGGGATTCGCGGCTATCTCAAGTCTTACGCGGAGCCGACGGTCATCATGCTGCCGTTCAATATCATCAGCGAAGTGTCCCGCACGCTGGCCCTGGCGGTCCGCCTGTTTGGCAACATGATGAGCGGGGCGATGATCCTGGCCATTCTCCTCACGATCACGCCCTTCATTTTTCCGATCCTCATGACGGCGCTGGGGCTCCTGACCGGCATGGTCCAGGCCTACATCTTCAGCATCCTCGCGGCGGTGTATATCGCGGCCGCCATCCGCACGCGCCAGCCCCCGCCGTCGCCAGCCACTTGAATCAACCCACGAAATCACATGGATAACATCACCATCATCGCCATTGCCTCCATCGTCACCGCCGGCGTCACGACGGGTTTCGGCTGCATGGGCCCCGCCCTGAGCGAAGGGCGCGCCGTCTCGACCGCGCTCACCTCGCTGGCCCAGCAACCCGACGCCTCCGCCACCATCACCCGCACCCTGTTCGTCGGCCTGGCGATGATCGAGTCCACCGCCATCTACTGCTTCGTGGTCTCGATGATTCTGCTTTTCGCCAACCCCTTCTGGAACCACGTCATCGCCCAAACGGCGGGAAAGTAGCGCATGCTCATCGATTGGTTCACCGTCGGCGCGCAGACGTTCAACTTCCTCCTCCTCGTGTGGTTGATGAAGCGCTATCTTTACCAGCCTGTCCTCCAGGCCATCGCCGCGCGGAACAGCGGATCGCCGCGGAACTCGCGGACGCCGATGCCCAAAAAGCCGAAGCCCAAAAGGAGCGCGACGAGTTCCAGCGCAAGAACGAGGAGTTCGACCAACAGCGCACCGCCCTCCTGGGCAAAGCCACCGACGAGGCGAAGGCGGAACGGCAGCGCCTCCTCGACGAAGCGCGGAAGGCAGCCGACGCCCTGACCGCCACGCGCCGGGAGTCGCTGCGCAGCGACGCCCGCAATCTGCATCAGGTGATCGGCCGGCGGACCCAGGAGGAAGTATTCGCCATCGCGCGGCGGGCGCTCTCCGATCTCGCCACGGCCAGCCTGGAAGAACGCGTGAGCGATGTCTTCATCCGCCGCCTGCGCGCGCTGGACGGGCCGGTGAAAGCCGGCCTCGCCGAGGCCCTGAAAACCGCGTCCGACCCCGCCCTGGTGCGCAGCGCCTTCGACCTGCCGGCCGAGCAACGCGCCGCGATCCAGAAGGCGCTCAATGAAACTTTCTCGTCGGAAATTCCCGTCCAGTTTGAGACCAAACCGGATCTGGTCTGCGGAATCGAGTTCACCGCAAATGGGCAGAAGGTGGCCTGGAGTATTGCCGATTACCTGGCCTCGCTCGAGCGCGGGGTCGGCGAATTGCTGAACGAGACCGCCGTTCCCCAAGCCGCATGAGCACCGCGCCGGAAAGTTTGCCGGACGTCTTCGATCGCGCGCTCGCGGAGATCAGCCACGCCCGGGAAGCCTTCGCGCCCCAGCTTGCGCCCGCGAGATCGGCCGGATCACCAGTGTGGCTACGGGCATCGCCAAGGTCTCCGGCCTGCCCGGTGTGGGCTTCGAGGAACTGGTCCAGTTTTCCGGCGGAGTGCTCGGCATCGCGTTCAACGTGGATGAAAATGAGATCGGCGTGGTGTTGCTGGGCGATTACTGGAACCTGCACGCGGGCGATGAAGTCGAGCGGACGGCCGGGTAATGGATGTGGCCGTGGGCGATGGATTGCTGGGGCGGGTCATCGATCCCCTCGGCCAGCCCCTCGACGGACGGGGCGCGGTGCCGGCCGAAAAGCGCCTGCCCATCGAACGGCCTGCCGCGCCGATCATGGACCGCGCGCCTGTCACCGTGCCGCTGCAGACCGGCCTCAAGGTGGTCGACGCGCTGATTCCGATCGGACGCGGACAGCGCGAATTGATTCTCGGCGACCGGCAGACCGGCAAGACCGCGATGGCGATCGACACCATCCTCAACCAGCGCGGGCAGAATGTGGTGTGCGTCTACTGCGCGATCGGCCAGCGCGCTTCGGCCGTCGCGAAGACGGTGGCCGCCCTGCGCGAGAAAGGCGCGATGGATTACACAGTCGTCGTGGTCACCGAGGGCAACGATGCGCCCGGTCTCGCCTACATCGCTCCCTACGCCGCGACCAGTATCGCCGAGCATTTCATGGAAGCCGGCCGCGACGTGCTCATCGTCTACGACGACCTCACGCAGCACGCCCAGGCCTATCGCGAGCTTTCCCTCCTGCTGCGCCGGCCGCCCGGTCGCGAAGCTTTCCCCGGCGACATCTTCTACATTCATTCGCGGTTGCTGGAACGGGCGACGCACCTGGGCCAGGAACGCGGGGGCGGTTCGCTCACGGCGCTGCCGATCATCGAGACCGAGGCGCAAAACATGTCCGCCTACATTCCCACCAACCTGATCTCGATCACCGACGGCCAGATCTATCTCTCGCCCTCGCTCTTCGAATTGGGCGTGCTGCCCGCGGTCGATGTCGGCAAGTCCGTCTCGCGCGTCGGCGGCAAGGCGCAATGGGCGGCCTACCGGGCGGTGGCCGGCGACCTCAAGCTCGCCTACGCGCAGTTCGAGGAACTCGAGACCTTTGCCCGCTTCGGCGCCCGCCTGGACGAAGACACCCGCAAGGTCATCGAACACGGGCGGCGCATCCGCGCCTGCCTCAAGCAGCCGGAATTGGCGCCCGTCTCCGTGCTCGCGCAAATCACCGTGCTCGTGGCCCTGACCGCGGCGCTCTTCGATCCCGTGCCACTCGACCAAATGACAGCCGCCGAGCAGGCCGTGCGCGAGGCCTCCGCGAACCTGCCCGCGGATATCGGTGCGCGCTTTGAAACCGCCACAAAACTGGCGGACGCGGATCGGCAGGCCATCGTCGAGATCGCCCGCCAGGCACTCGTGCGCTTCCTGCCCCCGCCTGAAAAAGCCTCCGCGCCGAAGCCATGAGCGATACCACCTCCAGCCTGCTCCGGCAGATCAACAGCGCCGGCGATCTCCAGTCCGTCGTGCGCACCATGAAAGCCCTGGCCGCTGCGAGCATCGGGCAGTACGAAAAATCGGTGCGCGCGCTGGCGGATTACTATCGCACCGTGGAATTGGGATTGGGCGCGTGCTTTCGGGAAAGCGGGATCGCGAGCCTCATGAAAAAACCGGCGGGCGCTCCCGATGCCGGCACGATCGGCGCGATCGTTTTCGGTTCCGACCAGGGGCTGGTGGGCCAGTTCAATGACGTGGTGGCCGACTATGCGATCAAGACGCTCGCCGCACTGCCCGGCCAGCCGCAGGTTTGGGCCGTGGGCGAACGCGTGCATGCCCGCCTGGCGGATGCCGGTTTGCCGCTGATGGGGCTCTTCGCCGTGCCCAATTCCGTCAAGGCCATCACCCCGCTCGTCGGCCGAATCCAGATCGAAAGCGAGGCGCATCGGGCGAAGGGCGAATACGCGCGAGTGTACGTCTTCCACAATCGCCCGCTGGCCGGCGCGCTCTATGAACCCGTGGGCCAGCGGCTGCTCCCCCCTGGATGCGGAATGGCAGGAAGGTCTGGCCAAAGATCGCTGGCCGACCAAAAACCTGCCGGAGGTCATGGGCGTCGGCGACGCGGCCTTGCGCGCTCTCGTCCGCGAATATCTTTTCATCTCGCTCTTCCGGGCCTGCGCCGAATCCCTCGCCAGCGAAAACGCCAGCCGCCTTGCCGCGATGCAGCGGGCCGATAAGAACATCGACGAAATGCTGGAAAACCTGCACGGCGCCTTTCATCGTTTGCGCCAGAGTGGCATCGATGAAGAACTCTTCGACGTTATCTCCGGCTTCGAGGCGCTGAGCGGTTCGTGAGTCTGGTCCGGACCACATATTTATATGGCGCGTCCCCCCAACCCGTCATTCTGAGCTTGCGAAGAACCTCTTATTTCGCTCTGGTATCTGACGCGCACGCCGGGCCTGCAAGCTTGACGTCATCTACTGCCAAATCGGTGAAAAAAGCAGAGATCAGAGGTTCTTCGCAAGCTCAGAATGACAGGGGTTGGGGGCGCCTCCGGCGCTCACGCCCCTCCCGCAAAATCCCCACTGCATGCCACGCTCTAAACCCCGGTGGTCATCTCGGTGAGCTGCTTGGTCGCGATCCCGATGGGACGATCCAGCGGAATGCCCGCACACGTCAGCAGCGTGGTGAGCAGGTCTCCTTGGTTGCCCCGGGTATCGGTCAGGAATCGTCCGGTGTCGATCGTCCCGCCGCCCCCGTCCGGCGACGATAAAGGGAAGGTTCTCGCGGGCATGCCGGTTCCCGTCCTCCAGGCCGGAACCCCACATCATGATACAGTTATCGAGCAGGGTGCCGTCGCCTTCGCGCAAGCTGGCCATCCGTTTAATCATGCAAGCGAATTGGGCGATGTTGAACGCCGTGATCTTGGCGACTTTGTCCACCTTGTCCGGTTGATTGTTATGATGGGTTTGGGAATGATGTTCGTCCTTGAACCCGAGCTCTGGATAGGAAACGCCATTCGGAGTGGAGCCGATGTAAGTGCTCACGCGGGTCGTGTCGGTCTGGAAGGCCAGCACGTTGAGGTCGCACATCACCTGCATGTACTCGCTGCGTTTTTCCCCTTCGGGAATTTTGATTTCGATGGGTGGGGAATCGGAAGCGGCGCGCTTGCTGACGCTGACTCCGGCCGCTTCCAGCGCCGCCTCTTTTTGGCGGTATTCGATGGCGGCAATGCGGCGCTCCACGGACCGCACGCTGTCGAGGTATTCGTCGAGTTTGTGTTGATCGTCCTGGGGCAACGTCCGGCGAAGATCTTTCGCGCCGCCGATGACGAGATCCAACATGCTCCGTTCCAGGGCGTCCGCCCCGGGTTTGCGGCGGGCGCCATCCAACTCGGTTTTTTTGAAAAGCCGGTTGAGCACGCTGCGAGGGTTGATCTCGGCGGGGACGGCCTGCGTGGCCGAACGAAAGCTGCAGTGCGAATAGTATCCCTCGTTCAACCCCTCCTGGTTTTCCTTGTGCGTCTGGGGCATCGTGGCCAGCTCCAAGGACGGCAATGACGTGAGGCCCCCCACGTAATTGGCGGCGATCTGATCGGCGGAAATGGCAATGTTGATCTGATTCCGCTTGTGCGAATCCGGCAGCGTCGCCGTCAGCCAGGTCGATAATTCGAGGGCATGAGGTGCGCCATTAAACGGCGCGATCGGCACGCCGGAAATGCCCCTCATCATCAGGCACTGGTCGATCACGGGTGCCAGCGACTCCAAAGCCGGGGGCGGGGACGTCAGGAAGCTCTCCTGATCCGTGGGCCAGAATTGATCCATGATGACCCCGTGCGGCATGTACATGAAGCCGAGGCGCACCGGCGGCTTGACCGCTTTTCCCTTGGAGGAATCGGCCCAACCCATGGTTTCCAAAAGCGGCAGGGCGAGGGCGGCTCCCAGCCCTTTCAGGCAGGTGCGACGATCAATTAGAAAGTGACTTTTCATTGGGACGAGGTGGTCAGTTGTTCTGGAATGCGGCGATGGGTGAAGGGAAAGCTGGTGACGATTTCGGTGATCAAAGTCTGCATCCGGTAGCCGTCCCGGGCGATGGACGACATCAACTGATCCACGACGATTTCATCATAGCCCTCGAGCTGACGGCAGAGGGCATAGGCCAGCAATTTTTCCGTCAGGGTACGAGCAAGATCATCCTTTCGTGCGGCGATGATGGTTTTCAATTCTTTGGGAGACGCAAAGTGTTTTCCGCCCGGCAGCTCACCGGCCGCGTCGATCGCCCCTCCGGTATCGTCCTGATCGCGCCAGCGCCCGATGGCATCGAAGTTCTCCAGGCCAAATCCAATGGGATCGAGGATCTTGTGGCAGTTGGCACAAACGGCATTCGTGCGGTGCAATTCCGTGCGCTGACGCAGGGTCAAATTGGCGACGGTCTTTTTGTCCTGTTTGTCCAGGGCCGGAACGTTCGGCGGCGCCGGTGGCACCTCTTCCCCGAGCACTTGTTCGAGCACCCACACTCCGCGCCGGACCGGGCTGGTGCGGTTGGGAAAGGAGGTCGTCGCCAGCACGCCGGGCATCCCCAAAATCCCCCCTCGATTGGCATCGGTGAGTTGCACCTTGCGCATCTCCGGTCCGGTGACGGACTTTTCGAGACCATAAATCGGGGCCAGCGTCCCATTGAGGAACGTGTAATCCGCATCCACGAAACTCACGACGCTCCGATTGTCCCGCACGATGCTCTCAAAGAACAGCCGGGCCTCGTCATACATCGCCCGGCGCAGCTCGCTGGTGATCTGGGGAAATTTCGCGGTGTCGAAAGTTTTGCTCTCGAGACTTCCCAAGCCCAGCCACTGCGCCCCGAAGCCATCAAACAACGCCCGGGAGCGGGGATCTTCCAACAAACGCCGGACCTGGGCTTTCAGCATCGCTGGCTCATGGAGTTGCCCATTATCGGCCAGCGCGGACAGTTCCGCATCGGGCATGGTGGCCCACAACAGATACGATAAACGGGAGGCCAGTTGATAATCATCCAGGGGCACAATCTCGCGACCCAATTCGGCCTCTGCTGCCGGGGGTGATAAAGAGGAATTGAGGAGAAACGAGGACCGCCTTGAGCATCAAGCTCAGGGCCGCCGGGTAGGAGAGTTTGTTTTGCCTTCCCAAGTCGAATACCCCCAAGAGGACATCCAGTTCCGCTTCCGACGCAGGCCGGCGATACGCGCTGCGGGCCAGCGAGCGGGCGACATTTCTGGCGGCCGCTCGAACGTCCGCACCCGCCGCGGGCGGCTCACCGAACAAACGCCTTTGCAGCTCCGTGGGGGGCGCATCGCCGGGGGCCAGAATCCGATCCAACACCTCATTGGCGATGCCGAGATACTCCTCCATCTGGAGGGGGGACAGTGTATTCAGATAGCCCTCGCCGAACACTTCGTCCGGCAATTCGTGAACAATCGCCGGATCGACTCCAAAGAGATCGTGCAGCGTGTTGCCGTACTCCACCTTGGTCAGACGACGGATTACAAAGGGCCCCGAATCCTTCGGGCTCAGGAATTTGACCTTGGCCACCCAGTCCATGAACATCCGACGCTCCTCGCCCGTCGGCTGCTTGTCCGCTTCGTCCGGCGGCATGTCGTGGGTCTTTACGTTCGCGAGCGCCTGCTTCCACTGCTTGCTGAAGTTGGCGTCGCCGGGGTTCTTCAGCGCGGGTTGAAAGTTGATCTGACCTTTCCTCTTCTTGGTGCCGTGGCAGTCCGTGCAATAGGTCGTGAGGAATGGGGCGACTTTGTCTCGGAAGGACTCTTTCGCACTGGCCTGAAGGGCGGCGAGATCCGCGTCCCCTCCCGACTCCGCATGACCAGGCAGCCCGGACCCTAGCGCAGAAGCAAAGAGCGACAGCGCAATCACTCTGTCGCGAAAGGTTCCGGGGACTCTCATCATGATCATCAAGTAAAGCGCGTCAGGCGCTTTGACGTTAGAAAGAGTTCGTCCGGAGAGCGAGAAAAGCGTGCCAACGTGCCACTTTGCGAAAGAGCGGAACCTTTCGCTTGACCCTCCATCGGCCCACCCCTACTGTGCGCTCCCTTCAGTAAACGGGCTGTGGCTCAGCTTGGTAGAGCGCTTCGTTCGGGACGAAGAGGCCGCGGGTTCGAATCCCGCCAGCCCGACCACTTTAAGTGGCATAAAATGAGCCAGTTAGGAGGAAATTTCAGAGGGGGAGAATTCGGGTGGTAAACCCCAATGGTATACCCGATACTTCCTCCATGCTCAAAATCACCTCTGAATCAGGCGATTCCACAACCGTTTCCGCCGTCGAGGATACTTCGCTCTCCTCGGGGAAACCGGCCACCGCTCCCAAAAAATCGGCGGCCAAACACCACGGCGGCACGTGGGCCAAGCTGGTCAATGTTGCCTCGAACCTCTATCGCAATCCGGATTCCGGCATCTATTATGGCCGTCGCAAGATCGATGGCCGCCCCCAGCTTCACTGCCTGGAAACGGCCGACCGCAAAACCGCGGACAACAAGCTGGCCGAGTGGCTGGGCGATGCGCGCCGGGTCAATCCGGTGGTTTCTCGCAGCACCCTCGACGAACTGCTCGGTCGATTTGAGGCCAGCCGGGTCCATTGCGAGGACGCGACCAAAGTGGCCGAGGAAGGATTTACGAAGTCATTCCGCGCCTTCTTCGATTGCCAGCGCCGCGCCGGTTCGGTTCGTGGAAGCGAGTTGAAAACTTTCGTCAACCAACTGGCCAGCACGCGGGAATACAGCGCCAATACCTACAACCGGCTTTGCCTTTTTGTCCGGCAGCTTTTCGAGTTGGCCAAAAGCGATGGCATGACCGCCGAGAACCTCTACGCGCTCTCGGGGTTGAAATACAAGACGGTGCATCGGCCACCGCCCGCCATTCCCACCCTGGAGCAATTTGAAAAAATTCTCGCGGAAGTCCGCGCGCAAAAGAAGAACCGGAAGGGAATGGCCTCGGCCGATTTGCTCGAGTTCGAGGGACGGGCTGGGCTCGGGCAGGCGGAAGCGGGCGAATTGCGTTGGACGGACATTGATCTCAAAGGGGGATCGATGGGCGAAATGAGGATCCAGCGCGTGAAGACCGGCAAGTATTTTACGGTGCCCCTCTATCCGAAATTGCGCCCTTTGCTGGAGCGGATGCGAACCGAGGCGGAGCAGCGCGCGCTCAAAGATGGCCAGGATTTCGACCCAAAGAATCGGGTCTTCATTATCGACAACGCCCGCAAGGCGCTGACCAATGCCTGTGCGCGCCTGAAGTTTCCCGATTTTTCCCAACGCAACCTGCGGCAGATGTTCATCCTGGAAGCCTATCGGGCCGGCGTGGACGTGAAGACCATCGCGAAATGGCAGGGGCATCAGGATGGGGGCAAGCTGATCATGGACACCTACACGGAGGTGTTTGGCGCCGACCAGCAGGACTTCGAGAAGAAGCAACTCGCCAAGCTGGCGTAGATCAGAGCGTCCTTTCCAGAAAACTGTCCGATTTTAGCATCTGCTGAAATTTCGGCCGCTACATCTGCGGAAGATAGCTCCATACGGGAAAGAAAATGCTCCAGGCACATACGAAGTGAATCGCAAGGGTGATACTGGGGCTTACGAGCGACAAACTTGCAGCGAGAGAGCGAAGCGCAAGGAATGCCCGCAAGCCACTTGGACGCATCGAAGCGACAACATGGTTCAAGCACGATTTGCGGTCGCCACTCCAGTATCGATAGGCCCTAAATCGCCATTGAGCAAGCCAACCAAGTCGCAGCGACCAAACGCAGTTGTGCCATCGTGATCAATTGTAACTTCGTCTTGATCCGCCCCTGGTGTGTCTGAATCGTTTTAACGCTTACGCCCAACTCGCGGGCAATAGCCAAAGTCGTCTGACCTTTGGCTATTCTACGAAAAATATGCAGCTCTCGCAGAGATAGCCTTGACACCTCTGTTAGAGCCCGATTCGCTGGCTTTCGGACAATGGCTAGACGAAGACTTTCGCTAATACTCTTACTCATGTAATCGCCACCGACGAGAACCGCCTCTAGGGCGCAAAATATTTCTGCCGCCGGGTCCGTCTTGCTGACATAGCCGTTAGCCCCAGCGCGAAACGCTCGCTGAACCACCGCGCAATCGCACAGACCGCTTACGACAACAAAACGACACCCAGGATTGATCCCAGAAAATTCTCGCATTAATTCAATTCCATCCCCATGGGGTAACGAAATATCCAAAACGACTATGTGGGGTTTCGTCTGCGAATACAGAACACGCGCGGTGCGCGCATCCCCGGCCTCCTCGCAAACATGCAGTAGTGGGTGCAAATTAGCCACGGATAGAATTCCAAAGCGCACCAATGGATTTTCCTCGATGACAAGGACCTCCCTCTTTGTTTGATTCACCATACTCACAGCTTTGGGGATGAGATTTACGAACGATGCGTACCTCGCACGCTGCCGTCAATTCCGCAAGTTCAGAAAATCGAAATCGTGACCGCTGTAAATCGACAGGCGTCAACGGCCGATTTCCTCCGGGGACAATCGTATGTCAGGCTCTTTCCTGCAACACTTCGATCGCTCATTTTCGAGCCAGGCGGCTCCACATCTTTCACCTCAATTTTCCCTGCCCCATTTTTTCATTCATAAATAACTGTATATTAGCAGTTTACGAAACATAAGCTCGCACTTCCTGCAAAAAGAAGGATGTGTCTTCATCGGGACTTCTTTGTATGAATGAGGCGTAGGCTCAACAGCCATATTGTAGGGCTTTTGGAGCGTAAAAATTCTGGTGCCCAGCCTGATAGCACCCGCGTTGTGGACTTGCTATGGATAGTTTATGCCACTCATGAAAGTAAGTTGCACATGGCATCCGAGTGTCCGTTGCGCACCAAACGCACAGGAGCCCAGCGTCGTGTTTGCACAAGAAGAATTGGCTAATTGTGCCGCTCGACCTCCAAACTCGCGACTGCGGTGACGCGGCGCCGCATCCGATCTGATCCCCCAGCAACTCCGAAAGCCTTTTGATATCTCTGTTTGTCGTCTCTTGCTCAACTGAAACAGCCATACCCAAATCCGATCATTTCCTATGAGCGATCCTTCTTCTCCCGGCGGGCCAACGGTTTCGTCCTGCGTCAACCCTTGTTCAACAAATCCGGCTGGCAAGCTTTGTTTAACCTCCGGTGGTGGTGACTCGCCGGATCCCGACTACAGTACAGCTCCCATCCGTTATGGAAACGGTGAGATAAAACTAATCGTAAACGACATCGTATTCTACGGATTCGGACGGCCGTGGGGCCAAGCCCGCAGCTACGACAACATTTTCAATCAGAATTACGACGGCATAAACGGAATCAACTGGTATGTCGAACAAAACCCATATCTCACCGCAGTGGGAGGGGGCACGACGCCACCAACTCTTATATTGACCACGTCACCGACGTCGGCGCTCTGGTTCGAAAGGCTGGGCGAAACAAACAATTACGTAGCTTCATTCACGCAGGATAGTTTCATCGTATATGACCCCGCTGGGAACCAGTTCATTTTCACCGATGGTTTGGGCCGCCAGATTTTATTTTTCGATTTCTCGATACCGAACACCCCAGGCCAATTCAAGGGCTTGATCGATGCGAACGGCAACGTCACTTCGGCAACGTACGATGCCCAAGATCGCTTCATTTCGCTCGTCCGGACCTTAAATGAACAGGAAACTGGCTTCTACTATACCTACAATCCAGGTCAAAATCTGCCGGGCAAGCTCGATGTGGTCACATTGCGCGTCAACGGCCAAGATGTCCTGCGGAGCCGCTACACTTACTATGGAACGGGGGAGGCCGAAGGGTTGCAATGGGATTTGAAGACCGCTGTCGTGGAGGAATATAATTCCTCCACGACTTCCTGGGATTCATTGCGCAGTTCTCACTATCGCTATTACACCACCACAAATGCAGTCGGTTTTCAGCACGGACTGAAATATGTAGTTGGCCCGGAGGCCTACCAGCGAATGACGGCTAACGGCCTCACGCCGGAAACGGCGACCGATGCGCAGATCAGTGCCTACGCCGACCATTTTTTCAGCTACGACTGGCAACGGCGGGTGACACAGGAAGTCACAAAAGGCGGTGCGTATACATTTACGTTTAGTTATAGTTACAATCAGAGCCCGGCAAGCGGAATGAACGCCTGGGTTACAAAGACTGTTGAGTTACTGCCAAATGGCACGCAGAATATAGTCTATGCCAACAGTCACGCCCAGGCTTTGTTCAAAATTCATCGCCAAGAGACTGATGAGTGGTTCGACTACTACCAGGTGGACGACTCAGGGAATCGAATCTTGACTGCAACGTCATCAGCGGTCGCAGGATATGATGAAACCACGCCGTCTGTCGGCATCCTTTCGCCGACCAATGGACTGATCAAGCTTTACCAATTCTATGGCCCGAGCGATCCTGGCGGTCAGCCTGAAGGATATTTGCAATACGAGAAGGTCCAACAAGGGTCCGCCGGAACTCCGGTTCTGCTAAAGGAATATATCTATGTCGCGAGGACCGTGGGCTTCGACTCAATTTACTTCCTCCAACAGGAGATCACGTATCAGAGTGCCTCGGGAGACCTCGCGCCTTCGGTGAAGCAACTCAGTTATGATGCCTGGTATGACTCCCCGGATTTTGGGCCGACCTTTCAGTTACAGCAAAAGACGACCACACTTCCAACCATAACCACCGATCAAAATGGGTCGGGTACCGCGAACGCCTTCACCGAGGTTTTTGACATCTACGGTCGCCGGACTTGGCTGAAAGATCCACGAGGATTTCTTACTGCCTTCGTACCGGATGTTGTCACCGGCGCGCTCTCACAAAGGATCGACGATGTAAACACATCTATTCTGCCGGCGCCTAACGGTTGGATCACACCGGCCGGAGGCGGTCTCCACCTGATCAATGATTTCCAATTCGACAATCTTGGGCGGCGCACGCAAAGTTTGGGGCCGGTACATCAAGTGGATCTAAACGGGATTTCAACAAGCATTCGGCGAGCGGAATGGATTGTTTACCGAGACGACATTCAGCAGAAATGGGAGGGTGGCGGCTACGCGACAGGCGCAGCACCCGCATACACATATACGTTGATT
Organism: Chthoniobacter sp.; assembly: GCA_037200205.1. Lineage (GTDB taxonomy): Bacteria > Verrucomicrobiota > Verrucomicrobiia > Chthoniobacterales > Chthoniobacteraceae > Chthoniobacter. Next base: position 49,123 of record JBBCHV010000041.1, read on the forward strand.
AATCCTGTCAGCATTACGGTGCAAGACCGGAGTGGGCGCGTCACAGACCTAATCCAGGCAACGAGGGGAACCACTACGGGCCCCTTGGCTGCAACCGATACGTTTCCGCAAACCAGTTGGACGAGGTGGTCGCGGTCCGCTTACGACAACCGTGGCCTGCTGGCGTGGGAACGCCTGTATTTCTCCATTCCAATGAATGGTATCGGCAGCGCGGATATCAACTACAACGAAACAAACTATAGCTACGATAGCCTTGGCCGAATTGTTCGCCAACAAACCCCTGGCGGCACGATCACGACCAACGTACTCAATGCGATGGGTTGGATTTCAGAAACATGGAAGGGGGACGAACGACAGTGGAGCCACCCAAACAGACCCGTCCGGGGCGGGGGCCAACGGAAACGATATGGTTAAGGTCGCCGAGAGGGAATACGACAATGGCGATGCCGGTGGGGACGGAAATCTCACGAAGTTAACCGCCTTCGCAAGTTCTGCCGATTCCCGAGAGATGTCATATGCCTACGACTTCCGTAACCGACTTACGAGCCGTGACGGTGAAATCGATTTTTACGAGGGCTATGCTTACGACAATGTCGACCGGCAGATTAGCGTCCGCCGTTACAATTCTTCTTCGAGTGGGAATCTTGTGGCACAAGCCGAAACTGCGTATGACAACCTGGGACGTGTTTTCAAGAACAGTCGCTTTAGCGTGGACCCACAGACAGGCACGGTTGGCAATTCCCTCGACAAGCTCACCTGGTATGACGCCAGCGGCAACGTTATCAAAGTCCGTGGAATGCGGGGTCTTAGTTTCGTAAAGACCACTTTCGATGGAATCAGTCGGCCCACTCGGACGTATGTAGCGTGCGATCCCGACGCGGAGAGCTACGGTCAAGCGGGCACCGTGACTGACGATATTGTCCTTTCCCAGACCGAGACCACATACGATGGGGCAGGAAATGCAGTCTGGATCGTCGGGCGAGATCGCAATCACGACGCAACCGGTAATGGGAATCTACAGGTACCCAATGGAGCACAACCCCAAGCGCGTGTGAGCTATCTCGCGCAGTACCCCCGATCCATTGGGGCGTATCGTTGGTGCCGCCTCCTATGGAACGAATGGCGGGACACCAGCCACTCGGTCCGATACAATTCCTGCTTCCTCGGATACCGTGCTCGTCAGTTTGAGCTATTACAACGATCGGGGAGAGATGTACCGAGGCATTGATGCCCAAGGAACTTCTAGTCGGCAATACTATGACGACGCGAGCCGCATCATACGGCTTGTTGAAAACTACAATCCGGCGGAAAGCGGTCCGGATGCGAATAAGACCACGGCATTCGAATACAATGCCGACAGCCGCCTTTTAACCTTGACAGCCCTCAACTCCGTCACCGGAGATCAAATTACGCGATGGACGTATGGAACGACCCTTGGTGATTCGAGCGTTGCCAGCTTTGATCTGCTCCGCAGCAAGCAATATCCAGACGGCGGGCAGACGCAATACAGCTACAATGCAATAGGCCAGTTGTCGACGGCCGCCGATCAGAATGGCACGGTCCCATTCGTATGGTTACGACAAATTGGGACGGTTGAGCGACGATGGGGTGACAAGTGTGGGCTCCGGAATCGATTCTGCGGTGCTGCGCATAAGCCGCACTTACGAAGTCCGCGGCTACCTGCAGACCGTAACAAGCCTCGACAACCCATCACCCGGTTCCGGCGCTATCGTGAACGACGTTCGCCTCGAATACAACGCTTTCGGTCAATTGATAAATGATTATCAGTCACAGACGGGGGCGGTCAGTACAAACACAACGCCAAAAACATCTTATACCTACGAAGATGGAAGCCGCAACTCGGCGCGCCGTAATGCTACTATCTATCCTAATGGACGTATCATCGGATACAACTATGGGCCAACGAGTGGCACTAGCGATTTGCTCGACCGTATAGAACAAATCTGGGACGGTAGTAGCGCTCTTGCCCAGTACACTTACCGTGGCCGGAAGTCGACGGTTCGCATCCAATATTTGGAACCGGTCGTCGAAATGACATACATTGCTCAGCCAGGCCAGCCATACGGAGATGGCGGTGATCAATATACGGGCTTGGATAGGTTTAACAGAATCGTGGACGTGCCGTGGCTGATCACGGGTACGAGCAATTATCTCGAACGGGTCCAATATGGTTTCGACCGGGTAAGCAATAGGGTTTGGAGGAAGGAGGTCGTTGCCCCTAGCGGGAACTTCGATGAACAATTTGCGTACGATGGTCTCTATCAGCTCGACGATCGGAAGCGGGGTACGCTTGGTTCCGGGGCGACGATTATAGGCACTCCCGCAGAGGAAGAGGCGTTCGTTTTTGACGCCACCGGCAATTGGCAGCGTTACACTGTTACGGTTAGTGGCTCGCAAACTCTTGATCAGAGCAGGGCCCATGATAAGGGCAACGAGATATCGGCTATTGACGGAGTCGCCAGCGCGTTGGAGTACAATGCCGGAGGCAGCACAACGATCACACCATCGGTCACCAATTGGAGATCGAGCCAAATCGTCACTTGGGACGCATGGAATCGCTTGGTTCGCGTAGCGACGGAATCAGGCACATTGGGCTCCTATGAATTCGACGGATTGATGCGACGCGTGATAAAAATTACCGCTGTTGGCGGCGAAACGCAGCAACGGAATTATTTCTACTCGGATGCATGGCAAATCCTCGAAGAGCGCCTCGGTACCAGCAGCAGCGCTGATCGACAGTTTGTCTGGGGCCTTCGCTATCCGGACGGGGACTTGATTGTCAGAGATTGGTACGGCGCATCGACCTCGCGTTTGTATGCGCTCCATGATCAGTGGCACGTTACGGCGGTGACCGATAGAACCGCCGCCGTGCAAGAACGCTATTGCTACGATGCTTTTGGAACATCCACAGTACTCACTGCGGCATTCCAATCGCGCTCGGCGTCTCTTTACGATTGGGAAACGCGCTACTGCGCCTATCGGTTCGATGCTGAATCCTCTCTTTACCAGGTGCGGCAGCGGAGCTTGCATTCGGGCCTTGGTCGGTGGCTTAGCCGCGATTCTCTGCGGTATGTAACTCCGTATTCGCCTTATGGGAATCTGCTGCGCAAATTCGGGGGGACGCGCCTTTTTAACGATGACGCCATCGAATTGTTACAGGGCCCCAATCTGTATATCTATGTCAGAAACGCTCCGCCACAGGGGACAGACCCGACGGGTGAATTTTTCCCGCCGGTAGTCATCGCAATAGTTGCCGTGGTGCTGATCGCGGCCCTCCTTACAGAGGCGACGGTCGGATTCAAGGAGCAGGTGATGCGGGACGATCCGATGGCACCGCCTCCGCCCCCCCCACCGGACCATACTCCAGAAGAGGAGTTTGAAGACGAGGGTGAGAATCAAAACAACGGCGGACAAGGTCCACCCCCCTCCGCGACCGCCACCTCCTCCGCCCCCGCCTGAGCCACCGGAACCACCGGAACCACCGGAACTCGATGTGATGAATCCTCTACCCTCCCAATGCGAGCATATGGTATAGGTAACGTGCATCACCTCTATGATCTAGCGATGGCTCACAAAACCAGCGGTAGCGCCATTGAAAAAGACAGCGAACAGGCGAAGTTCAGGGCCGCCCGAGTTGTCGGCACGGTTCTGTTCACTGTGCTGATCGCCGTATTGCTGAAGGCGAATCTAGATATCCAGAGAAAGTTGGCATTGCCGCGCGACGGCGTGAGCACAGCCGCTACCATAGCCCAGCCTAAAGCGCACGAGCCTGGAAAGGCATCAGACCGTACCATGATCAGCTATTCTTATCATACAGCCGACGGTAATTTAGTCACCCTTTCTGAAGATGTTCCACGATATGTGGCGGAATCGCTTCCGACGGGCGACGGGGTCATCGCTTATTATGATAAGGAGCAGCCTTCGCGTGCTGTCTTGCAGCCCTTGCTGCCGTACGAGAGGGAGTTGATGGAGACGGGATTCGTCGGCATAATAGCATTCGCTGTTCTAGTCGTTGTCCTAAACCCCTGCTTATGGTCCTGGCGGAGGAGACGAAATGAATGAAAAGGTTGATCCTGGTTGATCACTATTCCCCTGGGGATGCGGTGTTGCTGACGGCGGCGATTCGCGATCTGCACAGAACATATCCGGCCGCGTTCTTAACCGGCATACAGTCCCCCTATAGGGATTTATGGGCCAACAATCCCTTCATTACGGATTTGGCGGCGCTGCAAGGAAAGGCAAAGATAGTGGAATGTCAGGCACCGTTGGTGCAAAGCAGCAATCGGTCACCAAACCACGTCCTCGCCGCCTTCATTGATTTTCTTAATAAGCAATTAAAGCTGGAAATCGAAGCGACAGAGTTTCGAGGGGATATTCACCTGTCAAATAGCGAGAGGGCAGCCGCGACCCCTATCGAGGAAATCACGGGCCAGGACATGCCATATTGGATAATATCGGCGGGCGGGAAGTTTGATTACACCGTAAAGTGGTGGGACGTACAACGTTACCAGGGGGTGGTCGATCACTTTCGCGGACGAATTCTTTTCGTCCAGGTAGGAGAAAAAAGGCACTATCACCCACCATTAACGGGAGTCTTGGACCTTCGAGGCAAGACCAACTTGCGCCAATTGATTCATTTAGTCCACGGCGCGCAGGGCGTAATGTGTCCAGTAACGCTGTTGATGCACCTTGCCGCCGCGGTCGAAACGCGGAAAGGAATGCCCTCCACCCGCGCATGTGTCGTTGTCGCGGGTGGACGGGAACCGTCGCAGTGGGGCGCCTATCCTACCCATCAGTTTATCCATACGACCGGCGTACTCAAATGTTGTGAGTCCGGTGGTTGCTGGCGTGCGCGAACCATTCCGTTGGGGGACGGGGATCGGCATGATCGGCCCGAATACTTATGCACCGATGTCATTATGTATAAGGACGGCAGGCGCCATCGACTCGGTAACGATTGGAATACGAGGAAGGCCTCCGCTGTGGAAGATGCTCGCTATCTCCCACATTGTATGGATCTAATCAGCTCCCATGAGGCCATACGACGAATCGAACTCTATTTCGCCGGAGGAGCGCTTCGCTATTTGAATTCGCAAGAGGCGCGAGCAGCTGAGTTGGCCACCTCCCACCAGACGGCCCCTTCTAACGGAAGCAGTCATCCCATCATGAAATCTATTGCTCAAAGACGTGTTAATTCTAACACTGCGCCAATGGTTCATTCGAAAGAGTCAGAAAGTCCAATCGCCGAGCATCAAAGACGCTTCGATGAATGTGTCGCGGGAACATACCGGTATCCGAGGCGGCGCTTTTACGGCCGGGGGATCGTGATGTGTGGTGGTGGAGAAAAGTATTTTCCGTGCATCTGGGTCTGTCTCAACATACTAAGAAAGTTGGGATGCGGTCTGCCCATCGAGCTTTGGCACCTTGGTGCGGACGAACTAACGCCGCACATGCGGCATCTAATCATCTCTTTGGAGCGACGTGCATAGATGCAGAAAAAGTTCGCGAACGATGGCCCGTTCGGACATTGGGAGGGTGGGAAATGAAACCTTACGCCATTCTGCACAGCAAATTTGAGGAGGTGCTTTTCATTGACGTGGACAATATACCCGTACGCAACCCTGAATTTCTTTTTGACAGCTTACCTTACCGCGAAACGGGTGCGATCTTTTGGCCGGACATCTGGCGGCTTGCGCCACACAGGCTGATCTGGTCAATTTGTGGAATCGATTTTCGCGACGAGCGAGAATTTGAGAGCGGTCAAATCGTAATCGATAAACGGCGCTGCTGGAAAGCCTTGAACGTGGCCATGCACCTCAACGAATACAGCGACTTTTATTACCAACATTTTCTCGGCGATAAGGAAACATTTCACCTTGCGTGGATGAAGCTGGGGCAAAAGTATTCCATGCCGGCTCGAAATGCGGAGCTTAGAGACAACACCTTGTTCCAATACGATTTTGAGGATAAACTTCTCTTCCAGCACCGCAATGGTGATAAATGGCGTTTGAAACCAAGAAATAAACCGATCCCCGGCTTCCAGCTTGAGGAGGTGTGTTTCTTTTTCCTCGATCAACTCGATGTCTTGTTGGACGAGGGCTCCAGAAAGGTGCGTCGCTGGGTGCCGGTGAATCGCTCGTCAAGGGCTTTGGAGACGGCGCAGCGACTCCTTGGACAGAGATACGTGTATTTCGGACATGGCCAGGAAAGTAGGGTTATTGGCCTCGCAGCTAACGGCACCACGAAAACTGGACCGGAACGCCGCGAGCGATTTTGGGATTTGCTGGAAAATGGGGAAGAGCTTTCGCTGGAGGTCTCTTCCGAGAATGAACCGCTGTTTCAAGTCAAAGCCGGCCCAGACGGCATCTGGCGCGGACAGACTTGTGGGGAAGAGCGATCTTCCGTGGAGATAGTTCCTCAACGAGAGCATATCGGTGTGGCCCCCTTGGAGCGAATCCGTACGCTTTCCGGCCATGCAAACGGAACTCCGGCGCTTTCGATTGAAAATGGCGCTGCCAACCCCGCGCAACTCGCCAGGCGATTTGCCGCAAGCTTTCCCGCGCATCATACATATTGTGGATACCAGTTCCACCTTGCAGAACGTAGGCATCGAACCTCTTCGGACTCGATGGCAAGTTCGACATCCAGGGTGGAAAGTGGAAATCTGGACCGAAAACGAGATCACCCGTTTGCCTGGGTTTGCTCAAACGCGCGTTGGTTCTGCAGACTGTCAAGAAGCGCGCGTCGAACTTTTGCGCTACGAGGTCGCCTGGCATCACGGAGGGTTATGCGTCGACGCGGCCGCGGTATGCCTGCGAAACATCGAGCCGTTGTTGACCATGGTCACAACAGAGGTCTTTGCCGGCTTCGCACCACCGGCCTCCCGATTTGAGAAGCCGTTGGGGACCGGTGTCGTTGGCGCTCTCCCCGGCGCCACTTTCCTCGAGCGGTTTATCAAGACGTTGGCCGGTGAGCGGTCCACTTCGGCGCATTCTGCAACAAGTGAATATGCCGCTCGTGGCCGAACGGTTAGCACATCCGAACTGCTGACCATGTTCGCCGCCGATTCTCAGGAAATCACCGTGTTTCCCACGTCATATCTTCAACCCCCTCCCTACCGAGAACGCAGTTGCGTTCTTGCGCCGCGAGGCACCGCCCTCGCTTCCTTTCACGCCTGGTAACGGTTCAGGTGATCTTTCCAAAGCGGAATGCAAAACCAGCAAAAATGGGAAAGCGAACAAAAGGAAGAAACCAATCCTCAAGAAAATCAAAGCAAAAAGGACACCAAAAAGGGCGAAGCGCTTAAGTCAACAATCCGCCAGAACCGATTAGGGAAACGCTGATTAAATGCGATTTTTGCGAAATCGACGCCGATTTCTCTCTGTAGCCATTTTCGAAAAGCGATTAAATCAGCGTTTCCTTAGACTCAGTCAAATCCCCAAAACGACATTTCCGCTAACGTCCCCTTTCAATGAGTACGAACATCCTCCCGATCGTCATCGTTATCGGTTCGCTTCTATTGCTGCGTGCCGTGTTTATATCCAGCCTCCCGAAGTGGGCGCGGTTGAGCTTTCTTTTAAGCGCCATTTTTGGTGTGGCAAGCGGCATTCTTGGGCTTTGCCTCAACACGGTAAAGTTGCGTTCCGACATGGGATTGTACCTTTCCCATTATCAAACATTTTCTGGTGGTGTCGCGCTCGGACTTTTGTTGGGCCTGCTTTTTTCCGGGCATATCGCGACTGTATGTCGGGCAGCAACCAAGCGCCAAAGTCCGCACGCAAAGACACTGTCATAGGATGAAGCATCGATTCGCCTCCCGCTTGGATGTTGGCTTGCGCCAACACGCCGAAAGCTCCGGGTGGAATGGTTTTATGCCATTTCTGACCGATGAACAGGTGTGCGTCTATGAAAATACCGCTTCGCCAGAAGAACGGGGCCACGCCGAAGCATGGTTTGGTGTGGAGGAGATCTATAACTCGCGGCCAAGCAATCACGTTTTATCGACGTCGCTATTTTGGAAGCATCCCAATCCGCGAAAGCAAGACCTTCCGACTCCTAACCTCTACCTGATGCAGAATGCTGTCCGGCTTGGGTTAGATTGTCGCTATGATCCCTGGAATCACTATCTTCTGCCCATTATGCGCGGCGCGGAACGCACCGCGAAGGTGCGTCCCGACGTAACCGTGAGAGTATACCTTGCCCAGGATCTCGCCTTCCTCATACCTGAATTGACCCAGTATTGCGAGGTATATCTTATGCGACACTCCTCGCTCCTCCACAATCCGGGCGCCATGTGGAGATTCCTTGTCTTGGAAGATGCCTTGGCGTTGGCCACAATAACAGACAGTGACCTCATGGACCGCGCTCTTGAGACTATCGGACTTTCAGAGTCGTTAATCACCGCAGAAGTCGCCACTTGGCGGGTGCCGATGGTTTCGGAACTAGATCGGCACAACGTCTTTATCTATCGCCCCATGGCCGCAAATCGCTTCGGGACGCGTCAGCGACTACCGGTAGCTCAACTGGCTATGGCCTTTGTCTGGCATCTTACCCGGGGAAGCTTTTCGAGAATAGTAAATTATCCGGGGCAAGGCCCGGTTCCACATTTCGGTTTCGTCTGGCCTGGGTACGGCATCGATGAGCACTTTTTGGCGCGCGCAATTTACCCCCGATTATTGCCATCGGGATTCATAGTGAAAAAGCACGCCCGCGGGGCTGGCGTTTTTGCTTTAGACTGGGAACTTACGAAAACCGCCAACCATCATAGCCGCATCGTTGACTATTGATTTTCCGCCAGGCGATTTCCACTACGTCATGAACGAACATCTTTTCTATTCGCGGGCATGAAAATCGCGTTTGTAGGTGCATTTGGTTACGGAAACGCAGGCGACGATACCTATCCCGAGGTCTTTCGTGATTGCCTGCCAAGGCACCATTTGATCTTTTACAATTCCGATTTGCCGGTTTCGCTTCCACGAGACCTCGATTTGCTAGTGATGGGCGGAGGCGGTATCTTGCATAATACAGCGCGCAAAGATCACGGAGACCATTCGCTGCACGTAAAACGGATGAGCTTTTATATGGATTGGGCTATCAACCAAGATATCCCGTGGGGGTTTCTTTCCTGCGGATTTCAATTTAGCCCAAACGGCGAAGCGCAGTACAAGGAAACGCTACGCCCGTGGATTCCTTACTTACAAAAAGCCGATTTCATTACCTTGCGGTCCCCCCGTTGTGCACAAATTGCCTATCAGCTAACAGGTCGGACGGACATCCGCTTTGTACCAGACGTTGCTTATCTTTACAGTCCCGTGGAACTCCCCGTTCAAAATCGCGCGAAAAGGCTGACAATCATACCCGCCGGGGCGGTAAATCCCGGCGACAAATTCATGCAGCATTTTATTCGATTGTTTCGTTCCATGGATTACGAGATTGTTTGGTTGGGCATGGGTTCACCTTCCGATGACGAACCGCATCTCCAGGATGCTCGCCGTTTCTATCCTCAGGCGGAAATTCGCCGAGCTCAGAATCCGCGCGAGGCCTTTGAGTTTCTCGCTCATTCACGCATGGTCTTTTCCGGACGTTATCATGGGATGGTTTTCGCCCGGCGTAGCGGCGTGCCATTTTTTGTTCCAGAGCAGGCGCCCTTCAAGCTTGTCAACGAAAACTATGAAGCCCCCATGGAAACGGCTAGTGAGCATATTGCGGTGGTGAAATCCTTTCTGCCAGACGCCTGAATTTTCCTATGTTACCCACTTACGCTTGGCGACATTCACAGTACACAAATTTTGGCGACGAGCTAAACTTCCATTTGTTGGGGGCCATCGTAGGGCACACGGTCCACATCGTTCGCGATTCACGAATCAGCCCCAAACTTTTGGCCATCGGCAGTGTACTCTCGACGTGGCATGCGCGCCCGGGCGACGTTGTTTGGGGAGCCGGTTACCGGGGAGATGGACCGGTGGCTCACCGCGATCTCGATATCCGCGCTGTCCGAGGTCCCATGACAGCATGTCACCTTGCCGAGGTGGGATATCCGCCAATTTCGTGTTTTGGTGATCCCGCGCTGCTGCTGCCGCGTTTCTTTTCTTTTCCGATTGGCGGCGGGGGAATTGGTTTCGTGGCGCATCATCAAGACCCTCTGCCCAACGACTTCGCAATTGACGTACGCCGCCCTCCACTTGAAGTCGTAGCCGCAATTGCAGCTTGTGATCGCGTTATTTCAAGTTCTCTGCACGGAATCATTGTCGCAGAGGCCTACGGTATCCCGGCGATCCTTGCATCTGGTTTGGAGGTTCGCAACGCCCGCATCAAATTCGATGATTATTATGCGTCAACGGGACGCTACACACCGCCACCTATCAGTTTCTCCTCGGCAACTCTTGCTGACGCACCGGAGAAACCGAGAATGCCCGATTTGGACGCGCTTTTGGCGGCCTTCCCTCACGATAAAATGGCAACAGAGTCAGGTGTGCCGGTGTGCCGCCTATAGTAAGCGTCCGGCGGAGCTTTCAATTACCCACAAATTTTGCACCGAGGGCGAAGCCCAGTTGGAGATCGGTGAGGCGGGAGAGACCGCGCCACATGACGATGTTACCCGGCGGTGGATCATGGGCACGCGCCAGATAGCCGTAAGCGACATGCCGAGCACCGTCGGGATCTCGACGGTGCTCGGCATGTCGCTTACAGATAGCCGCCGAGGCGCGCGATGCTGAGGAGATAGAAGCCAAGTTTGGCGTTGGCCGGGACGGGGCGACCTCTGGCCGCGCTGATTTCTTCCAAGAGGAGCACCTCGGTCTCGGTGAGCGCCATCAGGGGTGAGGCCTGGGGCGCGGCGCGTTGCACCATGGTCATCCAAAAGATTCTCCAACTGAGGATGCAGCGTAAGCGGTGTCCGGAGCACCATGCGGATTTGATTGACGGTGCAGGCTGAGCGTAAGCGGTAATCGAAGCACCGTCGGAAGGCCGTAGTTTCGTAAATTGCGTAGAGGCTACGCTATGCAATTTATGGAACCAGCCGATCGAGTATTGAAACAGGATGCCGCTGGGCGGGTGTGGACTCCGCCGGAGCAGAGGGAAGCGGTCTTGGATGAGTTTGAGCGCAGCGGGTTGCCGGCGGCGCAATTTGCCGCGCGGGTTGGGGTGAAGTATCAGACCTTGGCGACTTGGGTGCAGAAGCGCCGTAAGGCTCGGAGCGAAGGGAATGCGACCAACAGCACGCCTGCGGTCCCGCGGCTTGAGGGATGGGTGGAGGCCACGGTGGAGAGCAGTGCAGAGGACAGGACGCGGTCGCTGGTCGTGCATCTGCCTGGCGGGTCGCGCCTGGAGGTGAGAGACACAGCGCAGGCCGTGCTGGCCGCGCACTTGTTGCGGGCGCTAGCCGGTGGAGGAATGGCGTGCTGAGTTTCGCGGGCAGTGTGCGGGTCTTCCTGGCGGTGGAGCCTGTGGACATGCGCCAGGGCTTCGAAGGGCTATCTGCGCTGGCCAGCGAGCGCCTGCGTGAAGACGTGCGTTCGGGCGCTTTGTTTGTCTTCACGAACAAACGCCACACGCGGCTGAAGATGCTCTACTTCGATGGCACCGGGCTGTGATTGCTGACCAAGCGGCTGAACCTGATCGCCATCTGCGGTGTGTTGAGTTGGAGAATCTTTTGGATGACCATGGTGCAGCGCAGCGCTCCGCAAGTCTCACCCCTGCTGGCATTGACTGAAGGCGAACTTCTTCTGTTGGATGAAATCACCGCCGCTCGAACTGGCAATGCCTCAAGCAACAGCACGTTGGCCGACTATCTCCTCTGTATTGCACGACTCGGAGGCTATTTGGCCCGTGCCCATGACCCGCCGCCAGGTAACATCGTGATGTGGCGTGGCCTCTCCCGCCTTACTGATACCATCTATTTAAGATACACCGACTATTAACTTTTCGCAGAAGTGTTTGCTTGATCGTGGAGCCAAGGGCGACCGACCAAAGAGAGAACCAAGGCGGCGTTTTCCCAATAGCGGCGCAAACCCGGGAGCAGTGCGGCGCGCAATTTGGCAATGCTCTCGAAGAGACCGTTGGCAAAGCCTTCGGTATCCTTGAGTACATCCCAGAGCTGTTCGCAAGGGTTGAGTTCCGGGCTGTAGGGCGGCAGAGATACCATGTGGACGTGCTCTGGGAGGCGCGCGTCACCGGGACGCAGATGGAAGCCGGCCTGATCGGCGATGACGATGTGTTCGGCCTCTGGATCGCTGGCCTGGAGGTGCTTCAGGAAGATCCGGTTGCAGTCCAGGTCCACCGTCGGCAGGTGCAAAAACTCCGCCTGCCCTGCGACGACCTCCAGAGCTCCGTAGAGATAATCCCACTCGTAGCGCGTTTGCCGGCGCACCGTCGGGCGCGTTCCCTTGGTAATCCACACCCGCCGGGTTTCGGTGTGCAGGCCGAAACGCGCCTCATCCATGACCCACACTTTGACCTTGCTCCCGGCTTTGAGTCCGAGGGCGTCCAGTTTTGCGCCCAACTGCTCCCGAAAGGCGGCCGCCGCTGCCATGTCATGTCCGGGGTGCCTGGGCCGCGGAACGCGCAGGACCCCGCCGGCTTTTTTTAGCCATTGCCAGACCGTCACATAGGGCTTCTTGATGCCGTGCTCGCGGTACAACCACTGCCGGGCCGCTTCGGCTGTGGCCCAGCGCCCGCTTTGCACCCCTTGCTGCAATTGACGCTGCACCGCTTTGGGCAGGCCTCGCATCTCGCCACGCTGCGGCCCCGGTCGATCTCTCGCCAGGAGGGCCTCAAATCCCCCTTCCCGAAATTGCCGCAGCCACTCAAAAACACTGGCCCGCGAACAGCCACAGACCTGCGCAATCTGCGCGGCGCTTTGCTCGGCCTGCGCCGCCAGCTTGACGCACAAAAGCCGCGTTTTGCTCCGCACATCCTTCTCCTGCCGATACCTTTCCTCCAACTGGCTGCTCAGTTCCGGCCGCCCAAGTTTGATCAGTCGTGTGCGCATCTCTCCTTTTCACACGCCTTCCCACTATAGTCCAGTTATTTCGTATAGATGGTATGACATTCAATTAGGCTTCGCCATCGGCGCGAAATTTGTGGGTAATTGAAAGCCGCTGCCACGCCTCTTGACAGGGCTATCGTAGATTGTGATTTCGGGTCGTAGAAGTCATAGCCGTAGGCCTATGACTTCTACGCTACTGCACGTTGAACGGCGCGAGCTTGGCTGTTGGCCCAGGCTTTGGGTGTGATGTCCTTGATCTGCCAGTTGGTCATGGAGGGCAGTCGGGTGAAGGCGTTACGAAGATAGGCAAAGGGATCGAGGCCGCGCCGCCGGCAAGATTCGATGATCGTGTAGAGGATGGCACTGCGTTCGCCCGCTTCGGCGTCGCCGATGAAGAGCCAGTTCTTCTTCCCCACGGCGGTGGGGCGGATGGCATTTTCGATGAGGTTGTTGTCGATCTCCAGGCGGCCATCCTCGAGGAAGACGAGCAATGCGGGCCATTGATTGAGCGCGTAATGCCGCTCTCCGGGATCTGTGCGGAAGGGGGGCGCGGGACAACCCGCGTCCCTGCCGCGACCGGTGTAATTAGAGGGTTTTTTCCAGAAAGCGGTCCAATTCGGTGCGGGGGATCAAAATCTTACGGAGGGCTCTATTTCGGCGGATAAGACCACGCTGGATCAGCCTTTCCACCGTTCGAGTGGAGATGTTGAGATACACGGCGGCTTCTTTGAGGGTATAGTTTTTCTTGTCTGGAATACTGTCGGCCTTAGGTTTGGGGTTGCTGGTCTGGTCCATTGGCGTTCAGTAGTTGAGGAACTGCCCGTGCTGGCAGATGTAACGCAAAGGTGGCCGGACAAGACGCGCGCCAGATTTCGACGGCTGAAAAAATTTCCAGATCGAACTCCCCAACAGACAATTGCCGCCCCGTTTGAAGATAGATTGTTTCATACCTCATCAGTCATACCTCTCAGGCAGAAAACTGTGCTCCGGTTACGGCGCAATAATGCGGCAATTTTCGCCGACTACTTCGCGAAACGTTTCCATTTATTCAATAAAAACTTCATAAGTTACGGTAAACCAGTGACTTTTGATTCTCCATTGCCCAACGAAAGACTTAAAAATCCGTTCGTCAAATAAGCACGTGTCCGCCTACTTCAAGGACGTTTTTGACAGCGGGCGACCGCCCTCCATGGTGGTTAATCGACTCAATGAAAGCAAAAGCCTATCATCCGCCTCACGCTCGCTTCGCTCATGTCGGAGGCGCCGGCGGAGCCGGGGCGGGCTATCTTTATACCGAATCCTACTACCGGGCGTCCATCCAACATCTCTCAATAATTGACTTTATGGCCTTCCCATCTCACGCAACATGCGAAATCCCAAAGGCAATCTGCGCCGGCGTGAGATTGTCCCCGCGTCGGTACAAGGACACCATAAGCCACAGGCGCTCGATGGCGCGTATAGACAGATTTCCACGCAGCAACATCTGTCAATGCGGCTACCGTGAAATGAATTGTGAGCAAAGGTGCGTACTGAGGCATCTCGGCGCATCCGTCGACGCTTATGAATCGGTAATTGGTGGAAAGCGGTACGAAATACTGCGTACGAAATAGGCTATTAAATGGTGATCGGTCTCAAAATCGTGCTCTTATTCGTCGATGGGCAACCGTGGCAGCGGCTCAGGGGATTCGGAGTTAACGAAACATAGTTCACGCACCCAAGGAGCTCCTGCGGCAGGTTTCTCAATTTCCCGGACGCATTCGAGGCGACCTCTGCAAGCAGCCCTCCAGAGTGACTCCAGATTTTCGCCCTTCGCGACAATCCGATCTGCAGCAAAATCGAATGTCAACTCGTTGCCATTATATTCCAGCGCGGATAAAAATGGATAAGGAAGGAATCGTTTCCGCCCGCTTTGCACCTCAAAAGTAATTCCCAAAGAAGGTTCGCTGGTTTCGGCGTAAGATTCGGGTGGAGAGGTGGCAGTTTTTCTGTCGGAGGTTTTGATCATGGTGGTTCTTGGGTTCAAACTCGGTCTGAACGGATGCCGTGCACCGAATCCTCCCGCTCGGGAGTGAGTGCTCGGGATTGTCGAAACAGGGAATATCGGTGCCATAAGCGGATTGCTTGCCGGACTCGCTCGATTTTGCGACGTGCGTAGGTCTTCGCTTTCTCCGTCTTTTGCGCGGCCACCGTCGGCAACAGCCGTGCCCAGGCTTGGACCCGTGCCGCTAATGAGCGTGGCTCAGGTTGCTCCAACATCGGCTTTACGGATTCGGCGAGCACGTCCAGCGCGGCTCGACGACTGCCTTCCGGCAACCCGTCCAGCAAGCGCCGTTTTTCGGGCGTATGCACGGTGCACGAGAATTTTCCGCGCGAGCAGGCCACATAAGCGGATTTGGCGTCCAACCTTTCCGCGACTACAATCACGTGCTCACAGGTGCGCCCTTGGGCCTTGTGGGAGGTCACCACATAGCCATGACACCACCGGCGGAAGGACGATGGAAGTCGCACCCCTTCCTTGGTCAAAATCGCTCCGTCAGTCTCGATCCGATCCACGGTCAGGACTTGGCCATTGATCAATCCAAACCGCTTCTGGTTGGCGCGCACGAGCAACTTGTCGCCGGCAGCGACTTCGACCAACCGGGGCCGGCCCACGTCAAAGTGTTCCGCGGCTCGCAACGACAATTGATGCTCTACGCCGTTTGCCCACAGCAGGATCTCGCCTTTTGCAGTGACTCGACGAACCTCCACGAAATCGCCTGCCTTCCAAATCCCAGTTTGCCGGTTAAAGATGATGAGGTGTCCCGCCTGGTAGTTGGCCGCACGGCGCTTTTGCTGAGTCGTCCACTGGAGTGAGTCGTGGACGGTAAACTCATTGCCAATTTGGGCGAGCTGGCCGCTGGCCTTAAGCCCTGCGCGGATTACCTCGGTCAGCCGATGATTTTCCGCCCACGTGGGCGCGACCAGTAGCGCACGTTCCAACTCAGTGCCAGCCTGTGTCAGCCGCAAATAATCCGCGGCAGCCCGGTTGACATATTCAGCGCCGCCTTCATGAAGCCAGCCAAGAGCATCGAGCGCGGCCATGCCACCGCGCGCATCGCCATCGGCCATTCGTTCAACCGCTGCACGGTAATGAGGTGCAGCTTCCTGTCGCCGAATTTGCGCCACCTCACAACGGCCAAGCTGACTGTGGGTTTCAAGCACGCGCAGAAAATCGCCTGCCTCCACGCTCACATGCTGGCGCACGTCTCCGACCAGCAGCACCCGCAACCCGCGTTGCTGCGCCAAGTGAAGCAGGGCCGCGCCCTGGCGATTGCTTTTGAGTCCCGCTTCGTCGCACACGATGACGGCGCCGTTGAGATTCTCCTGCCGAGCCACGTTCTGCAAAAAATCCTCCACGGTAGTCGCATCGGCAAAGCCTTCTGTTTGCAGAACCTTCGCCGCTGCCGCTGTCGGGGCGATATAAACCGCGCGATGTCCGCGCCCCCTCAATCCCCGATGCACCTCTCGCAGAGTCGTCGTCTTCCCCGCACCGACGATCCCGCGGAAACTGAATACTTGATCGCGTGTCGAGAGAATGGCGCAGACCGCCTCGCGCTGCTCCGGGGACAAATTCGGTGCGGCAAAAAAATCCTCGTTGAGCGGCCCGCACCGATTTCGTGTGGCATTCACAAAGGCGACGCTCCAGCGTTCCAATTCCAAACCGTAGCGCGTGCAGCACTCGGCAAGCAGCGGAGTATCGTCGCGTGCTGTAAGCCGCACGAGATTGGCCTGTTCATTGGCCACGGCTCGCTGGATTTGGGGCAGATCGACAGAGCCGAGTGCCTGGTTCAGCGTTTCGGCAAGGATTTCATGGGCTGCGGCCACGCTGCGCCTTTCAAAAAGGTGCGCTACCGCGGCTTGGAGCGCCTGTTGCTCCAGTCCTTCCGTGACACTCTGAGCCCCTTGCTTCACCCGCTTCAATGCGGCAATCCTCACGTCCTGCAATTGTTTCCATTCTTCCGGCAGGAGTTGCGCGCGCTGCCCGGCGCGGACTTCAGGTGTGGTGATCTCGGCCAGCTTCGCTCCACGGGTCTCACGAGTGATTTGGGCGATCTCCGCACTGCTCGGTACGCGCCCGTGTTTTCGTTCAAACTTCTCCATCTCTCGTTCAATCTCCGCTCGGCGTTTGGCGAATCGTGTACATACTTCATCGGAAACTCCTTCGATCTCGAATCCCGTCACCTGACGCTTCCCGTCGCGAACCTCGCGAATGTTGTAGCCCAACGCCTTCACTTCACGGGCGAGTTCGTTTTGGTAAACTTTCCCGGCGTATCGGACGGCTTTGTACATGTGGCACTCTTCCAAGGCATACCATTGTCCGGAACAGGAGTACGTCGCATTGGCGATGACAAAGTGTGTATGCAACTGCGGGTCGAGCGCACGGCTCGCGTCATGGGTGAAGGCTGCTGCGCAAAGGTTTCCGGTCATCTCCCAGGCCCGCTGAACGGCGGTGTTTTTCTGACGGCTCGCGAACCCTTCCAATTCCGCAAACGCTTTCTTCGTAGCACGCTCATGCGCCTCGCGCAGACGTTCGTCGCCGCCCACGATGGCCATGATCGAAACGGATTTTTGTGCCGAGCATTGATAATCGTAGAAGGCCACGCGATTCGGCAGTGGTTTCATCGCCAGGCGGAAGTTTGCCACTTCCAAAGCTGAACCGTTCCGACCGAACTTTTTGCGAAAGGCGTCTTCCGCTTCACGCACTGTCGGCTGGCGTGTTTCCTTCGTGCGCGGGGTCAGTCGTTCACCGGTAATCGGATTCTGATTGTTTCGCAGAGCCTCGAATTGATCTGCGTCCACCGCGTCCTCCAAACCAAGCAATCGCGCTCCTCGGCCCAACCAGCGACCAGTCACCCTCTCTCCCTCGGCATAATAGTCGTTCGCGGAAAGGTGATTTTTCAGGTAGCTGTCGCCACCATAAATTCGGGCACGGGTAAACACGCTTCAAGCTAATCAGCATCCGCATTTCACATTGCGCCGGATACGGAGCATTCGAACATGAAACTGCGCCTATCGTGGGTGAAATGACTCACCGAATTGCAAACTGCTCCCAGCAGTCCGTACCAAAGGAATTGAGGAGAGACGCAAAACGTCAAACGCGAGCGTTTGAGGACGGGACAAGCCGGGATAACCCGCGCGGCGACGCGGCATTTCCCATTAGTTCCCGTCCACTCGCCCATGTTTTCCCGACATCACCCGGCATTTCCCATGGTGTGACCTGCAATTTCCCAGCATTTCCCGCCGCTCGGCAACTCCGACCATGAAAAAAAAGAAGCAAATGCTCGATGCGGCCAACAGCCTGGAACCTGATCCTCCACGTTCCAAGCTGGATGACTACGCGCAGATCATCTGGACGCTTCGCCGAAAACGGAAGCGCATTTGTACGATCACCGCCTTCCTCAATCAGCACGGGATTCAGGTTGGCAAGTCCACGGTTGCTCGCTGGCTGAAGACTCATCCGGTTCCTAAAGCCGACACCCCCACGGAACGGCACCCGTCGCAATCAGCAGTCGTTTCAACCGCAGATCGCGCTCGCGCCCATCGCTTTTTCAACACCACCGAAGAACCATGAACAAGAAAACCGTTACTCGCGATCCGTCCATCGTTACCAACGATCCCCTTGACGCCGTCGCCTCGAAGCAGATCGAACACCGCCTGATTGTCCCCATTCAGACGCGGGGCAACTTGGGGAAAAGCACCGAAGCCATCGCCCGTGGCGAATGGATGACTGCCCGTGGTGTCCAGTGGAAAGGCTACGATTTGGACACTTCAAACCGCACTTTGAGCACAGCGCTTCCCGAGCGGGTCTCATTTGTACAAATGGGTGCCGAGCCCGAGGGCCATATTGTGCGCATCCTGCGTAGTGTGGCCAAAACAGAGGTCACGGTAATCGATCCCAGCGCCCACATGGAGCAGACGATCTTGCGCGCTTTCCAAATGGTGCGATTCCCGGAAACGGCCGCCGCGGTGTGTGCCAGGGCTACGGTGATGATTTATCCGCTCGATGAGATTTCCGACATGGATGACATCGCCAGAACCGTCGAAATGCTCGGTAACTCCGTGGATTGGGTGGTGGTGCGCAATCCGGCCCGCATCCTGACCACCAAGTTTTTCGACCGCAGCCCGCTGGAGCGCATTCTTCAGGAATACGGTGCCGCGCGGCTCGATCTGCCAGCACTACTGACCGACACCCGTAATTATCTGCGGACGAAGGAGGCGCGTTTGGGACGGACCTTCTCACCCGGCCAGGCTCTCCGGGACGCCTCGTTGGAAATCGACCTTGGCCATCAACTCATCCTCGAAGAGTGGCTCAACGATCTTTTCCGGCGTTTGGACGCCATCGCTTCGCACTTGCTACCAACGGCGACCGCGGCCCGTATTCAAACGCCTGTGGCCCCGTCGGCGCCGACCCGAACCGTCCAGCGCGGTGGCTCCATCAATTTGGAGAATGGCGATGAACAATGAACCCGACTCGTCGGTCGCCCCGGATCAGGCGTTTGGTCAAACCACGGGACCGGAAGAGGATACCGATTCGCGAAGATACTGGCGGGCGGCCATTTCACACTTGAGCGATCCGCAGAAGCGAGACGCCGCTTGGGATTTCTATCTGCGCAAGCTGGAGGCGCGTCAAAGCGGTGACACCCTCAGCGGCCTCGTGCTTCTCCTGGAAGCCAATGGAGCCTTTCTTGCGAGTTTGCCTGAAAAGATTCAGCAGGAGCTTTTCGACCCTCTTTCCGAGCGGCTGACAACCCTGAAGGATTACCTCGCGGCCCACCAAGCGCACGAAAGCGAAATGTTGGCCGTGCTCGAAAAAGCCGCGGAGCGCAACGCCAATACCAATGCGCGCGCCATCGCGACGGTGGTGAAGGTCGAAGATACGTTGCGCCGTGCTGCTACATCCATCGATGCGCGAGCCCTCGTAAACAGCGTCAAAGATCAACTCGAGGACGAAGCACTCCAACCCTTCAAACGAGTTCTCAAGGATCTGGTCACCAGTACGAAGTGCATCACCGAAGCGACCGTGGCCGCCGAGACTGCGGTGCAAAAATGGCGTCGCGTCCATCTCGGCGGAGTGGCGGCCGGACTGCTGGCCCTCGCCTTCTTCGCTTTCCTCATCGCTTCATTGTGGTATCGCCGCGATACCGAACACCGATTCGAGGAACGCTTCACCAACGCACTTGTCCAACTCGATACGAGCCGCGGATCACTTTCTCAACTCGCAAAGCTCGGCGTTGTCGTGCGAATCGTGTCTTCCGCCGATAACGACGGAAACGCCATCCCCGACCATTACGCCGTTGTTATCGATCAAGCAGAGGCGGCCGATCTCCGCGAATTCGATGGCCGAAGACAAGGCGTCGTGTTCGTCAGGGCCGCTGACCTTTTCCCTCGCGTAAAATCAACACCATCGGTGGACAAAGTGAAGCCGCGAAACTAAGCCGCAATCCTCGGTGTTGCGGCATATTGTCGCCGCATCAGGCATTGGTCATTTGATGAGGCGGATGAGTTTCCCTCGGGCGTCAATAATGACGGCAGCGCCGAATGAATCGTGAGGCGGCTTGGAGACGTAGAGCGCGACAGTAGCGCCGGCGGGAAGGTCGTAGATAAGAAAGTCGCTTTGGTCTCGTTGGGAGGTGACCAAGTATCGGTCGGGCACACCAAAGTGCGAGATGAACGCAGAGACAGCAAAAACCCTGGAGGTAAAACGGCGAAATGCATCGAGGTCGCGCTCGGTAGGAGGAGTCGTCGAAAGACGCCAAACATCGGGAATTGGCTTGGGCTTGTAAGCATGCGAAGCCCAAAGGTGCCGTAGCGTAGTCTGGTCTGATTCGCCGGATGCAAGGGCAACCGCTAACAGCAAGACAGCAAACGCTCTGAACATGAGAGATGACGAAAGCGACCGCATCGCGGGTATTCCAATAGCCACTCAATAACCTTACAAGCCCGAAATTGTTGGCGAAAGCATCAGCGACCTAAATGGCAAGAGCCGTTTTCACTCGCACGACCATAGAAAATCCCTTGCCGGAGAGTTTCGCGGTGTTGCGTACGCTCTGCCCGACCTCAAGTGGCGAACGATGTCCTTGTGCTTTTGGAGGAACGTTTCGCGGTCGATTGTCGTTCCAACCGGCCTGCTGAGCTTCCGCAAGTCCCGAATTGATGCGCTCCCGTAGCAATTCGACCTCACCGCGCGCCAGTTCTGCCAATAGCGCCAGCATCACGCTCGCGGCAGGATTGCGTTTGCCGTTCGGAATCAGGGTTTCGACGCCTGGCGCGTGCCAGGAGAGGCTCACTCCGCATTCTTCCAACGTCTCAACAGATTTGTGCGTCATGCTGTTCTTGCGTGCGAGGCGCGATACCTCATGGACGAGCACCTTTTTGATTTTTCCAAATCGCGCCAGTTCCGCTGCCCATGCCAGTCCCTCAGGGCCAGGGTCTATTGGTTTTTGTCCGGGGTCAGATTGTCCATCACAACGATGTTCCCAGGGCGCAAGGTGGGCACGAGCACCTTGACCACGTACGTGCAGAAGACCTCGGTGCCGGTGGCTCTCTCCAGGATCAGGCAAGCGGTCGAGCCCATCGAAGCGGATGGAGGAGATCATGGTGGTGGTCCGCCAGTGACCGGCAGGCGCCTGAGCGTTCAGGCGCTTTCTGCTCGTAGATCTCGCGCAACGTTTCGGCGAGTTGGGCATCCTTGTGGGTACGAGCGCTCGGCTCCGCCGTTCGCCAGCGGTGGTAACCGCTGCGCGGAACTCCAAAGGCCGCGCACAGATCGCCCATGCGGTATTGTGATGAGCCACCAGTGTCGCTGTTCTCTGGACCGTCGCGGGGTATCGTTTGGGTACCCACGGAAACGGTAAAAGCGTCCGAGTCGGCGGTTGAGAAATCGCCGAATGCCGCGCCCTGGTATCCATCTGCTGTCCCCCACCGGTGATGTGGGCGTTTAGCGCAAGTCGCGGAAGAAGTCGCCCCACTCGCATTTTAAGGAATTTCGCAATGCAATGAGAACGCCGATGGACGGCCAGCGCTTGCCCGCCTCGATGCTTTGGAAGTAGCGCGAACTGATGCCGATTTTTTCTGCAAGTCTCTCTTGAGTCAGGCCAGTGCCGGCACGAAGGCGGGTGACGTTTTGGCCGAATTCTTTGAGGTGTTTTGCAGAGAGCCTTCGCACAAGTGGTGCGAAGTTTCGGATAGCTGTGGCATCGGAACACGATCACTTAGATCGTTTTCCCTTGCAGCGAAAATCACTGTGCGATACTACAGGAACGGAAGGACGTGTCGCGTATGAAGCCGAAATCACTTTTTTGTATTGTGGCGCAAGGGGGCAGTGCGTGCTGAGGCTCGACGAGAAGGGACTTGAAACGAAGGAATTTACTGATGTGCTTGAGGCCATCGAGTTCCTCAAAAAAACACCGGAAATGTCCGGCTCATCCCTTCTTGTTGTGGACCAGACCGGAACAGTTACGTTGAAGGTCGATATCTAGGGAAGCCGTTTATGGTGTTTCGCGTGACATGGAACGGGAAGTGATTGAAGTGCAGATGTTGTCCCCGAGCCGGTTCGTCCTGGACAAAGGTCTGTCCACGGAACGGGAGTTCGAAAGCCTTTTTGTTCTTCTGACGTATGTGCAGAATTGGTCGGACAAAGAGCGTGCGCTGCTGGTAGTCCGAGACCGGGAGGGAAGAGAGCGAATGCAGGTGCGGCTCTGATTGATTGGGACACCCGATCATAATCTCATTTGTGCTTTATCGCGGTTTATTCTATGAAGGACCGAAATCCTATGAAGAATCGTTCTCATTTTGGAGTTCGTGGTGTTTTGGCAGTTGGGATGAGCGGACGCTGGAAATCGTTGGTCATTTGTTTCCTGACGGCAGTTGCACTCATCGCCGCGCGGTCAGCCGCCACTGCACAAAAGGGCGTTTCGACAGGTGATCAGGAATTTCTGGCCAAGACCGTAATCGAGTATGAGGATGGAGCAGGGGCCGATGCAGAGACTGTGATTACCAACAACCTGCCGCGTGGTGATTCCTCTGCGGCGGTGCATCGAATTCAAAATGCCGCGCTTTTCGAGATCACGGTGACCGCCAAGGATGCAAAGTCGGCGGTGGAGCGCGCTAACCAAATAGCGTTAGCGCTTCAAAGATTGCTTAGTGATCTCCGGAGACAAATCACCTCAAGGTAAAAATTTGGAGCAAAGGGGAATTGGTTGAGAATCGCTGACCACTCGCGGCGCGTTCGTTAACGGGATTGTCGCGTCCCCCGCGCAGAGACTTCGCCTGAACGGCTTACCAGCTTCTAGTCGGGAGCGGAGAGGATCAATCTCGCGTTTCCGCTTTCGATAGATGCGAAAATCGGAGTCCAGAGTAAAAACCGGGGTCGGCGTCGTGAAACTCTGCCATACGAACCACACAGGCATCAGCAAAGGACATCGGAACGTTGCGGTATTTGTTTGAGTGCGCGAATCCGGGGAAATTGCGCGTCGAGAGGAAAATCCACGAGGACTGCGCCTTCGTCGATGAAGTCGAAAAGGCGATCGATGCCGCGTTCGCTTGCCCTGATGAGGAAAAGAACCTCGGTGATGACCGGTTCACAGGTAAAAGTGGGCCTGCCAAGGAACGCATTTGGTCGACCGTCCAAGCGTGGATAGGGTCGGGGAGGTGCTCCTTTTGGCGGGGAAGAGTCTGGCGACCCTTCCCCGGTTCGAGCCCGCCCGCTGGCCCGCCGGTCTCTCAACTCCCCATCCAAGCAGAAACTGCGTTTCCGCAACGCCTTCCTGACACGGCTGTGCCGGCG
Organism: Chthoniobacter sp.; assembly: GCA_037200205.1. GTDB lineage: Bacteria > Verrucomicrobiota > Verrucomicrobiia > Chthoniobacterales > Chthoniobacteraceae > Chthoniobacter. The sequence continues at coordinate 72,954 of JBBCHV010000041.1, forward strand.
AGACTGTCCCCTCCACCTTGCCAGACAGACTCGCGAGAGTGTTGGGCCGGTGGCGATCCATCTGCGCCGCTCCTTGCGGCGCTCCCGGCCTCCGGCCCCGCCTGACGCCCGCGCCTGCGGCCTTCCGCTCCGCTACAGGACCGGCGCAGATGCATCCCCCTGTGCGCACAGCGAGAGAAGAAACTGAAAACACGAAGGTTTAATATGGTTGCGCGGGCAGTGGTCGCGGGCGCAAATTGGAAATCGCGGATGAATACGAGATATTATAAAGTGAGCGTCACAGAAGTGACCATCACGCCTCCGTTCAGGATTCCCAAATCAAAGGCAATCGTCAAATTACGAGTTCGGGAAGGAGATGAGGACGCGGCCCAGCAGCGCGCGAAGCGCATCGGTGAATTAGCCTTCGGGCCGCTTCTACGTAATAAACGGGTGGAGAAGATTTCACACGAAGTTACTCCGATTGATAAGCCCGCATTGGTGCCGAAGATGTTTTCCGTGATTGACGGAGTTGCAACTTGGTTTGCTTTGGGCGCGTCCGAGGGGGAGTAAGCTGTTCCGCCTGCTTCAAGAGATGGTGGGCAGACGTGTTATGCCATTGCTTCCCATGCGGTGTAGCGATACCGCGCGAGGAATTTCACCGCCCATTCCCGCTGCGGCTTGTTTCCGCATTGCCAAAGGGGCGCGGCATCAAGACTCATCTGCTGAGCAAGAGCAGTTCAAATCCGATTCTCCTTGTTGTCGGATTCTTGAACGGTCCCGGTGCATTGCTCACCGAGAATGTGCTTCCGGGACCGAAGGACGCCAAAGTCGTCACACCAATGACATCGTGAACCGTATCAATCGCCGCCTCATGGATCGCATTCTCCCAAGTCTTCTCATCATAAGGCCACGACGGATGAGCAAAATCGCGACTGAATCCTAGGCGCTGGCATTCTGCGCGAAACACAGGTTCATCAATCCAAACGAGGAAATGCCAACCGTGATACTCTTGGGATCTCTGCTCAACAATAAACTGGTAGTTCATACACGAATTGTGTGCCGCTCAGAGAGCAAGCGTCGCTGGTCGAATCTTTTTGCGCAAATACTCTCCATTTGTCGAGAATCGCGTTTGCTGGTCTTCCAAAGGGAGAAGCGGTGAGCGATGGCGAAGAAAGGGCATCGTCAAATTGGCGACAATCCGTCTGGATTGGCAGGGTGCGGTTTGCCGCCCCGCTCGGCATGATTCCACAGTGCGATACAGCCGTCTGATTCCCATGTTTTATTTAGTGCCCAATCCAGCACTTCGGCCAAAGGCGCGTCTGGTTCAACTCCCTCTTGAACCTTTACAATGGCGACTTGTGCAGCCCATTCCATACGCCGACGCGCAAACCAACCTTCAAGAGGCGAGAACGTGGGCACCGCATCTCCACCTGCAGCAGCCCGAAGCTTAGACGTGAGAACATCTCGCGTCTGCATCTCCTGTTGCGATGCGCGAAACCAGAAGCCCGACGAAGACTCGGGCGGAAGTTCTGAGGGGAACACTATTAGCAATGCGACTCTAAATCTTTGAGCCGTTCGATCACGTCCAACCAAACGGATTGCGCTGCACTCATACGAAGAGATTTCCATTTGCCGGCCGGACTCGCAAGCGATCAATTCGAACGGCCGCTAAACTGAAATTCGCTCTATTGATTTGCGATGATTTCAAAGTGTCTCCCACTGGCAAATATCCGCGCCGCCTGAGGGTTTCGATCTTTCGTTTACCATAGAATGCGTCAATGTGCGCCCACTCCTGACTGATGCTCTTCACCTGTGGGTCGAATGCGCATTGTGTTGTGCGCCTTCCGTGGAGGCGGATGTATTTGGCCCGTGCCAGGCGATGGTCCGCGGTGAACCACCAAGGAGCAAAGGCCGCCGTTTTGAATGCTTCCAAAAGCTGAAAGCAAAATGGAATCGGCGAAAATCCCCACGTCACCACAATCTTCTGTGCCAATGACGCGACCCACAAGGCTAACGCAAATTTTCCATTTGGCGGAGTGATTGCATCTCCCTTTACACATGGGCTTCCAAGATTTGCGTGGGTGAAGCCGTGGTGGTCGCGGAACCAATCGCCGAAGTAGGTTTCGCAGCAACACGGAACGTCACTGATGATGGTTTTCATTCTTGGTGTTAGGAAAAGGACGCCCGCCATTCATCGACGCAAACGATGCGGTGCAATGATAAGCAAACGCCGCGAGTCGTTGTGCAAGACAGCGATTGTCAATTGTCAAATGGTCTGAACCGTTCCGGGATAACCCGCGAAAGCCCTTCCGCTTTTTTATCGAATAGGAAGCCCTGTATTGCCGCGCCGAGGTCGCTGAATGAAACGCGTTCACCGAGGTGCCAATCCGGAAATTTGTCTGGCGGAAAGCTAGCGAATTGCTCGCGTCCCCATCGGTGCCTCATATACCGAGGAGCACCATCATCGGCGTCTGCTGCGCGGATGATTAGATCGGAATCAGAAAGCAGATAAGCAACAACCGTTTGATGTTCAATACCGAATGCGAAGGAAATGGAGTGCCTGTTCTCGACTTTCATTAAGCAAAATCCGGCGTCGGCTTCGTTCTCCGATAATTCGTTTGAATAGGCGGTTGTTCTTGAGATCTGATCCGGATCGGAGCGCAGGGTTTTACCACACGCTGGGGAAACCGCTACCGGTGGGCATTGATGACGTAGAGAATGTTGGGATCCTCGGGATTTTGCTCCACCCAAGTCTTGTGGGCCTGGAACCCGACGACCGTCTTCTCATAGGTCGGATCGAGTTGGGCGGCTTTGCTCTCGATCTCGATGGCTTTGTCGAAATCTCCCGCCTCCGCATAGGCGCAGCCCAAGGTGTCGAGGTTGTTGGCTTGTGGGTACAGAGCGACGGCCTGGAGCGCAAGCGTTACAGCCTTCTGACCGTTGCGAATAGTGGCGTCGCGCGCTGAAGTCAGCACCCAGGCGGCATTGTTCCAGCCTTCGGGTGAGCGGCTGTACCGTTGGGTGCAGATGATGTATTCATCGAGAGCTTTTTGCCATTGTTTCTGCTGTTCGAATGTGCCTCCCACGACAAAGGCGCAATAGCCGAGAACATCCGCGGGAGTCATCTTCGAGAGGAAGACGCCGTTCTGTTCTTGCGCCGCCGGGATTTGGAAACCCTGGCGGTAGAAATTGTCATCCAAGGCAGACCCATCCATCGTTTCCCAGTCCACATAATGGCTGTCGCTGACGTACCAGCGCACGAAATTGTGGCCGGGCACCTCGACCAGAAAAAGCGGCAACTTCAATTCGTCGGCGATGCCGAGATAGAGGAACGAGGCGGTATCGCAATCGACGTAATAAAACGGCCCATCGGGATGATGGTTGATGAAGTCTCGCCGCCGGAAGTTATGAAATTGATTGAGGATGCTCTGCAGTTCCTGGGCGTCGACATGCTTTGGAGTAAGGCCATCACTCAAGAGTTGGGTGAGTCCCGTGGGAGGATATACAAAGCCATGATTGATGAGCAGGTTGTCGATTTTCCCGCAGGCGACGGCGATCTGGGCATCGTCGGTGAGTTGGCCGGAGATGCCTAACTGCTTCGCTTCATCGATCAACGTATCCACCAACTTGAACATTTCGTCCGGCACCGTCGCGGCGAGCGTTTCCCGCTCGAGAATCGTGTGCGCGATGGTGTGGTATTTCGGCTGGTAGGCGAGAGCGGGCGGTGGAGCCGGGATGACTCGCTCGATACGCAGCCGGGTGCTCCAGACGGACAGTTCCGATCGTCGAAACGTGGTGGGCTCGACTTTTACCGTCGCCACGCCAGCCGATGCTGAGTATACCGATGCAATCATCATCACTATTACCGTCACAATAGTACGCATAAGCTCTTTCTCCTTTGTTCAACTGAACCGGCCGCCATAAAGACGACACTGGCTGCGTTGTGCAACGCTAAAGCTCCCGCGCAAGCGTGCCAATGAGCTCGTGGTGTTTCTTGGTGAGTGAATACGGCTTCGTCATTCCTTGGGAACTCGCGCCGTCTCATTGACGACTGCCCGGTTCAACCGCCGGATGCGGACGACCCAGCGCGTCCGGTGGTGTGGGGAGGGTGGCGGGCGAAACCCCGCCATCCGCACTCCATCTTCCTGACGCGGCTGCGCCGGCGAGACTGTCCTCCCTCCGCCTTGCCAGACAGACTCGCGAGAGTGTGGGGCCGGTGGCGATCCATCTGCGCCGCTCCTTGCTGCGCTCCCGGCCTTCGGCCCCGCCTGACGCCCGCGCCTGCGGCCTTCCGCTCCGCTGCGGGACCGGCGCAGATGCATCGCTGACGAAGCTCCGCACCACCCAGGCCGATCACGCCGCGTGCCAGAAGTCCTCTGTCACGCCCCGTGCTGCCGCCGCCGGCCAAAAGTATGGCAGCCATTGCTCAGCCTCCCGGAGCAATTGGGGAGGCTTCGCGACGGCTGCGTTGTTGAGGGCCTCCTCGCTGCCGCTCAATCGGCGCGGTGCCTAGAAGGAGGAGAGATGTTCTCTCTGCTGCAACTGAGTTTTTTTGGAAGTTATTCGCATAAGTTCGGACGTTTGGGGATTGAGAGGATGGGTGAGTTTTTCAGCGACAGATTCGGACCGGTTTGATGGGGGCTGTGCGCCCCCAAACCCCGCACCGCTCGCCGCGGCAGGCGTTCGGGGGGAACGCTTGGAATGGCGCTTCGCGCGGTTGGAAGCACCACATTCACGCAGGCTTGATTTGGAGCAGCCAGGAGCCGTGGGCGAGTTGGTTCTGGGCGTGCAGCTCGGCGTTGTAGCGAGAGCGGGTTTGCCACATTTTCCAAAGGATCTTCAGCCAGCGCTGGCCGAGGCAGCGCAGGGGCGCACGCGTGGGTCTTGCCGCGATCGCGCGCGGCTTTGTAATAGACCTGCGCCCAACTGCACTGCTTGCGGCTGAGATCGGCCCAAAGATGGACCGTGGACCGCAGCGTGGTGTTGCAGGCCCGCCGCATGCGCGTCTTGTGCAGTTGACCGGATTGGAAGCTGATCGGCGCGCTGCCGGCATAGCATTGCAGAGCTTGCGCATCCTCGAACGCCGTCCGGTCCTGCCCGATCTCGGCGAGCAGCCGCGGGGCCAGCTTGGCCCCAGCGCCGGGCAACGAGCCGAAGAGGTCGTGGTCGGGATGGCTGGCAAAGAGCGATTCGAATCTTTTCGCGATAGGCGTCGAGCTCGCGTTGCAGAAGGAGCAACTGCCGCACGCGAGTCTGCGCCAGCCGGCTCTTGGCCGCAGTGATCGAGTCGCCCGCGGTAAACTCGAGCGCTTGGGCAAAGAGCGTGAGCCGTTGCGCCGCCCTCTCCGGGCGGTAGAGGCGGTGCGCATGCAGGAACTTCTCCCATTGGCGCTGGCCCGCTTTGGCCAGCACGGCCGGAGTCGGGAAGCGCTGGACGAACCTCCAGGAAGAGGGGGCCGTCCAATCCTCGAAGGCTTCCAAGGCAACCGGATAGTATTCCGCCAGGGCTTTGCGCAGTTGATTGACCAAGGCTGTGCGTTCCTCAAGCAGGGCGAGTTCATCGCGGCACAGCAGACGCAGCTCCGCCACCAGCGGGTCCACCGACTGCAATTGTTTCCAGCCTTGCCCATCGACGCGCAGCGCATCGGCAAAAGCCCAGGCATCGCGAAGTCCGTCTTCACGCCGCTGGGCGCCTTGCGCGTGCAGTAGGCTTTGCCAGCCTTGGGATTGATCGGGTAAACCGCGCAATCTTCGGTCTGCAGCAGCCGTTCGACCAATGCGCCCTCGCTGGTCTCGACGCAAAACGGCCAGCGGGGCAAACTCGCGGGCCTTCTGCCGCCAGAGTTCCCAGCCCGCTGCGGTATTCTCGAATGGGAATCGGCGACGACGCGGCCGTGCGCATCGACGACGACCACTGGTGCGATCGGCTCGCCCAATCGAAGCCGGCGAAGTACTTGAAGTTTTTCCAGTCACTCATTTGATGTTTGATGGTTGGTTCGAAATGCGGCTCTGCACCGTGGCGGCTGTCGGGAGTCGTTCTGATACGGGTTCCTCACGGGAAGTTGTTCTCTCAGACTTTCGGACAGACGCCTTCGGAGCCAGCCGGTAATCTCTCCTTGGTCCTCTGGGGACGGAAAGGTGTGGACCGTGTCTGCTCCGAGGCGGAGCCGCCGCCCAGCATCGCCAGCGACGACCTTGTTCACAACTGCCGCGCCAGGCGCGGCGAAGTTATGAACAAGCGGCGCAGAAGAAGAGGCCGGCTTGGGGGGAGCCGTCCTGCGCCGCTTATTCATAACTTCGGACGGTATCAGAAAGGTGTGCGTTTCCTCCCACGAACCCATTATGTCACGCTGCAAATGCAGCGCATACGCTCGGCAAATTGCGGTGGTCATTTCCAGTCCGATGATTGTCAAAACACATTGCGCCACTCCACAGATGCTAATTGATCTGACAGACAAGCAGGCCTTCGAGATTACGTCTTCAAGTTTGATTGGACATACGACGATGGTGGCCGATATGCCGGTCCGTGCTGGCAGTGCTATGCCTATCGAATTGCCGTATCCGTTTCTGCGCCAGCCGTCCGACCGGATTAGCCCTCGTCCAAGATGATGGCTCAGACCCACCGAATGGTGGTCAAGGCCCAGGTTCCGTCGGATTCGATCAAGTAATGGTAACAATCGCAGGAACGCGGCGGTCTCGCACACGAATCCAAATTAGAAAACCGCCGTTTCCGCAAATAGCTGCGACGCGAGAATCCGCCTTCCCGGCGAAGGCGTTTGCGAGAGGGAGTTTTTCCCGGAGTTCGCGCCCTCCTAAGCCAGCAAGGTGGTAAACCCGATGGTAAACCCGGCGGGTTTTTTTGAGGCAATTTCAGTCGGAGTATGACGATTCAGTTAGCCGCATAACGCGTTAATCTCCAGAGTATTGTCGTGTTATGACGGCTTGTGTCAGAGTTTGGCTTTTCTGGTCAAAATGGCCTGTTTTTCGTTCGGGACGAAGAGGCCGCGGGTTCGAATCCCGCCAGCCCGACCATCCCTTTGCTTGGTCGGATGGGGGTTCGAACTTCAGTTCGACTGCTTCACGCGACGGCGCGTACGTCGTCGCGAAGGATGACATGCGCGCCCACGAAGCGGCCGGGTGTTACTCTTTTTTCAAGTCGGGTAACTTCACGTGCCCGGGCGGCATTTCCGGCGAGGCAGGTGACCAGCAGCCAGGTCTGCGTCTGCGCTTCACCGAAGTGCACGAAGACGCTGAGTACATCGTTTTGGAGGCTGCTGAAACCGGTTTCATACACGGTCTGCGTGGCGTTGCCGACATGCCACGCGATGCGTTGCGTTTTCCGGTCGAGCTGGCCGACGATCGGCTGTTCGTCACCGGTCATCACATTTTTGTAGGCGCCACCGATCAGGCCATTCTTGTCCACGCTGAATTGCATGAACATGGTGGCGTCGCCCTGCTCTTCCTGGTGAGTGCCCAGACACCGAGTGGCAGCCACGTCTCGGGCTGGCCCTCGGGTGCGGGGTCCGGCACGGGGATTTCCGCGACGGCGGGGTTGGCCAGTTGGATGGCCTGCTGGCGTGCGGCCGCGGCGGTGCCGGAAGGCTCGCCGTCGACATAATAGGTGTCGCCTTCGTAGATGACCGTGGTGCCGGGATCGTAGACGATGGGCTCGGCGGCGATGGTCGCGCCGAAGAACACGCCGGCGCCGGCCAGGCGAAAGGACGCCACCACCACCACGGCGAAACACCGACCGCCACGAACGGGCGCCGACGCCACCAGCAGGAACTCCACCAGTGGTTGTCGAAGCAATCGTCCCAGAAGCCCTGGCGGCGGCTCCAGATTTCCTCGCAGCGATCACGACGGAAATCCCAGACGTTATTGCGCCAGCTGCGATATTCGGCGCTGCCGTAACGCCGGGGCCAGTCGCGCTCGTTGTAACGGGTATTGATGCGGTTCCAGTTGTTTGTCCCGGTTGACCTGGAAGTTGTTGATTTGAACGTGGTTGTTCTGCTTCCACTGGTTCCATTGGTTCTGGTTGTTGTTGTGGACGTTTTGCCACATTTCCGGGCGATCGGGTCGCGCCGGCCGATCGGGATGACCGGGGCGCGATCGGGATTGAAATCATGATTATTCCCGGGACGGAACTGCTCCCCACCGCCCCCGGCCCCGGGCCGGTTGGCAAAGCCGGGGCGGTCTCCGCCGCCGGGGCGCTTATCGGCGATGTTGTTCGGCAAGTTCGACGGGCGTTCGGGCTTGCCTCCATCCGGGCGGTCGAAACCCGGCCGGTCTTTGCCGCCCGGTTTGTCGGGCGCAGGCCGAGGAAATCGTCGCCGCCACCCGGTTTGCGATCCGGAAGCTTGGAACCGCGATCGGGCAGGTTCGGCTTGTTTTCGTTCCCCGCGACCTTTCCAGGAAGGTTACTGGCGCGATCCGGGAGCTTCGGCTTGCCGCCACCGGAGAAGCTGGGCAACCCGCCTCCACTGCCGGCGGGACGATTGAAGTCCGGGCGCTTTTCCGGCTTATTCCCCTGGGGCAAGCGGCCGCCTCCACCGCCACTGGGCTTCGAGTTTTTTTGCCCACCACCACCGAGGGACGGAAACTGGCTGACCCGCCAGCCGGTTTCGAGATTTTCTGCCCACCACCTCCCCCGCCGGGCCGCGATACCTGGGGCCGCGGGCCTCCGCCTCCCCCGCCCTTACCACCGCCGCCACCACCTCCGCGTCCACCACCTTTGGCGAGAGCCGCCTGCTCCAGCCGCCAGCGCGCCAAGCACGATCACGATCAGTGCGAGCTTCGTTTTCATGTTGTATGGGCTCCGGGGTTACTGCGCCTCCGTGCGGATCACTTCGATCTTGTCGAGATTCGGCAGCGCCTCACCGTCCCGCTGCCGGTTGATGCTTTCCCAAGTGTATTTCTTCTCGTCGACGACGGTAATGACCTGCTGCGCGGTGGAAGCCGAACCGTCGGGGGCCGTCGCCTTGAACGACACGAGCCACTTGTTCGCATCGTGCGTCCAGGTGCCCTCGCCGAAGCCTCCCTCGGAGTCGAAGACCCACGACCGCAGGCCGCCCGCGATGGGATCGTAGCCGATGATTTCCGTCGCCTCGGTCGTGTCCTCGCCTTCGCGCGTGACCGAGATGGAACGGCGAAGGAAGTGCTTGTTCTTCGTCCAGGCCACGTTTGCGGTCACCGTGATGCCGGGGAATTGTCCTTCCACGAGCCGACCATCCAGGCCAGGTCATCGAGGGCCGCAGCCGCGGCGTCGATCGCCGGCAATTCCGTTTCATTCAGTTCGGAGATGAGCCACGCGCCATCCTTTTTCACGTAGTTGCAAACGTAGCGCGTCGTCTCGTCGCCGACGGTCGCAAATCCTCTTTTCGAGGAGCACGTCCGGCGTAAGAAAGCGCGCGGACTCGATCTGCAAGCCGAGCTTCGCTTCCTTGTTTTCGGCGAAGAATTTCGTCAATCCTTCGAGCACCGCGGCGCGTCCGATAGTGGTCTTGCCATCGTCCGAGGTGTACTGGGCGTCGTCCGCATAGAGGGGCGGCGAGGGTCTTCGCGTCGCCTTGGTTGAACGCCGCGACATACGCGTCATCCTGGGTTTTCGCGGCTTTCTCGGCATCGGTCGGCTGCTTGTCCTGAGCGAACGCCGTGGTAGCGAGGGCCAGCGCGGCGAGCGCCGTGTGAAGGAGAGAGATCGTTTTCATGGATGGTTCGATTCGGGTTGAGGTTGCGAGGTTCGGGGTTTCGGAAAAAGGCGCGGCTTCGAACGCGAGGTATTTCATCCTGCGCGCCCGCAAGGCCGGGAGGTGAGAGGTGGAAGAAATTGGTTTCGGCCCCGCCAATCTTAATGCCGGGGGGCGGTAACGGCCAAGTGGCTACTTCACCACGGGCGCAGGACGATGTTGCGGTAGTCGATGCTGGTGTGGTCGCCCCTGCAGGAGGATAGGGCCGGGCTTGAATTCGTCGCTCGTCATCGCACCGCCGGTGCAGCCGAGCACGGGCTGGTTGTCGATAATCGTCTGGCCATTCAGGATGACGGTGACGTGGCGATCGACGAGGGTGATGTCGAAGGTCTGCCATTCGCCGATCGGTTTTTCCGCCGCCACGCTGGGCGTGATGCGGCTGTAAAGGGCGCCCATGTTGTGCGGATCGAGCGGCTTGCCGTAGGTCTCGGCGACCTGGATTTCGTAGATGCCGCGCAGGTAGATGCCGCTGTTGCTGCCGGCCAGGGTGCGCGTCTCGATCTTCAAATTGAAATCCTCGAATTCGCGCTCCGTGCGCAGATTGCCGAGGTGTTTGCCCGGTTCGATGCGATTCATGAGGCACACCATCGGCCACGCTCCAGCCGCTCTCCGCCTTGGGATTGACTAGCGTCCACCGCTCAGGTCTTTGCCGTTGAAGAGTGTGATCGCGTCGCCGAATTTGACCTTCGCAAGATCGGGAGCCGGAGGGACGGGCGGGATGCGCTTGCCCACGAAATCGGCGCGATCGAATTCCTGGCCATCGCTTTTCACTTTCACCGTGGCGAGCTTCAAATCGTCGCCCGTGACCTTTCCAGTAATGGTCTCGGTGACGTTTTTGGCCAACCGGGTAACCGTAAGGGTATCGCCATCGATCTTCACACCCTGCACCGGCAGTAACGCTGCCGCCGCTCCACAAGATGCTGCCCTGGAGTTCGCCGCCTTTCTCCTCGATCCCGAGCCAGCCGGCGCTGCCATTGGGAAGGGTCAGCGCCCACCGGCCGATGAATGGGCTCTCGGCCCGGGCAAAGGAAAGCACGGAGAGCAGAGTGAGGACGAAGAGGCCAGGCAGCTTGATGGGAGAGCGTTTCATAGGAGTGGTGGGGATGCGCCGACGAAAATCGGCGAGAGGGGATGATTGTTTCCAGCGTAGCGCGGTTTTCAATCTCAATAGCAGTGCAAAAGCTGTGCAACGATCCCGACTCCCGACAGTTTTATTCCGCAACGTCCTTTCTCCCATGCCGGCGCTTCCCCCCACTTCTCCCGTATCTGCTGTGCTGCTTTTTCGCGTTGGAACGATCGCGCATGCCGCGGCGGCGAGCTTCTCGAGCCAGGCAGCGGATGCTCCCCGCAAACCAAACATCCTCATCGTGCTGGCGGATGACGAGGGCTGGGGCGATTTGTGGCGCAAGGCATTCGACACTGGAAAGGGCGGTATTTTCAGCATGAGCGTCGCTGACGCATTCGAACCGTCACCGGCGCGCTTCGCAACCGCAAATGACGGCATACGCAAAACCCGGACAATCGCCACAGCGAATCGTTCCGTGGCCCTCCCGAATGAAGACTCTACTCCTTGCCATTCTTTCGACTGTCACCTTAAATTTCGCTCGCTGTGAACCCCCACAGCCAACGGTCAATCGACTGGTGCACGGCCATCGCGAAAAACTGCCCCCGGGGTGGTCTGTTTCGTACAACAACGAATATTCGTGGCTGAAGGTTTCCCGCGACAAGAACGGTTCCATCCATATCGGCGCTTCCCAATGGCCCGGGAGGCGAGAAACCCGGAGTGGAGGACTTTCGCGTTTGGATCCGCGTCGTTCCATTAGTCCATCCACGAGAGTTTCGCCAGTGGAGGGCCGATAACGTGCAAATTCAGAAAAATATTACCACGCCTCTACGAAAAACTAGTCAGCAAAAAGATCTCTCGCAAGTTCGACAGCTTTTCGTCTGATACCGATGAAGAGAAGGCTGCTGTCGCACAATATGAGACTATGAAAAAGTCTTGGCATTCGCTTCCCGACTTCTACTTCGACAATATTAGCCTGAATTGGGAATTAAATTCGCCGATAAATCCCTTGCTCAGTGTTACCGACGATCACATTCGCGGCGAATGCACGAGAGTGCAGCATAAGGTCATGAAGCTGTTATCCAAATATGACGCCGACTAAACCATGCGCTATTCCACGGTCGCTGAATTTGAGGGCGTTAGGCGCATGATCACGCTCACCGACAATGACGATCCCCGATTCATTGCTCTGGCGAATCGGCTCCTTGACGCAGCGGTCAGATCAGATCGACATCCGAGATTTATCTCATCCGCATTGACCAGTGGTTCGATGCGAAGTGGCTTCACTTCTCAGGCAAGGTTCTCGGCGCGCTTGGCGTCCATGGTCGTCCGATTACCATTCCGCCATTCCACCCGCATCGCGTCGTAACCGAGAGCCATTTTTCATCTGAACCAGGCTCCGGCCTGTTTATTCGAACTGCTGTTCCGGCGATCCACATTGCGCAACCCAGCACCGAGAACCTCAAGCGCACCATCGGCGGAGTGTCGCCATCCGCCATCTTCTTTTGGTTCAGCGCTTCCACTCTCGGCCTTGATCGAGGCAGCACTATGCTCTACCCGCACCCACCAAGACGAAGTTTTCTCCTGGTATGCTTCCTTTCACCGCTCGCCAACTTGGCGACTCGACCGGCATCGCGGCATTTCTCCAACCGAAATTCAACTTCAACTCCAGCATGCCTGACCACGCGCGGCGTCGCGCCTACATCCCGATGAAAGACCAAACTCTCATAGCTGTTCGTGAGTTCCTTGAGACATTCGAGGAAGTCTTTGGGACCGACTGGCAATACACGAAGTCGATGCTCGGCATTCAAGACCAGACGCCCGAACAAACGGACGCCGTGCGCAAAATGGGCTTGGAGACGATCCATATCATTGCTTCTGACGGCACTTTCCTGGAGCCGCGCGTCGATGACGAGACAGAAGACTGGGGGCGTCGAGGCGCGTTGTTGGAGCGCTATCGCAGACTCAAAAGCCTCACAGGGCAATCCGACGCACCAACCACGCAATGAATCTCTAGACTCCAACCGCAGTGCGTAGAATGCGCCGCAGCGGACAGTTCCGTGCATTACCCCCATGAAACACATTCATTACATCGCACTCTTTCTTTTGTTCCTCGCGAGGAGTGCGTTCGCTGCCGATCGGCCGAATATTCTCTGGGTCGTGAGCGAGGACAACGACATCTTCCTTGGCTGCTACGGCGATCCACTGGCTCGCACGCCGACCCTCGACAAGCTCGCCAAGGAAGGGGTGCTTTACGAGCGATGCTTCGGCTGGCCGGTGTGCGCACCTTCGCGGTTTACCTTGATCACCGGGATGTATCCCACGACTTGCGGGCCGGCGGAGCATATGCGCGCGCAAGGCAAAATCCCCGACTGGCTGCACGGCTTCCCCACTTACCTGCGCGAGGCGGGTTATTTCACCTCGAACAACGCGAAGACGGATTACAATTCGCCGATCAGCATCAAGGATGCGTGGACGGATGCCGGCAAGTCCGCGCACTGGCGTCATCGGCCCGATCCCCGGCAACCCTTCTTCAGTGTCTTCAACCATGAGGTGACCCATGAGAGCTGCCTCTTCCCCGAGAAGGAGCTGCCCCTCGATTTTCCGGCGATGGATCCGGCGAAAGTGCGCATCCCGCCTTATCAGCCGGATACGCCGGAGATGCGGGCCGATTGGGCGCGCTACTATAACCACATGACGGTGATGGACGAGCAGATCGCCGCGAAGCTGCACGACCTGGAGAAGGATGGGCTCGCGGAAGATACCATCGTGTTTTATTACTCGGACAACGGAGGTGTGCTGCCGCGCAGCAAACGCTTTCTCGAGGAGAGCGGCACTCATGTCCCGCTGATCGTTTATTTTCCGCCGAAGTGGCGGCATCTCGCGCCGGCGCCGCCCGGTTCGCGCCTTCAGGATCCGGTGAGCTTTGTCGATTTCTCGGCGACGGTCCTCTCGCTCGCGGGCGTCAAGATTCCCGATCACATGCAAGGCCATGCCTTCCTCGGCGGGGCCCGGGCGCCGGCGAATGAGTTCGTGCATCTCACCCGCGACCGCATGGATGAACGCTACGACATGATGCGCTCGATCGCCGACGCCCGTTATATCTATGTCCATAACTATCGGCCCGACCTGCCCTACGTGCAGCCGCTCGAATACCAGTTCAAGGCGCGCGGCTACCAATCGTGGGCCAGAGTCGCCGCCGAAGGAAAGCTGACGAAGGCGACAGCGCAATTCTGGGGTGAAAAGCCGACGGAGGAACTCTACGAGATGAGCACCGACCCGGATAGCATCCACAATCTCGCCGGGGATCCGAAGTATCGCGAAACCCTGGATCGAATGCGCGCGGAATTGAAACGGCGCGTAGTGGAAAACAAGGACAACGGCTTTCTGCCCGAAGGTTCCCCGCTCGAAGGCTACGAGGCATCGCACCAGACTGGGGCGTTTCCCATCGAGAAGGTCTTCGCCATCGCCACCCAGGCTTCCCAGCGCGATGCCGCGAATCTTCCGTCCCTCGTCGAGGCGTTGGAAGATACCAGCGAGCCGGTCCGCTGGTGGGCCGCGCAGGGCTGCACGATGCTCGGCAAAAAGGCGTCGTCCGCCGCTCCGGCACTGCGGAAACACCTGACCGACGATTCGGGCGCAGTCCAGGTCGCGGCCGCCGAAGCGCTGGCCCGGATGGGAATGATGAGCGAGGCGCTGCCCGTGCTGGAAAAAACGACTCAGCGACACCGACACCCCGCAATTCGGCCTGCAGGCGGGAAACGTGCTGGATCGCTTGGGCGAAGCGGCGCGGCCTGCGCTGCCCGTGATGAAGGAGGTGCTCGTAAAGGTCGGCACCGGGGGCAATCCCGCCAGTTACCCCGCCTACATCAACCGCATCCTCACTCACGCCGTCTCCGTCCTCGAAGGAACCGCTCCGGCGCTGGTGTATCCCTCGGTCGAGCGCCTCCAATAACCATTGATTTCGTAGCGAAAATCATGACATCGACAGTGTGTTTGTGTCGCTACGAAGCCTACCTAAGCTACGCGGGAGACACAGGTCTCACCTCCAGCCACAGCGATTTTCAGAATTGCGGCGAATAAATTTAGAACTATTCACATCCAAAGAAAGCAACATCTCGATAGTTGAGTAGTTCAACAATTGACCCGAGAAACTAAATTAGACGCCCAACCGATGAACCTTCCTCCCCGTGACTGCGCCGCCGAGTTGCTTGAGGTCGTGCCTTTGATGATGCGCGTCATTCGCGCCAAAGTGCGCGCCAACAGCAGCCCCGAGCTCTCCGTACCGCAGTTCCGCGCCCTGGCCTTTCTCGGTCGCAATGAAGGCGCGATGCTCGGGGGACGTGTCCAGCTTTCTCGCTTTGACCCTCTCGGCCGCCTCCAAGTTGGTCGACGGCCTCGTCACCGCCGATCTCGTTGCCCGCGACAGCGACCCGCTGGACCGGCGGAAGATCGTCTTGAAGCTCACCGCATCCGGTCACCGGAAATTTGCCGCGGTGCGGCAGGCCACGGCCGATTTTCTCACCGAGCGTGTCTCCGAGGTTTCCCTGCATGAGCGCGCCTGCATCACCGACGCCATGCGCACCTTGCGGGGAATTTTCTCCGAAGTTCCGCCCCCGGAAACCAATGCGCGCCTGATCAAGGCCGCGCCCGCCGGCCTCGACAACTGATCCCGCATCTCCATCCATCCTCGTTCCATGGCCAACTACATCGACATTCTCGAGCCGACGCCGCCTAAAATCCGGCCGAATCCTCAACAGCAACCTGCCCCGAAAAAGAGCCGCTGGTACCTCTGGGTCATCGCGATCCTGCTCGTCCTGGCGGCCATCTGGTTTGTTACCCACCGGACTCCGGCGAGTGGCGAAGCAGCCGCCGGCAAAAGCGGCGGACGCGGCGCCGGCGGCCCCGTACCCGTTGTGGCCGGGACCGTGGAGCAAAAGGACGTACCCATTTATCTCGAGGGCATCGGCACCATTCAGGCGCTGAACACCGTCACCGTCCGTGCCCGCGTGGACGGGCAATTGGAAAAGGTCGCCTTCGAGGAAGGCCAGGACGTCAAAGCCGGCGACGTCCTCGCCATCATCGACCAGGCTCCCTACAAGGCCGCGCTGGAGCAGGCGCAAGCCAAGCAGAACCAGGATCAAGCCCAGCTTTCCAATGCGAAGCTCGACCTCGATCGCTATAGCGACCTCGTCGGCAAAAAGGTCATCTCTTCACAACAATACGACACGCAGAAGGCGCTCGTCGCCCAGCTCGACGGCACCGTGCGCAATGACGCCGCCGCCGTGGAAAGTGCGAAGGTGAATCTCAATTACACCACCATCGTTTCGCCCCTCGACGGGCGCACCGGCATTCGCCTCGTCGACCAGGGCAACATCGTCCACGCCGCCGATACGACCGGCCTGGTCGTCATCACTCAATTGCACCCCATCTCGCTAATCTTCACCCTGCCGGAGCAGTCGCTGAACGACATTCACAAGGAAATGGCCGCGTCCGGCCAGGAACTGACCGTCCTCGCGATGGGCCGTGACAACAAAGTCAAGCTCGACGAAGGCAAGCTCTCGGTCATCGACAACCAGATCGATACCACCACCGGCACGATCAAGCTCAAGGCCACCTTCGACAACAAGGACCTGCAACTGTGGCCGGGCCAGTTCATCAATGCGCATCTCCATCTCACCACGCGCAAAGCGGGCCTGGTCGTGCCGTCGACCGTCATCCAGCATGGGCCGAACGGCGAGTATGCCTTTGTCATCCAGGACGACCAGACGGTGCAGATTCGCCCTGTGAAAGTCGCCCGCAAGGAAAACGGAGAGATCGCCCAGAGCGACACCGGCGAAGCCTTGATCGAAGACGGCCTCACCCTCGGCGAAAAGGTGGTGGTCGACGGCCAGTACAAGTTGCAGCCAGGCTCGAAGATCGTCGTCGGGCCAGCCTCCGGCGCGGCCGGCGGTGCCGCTGGCAAGCCAGGGGCCAGTGGTCAGCACGGTCAGCATGGGCAACATCCTGCCCAAGGCGATTCGAGCGCGAACCGCCAGGGCAGTGAATTGAAATGATCGGCGCAACGCGCGCGGTACAGCCATGAATATTTCCGAGCCCTTCATTCGGCGGCCCATCGCCACGACGCTCCTGATGATCGGCGTGGTCATCATGGGGCTGCTCGGCTATTCGCTGCTGCCCATTTCCGCGCTGCCGCCGGTCGATTTCCCGACGATCCAGGTTACCGCGCAATATCCCGGCGCCAGCCCGGATGTGATGGCGTCCTCGGTGACCACCCCCCTGGAGCGGCAGTTCGGCCAGATCAGCGGTCTGGCGAACATGACGTCGATCAGTTCCTTCGGGAACACGGCGATCACCCTGCAATTCGTCCTCGATCGCGACATCGACGGCGCCGCGCAGGACGTGCAGGCGGCCATCAACGCCGCCACCGGCGTGCTGCCCAAGACGATGCCGAACCCGCCGACCTACAGCAAAGTCAACCCCGCGGACACGGCGATCATCACGCTGATGCTCACCTCCGAGACGCTGCCCCTGGAGAAGGTCAACGACCTCGCCGATACCGTGCTCGCGCAGAAGCTCAGCGAAGTGACCGGCGTGGGCCTCGTCACCATCGAGGGCAATCAAAAGCCGGCCGTGCGCGTGCGCATCAATCCCGCCGCCGTCGCCTCGCTCGGCACCAGCCTCGAGGACATCCGCGCCGCGCTGACCAACAACAACACCAACCAGCCCAAGGGCAATTTCGACGGGCCGCGGCAATCCTATTCCATCGGGGCCAACGACCAGATCTTCACCGCCAAGGAATACGGCGAGGTCGTCGTGGCTTACAAAAACGGGGCGCCGGTGCGCCTGCGGGACATTGGCGACGTCGTCGAAAGCGTCGAAAACGTGCGCCTCGCCGGCTGGGTGGACAACAAGCCCGCCGTCATCCTCGACATCCAGCGCCAGCCCGGCGCGAACATCATCGAGACCGCCGATCGCGTGAAGGCGCTCCTGCCCAAGCTGCGCGCCTCCCTGCCACCGTCGGTCAAGGTCGAGATCCTCACCGACCGTACCGAGACCATCCGTGCCTCGGTGAAGGACGTGCTCTTCACGCTTATCCTCACGGTCTTCCTGGTCATCGCGGTGATCTTCGTTTTCCTGCGCGAGTTCTGGGCGACGGTCATTCCCAGCGTGGCTCTGCCTTTGGCCATCATCGGCACCTTCGGCGTGATGAAGCTCGTGGGCTTCAGCCTCGATAACCTTTCGCTCATGGCGCTGACCATCTCGACCGGTTTCGTGGTCGACGATGCCATCGTGATGATCGAGAACATCGTCCGCTTCATTGAAATGGGGGAAAAGCCGATGGATGCCGCGCTGAAGGGCGCCAAGCAGATCGGCTTCACCGTCATTTCGCTCAGCGTTTCCCTCATCGCCGTCTTCATTCCCCTGCTTTTCATGACGGGCATCGTCGGCCGTTTGTTCCGCGAGTTTGCCATCACGTTGAGCATCGCCGTCGTCGCCTCCGCGATCGTGTCCCTCACGCTCACGCCGATGATGTGCGCCCGCCTGCTCAAGTCGAATCACGGCCAGAAACACGGTCGTTTCTACATGGCGACCGAGCGGGGATTCGACTGGATGCTCCATCAGTATGAGACCGGTCTGAAGTGGGTCATGGCCCATCAGTTTTTCACCCTCATGGTCGCCGTGGCGACGCTGGTGGCCACGATTTTCCTCTACATCATCGTGCCCAAGGGCCTCCTGCCGCAGCAGGACACCGGCCTCATCCTCGGCGTCACGGATTCCGCACAATCGATCTCGTTCAAGGCGATGGTCAGCCGCCAGCGCGAGATCGCCGAGATCGTCCGCAAGGACCCGGACGTGCGCAGTGTCAGTTCCTTCGTCGGTGCCGGCGCGGTGAATGCCACGGTGAATACCGGCCGCCTCAATATCGAGCTCAAGCCCCGCGACGAGCGCAAATCCAACGCCAGCCAGATCATCGACCGCCTGCGCGATGCCACCAGGAACGTCGAAGGCATCTCCCTCTTCATGCAGGCCGTGCAGGACGTGCAGATCGACAGCCGGTTGAGCCGCACGCAATACCAGTACAGTCTCGAAGATGCCGACGAGGCCGAACTCGCCGAGTGGGCTCCAAAGCTCCTCGCCAAGTTCCGCACGCTGCCGCAGCTCGCGGACGCGGCGAGCGATCAGCAGGCGGAGGGTTTACAGATCAGCGTGGACATCGATCGCGAACAGGCCTCGCGTTACAACGTGCTCACCCAGGCCATCGACGACACCCTCTACGACGCCTTCGGTCAGCGCCAGGTCTCGATCATTTTCACGCAGCTCAACCAGTACCGTGTGATCCTCGAGGTTGAGCCGCACTTCCAACTCACCCCGGCTTCGCTCTCGAAGATCTACGTCAAGAGCTCCAGCGGGCAGATGGTGCCGCTCAGCGCCTTTGCCAGCTTGAAAACGGTGACAGCCCCGCTGTCGATCCTCCACGAAGGCCAGTTCCCAGCCGTCACGTTGTCCTTCAATCTCAGCCCGGGCAATTCCCTTGGCGGCGCCGTCGAGGCGATCCAAAAGGCGCAGCAGGACATCGGCCTGCCGGACACGGTCGTCACCGCATTTTCCGGCAGCGCGGCGGAATTTCGCTCCTCGCTGGCCAGCGAGCCCTTCCTCATCCTCGCGGCCATCGTCGTCATCTACATCGTGCTCGGCGTACTCTACGAGAGTTACATCCATCCCATCACCATTCTCTCGTCGCTGCCTTCGGCCGGCGTCGGTGCGCTGCTCGCCTTGATCCTTTTCCACATCGACATGTCGCTCATCGCGCTCATCGGCATCATCCTGCTCATCGGCATCGTGAAAAAGAACGCGATCATGATGATCGACTTCGCCCTCGATGCCGAGCGCAACGAGGGCCTGCCGCCGGAGAAATCCATCTACCAGGCGTGCCTGCTCCGTTTTCCGCCCGATCATGATGACAACCTTCGCCGCGCTCCTCGGCGCGCTGCCCCTGGCGCTGGAGAATGGCACCGGCTCCGAACTGCGCAAGCCGCTCGGTATCGCCATCGTCGGCGGGCTGCTCCTCTCCCAATTCCTCACGCTCTACACCACTCCGGTCATTTACCTGTATCTCGATCGCCTGGGCCGCCGCGTGCGGGAATGGCGCGCCTCCAAGGGCCTGCCCGGCTTGCATGAGGCGCCCGTGCCCGCCCTGCGGGAGCAGCCCGAAGTGATCGTGTAGCGATGAACATCTCCGAGCCATTCATCAAACGGCCGGCAGGGACGTTCCTGCTCGCCGGCGGGCTGTTCCTCATGGGGATCGTGGCCTACCATTTCCTGCCCGTCGCCCCGCTCCCGCGCGTCGATTTCCCGATGATCTCGGTCAGTGCGAGCCTGCCGGGGGCCGATCCGCAAACGGTGGCCTCCTCCCTCGCCGCACCGCTGGAACGCCGTCTGGGCCAGATTTCCGGGGTCACGGAAATGACCTCCACCAGCACGCTGGGCAGTTGCACGATCAACATCCAGTTTGACCTCGATCGTCCGGTCGATGGCGCCGCGCGCGACGTGCAGCGGGCGATCGACAATGCGGCCAACGATCTGCCGACCAATCTGCCGACGCTGCCCACCTGGCGCAAAGTGAATCCGGCCGACCGGCCGATCATGATCCTGGCGCTGACCAGCGAGACCCGCGAGCCGACACAGGTCTTTCAATACGCCGACGAAATCCTGGGCCAACAGCTCGCGCAGATCAAAGGGGTGAGCCAGGTGAACATCAGCGGGGCGGAGAAGTCCGCCGTGCGCGTGCAGGTCGACCCCGCCGCGCTGGCCTCGACCGGGCTGAGCCTCGAAGACGTCCGCTCCTTCCTGGAGAACGTCAACGTCGACGCCCCCAAAGGCAGCGTGGATGGCGACAAAGCAACCTACGCCATCTACAGCAATGACCAACTCTTCGAGGCATCGGAGTATCGCCAGCTGGTTCTCGCCCAGAAGAACGGCACGCCGATCATGCTCAGTTCGATCGCCCATGTCATCAATGGCGTCGAAATACACGGCTCGGCGGCTGGGCAGGCGACAAGCGGCGGTGCTCATGATCATTTTCAAGCAGCCCGACGCCAACGTTATCGAGACGGTGGACCGGGTGAAGGCGATCCTGCCGCAGATGGAAAAGTGGCTGCCACCGAGCGTACATGTGCAGACGATCAGCGATCGCACGATCACCATCCGCGCCTCGGTCGATGAGGTGCAGTTCTCGCTCCTGCTCAGCATCGCGCTGGTGGTGATGGTCATCTTTCTTTTCCTGCGCCGCTTCTGGCCCACCTTCATCGCCAGCGTCACCGTGCCGCTCTCCCTGGCCGGCACGTTTGGCGTGATGTATCTGCTGCACTACAGCCTCGATAATTTGTCGCTCATGGCGGTGACGATCTCCGTGGGCTTCGTGGTCGACGACGCCATTGTGGTCATCGAAAATGTCTATCGTTACATCGAGCACGGCGACTCGCCGATGGAAGCGGCCCTCAAGGGGGCGCGGCAGATCGGGTTTACCATCGTCTCCATCAGCCTTTCGCTCATTGCCGTCTTCATTCCGCTCCTCTTCATGGGGGGCCTGGTCGGGCGCATGTTCCATGAGTTTGCCGTCACCCTCAGCGCGGCCATCCTCGTCTCCGGCGTCATCTCCCTCACGCTCACGCCGATGCTCTGCTCGCGCTTCTTGAAGCCGGAGTCGGAGCACACTCACCCGGACAACTTCATTCAGCGCTGGAGCGAAGTGGGCTTCAACTGGCTCGTGGGCCACTACGAAAGGGCGCTAAAATGGGTGCTGCGGCACCAATACCTCATGCTCATCGTCACCGTCCTCACCGTGGCCGCGACGGTCGGGCTGTGCATCATCGTCCCCAAAGGCTTTTTTCCCCAGCAGGATACCGGCTTGATGAGCGGCACCACCGACGCCGCGCAGGACATTTCCTTCCCGGCGATGGTCAAGCTCCAGCAGCGAGTCGCCAAGGTCTTGCTGGATGATCCCGCGATCCAGACCTTCGGATCTTTCATCGGCAGCGGCTATGGCAGTTCCACGGTCAACAACGGCCGGTTCTTCGTAACGTTGAAACCGCTCGCCGAGCGCAAAATCGGCGCGGAGGAACTCATTCAGCGCCTCCGCAAGGAGACGGCGGGGATCAAGGGCGTGAGCCTTTTCATGCAGTCCAACCAGGACATCCAGATCGGCGGTCGGCAAAGCAAAGCGCAATTCCAATACGCCCTGCAGAGCGGCGACCTCAACGAACTGAACAAATGGGCGCCCAAGCTCCTCGCGAAGCTCCGCGAATATCCCCAGCTCAAGGACCTGAACAGCGACCAGCAAACCAAGGGCCTCCAGACGAACGTGGTCGTCGATCGCGATGCGGCCTCGCGGCTCGGCGTTTCGCCCCTCGACGTGGACAACACACTCTACGACGCCTTTGGCCAGCGCCAGGTCTCGACCATTTACGAGCAATACAATCAGCACCACGTGGTGCTCGAAGTCGATCCGGAGTTCCAGACCAATCCCGTCTATCTCAGCAAGATTTACGTCAAGTCCAACACCGGCGCGATGGTCCCGCTCTCGTCGGTTTCCAAGATGCAGACGACCAATGCGTATCTCTCCGTCAACCACCAGGGCCAGTTTCCGTGCGTGACGATTTCCTTCAATCTGGCGCTGGGTGCATCGCTGGGCGACGTCGGTGGCCTGATCCAAAGCGCCAGTCGCGAAATCGGCATGCCCTCGAGCATCAATGGCAGCTTCCAGGGCACCGCCCAGGTCTTTCAGCAGTCGCTCACGACCATGCCCATCCTCATCGTGGCCGCGCTCATCACCGTCTACATCGTGCTCGGTATGCTTTACGAGAGCTTCATCCACCCCATCACCATCATCTCCACCCTGCCCAGCGCCGGCGTGGGCGCGCTGCTCTCCCTGATGCTCTGCGGCAAGGATCTCTCGCTCGTTTCCTTCATCGGCATCATTCTCCTCATGGGCATCGTGAAAAAGAACGGCATCATGATGGTCGACTTCGCCATCGAAGCCGAACGGACCGAGGGCCTCGGCCCGGAGGCGGCCATCTTCAAGGCCTGCGTGATCCGCTTCCGGCCGATCATGATGACGACCATGGCCGCCATGCTCGGCGCCGTCCCGCTGGCTATCGGCATCGGCGTTGGCTCGGAGCTTCGCCAGCCGCTCGGCATCTCGGTGGTTGGCGGCCTCGTCGTCTCGCAAGTCCTGACCCTCTTCACCACGCCGGTCATCTACCTCGCCTTCGAGCACCTGCGACTGCACTTCCGCCGCCAGCCCGCGCCCGTCGCCGGGCTGGGCTGGCAGACTGCGCCCTGACCGCTACCGACTGCCGGCCGTCTATTGCACCCGGACGGTCACGTTCTCGACCTTTCCGGTGAATTGGCCTGGCGCCCGGTACTCGCCCACCCCGGGGCTGCTATCCGCGCCCACCGTCAGCCCCTTCGCCGGTTGGGCATTGATGGTGGCCGGCGCTTTTCCCTCCCCCACCGGCTGGCCGTCCACGCTCAACGTCACCTTCCCGTCGGCATCCAATTGAGCGGCGACCGTATGCGTTCCCGGAGCCAGCGGTTGCGTGGCACTCACCGTGGTCAATTGTTTCTTGCTGCGGACGGCGAGGGCCAGCTTGCCCTCATGCAAATAGAGCGCGTACCCATTGCCCGGGCCCCCTTGGGCCACGATCACGCCTTCCGGCGCGCCAGCGTCCACCGTCGCGGTGATCGTGAGGCCATGCCCGGCGATTTGCGGCGCGGCACTCGAGGGCAGCGCATCGCCCAATTTCCACGGGCCATTCGGCGCGGCCGGAGCCGCCCCAGATGCGGCCGCTGCTGCCGCCTTCTTCGCCGGCGCGGCGGCGAGGCGACGGCCAGCCGGTTCCCATTTCGCCGGGATGTTGCTCTTGTTCCACTCGTCCCATGCGGCGGCCAGTTCCTTGACTTTTCCCGGCTCCTGCGCGGCGAGATTGTTTTGCTCCCCGATATCCTTCGCCAAATTATAAAGCTGCGCGCCTTGCGTGGTGGCAGGGCCCGTCCTTTCTCCGCCTTCCACGCCGCCCCCCGGCGCTTTCACCAGCTTCCAGTCGCCCTGCCGGATCGCGATCTGCTGTCCAAACCGCCAGTAGAGCGCCTCGTGGGGTGCCTCCTTCTTTTCGCCCGTCACGTACGGCAGCAGGTTCACGCCGTCGAGTTTCCATTCGGGCTGCACCGCCACACCCGCCGCCGCCAGCGCCGTCGGCAGGATATCCAGTTGGATGACGGGCCGATCATCCACCTGCCCCTCCGGAATATGGCCCTTCCAGTGGATCGCCCACGGCACCCTAATGCCACCCTCCCAGGTCTGCGCCTTGAATCCGCGCAAGGGCCCGTTGCCCGAGGTCGTCTGCGCCGTGGGGCCGCCATTGTCGCTGATGAAAAAGATGAGCGTGTTTTCTTCCTGCCCGGTTTCGCGCAATTTCGCCAGCACCGTGCCGATGGCATCGTCCATCGCCGAGAGCATCGCGGCAAAGGTGTGCCGCTTCTTGTCGTCGATATTCGAGAACCGGCTCAGGTATTTTTCGGTGGATTCCAAGGGCGCGTGTACCGCGTTGAAGGCCAGGTAGCACAGCCACGGCTGCGCCTGGTGCTTCTCGATGAAATTCACGGCCTGCTCGCCAAAGGCTTCTGTGGTGTAGCCGATATTGTTCACCGGTTCGGTGCCTTTCAGGATCGGGTTGTTCTTATCCCCCGCGGCGTCGAGGTAATCGTGCGCCCCGCCGAGAAAGCCGAAGTATTCGTCGAACCCGCGCCGGAGCGGATGATATGGCGGCAGATAACCCAGGTGCGATTTGCCAAACCATCCCGTCGTGTAACCCGCGGCCTTCAACCGATCGCCGATGGTTTTCTCCTCCAGCGACAAGCCGAAATTCGGCGAGGACGCCTCCGCCGGCCCCGGATTGAACTCATGCCCGAAACGCTCCTGATAACGTCCGGTCATCAGGCCCGCCCGTGTCGGACTGCAATACGGCCCGCTCACATAGCCGCTGGTGAAACGCACCCCGCCCTTGGCCAGCGCATCCACATTGGGGGTCGGAATCTG
Organism: Chthoniobacter sp.; assembly: GCA_037200205.1. Classification (GTDB taxonomy): domain Bacteria; phylum Verrucomicrobiota; class Verrucomicrobiia; order Chthoniobacterales; family Chthoniobacteraceae; genus Chthoniobacter. Next base: position 97,843 of record JBBCHV010000041.1, read on the forward strand.
GGGCGTGAAGCCCTGCATGGACAACTCGCCGTAGCCGAGGTCGTCGGCGACGATGACGAGGATATTCGGCTTCTTCGTTTCCGCCGCATGGGCGGACGCGACGAGGCCGGCGACGGCCAGGGAGCAGAGGAAGAGATAACGTTTCATAGGAACGGGGTGATAACGATGAACAGCGTGGAATCGACAAAACCGGACAGCAAACCACGCTCAACACCATCCGGCAGGATTAGGGTTTCGATGGAACCGCGGATCACTTCCGGAGTTGCCGGTCAGGGGCAGTTCATTTCGGACGTCTCGAGCTTCCTCCGTGGGATCGCCGAATTTCAGACGGGCGGACCGTATCATCGACCGCCGGCCGGTCAAATGATTTCCCTATCGTTCTAGTAGAATTACAGCAGTCCCCTCATCTGCGCCATCGAAGCGCTGCCCGAGGTGCCCAGCTGATGAATGACAATCGACGACGCCAGCGCCGCGATGCCGAGTGCTTCGCGTAAATCGGCGCCCGCGGCGAGCGCGGTAGCGAGATTCGCCGTCACGGAATCGCCCGCTCCCACGACGTCGATCGTCCCGCGCAGCGGCAGGGACGGCACGTGTTCACTGCGGCCATCCGGCAGCGCTCCGACCAGCCCGCGCTCGGCCATGGTCACAAAGACGGCACGCCGATTCTGCTGCGCGAGCTGGACTGCCGTGCGCCGAATCTCCTCCACGGAGGATTCCGCCGGCATCGCCGTCAGCGACGAGAGTTCCGCGGCATTCATCTTGAAAATCACGGAAGGAAACCCGCGCAATCCACGACGGCTGTCCGCCAGGACCGGAATCGCCATGGCCTTTTGCTCCAGTGACTCGACGCGGGCGAGCACAGCTTTGGTCACGACACCCGTTTCCTCGATGTCCACCTGGTCCATCAGGATCACCGCGTCCACCGCGCCCCGCAGCTTCTCGAGTGAACGCGCAATGCGCTCCGAAACCTCCGGCGGTTGTCGCGGTCCAATTCTTGGAATCCAGTCGATTGAGTTCGCGCGGCGGCTGGCCGGGTTCGATGACCAGCGGCTTGCAGTAGGTGAAGGTGCGGCGGGCGGATGTTTGGAAAAAGTGCGTGGGATCGACTCCCCGCAACGCACCCAAGGCGCGCAGCAGTTCGTAGCCCTCGCCGTCCTCGCCGCAAAATCCCACCGGAAAGATTTCACCCACGCCCAGGGCCACGAGATTGTTGAGAATCGTGCCCGCCGCTCCCGGCTGCGAACGCACCCGGGTCACATTATAGACGGGCAGGCCGGTCTCGATCGAAGTCTCGGCTCGCGCCGGATCGATCTCCAGATAGCGGTCGAGGCAAAAGTCGCCGACCACGGCAATGCGCAGCTTCGCGTAGCGCCCGGCGATCTCTTGCAGACGTTCGGGGGTCATGCGTGTTGGAGAGCGTGTTGGAGGTGATGGACAAAGGCCGCGTTGTCGCATTGCAGGTAGTGCATCGGAGCGCCCATACGGGAGAAACTTTTGCAAAAGCGCAGGTAGTAGGCGGCGTTCGTTTTCGGCGGCTCACCTTGCGTCCAGTCCCAGCCGCCGCCGTCCTGCAAATCGACGACGTAGATGTGGTGCTCGCGCACGATCGATCGCTGCGCCTGGAGGCGCAGGTTGTTCACGCAACTGAGCGATTTCTCGAACACCTGCGGGCCCATGATCGCCGACCCTACGGACAAAACAACGCCGCCATCCAGTCCTTCGACCGAACCGCCGAACAGCTTGAAATCAAGCTCCGCGGCCCGTCCGATCACGGAGCCGCTGAAGATCGGGTGATTGGCGATGATGTCGTAACCGATGCCGGGATGCACGGTCACCGGCACGCCACGCTTCCACGCCGAGGCGAGGATGGACGCATGTTTCCAGCGATGCTCCACCGTCACCCGTCCCGAGGACACCCGCCGCTCGCGCAACGCGTGCAGCAGATCGGCCCGCGCCGCGGTGAGCGGATGCGCCGGATCGGCCGCGATGCTCTGCGTCAGCGCGTCCGCCGTCGGCACGGTCGCCCCATCCTCCGCGATGAAGCGCCCCAGCGATCGGCCGTAGCCGAGCCCGTCCAGCGCGCCGGCCATCAGCGCGAGGTGAATATTCGTCGCCGTCTCGTGCCACGTGCCGAAGGTGCCGCTGGTCACGTTCATCTCCACGCTCTCGGTCGAGGCGCCAAACCACGCGTATTCCCAATCGTGGATCGTCCCCGCGCCATTCGTCGCGAGGTGCGTGATCCAGCCCTGCTCCATCAAACGATCGAGAATCAGCGCGGCGCCATTACGCAACAGATGCGCGCCGTAGATGAGCATGACGCTCGCGCCGCGATCCCGCGCCGCGCGAATATTCTGCACGGCGCTGCGAATCTGCTCCGCCAGTTCAGCCGGCAGCGGCTTTGGCGTTGCGTCCGGCGGAATCAGAATGTCATCCGCGCGCGTCAGGCTGCGCCGCTCGGCGAGCGGATAGACCTTCAACTTCGACAGATCGAGCGGCCGCACCGGTTTCATTTTTGCCGCAGGAAATCGACCAGCGCGATCGCATCGCGGAAATCCGGAATCGCCGCGTCCGCACCGGCCTCCAGCAATTGACGACGCTTGAACGCATCCATCACCCCGGAACCGTTGTGATCTTCGTCACTGCACACCGCGATGGCCAGGCCACCGAGTTCCTTGGTCGCCGAAATCTCCACCGGCCCATCGCCGAAGGACAGCAGATGCCCGCCCTGAATCCCCTCTTCTTGGAACAGCCGCTGAAAGACCTCCAACTTGGAAAATCCGTCGGGTCCGCCGGCTGCCATAGATGTGCTTGCCAAAATACTGCGTGAGGCCCAGCGCTTCCGCTTCTTCGCGAACGCGATGCTCGATCGTGCTGCTCAACACAATCGGCGTGATTCCCAATGCGCGCAGGTACTCCAGCAACGGTCGCGCCGCATGGACCACGAAGGCATCCGCAGGGGCCATCCGGCTGCGGATCGCGGCCAGGCGCGCGGTAATCTCCGCATCGAGCTGATCCTGAAATTCACGCCGCAGATCCTCCGCCACCAGCTCTCCACCACCGCGCTCGCGCACGATCTCCGTGAAGCGCTGCATTTGCACAATAGTCGGCCGGCCATTCAGGCCGAAGACGATGCCGTTGAGCAACGCGGTCCGCGCCTCGGGCGTCTCGTCCGTCAACAACGGCAGATACCGGCGGAAAACGCCGAACATGATCTCCGGCCAGCCGTGGCGCACCCACGAAAGCGTACCATCGAAATCAAAGACGACGTGCGTGATCTGCGGGCGCGGCACGAAGGTCGGGCGCAGTTCGACATCGCCGGTGAATGGAAGAAGCGGGCCTGGAGCGCTCATGCGGCGGTCTTCTCCATGAAGGCGTAGCAGATCATGTGGAAAATGTGCATGTGCACGTCCTCGACGCGACCGTAATGCGTGTCGTCCACCACAATGACCTGCTCCGCCACGCTCGCCAGCGTGCCCTTTTTCGCGCCCACCAAGGCGATGGTCTGCAGCCCATTCTCCCGGGCCCACGTGAATGCTTTTACCAAATTCGGGGAACTGCCGCTCACGCTCGCGGTGATGAGCACATCGCCGGATCGCGCGAAATTCTGGAGCTGGCGCAGGAAGATGTCTTCGTAGCTGTAATCATTTCCCAGCGCAGTGATCCACGCGAGGTTGTCGGTGAGCGATTGCACCCGAAAGCGCTTCCCCACGGCATCCGAGGAGCCCTTGCCGAGGTCGGTGGCAAAGTGGGATGCGTTGGCGGCGCTGCCTCCGTTGCCAATGGCGAAGATTTGCCGGTCATTTTCCCAGGCGGTGCGGACGGTTTGCGTCGCCTGGGCGACCGCGTCGAGCGGCACGGAGTCGACGGCGCGGTGTTGGGCAGCGATATAGCTTTGAAGCCAGGTTTTCATAATCAGTGGGTGGGGTTGGAGAGAGTAAATCGGTCCGCCGCCATGAGCAGCGCGCCGACCGGGACGGAGTCTTCGCGCAGACCCGCCAGGCGCACCTGCGGACCCGGATGAAAGACATCCATGATGTATTGTGGCAATTGTTTCGCGACCGCCGCGCGCAGCGGTTCGCCGACCAGCGATACGCCGCCGCCGATCACGATCACTTCGGGATGCAACAGTTGCACCACGACTCCGAGGGCGTTCGCCAGATGACTCGCTTGCGTGACGATCAGTTCCTGGGCCAGCGGATCGCCCGCCTCCAGCGCTGCCGACAGGTGCCGCGCCTCTCCGCCCAATTCGCCTCCGACCAATTGCGCGAGCTTCGATTGCGGCGCGTCTTGCACCGCCGCGCGAATTCTTTTTGTCCAGGCTCCACCCGGAGCAATCGTCTTCGACGATCCGCCCCGGTCCGTGCAAACGCAAGTGGCCCAGTTCCATCTCCCCCGGAGGCGCCCCATGATAGATGCGCCCGTCCACCGCGAGACCGCCGCCGACTCCACTGCCCATGTTCGTATAAAAAACTGGATTCATTCCCTTCCCCGCACCGCAAATCGCCTCGCCGAGCGTGGCCAGATTGCTGTCGTTCTCCACGAAAACCGGCAACCCGGTCTGCTCGCGCAACCAATCGCCCAACGGAAAATCCGACCAGCCCGCGATGTGGTACGATTTCCAGATGCGCCCGGTGCGCCAATCCACCGGTCCGCCGTAGCCCACCCCGATTGCCGCCGGTTGCCACTGCGCCACCAGCTCGGGCACGGCCTGCGCAATCTGCTCGCGAATGCCTTCCGCACCCCGCGCCCGGTCGATGGCGAAGCGGTGGCGATCCACGATGCACCCATCGGCCGTCCCCGGCACCAAGCTGCAGCTTGGTACCGCCGATTTCGATGGCGAGAAAATGCGAAGACTTCACCGTGGGGAGTTCAGGGTCGGGATTGGATGGAAGGGGCTCATTACACAAGGGCGGCGATGGTGGGGGCAAGCGCCGATGCACTGAGGCTGCGGGGTCCGAACAGTCTTGCACTGGATGGCGGTGATGTCTTGTTTGTCCGCGGCAATCTTTATGCGAAATGCGACACCATTGCGTCCCACCCGGCGCCCCCGGCCACTTCCCGCCAGACACCCTGGCACTCTCGCCCGCGAGCGGGCGGCCTGGCTGCGCCGCCTCGCGCCGGAGTCGCTGTTCCATCGCATTTTCGACTACCTGCCCGATCTCACCTTCTTCGCCAAGGACGCCCGTGGCCGGCTCATGGTCGCCAGCCGGCGCATCTACGAGCTTTATGGGCTGAGCGACGATCGCGACCTGATCGGGCTCACCGATTACGATCTCAACCCGGACAGCATGGCCCAGGCCTACACCGGCGACGACGATCGTTTGCTCGCGGGCCGGGTCGAGGTCATCGAGCGTCTCGAATTGTGGTTCGACCGCCAGGGCCTGCCCGATTGGGCGCACGTCACCAAGCTGCCACTGAAAGATACGCGAGGGCCGCATCGTCGGCGTCATGGGCGTGTTGCGTCCACCCGACGCCCGCGAGCGCCAGTTTCCCGCCTTCAATGTGCTCTCCCAAGCCGTCCTGCGCCTGCGTCACGACTTCGGAGGACGCCTGACCATCGAGTCGCTCGCCGGCGAATGCGGCCTCTCCATCCGCGCCATGCAGCGCCAGTTTCAGCGCGTCTTCGGCCTTACCCCGCAGGAGTTTCTCATCAAGACACGCGTCGCCGCCGCCTGCCATCTCCTGCGCACAACCGCCCGCGCCCTCAGCAACATCGCCGCGGAATGCGGCTTCACCGACCAGAGTTCATTCACCCAACACTTCCGCCGTCATGTCGGCGTAACGCCGAGCCGGTATCAAAAAGCCAGTCACTAACACTCCTCGCTGGTGTTCTTGCACTCAGCGCAGAATCTCGCCCTTCGTCACATCGCCCGGCACCTCGAGCGACTGCACCTGGTTGATCGTCTTGAAATGCGCGTGGTCGGCAAATTCCCACACGACCTTTTTGTCCGGCGTGACCTCGAGCACCATCGGCTGTTCGCCGATATGGCCGTGTCCGAGATACACGCAGAAGAGCGTGTTGCCATTCGGCAGGCGCTGGCAGCCGGCCATGAGCCGGAGAGGATTGCCCGGCAGATCGTTCTCGTTCAATTCCCACACAATCTTGTCGGTCGGATCGACCTCCTCGACCTTGTGTCCATCGCCGCAGGTGATGAGCCAATTGTGATTGGGCAGGCGCACGACCTCATGCGGATCGCCCGGCACTTTCACTTCGCGGAGCACTTTGCCTTCGCCATCCGAGTTCCACGACTTTGCCCTCGCCCTTGAAGCACACGAGATAGTGGCCCTCGGCCGTCTGGCGCGTGCCGCGGAATTGATTGTGCATCTTTTCGGTCGTCGTCGTGAGCTTGATTTCCTTGGCAATCTCCCCCTTGCGATCCACCTCGATGATCCGGCTCGTGCCACCTTCGACCACGAGCACGTTGCCATTCGGCAGCGGTTGCGCGGCATGGCACTCAATCTTTTCCGGTGCCTTGTATTCCCACACGACCTGCTTGTCTTTGGTCATTTCCTTGGCGCCGTTGAGGTAGGCGAAGAGGATGTTGCCATTGGGCAGCAGCCAGCAGTCCTGGGGATTTTTGGCGTCGACCTGCCATTCGATGGAACCATCGGCGGCGACGATGCTCACGTGTCCGCCATTGTAGTCGCAGTTGAGAAAGCGCGGGCCGGCGAAGGCAGAGTGGGCGAGAGAAAAGGCGGCGAGGAGGAGGAGGAGGGCGAGGCGGAGTTTCATGGAGGGAGGGGAGCAGAAGATGGAGACGGGTCTTCTGACGAAAACCACCGGCGGCGTCCAGTCTTGGGGTGATAATCACGCGAGGCCACGGCCCCGCTTTACTTTTATATCTGCGCAGCAGATCCCCGGATCGAAAGCATCCAGCGACATTTCGAACGCCGGTTTCGCCGCAAATTTTTTGGTTATTTCGCGCCGCGTTCTAAGGATTTGCTCCGGGCCTGATTTTCATATACAGAAATACTTCCGCTTATGAAAACCTTCTCCCAGAAGCGCCCCAAGCTCGAGCCAGCCGCAGGCGATAGCGCCCTTCAGGTTCCGGCTCTGCAGCGCGGTCTGGCCATGCTGGAATTCCTCGCCGGTCTCCCCGAGGGCGCCACCCTCTCGGAACTGGGAAACGAGCTCGACATCTCCATCGCCTCGGTTTTTTCGCCTGGCGGGCGGGCTCGAGGAACTCGGCTACATCCGCCGCGATGACCGGACGAAGCGCTTTGCCGTCACGCAAAAGCTGCTCCTCCTCGGCCAGCCGCACTCCGGCCGCCGCAGCCTGGTGGAAAGCGCACTGGAGCCGATGCGCCGCATCCTCGCCGCGACTGGCGAAACGACCCAACTCTGCTGCCTCGCCGAGGCGGATTGCGTGATGCTGGAGCAACTGCCTGCGCTGCATCCTTTCAAATACATCGTCGATCTCGGCTCACGCGTCCCCATCCACTGCTGCGCGCCCGGCAAAGCCATGCTCGCCTTTCTCCCGGATGACGTCCTCGACGGCATCCTGCCGCGATTGAAGTTCGAGAAGCACACCGAGCGCACCATCCTGAGCCGCGAGGCGCTGCTGGTCGAATTCGAACGCGTCCGCGCCTGCGGCTACGCGCTCGACTGCGGCGAACACTTCGACGGCATCCATTGCGTGGCGGCGCCGCTGCTGGATCGGCATGGTCACACTATCGCCGCGATCACCATCGCCGGGCCCGCGGCACGCATCCCCGCCAGCCGCTTCGAAGAAATCGGACAGATCATCATTGCCGCGGCCAATGAAGCTGCCCGGCGCTTCCAGGAATAAGCGGTGAAGATCTCTCCCTCACTCCTCCTCTTTACGATGGCTCTGTTGCCGTTTGGCGTCGCCGTCCGTGCCGCCGACGCGCCCATCACCCCCGAAGGACGCGAATTCTTCGAGTCGAAAATCCGCCCCGTGCTCGCCGCCGAATGCAACGAGTGCCACAGCGCCGCCAAGCACAAGGGCGGCTTGCGGCTCGACTATCGCGACGGCTGGAAAAAAGGAGGCGATACCGGCGATGCCATCGTGCCCGGCGAAGCCGCGAAAAGCCTGCTCATCAAGTCGATCCGTCACGAAGATCCCGATCTGAAGTTGCCGGCGAAATCGCCGAAACTCGACGACAAGATCATCGCCGATTTCGAGAAGTGGGTGAACATGGGCGCGCCCGATCCGCGCGACCAGGCCGCCCGCGGAGCAAAGCGGCAAGCCCTCCTGGCCCGACCTGCTCGCCGCCCGCCGCACCTGGTGGTCGCTGCAGCCCGTACAAAAATCCGCCGTGCCCGAGGTCAGGAACACCGCGTGGTCCGCCAATCCCGTCGATCGCTTCCCTCCTGGCCAGGATGGAAGAGCACGGCCTCTCGCCCGCCGCGGACGCCGACCCGCGCACTTTCATCCGCCGGCTCACCTTCGCCCTCACCGGCCTGCCGCCGACACCCGCGGAGGTCGAGGCCTTCGTTGTCGATTCCGCTCACGATTCGCCAGGCGCGATCCAGAAAGCCACCGATCGCCTCTGGCCTCGCCCCGTTTCGGCGAGCACTGGGCGCGGCACTGGCTCGATCTTGTGCGCTACGCCGAGACCCACGGCAGCGAAGGCGACCCCGAGATTCGCGAAGCCTGGCGCTATCGCGACTACATGATTCGCGCGCTGAATTCCGACGTGCCGGTGGACCAGCTCATCCGCGAACATCTGGCTGGCGACCTCCTGGCGCATCCGCGCGTCAATGCCGACGGCATCGATGAATCGATCCTCGGCACCGCGCAGTTCCGCCTCGTGGAACACGGCTTCCAGCCGGTCGATACCCTCGACGACCAGGTCAAGACCGTCGACAACCAGATCGACGTAGTCAGCAAAGCCTTCCTGGGCCTCACCGTCTCCTGCGCGCGCTGCCACGATCACAAATTCGACGCCATCAGCCAGCGCGACTACTATGCGCTCTATGGCATCTTCGCGAGTTGCCGTCCCGCGCAGGTCACCATCGACACCCCCGAGGTGCAGACGAAAAATCGCGAACCCCTCGAGCGACTGCACGCGCAGATCAAATCCGCGCTGGCCGATGCCTGGCTCAAATCCTCCGAACAAATCGCGGGACACCTCCGCGACGCCTCCGCACAGGCTGCGAAATCCCGCGACGCCGCCACGAAGATTCACGATCTGGAACAGCGCATCGCCGATCTCGAATGGAATGCGCGCCACGCGCTCAAGGACCATACTGCCTCGTCGATCTCGGCGCAGAAGCTGCCCGCACCCATCGCCGCGTGGAGCTTCGAGAAAGACGCCAGCGACGCCTTCGGCAATCTCAACGGCCACCTCGAAGGCGGCGCGGAAGTGCGCGACGGCCGGCTCATTCTCGATGGCAAAGGCGCTTATTTTCGCACCGACGCCCTGCCGGTCGACCTCGGTGCGAAGACGCTCGAAGCGTGGGTCACGTCCACGACCCTCGACCAGCGCGGGCGGCGGCGTGGTCAGCGTCGAGAGCACCGATGTCCACGGGTTCGACTCCATCGTCTTCGCCGAGAAAGAACCGCGCCGCTGGCTGGCCGGCAGCAATTTCGGCATCCGCAGCCAAAACGTCGGCGGCGCCGAGGAAACCGCCAAAGCCGGCGAACTGATCCACCTCGCGATCGTCTATGGCGCCGACAACAGCATCGCAATCTATCGCAACGGCGCACCCTACGGCCAAAGTTACAGCAAGGCCGAGCTGAAGAAATTCGAGGCGGGCAAATCGAGGATTCTGCTCGGCCTGCGGCATATGGGCGCCGGCAGCGGCTTCTTCTCGGGCGAGATCGAGGAAGCCCGGCTCTACGATCGCGCGCTCACCGCGGAGGAAGTCGCCGCCTCCTTCCACGCCGGCGCGGTCCCCTCCATCACGCCCGCTGAAGTAGTCGCTGCGCTTTCGCCCGAGCAACGCACCCAGCGCGCGGCGCTCGTCGCGGAAATCGAAAAACTGCGCGCGGAAGCATCGGCAAATCCATCGACGGAAGCATGGGCTCAAGCTCTCACCGACGCCGCGACCAATCAGGCCAATCCGCTGCACCTCTGGGCGAAACTGGAGAACGTCCGCGATGCCGATCTTCCCGCCGCCTGGCAAAAACTCACCGAGCCTCTGCGCACCCGGCTGGATGAGGCCCGCAAGACCAATCGCGAAAACTCCAAGGCGGTCTGGAATCTGGCCGGTGCGGATTACGCCCAGTGGTTTCCCTATGGCCCGGGCCTGACTCCGCAGCCACTTCCCGCCGGCGAATTCTCGATCGAATCGGAGGGCGATCGCGTCCTTGACGGCCTCGCGCCGGGCGGGGCGCTCACCGATCGCCTTTCCGACAAGCACACCGGCATCCTGACCTCGCCGCGCTTCAAGATCGACACGGATAGCATCAGCGTGCGCGCGTTCGGCACCGGCGGAGCGATGGTGCGCGTCATCGTCGACAACTATCCCCTGCCCTCGAACCCAATCTTTCCCAAAGCCATCCTGGAGAAGAGCGAGCCGGGCTGGGTGCGGCTCGACACCGCCTATCGCAAGGGCAGCTACGCCTATCTCGAATTTGCCACCCGCGAGGATCTCACGCGGCCCTTGCAGGAAAAGAAAGACAAGGCGAAGACGAAGGTGGACAGTGACGAGCCATCCTCCTTCGGAGTCGAACAGATCGTCTTCCATGACAGCAAGGATGTCCCCGCGGAGGAAAACTCCGCGCTCTCTCCGCTGCTCGACAGTCCCGCACCGAAGTCCGCGACCGAGCTGGCGCAGCTCTACGGCCGCGTGATTGCCGAGGCCGTCACCGCCTGGCGCCACGACCAACTCACCGAGCCCCAGCGCATGCTCCTCGATGCGCTCGTGCATCGCGGCGTGCTGCCCGCGACGCTCGCGGAACTCGAGACCGCGCGTCCGCTCGTCGCGGAATATCGCCAGCTCGAAGCCGGCGTTACCGCAGTTGCACCATGCGCCGGGCGTCCTCGAAACCGTCGCCTACGACGCGCCCCTGTTGCCGCGTGGCGATCATCTCAAGCCGGGTGAACCCGTGCCGCGCGCCTATCTCGAAGTCTTCGGCGGCCAGCCGTATCGCACCGCGCTCAGCGGTCGCCGCGAACTCGCCGACGCCATCGCCAGCCCCGCAAAACCCGCTCACGGCGCGCGTCATGGCGAACCGCATCTGGTACTGGTTGTTTTGGCCGCGGCATCGTCTCCACGGTCGATAATTTCGGGCGGATGGAGAGAAACCGACGCATCCCGAATTGCTCGATTACCTTGCCGCGCACCTGGTGGAGAACGGCTGGTCGATCAAAGACTCGATCCGCTATCTCGTGACGACCCGCGCCTTCGCCATGAGCAGCGAACCTTCCGCGACCGCGCTCAATACCGACCCGGCGAACGACTGGCTCTCGCACATGCGCGTGCGCCGGATCGAAGCCGAGTCGATTCGCGACTCCGTCCTCTCCGCCTCGGGGCAATTGAGCGACCTGATGTTCGGTCAGCCAGCGGATATCAATGGCCCGCGCCGCAGCATTTATCTGCCGATTCGCCGCACGAACCTGAACCCGTTCCTGCAAATCTTCGATGCGCCGAAGCCTTTCACCACGCTGGGCCGCCGCGATGCGACCAATGTGCCCGCACAATCGCTCACCATGCTCAATTCTCTGTTCGTCGTCGACCAATCCGGGAAATGGGCGCGCGTGCTGATCAACGATGGCAGCGACTGCCCCCAAACTCGCATCAAGCGCATGTTCGCCACCGTCTTCGCCCGCCCGCCGGAAGAAAGCGAACTCACCGCTTCCTCCCAGTACCTGGAAGCCCTCGCCCAGGACCGCCAGCTCCCCGCGGATCAAGTGCTGAACAGCATTCCCGTGTGGCAGGACTTCGCCCAGTCGCTCTTCAATTTCAAGGAATTCATCTACCTGCGATGAGCAAGCACATGGTGAGCACTGAATTGGAAATCGTCCGCGATGTATCCGAGCGCCTGACCAAAGCAGGCATTCCTTTCATGCTCACGGGCTCGATGGCCATGAACGTGTACGCCGAACCAAGGATGACCCGCGACGTCGATATCGTTCTCGAAGTGCAATCGACAGATTTACAGCGTTTAGTCTCGGCCTTTCGACCCGGCTACTACCTCGACGAGGGAGCAGTCGAACGGGCGCTTCGTTCGGAAAGCTTGTTTAACGTCATCCATCAGGAAATGGGTGTTCAAAGTAGACTGCATCGTGCGCAAAGACGCACCATATCGATTGATGGAGTTCAATCGCCGTCGGCGCGAGCGCATCGGCGAATGCGAAACTTGGGTGGTCAGCAAGGAAGACTTGATTCTTTCCAAACTTTGCTGGGGAAATGATTCGAAATCAGAATATCAGGCCCGCGACATTCGCAACCTCCTTGCTACGGGATACGACGACGAATACGTGACTAAATGGGCTGCAGATCTTGGCGTGACGGAGTATCTAAGGAGCATCGAACAATGACCGATACCGATCCACAGACCGCGGCTATTTATCGCGAAATGCTTATGGCCCGCGAGCCTGGCGAGCGATTCCTCATGGGGCTTCGCATGTGCGAAACAGCGCGAGCCACGGTTCTCGCTTCCCTTCCCGAAGGCCTGTCGCCGGCGGATCGCAAAGTGGCGATCCTGCGGCGCTACTATCAAAACGACTTTTCCGAGGACGAACTCGCACGATCGAGCAATCGCTTCGGGCGTACACTGCCACCGCCGAATAACCGCCAACTTATGACCTCCCCATTACTCACCCGCCGGTCCATGCCTGCAAAAGTGCTCGCTCGGTTTCGGCTCCATTGCGCTGGCCGGACTGCTGGCCGACAAGGGCTACGGCGCGCTCGCCAGCGACCTCAAACCGCCCGGGCCGCACTTCAAGCCGCGGGCGAAGCGCGTGATCTTTTGCTACATGAGCGGGGGCGTGTCGCATATCGATTCCTTCGATCCGAAACCGGAGCTCGCGACGCGGCAGGGGGCAGCCGATGCCCGTGCCGGTGAAGCCCACGATGTTCAATAACAACGGCAACATCATGGCCTCGCCCTGGGAGTTCAAGCATCGCGGCCAGAGCGGCATGGAAATCAGCGAACTCTTCCCGCACATCGCCGAGCACGCCGATAGCATGGCCGTGATTCGTTCCATGACGAGCAAGGTCAACGAACATGCGCAGGCAATTATTTCGCGCACACCGGCTTTCCCTTCATGGGACATCCGAGCGCCGGTGCCTGGGGTGAGCTACGGCCTGGGCACGGAGAACAAGGATCTGCCCGGATTCATCGTACTCCAGAGCGGCGGCGCGACGCCCCCGCACGGCGGCGTGGGCGTCTTCAGCAATGGCTATCTCCCCGGCCAGCACCAGGCCTCGATCCTGAAGGCCGATGGCGAGGAAGCGTTGCCCAATATCAAGCCACGCGAGAGCGACGCGATCCAGCGCCAGCGGCTGAGCTTCATCAAAGGCATGGACGACAGTTTCTGCGCGAGGCTTCCGAGCCGCAGGTCGAGGCCGCGATCAAGAATTACGAAACCGCCTATCGCATGCAGACCGCCGTACCCGAGCTGTGCGACATCCGCGGGGAGAGCGAGGCGACGAAGAAGCTCTACGGTCTCGATAACCCGGAGGCCAACAAGGCGGCCTACGGCCGGCAATGCCTCGTGGCCCGGCGGCTCATCGAACGGGGGGTGCGCTTCGTGGAGCTGAGCTGCCTTTCGCAAAATATCGGAGCCGGCCAGGCCGCCAACCCATGGGACCAGCACGGCAAATTGAAAGAAGGCCACGGAGCCATGGCCAATCAGGTGGACCAGGGCATCGCCGCGCTCATGACCGATCTCAAGCAGCGCGGCCCTGTTCGAAGACACCCTCATCCTCTTCACCGGCGAATTTGGCCGCACGCCCTTTTCGCAAGGCAGCGATGGGCGCGACCACAATCCCACCGGTTTCAGCGCCTGGATCGCCGGCGGCGGCGTGCGCGGCGGCACCGTCTATGGCGCGACCGACGATCTCGGCTATTACGCTGTCGATAAGGTGGCCACCTTCTACGACTTCTACGCCACCATCCTGAATCTCCTCGCATCGATCACGAAAAGCTCACCTACCGTTTCGGCGGCCGCGACTTCCGCCTCACCGACGTCCATGGCAATGTGATCAAGGAGATCCTCGCCTGAGGCGGCCTAAGGCCGATCAGTTGCCTTTGGCAATAGGAGATGGCTTTGGCGGCATCTTCGGGCTAAGCAATTCGCCCCCGCCGAATCATTCCCTCCGCATGAAAGCTACCCCTTCCCCGAAAATCGTCATCGCACTCCTTTGCGCTCTGCTCTCGCCGCTGGCCTTGCGCGCCGAGCCGCAGTGGATCTGGAGCCAGCAGCACGCGACCGACAAGGAGAAGGAGATCTTTCGCAAGAAGTTCACGGTCGCAGGCGAGATCAAATCGGCGACCCTGGCCCTCACCTGCGACAACGCCGCGACGGCGACGCTCAATGGCCAGGCGGTGCTCGAGAATCCGGACTGGATGCAACCCTCGCACGGCGAGGTGGCGAAGAGCCTGCGCCCTGGCGAAAACGAACTGGTGATCGAAGGGCGCAACAATACCGGGGCTGCCGCGCTGCTCGCTTCCCTCACGATCGTGACGGCCGACGGGAAGAAGCAGCTCGTCGAAACCGGTCCGGATTGGGAAACCGCCAAGCCGGGCACCACGGAATTTCATCCGGTCGTGATCATTGCCAAATACGGCGACAAGCCCTGGGGCGCGATCTTCGATGCGCCGCCTCGCAAGGCGCAAACGGCGGGGCAGGCGGGTCGCGCGGCGGCAGCTCAGCAAACCGCCGTGGCCGATCCGGCGACACTGGCCGTCCCTCCAGGCTTCAAGGTCGAGCTGCTCTACACCGTCCCGAAGGAAACGCAGGGCTCATGGGTTTCGCTGACCGTCGATCCGCAGGGCCGGCTCATCGCGAGCGATCAATACGGCGGCTCTTACCGTCTCACTGTGCCTCCGCTGGGCAGCAACGAAGGCACGAAAGTCGAGCCCCTCCCGGTGCAGATCGGCGGCGCGCACGGCCTGCTCTTCGCCAACGACAGCCTCTACGTGATGGTGGACGAGGGCAAAGTCCCCTACCCCCGCGACCAGGGCCTGTGGCGCCTGAAATATCGCGCCAGCGACGACTCCATCGAAGCCCCGGTGCTGCTCCGCAAAATCCCCGGCAGCGGCGAGCACGGTCCGCACAGCATCCAGCTCGGCCCCGATGGGAAGACGATCTATTTCTGCGCCGGCAATCACAGCAAACTCCCGGAAAATATGGAGTTGTCGCGCGCCGCACACGCCTGGGATGAGGACCAGCTTCTCCCGCGTCTGTGGGATGCCAATGGGCATGCCAAGGGCATCCTCGCAACCCGGCGGCTATATCGCGCGAACCGATCCCGAGGGCAAAACCATCGAGATGTTCACCGCCGGTTTCCGCAACGAGTTCGACTTCGCCTTCGACGCCAATGGCGAGATCTTCAGCTACGACGCCGACATGGAATGGGACATCGGCTCGCCGTGGTATCGCCCCACGCGCATCTGCCACGCCACCAGCGGCGGTGACTTCGGCTGGCGCAGTGGCAATGGCAAGTGGCCCGTCTATTACCCCGACAGCGTGCCGCCGGTTTTGGATATCGGTCCCGGGCTCGCCTACCGGCGCGGTCTTCGGCACCGGCGCCAAGTTCCCCGCGAAATATCAGCGCGCCTTCTTCGGCCTCGATTGGACCTACGGCACGCTCTACGCCATTCATCTCACACCGACGGCGCGAGTTTCCATGGTGAAAAAGAGGAGTTCGGATTTGGCGGGCTGGGCACAGCAGCCGGCTTCCCGCTGCAGAGCACCAATCTGGTCTACGATCGATCTGAACCTGAAATTCTGATCCTGCGGTTGGGTTAAACAATGGCCGGTCCGGACGATCTTCCGGGCCGGCCATTCTCTTCCCGCAGTGTCGTCTCGAGCGGAGGGTAACGGAGTCGAAAGCTGACACTGCGGGGAGAGCGTGGCCTTTACGAATCCGAGGCGTCGTGCGAACGCTTCTCCAGATTCACCACCGTGGTCCGGAGGGCGCCGACAACGACGGGCACGGCCACTTCGCCTTGGGTTTCGGATCGGCCGACCACGGTATAACGGCCCGGCGGCAGGCTCCACCGGGCGGCTTTTCATCCCGCTCGCTCAGGTGATTTCGCACGAACCGGAGCAGCGTCCCATGACTGTCGTAGATCTTGTATGCCGTGTGCGGATAGTACTGGAGATCGCCTGTGTTGATCGGGCTTTCCGTGTCGGTGTAGACGACCAGATAGCCGCTCACCGCGGGTTTGGGGCCACTGTCCGGGCCGACAGTCGGCAGGACGGTCAGAGGCTGGCATTGAGCACTGGTGGCGCCGGCGAATAAGGCCGCCGCCAGGAGGCTGGTCATGATTTGCAATCGTGTTTTGGTATTCATATTTTGGCGATGGGGTGTGAACGGTTGGGGTGGAGAAAACTCAGCGGGGCGTTCGCCGCCCCGCCGAGGGAGGGGAGCCGTGCCCTTGGCGGACGCCAGGGCGTGATCATTTGCGGCCGGTATCGGAGCACGGAGATTCCTCATATGCCCATACCGTAGTCCTTCAGAATTAAGCCCTTATTATGGCTTCATTAAATTTCCTTAACCCATATCCGGCGCGTTCCGGCCCGGCGCATCCCACATGCTTAATAACGGCTGAGAGAATGACAGCGATTGCGACTCCCCCGCCCTCCCGACGTCCCCGACCGGTGGCGTCTGGCTGCCTTCATCGCGAGTGCCGCCTCGATTGTCCTGGGCCTCATCGTGCTCATCGGCTGGCACGCGCACCTTCCTCTCTTCGTCCAGGTCGCGCCCGGTCTCGCCAGAATGCAATACGACACCGCTCTCTGCTTCGTACTTTGCGGGCTGGGGCTCGGCGCCTGGCTCGAAGCGCGAGGGCCGTCCGATGATCTGGATCGGCGGCGGCGTGGTCGGCTTCTTCCTCCCTTTTCGATCCTTTTCCATCCCCGCGTTTAGGATAAAGGCAACCCGGCGTGCCTGGCGGAGCGAAGGAAGCATTACTGCTGAGGCGATGCTGCCAAACGGGAACATCCCGTCTTGCCCGAACTCGAAAGTCGGGCACGCCGGGCGTCACCTCACCAATAAACGCTATCCGCCAGAACAAGCCTCAGGAGCGGGCATCCGACCACCCAAAAGGGCCGTCGGCGGCACCAAGCAAAGCGCTGTCACGCTGCGCACCGGGCTGCGCCTCCGCAACCTTGTTCTTCTCCGCACCAATAATCACGCCCGCGTTTTGTGACCCCTCAGGATGACATTGCGAGAGAGCCAACTCTAAAGAGCGGTCTTCACACCGCGCTGAAGAGCTCGTGCGAGAGGACGCTCAGGCAGTAGATGGCCGCGGTTTCGCTGCGGAGGATGATGGGGCCGAGGGTGACGGGGCGGCAGCCGGCGTTTTTGGCGAGGTTGACTTCGGCGGGGGTGAAGTCGCCTTCGGGGCCCACGAGGATGAGGACGCGGGCGGGCTTCTTCGGGCCGGCTTCGGCGAGGGCTTGCTTGATGTGGCGCGAGTCGGGCTGCAACGAGGCGATGAGCAGGAGGTCGAACTTTTCGCCGAACTGGAAAAACTCCTTGGGGGTTGCGGCTTGGCGACACTCGGCAGCCAGTTCTGGCCGCATTGCTTGGCGGCTTCAATGCCACGCGCTGCATTTGTCGCGCTTGGAGATCGCTTCGCCTTCGTCGCAACGCACGATCGTGCGCTCGCTGAGCAAGGGGACGATGGCCGCGGCGCCGAGTTCGGTGGCCTTCTCGACGATGAGGTCCATGTTCTTCCCCTTGGGGATGGCCTGGCCGAGCGTGACCTCACAGGAAAGGGGGCCTGCTCTTTGCCGCGGAGATCTTTTTCAAGGTGACCTTGCCCTTGTCGACGGTGGCGAACTCCACGGTGGCCTCGGCGCCCTGCCCCGTTGAAAAGCGTGGCGCGGTCACCGGCTTTCATCCGCAGACGTCGAGCGCGTGATGGGTTTCGCCCGCGTCGAGCGCGAGTTTATCGAGGTTCCAGGCGTGGGGTGGGATGTAGAAGCGGGGCATGGTTAGTCGGGGAGGAGAAAAGACAGAACATCGAACATTCAACATCCAACGCCCAACATCCAAAAGCGCATGCGAGACGCGGCGTTCGATCAGCCATGGGATGTTCGATGTTGGGCGTTGGATGTGGCGCCAGCGGCGTTCAGTGCCTTACCCAAAGAATTCCTTCGCCTTGTCGAAGAAGCCTTTGTGCAGCGGGGAGTTTTCCTCGCCCATGAGGCGGAAAAATTCCTCGAGCTTCTTGCGCTGCTCGCCGTTAAGGCGGGTGGGCACTTCCACGGCGACGCGCACGATAAGGTCGCCGCGCGAGTGCGAATTGAGCGACGGGACGCCCTTGCCGCGGAGCTTGAAGGCGGTGCCGCCCTGGGTGCCCGCGGGGATTTTCAATTGCGCCTGGCCGTCGAGCGTGGGCACGGAGACTTCGCCCCCGAGTGCGGCGATGCTGAAGCTGGACCGGCACGTCGCAGAAGAGATTGCTATCCTCGCGCTCGAAGACTTCGTGCTCCTTGATGTGGACGACGACATACAGGTCGCCCGCGGACCGCCGCGCAGGCCGGCCTCGCCGTTGCGCATCGAGCGCAGGCGCGAGCCATCCTCGATGCCGGCGGGAATCTTGAGCTTGATGCGCGAGGCGGCTTCCATCCGGCCTTCGCCACCACATTTGCGGCAGGGGCGCTCGATGACCTGGCCGGTGCCCCGGCAGCGTGGACACGTCTGCGAAACCTGGAAAAAGCCGCGGGAGCTGATGACCTGGCCGCGCCCGCCGCAATCGCGGCAGGAGACCGCGCGCGAGCCGGATTCCGCACCGGAACCGTTGCAGACGTCGCAGGTCTCGAGCTTGGAAACTTCGATTTCCTTGTCGCAACCGAAAGCCGCCTCCTCGAGGCGGATCTGCATGTCGTAGCGCAGGTCCGAGCCGCGCTGTTTGCCATCGCGGTCGGGCCGCTGGGCCGCACCGCCGGCGGCCGCACCGCCAAAGAATTGCTCGAAGATGCCTCCGCCCGCGCCGCCGCTGGCCCCCGAAGACTTCGCGGAAAATATCGAAAGGATCGTGGGAAACCCGCGCCGGCGCCGCGGGCCGCCCCGCCGCCCTGGGCGAAGGCCTGGTGGCCGTAGCGATCGTAGGCCGCTTCTTCTGCTCGTCGGAAAGCACATCGTAGGCTTCGCCGAGTTCCTTGAACTTCTCCTCCGCAGTGTGATCGCCGGGATACTTGTCCGGGTGATACTTGACCGCCAGCTTGCGGTACGAGCGCTTGATCTCGTCCCCCGTGGAGGTACGAGTCACTTCGAGGACTTCGTATAGTCGCGTTTCGTGGCCATGCCCCATTTACTTCTGTGCCGGAGCGCCCTTGGACACGACCACCATGGCCGGCCGGAGCAGACGGTCGCGCAGCTTGAATCCCTTGCGCAGTTGCCGGATGACGACACCATCGGCGACCGTGGCGCTTTCTTCCTGGGCGACCGCTTCATGCACATTCGGGTCGAAGGGCTGGCCTTCGGCGTTGACCGCCTCCGCCCCGCTGGCGGTGAGGAAATCGGAGAGCTGTTTCGCCACCATGTCCATGCCGGCGATGATCGGCGAATTGGCCGCGCTGGTGCGGGCGGCATTCAGGCCGAGCTCGAAGCTGTCGAGGATCGGGATGAGCCGCTCGAGGAAGCTGGCATTGGCGTACTTGATGGCGTCTTCCTTCTCGCGGGCGGCGCGCTTGCGGAAATTGTCGAAGTCCGCCTGGCTGCGCAGCGCGAGATCGCGGAATTTCTCGAGGTCCCCCCTGGAGTTGGGAGAGGAGCGAGTCTTCGTTCTGGTCAGCGGATTTGGCGTCCGCTGTTTTCTGCGGCGTCGGTGGTGTCGTTGCTCATTTTTTTGCGGATAACGATTAAAGTGATGTCGTCGTACTGTGGCTGGTTGCCGACGAACGCCCGAAGGTCGTCCGTCAGCCTTGTGATGATCCCGGCCGCACCGTCGGACGCGCTCGCCTGGATCGCTTTGATGACATTAGCCATCCCGAATTCCTCCCCTTCACTGTCGAGGGCCTCGGTCACGCCATCGGTGTAAAGCACCAGGCAGTCGTCGGTCTCCAGAGGTCAGGGAAAAATCGTTCGTGACTCTATTGAACACCGCCCCCGCTGTCAATGCCCAGCGCCATGCCCGGTGGATTGATCTTCGAGACGGTCTGGTCGCGGGCGGAATAGAGCAACGGGGCGTCGTGGCCCGCCCGGCTCAGGACCAGGGTGCCGCTGTCGCGCTCGATGATCGCGTAGGCCATGCTGATGAACATATCCTCTTTGATGTCGGGGAAAAGCTGCGCATTCACCTCTCTCAGGACGTGCGACGGGCAAAGCTGGCCGCTGGCCTGGCTGCGCAGGACGCTGCGGCACATGGCCATGATGAGCGACGCGGGGACGCCCTTGCCGGAGACGTCGGCGATCGCCAGCCCACAGTGCGTTTCGTCGGACCTTGATATAGTCGTAATAGTCGCCGCTCACCTGCCGGGCGGGGATATTGATGCCGCTGATCTGGAAGCCGCTGATTTCCGGCGCATTCGCCGCAGGAGGATGCGCTGGATCTCGTGCGCGACCTGCAGATCCTGGTCGAGCCGCTTTTTCTCCGCCGCGTCGGAAAAGATCGTGGCCGTATACAGGGCAAAGGCCGACTGCTCGGAGATGGCCTTGAAGATCTGGAAATCGCTGGGGACGAAATCGTCGCTGCCCGGGCCGCGGGCGATGGCCAGGACGCCGAGGCTTTCCTGGCCGTAAAAAAAGCGGACAGAGCATGGCGGACTTGGTGCGCAGCGGGGCCGATGCGCAGGGGCGACCAGACGGCTGTCTTCCCCACGGAGGAGCAGCGGCTCCTGCTCGCTCCACACGGCGCCGAGCACGCCGTCCTCCGGCGAGGACGGTCCGCAATCGCAGATAGCCCGGCCACGAGAAATTTGCCTCGCGGGTGAGCTTTTTCGGGCACTTCGAAAAAGGGCGGGCAATTGCGGGTGGCAAAGGCCGGGCGCAAGAGATCGCCGGACCGGTCCGAGAGATAGAGCGCCCCGCCGTGGGCGTCGAGAATGCGGAGGGCGCCTTCCACGATCAGCACGTGGAGGGTCGGTCGGCTTGCTGACCGCCGTGAGGGCCGCGCCGAGGCCGTGCAGGAAATCAAAGACCCCGCGTCTCTTCGAGCTGGATCTTTCCGCGCGCGGCGCAGGGCGTCGATCATCTGCCGCTGGCGGCGATAAACGTAGGCGGAGGTGCCCGCCGTGAGGACGAGGAGCGCAAAGAGAACGGCGGGCCAACATCAGCGCCTAGCTGGCGAGGTGGAGATCCTGCTTCAGATATTCGAGGGACGTCCTTGAACTTCGCCGCGTTCGCTTCAATGGCTTCGACACAGGCCTCGTGGGCCTCCAGCATGGTCTGGGCCTGCGCCGTTTTGTCGGGGGCGGCGGCGGCCAGCGGCGTCTGGGCGGCCACCGGGCCGAGTTGCGCGCTTCAATCAGGAAAGCTGATCCAGCCCGAGATTGCTCAGGAGGTCGCTGTTGCGCTCGTTCAAGTTCGTGACCCGCAGGTTTCCCTGGCCAAGTTCGCGCAAGCGCAAGGCGATGCCGGCGAGCGTCCCCATGAACGTGGAGTCCATGACGGTGCAGTTCTTGAGATCCCCACGCAAATTCCCGGAAGCCGCGGTTGATCATCTCCTTGGCGAATTCCTTCAGGCCCGTGCCTGTTCAGGAAGGAGCCCTTGCCCTCTACACGGACCCAGACGGGTTCGGTTGGCGGTGCCGACGAGGATGGAAGGCTGAATGTTCACAGCGCGGAAAAAGATAAGTGTGGCCACGGTGGACCCGGCGTCTGGGTTTACCCGACGAAGGGACATAACGCCATGCGAGAAAATTGCATCTCCCCAATCAGTTCCAGAGGAGGACTTGTTGAGTCCGACGATTTTTCCGTTTTCGATCATGATCACCCCGCCAGCCGCAAACCTTGCCATCCTCATTGTATTGATCGCCGAGAATGTCGAATTCGGACATGTAGGAGCCTTTGGCATCCTTGTAGTTGAGTTCCTTGGCCTGGACGAAAGCGCCGAGGTTTTGTTGCCGGTATTCAAAGCGGAGGGTCAGGTCGGCCTTGCGGCTGGAGCGCCAGTAAAATTTGAAGTAGTGGCCATAGCGGGCGCGGCGCTCGTAGCTGTTTAACGCACCGTAATTGATCCGCGTGCGCTCGAAATTGATCATCGCGTCGAAGGACGGCTTGTTGATCTGAGGGTCGTTCAGCATGATGATGGACTTGCGGAACTGAAAGGCGTCGTCCCAAGGCGAGCGGATAGACGTTGGCTTTGTCGATGGTATGCGAGACATCATCACCGATCTTGTTCCGGCCATTCTCGCCGAAACTGGCCGTGGCGGCAGCGAAAGAGGCCAGCAGCAGAAGGAAACGTTTCATTTGGAGGTAGAAATTAAGCGCCTCCGGCAAACGGTGTCAATCATTGCACCGGGGGAATCCACGGAGGGCCGCCCCGTGAACGCCGCACTGAGCGCGTGTTTTCAGGCGTAGGTGCCCAAGGCGTCGTGGACCCCTTCCACCGCCATGCCGCCTTCCCCGACCGCGGCGGCGCAACGCTTCACGGAGCCGGAACGGACGTCGCCCGCGGCGAAAATTCCGGGACGGCTGGTCTCCAGCGATCCAGGCGCGCGCCCCACGCCCTGCCAGCCGGGCGCCTGCGCCACCGCCCGCCCGGTCTTGATGAATCCCCGCTCGTCGCACTCGACCTCGGGCGGCCAGCCACTCGGTGCAGGGCTTGGCCCCGATCATGGAAAAGACCGCCGGGGTCTGCACCGTGCGGCGCTCGCCGGTCTGGGTGTTTTCCAATTCCACCTGCTCGAGCGATTTGCCGCCGGACATCTTCCGAATTTCCGTGTGGCGCAGGATCTCGATGTTGTCCTTCGTCTCGACCCGCGTGGAGAGGTAGCTCGACATGCTCTGGTGAGATCGTCCCCCGCGGATGACGAGGGATGACTTTCTCGGCGCACTCGGAAAGAAACATGGCGGCCTGTCCCGCGGAATTGCCACCGCCGGCGACGACCACCGTCGATCCCGGCAGAGCGCCCCTTCCATCGCCGTGGCGGCGTAATAGACGCCGGCACCTTCGAAATCCGCCCGCCCCCTTCCGCCTCGATGCGCCGATAGGCGGCGCCGGAGGAAATGATGACGCACTTCGCCCCGCAGCACCGCCGCGCAACTCTCGACCCGCAGGGAGGCGCGGTATTCGCCGTCGTGAAAACAGAGCGACAAGGCTGGGACGGCGTCGAGAATTTCGCCCCGAAACGATACGCCTGGAGCTGGGCGCGACTGGTCAGGTTCTCCGCCGCTGATGCCGGTCGGGAAGCCGAAGAAATTCTCGATCAAGGAGGAGGAAGCCGCCTGGCCGCCCCGGGGGCGTAGCTTTCCAGGGACGATGGTCTTGAGGCCCTCGGAAGCGGCGCAGACCGCGGCCAGCCAGCCCGGCGGGGCCGGCGCCGACAATCACCAGGTCGCAGGAGATTTCCTCGGCGTCTTCGCGGTCCAGGCGGCGGAGCAAGCCCGCGACCTGCGCGACCTCGCGCAAGGACGGCCGGCGGAGCGGCAGGCCAATTCGCATCGATCAACGCCGGCAACTGGTGGCTGGCCAGGTGCAGGCGCTCGGCGAGGGCGTGACCGTCCGGACTTTCCAAGGCGATGAACCGGTGCGGGATGTGGTTTCTTGTCGAGGAAATCGTGGATGTGGTGGCCATCGTGGGATTCGCCCGCGGCCAGCACGCGCAGCCCGGCAAATTCGGGATCCCGGCGGAGGCGCTCCCGCCGCATGATGAAGGCGTTGACGAGCGGCCGGCCGAGGCGGGCAATTCCACCAGGGCGCGCCGCAATTCGGCGGCGGGAACTTCGAGAATTTCCGATTCGGGCGTCTTGCCCCGCGCGCTGGCCAGGGAGGCGGTGCCATTGAGCATGGCGATATCGCCCACGAAATCGCGGGGCCCGGAGCGGCGAGGATCTGCTCGTGTCCGTCCCGTGAATCGAAGACCTCCAGACTGCCGGAGAGGACGACGGCCATGGATAGTCGCGCTGGCCGGCCCGGTAGATCACTTCACCTTCCTTGACGATGCGGCGCCGGCCCAAAGGCTCGAGCATGGCGAGTTGACGGTCGTCCAGCTTCGGAAAGGCGACGCTCTCGGTGTCGCGGTAGAATTGCTCGTCCGGGTCCAGCGTGTTCACAGGCGGGTTCGTGTTTCGATGTCTTCCAGCAAAACACGAACCCCTGCCGAAATGCACGCAATCAACGCGGCGGCTTGTGGACTCCGATCCCAACTCCCAGGTCCTGCCGGCGGACAGGAATGTCCGGGCTCCGTTTCAATATCTCCTTCGACGTCGATCACATTTACGCAGCCGGTCCGTAACGGAGTGCGGACATTCCTGTCGCCGTCTCATCAAAGCAAAAAGGCTTTTGCCCAAAATGGCGCCCGCGTTTTGCGCCCTGTCAGGATGACATAAAAATCGCCTCGCGTCGTTTGGCAAATGAGGCGGACTCATGGGAAGCTGTCCCGCCCATGATTTCCGTTCGCTACCACCGCGGCCTCGAATGCCCCAGCATGGGCTTTGGCTCGATCCGGAAGATCCTCGGCCTTTCGCCTTCGTGTCGCACGCCCATGCGGATCACATCGCGCGGCACCCGGAATTCATCGCCAGCGCGGGCACGGCGCGGCTCATGCAGGCGCGGCTGGGGCGGCGAGCGGGAGGGGCATATCCTGGAGTTCGGGGCAGCCGGCGCGCTTTCGCGATTTCCAAATCACGCTCCTGCCGGCGGGGCATATCTTCGGCTCGGCGCAATCGCTGATCGAAAGCGAGCACGGTTCGTGCTCTACACGGGAGATTTCAAGTTGCGGCCGGGGCTTTCCGCCGAACCGGCGGAGTGGCGGCACGCCGAGACGCTGATCATGGAGACGACCTACGGCCTGCCGAAATACCGGCTGCCGCCGACGGAGGAAGTGATCGCGCGCATGGTCGCCTTCTGCCGCGAGGCGCTGGAGGATGACGCCGTGCCGGTGCTGCCTCGGTTATTCGCTGGGCAAGGCGCAGGAAATCCTGTGCGCGCTGCTCGCGGCGGGGCTCACGCCGATGCTCCACGGCGCCGTCTACAAAATGACGCACATCTACCGGCAGTTAAAGCCCGGCTTTCCGGATGGCTATGTCCGCTATTCCGCCCACGATGTTCGCGGGCAAGGTGCTGGTGTGTCCGCCGAGCGCGAATCGCACCCTCATGCTCACACGCATCAAGAAACCGGCGCGTGGCCGTGCTCACCGGCTGGGCGCTCGATCCGGTGCAACCTATCGCTACCAGTGCGACGCGGCGTTTCCGCTCAGCGACCATGCGGACTACACCGATCTCGTGCGCTACGTGGAACTCGTGCAACCGCAGCACGTGCTCACCCTGCACGGATTCGCCGGGGCGTTTGCCGCGGACTTGCGCGAGCGCGGGTTCGAAGCCTGGGCATTGAGCGAAGAAAACCAGCTCGAGCTGTCGCTGCGCCGCCCGCCGGCGGCTCCCCGACCGCCCGCGCACGGTGGCGCCCCAGCGAAACGGTCGGGCGATCCGAGTTCGGGACTTTTGCGGCGCTCGGCGAGCAAATCGCCGGGACGACGAGCAAGCTGAAGAAGATCTCGCTGCTCGCCGAGTACCTGCGCTCGCTCGATGCGGCCCAACAGCCGATCGCCACGCGCTTTCTCACCGGCCGGGCTTTCGCCCAGGGCGATATGCGCACGCTGCAGGTCGGCTGGGCCGTGATCAAGCGGGCGGTGATCGCGGCCGGTGGGCTCGACGAACAGGAGTTCCGCGCAATCTCGCGGCAGTACGCCGATGCGGGCAAAACGACTTATGAAGCCCTCCTCGAGCGGACCACGCCGCAGGATTTTTCGCTCATGGATGCGGCGGCCTTCTTCGATCAATTGCAGGCGGCGCGGGGCCCGCTGGTCAAAGGCGAACTGCTCCAGCGGCGCCTCGCCTTGCTCACGCCGCTGGAGGCGAGCTATGTCGTGAAGATTCTCACCGGCGACCTGCGGATCGGCTTGAAGTCAGGCCTGGTCGAGGAAGCCATCGCCGCGGCGTTCGGCGCGGATCTGCACGCCGTGCGCGAAGCGCAGATGTTCACCGGCGATCTCGGAGAAGTCGCGGCACTCGCCGCCCGAGGCACACTGGAGGAAGCGACGCTGAACTTATTCCGCCCGATCCAGGTGATGCTGGCGAGCCCGGAGCCGACCGCGCAAGCGGTGTGGAATCGCATCGCCGCAAGTCACGCCCCGGCGGCCTGGACGGAGGACAAGTTCGATGGGATTCGCGCGCAGATTCATCTGGGACGCGGGCGGGCGGAACTCTTCACGCGCGATCTGCGGCTGATCACAGGCCAGTTTGCGGATCTCGCCCGGGCTGCGCGCGCCTATGCGGGAGAAGCCATCCTTGACGGCGAGATTCTCGCTTTCGAGCAAGGCCGCCGGCTCACCTTTTTCGATCTGCAAAAGCGGCTCGGGCGCAAGACGGAGGACGACCTCTTTCGCGGCGCGAGCGACATTCCCGTCGTCTTCAAGGCCTTCGATCTGCTCTTTCTCGACGGCACGTCACTGCCTCCGGCGCCCGCTCGCCGAGCGCCGCCTCGCCCTCGAGTCGCTCGTCCTGCCCGCGGGACTGGAAGTCGCGCCGATCCATCGCGTGGCCTCCGCCGCGGACATCGAAGCGGCCTTTCAAGCCGCCCGCGCGCGCGGCAACGAAGGGCTGATGATCAAGGACGGCGCGAGCCTCTACACGCCGGGCCGGCGCGGGCAGGCGTGGCTGAAATTCAAAAAGGAACTGGCGACTCTGGACGTCTGGTCATCGGCGCGGAGCAAGGCCACGGCAAACGCAGCCACGTGTTGAGCGACTACACCTTCGCCGTGCGCGACGACGCCAGCGGCCAACTGTTGACCATCGGCAAAGCCTACTCCGGCCTGACCGACGAGGAGATCGAGGAACTGACCGAACATTTTACCGCCAGCACCATCACCCGTCACGGTCGCTATCGCGAAGTCGCTCCGGAGATCGTCCTCGAAATCGCCTTCGATTCCATCCAGCCGAGCGACCGCCACGCCAGCGGCCTCGCCATGCGCTTTCCCCGGATCAAAGCCATCCGCCGCGACAAAACTCCCGAGCAGATCGACACCCTCGCCTATGCGCGGAAGTTGGTGGCGAATGCGGATCGTACCGAATTTGTGGAAGCCCCAAATGTGACAGTACCGTAATCCACCACCTCCTTCAAATCGGCTTAAGATGCCTTAATGACACCTTCACGGTCTGCCCATGAAAGGTGATCACCGCCCGGCGCAGGTGAGACCGCACACCTGCGGGCAAAGAATACTCACCGTTGTGGCTGCCGATTCCCGCCTCAATCGGAATGAAAGACGCCTGCTCGGGCCAGGTCCGCTGGCATTTGACCTCCTTGTCCCGATCGTCGAACAACTTCACGTCGACTTCGTTGTATTGGACATAATTTCCCTCTACGGGCCTTCCGGTCTCATCACGCAATAGAGAAATGCAGAACACCATGCGGGTGCGGTTTCTCTGTGGTTCAAAAACAAGGTTCACCCACCTTGTCCCCAAGTCGAAGTGGACGCTTTTCCAATCCGGACTTTTGAGTTCTACCGCTTTGGATCCCCCAGCAAAAAGCAATGTGCTCAGAGCAATGAAGACGGAAAGAAGATTTGGAATCCGATTCATGCCCCTGCTACTCCTGCATTATAGCGTAAGAAAGATGGAGCGCTCTTCCCTTCCAGCAGCGCCACCTTCCTACGACGCCGCGTAGTATTTCGGATACCGGTAATAGTAGTAATCCGGCATCTCGGAATCGATGCAGTTGAGAATGAGGCCGAGGACGTTGACCTGGCGCTGGTAGAGCGTGTTCAGCGCATTCTTCGAGAGGCGCGCGGAGGTGAAGGCGGCGCGGACGACCATGAGTGCACCGTCGAAATTCGGCGCCAGCGTGGGCGTATCGTCCGCCGCCAGGATCGGCGCGGTGTTGAAGATCGTCAGATCGTAGGCGTCCTTGAATTCGTCGAGCATGCCGAGCAACTCGGGCTTGAGGAGCAGTTCGCCGGATTGATTGGTCACCGGCCCGCGCGGGATGAGCGAGAGCGTGGGATACTTCGTGGTCTGCACGGCTTCCTTCCACGGCACTTCGCCGCGCAGGATGCTGGAGAGACCGAACCGGCCATCGGTATCGAAGAGCTGCGCCAGATCGCCGCGGCGCAAGTCCGCATCGACGAGCAACACGCGGGCGCCGGAAGCGGCCATGGTCACCGCGAGATTGCTGGCGATGGTCGATTTGCCTTCGTTCGGAATCGCGCTGGTGATGAGGATCGTCTTCAGTTCCGCCTGGTTTGGCATGAAGATGAGCGAAGAACGCAGGCTGCGGAAGGCTTCCGCGTAGGTGTAGCGCTCGTCCTCCGGCTGGAGCAGCGGCAGGCCGGTTTCCTTGCGGGTGTCCGCCACGTTCGGAATCTGGCCGAGAATCGGCTCGGAGAAATGATCGAGCATTTCCGTGGAGGAAGAGACGCGGTCATCCGCCCGGTCCATGAGGAGCAGGGCGATCATGCCCATCATGAAGCCACCGATGAGGCCGATCAGCAGATGCTTGACCGTGCCCGGCGACACCGGCTTGGGCAGCGTAGCCGTGTGCATGACGACCAGCGGATCGGGCGTCGTCGCCTTGGGATCGAGGTCGCGGCTGTTGCCCAGCAATTTGTCGATCTGGCTCTGGGTGCCCGCGGCCGCGGCCTGCAACGTTTGGTATTCCGCATCCTTGGCGCTGGCTTCGAGAACTTTTTTCTCCCAGTTGGCAATGCTGCTTTCCAGGCTCTTCAACTCGGCCTTGATGGAAACCACTCGTCCCGCCGTAGCGGCGGCATTTTGCTCCTTGATCGTCCCGAGCAAACGCTGCAGGTCATCGACTTTCGTTTGCAAAGCCTGAAGCTTCGGATGCTTCGGTTTCCAGATGGTCTTCCAATACTCGACCTCCGCCTGTCTCTGGACCAGTTGCTGCGTGGTCTGCGTGTACTGGACGTAAAGCTCGCTATTGAAGGGCGCCGCCGACTGCGTATTGCCTCCGGCTGGCGCACCGGCCGCAGCGGCGCCGGGCGCTACCGGGGCAGTCTGCGGCCGGGCGGTGGGCGCCTGTGCCGCCGTCGTCAACAATTCATCCGGCGTCAGGTTCTTCAGACGGTCCAATTCATTGAGCAATTGCGCCTGTTGGTTCTTCAAACCGGAAAGAAACAGCGCCGCGCTCTTTCCCTGCTCGGTCCAAAAGGCCATATTGTTGGCCTTGATGAAGGCCTGAAATTCCGCCTGCTGCCGGTCGTGGTCGGCACGCAACTGCGTCAACTGATCCTTCATCCCATGCCCGATTTCCTGCACGGTGGACTTGCGGTTGTCGCTCCGCATGTCGAGGAATTCGTTGACGACCGCATCGACGAAGCGCTGGGTGTATTCGCCGTTCGGGCCGGTGCCGGTGACCGTAAAGATATTGGTGCGGGGGCGCCGACGAAGAAATGATGTCCACTTTCCCGGTGAGACCCGGCGCCTCCAGCGCGAGACGGCTTCTGGCCTTGTCCAGGATCATGGGGTTCTTGAGCAACTCGACCGCCGTACCGAAAATGTTCCCCCATTTGTCATCGAAAGTCGCGCCGGTGCCCGCTCCAGAAACCAATTCTTCACGAATGATGAGCTGGCTGGAGGATTCGTACAACTGAGGCTTGGAAAAGAGCACGTATCCTTCGTAGAGAAGGCCCAGACCGATGGTAAGAGCCAGCACCCACCAATGCCGGCGGATGAGCGATCGATACCGGTAGACCTTGAGGCCGAGGCCGGCAGACATTGGGACCGGCGGAGCTTGCGGATTGACGGAGTCCATGGCGGTTTATATTATTTCCAGCGGAAAATGATCTTCGGGACGAAGATGCGGTCGCCGTCTTGCAGGACTGGGTCGAGACTGGCATCGCCCGATTTGATAATCTTACTGTAATTGGCGACGGTGACATCCACGCCGCCTCCCTTCTTTTGTCGCGTGAGCTGGATTTTCTCGGCGTTCCCCACTCGCCGACCCCGCCCGCTTTCAGGATGGCGTTCGTCAGCGTGAGCGTTTCCCCCGAGATGATTTCCTGCGGACCACCCACTCGAACCTCGCCGGAAAGATAAACCAAGCCTGAGCGCACACTGACCGGACTGACGCGGTCGATGGCCAGCCGCACGGTGGCGTGATAGTAGTAATCGTGTTCGAGCTGCTGCTTGATTTCCGACGCCGCTTCGGCCGCAGTCCGGCCTGAGACCTTCACGCGACCCAAGGGCGGAACGTCCAGTTCGCCGGTGGCGGTGACCACGCGCGGCAGGCCGCCTTCCCGATCCTCCAGAATCTCCACCGTAACCTGATCGCCCGCGGAGAGCTTTTTGTCCGGATCCACGATGGACATGCGCTCTTGCTGCATCATGCCCGCCCCCGGCTGGCTGAGCCCCGTGGCTGGCAACCCTTGCGGATACGACGTTGAAGGGAAAGCTTGGGGCCTTGGCGCCCAGCCCTGAGTTCTTCCGGTTACTGATGCCGCCAGGAGTGCGGCGGCGACACTTGCAAAACGGAGAAAGCTAGGCATAGGCCATGGGATTGGGTTTTAGAATTTATAATACAAACTGAGGAAGACAAGGTTCTGGTAGTAGTCCTGGCCCTCCAAATTTGAGTCTTTCCATATATAGCGATAATCGAGCCCAAGTGTCAGAGAATTTGTAAAATGATACCGAAACCCGATCGCGGCACCGATCCGATCGGCCTTTTCTCCCAGCGAACCGGACGAGGTGTAGTGCTCGTAGAACACCGACGGGCCAACCTCCAATTTCTCCATGACCTTCCAGTCCGCATCGTACTCGACGTTGTAAAGATCGATGAAGTCGGAGAGAAAACCGACCTCCGCCGTCTTGGAAAAAGCCAGCCGGTGGCGGAAGAACTCGCTCGGGCGATTGTTGATCTCAAACTTGATATAGTAGCTGTTCGAATCTTCGTTGTCCGTCAAGGTACCGCGCACCGCCGCGGCGTCGGCCGCGCTGAGACCCAACTGGTCGATATCGGCGTTATTGAAATCGCTGCGTGATCGAACGTGAGCGATTGATACCCGCCTTCGAGGTACAGGTTGGTGTATTCGGAGATCTGCCATTCGATGAACGGCCCGACCATGAGACCCTGTCCGTCGCTGCGGTCCGAGTCCTTGAAATCGATAAAGCTGTACGAACCATTCACGCCGACCTTGATCGCCGGATTCAATTGCCAGGAAGGCTTCAGGAAAATGGTATCGATCGCCCGATCCTGCAACTGGAACTGCGCATCGGAGGGGGTTGCTCGCATCGGCATCGGAGCCATCCTGGGTGGTCCACAAATTGTAGTGGTCATAGCCAAAATTCAATTTGAAAGCTTGATTGATCGCCCACTCCCCTTCGAGACCCGCCTGGTTTTCCCAGCGGGCATAAATGGCCGCATTGCTGATGTCCGGCACATCGTAGGTGTCCTCTTGATAACTAATGCGATCGCGAACGGTCCACTTCACCGAGCCGGTATAGAAAGTCAGCGCCAGTTCCGAGGTCGCGAAATGAGCACGCCGTTCGTGTCAAATTCGTTGTGGCTGAAATATTTCGCGTAGCTCAGGCCGATGTCGAAGCGCAACGTGTTCAGGTCGCTGATGCGCCATTCCGAATCGATGTTCAGGACGGGACGAAAAATGAAATCGGAAATGCGATCGTTTTGCGAGAGCTTGATGTTATCGTTAAACTCGATGCCCAGCCCGAGCGCGAAGCCAAAGCGGAAATTGCCGAGCGCAAAATTATACTTGTCGGTTTCTTCCGCTTCTTCGGTCACCGAGAGATCCTGCCCGGGGCGCAACGGACGCAGGCCGCTGGGGGACGCATCCTGATAGGTATAGTCGGAAGGCGTGACCGGACCGATGCCGCCGGAAGAGCGCGAGGTTCCCAAATCGCGAAAAAAGTCTTGTCCGCAACCCGTTGACGGTCGTGCAACCACCAGTAGGCCAATGGTTAGGGCAAAAAAGCCGGCGAATTTGTTCATAAAATACCTGAAATACGTCGTGTCATGGTCACCCTAGTCAGGGTGACAAAAAATTTGCAACGCTAAAAGCGCGCCAACTACTAGCGAAACTTATTCTTTAATGCGGCGGGCGCTTCGCTGGCCCGAACGATCCGGAATCCGTAATTATCCGTACTACTATCCGCCGCCGCATGGACGCGGCAGGAAGAGAGCAGGCTCAGCTTGAGCGCTCCATTGTACCAAGAAGCGCCGCGGAGGACCTTGGCCTTGGATTCATTATTCCAGCTATCCATGCACCACTGCCAAAACATTTCCACCCATGTCATAGAGCCCATATTTATTGGGCTTGAAGCTACCCACGGGTGAAGTCCACGCAAAGCCGTCTTCGTAGCCTTTGATGGCGACATCCGAGCCGGTTTCCTCGCCGGTGTAGTTGCCGGCTCCGGGAGGCGGTGGCCACGCCGTGCCCCACGGATACAGGTCGGGCACGCCCATGTCGCGGGCCTCGGGAGTCTTGCCGGTTTCTTCCGGCAGGCCCACCGCCTTGCTCCACTCGAGATCGGTCGGCAGCCGATAAAACTCACCGGCGGGGAGAGTCCCGGCGGTGTGTTCCTTCTTGGTCAGCCATTCACAAAAGGCGACCGCTTCCACCCACGTGACATTGACCACCGGATGATCGGCTCCCTGCCGGAAGCCGGGTGACAGCCACGAGGTGGACTTCAATTTCACGTCCTTGGCAAAAACCTCGAAGTCTTTGACGCGCGTCAACCAAATGCAGAATTGCACATCGCCCACCGGCGCGAATTTCATCCCCAGGCTATTGACGTCACTCCCGCCCGCATCCGCGGGCGCCACCACCGGAGCCGGCGGTGCGGGCGTCGCCGGAACAGGTGTCGAGGGCACTGGGGTCGCCGGCACCGGCGTAGCGGGCGCCGGAGTGCTCGGCACGGGTGTCGCTGGGACAGGAGTGGCCGGCACGGGGCGTCGCCGGCGCCGGCGTGGCGAGCTGGACAATTTGCGTTGGCTCCGGCGTGGCCGGCTTCGGCGGAACCGGCGTGGCGGAGGCGGGCGCCGGAGTCGCCGGCGCGGGTGGTGGCACGAAATTCGCCACACTGAAATTCTTGAAGCGCGCGATCTTCTCGTCGAGCGATCTTTGCAAGTCGACCGCGGCCCTGGCGTCTTCCACTTCCTTCGCGCCTTTGGTCACGGCAGCTTGCTGCTGCAGGCGGGCGTTTTCCGCATCCGCCGCGGCCTTGGCGGCATCCGCCGCGGCCTTTTGTTTTTCTTCCAGGGTCTTTTGCACTGCTTGCAAATCGGCATTCGCTTTCGCCTCCGCCTCCTGTTTCTCCGCGCTGTCCTTCTCGATCTCTTCGAGTTTCGTTTTCCCTTCCTCCACGAGGCGCGCTTTTTCCGCAGCCGCCTTTTGCGCTTCCTGGGCGGCGGCCTCGGCCGCCTTTTGATTGTCCGCGAGTTTCTTGCGTTGCGCCGCCGCTTCGTCAGCCGCGCTCTTGATCGGCGAGTAAATCTTCCGTTGTTCGGCGACGGCCTTTTGCGATGCCGCCACGGCGGCGTCCGCCTCCTGCTGCTGTTTCAAAAGGTCGGCCCGTGTTTTCCTCCGCGGCTTGCGCGACCTGCTTCGCTTTTTCCAGGGCCGTCTGTTTGTCCGCGAGGGCGATTTCCCCCTCGGGCACCGGGGTGGCCGGCGGCGGCGTGTGAGGAATCGGCGTCGGCGGATGGGTCACCACTACGGGCGGAGCCGGCGTCGTGGTGAGGGATCGCAATTCCTTTTGCTCCGGCGTGGCCTCGGGAGTGACCGGTGGAGGCGTCACCAGCGCCACTTCCGGTTCGCCGCCTTTTTTGCCAGACGTGGAGAAGTGCCAGATATCGGGAATTGCGATTCCTCGGGATAAAGGCGCGGCTTGAAATCTCCCAGCGAAGATCGATCGAGCGGTTTCTTCGGTTCCGGGCGAACGGGCGGGAGCACCGGGGTCGGGCGCAAACTTGGGCTTGAGCGGCTCCGGTTTTGGCTCCGGTTTTGGCTCCGGTTTTGGTTCGGGCCTTGGCTCTGGCTTCCGGGCCTTCGCGAGCAGCTCGAGCACCTTGCTTGGAATGATCTCCACTTCCGGTTCCGGCTCTGCTTCGGGAATGATTTTTTCCGCCTCGGGCTTCACCACTTCAGGCTTCGCCGGCGGGCGGGCTTCTTCCTGCTTCGGTGCGGGCTCAACCTTCGCGACCGGCGGCTCGACGACCACCGGCAGCGGTGGGAGCGACTCCTCCACCACGGGCTCGACCGGCGCCCGGTACCTCGACCGGTACAGCGGGCGCGACCGGCGCGGCGGGAGCGGGCGCACCGCTTTCTTCCTCCTTGAGGCGCTTCAGGAATTCGCCCGCCGTCTGCGGACGATCCCCCGGCGATTTTTGCAAGGCGGAGGCAATCGCCCCGGCACCAGGACGGCGGCACTTGCAGTTCCGGATTCTCCAGCGCGGACACGTCCGCACCGGCGGTGGGCGGTGCGCCCGTGAGGAGCGTATAGATTACCGCGCCCAGCGAATAGACATCGTCCGTGCGGGCCGGCGCACTTCCCCTCGATCGTTTGTGGACTGGACAGCGCGCGGCGTGCTTCCTCCGCGCTGCCGCGCCGCGCCAGGGCATCCTGGATCGTGCGGCTGATTCCGAAATTCGCCACGAGCAATTGCCCCGACGCCGTCAGGAAGATATTCTGCGGCGCGAGATCGCGATGCAGGAAATTGATCTTGTGCGCGTCTTCCACCGGTATTGCACCAATTGGAAAACCCACGGCTGGATGTCCGCGGGCCGGCAAAGCGCTGTCGCCGGCTGCTTCGCCAGACTCGCCGCCGTCGACTCACCTTCAAAAGAATTCATCGAGATCGCCGACCATTCGGGCTCTCGAACAAATCATAGACCCGCAGGATTTGCGGATGAATCAATTGCCGGTCGCGCTTGATGTCCGCTCGCAGTTCCTGGAGCGCGCGCGTGTCCTTGGCCATCGCCGCGGGCAAAAAGTGCAGCGTGACATCCTTGCCCAGCACTTCGTCATGGGCGAGCCAGATTTCCGGAGTATCGCCGGCGCTCAGGCGCCGTGAAAGCGCGTAGCAGCCAGCGAGGGTCTGTCCTTCGGTGAAACCCGGTGGAGGGAGAGGGAGAAGGATTTGGATCGTTGGTGCTCACGTAAAAAGAATGACGCGCATCGTCCCCCGGCCTGCTCGTTCGGGAGCCGCCCGGTCTGGCACGAGCCGCGCGAATGCTGTCGTTATCCTCTTCTGATATTTTTGCCAACAGCAAAGATGAAATCTGCTTTTGGCAGGAAAGATGCTTTTAGCAATTATGAAAAATTCTTCTTGCGGGACCGAGTGAATTGTCCATACTCGCTCAAATTTCTATAACTGCACTTTCGTAAGGAAAGCGTCACAATTAGATTTCCACACACCATCAAACCCGCTATAAGAAGGGCCACACATATGAAGACCTCGTCGCTAATCCTGTTCGCCTCGGCTGTCTGCACCAGTCTCGTCTTCGCCGCAGACAACGATCCGGCCGCCCGGCAACTCCAGGTATATCCGAAGAACCTCGCCCGTCAGCACGTCGGGTCGAATCCTCTTCCTCTACAATGCCTCCAACCAGACCTACGTGCCGACCGAAGCGTCCGCCGCCTGGCTGGATGACGATGTGACGACGGGCTGGCCGGTGCTCGCGGGCAAGCAAAGCTACCTCATCGCCCTCGCCGAGCCGGAACTCGTTTCCAATTTCAGCGTGTCCGCGAAGGCCGCCGACGGCACCATCTCGCTTTACGCGGGTGACGAACCCGGCGCTCCCGGGGCGAAATCGTGGACGCCGCTGGCCGAGAATATCGCCCTTCAATTCGATCAACGAAAAGAAACTCGACCGTCCCTTCACCCGTTTCGCCAAATACATCCTCATCGAAACCGACCTGACCCAACCCGGGTCCGCTCTACAGCCTGTACCCTCTATGGGGAAAAGCCATCGACGATCTATGATCTCCGCCAGCGTGAGCAACCGATCGACGCGCACGCCATCTTCGGCCAGGTCAACGACAAGACGGCCTTCAATGCGAACGGTCTCTTCACCGGCAGCACCGTTCTCTCGGCCAACTCGCCCGACGGTTCGCTTGCCTGGCAGAAAGCGATCGACGACAACCCCGGAAACCGGCGTGGCCATCAACGCCTCGACCAACGATCCCGGCGCGGTCATCAAGTATGGCACCCACGCAGTCCGTCTCGCGGGTCGCGGTGCTCACCGATAGCGCGGCCAAGGGCAAGCTCGATTTCTTCGCCATCGACGACGCCGCGCCGGCGACCTCGCTGGAAGGCCGCACGCCGACCGTGAGCCTTGTGCTCGACGGTTCGAGTACCCCGCTCGAGCATCGACTTCCCGGCCGTGAGCGCCTCGAAGCTGGCTGTCCGCTGGACGCCCGTGACGCCGACCGACACCGTGACGATCCGTGAGCTCGCTTCCTTCGGGACCGAGTCGCTGAACGACTTTGAAGTCGCCCTCAAGCCCGAAGCCGTCGCCGCCTACGATCCCGGCGCCCGCTCGATGGGCACCGGCAAGGATGCGAAGGATCCCGTCGCCGAAGGCCCGAACGATCCGAAGGATCCGGCGGAAGTCGCCGATTTCCGCGGTGGCTCCCCTTACCTTGCCCGGCGCGCTTGGCTTCCCGCCGAATATCAATCACCGCCTGGTGCGCTTCCTCAGCCAGTAAGCGAGGCCTCCATAGTTTCAAGAAACGCGAGCTTCACGGCTCGCGTTTTTTTGTTTTTGCTGACAGGCTCCGGCGTCCACCGTGTTTCTCTGGTCCGTCTTCACCCACGTCCTGCTGCCCATCCTCGTGATCGTCGGCTTCGGCTGGCTGATCGACCGGCGCAGCCGGCTCGACCTGAGCACGCTGGTCAAGCTGAACATCTATCTGTTCGTGCCCGCGTTCATCTTCGTCCACGTCGTGGGTTCGAATCTCAGCGGCGGCGCGGCGGCGCGCATCATGGGATTCACCGCGTGCATCATCGCCAGCATGTTTTTGCTCAGCGCGCTGGTCGGGCGCGGCCTGGGTTACGAACCCGGTCACAACGCGCGCCCTGCAACTGGCCACGATGTTTTACAACTCGGGCAACTACGGCAATCCCGCTCATGGCGCTGGCTTATCCGGCGACGGGGCCGCTCCTGCAAGTCTTCATCGTCCTCACGCAGAACATCTGCACCCTTT
Source organism: Chthoniobacter sp. (assembly GCA_037200205.1). Lineage (GTDB taxonomy): Bacteria > Verrucomicrobiota > Verrucomicrobiia > Chthoniobacterales > Chthoniobacteraceae > Chthoniobacter. The sequence goes on from JBBCHV010000041.1 coordinate 135,279, forward strand.
ACCGTGGGCCTTGCGCTGGCCGCCGCCACGCATCGTTCCGGCTGGCGGCTCGCGCTGCCGATGCTGCGACAGATTTCGCTGTGGGCAGTGCTCAGCGCCGTGACCGTCCGCTTCTTTCATCTGCCGGTGCAGGAAGTGCGCTGGCTGTGGGTGCCGCTGCAATATCTCTCCGAGGGCTTGGTGGCCTTCGCGCTCATCACTCTCGGCGTACAGCTTTCGCAAACCAGGGCGCGGCAGAATTTGTCGCGGCTGGGCTGGGCGCTGGGCTTGCGCCTGCTCGTCGGCCCCGCTCATCGCCACCCGCGCTGGTTCCCGTCTTTGGTTTCCAGGGACAGGACGCCACGATCATGATCGTCAGCAGTTCCTTTCCGACCGCCGTCAATACCGCGCCTCATCGCGCACGAGTTCCAGGCCGACTCGCAATTCGCCGCCGCGGTGGTTTTCTATTCCACGTTGTTCAGCATGTTCACCGTGACGGTGTTGATTGCGATTTTGCGCTAGCCGCGCTCCGCCACCTCCGCTCGCAAAACTGCTCGCCCCGTCTCGTTTCGCCGCCTAAACTCTCCGCGTGCCCGAACCATTCCTCCTCGCCAAAGGTGCCAGCGATTTGCTTTTCAGCCCCCGCATGGGCAACCGCCACGGCCTCATCGCCGGTGCCACCGGGACCGGCAAGACCGTCACCCTCCAAACGCTCGCGGAAAATTTCAGCGCCCTCGGCGTGCCGGTCTTTCTCACCGACATCAAGGGTGGACTTGAGCGGCCTCGCCAAGGCGGGCACCGCCACGCCGAAGATTGCCGAACGCCTTCAGGCACTCGGCATCACCGACCACGGCCTACACCGGGTATCCGGTCACTTTCTGGGATATCTTTGGCCAGTCGGGTCACCCCGTCCGCGCGACGATCAGCGAGATGGGTCCCGCTGCTCCTCGCGCGCGTGCTCAATCTCAACGACACGCAGGAAGGCGTGCTCCAGTTGCTCTTCAAAGTCGCGGACGATCATGGGCTGCTGTTGCTCGATCTCGAAGACCTGCGCGAGATGCTGAAATTCATCGCCGAGAACGCCTCGCAGTTCACCGTCGAATACGGCAATATCAGCGCCGCCAGCGTCGGCACCATCCAGCGCGCTCTGCTCCAGCTCGATCAGCAGGGCGGGGCGAAATTCTTCGGCGAACCCGCGCTCAACCTCGACGACTTCATCCAGACCACGCACCGATGGCCGGGGTGTCATCAACATCCTCGCCGCCGACCAGCTCATGCAGAGCCCCCGCACCTACGCGACCCGCGCTGCTCTGGCTGCTCAGCGAACTCTTCGAACGGCTGCCGGAAGTCGGCGACCTGGGAAAAACCGAAGCTCGTCTTTTTCTTCGACGAAGCGCACCTGCTCTTCACCGACTTGCCCAAGGAAATCGAAGACAAGATCGAACAGGTCGTCCGCCTCATTCGCTCGAAAGGCGTCGGCGTGTACTTCATCACGCAGAATCCGATCGATATTCCCGCGCGCATCCTGGGGCAGCTCGGCAACCGCGTGCAGCATGCGTTGCGCGCCTTTTCCACCGCGCGATCAAAAGGCGGTGCAAAGCGCCGCGGAAACCTTTCGGCAGAATCCGCAGCTCAACGTCGCGGCCAGCTCAACGTCGCGGCCACGATCACCCAGCTCGCCGTGGGTGAAGCGCTCATCTCGCTCCTCGATGAAGCGGGCACGCCGGCGATGGTCGAACGCGCCTGGATCGTGCCGCCCCACGGCCAGATCGGTCCATCACCACGGCCGAGCGTGACGCGATCATCAAGCAATCCGTGCTCTACGGCACTTACGAGAATGCCGTGGATCGGGAAAGCGCCGCGGAAAAATTGCAGGCGCGCACGGCGGCGCGGATCGGCGCCCCCGCCGCGGCGCCCGCCACTCCGGACCAGCCACGCCCCCTCCCGGGCGCTGCTCCCGCCGGCCAGGCCGCCGTTGCCGGCGGTGGTCTCATGGGCACCATCGGCACTCTCCTTTTCGGCAGCACCGGGCCGCGCGGCGGCAAGCGCGAAGGATTGCTCGAAATGGTGACTCGAAGCGCCGCTCGTTCTGCCACGACCCAAGTCACCCGCCAGGTCATGCGCGGCGTGCTCGGCGGGATCTTCGGCAGCAAGCGATAAGATCAGACGGCAAATCCCTCCGGCGGTGTCATCCTGAGCGAAGTCGAAGGACCCCGTCGAATCACCAGCGACGTCGATGGTAGAACGACGGGGTTCTTCGACTCCGTTACACTCCGCTCAGAATGACACCGAGAGGGGGAGCCGTCCCTACGACGCGCCGCCTTTCGTGTCCGCATGGCGTCCGGTAATCAAGCGCGCGCTGCGACCGTAGGTCAGGTACGCGTAGGCCCAATTCATAAACACGAGCACCTTGTTGCGGAAGCTGATGAGAAAAAGAACGTGGATGAACAGCCAGGCCAGCCACGCCAATCGCCCGGAGAAGCGCATGAATCCAGCATCCACGACCGCCTTGTTGCGGCCGATCGTCGCCATGGTGCCCTTGTCGAAATACTCGAAGCGCTGGGTCCACCCGCCCGCGAGCAGCGTCTCGATCTGACGCGCCACATGGCGGCCCTGTTGCATGGGCCACGGGCGAAAGCCCCGGCAACGGCGTCTCCCCGCCGAAATGCGCGAGGTCGCCGATGACGAACACATCGCGATGGCCGGGGATCGAGCAATCCTCCTTCACGATTACGCGCCCCTGCCGGTCCAGCGGCACGCCGAGCGTCGCCCCGAGCGGGGAAGCCGCGTTGCCGGCCGCCCAGATCACCGTCCGCGCGGGAATCTTCTCGCCGCCCTTGAGCGTCACACCTTCCGCGGAGACATCCTCCACGAGCGTGCGCAAACGCACCTCCACACCCAGATCGAACAATTGCCGGCGTGCGCTCTCCGACAGATCCGACGTGAATTGCGGAATCACCCGGGGCGCATTTTCGATGAGCAGCACGCGCGCTTGCGAAGAATCGATGTGGCGAAAATCTTTCACCAGCGTCACGCGCGCAATCTCCGCGATGGCGCCGGCCATTTCCACCCCGGTCGGCCCGCCGCCGACCACCACGAAGGTCATCGCCGCCTCGCGGTCGTCATCGTCCTCGGTCTTCTCGGCAATCTCGAAGGCGAGCAGCATGCGCCGCCGGATCTCCAGCGCATCGTCGAGGCTCTTCAGCCCGGGCGCGAATTTTTCCCACCGGTCGTTGCCGAAATACGAATGCCGCGCCCCGGTGGCGAGGATGAGAAAGTCGTAATCGATCTCGCCCTCGGCGGTGGACGATCCTTTTGCGATCGACATCGATGCGCTGCGCCTCGCCCATGATGACCTCGGTGTTGTCCTGCCGTCGCAAGATATGCCGCAGCGGCTCGGCGATATCCGCCGGGGAAAGCGCCGCCGTGGCCACCTGGTAGAGCAGCGGCTGGAAAAGGTGGTGATTCTGCCGGTCGAGCAGGGTCACGCGGACGTTGGTCTTGCGCAGCGCCTTCGCCGCCTCGAGCCCGCCGAAGCCGCCACCGATAATGACGACACGGGGCAAATTGCGTTGATGCACTTTCATAAGATGGGTGCCGACGCGGACAAACTAACACAAAAAGCGCCTGCTTGTGAAATATTTCACAAGCACCCGCTTCCCGCCCTCAGCGCACCACTTCCGGCTCTTCCAACGGCTGCTTCAGCACCTTCTGCACGGCCCGCAGCAACTTCTCGGCGGTGTACGGCTTGTCGAGGAAGGTCTTCACGCCCATGGCCTTCGAGGATGACCACGTTTTCCTTCTGCATGTGGCCGCTGGAAACAATCACCTTCACCCGCGGATCGACCTTGCGCAGCGAACGCACCAGCGTCACGCCATCCATCTGCCCCATGGCGAGGTCGGTGATCACGAGCTTGATCTCCGCCCGGCGCTGGAAATACAGGGCGAGCGCATCGCTGCCATCCTCGGCGGTATAGGCGCGATAGCCGTGGGCGCTGAGCGTGCGCACGAGCGCCTCGCGAATCCCCGGTTCGTCGTCCACCACCAGGATGAGCTCGCCCTTGCCCCGCTCGATGGGAATTTCCTCCTTCGCCGCGTCGGTGGTCTGTGCTTCCTGGCTGGCGGGCAGGAACACGCTGAACGTCGTCCCCACGCCCAGTTCGCTCTGCACGGTGAGAAATCCGCCGTGGCTCTTCACGATGCCGATGACCGTGGCCAGGCCCAGGCCCGTGCCCTTCCCCACTTCCTTCGTGGTAAAGAACGGATCGAAATCTTCTCCATCGTCTCCGGTGACATGCCGCTGCCGGTATCGGAGGCGCGCAACACCACGTGCGGACCGAGCTGCGCGCCCGGGTTCATGCTCGCGAAGTGCTGGTCGATGTCCACATTCTCCGCGGCGAGGCGGATGCTGCCGCCCTTCGGCATGGCGTCGCGCGCATTCACGCACAGGTTCAGCAGCACCTGGTGCAACTGCGTCGCGTCGCCCATCACGATCCACAAGTCCGGCGGAAAATGGGTCTGGATATCGATGTTCCGCGGGAAAGTCTGCGCCATCACCTTGGACAGTTCGCTCACCAGATGCTTGAGCTGGAGCAGGACGCGCTCGCCCTCCACGCCGCGCGCGAAGGTGAGCACCTGCTTCACGATTCCGGCGCCGCGTTCCGCGCTGCCTTCGATGATGCTCAGCATCTTCAGCGTGTCCTCGTCCTCGAAATCTTTGCGCAGGATGCCGCACGACATGAGGATCGGCGACAGGATGTTGTTCAAGTCGTGCGCGATGCCGCTGGCCAGCGTGCCGATGCCTTCGAGACGTTGCGCGCGCAGGAATTGCGATTCGAGCTTCTTGGTCTCGGTAAAATCGGTGTTGATCACCAGCACCGACTTCGGCCGGCGTCGTCGTCCCGCACCAGCGTCCAGCGGCTGTTGACGATGATCGGGCGGCCGTCCTTGCTCTGGTGCTTCAACTGTCCGACCCAGTAGCCCGTTTTCAAAAGCTCGATCTCCGCCTCGTAGTGGCGCTCCTTGACGAAGGTATCGAGCGTTTTCGCGCCGATCATCTCCTCCGTCGTCCAGCCGTAGAGCCGCTCGGCTCCCTGGTTCCAAAAAAGGACGATATTGTCCAGGTCGCGCACGATGATCGCATCGGAAGCGAGATTCAGAAGATTCGCCTGCTCGCGGTTGCGCTCCTCGGCGCGCCGCTGCTCGGTGCGGTCCAGCGTGAGCACCAGCACCGCGTCACGGCCCGCGAATGGAATCTCGTGCCAGGTGCTCTCCACGAAAAGCGTCGCGCCATCCTTGCGCGTGTGCCGCCAGGCCGTGCTCGCGCCCTGCGACAATTCTTCGCTGCTCGGTTCGCTCGAATCCTCCACCGGCGTGGCGATCTGATCCATCGTCATCTGGAGAAACTCCTCGCGCGCATAGCCATATTTCTTCACCGCCGCATCGTTCACCGCCACGAAGGCCAGCGAAGTCGCATCCACCACCCACATCGGCAGCGGGTGCTGGTGAAAGAGCAATTGGAAGCTGGCTTCGGACTCCAATTGCGGCGGAACCGGAGATTCTAACAGAGTAGACATGCGGTCAGATCAGGCCGGCCACGCGGATTCGTCGGAGCAGTTTGAGATAGGGCAGCACATAACCAAATATAAGAGAGCGAGTGCCATGCCACAACGAAAGCTGCTTTTCTCTGAAAAAGGCTCGCCAATACCCAAATAGTGCTTGGCCGCACTCCCGCCCACTCCTATTTTCGCCAACCCATGCATCCCGAAATCCAAAAGGCGGTCGACGCCGGCAAGCTCTCCGCCAAAGCCGGCCAGGTCCTCGATCAACTCCAACCCGGCACTTACGTCATTCACAAGAGCTGGGGTTTCGGCCAGATCGATTCGCTGAATTTTTTGGTCAGCCAGATGACCATCAATTTCAGAACCAAAAAGGCGCACTCGATGCAACTCCAGTATGCCGCCGAGTCGCTGCAAGCCATCACTCCCGACCACATCCTCGCCCAGAAGGCGGCCGATGCCGCGGCGGTGAAAGCGCGCGCCAAGAGCGATCCCATCGGTCTCGTCCGCACGATTCTCACCAGCTTCGGCGGCAAGGCCACGCAGGATCAGATCGCGCAGTCCCTCGCTCCCGAGGTTTTCAACGAAAGCGAATTCAAGAAATGGTGGGAGCCCACCAAGGAAGGCGCTGAAGAAGGATGGCCACTTCGCCCTGCCCGCGAAAAAGAGCGACCCCGTCGAGCTCCGCGAGGCCGCCGTCTCGCACGCCGATCAATACCTCGAGGCGCTGAACAACGCCCGCCAGCTCAAGGACCAGCTCAACGCCCTCGACCAGATCGTCAAAAATTTTCCCGAGTTCCACGACCCGGCCACGCAGCTCGCCACCGCCGTCCGCATCGCGGACGATCAGGCCCGCAAGAACCAGCGCCTCAATCCCGCGCAGGCCCTCGAATTTCTCATCACCCGCGACGAGCTCATCGAAAAAATCCCGGCCCTCGCCCCGCGGCGCGGATGCACCCACCGTCGCGCAATTCCTGCGCGATGAAAAGCGCCGGCTCACCATCCTCATCGGCGACCTCCCCGCAGCCAAGCAGAAGCGCGCCCTCGCCGCCATTCCCGAGGCCTTCGGCGACGAATGGATCGGCGTGACGCTCGATCTCGTCACTCGCGGCAGCACCCGCGTGGTCTCCGAATCCGCCCCGCCTGCTCGAGGAAAAAGGCCAGGTCGACGCGCTGGTCACCGGCCTCGACCGCGCGATCCGCGAGCACTCCATCACCTCCGAAGCCCTGCTCTGGCTGGGCAAGGAACGCGAAGGCATCTTCTCCGAGCTCATGAATCCGCGCCTGCTCAGCGCGATCATCGGTGCGCTGGAACGCGACCAGTTCGACGAGACGAAGCGCGACCGCCGCCTGCACGACCTCCTCCTCAACGACAAGGAGATGCTCACCGATCTGCTCACCACCGCCGCGCACGAAGAGCTGCGCGACATCATGCAGAAGCTCATGCGCACCCCGTCTTCGAGGAGCTCAACAAGCGCTCGCTCCTCGGCCGCATCATCCGCGTCTATCCGGAAATGCAGGCGCTCGTCTCCGGCGACAGCGACGCCAAGCCGCAGACCCTCATCGTCTCGTGGGAAAGCCTCGAAAAGAAGCAGGCCGAACTCGAGGATCTCGTGAAGCGGAAGATCCCCGAGAACGTGAAAGAAATCTCCGTCGCCCGCAGCTACGGCGACTTGCGCGAAAACTTCGAGTTCAAGGCCGCCAAGGAAATGCAGCGCGTCCTTTCCCGGCGTCGTTCTGAGACCGAGCGCGACCTCGGCATGGCCCGCGGCACCGACTTCGCCAATCCCGACACCGCCCAGGTTTCCATCGGCACCATCGTCACCCTGAAGGAACCCAGCACCGGCAGCTCCGACGTCTACACCATCCTCGGCGCATGGGACGGCGACCCCGACAAGGGCATCGTCAGCTACCAGAGCGCCCTCGCCAGGCCCTCATCGGCCACAAGATCGGCGAGGTCGTCTCCCTGCCGACCGAGCACGGCGAACGCACTGCCGAGATCGCCAGCATCGAGCCTTACAAGAAGTAGCGACTCGCAACCACCAGGCCGGTCTGCACCGGCGGTCTGATCACCGGTGAATGATAGCGCGTTGGAGTTGACCCGCGTCGACGCCGAGACGCCGAAGTGCCAAAGTACCTGAGCGCCGCAACGCAATCAGCACCAAAGGTGCACCACAAGCCAGCCCAGGGCACCGCCCTGGGTCTACGATGAAAAGAGCGGCGAGCACTGAAGAGGCGGGAGAATTGTGACGCCCCTTCAGGGCTGAGACGGCGTGACGATCGAAACCCAGGGCGGTGCCCTGGGCTGGCTTGTGGCGGGCCCTTGGCCCTCTGGACGTCTGGCGTTCCGCCACTTTGCGCCGCCCATTCCGCCCTTTCTATCCTCATTCCCCGGTGTCAAAACTTTGAGTCAACAGGGGCATCCGCACACTCTCAAGAATCCTCTTGCATACTCTACTTTTTTAGTATATTATACAACCGATGGGACGAGTACTTTTCGCCGACCGATCCACGGAGGCAAAATTGACACTCCGCTCGAGGCTGCGCACCGGATTCCCGGAGGCGGTCCTCCCAAGGCAAGTATATGAAACTGGAAATCTCCCGAAAAGGTGACTTCATTCGTGGCGGGGACGGAACCCGCCACACCCCCTCCACCTCCACCCCGGCGCTCGCCGATCCTTTGTGGCCCAGGCTCGCCGCGTTTCGCTTCGATCCGCCGGACGCCGCCTTCCACTTCGCCACCCGTCTCGCTCGCGAGAATGGCTGGACGCCCGGCTTCACCGCGCGGGCGCTCGAAGAGTACCGCCGCTTCCTCTTCCTCGCCATTCGCGCCGGACACCCGGTCGCACCTTCCGACTCCGTGGATCAAGCGTGGCATCTGCACCTGCTCTACACCGAATCGTATTGGGGCGAACTCTGCCCGCACGTGCTCGGCCAGCCCTTCCATCACGGCCCGAGCAAAGGCGGCGCGGCCGAGGACACGAAATTCGCCAATTGGTACGAACGCACTCTCGACAGTTACGCGCAGCATTTCGGCCACCGGCCACCCGCCGACATCTGGCCGCCCGTGGCCAACCGTTTCCATGGCAAGCGCCATTACCAGCGCGTCTCCCTCGATGACGCCTGGATCATTCCCAAGCCGCGCTTTAATCGCCGCCGCGCCGCGTTCACCGCAGTCGGCATCGCCACCATCCCGCTCATTCTGGCCGCCAGCGAAGAGGACAGCAGTGCCGGGATCTGGATCTTCTTTGGCGTCATCCTCATTCTCGGGCTCGTCGCCCTGGCGAAGAAAGGCGGCAAAGGCGGCGGCGGCAGCGGTAGCGGTTGTGGCGGTACCGGTTGCGGCAGCGATTCCGGCCACGGACACAGCGGAGGCCACGACGGCGGCGGCCATGGAGGAGGGCACGGCTGCGGCGGGCATGGTTGCGGAGGAGGCCACGGCTGTGGCGGCGGCAGTTGCGGGGGTGGCTGCGGCGGCGGGCACTAGCCGTGCATTGTCGCTGTATGGCCGCTGATTGCTTGTGGCCAGCGTGCACAACCGCTAAACTTTCCCCATGTCCGCTGTCGAAGAATTGACGAAAATCTGCGAGACCCTCCCGGTGCAAAAGGTGGAAGAGCTGGTGGACTTCGCCCGTTTCCTCCAGACCCGCGTGGCAGAATCGCCCGATGACGCGGCGTGGGAGAAGATCATTGCGGAGCCGGCTCCGCGACCGAAGTTCGAGGCCTTCATGGCCGCTGCACTGGCCGAAGAGCCAGCAGAGCCGTTGACTCCTGACAAGCTGTGATCTCCCGGACGAGGCCGTCGTTCTGGCGGCTCTATCGGGCGCTTCCGGCAAGTGTCAAAGGGCAGGCACGGGAGGCTTACGCGCGGTTTATGGCCGACACCTCACACCCGGCACTACACTTTAAAAGCTGGAGGGCTATGAGGACGCTTGGTCGATCCGGATCAGCAAACAGTATCGCGTCGTCGGTCGCCGTAATGGCGACACCATCGATTGGTTCTGGATCGGCACTCACAACGATTTCGACAAGGCATTTTAGCTCCACGCGAACCCTACGTTTTCCTCGCCTCGCGGATTGTCCCCGGCGATAACTTTCTGTCCATGCGCCTCCCCCTGCTCTGCGGTGTTGGTAAAAACATCCAACGCCCAACATCCAACACCCAACATCCAATGGGTGTCTTCCACGCACGCTTGCGCCATTGGATGTTGGGCGTTGGGTGTTGGATGTTGGATGTTCTGCTTCTTTCCATTTCCGTCGCTTTTCTCCTCGGCTCCGCGCAGGCCGCCGAGCCCTTCTTCAAAAAGGATGACGTCATCGCGCTGGTCGGCGGCGAGGACATGGTCGCAGCCAGCGAATACGGCTACCTCGAACTCCTCCTCACCCGCGCCCTGCGGACTACCACCTGCGCTTCCGCAATCTCGCGTGGGAAGGGGACACCGTCTACGAGCAGCGCCGCGACCTGAACTTCCCCACTTGGGAAGAGCAACTCGACAAGATCGGCGCTACCGTCGTCATCTGCCAGTTCGGCCAGATGGAGAGCCTCGATGGGAAGGAGAAGCTCCCGGAATTTGTCGCCGCGTATCACAAATTGTTGGAGCGATTCAGCGCCGCCGGAAAGAGGCGGATACTGGTTGTTGGGCCGACCGGCTTTTCATCTGTTCCTGACCAAGCCATTTCACCACTCGAAATGCAGATACCCATCGCACAGGCGGCAAACCAGCTTCCGGATATCTATCGCCTCCCCGGGATGAACGGTTCCACTGTCGATCAACGCGATGGCATCCATTTTACCGCTGCTGGACAAGCTCGTTTCGCGAAAGCGGTGGTATTCGCCCTTCTTGTGGTCCAACGCAGCCCGAGAAATTAGTCGATACGACTCCACCGAAAGACAGCGTCCCAATCGACCCGAACGACGAACAGCTCCGCCAACTCATCGTCGCCAAGAACAAACTCTGGTTCGACTACTGGCGCGTGCAGAACTGGGCCTTCCTCGCCGGCGACCGCACCAATCAGCCGAGCAGCCGCGACTGGCGCGATCCTTCCAAGCGCTGGTTTCCCGCCGAGCGCGAGGAATTCATCCCCCTCATCGAGGCCAAGGAAAAGGAAATCGACGCGCTGGCCGCGAAGCTTGCAGGGAAGTGAATTCAGCGGCCACCAAGAGGTATCAAATGCACCACCGCAGAACATCCCAAGGGATAAACATCCAACATCCAATGGGAGCCCCCTACGCACGCTTGCGCCATTGGATGTTGGGCGTTGGATGTTGGATGTTGGGTGTTCTGCCTTTCTCTCTGCTCCCGGCCAAGTGCTCCGCCGCCGAATCCGAACGCGACTCCCCCGAGGCCGAACTCGCCTCCTTCAAACTCCCGCCCGGCTTCGAAATCCATCTCTGGGCCTCGGAACGCGACGGCGTCGCCAAACCCATCCAAATGCGCTGGGACGCCCGCGGCCGCCTGTGGGTGATCCAAAGCACCACCTACCCCCAGCTCGTCCCCGGCACCACGCCGAACGACAAAGTCCTCCTCCTCGAGGACACCAAGCACGGCGGTTATGCGGACAAGGTGACCACCTTCGCCGATGGCCTGATGATTCCGACGGGGCTGGAGGTCGCGGCAACGAGCGGAAAGGAATCCGCCTGCTACGTCGGCGAAGGCCCGAAGCTCTGGAAACTCACCGACACCAAGGGCGATGGCGTGGCGGATAAGCGCGAGGTCGTGTTGCGCGGCTTCGGCACGGGCGACAATCATCAAAACATCAATTCCTTCCGCTGGTCCCCGGGCGGCGAGCTCATGTTCTCGCAGGGCCTGCACGCCCACGCACGCGTCGAGACGCCCTACGGCATCGTGGGCCTCGATGAAGCGGGGCTGTGGCGTTATCGCCCCGCCGAGCAACGGCTTGACGCTTTCTTCGGCGGCTCGGCCGATCCGCAAAATCCGTGGGGCTGGACCTTCACCATTGGGGCCAGCCGCTCATCTCCGCGGGCAACAGCGGCAACATGTATTACGCGCTGCCGGAAATGATCCGCGGCTTCCAGGGCGGACGCCGCGAGACGATCTGGGCGGAAGGGCGCGGACGCAAGACCAGCAACCCGGAACTCCTCGAGAGCTCGCACTTCCCCGACGAATGGCAGGGCGCGATCGTCACCGGCGGCTACATCAACAACGCCGTGTGGACGCTGCACGTCGACCAGGATGGCTCGGGCTTCAAGATCAGCGACGATCCCAAGCTTCCGCCGCTGGTGCAGAGTTCGCACGGCAGTTTCCGTCCCGTGGACGTGAAGCTCGGCCCGGACGGCGCGCTCTACATTTGCGATTGGTACAACCCGATCATCGGCCACTACCAGGCGAGCTTCCGCCATCCCGATCGCGACAAGCAGCACGGCCGCATCTGGCGCGTGAGCTACCCCGGCCGTCCGCTCGTCGAGCCGCCGCCCATCGCGGATGCTCCCATCGCGCAACTGCTGGAGAATCTACGCTCACCGGAGAAATTCGTCCGCGAACAGAGCAAGCGGGAACTCGGCGGCCGGCCCACGGACCAGGTGATGAACGCCGTGCGCATGTGGTGGCCGCAATTGGACCCGGTCAATCCGGCCACCGAACACGTGCTCTACGAAGTCCTCGGCGTGTGCGAGTGGCACGAATCGCCCGAGCCGGCGCTGCTGGAAAAATTGCTCACCGCGAAAACGCCTGAAGCCCGTGCCTACGCCGCCAGCACGCTCGCCCGCTGGGCCGACCGCTTGCCACCGAAATTCGACGCTGTGGAAAAGCTCGCCGACCTGGCGCATGACGAAGATCCACGCGTCCGCCTCGCCGCCATCGTCGCCGCGGGCAATATCCCGCGCCCGGAATCGATGGTCGTGGTGCTCAGCGCCGCCAGCCAGCCGCGCGACAAATTCATCGACGCCGCGCTTTTCGCCGCCACCAGCGTGCTCAAGCCGCAGTGGGAGCCCGTGCTCGCCAAGGGCGCCCCGGATTGGAAGCCCGAGTGGTATGCCCTCATCAAGACGCTCGACAAGCCGAAGCCGAAGCCCGCCCCCGCGAAGAAAGTCGCGCAGCAAATGGGCACGCCCATCGTGCCCATCTACGGCCGCGTGCGCGCTTCCCCGTACATCCTTGGCAGCATCGCCGCCGATGTGACGAAAAACGGCAACGCCAAACACGGCGACGAAGTCTTCCACCGCCCCGAACTCGCCTGCCTCTCCTGCCATCAAGTGGCCAACCAGGGCGGCAAGATCGGTCCGTCGCTCGACGCCATCGGCAGCGCGCAGCCGCTGGACTTCATCATCGGCGCCGTGCTCGAGCCGCAGCGCGAGATCAAGGAGAGCTTCGAGACGTATCGCATCACCACCAAAAAGGGCGAAGAGCTCATCGGCGTCATCGTCGCCGGCAACGACAACGAGATCACCCTGCGCGACCCCACCGGCGCCGAGCACACCGTGGCCCAGGCCGATATCGCCAAGCGCGAATTCATCGGCTCTCTCATGCCCGCCGGCCTCACCGACAACCTCTCCCCCGAAGACTTCCGCGACCTCTTCGCCTACCTCACGCAGCTCGGAAAAGTGAAGTAGCGCCGGGCCGACGAAACAAAAGCGCGCAGCGCCATGCTTGTCATTTGAGCGCAGCCAACCCGCCACGCTTGCCGGAGAACCCGTCTGCGCCGAAGGCGCCCCAAAAAACGGCCGTCATTCTGAGCTTGCGAAGAACCTCTGATCTCGCTCTGACATCTGACGCGAGGCCGACCGTAAAAGCTACGCGTCGTCTTCTGCCAGACTGGTGAAGAAGGCAGAAAACCAGAGGTTCTTCGCAAGCTCAGAATGACGGGGTTGGAGGGGCACGCGCCCTATCAATTTGATGACCCCGATCCTTGCGAATACAACGATTCTTGACCTAAAATATACAATATCATATACTGCATAAATACAGGAAGGAGTGAAGCGAAAGATGGCGACCGTGACCAGACTGCAGGGACCAACGACATTCCAAATTACCTGGTGGCCCATCCCGCCAGCCGGTCGTACCGCTCTGCCGCGAGGAGTCCCCAAGCGGTAGGGAAGCCGCGCCGCCGGGTTCCCACTTTTGGGTGTGCGGAGAAGCGGCGGTGGCTGGCCAGGCCCCCACTGTCCCCACCGCCCTCCGCTTTACCACACCACATGCGTGGGAACCCGGCGGCGCGGCTTCCCTACCAATTGGGACGGCGCTCTCGCTACGACACGGCGCTGCAGCCCATGGCCTCGCCTGTTGAAGCGTGGCGCGTTCCACAAATTTATCCCATTTCGAATCGACTCCATCCGAGTCGCATCTCACCTCGCGGTCCCACCCGATCCCACTCCCTCTTGCTGAGCAATCCCCCGCAGACGTTCATGGAACATTTCACCGGGTTTCATTCACCAACCAAAGGGCTGCAACCAGGGCGCACAGAGGCCAATCAAGCCGGATCAAGGCAAAACAAGCCTCCGAAAATTTTCACGCCCGCGTCCAAATCACCGGAATCGCCTTGTCATTTGCTCAGCGACCTTTTATCGAAACCCGCTGCCTTTTGCGTGCACCGGTCCGCCCACGGTTTGCGGCGCATTCCCGAAATCCTAATTCCAAATCGTAAATCCTAATTCCATGTCTCTCACTACCATTGTTGATGTTCACGCCCGCCAGGTCATTGATTCGCGCGGCAATCCCACGGTCGAGGCGGATGTCGTGCTCGCGGGCGGCGCCACCGGCAGCGCCATCGTGCCCAGCGGCGCGAGCACCGGCGAACACGAGGCCTGGGAATTGCGCGACGGCGTGAAGGATCGCTGGGGCGGCAAGGGCGTGACCAAGGCGGTCGCGAATGTGAACAAGTCCATCGCCAAGGAAGTCGAAGGCCTGGACGCGCTCGACCAAGTCAGCGTGGACAAGACGATGATCGCCCTCGACGGCACGCCGAACAAAGCCAAGCTCGGCGCCAACGCCATTCTCGCCGTCTCCCTCGCCACGGCCAAGGCCGCCGCGAACCAGCTCGGCATCTCGCTCTTCAAATACCTCGGTGGACCGAACGCCAAGGTGCTCCCCGTGCCGATGATGAACATCGTCAACGGCGGCGCGCACTCCGATGCGCCGTGGACTTCCAGGAATTCATGGTCGTCCCGAAGAATTTCCCGAGCTTCTCCGAGGCGCTCCGCGCCGGCACCGAGATCTTCCACTCGCTGAAGAGCGTGCTCAAGGGCCGCGGCCTCTCCACCGCCGTAGGCGACGAAGGCGGCTTCGCTCCCAACTTCGAAAGCGCCGACGACGCCCTGGAAACGATCGGCATCGCGGTGAAAAAGGCCGGTTACAAATTCGGCAAGGACGTGTTCATCGCCCTCGATGCCGCCTCGTCGGAATTCTACGACAAGGCCAAGAAGCAGTACGTCTTCAAGAAGGGCGACGGTTCCAAGCGCACCGCCGACGAACTCGTGGAATTCTACGCCGAGTTGCAGAAGAAATTCCCGATCATTTCCATCGAAGACGGCTGCGCGGAGAAACGATTGGGCGGGCTGGAAGACGCTGACCGACAAGCTCGGCGCCACGACGCAGATCGTGGGTGACGATCTTTTCGTGACCAACGTGGAGTTCCTCAAGAAGGGCATCGCCACCGGCACGGCCAACTCGATCCTCGTGAAGGTCAACCAGATCGGTTCGCTGACCGAGACGCTCGACGCCATCGAACTCGCCAAGGAGAACAAGTACACGGCGGTCATCTCCCATCGCTCCGGCGAGAGCGAGGACAATACCATCGCCGATATCGCCGTGGCCACCAACGCCGGGCAGATCAAGACCGGCTCGCTGAGCCGCACGGACCGCGTCGCCAAGTACAATCAACTTTTGCGAATCGAAGAAGAATTGGGTGACAATGCCGTTTATGGCGGTAAGATGCATTGAGTGAGCGCGGCCCACGGCCACTTTCAAAACCCTTCTCCGTCTGGGGGAATCTGGTATTTCCTCAATCGGCTCCTTTTTGTCCTGATCCTTTTGGTCCTGGGGGCCATCGCTGCGTACCACTTCCTGCCGGAGGTTTCCAAGCGCCGCGACCAGCAGGCGCGTGTCGAGCAATTGAAGCTTCAGGTGGATCAGCAACGGCAGATGCTCATCCGCAATACGCGCATCGAGGAGCTGCTCAAGCATGACCCGGAGTACGTGGGCCTCATCGCCCGCGACCGTCTCGACCTGATGAAGGAGGGCGAGACGATCTACCGCATCGACCCGGTCAAGCCGGATCGGGCGAGCATGCGGCGCGTGCATTAACTCGAAGGCGGGGGAGGGTTAAGACTTAAGTTTTAAGGCCTCGTCCCCATGCGCATTTTCCTGCGCTACGCTCCGCAGCTTCCTTACTTAAAACTTAAAACTGCCCACTTAAAACTTCCCAAAATTTATGGATCTCAGCGCCATCAATACCGACGAATTCAAATCCCGTATCGGCGAGCTCCGGAGGTATCTTTGACTACCCCCGGCTGCAAACCCGCCTAGCCGAGCTCGAAGGCCAGATGGCCGAGCCGGACTTTTGGACGAACAAGGAACGCGCCCAAAAGAACGTCGAGGAAGTCTCCTCGCTCCGCGGCAAGATCGGGCCGCTGGTCGCCCCCTCGAGCGGCAGATCGAGGAGCTGCCCGTGCTCATCGAACTCGCCCAGGAGGCGAAGGACGAGGGCGGCCGCGCCGAGGTGGAGAAGGAGTTTCACGCCATCGAGAGCGGCCTGGCCGATTTCGAATTGAAGATGCTCCTCAGCGGACCGAACGACCGCTTCAACGCCTTCCTCACCATCAATTCCGGCGCCGGTGGCACGGAGTCGTGCGATTGGGCGGATATGCTGCTGCGCATGTATCAGCGCTGGATGGAGCGGCACGGTTTCAAGAGCCAGATCATGGACATTCAGCTCGGCGAAGAAGCGGGCATCAAATCGTGCACCGTGCAGGTCACGGGGGAATATGCTTTTGGCTATCTCGCCACCGAGCGCGGCGTGCACCGGCTGGTGCGCATCTCGCCTTTCGATGCGAACAAGCGGCGGCACACGTCCTTCGCCGGCGTGGATGTCGTGCCGGAGCTGCCCGAGAGCGCGCCCATCGAAATCAACGAAGCGGACATCGAGGTCGACACCTATCGCAGCGGGGGCAAGGGCGGCAGAACGTGAACAAAGTGGAGACCGCCGTGCGCATCCGGCACATTCCCTCGGGCCTGGTCGCCGCGTGTCAAAACGAGCGCAGCCAGCAGAAGAACAAGGTGACCGCGATGCGGATGTTGCAGGCCAAGCTCCAGCAGATCGAAGTCGATAAGCTGGCCGCGGAAACCGCCGCCGCCTACGGCGAGAAATCCGATGTGAGCTTCGGCAGCCAGATTCGCAGCTACGTCTTCCAGCCCTACCAAAAGGTGCTGGACCTGCGCACCGGCGTGGAGACGAGTAACATCGCCGCGGTCATGGATGGAGACATCGATGTCTTCATCCAAGGCAAGTTGCGCGGCCTCAAGCGCGAAAAAGGCGCGACGGACGACGAGTAGCGGCTCCCCTCCCCTTTGTCATCCGCCCTTTTGTCATCCTGAGCGGAGTGTAACGAAGTCGAAGGACCCCGCCGCTCTACCAGCGATCATCGTTGGTTATTCGACGGGGCGGCCCGAGAGGCGTTTGTCCAACCCGGCGCTATCTCCAATGATGATCGCTGATTATTCCACGGGGTCCTTCGACTTCGTTACACTCCGCTCAGGATGACAAAAGGGGAGGATGACAAAAAGGAGGATGACGCCGGGATTCTACGGAATGATCAGCACCATCCCCGTGCGGATCTTCACCCGTCCCCTCGAGCGCGTTGAAGTTTGCGTCCTGGATGTCCCGCGCCCGCCCGGCATTCTTGTAAAAGCGGCGCGAGATCTTCGCGAGGGTGTCGCCGGCCTGGACGGTGTAAGTGCGGGCTCCCGGCGGAATCGGCTTCTGCACCGGCTCGCCGTGGGAGTTCATCGTGGCGGCGGGCATGGCCTTCTGCGCCCGCAGCGAGGCCAGTTGTTCGCGCAGGATCTGGTTCTCGTTTTTCAGCCGCACGGCATCCTGCTGCGTGATCGGGGAACCGCCGGAGAGCTTGGTCAGCAGCTTCGCCTCGCCTTCCTTTTTATAGGCCTTCGCATCGCGCACATGCGCCCCGGCCGGCGCCAGGGCCAGATAGCGATCCATGTGGTGCAGCGCATCCACCGGGCTCTTCAGTTTGTCATCGTAGAGCAGCGCGAGCTTGTAGTGGACTTCGGCGGTCTTGGGGGTGCCATCGAGCGCGGATTCGTAGAGCGCGGCGGCGGCTTGGAAATCGCCGGCCGCGGCCTTCTTGTCCGCGAGGGCGATGCTTTCCTTGCTGCCTTTGTCGAAGAGACGGTCGCAAGCGGGCAACGCGAGCAGGGTTGCCATCGTCAGGAAACCCGCGAGCAAACGACGAAGAGAACGCATCTCAATCCTTTTTGCCCAGGCCCGCCCGCTCCATCACCTCGACCACCGACTTGAGCACGCGGAGCCGCGCGAACCATTTGTAGTTCGCGGCGACCACCGACCACGGACCGTTCTCCGTCGAAGTCTTCTCAAACATATCCTCCGCCGCCGAATTATGCTCCTCCCACTTGCGCCGGTTGCGCCAATCCTCGTCGTTGATCTTCCAGTGCTTGTAGGGATCGGCCTCGCGGCGCTTGAAGCGGAAGAGCTGCTCGTCCTTGGAAATATGCAGGTAGAATTTCAGGATGATCGCGCCGTCATCCGCGAGGGTGCGCTCGAATTCGTTGATCTCCTCGTAGGCCCGCTTCCATTCCTTCTCCGTGGCGAAGCCCTCGACCCGCTCCACGAGCACGCGGCCATACCACGAGCGGTCGAAAATCACCGTCTGCCCGTAGGGGGGCAGCTTGTTCCAAAAGCGCCACATGTAGTGATGCTGATATTCCTCGGCCGTCGGCTTGATGACCGAATGCACGCGCAACAGGCGCGGGTCGAGGCGCTCGGCGAGACGCTTGATCGCGCCACCTTTGCCCGCGGCGTCCGGTCCCTCGAAGACGATGATGAGCGAGCGGCGCACCTCGGCCAGTTCGCGGGTCAGGTTGAGCAGTCGGAGCTGGTAGTCCTTGAGCTTCGGCTTGTAGTCGTCCTCCTCGATGGACTTGTGTTCCAAGTCGTCGAGTCGGGCGGCCTTTTTTCAATCCGTACGGCTCTTTGAGAGTCGGCATGCGGGGCGTTATAGCGGCGGGACGGTGGAGTGCAAGCGGATGGTCCGCTTCTTGGTCTTAATCTTAATCCTACTCTTAATCTTAATCCCTCCTCTTGGGTGCTGGTCACGAAGAGAGTAAGAGTAAGAGTTCTACGCGCCGGACCAGACAAATGTGACCGGTTTCTCGACGTCGGGGTGCAGGCTCTGGTGCACCGGGCAGGTCAGCGCGGCGCGTTCGAGCGCTTCCTTTTTCGGATGCGTGGCGGGCAGCGGAATCTCGATCTGGCAGGTGAGCCGCGCGATGCGCCGCACCGGCACTTGTGTCATTTCCTTGCCAACGGTGACTTTCATTCCGCGCAGGTCGATGTCGTGTTGCTGGGCGTAAATGCCCATGACCGTCGCCATGCAGGTGCCCAGCGCGGTCGCCACGAGATCGGTCGGCGAGAAGGATTCGCCCTTGCCGTGATTGTCGACGGGGGCGTCGGTGAGCAGCGTGTTTTGCGACGGCCCGTGGGTGGCCTCGCAGCGCAGGCCGCCTTGATATTCGAGAGAGAGTTTGAACCATGCGATCAGGAGTATGCCGGAAAACGGATGGCCGTGGCGAGCATCGCCTGCACGCCCGGTTCGATGCCGCGCAGATAGCCCGCCGCGTCGCGCTGCCAGAGTTCACGCACCGTCTCGAGGTGGTCGGCGGGCAATTCATCGGGACGCGCCTCGGCCTGCGGATCGTACGGCAGTTCCAGCGTGATCATGGCCGGAGCCGAGCCGTCGGGATATTCGAGTCCATAGCCACACCACTGCCCCAGCGAGCCGGGACACGCCGCATAGATGCGCTCTCCGCGGCCGGGCTCGGTGACCCGCAGGCGGTAGGGCCGGCGCGCGGCGGCATCCAGCGAGTCCCACATGGCCTGGGCGAGTGCCGTCGATTGCACCCCATCGGCGTCGATCTCCGCCAGCGCCCAATGCAGGCTGACGATTTTTGCCGGTTGCCAGGTGAGGATGAAATCGCGCAAGGCCACACTCTCCGGTTCGGACCAGGCCGCCGGGCCGGGCGGATCTTCACATTCCGCGCGCCAGTTGAATCCGCAGTTGCGGTTCAAATCGACGCCGTGCGCGTTATAGCGCGTGCCCCGGGCGACGCCGTCGGGATTCGCCACCGGCAGGACGATTGCCGGCCGGTGCGCCAGGTCTGCCCACGCCGCACTTTGTCGAAAGGCCTCGAGCACGTAAATGGTCGCCGGTTCATTCCCGTGCGTGCCGCCGATGATCAGCGTGCCGTGGCGTGGCGGAGCGGACGGCGCCAGGTCGAAATTCGCGTGCGCCACGATTTCCCGGCCCTCCACGGTGTGGCCGATGGACCGAGTGAAGGTGGGGCTCCCGTGCATGCGTGGTGGGAGCATACGATTCCAGAAATCCGTCCCCGTGGAAATAGATTCCGTCCTGCGATGAAGCTCACCTGCACCCGCCGCGAATTGCATCCGCGCCGCATCTTTCGCATCAGAGTTGCGTGACCGAGGAGGATGCGGGCCGGCTGGCGGAACAATTCGACGGCTTCAACATCAAGCTCGTGAAATGCGGAGGCATCACGCCGGCGCGGCGGATGGTAGAGATCGGAAAGGCGCGGCGGAAGAAACTGATGGTGGGGTGCATGCTGGAAAGCAGCGCGCTCATTGCCGCCGGCGCGGTGATTGCGCAGCGCACCGACTACGCCGATCTGGATGGGGCGTGGCCGCTGGGGAGAGTGGTTTGTTCCCTGGGTGACTGTCTCTCCTCGCGTGTCATCCTGAGCGGAGTGTAACGGAGTCGAAGGACCCCCGTGGAATTACCAGCGATTGTCTTCGGAGATAGCGTCATTGGAGGCCTGCCGAAGAACCAGCGATGAAGGCTGGTAGAGCGGCGGGGTCCTTCGACTCCGTTACACTCCGCTCAGGATGACACTGCGGGGAGAGACCGAACCGCCCGCTACTGCGCCGCCTTCTTCTCCGCGGGCTCCGCTGCCTTCTCCACGGGAGCTGCCTCCACCGGCTTGGGCGTCATTTTCGCCCGCGCGTCGAAGGTCTTCCAGAATTCCTCCACCGGCTCCGTCATTTTTTGATAGGAGAGGCGCTTGATGCTGCGATGGCTGCGGAGGAAGGCGATATCCTTGCACTGCATCGGGATGATCACGCTTTCGAGCGTGGCGATCTCCATCAAGGGATGCAGGTCGTTGAGCGCGGTGCAGTTCTCGAGGTTGAGTTCCCGCAGCGGCGAATGCGTGAGCGGCGTGAGGTCGGTCACCCCCGTGCGGTTGAGCGTCAGCGTCTGGAGCGGCAGGCCGCTCAGCGCCGAGATGTCCTTCACGCTGCGGCAATTGGTGAGGTAGAGTTGTTCGATCTTCATCCCATTGAGCGGCCCGAGGTTGCTGACCCGCGTGTTGGACAGGCGCAGGACTTCCAGCGGCAGATCGTGCAACGGCGTGAGATCGGTCACCGCGCTGCCCTCGAGATTCAAGCTTTGCAGCGGCATCCCCACGAGCGGCGAAAGGTCGCGGACCAGGGTGTGGCCGAGCGAGAGCGTCTGCAGTTGCAGGCCCTTGAGGCCGGTCAGATCGGTGAGTTTCGTTTCGTCCAGGATCAGGCCGCTGACCGGCACTTCGCGCAGCCTCTTCAAATCCGGCTGGCTCACGTTGCTGAAATCCACGTTGATCGTGTTGTCGGAATTCGTCTCGAAACGCTGCTGCCGCAAGCCGTGCTTGTCGAAAGCATCCCGCCAGATGCGCACAAGGCGCTGTTTGTCGGTACCCAACTGGTTCCCGACATTCTCCGCCGCGCTGCGCCGGCCCTGGTTGATGAGCGCGGCGTAGAGCTCGCCGAGGATCGCCGGCTTGATCTGCTCATCCGTGCCGATCTTTTTCAGGATGCGCTTGGTAAGATCGAGGTTGGCCTGCGCCTCCGCGAGCTTGGGGTTGATGCGCAAGGCCTCGGAATAAGCGTCGGCCGCCTCGTCCAGGCGAAGCTGCGCCTGGAGGATATTGCCGCGCAGGTTGTGATAGTTGGCGTCGAGGCGGGACCTGCTGGATGGCGTAGTCGATCTTTTCCAGCGCCGAGGTGAGGTCGAGATCGTCGATGAGCTGTTGCGCCTCGGCCGCGTAGGTCGGAGCGGTGCCGCGCAATTCCTCCAGGCGGGCGGCCGCCAGCTTTTCCTGCTGCACGGCGCGATGCTCCTCGTCGAGCGCGCGCTTCTCGCTCAAGCGCGCCCGGTCGCGCTCGTGGGTGAGCTGGAGGAAGAACCCGATGATCGCGACATTGAAGATGGCGAAGAAGAAGGCGAAAAGGGCGACCTCCTTTTTGTGCCGGCCGGCAAAGAGCATGGCGTGCTTGGCCATGCTGGCCCGTTCCGCCTTGGTGGCGAAGCCGCCCTGGTACGACTCGACGTCGGTCTGCAAGTCCTCGACGTGCTGGTAACGGTCCGCCGGATCGAGCGCCAGCGCTTTCATGACGACCGCGGAAAGCCCGTCGGGAACGCGTTTCCCCGGAAGATGCGCAAAGGCAAAGTGAGTCGCCGCTCCGTCCGTGCCATCCGTTCCTTCCGCCGAGACGATCGGGACCGGCTTTTTGTGGGGCTGGTTGAAGCTCGACGGCGGCGCAATGGCGCTGGTCACGATCTTCTCGACCACCTCGTGGACGGTCTCGCCTTCGACGGGCGGGCGGAGCGTGAGAATCGCGTAGAGGATTCCGCCGAGCACATAGATATCCGAGCGCTCATCGATCCGATCGAGTTCACCCCGCGCCTGCTCGGGCGAGATGTAGGGCGGAGTGCCGACAATGAGCCCGTGCATGGTCTCAAATCCGCGCAGGTTGTCCGTGGGCCTCGCCGTCGCCATGGCCGGCTTGGCGGACGCCTTGGCCGCGGAGGCTTGCGCTCCGGGGGCCGCCTCGGGAGTGGTTTCCTTGCGGACCGTCGTCAGGTTCTTCGCCAGGCCCCAATCCATGACCAGCACCTCACCGAAGGAGCCGATCATGATATTCTCGGGCTTGAGGTCGCGATGCACGATGCTCTTGGAGTGCGCATAGGCGACCGCGTCGCAGACCTTTTGGAAAATGGTCAGCAAGGTGGCGAGCGGGTACTTCTCGATCGTCTTTTGCCGCCCATTGCGAATCCCGCGCAGCACGTCGTCGAGGGTCGTGCCCTTGACGAACTTCATCGTGTAAAAGATCTCGCCCTGCTCATCGATGCCCAGCTCGTAAAGCGGGACGATATTCGGGTGCTCGAGCTGGCCGGTGAGCTGTGCCTCGTCGATGAAACGCAGCACGTTTTCGCGGGAAAACTGGTTGCTGGTCTTCATCACCTTCATGGCCACCGTGCGGCGGATCCGCAGGTCGCGCGCCTGGAGGATCACCCCCATGCCGCCGCGATTGATCGTGGTGATGACCTTGTATTTCTTTTCCTCTAGCTGCTCGCGCACCTGGGCGAGGCCGAGATCCTTGTCCCAGAGCGCCTCGGCAAGTTGCTTGGCCGCGGCCTCGCGCAAGCGGATGAAAAGACGGGCCGTGCCGATCTGCACCTCCTGGTCCAGCCGCACGCGCGTGGGCAACTGCACCTGGACGCCATCGATGAAGACCCCGTTGCTGCTGCCGAGATCCTCGATGACGAGTTCGTAGGCGTTGAAAGTCAGCCGCGCATGGTGCCGGGAGACGAGGTCCGCATCGATCGCCACCGGGCAGGAGGCATCGCGGCCAATGATGTACTCCCCATGCTCGATGGCGTACTTGGCTTTGAGTTCCGAGCCGACGTAGACGAAGATTTCCGCGAGGATCTGGTCCGGCGCGGCATCCGCATCGTTCAATTCCGGTTCAGGCATGACAGAGGGCAAGTCGCTCATTGAGGATCGAAGTCAACAAGCACAATCCGCACTGGGCGAAATCCAAAGGCTGCGCAAACATGTACCATGGGGAATGGAACCCGCCCGAACGGGTCGAGTTGCATTCCAAAATCAGACGGACTAATGACGGCGAAACGTCAGTTGGGCGGTGCCGCGGGCGGAGCGGCCGGGGCGGCGGGCGGCGGAAGGCCTCCCGAGGCGTCGGGGAGCCCCGCGGGCGGCAGCCCGGGCACATCGCCCGCCGGCGGAAGGGCCCCCGGTGGCATCCGTGGCGGAACCTTCGGATTTTTTATCCAGTGACCCGAGAATGGCTTCCGCCGAAGCCTCGCCCTTCATATTCTCCTGCGGCGGCTTGAAATGGTTCTTATGGTAGGAGTACGTCTCGTCGTAAAGCGTACCCACGCAACCGGAAAAACCCAGCGCGCCGGCCAAAAAAACAGCGGGGAGAACAAAGTGGAAGGGGCGGGACATGATTTCGTGTATGAGATGGATGTGCCCGGCGTCAATGCTGGGCGTGCAAATCGGATAATTCTTTCGCCGAGGAAACCTGCCGGAGGTTGAAAGTGCCTTCGTCGTAACTGGATGTGTAGCGGGTGATAAAACGATCGCCCTCGATGGTCGCCTGGTAGCGATAGGTCCCGCCGAACATGGCGGGCAGGTCGTGCGTGCCCTGATATTTCCGGATATTCGGGCGCCGCGGGCCCGTCGGAAGGGGCTGCATCGGCATATCGTAGTTACCCGAGAAAATGAGCCAATTCGCGTGGAAATGGGCCACGAGACTCCGGTCCGGCTGGGTGACGAGCACGCAGCGCAGCCGCCCGTGGTGAAACGCGCCATTGGCATACACGTTCTTGCCGCTCGTCCATTGGCCATCCCACCGCGTGGCGCGGCCTTTTCCCTGGGCGGCGTCTTTCCACTGCCGATCGAAAGAAGAACACGCCCCGAGCAGGGTCGCGCAGAGCGCCAGCACACAGCGAAGCAGAGAACGGGACATTATTTGGAGGGGAGCGTCTTCAAGAACTCTTCCATCTCCGGCTTGCCGCCCCGGAGGGCAATGAGAAAGCAGTGGTCCCCGTGCTGCCGGATGGCGCCGACCCATTGGTCCTGCGTGAGGACTTTCCACTCGCTCTCCGGCGGCAACAGCACGCCAAACTCGCTCGCATGGAACTGGAAAACGAGGCAGCGCATCGTCTCCGCATTGCCGACGGCAATCTGCGCCACCGTGCGGCCATCGATGCGGAAAACGCGCGACCCCAGCACCGGCAGGGCGGACAATTCCGGCGGCGCTTCAAAGCCTTCGTAGCCGCGCATGTAAAACCAGTCCCCGATCTGGCCGGTGGTGCTGGCCACGGACTCGAGTTCCGTCCCGCTCATCTTGCTCGCACTGCCCAGCATATTCTCGACGGCCTCGCGCCCTGGAAATTTCTCGATCCGCTCCATGATGAAAAAGACGGCGATGCCCAGGATGACCACGATCCCGAGGAGCGCCGTGAGCACCGCGGGATTGATGACCTGCTTGCGCAACCGCGTCTTCTCGGCCCGTGGCGCGACGCTGAGATCGCTGAGCTTTTGCCGGAGATTCTCCGGGGGCTTGATGTAATGGATGACGTCGATGATCTGCTCATCGAATTCGATCTGGGTGCCGAGCATGGTCTTCAACTCGGGATCCTCCTCGGCGAAGCGCACGGCCTTTTCCATCTTGGAATCGGAGCGCTTCCCGGGGCGATAGCAGCGCAAGAGGGTCTCGGCGGTTTGGGCGTTCACGCGGGAGGATTGGTTTCGCTGCGCAGGGCGCCGAGGGAGCTTTTCAGGAGGTCGCGCGCCGCGGCGAGGGTATCGGACAGCACATGGATATCCATCTTCAAAAGCTCCGCAATCTCCTCGGCGGTGAAGAGATCCAGATAAAACAGGGCCAGGGCGCTGCGCTCCGGCTCGGGCAGCGTGTGGAAACGTTGGGCGAGGAGGAAGGCCTCGATCTTCAAGACCTCGGGGCGGGTGCCGGATTCCGAGTCATCGCGCAGCAGTCGCGGGGCGGCGGGCGGGGCGGATTTGTTGTTCTCCAGGCAGCGTTCGCGGATGTGGGTGGCCAGCCAGGCCTGGCGGCTGGTTTCATTGCGAAACTGGGAAAGCTGGGACTCCACCTCCGTAAGGGTGTCGGCCATGACCTGCTCGGCGCTTTTCGCGTTCCCGGTCAGAAGCAGGGCGAAGCGGTAGAAACTCAGCGAGCGTGGAGCTGGGGAAGAGGGCGGTTTGCAACGGCAAGGAACATAGAGGGGCGGCCCGCGCGGGCTCAAGCGGGAAGAGAATGGGGAATGCGGATTGTGGCGGCAGTATGGCGGCTTCCGGAGCGGAAAGGGGCTATTTGGACTGCGTGGGCTGCATGGGCTGTGTAACGGAAAAATCGTTAAAAACGGCCTTTTTCTCGCATTCCACGGTCCCGCACCACATTTCGCCTTCCGTTCCGCCCCGTGCGTTGACTTGCCCCCGGAGCGTCCCTATTTTGCCCTTCCGCATCGTGAAACACGTCCTCTTCGTCTGCACTGGAAATATCTGCCGCAGCCCCATGGCTGAAGGGCTCTTTCGTGCCGCGGTGAAGGGCCATCCGGATATCGAGGTCAGTTCCGCGGGCGTGGCCACGGGCTACGGGCAGCCGCCGAGTCCGCACGCCGTCGAGGTCTTGCGCCCGTGGGGAGTGGACATCTCCGCCCAGCGCAGCCAGCCCTTGACCGAAGAACTGGTGACGGAGGCGACGCATATCGTCGTCATGACTCGCGGGCACCGGGAAGCGATCCAGATGTATTTTCCCGAAGCGGCGGACAAGATCTATCTCTTTCGCCAATTCGACGAGACTTCCCGCAACGGCAATCTCGACGTCCCCGATCCCATCGGCCTCGGCATCCATGCCTATCTGGAATG
Organism: Chthoniobacter sp.; assembly: GCA_037200205.1. Classification (GTDB taxonomy): domain Bacteria; phylum Verrucomicrobiota; class Verrucomicrobiia; order Chthoniobacterales; family Chthoniobacteraceae; genus Chthoniobacter. The sequence continues at coordinate 161,770 of JBBCHV010000041.1, forward strand.
CCGCGACACCCTCAAGCGCGCCATTCCCGGCCTGCTCCGTTTTCTCGACCAATCCAAGCCCATGACCTCGCCCCTACCCACCACCTCCACCCCTGTCTCGACCCGCACCCTGCGTATCGCCCTCGGCGCCGACCATGGTGGCTTTGAGTTGAAGAATGCGATTCACGCCCACCTGACGAAGAAGGGTTACATCGTCACGGATTTCGGCGTGAACTCCCCGGAATCCGCCGATTACCCGGACTACGCGGAAGACGTCGCCAAGCATGTGCTGGCGGGCGAAAGCGACTTCGGCATCCTGGCCTGCAAGAGCGGCATCGGCATGAGCATCGCCGCAAATCGTTTCCCGCACATTCGCGCCGCGCTGATCGACAACGCCGCCGACGCCACGGTAACGCGCCAGCACAACAACTCGAACGTCCTGTGCCTCGCCTCCAACCATGTGGACGCGAGCGCCGCGCCGAAGATCGTGGACGCCTTTCTCAGCGGGCATTTCGAAGGCGGACGCCACGAGCGCCGCGTGGAAAAGCTCGAACACCTCGGGACCACCAACGCCTCGCATCCTTCGCTGGAAGAGGTCGACCCGGAAGTGTTCAAGGCCATCGAAGCGGAGAAGAAGCGCCAGTTTGAGAATATCGAGCTGATCGCCAGCGAGAACTTTACCTCCCGTGCGGTGATGGAGGCCCAGGGCTCGTGCCTCACCAACAAATACGCCGAAGGCTATCCCGGCCGGCGCTGGTATGGGGGCTGTGAGAATGTCGATGTCGTCGAGCAGCTCGCCATCGACCGCGTGAAGCAGCTCTTTGGTGGCGACCACGTGAACGTCCAGCCGCACTCCGGTTCGCAAGCCAATACCGCCGTGTATTTTTCGGTCCTCCAACCGGGCGACCGCATCCTGACGATGAACCTCGCCCACGGCGGTCATCTGACCCACGGGCACAAGGCCAATTTCAGCGGGCGCTTTTACGACGTGGTCCATTACGGCGTGAGCGAGAAGGATGAGCGCATCGATTACGACGCCCTCGCCCAACTCGCCCTCGAGTCGAAGCCCAAGATGATCACCGCCGGGGCCAGCGCCTATCCGCGCATCATCGATTTCCAGCGCATGCGCCAGATCGCCGATAGCGTGGGCGCCATCCTCTTCGTCGACATGGCGCATATCGCGGGGCTCGTCGCCGGTGGGATGCACCCGAATCCCGTGCCGGTCGCCGATTTCGTGACGACCACCACGCACAAGAGCCTGCGCGGACCGCGCGGCGGCATCATCATTTGCAAGGAGCAATACGCCAAGGGCATCGACTCGCAGGTTTTCCCCGGCATCCAGGGCGGCCCGCTGGAGCACGTCATCGCCGCAAAGGCCGTATGCTTCCACGAAGCGCTTCAGCCATCGTTCAAAGGCTACGCGCAGCAGATCGTGAGCAACGCCAAGGCGCTGGCCGCGGGGCTGATCAAGAACGGCTACCGGCTGACCAGCGGCGGCACGGACAATCACCTCATGCTCGTCGACCTGCGCCCGAACGGCCTGAACGGCAAGATCGCCAGCGAAGCGCTGGATCACGCCGGCATCACGGTCAACAAGAACGGCATCCCTTTCGACACCGAGAAGATCACGCTCGGCGGCGGCATCCGCGTCGGCACCCCGGCGGTGACCACCCGCGGGATGAAAGAAGAGCAGATGCTCGAAATCGCGGACCTCATCCACCGTGCGCTGTCGAACAAGGACAACGCCGACGAAATCGCCAAGGTGCGCGCCGAAGTCCACGCACTCACCGCGCGCTATCCGCTGCCGGGATGAATTCCTCGCGGCCAAAGTCCATCAAGATCGTCGGCACTCGACGGCGCCAACCGGCGAGTCCCGCCGAATGCGTCGCCCGGGCGCTTGTCTTGCAGCGGCAGATGGAAGCGATGAACCCCTATCCCAAGCCTCGTGGTTTCGTTTTCAAGGCGCGCACCCGGCAGGATTTCGAGCAATGGCGTCGCGTGCAGGACAATCCCCGCCTCTGGTAGCGTTCCGCGCCATGGATGCCGTCAATCCTCTGACTCGCGTCTGCGCTCTACTGAACCAGCACGCCGCGCAATACCTCGTCGTTGGCGCCCAGGCCGGCATCCTTCACGGGCACATTCGCACCACCGAGGACGTGGATATCCTTATCCCCGAGGACGAAGCAAATCACGCTCGCGTGATCGCCGCGCTCTCCGAGTTGGAGGACCATGCTGCCGCCGAGTTGACTCCTCAAGACCTTATCGAGAACATCGTGGTCAAAATTGCCGATGAAGTCGAGGTGGACCTCAGCACCCGCGCCTGGAAAGTGAGCTTCGCTGACGCCATCCCGACCGCGCTTAAAATTTCCATAGACGGGATCGAAATTCCATACCTCGACCTCTCCACACTCATCGCATCGAAAGACACCTGCCGCGACCAGGATCAGGTGGATGTGCAAATCCTCCGTGAGATTGCCCGCCGTCAACCGAAACCAAAGTAGTGCGAACTCATCCGGAAACCGCGGGACGACGTAGTAGTCGCTTTGTCAGCCCTTGATTCATCGTCGCGCTGAAAACATTTCACTTCGCCTCCGCGCGGCGGGAGGCTAGAAGTTTCCTGCTTTGAACGCCACCAACACACCCACCGCCAACCCTCTGCGCGAGGGACTTTCCAGCCGGCCTCTTCCGCAGCCGTGCAGCGTCGTCATCTTCGGCGCCTCGGGCGATCTCACCTACCGCAAGCTCATCCCGGCTATCTACAATATCGCCGCCGACGGCGATCTGCCCGCGGCCCTCAGCGTCGTCGGCTTCGCCCGGCGCGAGAAGACCGACGAATCCTTCCGCAAGGAACTGGAGGAGGCCACGAAGAAATTCTCGCGCTCCGGCCTGAACGACGAAGTCTGGAAAAGCTTTGCCAACCGCCTGTTCTATCACTGCAGCGAGTTCGGTGACGCCCACGGCTACAAGACGCTGGCCGAGCGGCTCGACAAGCTCGACGAAGAACGCGGCACGCGCGGCAACCGCCTCTTCTATCTCTCGGTCGCCCCGAGCGAGTTCGAGGGCATTCTCAACCAGATTGCCGCCGCCGGGCTGAACAAGGCGCGCGAGGGCAGTTGGGCGCGGGTGATCGTGGAAAAGCCTTTCGGCACGGATCTGCCTTCGGCACAGGAACTGAACACGGTGGTGAACCGGGTCTTTCGGGAGCAGGACACTTACCGCATCGATCATTACCTCGGCAAAGAGACCGCGCAGAACATCATGGTGCTGCGCTTTGCCAACGCGATCTTCGAGCCGCTCTGGAATCATCGCTACATCGACCACGTGCAGATCACGGCCTGCGAGCCGCTCGGCGTGGAGGCGCGCGGGCCCTATTACGAGAGCGCCGGCGCGATGCGCGACATGGTGCAAAATCACCTGCTCCAGCTCCTCAGCCTCACCGCGATGGAGCCGCCCACCGATCTCGGCGCGGACAGCATTCGCGATGAGAAGGTGAAGGTGATCCGCTCGTTGCGCCCGATGTCCGAGGAGGATGTCGCGAAGAATGTCGTGCGCGGCCAATACACCGCGGGCGCGATTGGCGGGCAGGAAGTGAAGGACTACCGCTCCGAGGATCGCGTCAATCCGCAGTCGATGACCGAGACATACGTGGCGCTCAAGGTGAACATCGACAACTGGCGCTGGGAAGGCGTGCCCTTTTACATCCGCATGGGCAAGCGCCTGCCGAAGGGCGGCACCGAGATCGCCGTGCAATTCAAGAGCGCGCCGAGCGTGCTCTTCAACAAACCCACCGAACCGCAGGGGCCGAACGTCCTCGTCATTCGCATCCAGCCCGACGAAGGCATTTCGCTGCGCATGCAGTGCAAGATGCCCGGCGCCGCGGTGCGCATCGAGCCGGTGAAGATGGATTTTCACTACGGCACGAGCTTCGGCAAGGCCTCGCCTGAAGCCTACGAGCGGCTGTTGCTCGACGCCATGGCGGGCGACGCCACGCTCTTCGCCCGGCGCGACGAAGTGGAAGGCGCGTGGTCCTTCGTCGATCACATCGAAGCCGCCTGGCACAAGAGCACGAATCCTCCGCCGCTCGCCTTTTATCCCTCCGGCTCGTGGGGCCCAAAAGAAGCCGACGAACTCCTCGCCCGCGACGGCCACACCTGGCGGAGGCTGTAGTCATGTCTGCGACTTTCGATTCCACCAGCCTCGGCGAACCGGTCGCCATCGGCCAGATCGGCCGCGAGCTGAAGAAGATTTGGGACGTCGGCGAAGGCAACCTGACCCGCGCTTCGCTCATCAATTTCGCCGTCTATTGCCGCAGCACCGAGGCGCTGCTCGAGAATACCGAGCTCATCTCGGAATTCACGCGCACGCACGCGTGCCGGGCGCTGGTCATCTGCGTGGTGCGCAATGCGCCCAAGCCGAATGCTTCGGCGTGGGTCAATGCGCATTGCCACCTCTCCGGCGGCACCAAGCACATCTGCTGCGAGCAGATCAGCTTCCTGCTGGAGGGCGAGATCAAGGGGCGCTTCACGAACATCGTTTTCGCCAACCTCGACTCCGATCTGCCGCTCTATTTCTGGTGGCAGGGCGATATTTCCGAGAACCTGAACCCGCACCTCTGGGCGTGGATCGATCGGCTCATCGTGGATAGCATCGCCTGGCACGACCCGAAGGCGCAGTTCACCCGCCTGCGCGCTTCGCTCGCCGAGGCTAAGACTCAACTCGCTCTGCGCGATCTCAACTGGACGCGTTCGCTGGCCCTGCGCCAGGCCGTGTCGCAAATCTTCGATCACCCCGATAATCTCCCGCACCTCTCGCGTCTGCGACGGGTGTCGATGATGCACGCCCCGGCGAATCGCTCGACGGCGCTGCTGTTCATTGGCTGGCTCGCCGCCCAGCTCAAGTGGAAGCTCAAGAGCGCATCGCCACTGGTTTTTACCGATACTGCGGGCAGCGATGTGGTCATCGAATTGCAGGCCAGCACCAGTGCCGGCTTGAGCCGGATCACCCTCGCCAGCGACGACTCCAGTTTCGCGCTGCGCCACGAGCCGAAGTCGAGTTTCTTTCAAGCCGTGCTCAAGCTGCCGGGCGGCCACGAGTACCATCACCTTTATCCCGCGTGTGCGGACAATATCCTGGATCTGCTGGACGAGGAAATGGGCCGCGCGAATACGAGCGAAATTTATCTGCGCTCGCTGAGCGTGATCGAGTCGTTACTGTAGCTCGGGCGTCCGCAGCACGAGCTGTCTGACGGCACGCTTGCGTATCCAAAAACCCGCCAGTCATTCTGAGCTTGCGAAGAACCTCTGATTTTCTGCCTGGCATCTGACGCCCGGACTTATCACGAACATGGCATAATCTTCTGCCACATTGGTGAGGAAAGGCAAAGATCAGAGGTCCTTCGCAAGCTCAGGATGACGGCGTGGGGAGGGCACACGTGAACTGAAATCCTACCCTCCGTGCAAATGCCGGATGCACTCCCGGATCGCCGGGATCAGCATTGGTAGGATTTCACCAATCGCGCGCGGGTTGCCGGGCAGATTGACGATCAACGTCCGCCCGCGCGTGCCCGCCGTGGAGCGCGAGAGGATCGCCGTCGGCACCTTGGTGAAGGATTGCACCCGCATGATCTCGCCGAAACCGGGCAACTCCCGCTCCAGCACGGCGCGCGTGGCCTCGGGTGTCACGTCGCGAGGCGCAGGGCCAGTGCCACCGGTCGTGACCACGAGGTCGCACTGCTCCGCGTCGCACATCTGCCGCAAGGCTTCCTCGATCTGCGGGCGTTCGTCGGGAATGACCACGCGCTGCCACTCGATCGCTTCCGAGAAGCTTTCACCGAGAATGCGCTCAATCTCCGGACCACTGCGATCCACGTAAACACCGGCACTGGCGCGGTCGCTCAGGGTGATGCGCGCGACCTTCATTGTTTGATCTTTTCCGTCACGCGGATGCCGTCGATCTGCATCGTCTTGTCCACGGCCTTGCACATGTCGTAGAGCGTGAGCGCGGCCACGCTCACCGCAGTGAGCGCTTCCATTTCGACCCCGGTCTTCGCCGTGGTCGTCACGCTCGCCCGAATGTGAATCGCCGCATCCTCGACCTCGAAGTCCACATCGACGCCACTGAGCGGCAGCGAATGGCAAAGCGGGATCAATTCGTCCGTGCGCTTCGCCGCCTGGATCGCGGCGATCTGGGCGACCGTCAGCACATCCCCCTTCGGCAAAGCCCGCGCGCGCAATGCCGCGATCGTTTCCCGCCGGCAGCGCAGCCAGCCCTCGGCGCGTGCGATGCGCTGCTGCTCGGGCTTGTGCCCCACGTCGACCATGCGCGCGCCTCCGGCAGCATCGAGGTGGGAAAAATCGGGAGAGGGTTCCGGCATCGCGTGGCTATAACACCTTCACGGCAATGCGGCCAGTAACACGCACTCGACATGCTCGCCCTTTTTCGCGCCACCGGCCCCAGGTGCGATCGGCACCAGCGCATTCGCCCCCAGCAACCCGCGCAGATCGCCCGAACTTTGCCACGACAGCGGCCATACCCGCAACGCCCCGTCGCGCAGACCCACGTGCACCGGCCATAACGTGTGGCGCTCGTTCGGCTTCGCGGGCAAATCTTCCGCCAGTTCGAGCTGCACCGTCTCCCACGCACCGAGGGCCCCTTCGAGCCGCTCCAGCGCCAGACGAATCGCAATTTGGAATGTCACGAAATGCGATACCGGATTGCCGGGAATGACGAACGCAATCTGCCGCCCGCGCGTAGCGAAGACCAGCGGCTTGCCCGGTCGAATGCTCATCTGCCCAAAGTGCACCTGGAAGCCGAGTTCGGCCAGCGCCCGCGTGCCGAAATCGTAATCTCCGACGCTGGCCCCGCCGGAAATGAGCAGGCAGTCCCAATCCTCCACCGGATGCTGCCGGATCGCCTGCACGAGCGTCTCGAGCGCGTCTCCGCAGCGGCCTTGCGCCACGAGTTGCGCCCCCACATCGGCGAGTAGCGCGGCGATCAGCGTGGAATTGGAGTCGCGGATCTGCCCCGGCCCCGGTGCCGCGGAGGAATCGACCAGTTCATTCCCCGTCGCCAGATGAATCACGCGCGGCGCAGGGCCGACCCGCGGCTGGACCGCGCCGAGTTGGGCGAGGAGCGAGAGTTCCCCCGCCCGCAGACGGACCCCCGCGGACAGCAACCGCTCGCCCTGGCGCGCATCCTCTCCGCGATACCGAATCCACCTCTTCTTATCGCGCGCGCGCAGCGTGATCCACCCGCCATCGCGCTCCACGTCTTCCTGCATGATGACCTGCGACGCGCCCGCGGGAATCGGGGCGCCGGTGAAAATACGTGCACACTCGCCGGGGCCGATCTTTCCCGCCGGCGCCTGCCCGGCCTGTACTTCCATGACGACCCGAAATTTTGGCGACGCGTCCTGCGCATCGATCGCATAGCCATCCATCGCCGAGCGATCGAAAGCGGGCAGATCCTCGGGCGCGAAGATGTCTTCGCGCAAGATGCGGCCACGCGCCGCGGCCAGCGGCGTGGACACCGGTTCCAACGGCTGGACGTATTGCGCAATAATGGAACGGGCTTCGGCGAGGGAAAGCATGCTGCGAATTTGTAGCCGGGCCCACCGTTCTCCGCTACATCGCATCCATGCAAGTGAAACTCCTCGCCTTTGCCCAGGCCCGCGACCAGCTCGGCTGGTCCGAGTGCGTGGTGGAGTGCCAGCCGGAGGAAACGCCGCGCGCTATTCTCGGCCGTATCGCACCGGATGCGCGCCTCGAAATCTGGCGGGTGGCGGTGGACGAAGAGTACCACTCGTGGGACGCTCCCATTGGTTCTGCCAAAGAAATCGCGCTGATTCCGCCCGTGAGCGGCGGCTGAACATGGAAAAGCAGATCGCCTTTACCACCGCCCCGATTGTCATCCCGCCGGCGACCCTGCCGTCGCGCGAGATCGGCGCCTGTGTCGAGTTTCAAGGCATCGTCCGCGAACTCGAGCAGGGGCAGGCGCTGGCGGGATTGCAGTATGAGGCGCACGAGTCGATGGCGCGCCGGCATCTCGAGCGCATCTTCGACGAATTGTGCGCGGTTCATCCTTGCGCCGGCGTGGTCTTCATTCACCGGCTCGGGTGGGTGCCGGTCGGCGAAGCCTCGCTCTTCGTGCGCGTGATCTCCTCTCATCGCGGTGAAGCGCTCCGCTTTCTCGCCGAGGCGATTGACCGCATGAAGGCTGACGTGCCGATTTGGAAGTGTGCGCCAAGGTAAAGGTCGCTTGTCTTCGCATGTCACGCGACTCCGCGCGTGTCATGCTGAACGGAGTGTAACGAAGTCGAAGCAACCCGTCGCTCTACCATCGACGTCGCTGGTTGTTCGACGGGGTCCTTCGACTTCGCTCAGGATGACATTGGGAGGAGAGTCGCACTTTTCAAAGACCCGCAAGATCTGCGGGAGTGTTCAGATTGCGGAAGAGTTGCCGTTCCGCTCCTGCCAGCGCATAGGGCACGACCAGATCGAGTTCCCTGGCGCGGCGGATCAAGCGCTGCATCGAGTGATCTGTTTGCTGAAGCTGCTCACCAATCAACTCGAGCATGGCGCGCGGGTAGACTGCCGCGAGCGGCTCGAAGTATTCGCCGTTTTGCGCGACGACACCGCGCCCATCCGCCAGCGCCATTTTCAGCAAACGCTCCAGGAATGCCGACGTCATCCATGGTAGATCGACCGCGAGCACGCAAAGCCACGGAGTCTGCATGCGCGAACACGCGGCCTCGAGGCCGCTCAGCGGTCCGCAATCCGGATGCAAATCGGGAATCACTTCCACATCGCTACCCGCATAAGGACCGGCCGGCCTTCCCGAGACGAAAATCTCTCGTGGTTGCAAGGCGGTGAGCGTGGCTACCTGCCGCTGCCAGAGCGGCTGGCCTTCGACCAGGAGAGCGGCCTTGTCGCGGCCCATGCGCGTCGATTTTCCACCCGCCAGCAGCACGGCGCTGAAGGCGGGATTTCCTATTGGCGGCAGCGGCGATTTGGCAGCATCTTTCGACACGAGATCGCCATGACAGACGAGCCCCCCATCACCATCCAGCACCTTTTCATTTCGCCGGGTCACAATTTCTTCGGCCATCACGGCCAGCCTGCCGGGGAGAATCCGATGATCGAAGTGCAGGAACTCCGCTGCCTCGCCGGGCGCGGACTGGAGGGCGATCGCTTCCTGGATTTCAAACCCGACTACAAGGGGCAGGTCACCTTCTTCCCCGCGGAGATTTACGATGAGCTTTGCGCACGGTTCGACGTGTGGGACAAGCCCCCGTCGGTTTTTCGTCGGAATATCATCACGCGCGGGGTCGATTTGAATACGCTCATCGGGCGCGAGTTCACCATCCAGGGCGTGCGCTTTTTGGGCACTGCGGAATGCACGCCGTGTTATTGGCAGGATGGCGCTTTCGCCCCCGGAACCGAAGCAGCACTCCAGGGCCGTGGCGGTTTGCGCGCCAAGATCCTGACCGACGGCGTGCTGCGCGTGGGCTGAAGCGGCGGGTTCTTAATCTTGCTCTTACTCTCGGGCGCTCCGATTAAGATTAAGAAGGGCAGAAACCCATCGACGCGCTCTTCCTCTTCGCGAACAATTCAATCCCACCTCCATGAAACGCTTCCTCCTTCCCCTCCTCGCCGTCGCCACCACCGCCTCGGCCATCGACCTGCAAGGCGACTTCAAAGGCCCGCTCGGCCTGCAACTCTACAGCCTGCGCGAGACCTTCAAGAAAGACCCGACTGCGGCCCTCGATAAGACCAAGGCGCTGGGTTTCCAATACGCGGAGGTTTACGCGGGAATCCCCCTGCCACCCGACAAGCTCAAGGAGGAGCTCGCCGCGCGCGGGATTACGGCCGTCGGCAGCCATTTCGGCTACGACGACTTGAAGAAGGACTTGCCCGCCGCGGTCGCCAAGGCGCAGGCGCTGGGATTGAAGTACGCGGGTGTCGCGTGGATTCCGCATACGACCGCGGAGTTCGGCGAAGCGGATGTCAAAAAAGCCGCGGCGGATTTCAATACCTTCGGCGAGGCGTTCAAGGCCGCGGGAATCCAGTTTTTTTACCACACCCACGGGTATGAGTTTCGCCCGGTGAGCGAAGGCTCATCCGACACCTTTTTCGACATGCTCGTGAAGGAGACGAAGCCGGAACTCGTGTCTTACGAGATGGACGTGTTCTGGACCTACCTGCCGGGCGTCGACCCGGTGAAGCTGCTCGCGAAGTATCCGGACCGCTGGGCGCTGATGCACCTCAAGGACATGCGCAAGGGCGCGGTGCGCGGCGTTTTCACCGGCAAGGCGCCCCTCACGGATGACGTGCCGATCGGCACCGGCCAGATCGACTGGCCCGCCATTCTCGCCCAGGCCGCGAAATCCGGCGTGAAGTATTACTTCATCGAAGACGAATCGCCGACCGTGGACGAAGCGCTGCCGCAGAGCATCAAGTATCTCGAGTCAGTGAAGTAGGACGGTGGGCGTCGCCCCATTCAGGTAGGGAACGCTTGCCGAGCGTTCCGTCGCCTTCGCGGGCAGCGTGTGTCGTCGCGCGACCAAATTTGGGAACGATCGGCGATCGTTCCCCACCTTGGGAAAAATACTCCGTCCACCGCCAGCGCTCAGCGCGCCGGCCGCGTGGCGCGCGGTAGATCCGAGCCGGCATCCAGCGAATCGACAGGCGGAAAATCGATCGGGCCCGCCGCCGGCCGGGCAGCCGGGGGAGCGTCCGCCGGCGGATCAAGGACCGGCGCGGGGCCAGTGGTCAGCGGGCTGCCACCGCGGTTCCACCCTTCTTTCTTGGCGAGAAGCTCGGCGAGTTCGATGGGCCATTCCGGATTGGAAAAGAAATCGTCGCCCCCGGAGTCCCGAAGCTGTTTGTAAGTCGAAACGTACATCGCGTTTTCCAGCGAATCCTTGATGGCCAGCGCCGGGTAGCGGCGCATGGCTTCCTGCTGGGCACTGCGAGTGATTTCCGCCAGTTCAGCGTCATCTTGAGAAGTCGACTTCGCCTCCGCTTTCGCGGGCGCCGCAGCTGCCGCCACGGGGCTCGGCAGGGCGGCCGGCGCGGAACTCACCCCCTTGGCCAACGCGGTCGGGTCGACAACCTCGACGACGTCGGAGGGGAGCGAAACGTGCAGGTCGCGCACGGCAAAAGTCGTTTCATCCCCCTTCGCCCCGATGAGGGGGAAGCGATCACCGGCTTTGATCAGGAAAGGCTTGTCCGCGATGACGACACGGGAGTCGCGCAGCACCTTCACCTGCTTGCCATCGCCCTCCGGCTTGGGCAATGCGAACGACTGAGTGAGCAGCGGCGCGTCCGGTTCATCCGAATGCAAAGTGACCACCGGCGCGCTGGGAGAATGGTGCGAACCGGCCAGCCCCTTCGCGGCGGAATAGGCCTTCTCCGCCAGCGGAATACCCGCGCCGATGAGGCAGACCAACCCCAAGGCCAGGAAGCCACCGTTGCGCTGCCGGAAGACGTGCAGACGCGTGAGCACGAAGAGCGCGGTGAAAGTGAGCAGGCACGTCGCGATCGAAACCATGGCCTGGGCGCCCGACAGGAATATCGCCACGACCAGCATGGCGAGCGCGACGACGAGCAACGCCACCCCCCAGAAGAGGTTGCGCGGGCCCAAGCCATGATCGCGCAAGGCTGGCGCCTGGACATAGCGTGGGACAAGTTTTTCTTCGCGGCCCTCGACGGAATGCGATTCGGCCGGAGGTGCGGGATAAGCACGGGGGAACTCAGGTGTTTTCACGGGTCGCTAGAATGCCACAGAAACGGGAAGTGCCAAGCGCCAAGTGTTCCACCCACACGGCGGCGTTGCCGCAGAGATGTAGCCGGGTTCAATGAACCCGGACCAACGGCCGCCGGAGGAAACCAATCCCTGGGCGAGCATGCGCCGAACCGGGTTCAATGAACCCGGCTACAACTACAACGCTACAACGCACCTCTGCTCAGCGGAAATACTCCGTCTCCCCGTCGTAGGCATGGGTCACTTGCATATCGTGGCCGATGCGTTCCAGGATCTGGCGGGTAATCTGCAGCTTCGTGTCAAGAAAGGTGTCGTCGTGCATGGGATCGTGATGCGTCACGATCCAATGGCGGACGCCCGCCAGCTTCATGAGCACGCAGGCGTTGGAGATCGAGCTATGGCCCCAGCGGACTTTCTTGGGATACTCTTCACACGTGTACTGCGCTTCGTGAATAACCACGTCCGCATCGGACAGGAAATCGATCATCCGGCCGTACGGCACGACCAGCGGATGGTCGCGCGTCAAGTCTTCCGGCGGACCCGTGTAGCCCTGGAGAAATTCGTTGTCCGGCACCCAGGCGATCTTCTTATCCTCGATCTCGATCTTATAGCCGACCGTGGCCCCCGGGTGCTGCGAGAATTCCCAGGACACCAGCGCAGAGCCGATCGGCATGGGATTCTCCGCCAGGTGGCGGAATTGCAGGTACGACTGCATGTCCTCCATCTGCACGGGAAAATACTCGCGATCAAGCTGGCCGCGGAGGACGGACTTGAGGTCCTTGCCGAATCCTTCGGCGCCGTAAATTGTGATCTCAAATCCCGGCACGTACGCCGGGGCGAAAAACGGGAACCCCTGGATATGGTCCCAGTGCGTGTGGGTGATGAAGAGATGCAGCTTGCGCCGCTGCGTATTGAGCAAATCGAAACCCAGTTCGCGGATGCCGGACCCCGCATCGAAAATGAACTGTTCATCGCCGAAGACCACCGACAGGCACGAGGTATTGCCCCCGTGGCGTAGAAAACGCGCGCCCGGCGTAGGCGTCGATCCGCGCGTGCCCCACAGGGTGTAGCGCAGCCGCGTCGTATCGAGCACCGGAGCGAAGGTGGCCGATTGAACTTCGTCCGCGACAGTCGGGCTGGGAAATTCCGGCACGCCCTTGAAACCGCCCCGGCGCGCGAAGTATGCTTCCACCTTCTCCACCAGCAGCGCAGCCTCGAAAGGCTTGGTGAGAAAATCGAAGACGCCGAGACGCGCCGCCTCGTCATGCTCGGTCTTGAAATCCTTGGCCGTGCAAACGATCACCCCGGTACGTGCCGTGCGGTGCTCGTCGCGCATCGTCTTGAGCACCTCGATGCCGTGCATCTTCGGCATCATGATATCGAGCACCACGAGATCCGGCAGCGTCTGCCGCGCCTTGTTCAGGCACTCTTCGCCGTCCGCCGCCGTGTCCACCTCATAGCCGGCCCCCTGGAGCGCCTGGGCCATCTTGAAGGCGATCACCCGGACATCTTCAGCGATGAGAATGCGGCCTTTCGCGGGCGTGGGAGTGCTCATACCGGCAGTGATTAGAAGCAGGGAATTTGCTGCGGGGAAAGAGAAAGCGGTGAGTGGAATCCGCAGAGTGGGGACGGAGTGCCGGCGGGACGTCGAAAAAACCCGGGTGGTATGCGGTGCTACTCCGCTCCGAACTTCCGCAGAGCGGCGGACAGGCGGTCGAATTCGTCCAGGAGCGCCTGCGCGTTCGCGGGGACGCTTTCGGATTCGTGGCCCCGGGCGGCATCTTCGAGATGTTTCGCCGCGGCCTGCGCGGTCGGAGCGTGGAATTCGCCGACCAATCCTTTGAGGCCGTGGGCGGCGTGCTCGATCGCGGAGAAATCGTGCGTGGCCAGGCCATCGCGCAGGTTACCCAGCAGGCGCGGGCCGTCTTCGTCGAGGCAGAGATGGATCATCTCGGCGACCATGGCGCGATTGCCATTGAGGCTCTCGAGCAGCGCGGCGGAATCGAAGGGCGCACCGTCGGGCGGCGGGTCGATGGGCGCCGCCGGCTTTATGGTAGCGACAGCCACCACGGCTCCTTCCCCTTCCAGGATGAACCCCGGGATCACCTCCGCGATCTCACCGATCAATTCCCGCCGCCGCATCGGTTTGGCCACGTAGCCATCCATCCCCGCCGCGAGGCATTCTTCGCGATAACCCTTCATCACGTTCGCCGTCATGGCGATGATCGGCACCCGCCGGCCGTCCGCGCCTTCGCGACGGCGAATCTCCGCCGTTGCCTCGAAACCACCCATGCGCGGCATTTGCGAATCCATGAGGATGAGATCGAACGATCGGGCGCTGCAGGCCTCCACCGCTTCCAGGCCATTGTGCGCCACCGTGACCGTATGCCCCCACAACTCCAGGTTCACCACCGCCAGCCGCTGGTTCACGGCGTTGTCCTCGGCGAGCAGGATGCGCAACGGGCGCTGCGGCGGCACCCTCCGCCTCGATCCCCTTTTCGCGGTGCCGGGGTGACTTGCCCATCACGTTGACGATCGTGTCCATGAGCCGCGATTGCTTGATCGGCTTGGCCAGGTGCGCGGCGATGCCCAGGCGCTCGCAGCGCGCCACATCCTCCGCACGATTCGACGACGTGAGCATGATGACCTGCGTCTCGCGCAGCGCAGGGCTCTGCCGCATCCGCTCGACAAGTCCGAAGCCATCGACAATCCGGCATCATCATGTCCGTGACGACGAGCGCGATCGGCTGGCCATTCGTCCCCGGCGCGATCCAGCGCTTCGAACGCCGCCGGCGCCGAATCCGCGATCACCACTTCCATGCCCCAGCTCGTGAAAAGCTCGCGCAGAATATGGCGGTTGGTAGCGTTGTCATCCACGGCGAGCACGCGGAGATGCTCCAGCTCCGGCATCGCCACGGGCGGCCGATCCGGCTGCCGCACGAAGTTCGCGGTGAATTCGAAAATACTCCCCCCGCCCCGCTTCGCTTTGCACGCGGATCTCGCCGCCCATCATGGTCACGAGCTGGCTGGTAATCGCGAGGCCCAGGCCGCTGCCGCCGAAGCGGCGCGTCGTCGAGCTATCGGCCTGCGAGAAGGCATTGAAGATGCGCGCCTGCGCCTCCGGCGGAATCCCGATGCCGGTATCGCTCACGGCGAAACGCAATTTCAGTTGTTCATCCGGCGCGGCGACGAGTTCCACGAGCACCGTCACCTCGCCCTCTTCCGTGAACTTGAGCGCGTTGCCCACGAGGTTCACCACGATCTGGCGCAAACGATGCGCGTCGCCGGTCAGCGCGTCGGGCACGTCGGGACGGATCTGCAGCGCGAGCTCGAGACCCCGGGCATGCGCGCGCACCCCGAGGGCCTGCATGGTATCGCCGAGCAGATCGCGCAGGTCGAAATCGATTTGTTCCAGTTCCAGCCGGCCGGCCTCGATCTTGGAGAAATCGAGAATGTCGTTGAGCAATTCGAGGAGCGTCTCCGCCGAGCTGCGGACCATGTCCAGATACTCTTGCTGCATGGGTGTCAGCTCCGTGTTCAGCGCGAGTTCGGTCATGCCGATGATGCCGTTCATCGGCGTGCGGATCTCGTGGCTCATCACCGCGAGGAAATCGCGCTTGGCCGGTTCGCGGTGTCTGCCTCCTCGGCCAGGCGATGCGCCTCATCCGTTTTGGCCTGGAGTTTTTCATTCGCGGCCAGCATGGCCACATTGCTCGCCACGAGTTTGTGCCGGCTCTGGCGCTGCGCGGTGATCATGCGCCGCAAGGCGAGCGCGAGCCGGCCGATTTCATCGCGCCGATTCCGCACCGTCACCGAGGCATCGAAGTCCCCCCTCTCGATCGCTTGCGCGGTGGTCGCGAGTTCGCCCAGCGGCCGGGTGATATCGCGAATGAGCGACCAGCCGAGGGCGGAGACGATCACCAACCCGAGCGCGCCGATGGCCAGGGAAAGATTGATCCGCTGTTGCAGGCGGTCGACGCGCTGATGGAGCAAATCGGCCAGCACGAAGCTCACCTGGCCGGCGAGATTGTAGTCGGCATCGAGGCGCGCGGTCATGGCCGAGGCCAGCGAGGCCGGTTCCACCTGCCAGGTATCCGAGGCCACGGCGAAGTTGATCGCATCCGCCGCCGGCTCGGGAATGCGCAAATGGCCGCCGGCCCGCGGTTCCGCACCCCGGGCCTTGGAAAGCGATTCATTCGCCTGCCCATGCAGGAAATCGATGAGCCCGGCGAGACGGCGGAGATCGTTGCGCGTTGTGGCATCCAACGGCTGGCCCGGGGTGCTGGCGGCCAGCCGGGCCCAGGCCTGCGTGACGAGTTCGGCGTGCTCGGGCAATTTCCACAGGCACAGGTCCATGAAGTAGTAGCTGCCCAAGTCCGGGTCGAGCGTCAGTTCCGAGCGGTCGGCCACCTCCTTGAGGAGGTCGAGGGCGCTCCGGGCGATGTGGGCCGTTTCATCCTGCAGGCCGCGGGACTCCGGCGCGTCGACGACCTTCCGGCAACGCGCCGAGAGCGCCTTCCATTCGCCCGAAAGTTGGAGGCCGGTGCGCAGGCGGTCATCTACGGCATCGAGCAGGGCCAGATCGCGTTTCAGGTCCGCGCGCCGGGCGGCCTGGGCGGGCTCGGTCGTGGTGGCGGTGGCATCCGAACCGCGCAGGAGCTGCAAATCGCGGAGCACCTGCTGGAGCGCCCGGGCGTACTCCACCCCCAGGAGCTCATGCCGCGCGGTGGCGATGCCGAGACTGTGCACCGACGAGATGAGCGCATAAGTGACCACCACCAGCGGAACCAGAAACACCGCTCCCAGCAGGGCGAGCTTTTGCCAGACAAGCAGGTTCTTCATCGCGACGTGCGAAGACAAATACCCTCTCCTCCTCCCGGAGGCGATGGAAATAGGTTCGCGAGGTTGTTGCGGACCCGTTTCAGCTTGATTTTCTGGTGGCCTTCCCTATCGTGGGAGGCTGGATGGAAGAGAGCGGCAGCGGCGTCTGCGGCGGGGTTCGGCCAAGAGAATTTTTAAATCATCATGCGGCATGACGTACATCCCATCCCCTTTGTGCGAATGCCCGCCGAAACCCCGGCGGCTGCGTTCCCGCGTTTTCGCCCTTGGATCGGTGATCGCACCCAGGCCGGTGAGAGAATCCCACCGAATCCCACCCCACCCCAAACACCGCTCAATCGCCTCCCATCGTGCTTGATCGCACCCTAAAAATCCTCACGCGTCTTCCTTTGCGCGCCGCTCCGCTTCGCGTATGCTCTTTCTCTTGGGAAATTCCATGATCGACATCAAAGCGAAGGAAAAAATGGTGGAGCGGGCGCTCCTCGTAGGCGCCTACACCGAAGTCACTGGCCGCACGGAGGCGGCGAGCCTGCTCGAAGAACTGGAGGAGCTCGTCAAGACGCTGGGCATACCGATCATGGACCGCCTGCTGGTGCATCATCGCGAGCAACATGCGCGTCTGCTCATCGGCACGGGCAAAGCGGATGAAATCGTGGCCCGCGCGAAGGAAAACGGAATCGATGTGATCGTCTTCGACAACGAACTCACTCCCAGCCAGCAACGGAACTGGGAAAAACTCGCCGGCATCACCGTGATCGACCGGCAGGAGGTGATCCTCGATATTTTTGCCCGCCGCGCCCAGACGCGGGAAGCGCGCCTGCAGGTGGAGCTGGCGCAATTGGAATACTCACTCCCGCGCCTGACCCGGGCGTGGGGACATCTGGTCCGCCAGGGCGGCGGAATCGGCGCCCGCGGCGAAGGCGAGACCCAGCTCGAGCAGGACAAGCGGCGCATTCGCGACGCCATCGACCGCTGCAAACGGGAACTCGAACAGGTGCGCCAATCCCGCGCCACACAACGCAAGGATCGCAAGCGCGCCCCGGTGCCGAATGCCGCCATCGTCGGCTATACGAATGCGGGGCAAGTCCTCGCTGCTGCGGCGGCTCACGGGCGCCAATGTACTGATTGAAGACAAACTTTTCGCGACTCTGGATACGACGACTCGCAAAATTGCATTGCCGAACAAGCAGCCGCTCCTACTCACGGACACCGTCGGCTTCGTCCGGAAATTGCCCCACCGGCTGGTCGAGGCCTTCAACGCCACTCTCGAAGAAGCCACGCTTTCCGACTTTCTGATCCACCTGCTCGATGCCAGCCAGCCGGAGGTCATGACGTTCTACAACACGACCATGAAGGTGCTCTCCGAATTGGGCGCGGACGACAAGCGGATGCTCGTGGTCTTCAACAAGATCGATAAAGTCCGTGATTCCACGGGCCTCGCCGCCCTGCGCACGCATTTCCCGGATGCGATCTTTATCTCGGTCCAGACGGGCGAAGGCATGGACGAATTGGGTCCAGCGCATGGCGGAACTGGTGTCCAATGGAATGGTCACTCGCGAATTCCTTATCCCGCAGGGTGCCGGGAGTTTACTGGCCAGGCTGCACCGCGAGGCCCGGGTGCTGGAAACGACCTATGAGGGCGATTCCGTCCGAATCGTGGCCGTCCTCCCGGCCCGGTTGGCGGCGACGTGCGAAAACCTCTTGAAAGAGGGGGGTGCAGAAAATTTGATCGACCCTACAATTTTCACAGACAAATTGATTCCAACAGGATAACAACTTGCCGCGCCTAGGGACTAGAACGTGCTAATACTTTCCAAAACAATGTCGGCTCATGTCATTTCTCGATCGTTTCAAACGAAAAGCGTCTGAAGACAAGACGCCGGAGAATGCGCCCGAGGTAAAACCGGAGACAATCTCCGAAACCAAGGCGGAGCCGACCCCTGCCCGCAAGCCGGACCCTGCTATCCAGATCGCCGCCGCGACCGTGGCGGCGGGCTACAATCCCGATTTCAAGCTGCCCCCGAAAAAGGACGCCCCGGCCGGCCCTTCTTCCATTCCGGCGCCGACCTTGAGCGGCTTCGCCGGGCCGCAGCACGAGATCGTTTTGGAACTCGGCGATTTTCTGCAACGCATTCCGGCGCAATTGCTGGGCGATCAAAAGCCCGATCCCACCACGTCACTTTCCTTCGAGATCGGTGACCTGGCGGATCGCATTGCGCGCGGCCAGACGACGATTCCCGTCTCGGAGATCTACCGGCGCGTGCCAGGAATTTTCCGCGCCGAGATCCTGCCTTCCGACAATGCGGATGTGCGGTTCCCGTGGCAGAAAGTGATGAAGATGCTGGTGGCGCATCGCAACCAGCAGGGCGGCACGATGGGCCTTACCGCGGCGGCGGCGGATACGCTGGCCGAAAAACTGCGCTCCCGGCGCGCCGTGCGCAACATCATCCCCGGCAGTCCGGCGGATACCCAGGCGGCGGCGCCACCTCCCCCGCCCCCGGCGGCCGCGCCTTTGCCGAAGCCCCCCGAAGTCAATCTCCCGCCTCCGAATCCCGAGGAAGACGAGCGGATGAGCAAAGAAGACGCCTTGAAGGCGCGCGACATCATGCGCGGTCTCGTGGCGCGCGCTCAAGGGCGAATACGAGCGCCAGATGGCCGCCAGCGACCAGCAGCGCAAGGCGTTGCTCGAGGAACGGGAAAAAGTCATCGTCGAACTCGTCCGCGCAAAGAAGGAATCCGACGACAAAAGCGAGCAGGTCGAATTCGAGAAGAGCGTGGCGGCAAAGAGTTCGGAGAACCTCGCCAAAGTGCAGCAGGAACGGGACGCGTTCCGGGTCGAGCTTTCCAATCTCAAGGTCGAGCTGAACAAGGGTTCGCAGCAAAGCGATCAACGGATCAAGGACCTCATCGCCGAGCGCGATGCGCTGGCCCAGCAGCAGGCCAATCTTTCCAAGCAGATCACCGAGTTTCAAAAGCGCGGCAAGATCGGCGCGGCCATCGGCGAAGTGGCCGCCGCCGCCGCGGGTGGCGTGGCCGGCGCGGCGGTGTCGCAAAAGGAAAACCAACGCCAGATCGAAGAATTTCAGCGGCGGATCAATGTGCTCGAGACCAGCCAGCGCGACAATGCGCAGGAGCTCGCCCGCGAGCGCGAAGCCAAGATCAAGGCCGAGCGCCAGCTTGCCGCCGCGGACCGTCTCCAGCAGGAATCCGCCGCGAAGCTCCAGGAACTGCAAGCCACCCTCCAGCGCGAACACGAGGCCGCGCTGCGCCAGCGCGAAGCGGAAGCGGCGCGAGGTCTCAAGGCGGCGCAGGACCAGGCCGCGTCCCTGCAGGGCACGAATGCCAAACTCGCCGCGGATCTCGAGGAAGCGCAGAAGAAGCTGGCTGCCGCCCAGGCAGCCATCGCCGCTGCACCGGCTCCCGAGGAATGGGAGGCCCGCGCGGCGTCGCAATTCGAGTCGGACATCGCGAATTATCGCGCGCGCATCAAGGCGCTCTTGCAGGAAAAGGAAGCGCTGAACAGCGAGAAGCAAAAGCTGGCCGCCCAGCTTTCCGAGAAAGAAAAGGCGCTCGCCGAGCACGGCGACCAGAAGCAGGTGTTCGCCAAGGTGGAAGGCGACGCCAGTCAACTCCGCGCGGAGAATGAAAAATTGCAGGCCCAGCTCAAGTCGCTCCAGGCCGAGCACGAAGGTCTGGGCGCCACGGTGGTGGCGTTGCAAGGCGTGGAGGCGGAGCACCACAAATTCAAGGGCGACGCGGCGCAGATCAGCAGCGAGAACGAGAAGCTCCAGGCGCAGCTCAAGTCCTTGCAAGCCGAGCGCGAAGATTTGGCCACCCAACTTCAGACGTTGCAAGGCGTCGAGAGCGAGCACAACAAGACCAGGGACGCCGCCGCCCAGGCCCGCGCCGAAAGCGAAAATCTTCAGGCACAACTCAAGTCCTTGCAAGCCGAGCACGAAGGCGTCACGGCCAAACTCCAAACGCTGCAAGGCGTCGAGAGCGAGCACAACAAGACCAGGGACGCCGCCGCCCAGGCCCGCGCCGAGAGTGAAAATCTTCAGGCACAACTCAAATCGTTGCAAGCCGAGCACGAGAGCGTCACGGCCAAACTCCAAACACTGCAAGGTGTCGAGAGCGAGCACCACAAGACCAAGGATGCCGCCGCCCAGGCCCTCACCGAGAACGAGAAGCTGCAGGCGCAGCTCAAGTCTCTCCAGGAGGAGCGTGAGAGTCTCAACAGCAAGCTCAAGACGCTGCAGGATCAGGCGGCCGTGGTGCCCAAGATCACCGCCCGCGCGCAGAAACTGGCCGCGGAAACCGAGAGCACCACGCAGGAATTGGCCGAGGCCCGGATGGAGCATGCGCGGGCCCTGGAGCAGCACCAGGAAGAGCTCGCCAAATTGCAGCAGCAGCACGCCGCCGCCCTGGCGGAAAAGGAGTCTTCGCTCCAGCAGCTCAACGCCACGATCCCCGAGCAGCAGTCGGCCCTCGCCCAGCACCGCGCGGAAAAGGATCGTCTTGCCAAGGAACTCGCCGCCGCCACCGCAGCCGTGGCCGCCGCGGCCCTCGCCGCCAAAGCCCACGAAGCCCTTTCCGCCGAGCACACCCGCGTGACGGCCGAGCATGCACGCGTCAGCGGCGAACTCGAAGCGGCCCGCAAGGCCAGCGAAACGACCATCGCCAGCCTGCGCGACGCGCAGAACAAAACGCTCGCGGAGCGCGATGCCGCGCAGAAGGAACGTGCCGCACTGGCCGCCGAAATCGAGAAGGCCAAAACCGCCCAGGAGGAAGCCCGCAAGCGATTCGAGAACGATCTCACCGCCGCCAAACAGGCCCGCGATGCCGACAAGCAGACCTTCGCCGAATTGCGCGCCAGTGGGGAGAAGCTGGCCGCCGAGAAGCAGGCCCTCGCGGCCGAGAAGCAAAGCCTCGCCGACGAACTCACGAAACTGCGCGCTTCCCTCGACGCAACTTCCACCGATGCCGGCGCCGCCCGCCGGGCGCACGAGCAGGCCCTCGCCGAACTGGCCGCGGATCGCGACAAATTCCGCGGGCAGCTTGAAACGGTGACGAAGGAACTCGTGACGCTGCGCGCCGAGCACCAGGAACTCTCTTCCGGCCGCGAAGGACTATCCTCCGCCCGCACCGCTCTCGAAATGACCCTGGCTGACGTGACGAAGAGTCGCGATGAGTTGCTGGGCAAGATCGAAGTCATGGCCGGCGAACTCGCCGGAGCGAAACAAGAGCATGGCCTCGCCTTTGCAGCCCTCGACCGGGATCGCGACTCCCTGCGCGCCTCGAAGGAAGCGCTGTCCGCCGAGTTTGCCGCCGCCCGCGCCAGCCACGACAAGACGCTCAGCGAGCTGCACACGAATTTTGAAAAGCTCGAGAACGCCAAGATCGACACCGACCGGCAGTTGACGGAGGCGCGGAAGCTCATCGAGGATTTGCAAGGCAAGCTGGCCGCCACGGAAAGTGCGCTGGCGGAAACCCGCACCGCTTTGCAGTCCCGCGAAGAGGCCTTCACCAAGCATCTCTCCGACCATCAGCAAGCCCTCGCGGCGCTGGCCGGCAAGCACGAGCGGACGCTCAACGCCGTCACGACGGAGAAAGAGGCCGCCGTGGCCAGGATTGCCGCCGAGAAAGCGGCGCTCGCCGCCGAGGTGGACGACAAGATCGCCAAGCTGCAGGAAAATCACGCGAATGCCGTGCACAGCCTGCGCGACGAAAAGGCCGACGCCATCGCCGCCCTCACCGAGCAGATGAATGGCACCGTGGCCGCGCTCACCATGGAACGCGACAAGGTGCGCGCCGCCCTCGCGGAAGCCGAACGCAAATACCCCACGGAGATTGCCGCGCTGCTGGAAGCCCGCGACAGCGCCAAGCACGACAGTGCCACGGTGGCCGAACGGCTCGCCGCGGTATCCGTGGAAGCGGAAAAGAAGCACGCGCAGCTTACCAAGGAACGCGACGCCGCGCTGGCCGAAAAGGAGAAGGTCGCCGCGGAATTGGAACAGGCGCGCGAAACGCACAAGGCGCAGGCCGGGGTGTTCGCCAGCGAGTTCAAGACGATCGTCAAGCAGCGCGACGACGCGCTGGCCCAGCTCGATGCCGAGCGTTCCCGTCTCGCGGCCAAACTGAGCGATTTCGAGCGCGAGCGCGCCATCTTCACCACCACCGAAGGCGAGACGAAGACCCGCGCCGAGCGCGATCTCGCCCGCCTCCGCCGCGAACGCGACAGCATCGTCCAGCAGCGCGACTCCCTGCGCGATCGCATCGAGAAGCTCGTCGACGAACAGCGGCAGATGCTGGAAGACATGACTTCGCAAGCAGCCTTCACCTCGATGAAGCATGATGACACCGGAACGATGAAGCCGGAGCCCGCGACCGTGGAGCCCGAGCCGTCCCCCGTTCCCAGCAAGGGACGCGAAGCGAAGAAGAAGGAATCGAACGTCATCGACATCAGCGCGGCGGAGATCATCACGCCCGTGCAGGATGAGGAAGGACGCATCAAGATTCCGCGCGTCCGTCCGGTCATCATCCCGCCGCCGCAAGTTCGGGTTCTTTGAGCAAGCCGGTCCGCGGGGCCAGCCCGCGCTGGTGGCGCTGGATTGTCTTCATCGGCCTCTTCCTCGCCGCGGTGCCGATGGCCGAGGTCGTGGCGGTGCGCTTCTTCGATCCGCCCATCACTCCGCTCATGCTGCTGCGTCCGCTGGAGACGCGCCCGGATGGCCGGTCCGCGCCCGCCCGGCAATACTCGTGGCTGCCGCTCAGCCGGATGCCGCGTGACTTTCTCAAGTTCGTCCTCACCGCGGAAGACCAGCGCTTCTATCGGCATCACGGCTTCGATTGGCGGGAAATCCGCGCCTCGCAGAAACAGGCGGAGCGCACCGGCCAGGAGGCGCGTGGCGCCTCGACCATCACCATGCAATGCGCCCGCTCGCTCTTCCTTTGGCAGGGCCGTTCGTGGCTGCGCAAGGGGCTCGAAGCGTACTACACCTTCTGGATGGAGACGATCCTGTCGAAGCGCCGCATCCTCGAGCTCTATGCCAACGTCATCGAGATGGGCGACGGCGTCTACGGGCTCGAAGCGGCGGCCCGCGCCCACTACGGCGTCGGCGCCCGCGACCTCACCCGCGAGCAATGCATGGCACTCGCCGCCATCCTCCCCAATCCGCGTGGCTGGGATCCCCGCTCCCCCACCCCGCGCCTGGCCGCCCGCATCGCCCACATCCAGCAGCAGGAAAAGCAAGTCACCTTCCCCCCGCTCCCGGCTCATTGAAGGCACTCTCAAAGCCTTGGCGAAGGTCGGCGAAAATTGAACGCTGAGAGCGCCGAGGAAAGAGAGAGGATCGCAGAGAGAAGCTTTTCCTCCCAGCCCTCTCCCAGTGCTCTGCGGCCTCTGCGTGAAGGGCCAGCGGCACTACGGTGCCCAATGGCCCTGCGCTAAAACGGCCAGTACCAAGGTTTCTTCGGTTCAACGGGGGGTGCGCCGTGCGGGACATTGGCGTCGGAAGTCTGCCATTCGATCTTGCCAGTCGAAGCGTTGTAGACGCCCGTGGCCCGGGAGGCGCGTGGAGCGGGGGCGGGAGCCGCGGGAGCACTCGCCGTCGCCGGGGCCGGCGCCTCTGCATCGGCAGGGGGCGGGGTCGGCTTGGGGCTTCGATGATGACGAGGTTCGCGGTTCTTCGGCCTGCACCCACTGGTTGCGTTGCGCGTCCCAGTAGCGGGTGTCGTTCGGGGCGGATGTCGCCAGGGCGGACGCCACAGCCGCCGACTTCTTCTCCTGCGCCTTGCGCTTGTCGGCCGGCCATTCCCATTCGCCGGTCTGCGTATTGTAGACGCGAGCATCACGACTGGTGCCGCTGTGAAAGAAATTAGTGATCGGATTATCCAGCGAGTTGCACGCGGCCAGGAGCAGCGACACGGGGGCGAGGATGAGGACTGACGAAAGCTTCATGGATAGAGATTTGCGGCGTTGCCGACAATGGACGCATGGGATACCAAACTGCCCGTCAGCATCCTTCAATCTATTAATCCATTACCCCACTATGTTTTCCCCACGTTGTCATCTTCTGGACGAAGCCTGAAATTCCGAATTCCCACCGAGGAGCTGATCGCCGGGGCGGAGAAGTATCTGCGCCCGATTCCCGGCGTGGTCAGCTTTCACATTGGCAAGATGGTCAAGAGCCACCGCGACGTGGTCGACCAAACCTACCAGGTGGCACTCAACCTCCAGTTCGAAAACAAACAGCAACAGGACGACTACCAGGTACACCCGTTGCACCTCGAGTTTGTCGAAAAGGCCTTCAAGCCGAACTGCGCGCGCGTGACCGTCTACGACTTCGAATAGCCGGGCACTTCCGGCGCCGTCGCTTCCACCACCACGGCCGTGCCATAGCAGAGCACCTCGGTCACGCCCTGCATGACTTCGGTCGCGTCGTAGCGCACGCCGACGATGGCGTTCGCGCCGCGCTGCTGCGCGTGCGCCAGCATTTGCAAAAAGGCGTCCGACCGTGCCTTCTCGCAGAGGTCGGTATAGATGGTGATATTGCCGCCCACGAGCGTCTGAAACGCCGCGCCGATATTGCCGACGATCGAGCGCGAGCGGGACGATGATGCCGCGGACGACCCCGATCGTTTTCACGGTTCGATAGCCGGGGAGTTCAAAAGTCGTGGTGGTCATGGAGTCATTCATGACCCGATTTTTCGCCACCCGCCCGGCAAATGCAAGATCGCAGCGGCTCGGGCTGAAGCGTGAAATACGCTCCTCCTCGCGTGTCATCCTGAGCGGAGTGTAACGGAGTCGAAGGACCCCGTGGCACAACCAGCGACGTCGACGGGAGAGTGACGGGCGGTCCGCCGTACGATCCCGAGGAAATTCAGCGTGTCGCAAAAGCAGCGATAATCGCTGGTAAAGCGGCGGGGTCCTTCGACTTCGTTACACTCCGCTCAGGATGACCATGGAATTATTCCCGCGGGAAAACGCGGGCGTCGCGCAGGGTGGCGAAGGCCGTCTCGCCCACTTTCAGCGCGAGGTGCTGCTCCTCGATGCGCGGCACCTCGGCCTCGAATTCCTCCCCGTTGTCGGTGCGCCGCAGTTCCAACCGGGCGGTCGGACCCGCGGCGTGAATGTGGCGCACGGTCACCTCGAGGACTGGCTTGCCGTTTTTCGAGCGGGCGAGCTGGATATTGTGCGGGCGCACGTAAGCCCACCGCGTCCTTCTGATCGCGCATCTCGAGCGGGGCGAGGAGATCGATCGCGCCGACGTGCACGCGGCCTTCTTCGACGTGGGCGCTGAGCGAATTCACGTTGCCGAGAAACTCGTTCACGAAAGGCGTGGCGGGATGATCGTAGATCTCGCGCGGCGTGCCGATCTGCTCGATG
The DNA here is from genome assembly GCA_037200205.1 of Chthoniobacter sp. GTDB lineage: Bacteria > Verrucomicrobiota > Verrucomicrobiia > Chthoniobacterales > Chthoniobacteraceae > Chthoniobacter. The sequence continues at coordinate 187,739 of JBBCHV010000041.1, forward strand.
CGGGCGTTGTTCATGACAACGACACGGTCGGCCACTTCGAGCGCCTCTTCCTGGTCGTGCGTGACGAAGACGCTGGTGATGTGCAGTTCCTCGTGCAACTGCCGCAGCCAGCGGCGCAATTCCTTGCGCACCTTGGCATCGAGCGCGCCGAAGGGCTCATCGAGCAGCAGCACTTTCGGCTCGATGGCGAGCGCGCGCGCCAGGGCCACGCGCTGCCGCTGGCCACCGCTGAGCTGGGTGGGAAAACGGTTCTCCAGCCCCTCGAGTTGCACCAGTTTGAGCAGGCTGAACACGCGCTCGCGGATCTCCTCCCTGGAGGGCCGCGTGCCGCGGGAACGCACGTTCAGGCCAAAGGCAATGTTGTTCAACACGTTCATGTGCCGGAAGAGCGCGTAGTGCTGGAAGACGAAGCCCACCTGGCGTTTGCGCACGGGCACTTCCGTCGCGTCCTGGCCGTGGAGCAGCACGCGACCGGTATCCGAGGTCTCCAGGCCGGCGATGATGCGCAGCAGGGTGGTCTTGCCGGAACCGGAGGGCCCGAGCAGCGATACGAGTTCCCCCTTCTCGATGCGCAGATTCACCTGGTCGAGCGCGGTATAGTTGCCAAAACGGCGGCTGATGTTTTGAACTTCGATGCTCATGGGAATGGGGATAAACGCGTGACGGTTACCGCGCGGCGGCGGCGATTTCGGCACGCGAGAACTTCGACTCGACGATCGCCTTCAGCGCCAGCGTCACCAGGGCCAGCAGCGCCAGTAATGACGCACAGGCAAAGGCCGCGACAAAGTTATATTCGTTGTAAAGAATTTCGACGTGCAGCGGCAGCGTGTTCGTCTCGCCGCGGATATGGCCGCTGACTACGGAGACGGCGCCGAACTCGCCCATGGCGCGGGCGTTGCAGAGAATCACGCCGTAGAGGAGCGCCCATTTCACATTGGGCAGCGTCACGTGCCAGAAGGTCTGCCAGCCATTCGCCCCGAGGCTCACCGCCGCCTGCTCCTCGTCGCTGCCTTGCGATTGCATGAGCGGGATCAATTCGCGAGCGACGAAAGGAAAGGTCACGAAGATCGTCGCCAACACGATGCCCGGCACGGCGAAGATGATCTTGATATCATGCTCGCGCAGCCACGGGCCGATCCAGCCCTGCGCGCCGAAAAGCAGCACGTAGACGAGGCCCGAGATGACCGGCGATAACGGCGAAAGGCAGATCGATGAACGAAAGCAGCAGGCTCTTGCCCGGGAAACTGAACTTGGCGATGACCCACGACGCGGCGAGCCCGAAGACCACGTTGAGCGGCACGGCGATGCCCGCCGCGAGGAACGTGAGGCGGATGGCGGAAAGCGCATCCGCGTCCTTGAAAGCGGCGAAGAACATGTCCGTGCCCTTGCGGAATGCTTCCACGAAGACTGCGGCGAGCGGCAGGAACAGGAAGAGGATGAGGAACACGAGCGTGAATCCGATCAAGAGCCAGCGAACCCAACGGGATTCGGTCAACGTATCCGTGGAAGGGGGCGGGGCCGCGGTGGGAACGCGGAGAGTAGTCACAGTGCCGGCCATAAAATCAGACAGGGGCGGCGAACCGTTGCGAGGACAGGCGCTGAAGCAGATTGATCACCAGCAACATCGCGAACGAGATGAACAGCATGACCACGGCGACCGCGGCCGCTCCGCGATAGTCGAACTGTTCCAGCTTCGTGATGATGATCAGCGGGGTGATCTCGGTCTTCATCGGCATGTTGCCGGAGATGAAAACCACCGAGCCGTATTCCCCGATGGCGCGGGCAAAAGCAAGGGCGAAGCCCGTGAGCAGTGCCGGCCAGATCTCGGGCAGAACCACCCGCAGGAAAGTGGTCAGACGCGTCGCGCCCAGCGTGGCGGCAGCCTGTTCGATCTCGGGGTTCAGATCCTCGAGCACCGGCTGCACCGTGCGCACGACGAAAGGCAGGCTGATGAACGTAAGCGCGATCGTCACCCCCAAGGGCGAAAAGGCGGTTTGAATTCCGTCCTCCGGAACGAACCGGTCGAGCCACCCACCGAAGGTCTCGGTGGAAGCATGGGTGCCGGCCTGCGCCAGCGCCGCATCGATCCAGGACAGCGGCGTGTGGACGATCTGCTTGAGCCCATCCGCAGTGAGCCAGCGGCCGATCCACCCGCTCGGGGCGTAGATGGCGGTGAGGGCGATGCCGGCCACGGCCGTCGGCAGGGCAAAAGGCAAGTCTACGAGAGAATCAATGATGCGCTTTCCCGGAAAGCGATAACGAACCAGCACCCCAGGCCACGAGCAGACCGGCGACAGCATTGATGGTGGCCGCCGCAAACGAGGCTCCAATACTCAGGCGATAGGAGGCCATGACCCGAGGCGCCGTCACTGTGTGCCAGAAGATCTCCCACCCCCCGCCGGCCGCCTTCAAGAACAGCGCACTGAGCGGAATCAGCACGATGAGGCTCAGGTACAGCAGCGTATAGCCGAGGAGATCCCGAAGCCCGGCAGGACGCGTTTCGCTCTTGGTTGCTTTGGCAGAGCGGACATTGTTTATATATCTGCTGCGTAGGAAATCATCCTCCGATAATGGCGCAGGATCTGTTCGAGCGCCAGCACGAATGCCTGCCGCTGCGACTCCATGGGCGCGTGGTGGGCCGATTCCAGGATGATCTCGAAGGGCGCCGGCGAACTTCCCGGAGGCGCCGTGAGAATCCCATCGTAGGCCGTGTGAATGATGCCATCGATGGCGTGGAAGCCGTCGATGATCGCCGCCTGGTTCACCGGCAGAGCCGCTTCCGCCGCCGCCAGCGCGGGCTTGAGCAGATGCTGGGTGAGGGTCGCTCCCCGCACGAAGCCGTAGACGCCATCGCTCGTGTCATCGGAGTGCAGCGAGATGATGCCGTGAAATTTGTGGAGCAATAGTTCGCGCTCCATGATGGCGATTTCCGGCTCCAGCGAACCGCGCCAGAATTCGCGGTTCAGATCCGCGCCACTGCGCGAGTGCCGCGTGCCATCCTCGTAGCCCGTGGGATTGCAGAGCGGATAGATATGGATGCGGTAGGCGCGGCCCATCCAGGGGTCCGCCTCCAGCGCGCGCAGCAGATCCACCACGGCGTGGACGCCCGCGGGCTCGTCGCCGTGCAGACCGGCAAAAATCGCCACTCGGATGGTTTCCTCGCCCTTCTCCTTGCCCCCGCGGAAAATCAGCCGCGGCAGCCAATAGCGTTCCTCGCCCACGCGCCAGAACCCGGCGGAATCCGCCCGCAACGATTCCGCCGTCGTGCCGACCTGCAAGAAGAGGGGCAGGAGCAGTTTCTTGATCGAGCGGCGCTGCCCACTTCCTGCTGGTTCGTATTCTTCAGCATAGGTGGGGCGGACTGGTTGCATAAGCGCGGGCGACGTCATGTTTTTAGGACGAATGGTGGGCCGTTAGTGAGTGTAAATCTGGTCGAAGACTCCCCCATCCGCAAAATGGACTTTCTGCGCCTCCGCCCAACTGCCCGCGATCTCGGCAATGGTCAGCGTTTGGATGGGCTTGAATTGATCGGCATGCCGGGCGAGGACTTCGGCGGAGCGCGGACGGAAGGCATGTTTCGCCGCCAGTTCCTGGGCCTCCGGAGAGTAGAGGTAACTCAGGTAAGCCTCCGCCTGCTTTCTGGTCCCACGCCGGTCGATCACCTTGTCCACGACCGCGACGGGCGCTTCCGCCAGGACGCTGATCGAGGGAAGGATGATTTCCAGGTGGGCGGCGCCGAACTCCTGCTGCGTGAGGAACGCTTCATTTTCAAAAGTGAGCAACACATCGCCGATACCACGCTGGGCAAAAGTGGTGGTCGCCCCGCGACCGCCGGTATCGAGCACCGGCACGTTCTTGAACAACTTCGCCACGAAATCCTTGGCCCCGGCCTCACTCCCGCCGGGCGCCCGCAAGGCGTAACCCCAGGCCGCGAGATAGCTGTAGCGCCCATTGCCCGAGGTCTTGGGATTGGGGATGATCACGGAGACACCCGGCTTGATCAGGTCGCTCCAGTCGTGAATCTGCTTGGGATTCCCTTTCTTCACGACGAAGACGATGGGCGAAGTCAGCGGCGCCGCATCGTTCGGCAGCTTCTTCGCCCAGTCCTTGGCAATGAGCCCCGCGGTATCGGCGAGGAAATCGATGTCGGTCGCCTGGTTGAAGGTCACGACGTCCGCTTCCAGGCCATCCGCCACGGCCCGGGCCTGCTTGCTGGAGCCACCGTGCGATTGATTGATGGCCAGCACTTCCCCGGTCGAGTCCTGCCAGTGCCGGATGAAGAGCGGGTTGTACTCCTTGTAGAATTCCCGGGTGACGTCGTAAGAAACGTTCAGGAGGGTCGTCCCGGCACGTGCCGCGCCGGCGACCAGCGCCAGCGCGGCAACGAACCAGACCAACCTAGAGCGAAAGAGGTTTCTCACGAAGTCGAGTTCCGCAATCCAGGGCGTGAAGGACTACGGCTTGTAGATGCTATCGAAGACGCCGCCATCGTCGAAGTGGGTCTTCTGGGCCTTGGCCCAACCGCCAAACTTATCATCGATGGTGAACAGCTTGATGGGTGCGAAATTCTTGGCCCACTTGGCGGCGGCCTCGGCGGCGCGCGGACGATAGTAGTTCTTGCCCGCGATGTCCTGCCCCTCGGGCGAGTAGAGATACTTCACGTAGGCTTCCGCCACCGCGCGGGTGCCGTGCTTGTCGACCACCTTGTCCACGACGGCGACGGGGCGGCTCGGCGAGGATGCTTACCGTGGGATTCACGATCTCAAATTTGTCCGCGCCAAACTCCTTCAGCGCCAGGTAGGCCTCGTTTTCCCACGAAAGAAGAACGTCGCCGACATTGCGCTGGGCGAAAGTCGTCGTCGAACCGCGCGCCCCGGAATCGAGCACCGGCACGTGCTTGTAGAGTTCGGTGACGTAGGCCTTGGCTTTCGTCTCATCTCCCCCGCCGACCAGCACCTGCCCCCAGGCCGCGAGATAAGCCCAGCGCGCACCGCCGGAGGTCTTCGGATTCGGCACGATGACCTTCACGCCGGGTTTGACCAGGTCGTCCCAATTCTTGATGCCCTTCGGGTTGCCCTTCCGGACAAGGAAAACGATCGTCGAGGTGTAGGGCGCGCTGTTGTCCGGCAGCTTGGTGTTCCAATCTTTTCCGAGCAGGCCGCCCTTGTCCGCGATGGCGTCGATATCGTAAGCCAGCGCCAGCGTCACGATATCCGCGTCCAGGCCGTCGATCACGGCGCGGGCCTGTTTGCCGGAGCCGCCGTGCGATTGCTTCACGGTCACGTCCTGGCCGGTCTCCGTCTTGTAATGCTTGACGAAAGCGGCGTTGTAATCCTGGTAAAGTTCACGGGTGGGATCGTAGGAGACGTTGAGCAGGGTCACAGTCTCGGCGGTCGCAAGCGAGGCGAGGCTGAGCGTGGCGGTGAGGGTGGCGAGGAGAGATTTCAGGATCATACGGATTGGGGTGTGGGGTTGGAGGGCGACGCCGCAGGAAGCGGAAGTCGCGGAAAATAGGTGGAGGGAAAAAAGGGTGCCGGCTTCAGCGCGGGCCGGCGGGCTGCGGGACGTCGAAGCGCGTGCGCTCCGTGCGTTCGATCTGCACAACCTTGGAATCGTGCACCACGATCTGGACGACCCCGTAGCGCATGGATTTGACCTTTTCGCTGACGACGGTCAACCAGGGAGCGGCCGAGGTGGGTTCTTCGATAGCCTCGGCCCCGTCGCCGAGGGCTTGAGCGGAACGGCGGATGGAAGCGGTGGAATTTGACATAAGAGCGAATTAAGTTAATCTCTATCGTTGTTGTAGAGATTGATTTAGTATCCGTTCCACGGACTGGCAAGAGATTTTTTGGGAAAAGCGGGTCCGCGACATCCAAAGAGGCGGTGTGGCACCAAGCGCGGCGTCCCTGCGGTCGCCACATCGCGGGCCCTCCGGGATCAGCCATTGCGACCAGGACTTTGCACTTGACTTTTGTCCACACTCCTGAGACAGTCAGGGGCGTGAATAAGGAACACTCCCTGGCTGATGGGAACAGGTGGTTTTTTTGAGGTTATCCGGAGGAACGAAGACCCCATCAGTTGTTTATTTGTGAACCAAAGCCATCCCTTTCCGCCACCGGTACCACCGGGGGTCATCCGCCAGGCAACACCGCATGACGCTGCGATCATCGAGGGCCTGTATCGCGACCTGGTAACCGATCCCGGTATCCACGTACTGCCCGCGCAACTCGCCGCCATGGCAGCCTCCCCCAACAGCTTCCTCCTGGTCGTCGAGGTCGACGGGGCGGTCTGCGCCACGGCCCTCCTCAATCTCTGCGCAGACGCCATGTATCGCGCCCAGCCCTTCGGGGTGATCGAAAATGTGGTCGTCGACCCGCAGATGCGCGGTTGGGGCCTGGGCCGGCTTTTGATCGGCCACATCGAACGGCTCGCCGCCGAGCACCATTGCACGAAGCTGATGCTCCTCAGCAATCACAGCCGGCAAGAGGCCCACGCCTTCTTTCAACGTTGCGGATTCAGCAGCGACACCAAGCACGCCTTTGTGAAGTACCGCCGCCAGTTCGCTGTCCCATGATCGCATTTGCCCTTGTGGCAGACTCCGGCACATCCCCGAGCCCTACTCCTATGATCCCCATGCAGGGTAGCGTCTTCGGCCCTCCGGCAAACCCCTGATCCCGGCTCGCACGCATGTTTCGCGCAAATGTCAGGTGACAAGCGCGGGAGGGCTCTGGCAGGTTGAGCGCTCGCGGTTCCCTGATCTTTTAGCCCCTATGCAACTTTCCAACTGGCCCTCCATCACCGAACAGACGCTCGCCATCATCATGGGCGGCGGTGCCGGCACGCGGCTTTTCCCCCTCACCAAAGAGCGCTCGAAGCCCGCTGTGCCGCTCGCCGGCAAATACCGCATCGTCGATATCCCGGTTTCGAATTGCATCAATTCCGGGCTGCGGCGCGTCTACGTGCTCACCCAGTTCAATTCCGCCTCGCTGCACAAGCACATCCACTCGGCGTTCAAGTTCGACAATTTTTCCCGCAGCTTCGTGGAAATCCTCGCCGCGCAGCAGACGCCCACGGACACCAATTGGTATCAAGGGACGGCCGACGCGGTGCGGCAAAACCTGCGCGATTTCCTCCAGTACCCGTACGAGTATTTCGTCATCCTGAGCGGCGATCAGCTCTACCGCATGGATTTCCGCGACGTACTCGAGCAGCACATCGATACCAAGGCGGACATGACGCTGGCCACGATCCCGGTCGGACGCCACGCGGCCATGGACTTCGGCATCATGCACACCGATGCCGACCGGCGCGTGGTGCGGTTCGAGGAAAAGCCGAAGACCCCCGAGCTGCTCGATGCGTTGACCATTCCCCCCACCCTTCTCAAGGAACTCGGCCAGCCGGCCGATGCAGAATTGTACCAGGCCTCGATGGGCATCTACATTTTCAATCGCGAAGTGCTCATCAAGGCGCTGGACAACGATCTCGTGGACTTCGGCAAGCACGTGATCCCCGACATGATCACGAAGTTCCGCGTACACAGCTATATCTTCCAGGGCTACTGGGAGGACATCGGCACGATCCGCGCGTTTTTCGACGCCAATCTCCAGGTTACCGACGCCATTCCGGCGTTCAATTTCTTCGATACCGCCGCTCCCATCTACACCCACGCCCGTTTCCTGCCCGGCAGCAAGATCAATGGGGCGACGATCAAGCAGGCCATCATTTCCGATGGCTGCATCATCGACGACGCGCACATCGAGCGCGCGGTCATCGGCATTCGCAGCTACATCGGCGCCGGCACCACGATCCGCAACAGCATCGTCATGGGGGCCGACTTCTACGACGTGCACCGGGTCAACAAGGCTGGCGAAGTCGAACTGGGCATCGGCAAGAATTGCGTGATCGATCACGCGATCATCGACAAGAACGCCCGGGTCGGCGACGGCGCGGTGATCACGCCGGATGGCAAGGCGGACAATTGCGACGGCCCGAATTGGTACGTCCGCGACGGGATCGTCGTGGTGCCCAAGGGCGCGTCGATCCCGGCGGGCACCTGGATTTAGACAAGGGAAATCGGTCCACGAAAGACACGAAAAAGCACGAAAAGGGGTGTCTCGTGGAATCAGGGGTGCTTTTTGAGTGCCTCGCTTTTTCATCAATCAACCGATCCTCGCCTCCGACTTTCGTGCCTTTTCGTGTCTTTCGTGGACCCACTCAATCTTGTCGCTTGAACGCGCGACCGTCCTACGTGTCTTAACGGTTTCGCACCATGTCCATCCTACCTGTTTTCACTCGTCCGTTGGTCGCCATTGGGGTGTTCGTCCTGATCGCGGTCGGCGCGGGGCAGAGCCGGGCTTCGAGTCTGCCCTTCGACACGGTCTTCAAGGGCCGCAGCCAGTTCGACTCCCTGGTCGCCCAGGCCGACAAGTGGAAGGCCCTGCCCATCGGCCAGCGGGTGGCCGAGGTCGGCCGCGCGATGACCGGCACCCGCTACAAGAGCTACACCCTGGAGATCGACGACCGCGTGGAAGCGCCCTCGGTCAACCTCACCGGCCTCGATTGCTGGACCTTCTTCGAGAGCGCCCTCGCCTTCGCCCGCATGCTCGATGAGCCGCAGGAAAATTGGACGCCGCAGACGATGCTCAAGTACATCGAAATCGACCGCTACCGCGGCGGGAAGTGCACCGGCAGCTACCTTTCGCGGCTGCACTACCTGGAAGACTGGCTGCACGACAATGACCGGCGCGGCCAGGTCAGGGATCTCACCCGCGATCTCGGTGGCATCCCCGCCGCCCACGATGCCGTGGAAATGACCCGCGGCTGGAAGAGCTACCGCTACATGCGGAAGAACCCCGATCTCCGCACCGGCATCGCCCAGATGGAAGCCCGCGTGGCCAGCGAGCCGCTCTACTACGTGCCCAAGAGCCAGGTCGCCGGCATCGAGTCGCGCCTCCAGTCGGGCGACATCATCGGCATCTGCTCGCACGATGGCGGCCTCATCGGCACCGCCCACGTCGGCCTTGCTTACCGGACTTCCGATGGCGTCCTGCACTTCATGCACGCCTCCGCCCCGCACAACTACAACAAGGTCGTCCTCGACCAGCGGCTCTCCGACTACCTTTACCACTTTCGCACGGACGCCGGAATCATCGTCGGCCGGCCGCTGCGGTAAGAGGGAGGGCCTTCGGCCACATCCAGTGGGTGGACGGCGAGAGCGCACCGCAATACGCAAACGTTTGATAAGCGAATCGGCCAAACATTGGATGTTGGGTGTTGGATGTTCTGCCTTTTGACGCGGACGGAATTCCTTGGACAATCCCCGGCTGCTGCCTAATCTTCCGCTCCCGTTTTTCCGGCGCCACGGCGCCGCCGAAAAACGCCCAGCCACACCTTACGCATGATCTCATCGCTTCTCTTCCCGCTCGCCGACGCCGCCGCACCAGCCGGGCCCTCGCCCCTTTCCGCGGTCGTTCCTTTCGTCTGCGTCGGGGTTATCTTTTACTTCCTGATCATCCGCCCGCAAAACAAGCGCCAGAGCGAGCTGAAGAACCTGATCTCGACGCTCAAGACGGGCGACAAAGTCGTCACCAGCGGCGGCATCCACGGCATCATCGCCAATGTGCGGGAAGGCGCCACGCTCAGCCTCAAGATCGCCGACAATGTGAAGATCGAGATCGATAAGTCCTCGATCGCTTCCGTGGACAAAGGCACCCCCGCCTAGTCCTTCCCTTTCACCCCACCCCACCCACCCTCTTCTCCCCGCTACCCGATGGATTCAAACGTCGCCATCTTCCTCTTCGGCCTGCTCCTCCTGGTGCTCTTCGGCTGGTACTTCTTCACCGACAGCGAGCGGGTCAAGCGCAACCTCGGCACCTTGCTCACCGTGCTGCTCACGGGCTTCTGCATCTGGGCGGCGTACCCTCCGTTCGACCGCAAGGATGCCGATGGCAAGCTCATCGGCGCGCCCGGAAAAATCCATCTCGGCCTCGACTTGCAGGGCGGCACCTCCTTTCTCATCCGCCTCGATCCGCCCGCCGGCGACAAGGGCGAGAAGAAGGAAATCACCAAGGACATGATCGACCAGGCGATGGAGGCCATCCGCAAGCGGGTCGACACCTTGGGCGTCAGCGAGCCCATCATCACCCCGCAAGGGACCGACCGCATCCTGGTGCAGATTCCCGGCCTCCGGCAGGAGACCATCAACGACGCTCGCGAGCAATTGCGCAAGGTCGCCAAGCTCGAGTTCCATCTCGTCCATCCGGGCAGCCAGATGCTGGCCGCCGCGATCGAGGCGGGCGCCCAGGTGGCGCCCCACGGCTATTCCCTGCAGGACATGAGCGTGGAGCGCAACGGCAAGCCCATCAACACCAAGCTCCTCATCAAGAACACCGCGGATCTCCTCGGCTCTCACGTCACCCACGCCTACGCTTATTATGATGCCCAGGGCTGGGGTGTCGCGCTGGAGTTTGACAGCACGGGTGGCGATCAATTTCAAAAGCTCACCCAGCAGGTCGCCCAGGAGCGCACGGAAATGGCCATCCTCCTCGATGGCAAGATCCAGTCGGCGCCCAGTGTCGATCCCGACAAGTATCCCCCTCGGCATCGGTGGCGGTCGCGCGCAGATCAGCGGCGGCAACATGGCCGAAAAGGAAGCGCGGAACCTCGCCAGCGCCCTGCAAAATCCGCTGCAGACGCCCGTCGCCATCGAGGAAGAGCGCAGCGCCTCTTCGACGCTCGGGCAGGCCGCGATCAACAGCGGCATCTGGGCCGGCATCGGCGGCCTCAGCCTCGTCCTCATCTTCGTCGTCATCTACTACCGCTTTGCCGGTTTCGTCGCGGTGTTTGGCCTGCTGGTCAATATCATCGTGCTCTTCGGGGTCATGGCGATGTTCGGCTTCGTGCTCACGCTGCCCGGTATCGCAGGCGTGATCCTCACGATCGGCCTCGCGGTCGATGCCAACGTGCTCATCTACGAACGCCTCCGGAAGAAATGGCCTCCGCGCTCTCGTCCTCGATCGAGGCCGCTTACAACAAGGCGTTCACGGTCATCTTCGACGCCAACGCCACCACGCTCATCACCGCCGGCCATCCTCTTCTGGCAGGCCGAGCGGCCCAGTCAAGGGCTTCGCCGTGACGCTCGTCGTCGGCATTATCGCTTCGGTCTTCTCCGCGATGGTCGTCACCCGCATGATCTTCTCGTGGGCCTTGAAGTTCAACCTTCTCCAGCGCATCTCGATGCTCCACCTCATCTCGGGCGAAGGCATCAATTTCATGGGCCGCCGTTTTCTTTGGATCAGCATCTCGCTGACCGTTGCGGTGGTGAGCATGATCGGCTTCGGGCCTGCGGTATCCAGCAACCTGGGCATCGATTTCGAGGGCGGCGACCTGCTCATGCTCAAGCCCGGCAAACCGGTGGAAGTGGCCGAGGTGCTCAAGCACATCGAGGATCTGAAGATCAACGATGTCGTCGTCCAGAAAGAGACCGATCCGTCTTCCAAGACTGAATTCATCAGCATTCGCAGCCCGATCGACACCGGCGACAAGATCGAGGCGGCGCTTTTCAAGTCGATGCCCGACGTCGGCTTTACCGAGCATAAGAAGGACAAGGTCGGCAAGATTGTCGGCGGCGAATTGGCCAAGAGTTCCCTCATCGCGCTCGGTCTCGGCATGCTCGGCATTTTCCTCTACGTCACGATGCGGTTCGAGGCCTCGTTCGCCGTCGGCGCCCTCGTCGCCTTGCTGCACGATGTCATCATCACCGTGGGGGTGTTCTCGATTTTCGGCCGTGAGGCTTTCGCTCATCATGGTCGGCGCGATCCTGACCATCGCCGGTTATTCGATCAATGATACCATCGTCGTCTACGATCGTATCCGCGAGGGTCTGCACAGCGGGCGCCGCGGCTCGATCCAGTCGATCATGAACGCGTCGATCAACGAAACGCTGAGTCGCACGCTGCTCACCTCGGTTGCACGCTGCTCTCCGTGGCGGCGCTGTATTTCCTTCGGCGGACCCGTGCTGCACGACTTCGCATTTGCCATCCTCATCGGCATCGTGGTCGGCACCTATTCCTCGATCTTCATCGCCTCGCCCATCGTCCTCTGGTGGAGCGGCCACAAGGGTGGCAGTGGCGGTAGCAGCCTGCGGCCTGAATCGAAATCGAGCGAATCGCCGAAGATCGCTAACGTTTGAGCGGCGCCGGGAGCGGGGTTGCTCCTGAAAGAACTTCACGATGAGAGGCGTGATGGGCGGAGGCACCGCATGCCCGCCCGGGTGAACGAAGGCGACGACGGGCGTGCCGTTCGGAGATTCGTAGCGGTCACCGTTGGATCTCCCGGCGACTGCCCTTCGCCTGCGCAGCCGTTGATCTGTCGTAGCGCGGCGATGGTCTTGCGCTGCTCGTCGATGGCCACGCGCTGGTCCTGTTCGCCGGCCACGACGAAGACCGGCCTGGGCGTGGTGATTTGCAGCGGCGCCGGAGTGCCGCCGCGCACGGGGCAAAGGGCGGCGAAGAGATTCCCACGCTGGGCCCAGAGGATGTAATCGAAGAAGCCGCCGTTGGAAAAACCGGCGGCATAAATGCGCCGGTCATCGACCCGGAATTTGGAGCGCAGCGTGCGCAACATGGCATCGAAGAGCTTCAAATCGCGATCGCCCACTTCGCCCGGCTGATGCTGCCAGCCGCGGGCGCTCGCCTTGCGGATCGCTGGCCGCGGGCGTCGGAATGCCTTGAGGAAAAACCACGATCGCCTCCGGCCACAGCTTTTGGAAAGGGAACTGCTCGGTGGCGAACCACGCATTGTCCCCATGCCCGTGGAAGACAAAGATCAGCGGCGCCTTCGCGCCCTTTACCTGGACGGCTGGAGAATAGACGATCGCCGCCCGGGCCTCCCCCAGAATGTGCCACCCCATCACCTGCGGCTCCGCGGCCGCAGTGGGAGCAAGAGCGATGGCCAGCCACGCGAAGCGGATGACGAGCGATCGAAGGAAAGTCAAAATCCGACGCAAAACGAAATCTCCATCGCCCGAAGCATGAATGGGCGGACCGCTCGAGGCAAACTGGAAACCGGCCGTCATGCGTCGAGCCTGCGCAGGAGAGGCCGTGGCTTGACGCACGAGACTTCACTGTTAGCGTTTGTTGCTACCAAATCCTGCGCCCCCTCAGGTTGAATCCCCCAAGATTTCCAGCGGTGCTCGATTGCCCTATTTGCCATGAGTGATCCTACCGTTGCCCCCACCCCCGTTCCCTCCCACCCACGCGTCTCCCAAGTCTCCGAAGCCGTCATCCGCATCGCCGGCAATTCGCAGGACGGCATCCAGGCGATCGGTGGCTTCCTGGCCCGCCTCGCCGGTCGCAGCGAGCAGGAAGTGATGACTTTCATGACGATCCCGTCGACGATCTCCGGCGGGCCGTCCATCTTCCAGGTGCGCATCGGTTCCGGCGAAGTGCTCAGCGCCGGCGACGAAGCGGACGTGCTGCTCTGTTTCTACGACCATAGCTACGCCAACCATATCACCTCGCTGAAACGCGGCGGCATCGTCCTCTACGATTCCGATCACGTGAAGCCGAGCGAGGAGTTGCTCGGCTCCTACCATCACGTCGGTGTGCCGATCTCGTCGCTCACTGTCGAAGCCATCGGCGGCACGGGACGCGACAAGGGCAAGAACATCTATGCGCTGGGCCTCATCGCGCGCATGTTCAATCTCAATGTGCCGAAGCTGACCAAGCTCATCGAGGAACGCTTTGGCGGCAAAGATCCAACGATCGTGCAAAACGCCCTGGCTTGTTTCAACTCGGGCTACGGCCATCAGGTGCAGGGCTTGTGGGAGACATTCCAGTTTCACCCCGGGGAAAATGCCGGTCATTCACAAGTGGTCATGAGCGGCAATGAGGCGCTAGCCTATGGATTGCTCGCGGCGGGCGTGCGTTTCGGCGCGGGATACCCGATCACGCCCTGGAGCGATATCATGGAACTGCTGCGCCGCGAGTTGCCGAAGTACGGCGGCACGTTTGTGCAAACCGAGGACGAGATCGCCGCCATCTCCATGGCCATCGGCGCGAGCTATGCGGGGCGTGTCGCCGTTACCGGCTCGAGTGGCCCCGGCATCTCGCTCAAGACCGAAGCGCTCGGCTGGGCCAGCATGGCGGAAATGCCGCTCGTGATCGTCGATGTGCAGCGCGGCGGCCCGAGTACCGGCATGCCGACGAATGTCGAGCAGAGCGATTTGAACATCGCGATCAATGGCGGCCACGGCGACAGCCCGCGCGTGGTCCTCGCGCCCTCCAGCGTGGAAGATTGCTTTTACACCGCCATCGAGGCCGTGAACATTGCCCGCCAATACTCCACGCCCGTCATCCTCCTCACCGACCAGGGCATCGCCACGCGCATCGAGGCCTTTCCCGCTCCGGATTTCGAGGCGGTCTGCCAGGATCTCACGCCGGACTTCACTCCGGTCGTCGATCACAAGCCCTACGACCTGGCGGCCACCGATGGCATCACGCGCCACATCGCTCCCGGCACGCGCGTGGCCAGCGGAAAGTATCCCGTCGTCACCGGCCTCGAGCACGACGAACTCGGCCACCCCACCGGCTCCGGCAAAGTCCACATGCAGATGAACGCGAAGCGGCGCAACAAGCTCAAGAAGCTCGCCGGGCAATTGCCCGTGCCACAAGTCTACGGCGCGAGCGAGGGCCACGTGCTGCTTGTCGGTTGGGGCTCGAGCAAAGGCCCGCTCGAGGAAGCCGTGAAGCAGGCGCGCAAGCACGGCGAAGCGCTCTCCGCACTGCACTTGAAACATCTCAATCCCTTGCCCGACGGCCTGGAGAAGATCTTCAGCGGCTTCACTCACGTCGTCGTCGTCGAGTTGAATGACGAAGGCCTTTACGGTTACGGCCAGCTCGCCGCCATCCTCCGCGCCCGCTATTGCGACCCACGCATCCGCGCCGTCACCAAGACCGACGGCCTCACCTGGAAGGTAAAGGAGATCCTCCAGCGCGTCCTCACGCTGACCAAATGAACCACGATACAACTTCGCGAGCGGCTGGAAATCTTCTTCGCCCGGCTTCAGTCGGCACCGCCAGTCCGCAACGCCGAGGAGGCTCTCGGACTGATTTGCCGCTTGATTGAAGAGGTTAAAGATGAGTTCTCGGATATTCCCCGCAGCGACCCACCGCCGAAACAGCCGACAGGTAGAATGTATCCGCCACAGGCAGATTCGATTCATCGCTTCGGGAAAGGGCTCATTCGTATCCGTACCGCAGGCCACATCATCATATGTGCTGCAGACGGAGCGATACGGATTGAGAACATTCGCAAGCGACGAATTGAAATTCTCAAACCCAAAGCGCAAGATTAGCCATGCCGCCAGCCATTATCCGACTGCTTGATGACCTGCGCGTGCAGGTTCCAAATGCGTACGTCCGCCTTGAGACCTTCGATCAGGGTGGCACTTCCGTAGACGTGTCCATTGGCTCACGCGCTTTCGAGCTATTTTGCGGGCCGCTTTCGGGCTACGGCGTTTCCGAAAATACGGAGGAAACCCTGCCGTTCACCCAGCATGATCGATACTTCCCGACCCCTGAAGAGGCGACAAGTCACCTCTTGACGTTGGTCAAGGAGGCCGCCCGCCAAACAACTCCGCACGCCGCCTAAGTTTTATGAGCACCCTCACTCTCCCCCGCACAACACTCGCCCCCGGCCTCGTCCCCGATCTGCCGGAAACCGAGCGCAAGCCGCTCACCAAGAAAGACACTGCCGCCGATCACCCGACGTGGTGCCCCGGCTGCGGCGATTTTTCCGTGCTCGCGCTCTACTACAAGATCATCGAGAAGCGCAAAATCTGGCACGAGAAAATCTGCACCATCGCCGGCATCGGCTGCTCCTCGCGCTTTCCCTATTTCGTGCAGGCACACGGCGCGCACTTTATCCACGGCCGCGCGCTGGCCTTCGCCAGCGGTGTCTCGCTCTCCCGTCCCGATCTCCATGTCTTCGTCTTCGGCGGTGACGGTGACGCCTTTTCCATCGGCGGCAATCACTTCAACCATACGGCCCGCAAGAACGTGAAGCTGACCTATGTGGTGATGGACAACCACGTCTACGGCCTCACCAAGAAGCAGACCTCGCCCACTTCGCCCATCGGCTTCAAATCCAAGACCGACGTGTGGGGCTCGACCGATCGACCAATCAACCCGATGAAGCAGGCCATTGCCGCCGGCGCCACCTTCGTCGCGCGCAGCACGGCGACGAACATTCCGCACTTGCTCAAGGTCATGGAAGCCGCCATGGACCACGACGGTTTCTCCTTCATCGAGTGCCTCAGCGAGTGCATCGAATTCTATCCCGGCGCCTTCGACGACGCCAACCCGCGCAAAGGCGGCAGCTTCCCCGAAGTGCCCGCCGGGCACGACGTCACCGACGAATACGCCGCCTACAAGCTCGCCGACGCCCAGGGCCCCGGCGTCTTCGGCATCTTCTACCAGGTAAAACGGCCGACGAAGAACGCCAACGAAGCGAAGCTCGTCAGCGAGCATCGCAGCAAAGTCGAAGGCCTTGCTGACTGGCAGATCCTGCAGAAAAGTTTCGATCGAATGAAGTAGAACGCGCTCACGGCGATTGCGCCCCGCGCGCGACCCCGCTAGTTTCAGGCTCTTTTCCCGAACCATGAGCCAGGACTTCCGTCACATTCACTTCATCGGCATTTGCGGCACCGCGATGGGCGCCGTTGCCGCCGCGATGCGCGAGCAGGGTTACACCGTCACCGGCTCGGACGCCGCGGTCTATCCGCCGATGAGCACGTTCCTCGAAAGCAAAGGCATCAAGCTGAGCGAAGGCTACCGGCCGGAGAATCTCCCGGCGAATGCGGACCTGATCGTCGTCGGCAACGCCATCTCCCGCGGCAACCCGGAGATCGAAGCGGTGCTCAACCGCAAGCTCTACTACCTCTCCCTCCCGGAAACGCTGAAGCAATTCTTCCTGCGCGGACGGCACAACCTGGTGGTCAGCGGCACGCACGGCAAGACGACCACGACTTCGATGCTCACCTGGATCCTGCAAAGCGCCGGATTGAATCCCGCTACATGATCGGCGGCATCGCCAAAAATCTCGGCCAGGGCTCCAGCCTGCACGATTCCAAGCATGTCGTTCTCGAGGGCGACGAATACGACACCGCGTTCTTCGACAAGCGCTCGAAGTTCCTCCACTACCTGCCGGAACTCGTCGTGGTGAACAACATCGAGTTCGACCACGCCGATATCTTTGCCGATCTCGACGCCATCAAGCTGAGCTTCCGCCGCCTGCTCAACATCGTGCCGGAGAATGGCATGGTGCTGATCAACGGCGACGACCAAAACTGCATCGACGTCGCCGAGCATTGCCGCGCGCAACTCGTGGAGGTCGGTTTTCTCGCCGAATGCCTCGCGGCACATCCGCGACGTGACTTACGATCCGCACGGCTCGCAATTCACCCTGCTCGACACCCTGTTCCACCTGCAACTCGTGGGCGAGTTCAATGTGCGCAATGCCGCGATGGCGATCAGCGCCGCCCATTTCTATGGCGTGCCGCTCGAGCAAATCGCGACGGCCATCGCCGCCTTCGAAGGCGTGAAGCGCCGGCAGGAAGTGCGCGGCGAAGTGCGCGGCATCACCATCATGGATGACTTCGGCCATCACCCCACCGCCATCCGCGAAACCTTGCGCGGCCTGCGTCATCAGTATCCGGGCCGCCGCCTGTGGGCCATCTTCGAGCCGCGCTCGAACACCACACGCCGCGCCGTCTTTCAACACGAACTGCCCGCCGCCCTTGCGGAAGCGGACGGCGCCATCCTCGCGCAGGTCGCGCGCATGGATCAACTCGCGGAGGACAACCGCCTCGACCCCGCGCAAGTCGTGGCGGACATCGCCGCCACCGGCAAGCCCGCCTTCTACGAGCCGGACGTCACCGCGATCATCGCCCGCCTCAAGCCGCTGGTGCGCGAGCCCGACGTGATCGTGATCCTCAGCAATGGCGGCTTCGGAGGCATTCACGAGCGGCTGCTGAAGGAACTGTGAGCCATCGCGCGCACGACTACCGCCGCCTCGTCGAGCGCTGGCGCTCGGTGGCCCGCCAGTCGGGCGTGCCGTTGCGGCGCCTGGTGCGGGCGGATGGTTACGAGCACTTCTACCTGCGCACCCCGGCGCTCGCGGAGACGGGCGGCATCTATTTCTCCGCGGGCATTCACGGCGACGAGCCAGGCTCCACCGAAGCGCTCATTACCTGGGCCGAGAAACAAGGACGAAAGCTGGGCAAACTGCCGCTGCTGCTGCTGCCCTGCCTGAATCCGTGGGGGCTGGTGCGCAACATCCGCCTGAATGCCCAGGGCGTGGACCTCAACCGCAGCTTTCACCGTACCGATCTGCCGGTGCTCGAGGCGGTCAAGCGCATCGCGGGAGGGCGGCAGTTTGCTGCTTCCGTGATGCTGCACGAGGACTACGACGGGCAGGGCATTTACCTCTATGAGGTTCAGCGGGTGCAACCGTACTGGGGCGAGGCCTTGCTCGAAGCCGCACGCACTTATCTCCCGACCGACCCGCGCATCTGGATCGACGGACGCAAGGCGGTGAGCGGGATTCATCGGCGCCGCATCGACAAGAAGCGCTTCGAGCAGATCGGCCATCCCGAGGCCGTCTGGCTGCACCTCGAACATTCCGAGCGCAGCTTCACGGTCGAGACCCCGTCGGAATTCGCCCTGGAGCGGCGCGTGGCGGCGCACATGGCGGTCATCGAGGAAGTGGTCCGGCGCGTCGTGCGCTGATCCGGCTACTTCGCAACGCGGTGGAGGGCCAGCGGCTTTCCGCTGAAGAGCACGGAAGGATCGCTCGCGGCGACGAAGGCGGCCAGATGCGCCGTCGAGTCGGTGAGAAGAATGTCTTTCCCATGAGATGTCTTCACCGTGCCGCGCAGTTTGCCGGACTGGATGGCTTGGGTGAGCACATCGGAGTTCACCAGCCAGATGCGAATGTCTCCCGTCCAGCTCACCTCATAACGCGCGAAGCTATATTGCGTAGCATACTGGTTCCGGTCGCCCCCCACCACGATGAAGCTCATGTAATCATGCCCGCCCAGATGCGTGGTCAGCACGCGATAGGCATTGCCCTTGAGGGCGCCATCCTGGCGATGCTCGATGTCCAGAACCTCCAGCCACGGCGTCGCGCGTGCCGGCCCCTGGCCCGCGGCCTTGGCGCCGCGATAGTGAAAGTGCCAGCCCGCCAGATCGTCATCCTTCTTGTCCCGCCGGGCCACGTAAATGCCCTCCAGGCGCGGATCGATGGTCGAGGTCGCCGGGGTGGAGAGCGGGTTCTTCGACTCGGGCAGGCAGCCGGCGAAAAGCAGGGTGGCGGCGGCGAGCAAGGCGGGGAGGAGGCGGATGTTCATGAGGATGCGGACGCCAGGGCTGGCGCCGTGTTCTGTACTACGTGGGAGGAAGACCGAATCTTGCAGATCTTTTCGGGAACCGAGCAACGAGACCTACAGCAGCTCGGGATAGTGGGCGCGCGCGACTTCCTCGCACTTGGCGAGAATCGCCGAGGCGCTGTCGAGCGGCTTGATATCCTCGATCAACTGGAGACAGGCGGCAATATCCAGCGCCTGCACCGCGCGCTTCACCCGCGGCACCAGCGCCGCGCCGGTGCTGAGCTCATCGACCCCCAACCCGAGCAGCAACGGCGTGAGCGCGATGTCCCCGCCCATTTCGCCGCACACCCCCGACCCAGAGATTGTGCGCGTGCGCGGCATCCACCGTCATGCGAATGAGCCGGATGATCGCCGGATGCGTGGGCTCGTAGAGATGTGCGATGTGCTCGTTGAGCCGATCGACGGCGATCGAATACTGGATGAGATCATTCGTGCCGATGCTGAAGAAATCGACCTCGCGGGCGAGAATGTCCGCCGAGATCGCGGCGCTGGGTATCTCGATCATCGCGCCGACTTCGAGGTCCTCCTTGAAAGGCTTCCCCTCGGCGCGCAATTCGGCGCGGCACTCCTCGAGGATCACATTCGCCCGCCGCAGCTCATCCACGCCGGAGATCATGGGATACATGATCTTCACGTTGCCCACGGCGCTGGCGCGCAGGATGGCGCGGAGCTGCACCTTGAAGATATCCACGCGCTCCAGGCAGAACCGGATGGCGCGCCAGCCCAGGAAGGGATTCAACTCCTCGGGCATGTGCAGCGCGCTCATGAATTTGTCGCCGCCCAGGTCGAGCGTGCGAATGATCGTGCTGTGCGGCAGGACGCTTTCGGCCACCTGGCGATAGGCCTGATATTGGTCCTCCTCGCTCGGCAGCTCGGATTTGCCCAGGTAGAAAAACTCCGTGCGATAGAGGCCCACGCCCTCGGCGCCGCTCTGCTTCACCTGCTCGAGATCCTCGGGCAACTCGATGTTCGCGGAGAGAATGACGTGCCGTCCGTCCAGCGTCGTCGAGATCGTTTCGCGCAGTTGCGTGAGCTTTTCCTCGACCTCGGTTTTCTTGACTTCCAACTCGCCGTATTCCCACAGCGTCTGGTCGCTCGGGTTGACGATGACGACACCATTATAGCCATCCAGCAGGATGTGATCGCCCGTGGCGATCTGGTGGCTCGCATCGTGCAGCCCCACCACCGCCGGGATATTCAACGACCGCGCCATGATCGCCGTGTGCGAAGTCTTGCTGCCGATATCGGTGCCAAAGCCGAGCACGAGCTGGCGGTTGAGCTGCGCGGTATCCGACGGCGCGAGATTGTGCGCCATGAGGATGTGCGGCGTGGTGATGCTCGCCAGGTCGCGGCTCTCTTTGCCCATGAGATTCCGCACCACGCGCCGCGTCACATCGTGAATATCGAGCGCGCGCTCGCGCAAATAGGGATCGTCGATCTCGCTCAGTGTCTTGGCGTAACGGCCGGCGACACTCTGGAACACATGCTCCACATCGGTCTTGTCCCGCGCCAGCATGCGCAGCACTTCATCGATCAAGGTGCGGTCCTCCACCACGAGCAGATGCGCGTCAAAAATGCCCGCATCCTTGGCGCCGATGGACTCGGCGATGCGATGCTGCATTTCCAGGATCTGCGTGCGGGTGGCGATCAGCGCCGCTTCAAAGCGGGCAATCTCTTCCGGGATCTCGCTTTCCTCGATCTTCCGCAGCGGCGGCGTCTCGTCCTCGGGCCGATAGACGAAGATGACGCCGCGAGCGATACCGGGGGACACGCCGACGCCTTGAAAGCGTCTTTCCTGGCTGGGTCCGGCGGCGTCACTGCTCATGGGAGGAGGATGAGCGGAAAAATCGCGCTGCCGTCAATCCTCATCGAACTTCCGTCGAATGATTTCCTCGATTTCTGCGAGCGCCTTGTCTCCATCGGCGCCTTCGCAGGTGACCAGCAGCTTCGATCCTTGCCCGGCGGCGAGCATCATGAGGCCCATGATGCTCTTGCCGTTCACTCGCTCACCGTCTTTTTCGACCCAGACTTCACATTTGAAGCGGCTCGCCGTCTTGACGAACATGGCCGAGGGACGGGCATGCAGGCCGAGCCGGTTCACGATCGTCAGCTCTTTGGCGGTTTGGACTGGGAGGCGGTGTCGGGTTACGGCTCAGGAGACCCATTATGGCTCTTTCTTCTTTTGCATGATGTTCAGCAGGCGTTGATTGAATTCCACCGCGCTGTTCTGGCCCATACTCTTGAGTTTCTGGTCCAGCGCAGCCACTTCCACGAGGCGGGCCAGGTCGCGGCCCGTCCTCACAGGAATGGTGACATGTGGGATCAGAATCTCGAGCAACTCGAAAAATTGCTGATCCAAGCCGATTCTATCGACGTCTTCCAGTTCCTGCCAATCCTTTAGTGTCACGATCAAATCCAGCCTCTTTTCGTGGCGGACCGAGCCGATGCCGAAAATGGACATCACATTGATGACCCCCAGACCCCGGATTTCCATGTGATGACGGGTCAGGTCCGGAGACGTGCCGACCAATTCCCGGCCCTCCAGCGCACGAAAGCGCGTCATGTCGTCGCTCACCAGGCTGTGCCCGCGCTCGATCAACCCGAGCACGCATTCGCTCTTGCCGATGCCGCTGGAGCCGCGGATCAGGGTGCCCACGCCCATGATGTCCATCATGCTGCCGTATTCGCTCTTGGTCGGGGCAAAATCGAACTCCAGCGCCAGGGTCGCGGCGTTGATGAATTTCATGGTCACCATCGGCGTGCGAAAGAGCGCCACGCCGGCCGCCTCCGCCTCCTCCATGAGGGGCGCGGGCACCTTGGCGCTGCGGGACACCACCAGGCACGGGATGTGCCGCGCGCAGAGGGCCTTGCACCGCGTCCGCGCGTTGGATTCCGAGAGGCTCTTCAAGTAGGAAAGCTCCGCGCTGCCCAGCACCTGGATGCGGCGGTCGGCGAAATAACTGAAGAACCCGGAGAGCGCCAGGCCCGGCCGGTTGATGGTGGGCTCGCGGATGCGCCGTTCGAAGCCGACCGTCGGCCCGATGAGCTTCATCTGGAGCGACTCGGAGTGGCGCGTGTAAAATTCGCCTACCGTCAGGTTGGGATGTCTGGCCTCCGAGGAACTCATCGATGGCTCACTGTAGTCCGCGGGGAAAACTTGTCGAAAGCGGAAAATGCAGCGAAGGCGCGGTTTCCAGCGTCACGGCTCCACTCCGGGGCCGTCCTCGACCCCGGGCTTGAGCATTCCGGCCGCCCAGCGCGAAAGCGGCGGCCCGATCATCAAGACGGCCAGGAATCGCACCGTTTGCAGCGCCATGACGAACGGCACGTCGACTTTGCTGGAGGCGGCGATGATGGCCACGGAATCCGCCCCGCCCGGGCTGGTCGCCAGGTAGGCGGTGAGCGCATCGATCCCGGCCACGCGCACCAGCAGCCAGCTCAGCAGGCCGCAGAACGCCATCAGCAAAGCGATCGACCCGACGATTTGCGGCAGGGTGCGCCCGGCGTGGGCGAGAATCTCCCGCGTAAACCGCAGGCCGGTGGTCCAGCCGAGCAACAGATAACCCGACGCGAGGAGCCAGGGCGGCAGTTCCAGTTCGATAACGTGACCCAGGTGCAACCCCGCCCCCAGGACCATCGGCACCAACAGGCCGCCGGCAGGAATCCGCAACCGGCGGCCCACCACCATGCCGACGACGATCAACGCGAGCGTTTCCCCAAACGCCACCCAGTGGATGGCGGGAAACCACACCGTCGCCGGTGCCCCACCGGAGGCGTGCACCCAGAAGCGCGCGATGACGGACGCCGCACCGGCAACAAAGATCACCCGCAGATATTGCATGAAAGCGACCAGCCGCATGTCCGCTCCGAAAGCTTCCGCCATCAGCATCATCACGGACGCCGCTCCCGGCAGCAACCCCCAGATGGCGGTCGTTTCCGGCAGGATGCGCAGCTTGCTGATGAGCAAGCCGAGCAGGCAACTGGCCACGATCACCGCCACCACCACGCCCAGGAAAAGCGGCCACTGGCGAAAGAAGCGGAGGAAGATATCCGCCGTGAGCACCCGCGCGATCATGCAACCGATCACCGGTTGCGCGAAACTGAAAGGCAGCTTGGGCACGCGAATCCTGCCACCCCCATACTCGACCAGGATGGCGGCGATCATCGGTCCCAGCAGCAGCGCCGCCGGGAGCTGCGCCCTTCTCAGCAGCGCGGTGATGAGGACCGAAATCGCGACCAGGATGGACCATTGCGCGGCCTTGGGCAGACCGCGGAAGGGCTCAAACCTGACCGCCGCCATGTCGTCATTTTCCAAGACGGTCAAGCCTCCAGGCCGATCTCGGCCGCGGTGGTGACCCGCGCGATAAGCGGCAGGATCTGGGTGATCGAGAAGGCGTGCATCTCCGCGGAAGTGCTGCTCGTCGCGTCTTCCGCGAGGACGATCGCGTAGCCGTGCTCCCACGCCTGGCGCGCGGTCGATTCCACCCCGATGTTCGTGGAGATGCCGGCCAGCACGATCGTCCGGATGCCCCGGCGGCGGAGCTGCAGATCCAATTCCGTGCCGTAGAATGCGCCCCACTGGCGCTTGGTGATCAGGATGTCGCCGGGCTGGGCGAGGCCGTCGGCCAGCTCGCTGAAATTCTCGGGAAAGCCGCCCGGCGGCAGGACCATCGGCTTGTCCACCGGCGGACGCAGGCCGTCCTTGAAATCGGGGGACCAGGCGACATTGACGAGGACGATCGGGGCGCCGGCCCCGCGGAAGCGCTCGATCAGCTCCCGGGCATTTTTCAGCACCTGGTCGGCCGGATGCGGAGCGAGCTGGCGTCCGACGATGCCTTTTTGCAGATCGATCAGGACAAGGGCGGTGGTGTGCGGGTCAAGGGTCGGCATGAGGATTCTTTCGGTTTCAGGGATTTCGGTTTGGGTTCTTGATCTGGCGGGCGCTTGCATTCACTATTTGAGGATGCACTCGCATAAGAGCATACTTGAGCATGTCCTCAAATAAGTCAAGAGCCCCTCGCGCCGCCGTCGAGCCGCAGCGCCGTCATGGCAAGCAACGGGTGGCGACCCTTCTGGAAGTGGGCGCCGCCGTGATCGCGGAGCAGGGTTACGAAGCCGCGACCATGGCGGAAATCGCCGAGCGCGCCGGCGCGCCCATCGGTTCGCTCTACCGCTTTTTTCCCAGCAAGGAGATCCTGGCCAATGCGCTGATCGAGCGGTACCGGAGCCGGATCGACGAAGCGGCGGAGAGCATCCACCGCGCGATCGACCCTGCCGACCTCGATAAAACGGCGGATGCCCTCCTCCATTTCGTGGTCGATCTGCGGCGCGAAATGAAAGCGATGTCGGCCCTGCTCGAGGTCCGCTCCGAGTGGTCGGCCCAGCGGCAGGAATTCCGCAACGCCGCCCTGAAACAGATCGCGCGCACCCTGACGCTGCTCGCCCCCGCCCTCCCCCGGCCTCTGGCCCGGGACATGGCCATCGTGTTGCTACTCAACATGAAAACCATGTCCGCACTCACCGCCGCCAAAAAAATCGCCAGCACGCCCGGGGCGCTCGAGGAATTGCGCCACATGAACCGCCTCTACCTCGCCGACCGGCTCGCGCCTTATCGGCGGACGCTGAAAAGTTAGCCCAGCGCCTTCGCGTCGAACCGCGAAAGCCGGTTGGCGCGGTCGAAGATTGGCGCGCTCTCAAAGTCGCGGAGCGACGCCCTGCCGGTAGCCAGGGCTTTCAAGCCCTGGACTCTTCGCCCCACAGGGCCCCCGTCGCGGAGCGACGTTTGCCGGTAGCCAGGGCTTTCAAGCCTTGGAACTCTTCGCCCCACAGGCGCCCGTCGCGGAGCGACGCTTGCCGGTAGCCAGGGCTTTCAAGCCCTGGACTCTTCGCCCCACAGGCGCCCGTCGCGGAGCGACGTTTGCCGGTAGCCAGGGCTTTCAAGCCCTGGACTCTTCGCCACAGGGCGCCCGTCGCGGAGCGACGTTTGCCTCTGGTCGCGGCTCGGCAGACGTCGCTCCGCGACGATTTCCCTTCGGTAATCGATTCCAGGGCTTGAAAGCCCTGGCTACCAGCACGGCATCGCTCCGCGATTCCAGCCGGGGACGGGTGTCGCTCGCGTAGGAGACGTGTCCGTGCTCATCCTCATCCTCATCCTCATCCTCGTCCTCATCCTCATCCTCATCCTCATCCTCATCCTCGTCCCTCGTCCACGTCCCTCGTCCACGTCCCTCGTCCACGTCCCTCGTCCAC
Source organism: Chthoniobacter sp. (assembly GCA_037200205.1). Classification (GTDB taxonomy): domain Bacteria; phylum Verrucomicrobiota; class Verrucomicrobiia; order Chthoniobacterales; family Chthoniobacteraceae; genus Chthoniobacter. Next base: position 213,435 of record JBBCHV010000041.1, read on the forward strand.
GCCCCTCGTCCACGCCCCTCGTCCACGCCCCTCGTCCACGCCCCTCGTCCACGCCCCTCGTCCACGCCCCTCGTCCACGCCCCTCGTCCACGCCCCTCGTCCACGCCCCTCGTCCACGCCCCTCGTCCACGCCCCTCGTCCCACGCCCCTCGTCCCACGCCCCTCGTCCCACGCCCCTCGCCCCTCGTCCCTCGTCCCTCGTCCCTCGTCCCTCGTCCCTCGTCCTCGTCCCCGTCCTCGTCCCCGTCCCGTCTCCGTGCTCGTGCTCGACTTCTTTTCCCTTTCGAGGACGAGAACGAGGATGAAGGACGAGGAGGAAAAGGAAGCCCCCTGTTACGCGTGCGAAAGATACTCGATCACCTCGCGGCATTGCGGGTTGTCGAGCACAGCGTCGCAACACGCGCTCTCCACGATCTCCCCCACCCCATCGCGCACGCACACGCACGCGATCCAATCGGTGATGCGGCGGGCCTGGGTGACATTGTGCGTAACGATCACTATCGTGTGCCGCTCCTTCAGGCGCAGGATGAGCTCCTCGATGGCTTGCGTGGACCGCGGATCGAGGGCGCTGGTCGGCTCATCCATGAGGATGATTTCCGATTTTACGGCCAGCGTGCGCGCGAGGCAAAGGCGCTGCTGCTGCCCCACGGAGAGCGCGTTCGCCGGCTGCCGGAGACGGTCCTTCACTTCCTCCCACAGCGCGGACTCGGTGAGCGCGGATTCGATCAGCTCGGCACGCTCGCCGCGCGACAATCGGCGCAGGCGTTTCGCGCCAAAAAGCACATTTTCGCCAATGCTCGCGGGGGAACACCACCGGTTGCTGGAAGAGCATGCCGACCTTTTCCCGCAAGGCATTCACATCGGTGCCCGGCGCGTAAATGGACCGGCCGTGCAGTTGCACGTCGCCCCGCACGCGGAGTCCGGGAATCAAGTCGGTGAGCCGGTTCAGCGCCCGCAGCAGGGTGCTCTTGCCCGCGCCGGAGGGACCGATGAGGCCGAAGACCTGGCCGGGGCGGACGGCGAAATGGACGTTGCGAATCAGGGCGCGGCCCTGCGCCCGCACTTCCAGCCCGCGGGCTTCGAGGATGGGGGCGACATCGGTCGCGACGGGAGGTGGACAGCAATCAGGCATTGGCTTCTTCGTGGAGTTTGAGACGGCTGGGCAGCGAGAGCACGCTCAGAATCAAGACGAGCGCCAGGAGCACGAGCGCGGCGCCCCAGAGCTTCGAGCCCACGCTGGGATCGAAGGAATCCTGCGCCAAAATGAAGATGTGATAGGGCAGCGAGAGCACGGGGCTTTCCTTGATCCCCCTGGGCAGCGTGGCGCCGGCAAAGATCGTGGCGGTGAACATGATCGGGGCCACTTCGCCGGCCGCCCGCGCCAGGCCGAGCAACGCACCCGTCACCAGGCCGCCCCAGGCCTGCGGCAACTGTACGCTCCAGACGATCTGCGCCTTGCTCAAGCCGAGGCCCGCGGCGGCCTCGACATACTTCGCCGGGATCGCCTTGAGCCGCTCCATCAGCGACACCGTCACTGTGGGGACCATCATGAGCGCGAGGACGAGCCCGCCGCACAGCCAGGATTTTCCCCAGCCACACCACTGCACGAAGACGACAAACCCGAAGATGCCGAACACGATGCTGGGCACGCCATTGAGCGTGTAAAGCACCGTGCGCAACGCGCGGCGGCTCCCCTCCCCGCGCAGCCAGACGCGCTCCACGAGCGCCAGGCCGACGGCCAGCGGGGCGCAGGCGGCAAAGGCCGAGGCGAGCAGGATCAAGGTGCCGACGAGGTTCCAGAAGATGCCGCCCGCCGCGCCGACGAGACGGATTTGCTCGGTGAGAAAATGCCAGGTCACCGCCGGGCCGCCGCGCCGGGCGATGATGCCCACCAGGCCGAGCAGCAGCGCCACCGCGATGAGCGCGCAGAGCCCGGCGACGGCGGCGAGGAGGAAGTCGAGGAGCTTACGCATCGGAACGCTTTCCAAAGCCGGTGCCGAGCAGCGTCACGCCACCGGTCATCACGAGGAGAATCAACGCCAGCCCGACCATGGCGCCCCAATGGACCGGATCGCCGTAGGCGATATTCGTTTCCGAGCCGCCGAGTTTGCTGGTGATGGTCTGCCCGGCATCGAGCCAGGCGCGGAGCGACAGCCAGCGCTCGGGCACGTTGTTGTCCTGCCGGCCGACCACGAGAAAGACCGCGATCGTTTCCCCCAGCGCACGGCCCAGCGCCAGCAGGAGGGCCGCGCCGAGTCCCCGTTTCGCCTGCGGGATGGCGATGGAGAGAATCGTCTCCGCGCGGGTGAGTCCCAGGCCCCGCGCCGCGCGCCGCTGCGCCGCGGGCACGCCGCGCAAGGCATCGTCGCTGAGCGTCACGATCGTCGGCAGGATCATGACCGCGAGCAGCACGCCGGCGGTGAGCAAGGTGTCGCCGCTCAGCGGCTCGAACTTGGCGAAGGCATCGTAAATCCAGTCGCGCAGCAGGAGAATGCCGAGCAATCCGTAGACGACGGAAGGCACGCCCGCGAGCATCTCGATGAGCACTTTTACCGCGAGTCGCGTGCGACGGGGCAGATACTCGGCGGTGCAAATGGCCGCGCCGAAACCGAGCGGCGCCGCCAGCACGAGCGCGATGGCGGCGACGACGACCGTGCCATAGATCATCGGCAGCGCGCCGAATTGTTTCTGCCGGAAAAACCATTTTACCCCGGTAAGATAACTCCAGCCCTCGTGGTGCCATACGGGCAGGCTCTGCCACGCGAAAATGCCCGCGAGCAACCCGACCGCCGCCAGGGCGACGAGGCTGAAGATCCAACTCAGCGCGCGCGTCATGCCGCGTTACTTGGCCAAATCCTTGAGCCGCATGTAGCCGTGCTTTTTCACCAGCTCCTGGCCGCGGTCGCTGAGCATGAACTCGACGTAGGTTTTGGCCACGCCGGCCGGCTCGCCATTGGTCAGCAAAAGCAGCGAACGGCTGAGCGGGTACTTTTTGTTGGCGATGTTTTCGTTGGTGGGTTCGACCACGGTGCCGTCGTCGAGCTTGATGCCGAGGGCGAAGACCTTCTTTCCGTCGGCCCACGAGGAGGAAAGCTGCGACAACGCCCCGCGCGTGGAACTCACTTTGTTGCGCGTCTCTTCATTGCCGCCCACCTCGGGGAAGCTCACTTGCGGCGCGGCCTTGGGATTGCCGTAGGCCCAATGGGCGAAGACTTCCCACGTGCCGCGGCCCGGCTCCTTGTTGAAGAAGGCGATGCGCTGCGACTTGCCGCCCACGTCTTTCCAATTGGTGATCCTGCTCTCGTAGATGTCCTTGATCTGCTGCTGGGTGAGCGCGTGCACGCCGCCGTCCCACACGTCCTTGGAGACGATGATGGCCACGGCATCTTCGCCGATCTGGATTTCATTGAACTTCACGTTGGGGAATTTCGCCCGGTCGTCGTCGTTGACGTGCTTGGAGAGCATCCCGATCTGGACGAGTCCGTCGCCGAGCATGGAGATGCCGCCGGAACTGCCGCCCTGGGTATCGACCTGGATATCGAGCTTCTGCTCGGCGCGCAGGATTTCCGCCGCCTCGGCGGCCGGCAGATTCACGGTGGTGGAGCCATTGATCTTGAGCGTCTCCGCGCAGAGCGGCTGCGCGGCCAGGAGGAGAGCAAGGAAGGGGATGGGGAGTCTCATGGTGACAATTGGGTGAAAAAGAGGGCTTGGAAATATGCTTACATGCCCCGATTGGCAATTTATTTTCGCCGCGCTCCTTCTGTTCCAATTTCCCGTTCCGGTCCCTCGCCCCCTTTCGGCCAAGGCGGCTCCGATCTCCCTGCATTGGAGGTTGGAAGTTCGGCGTGGGATGTTGGATGTTTCCATCCGCCATGTCATTCCCGCCACGCACCATTCCCGCGCACCGCGTCCGGCATACCCTCTATACCTTGCTTTTCGGCTCCGCCGTCTGCACCGGGATGCTGCTCGTGCGCTTTGCCCGCTCGGGCAATCTGCTCTTCGGCGGGCTCTTCATCAATTTGCTGCTGGCGTGGATTCCCATGCTGCTGGCGCTGTTCATCTGGCGCCTGTCGAGCGGTGGCAACCGGGTGTGGTTTTGGGTCACGCTGGTCCTGTGGATTCTCTTTTATCCGAATACCTTCTATATCACGACGGACTTCGTTCACCTGAAATACTCCGGACACGCGGGGGACGTGCGCTGGTTCGATCTGCTGATGACGATGAGCTTCGCCGCCGGCGGCATGTTCCTGGGATGCCTGTCGCTCTACCTGCTGCATCTCTTCGTGCGGGCGCGCTTTGGCTGGCGCCTGGGCTGGCTCTTTGCCGGCACTGCCCTGGCGCTGGGCTCCTTTGGCATCTACCTCGGCCGCATGCTGCGGTGGAATAGCTGGGACGTCGTGGCCCGCCCGTTGAAACTGGCCGGCGACGCCATCAATCTCGTGGAACTGCACAACGCGAAAGAGGCGATCGCCTTTTCGGTGACCTTTTTCTTTTTCTCGCTCGCGGTCTACAGCTTCGTGGTTTCCATGGCCCGCCTGCACGAGAGCGAAGAGCCACCCCCACCGGCCAGCGGTGTTCAGTCGGGCAATTGATCGAACCGGAAGCTGCAGCAGCCGAAGTCGAGCACCGGGCCTTCCTTTTTCAGGCGTTCACGAAAGTCTTTGACGATGAAGTATTCGCGGCGGGTGCCGTCGGGCTGCATGTCCACGATGCCCGCCTGCTTGAGCACCCGGAGATGCTTCGAGACGTTGTATTGCGAGAGCTTGAGTTCCGCGGCGAGGTCGTTCACGCCATGGCCCTTGGCGAGCAGCGCTTTCACGATTCGCATGCGAGAGCGATCGGCGAGCGCCTTGAGGATGTCCGTGCAGTCCGTTTTCGACATGGGCGGAATGTGCATCAGGTCCCGGCTTTGCTCGACGAAAAAAATGCGCCGCCGGCCCGGGGGCGGTCGGGCCACCGCCCTTACAGAAGCGCGAACGGTTCATCCACCGTCAGACGCTTGCCCATGGTCACGACCGGTTCGCAGACAAAGCCGAGACGTTGGTAGAAGGCGACGACCGACTGGTTCGAGGCGCGCACGCAAAGATTGATCTTGGGGCAGCCGCAATCGCGCAGGATCTTCTCGACCTGCTCCATGATCTGCCGGCCGTAATTGCGCCGCTGATACTCGGGGGCCACGGCGAGGTAGTGGATGCTGCCGCGATGGCCTTCGTAGCCGGCCATGACGGTGGCAATCACCTCGGAGCCCAGCGTGCCGACCAGAAACAACTCCGGGGTGACCCACAGTTTGCGTTCGATGTCCGAGCGCGGGTTGTTTTGCGGGACGACCAACCCGCAGCGCATCCAGAGGTGAATGACGGCCGCTTCGTCCTCGGGGTGGAAGTGTCTGATCTCCATCATCGCCGCATCCTACGCCGCTCCATTCCCGAGCACCAGCCTTGCCGTGGGAGAGAACGGGCCAAGGCGCGCCAGCAAAGGAAAATGAAATCTCGGGGGACCAGCGCGGCGAAACCGCCACCCAAGAGGGGTCCACGAAAGGCACGAAAAAGCACGCGGATTTTCCGGAGACCGCACCGACCCCGCCGCGACGCCGCCTTCCAGCAGATGACACAGACGTGTCCGGCGTGCCATAAGGCGCATCGGAATTGAGGAGCCCACGCCACCGAGATTTCACGCGCGACACGGTTGTCTGCCTCCCGAGACGCGATAAGATCACCCTATGAACCGCACCAAAGCCTTCTCCGCTCTCAGCGCTACTTCGCCCGTGGCTCCGTTTTCATTCGAACGCCGGGCGCCTTTGCCGGGCGACGTCCAGATCGAGATCCTCTTCTGCGGCGTGTGCCACTCGGACATCCACCAGGCCCGCAACGAATGGCAGAACACCATCTACCCCTGCGTGCCCGGCCACGAGATCGTGGGGCGCGTGACCAGCGTGGGAAGCGCCGTGACGAAGTTCCAGGCCGGCGACCTCGCCGCGGTCGGCTGCATGGTGGACTCGTGCCGGACCTGCCCGCAATGCCGCCGGGGCTTCGAGCAACTCTGCGATCAATTTCCCGTTTTCACCTACAATGGGCCGGACAAACATTCCGGCGGCGTGACCTACGGCGGCTATTCCGACAACATCGTGGTCGATGAAGCGTTCGTGCTGCGCGTGCCGGCGAATCTCGACCTCGCGGCGACGGCACCGCTGCTCTGTGCGGGCATCACGACCTATTCGCCACTGCGCCACTGGGGCGTGAAGGCCGGGCAGAAGGTGGGCATCGTGGGCTTGGGCGGCCTGGGGCACATGGGGCTGAAATTCGCCCACGCCTTCGGCGCGCACACCGTCCTCTTCACGACTTCACCGGGCAAGGCCGACGACGCGCGCCGCCTCGGCGCGGATGAAGTGGTGGTCTCGAAAAATGCGGAGGAGATGAAGGCGCACACCATGAGCTTCGATTTCATCCTCGACGCCGTTTCCGCCCAGCACGACATCAACGCTTATCTCGAGCTTCTCAAGCCCGACAGCACGCTGGTGCTCGTGGGCGCGCCGGAAAAGCCACTGCCCGTGGCCGCCTTTTCCTTGCTGGTGAAGCGCCGTCAACTCGCCGGTTCGCTCATCGGCGGTATCGCCGAAACGCAGGAGATGCTGGATTTCTGCGGGGAGCACAACATCACCTCCGACATCGAGATGATCCCGATCCAGAAGATCAACGAAGCCTACGAGCGCGTGCTGAAGAGCGATGTGAAGTACCGCTTCGTGATCGATATGGCCTCGCTGAAGGGATAGCGCCCGTCAGAGGGGTTGGGTCCACGAAATACACGAAAAGTCACGAAAAGGTGATTTTGTGCGACGGTCGCCTCCGAAAGGAGACGGCACCCGCACATACGTCGGCAAAACCTTTCGTGCCTTTTCGTGTATTTCGTGGACCCGATCTGCCGCCCTCAGATCTTTTCGATCTCGATCACGGCCAGCGTGATGTTGTCGACGCCGCCGGCGTTCATGGCGCGATTGAAGAGCGCGGCGACGGCGCGTTCGGCGGCCTGCTCGGCGCCGAGGATCTCGCGGATCTCCGGGCTGTGCAGCATGTCGGTCAGGCCGTCGCTGCAAATGAGGAACCGGGTGCGGCCCTCGAGGTGCAACGGATGGATGTGCGTCTCGATATCGAGCACTTCATCGCGGCCGCCGATGGCCTGCGTCAGCGCATGGAGAAAGCCGGGACGCGGACCGTCATACTGCTGGAGCAGGCCCACATCGATCAGGTCTTCGGCCTCGGAATCGTCGCGCGTGACCTGCACGAGCTTTGTCCCTTCCAGCCGATAAACGCGGGAGTCGCCCACATTGAAGGCGAAGAGACCGCGCCCTCCGCAGCCAATGCCTGCCACCGTCGCACCCATGGCCGCGAGTTCCACATCGGTCTGCCCACGCTCGCAAAAGTCCCGGTTCAGCTTTCGCAATGTCTCCGACACGCAAGTGGGGGTGACGCGCACGCATTCCGCCAGCGCCTCGACGACGCCCCGGCTGGCTTCCGCACCACCCTTGTGCCCACCGATGCCGTCGGAGACGGCGACGATCCATGGCCCCGCCGCGATATCGATGACCGACGGCGCCTCACTGCTGCCCACAAAAAATTTCTCTCCCGCCAGCAGGGAATCCTCGTTGACGCGCCGCACGCGACCGGTGTGGCACAGCCACGCGCCCTGCACGGAATAGTGGCCGGTGGCGTGATCGTCAGGAGGCGACTTTCTGGCGCCGGAGAAACGGGTCGGCGCGCTCGGGACGGAAAGGTTCATGTGTTCCTTAGGGGGGTGGGCAGAGGCTCTGGACTTCGGCACTGGACTATACTGTCCAGTTTTCGCACCAAGTTTCAAGCCTTCGTCGATGAAGAATGTCAGCGTCATAGGGAGGAAGAGCCTTTTGTTTTCTTCGCGCCGCAGCGGAGAATTGGTTGCACGAGACTTTGACTCGTGGATTGCGCGATTATTCAAACAGCGATACTTGGAACAGCGATGGACAAAGATTTGGCCAGCATTACAGAGAAAATTCTCGCCTCTTACCGGGCGGGCGCCGGCATGAACAATATCGACGGCTCGAACCTGCCGTCGAAACGCGCGCTGGCCACGATCTGCGAAGACCTGCTCCAGCTCTTGTTTCCCGGCTTTCACGACCAGGAGCCGATCCACTCGCGCGACGTGCGCCGCGTGACCAGTCACCGGGTTTTTTCCATCGCCGACCGGCTGGCGACAGAAGTCTGCAAGAGCCTGCGCCTCAAGGAACCGGAGTGCCCGCAGGCCAAGGCGGAGGCTCTGATCGCCGAATTCCTGAACACGATCCCCTTCGCGCGACAGCAGTTGCAGACGGATATCGAGGCGGGCTTTTCCGGGGATCCCGCGGCCGGCGGCAGCGACGAGATCATCCTTTCCTACCCGTACCTGGAGGCCATCGCCATCCAGCGTTGCGCGCACCTGCTCTATTGCCACGAGCTCCCGCTCATCCCGCGGATGATGACGGAATGGGCGCACTCGCGCACCGGCATCGACATCCATCCCGGAGCCCATATCAAGTCGCACTTCTTCATCGACCACGGCACCGGCGTGGTCGTCGGCGAGACGTCGGTCATCGGCCACCACGTGAAGATGTATCAAGGCGTGTCGCTCGTGGCACGGTCGCTCGCCGGCGGCCAGGCATTGAAGGGCAAGAAACGGCATCCCACCGTGGAGGACCACGTCACCATCTACGCCGGCACCACGATCATCGGCGGCGATACGGTCATCGGCGAAGGCTCGACCATCGGGGCGAATGTCTTCCTCACCCACAGCGTCCCGCCGCGTTCGCTGGTTTTCTATGAGGAGAACCAACTGCGCATCTTCGACAAGAACAAGCGGCCGGAATGGGTGGGGGATTGGGAGATTTAAAGTACACAGGCCATCCAGCCAATGCTGGCAAACTCCTGGCGAATGGATTTTGCCAAGCGGGCGGAACGCCGCGACAATAGCCGCGTCCTTTGATCTACCTCGACTACAATGCCACCACTCCGCTCGCGCCCGAGGCGTTCGCGGAGATGCGGCCGTTTCTCGAGCAGCACTTCGGCAACCCCTCGAGCATTCACGCCGCCGGCCGTGAGGCGCGCGCGGCCATCGACGATGCGCGCGACCGGCTGGCGCGCCTGCTCGGCGCCAAGCCGCACGAAATCATCTTCACCGGCGGCGGCACCGAATCCGACAACCTGGCGGTGATCGGCCTCGCCCGGGCGAATGCGTCCCGGGGAAAGCATGTGATCACCTGCGCCACGGAGCATCACGCCGTGCTGCACGCCTGCGAGCACTTGCAGAAAAAGGAGGGGTTCCGGGTCACGTGGCTGCCGGTCGATGCCCACGGCCGCGTGCACGCCGGGCAGTTGGCGGAAGCGATCGGCCCGGAGACCACCCTTGTCTCGATCATGTCCGCGAACAACGAAACCGGCACCCTCCAGCCCATGCCCGAGATCAGCGCGCTCTGCCGCGCGCGCGGTGTCTTGTTGCACAGCGACGCGATTCAATCCTTCGGCAAGGAGCCGCTCGCGACACAGGACTTCGACGCGCTCTCGCTGGCCGCGCACAAATTTCACGGACCCAAAGGCGCCGGCGCGCTCTACCTGCGCACGGGCCTGACGGTCGAGCGCTTGCAGCACGGCGGCTCGCATGAAAACGAGCGCCGCCCCGGCACGGAAAATACCGCGGCCATCGTGGGCCTGGCCTGCGCCGCGGAACTCGCCGTCGCCGCGATGGAGAGCGAGCGTCCGCGCCAGGCACTGCTCCGCGAACGGCTCTGGCAGGGCATCCGCGAGGCCTTTCCCACGGCGGTGCGCAATGGCGACCCCGGGCATGGCCTCGCCAATACGCTGAACGTGAGCTTCCCCGGGCTCGACGGCGAGAGCCTGCTCATCAATCTCGATCTCGCCGGGATTTGCGCTTCGAGTGGCTCCGCGTGTATGGTCGGCTCGATCATGCCCTCGCACGTCCTACTCGCCATGGGCGTCGCGCCCGAACTGGCGCGCGCCACCGTCCGCTTCTCCCTCGGCAAGGAAACCACCACCGCAGAAATCAATACCACGATCGCCCGCCTCCCGGCAATCTTCTCCCGCTTGCAAACCGCCCACGCATGACCCTCGGCCGCCAACTCGACTTCCTCACCCGCTTAATCCCGACCTGGCGCAAAGAGCCACTCCCCACCCCCAAACAACCTGAGATACGAACGGCGTCGCACCGGGATGACGCCATGGAAGCAAAAGCGCGCGAACTCCTGCACGCCCTGCACTATCCCGAGCTCGCGAAACGCGTCGTCGTGCGCTGGAATTCACGGATGCGCAGCACTGCCGGCACCGCGCTGGTGGCCAAGGCCTTGATCACGCTCAATCCGCGCCTGTGCGCCATCGGCGAATCGGAAGTGGACCGTACCCTGCGGCACGAACTCGCGCACTTGCTGGCGCACCATCGCGCCGGCCGCAAACGTATCGAGCCGCATGGACCCGAATGGCAGCAAGCCTGTCGCGACCTCGGATTGCTCGACGAAAAGCGCTGCCACACCCTTCCGCTCCCGCGGCGTCAACTCGCCGCCCGCCATTTTTATCGCTGCCCTTCGTGTGCGCAGGAAGTGAAGCGCGTGCGCCCCTTCGTCCGCAAAACGGCGTGTCTCGACTGCTGCCGCAGCCACAATCGCGGCCGCTACGACGAACGTTTCCGCTTTTTGAAAATCCCTGGACCGAAGAAGTAATTCGAGACTGGCTTACGTGGAACGCCGTTCTCGAATTTTGCCCTCTTTGACGCCGAAGGTGTCCAAAGCCAGCTAGCCCCGGGTCGAGCGAGTCTTCGAGCGAACACCCGGGGTATCGTCCCCCTCACGGACAATCCAACCGTCCCGGCGAAGCCGCATCTCTTCTGCCCATCGAAAAGCGATGCGGCCAGGAGGCCGGGACGGTTGGAGCTTCGCTGTGTTTTTCGAAACCCCGGGTGTTCGCTCGCGGACTCGCTCGACCCGGGGCTAGCTGGCTTTGGACGCCTTCGGCGTGGAAGAGGGGTTTCTTTGCGCAAAAAGCAAAACCGGGCGGGATGTCATGCGACATCCCGCCCGATGGGTTAAATTGAATGCGGCGTGAGCCGTGGGAAAATGGTTACTTCGCGGCCGCAGGGCCACCGCTGGCGGCGCGGCGCTTCTCCACCGCCGCCTTGTATTTTTCTTTTTGCTCGGGCGTGAGGATGGCCGCGATCTCTTCCACCTGGCTCTTCATCAACTCACGGATCTTGGTCTTGTCTTCGTCCGTGAGATTCGCACGGCCCTTGGCGATCAGCTCTTTGAACTGCGGAGCATTCTTTTCCGCAATGGCCTTCACCTTGTCCTGCTGCTCCTGGGTGAGGTTCAGCTCTTCGGTCATCTTTTTCAGGCGCTCCTCGGGGCTGAGGCGGCCACCACCTCCACCGGCCCGGGGAGGGGCGGCATCGGGAGCTTTCGGCGCGTCTGCGGGAGCTTTGTCACCACCGGGAGGTTTCGGCGGCACGGCGTCATCGGCCCGAAGTTGGAACGGCACGGCGCAAAGGCCGGCCACAGTCAAAGAGAGAATAGCGAGATGCTTTTTCATTGTGGAAGGGGAACCCCTGCCCCACCGCGGAGTTGCGGGGGTCGAAAAATAATTCCTAAGAAATCCAACCAAAGCAAAAGGACACGGCTTGCGACCGTGTCCTTCAGCAAAATTACCGGGGCTGGAAAGCCGTTACTTGGCGGTCTTCTCCTCGATGTACTTCACCACGTCGCCCACGGTCTGCAGCTTTTCCGCATCTTCATCGGGCACTTCTACGGAAAATTCTTCCTCGAAAGCCATGACGAGCTCCACCGTGTCGAGAGAGTCGGCGCCCAGGTCTTCAATGAAGGAGGCGCTGGGGGTGACTTGCTCGGGATTAACGCCGAGTTGCTCGACGATGATGTCCTTCACTTTTTCTTCGATCGTTTTATCTGCCATAAAAAGGGGTAGTGCTGCGGTTGGATTGGGTTGCTTTCGGGGGATGCTTTAAGGACGCCTCCAAGGAATGGCAACAACTAATTCGGACTTTTTTCCCGTGCAATCCAATCGTTAAAAATCAACGCTGGCGTCTGCCTGCCAGCACCGTTAAGTAACGACCAC
>JBBCHV010000042.1:0-60480 GCA_037200205.1 Chthoniobacter sp.
GTGGCCGTGTGTTTCTGGAAGGAAGAGCCGTCGATGCGCGAGGTCCTTCGGATGATCGAGAGCGACGAGGTGTATGTGGTGCCCGATTTCATCAGCGAGGGATATTTCACCCGCACGGTCATTCCCAGGGAGCTGGGACTCGCCGGGCCTCTCACCATGCGCGGCCGCCGCACGATCAAATATTGCGAGCCAGTCGGCAGCCATCCGCGCATGACGGAGGTCCTGCTGCGCCGGGCCCGGGAAACCGCGCGCGGCGTGCCCGGGATCGAGACCAGCCTCATCATTGTCGGACACGGAACAGCCTTGAACGACAATTCCGCGGTCGCGGCCAAGGAGCAGGTGCGGCGCATCGCCGCGATGGGCCTCTATGGCGAAGTCATCGCCGCCTACATGGAAGAGCCGCCCCTCATTTCGGAGTGGGATCAACTCACGCGCTGCCCGAATGTCCTCGTCTTGCCGTTCTTCATCGCGGACGGCTTGCACAGTTATCAGGACATCCCGGTCCTGCTCGGCATCGAGGAAGAGGGACAGCCTGCGGCGAGCCAGCGGGAGGTTTTTCGGCGAAATCCCTACGATGCCCGCGGGCGCCAGCTTTATTATGCGAGCGCGGTCGGCACGGAGCCGATGATGGCGGAGATCATTCTGGATCAGGTCGAGGCCTTCGACCGCCAAGAGCATGCCTTCCACGGTCCCACTTAGCCGGACGTTTTAGAACTTTATGGGCTCGGGAACCTGAAGCGGAATATCTGCGGAGTCGGAAGGCACGTCGAGGGGCTTGACCGATTCGGCCCGCCGCACTTCCTGGGAGGCCACCGGCGGCGGCGGCGCGGCTTCGGCTTTCGGAGCCTCTCCATCGGCAAGCGCGGCTTCGGCGACCTGCTGGTTCACCGGCACGGCTTTGGCGACCGGGATTTCATCCTCCCGCATCCGCAGCGCGGCCGGCTTGACGGAGTGATAGACGTCGTTGAGACCGACCAGCGCGGGAGCTCCCACGGCAACCGGACGGATCATGGCGAGATCGACGGCCAGGACCGGACGCGGCCACTCGGATTCCTCCTGCGCACGCGTGTAGAGGCGGAGGCCCGTGCCATGCACGTCACACGGGATCGTTGGTTTGCTCTTGGCCGTGGCGTATTCGATGTAGGAGGTCTTTTGTTTGTGGATCTGCCCGGTTTGAGGATCCTTCACTTCCTCTTCGCAGCGGCCGGTCTCGAGCAAGCCCGAGACCCGGCAAATGGAGACCGGAATGATCGACGCCGGGCGCTTGAAAGGCTGCGGCTGGAAATCCTGGGTGGACGTATTCATTACCTGCGTCCAGACAGGCAGCGCGAGATCGTTGCCGAAGGCGCCGCGGAAAATCTTCGTCGGGCGGTCGAACCCGACCCATACGCCGCAGGTCACGGCGCTCGTGTAGCCGATCGTGTAGGTATCGGTGAAATTATAAGCGGTGCCGGTCTTCGCGGCGGCCGGGAACCGACCAAGGTTGTATTTCGTCGCCGCGTCCACTCCGGTTCCGAGATGCAGAGCGTCGTCGAGCACGGCGTCCACTTGATAGGCGGTCGAGTCGGCGACCACGGGCACCCGCTCGGCGTGGGTCTTGAAAACCTCCGCGCCATCGCCATCGACGATGTGATCGATGATGTAGCCCTGCTTCGGCCGCGACCCGCCGCCGGGGAAGGTCGTGTAGGCGAGCGTGAGCTCGTCGAGCGAAACTTCGCTGGCGCCGAGGAACGTATTCGGAAGATTGCGCAGCGGGGAATCGATGCCCGCCTTCTTCGCGACCTCGCGCACCGCATCCATCCCCGCCATCCAGCCGAGGCGCACGGTGGCCGCGTTCTTGCCCTTGGCGATCGCCTCGTGCGCCGGGATGCCACCCTCGTATTCGTTGCCGGAGCGCTCGACGCCCCATTCACCGAGGATGCCGGTCGTGCCGCCGATGCCTACGTAGCGATTATCGAGCGCCGCATCCTGCACGAGCTCGCCGGGAAAGATGTTCTTCTCGCAGGCGGCGGCCAGGACGATCGGCGTGAAGACGGTGCCCGCAGGCCGCTTCGCCTGCATCGCGCGATTGTATTCGCTGTGCTTGAACTCGCGCCCGCCGACGAGCGTGAGGATGCCGCCGGTCGCGTTGTCATAGGCCACGACTGCTCCTGCAAATAGGCCGGATTCGGCTGCGCGCCCGGGAAACCGCCCTTGCGCAGCACGTCGTCGAAGGGTCTGAACTTCTCGGCAAACTGCGCGTAGGTCTCGTGGTTGTAGCCCGGCCGGTTCTCGATGTCGTTGAGCCGCGCGCGCAGCGCAGTCTCGGCCGTGCGCTGCATGCGGAGGTCGAGCGTGGTGTAGATCTTGAAGCCGCCGTTCATCGCCCGCTCGTAGCCGAGGGCGCCGATCGCCTGCTGGCGGACGTAATCGACCGCATAGGAAATCTTGTAGGGATTCATCCGCCGGCTGGTCACGAGGATGCTGTCCTGCTCGCGCTGCATGTCGTCCCCGCTGATGAAGCCCATGTCCTTCATGCGGCCGAGGACGAAGTTGCGGGGACGCGCGCGCGCCTTCCGGATTGTTCCAGGGCGAGAGGCGGTTCGGATTCTTGAGGAGACTCGCCAGCGTCGCGCATTGGCTGACGCTGAGATCCTTCGCCGGCACGCCGAAGTAACCGCGCGCCGCAGCCTCGATGCCGTAGAGGCCGGAGCCGAAATAGACGCGGTTCAGATACATCGTCATGATCTGCTCCTTCGAGAAATGCTTCTCGATCCGGTTCGCCAGGAAGATCTCGATAAGTTTGCGCTGGTAGGTGCGCTCGTGCATGTCGAAGGAATTTCGCGCGAGCTGCTGGGTCCCGTGCTCGCGCCCTGCTTGATGCGGCCCGAGCGGTAGTTCTTGAGCGCCGCGCGGAAAATGCCCCAGAAATCCACGCCATCGTGCTCGTAGAAGCGGTTGTCCTCCGCCGCGATCACCGCCTCGTCATCATCGGCGAGATCTGGTCCGCGGAAACAGGAATACGGTTCTGGAGGAAAAACTTCCCGACCATCTCGCCATTGCGGTCATAGACGAGCGTCGCGGACTCCATCTTCTCCATATCGGCGAGGTTGAATTCCTCGGCGCGATGCTGGAACTGCGCGCGCAGGATCGAGAACGTCACCAGCCCCGCGATGGCGGCAAGCGCGATCACGGCCAGCGGCCCCCAGAACCACCACCTCAGATAAAACCGGCGCCGCTTGCGTCGCGGTTGCGCCTCCCAACTGTAATAATTTCTCCCGATAGCCGGTCTATTTCACACGAACCGGCCCGCCGCGCAAATGAGAAAAACAAACAGAAAAGTCACCGGAGGCCTCCTTCGCACGCTGGCCGCCTTGTAATTTTCGCCCCCCGTGAGAACAATGACAGGCCGCATGCCACTCCGCCTTCTCACCGTCCCTGGCCGCTCTGCTGTTCGTTTTTCCCTCCCTGACGGCCAGGGAAATTCCCGCCGCTCCATGGGAAAACTCGCCGATCAAAAACCCGACGATCCCGAGCGCAAGGAAATGGTGAAGGTGCAGATCCTCCTCGACCGCGCCGACTTCCGCCCGGCAAGATCGACGGCCTCGGCGGCGAATTCACCCAAAAGGCGGCCGACCGCTACTGCACCGCGTATCAGATTCCTCCCGGCACCCGCCTCGACGTGAGCAGCATCCCGGAGCCCTATCGCGAATACACCGTCACCCCCGGGGATGTCGCCTGGGTCGGGACCATGGCCACGAAGCCCCAGGACCAGGCGAAGCTCAAGCGCCTCCCCTATGCGGATACCTGGGAAATGCTTGCCGAGAAATTTCACACCGATCTCGATTTCATGCAGGAGTTGAATCCCACGCTGAAGGAGCCTCCCGTCGCCGGCGCCGTGGTCCGCGTGCCCGACGTCGAGCCCTTCGACTTGCAGGCCGTCTCGGATCTCGAGAAGAAACGGCGCGACGACGCCAAAGCCGCCAAAGCCCAGGCCGCCGCCACTTCGAACTCCGCCGCCACGCCGACGCCCACGCCCGCCTACGAGCCGAAACGCAAGCTCGTGCTCCTGCGCGAGCCGCGCCTCATCGAGCTCTACGAGGATGACAAACTCGCCGGCTGCTTCCCCTGCACGCCCCGGCTCCACCGAATTTCCCGTGCCCGTGGGGAACTACCGCATCATCGGAAACGTCCTGCTGCCCCACCTTCCGCTGGGACAAATCCGTGCTCGAGACCGGCAAGCGCAGCGACACGGCCTACGAACTGCCGCCCGGACCGAACAACCCCGTCGGCATCGTCTGGCTCGCGATCAACATCCCGAGCCGCGGCATCCATGGCACCCCCTCGCCGGACCAAATCGGCCGCAACGCCAGCCACGGCTGCATCCGCACTGCGAATTGGGACGCCTGGGTGCTCGCCCAGAGGATCAAGAAAGGCACCCCCGTCGAGGTCAAGTAAGCCCGAGGTTTCCCGCCTGCCTTCATCTTAGCCGGAAAATCGGCGCAGCCGCTCGACATCAGCGCGATCCTGATCGCGATGCGTCAGCTTGCTGCGGATCAAATCTTCCCGCGAAAGAAAGGGCATACGCACGCCGTCGATCTCGGCCCATCGCGCGTTTGGCGCAGCTTCCGCGTAGGCTACCGCCCATGCGCTCGTGCTCACGTCCACCTCCACCTCGTCCGGCGATCTTCACCACCACGTTCTCCGCAAGATCCTTCGGCGTCAGCTCCCGGGCTGCTCAGTCGGACAATTTCGACAAAGCCTCGATCACCCGCTTGAAATTTTCCCTCGAGTTCTCTCGACCAGGATGTTCACGTCCTCCGTCGCACGGATTACGCTGTTCAAGATCATCGCATACGCGCCCCGCCACGAGATATTTCACGCCCGCCGCGTTCAACAAGCCGCAGACCTTCAGTAGCGGCCCCGTTTCCTCCGTGGCCCTCACCAGAGCCGCGGATTCTCCTGCGCCCGGCGCCAGCGCTCATAGTTGTCCCACGTCTTCGCCTTGAAAATGAAACCCCTCGGTCGTGGGTGCGGAGCCAGCCGGTCCGCCTCGCGAATGAGCCGTTCCGCACGGCGGAGAGCCTCGGCGGGATCTATCACCGGCTTGAGCGTCCCGACCACTTTCATGTTTCCATCTTAACGCTTGCCCCACGCCATGGCAAAACCGAAACCGAACTCCACGAGCATTCGGCTTCAGCGAAGGCATCAGGTCGCTCGCCGTCCAATTCGAGCTTTAGCCTTTCACCGTGCTCGCCCCAGAAGATCAAGAAGGGCGCCCCGGTCGAGGTGAAATGGGCGGCGCGTCCGGCCACCGCCGCTAGCCGCCATCCCTGGGTGCGATTGCAAAGATCGCCCCGAAATAATTCCCGGGTTTTATCGAATCCCGGCCCAACCGCATTTTGGGAAATGTCGCCGTCCAGGAAGAGCGCGTCTTCGCATCCTTGCGACCGAAAGAAGTCGGCGAACTCATAAAGGCTCGGCTGCTTCTTCTGGCCGAACTCGGTAATGGCAAAAATGACTCTTCCATCCCGGCGCACTCCCACGCCATTGCGGTGGAGACGGTTCGTGGAAGCCGGATTGAACGACGGATGCACGCGCCCTCCGCGCAGCAACAGCGGACCGGATTGAATGGCGAGACGGGGAATCACCTTCAGCGAGGCATATTCGGGCGTGGATAGGATATGCGCGCCGGCATCGTCGATGTAGAAGACGCCATTTGGCTTCAGGAAAAAGTTGCCCTTTCCATCCGCCGTATTCAACGGCCGGATGATCTTGTGCTCGATCACCAGCAATCCGCTCGGAACGCCGCCCTCTTCGAAGATGGCTCCATTCATCATGAACTCCACCCGGCGAGATTCCGAGGGCCAGCGCCTTTTGCAGAGCGCTGAACTGCCCATATCGCTTTCCCGTGGAATCCAGCCAGAAAAGATCTATCCGGGAAGCGGGAGCAGCGTAGGTATGGAAGATCGTTCCGTTTCGTTCGACCTGGCCCGGTTCGGCAAAGGCTGCGACGGCAGAAAGGATCCATAACCAAACACCAGCGGCAACTCGCAGATTGGGCCACGAGGTTCGCATTCCGTTTGGGCAGCGATGTTCGTCCATTGTGGGTTCAACGAAACTCAACCAACGGCCATCAAGACCGGAGAACGGCAAATAGAATTCCCACGAATAAGAGAAGCGCGAGAAATCCCACTCCAACGGCAGCCATGCTCCAAACATAACGCGGTGAGTGCGCCATCTCGGAATGAACCGAGACGGCAGTCCAAATCATGACCAGGACGACCGCCCAAATACCGTAGCTCTTGACGGTGTATGACCAGTTCAAAACCGCCGGCAGCTCTCGCGGCACGTTGAAAACATTGCTGTTGAGATGATCAGCAAAGCGCGCCGCAACGGTGGCCGAAAATAAAATAAACCCGATCGCGAATAGCTGCAGAATCGCCAGCACACTGATTCGACGAGGGTTCATGCTCGATATTTCGCCATTGAACGTCTTTTATGCAAGCCGCCTGGCGATTTGTTGGCGATTGCTCGGTTTCCTGAACTGCAAGGTAGGAGTTCACTCTGCTATTGGACCGCTACTTCAAGGATTGCCGCCTTTGAAGGTAGAAAAATGTCCATCCTGCAGTAATCCTGCAAGTGCAATTGCTAAAAAGATCGGCATCTCATTCGAATTAGCTTTCGAAGGCGTCGGGCTCGGTGACTTGGAGCTTGTGGCCGTTGGAGCCGCAGCGGCCGTGTTTGGCAAGGGGTTCGCGCCATTATGACGGGCGTCGCCCTTCTTGAAATTTGGCTCATTTTCTTGAACATAAATGACAAACGAACTCATGGCTTTGGTCATAGCCTTGGTAAGTTCCTCACCGCTTCCGGTAATCATATCGTGATATGCCTTTGTGGCAGCATCGAAACCAATGGGCGATTCAGCTGAAATGACCACTTTGATTTGAAAATCGATTCCTTTTGTTTGGGTCGGTTACCACGAGCATTTCCTCTTCTCCGCCCGGTCCAACCACGCCAAGTCCCGTGTAGCCGAATACGCCATTTCCAAGGTCGAGCCGTCTGATGGGCGACGGACGCCCCTCTTTTTCAAAGTTTTTGATTACCTCTTGGCAATGGGCTTGCAGATCAGGCGTGAAGACCATTCCCTGTTTTACGACGGCCAAGCTTAGCGGAGCCAGGGTGTTATCGACGGACTTCACCCTATAAAATAGAAAGATTTCATCGCCCATCTTCCGGACCATGTTTGCCGTCTGATCTTGGATCTCCATTCGTTCCTTGGGATAGTCCAGAGCCGCTGCAAGTCCCGTCCGCAACCGATCGCTTGGGATGGCCCATGCGTCTATTTTCAAAAATATCAAGATCCCTAGTGCTAAAAAACTCTTCATTAGTAGATACCATTCCAAGTTGATGACCACCCGGTGTTAACACTCTACACGAGTAGAAAAGACCTTGCCGCTATTAAGCTCAGAACCTGAAGCAAGAGATGCATGACCGGCCTCAACCATCGAAGCCTGCTGAGCACGGGGGCCGCCACCATACGCAAAATCATAAAGGTCATCAAATCCCCCAATCACTTCTATTCCTCCTATTTGTATACTCGACGATCCTATTTTTTATAACTGATTCGAAGTTTACCTTTGAAAGTAATTTTTCCAAAAGCATTGCCAAGTTCATTTATTCCTAACAACTCTTCTTCCGTAACGATAAAGTCTTTATCCTCTGTAAAAGTAAAATAATCACTCACCTGCCACTCAGACGATCCGGTGTATGCGGCGATCATTCCAGCTTTATGATCACCTATTGTTTTTTTGACGATCTGATCCAACGCATAACTACTTTCTACATCATTGGATGCGGGGCTACCGTCTGAAAAAGTGAATCGATAAGTTGTGCTGCGTTATTTTGATTCCACCTTTCTCCTAATGGATGAGAAAGTCCTGCATAAGTCGAATTAATAGGAATTTGACCGGCAGTTGTGCTAT
This sequence comes from Chthoniobacter sp., assembly GCA_037200205.1. Lineage (GTDB taxonomy): Bacteria > Verrucomicrobiota > Verrucomicrobiia > Chthoniobacterales > Chthoniobacteraceae > Chthoniobacter. Next base: position 7,965 of record JBBCHV010000042.1, read on the forward strand.
TAGGTATAGTTGAAGATCCGTGCGAAAATCCAGAAATCAAATCCCCTGCATATTCACTACCTGCACGGCGTAGCCTATGATAGTGCTTTTGGAAGTGTTGAACTGGCTCGAATCCACCACGATAATTTTATCTATAAGATTGAGATTAGCACTTGAGGGATTTCCTTCTCTATCTATTCGAGGGGTTTTTTCGAAGACTATTTGCGCCTCGCTATTATCAAGCATTGTATTTCCGTTTGAATCATAACCCGCAACTACCTCATAAATATCGTGACTGCCAGCGGGCACTTGAAAGTCTAATGCCACAGGAGAAATGGAGCATGACGCAGAACCGAGGATAGCGTTCCCTCCAACCTTTCTCGCCCCCACAAATACTTCAGGATTTATAGGGTTTACTTTGACTTGTAACTTAGCTTGTTGCCCGGCTCTGGTGGCAAGTAACATTGGATTATTCGGATTGCCATTTTCAGGCTTTGCAGGATTCCCTCCAAAATATGCGCTTGGAGTTTGTTGGCATCGTTGTTTGCGATTTGATCGGAAATCACCTCCTCTATCGCAATCGCGACACCTAAAATTCGATGTGTTTGCCCATTTTTTGTTGCGTCAGCCAAAAGATAGTTTTTATCCGGGCTGACGAAGCGCACATAGAAATCGGACCAATCGGCGGGATGGCCGGCGAGGTCGGCGATCTTGCGGATGCGGCTGTTGCGCCAGATGGAGTCTCCGGCCGGGATCACCAGGCTGTTGCTGAGGCCACGGGTGGTGATGTTCGAGCCACCGGTGGGGGAAATGCCGAGATCGACCGAGGAGAAGTTTCCTCCCTTGTAAGCCCAGAGCTTGCCTCCGGAATTGCCGACCCCGACGATATAGGGTCCTTCGGGGGTCGTTTTCTCGGTGACGTCCCAGGCGGCGGTCGAACCTGGTATCGTTACCGGCGTGCTCGAGTTTTGGAAGATCACTCCCTCGCTCGTCCCGGCCTGGTAGTCCGAGCGCGTGGACACGGCGAAGGAGGCGCTGTTGATCCTCACTTGGTCGACGTATTTTTCCGTGGAGTATTGGGTGCCTTGATCCAGGAATTTCCAGGAGGCCCCTCCGGCGGGGATGCTCGTGCCCCCCGAGGTCCAGCCATTGAGCCACAGGTCGCGAAAACCCGACGTGGTCAGCGAGCCCAAAGCGCCCCAGGCTCCGGCAAAGAAAGTCTGCATCCCGGCATCGTTGAAACCGGTGACCACCGCCGTGGCATTGCAATAGTCCACCCATTCGCTTTTTTGATAGAGGGTGTTGGAGATATTGCCACTCCGGCACCCACGGCCGCCAGCGCCGCGCCCTGGATGACTTTGGTAAACGGATCGTAGGCCGAGTAGTATTCCAGCTCCGGGCTATCCTTCACCTGGCTGTCGGTCGGACCGGTATTGCCGGTAAAATCCCGCATCGACGGCGGCACCCGCGGCGGGCTTTTTCTTGAGCGGGGTCTCGCTCGCATACATGTAGTAGGCGCCGATGCTGGAGGGGCCGGGCGTCACATCCTGCTCGGGCATGGCGTAATAAACGCTGCCGTCGTTCAAGGGGCCGAAAAACTGATTGCCATCGGCCACGGCCGCCAGCGTGCCTGCCTTCCACAGCTGGCCGGTGTAAAAGGGCTCTCCAGTAATTGGGGTTCGGATTGGGGTTGGGCTTGACCAAAAGCACTTCGCCCTGGTCGTCGAGTCCATAACCCTCCCCAACGGATGCTGCGGTCCCCAGGTCGATAATGACGTAGCTGGCTTCCGGCGCGGCGGGGACGGTCATGTCGGGATTGGCCGGCACGGCGTCATCTCCGTCGTTGAGGCCGTCTCCGTCGGTGTCGAGTTTCTTTTGGTCGGTTCCAAGCTGGTGCTCGACAGCGTTGGCGAGGCCGTCGCCATCGTCATCGGCATAGCTGTCTCCACCCGTGCCGTCGCCGCCGGCTCCGGCGACGCCGCCTCCGCCGTTGCTTCCGGTGCCCGGGCCGTAGGCGCCGCCCGGGCCGGTGCTGGAGGGCGAGGAAGTGGTGCCTCCATAGCCGCCGGTCCCGGAATAGCCTTCGTTGCCCGAGGGCAAATTGCCATTGGTAAACCAGCCGCCCTCGGTCACGCGCACGGTGCGCAGTCCCCCGCCGAATACGCGCACTCCCGTGCTGCTGGTGGCCGAAAAGCTCAGCGCATAGACGCCGAGGTGCGAGGGCGTCCAGTGGTATTGATACACTCCGCCCACGGGCGTGGCCGCCTCGCCCACCTTGCGCGACCCTTCCCAGAATTCCACCTTCGCGATCGTGGCTCCCCCGCCCACGCTCGCCGTGGCCTGCATCGGGATCGGCGTTCCGAAGGCGAAGGCGGTGGCGTTGGCCGGCGCCAGAATGACCACGGCGGGCGCGATCGCGCCCGCGGCATTGACGGTGACCTGCAGCGAGTCGCTGCGCACCGAGGTGGCGTCGCTGGCGATGCATCGCAGCACGTAATCGCCGGGCGCGCTGAAACTCGCTTTCGTGGCCAGCGCAGCCGGGTTGGCGAAGGTCACCTCTCCGGGCCCGGAGACTTTGATCCATGTGGAGGTGATCTGGCCGGCCGGGGTGTCGATGTCGCTGACCGCCGCGCTCAGGTTCGCCGTGAAGGGCAGATTGACCGTCTGGCCGCCGCCGACATAGACCAGCAGGGCGTCATCCACCGGCGTTATTTGGACCGGGATGCTGGCCGTGCTCGTCTGCTGGCCCCGGGTCACCTTGAAGGCGATCGTGTCCGTGCCGGTGAAGTGCGTATTGGGGTAGTAGGTGACCGTGGAGCCCGTGAGAAACACCTTCCCGTTTTGCGGCGGGGCCTGCAGCTGGTAGACGGGCGCCCCCGTGCCTCCGCCCGTGCATTGAAGCTGGACGGTGCCCACGGTGTCTTCGGCGAGGGTGAGGGTCTGCGGGGTGGCCGCCAGGGGATTGATATCGTATTCCTGGGCGATCTGGGCGGCGGAGAGCTCGTAGTTGAAGAATTCGGCTTCGTCGACCGTGCCTTTGATTGGCTGGCCGCCGTCGGAGCCGAATTTCAGCCCGTAGGTAAGCCAGTCGGAGATGCGCGGCGGATGGTAGGCCCCGGATTGCGGGGCTTCGCCGAGCAGCTGGCCGTCGAGATAGATCTTCATGCTCGCGGGCGTCCATGTGCCCACGAATTGCCGCCACACCCCGGAAATCATCGGGTGGCTGGCCAGCGGCACGGTCACCCAGTGGCTGTGGCCGTAGCCGTCGTCCTGGAAGAGGTTCATCGTGGGCTGCACGGCGTCGAAGTGAAAGGCCGACTGCGCGACGCTGAAGAAGCCCAGGTCGAAGAGCCGCGAGTAATAGCCGGTCATCTGCGGGCTGTTCCATTCCGGCTTGAGCCACATCCTCACGCTGCCTTGCCGCGCGCTGTAGTTGGGCGAGCCGTCCTGCCGCAGCCATTCGTAGGTGAGCACTTCGCTGGCCGCGCTCACCCGCATGCCATTGCCTTTCCACCCGGGCACCGATTGAGCGGTGATGGCCCGCGGCAGCTGGCCTTCGTTGCCCACGAAGTTTGCCGCGTCGAAGGGAAAGTAGGCGATGCGCTTCGGGGTCATGCTGTTGGCGTCGAGCGGATTGGTGCCGGTTGCGGCCTCGAACGCGTCCGAAAGTCCGTCTCCGTCGCTGTCGGGATTGTTGGGGTCGGTGCCATTGGCCGTTTCCTGGGCGGTCGTGAGATTGTCGCGGTCCGGGTCCGGGCTGGCCAGGTCGCTCGTGGTCTGGAGGGTCGCGATGGTCCGCCGCGCTCAGGGCCACGTTGTAGAGGCGCAGGTCGTCGAAGGACGCCAGCGGCGAGGCATACACTCCGTCGGTGCCGAGCCGGATCGGCCCGTTGTTGGAGGCCACCGGCTCGGGCAGGGCCGCGCTGCTGTCGAGCACCCCGTCGAGGTAGAGCTTGAGGGTGCTGCCTTCCTTCACGTAGGCCACGTGGGTCCACAGGGCGATCGGCAGCTCCCGCACCGTGGAGTCGAGGCCCATATTGTAGTTGCTCACTCCGGAGATCCGGCAGTGCAGCCGGGTCGAGTTCGGCCACAGCCAGATTGCGAAGGTGCGCTCCAGGTCGCTATGGCCCTTGTGCAGCAGCATTTGCCATTCGTTGGCCGAGGGCCGGGTGAGCCGTACCCAGAAGGCGACCGTGAAGTCGGCGTTGTTTTGCCCGAGCAGCAGCGTGCTGCCGGGAATCTCCGCCCGCCCCGCCGCGGAGGTGAAGCGCAGGTATTTCCGGCCCGAGGAATCCGCCAGCCAGGAATAGCCCTGGGTCAGGACCGCCGTGCGCCCATTCCCCGAACTGTCGGCGGCCGTCGTGCCGGAGGTCTCGCTCAATTTCCACCAGCCACCAGCGTGGCCGGATTGATGAGATTGGCCTGCGGGCCCGCCGCCGCGGCGGAGGCCGCGCCAGGAAGGCTTTTGCCGGGCTTGCTCACGGGGGCCGGGGCCGGCGCGGCAAAGCCCGTGAGGTCGAAGCCGAAGGCGGTTTCCAGTTCCGGGAAGGTCAGCGGCGTGCCGTTGGCGTTCTCCGGCGCGTCGAGGTCCCACGGCGTCTCCCCCGTCCACCCCTCCTGCCACAGCCGCTGGTAAAACGGCAGCGCCACCGCCCGCATCGTGCCGAAGGTCACCTCCAGCCCGTCCTCGACTCCGGGCTGGTAGCCATCGACCAGGCTGTGCAACGCGCCGCCCGCCCCGCCGGGCAGGGTCGCATCCAGATGCGCGGCCGCGTGCCGGGCCACCGACTTGAGCAACCCGCGCGTCACCGCCGTTTGTCCGCCCTGCACGTCCGTCGCGCTCCACCACCCCGGCGGCGCCGGCGGCGGGCTTTGCGCCTCGGCCGCCATCGGAAAGAAAGAAACGGCTGCAAAAGCCAGCGCGGCCAGTGAAGGACGAAAATTCATGGGGTTACTAATCTGCAATTCGGGTGTGTGTAGGAATCCTCCCACGCCGTCAATGCTTTTTCTTTCGTAACCCTAGCCCACAACCCTCTTAATCTTCTCTGGTGACCAGAGAAGATTTTTTTTCACTTTTCCGCCAGAAAAACGACCCTTTGGAGTCTCGGTGCCCACCCTTTTGAGCTTCGACCTCGAGCCTCTGGAGGGCCAAGGTCCAGGCTTTCGAGCATCGCCGGCGAGACCTCCGAGGCTCATCCTCAAGTCTCCCAGGGTCGCCACCGAGCCTCTCGAGGCTCGACGTCCAGTCCTTCGACGGTGATCATCGAGACTTGGAGGGTCAGCGCCCAGCATCCGAAGGTTCGTCACCGAGGGTTCCCTGGTTCGTGGTCCAGTCTCGGAGGGTCAACCGTCAGGCTATGAGGACTCGTGGCCGAACCTTCGAGGGTCGTTCTCCAGCCTTCGAGGGGTCGGCACCCGTCCCAATGCAGCCGCCACCGAGCCTTTCGAGCCCTCTCGCGTTCCGAAAACGCCTGGCGACTTATTTAAGGAGCCGTTCCGCAGCGGCGAGATCCCCGGGGGTGTCGACACCGAGGCTGCGGTGCTTGGTAAGGACGACTCGGATGCGGGCGCCCATTTCCAAGGCCCGGAGCTGCTCGAGTTTTTCGGCCTGCTCCAGAGGGGTGGGCTTCCATTTGACGAAATTCAGCAGGAATTGCCGGCGGTAACCGTAAATGCCGAGGTGGTGCAGCGGTGCAGTGGCTCCAGCGCCGTCGCGATCGAAGGGAATGAGGCTGCGCGAGAAATAGAGCGCGTTGCCCAGGCGGTCGGTGACGACTTTGACGTTGTTCGGATCCCCGGCGGCGCGGGAATCCACGAAGGGCGTGGCGGCGGTGACCATCTCGGCACGGGGGTTCTTTTCCATCTCGGCGACGAGCCGGTCGATCAGGCGGGGGTCGATCATGGGTTCGTCGCCCTGCACGTTGATGATGCGGGCCACGCCGCGGAGCCGCGCGGCGACTTCGGCGAGGCGGTCGGAGCCGGTGGGATGCCTGGGCGAAGTGACGGCCACCTCGGCGCCGAATTCGAACGCGGCCTCGGCGATGCGCATGTCGTCGGTGGCGATGATCACGCGGGAGAGTTTTTTGGCGCGGAGGCATTTTTCCCAGACGTGCTGCACGAGGGGTTTGCCGGCCAGCAGGGCCAGCGGCTTGCCGGGGAAGCGCGTGGAGGCCCAGCGCGCGGGGATGATCGCGACGGCCCGGCTCATGCCTCGGCAGCCGCGCCTTTGGTCTCGCGGGCGATGATCCAATCGAGCGCCTGGACGACGTCGCGCACCTCGAGATCGGCGCCGCAGCCGAGATGTTTTTTGCCGTGGCCGGTGTGGACGAGGATGGAGGGCAGGCCGGCGGCGTGGCCGCAGGCGATGTCCATGGTCTTGTCGCCGATGAAGTAGGCCCTTCGGAGGTCGAGGCCGAGGTCGCGCACGGCTTCCTCGATCATGCCGATGCCGGGCTTGCGGCGCGGGGTGATATTCGGCGGCACGTCGGCGCAGAAGTAGGCACCGTCGATCTCGCGGCCGAGCTGGCGGAGAAGTTCGGCGTGGACGGCTTCGTATTCCTCCATGGTGATGATGCCGCGGCCGATGCCGCTTTGATTCGTGATGATGACGATGGCCCAGCCGAGGCGACGGAGGTGGGCGAGTCGCTTGGCGGCGCCGGGAATGGCGCGCACGTCGGCGGGATCGCGGCAGAAATTGACCTCTTCCATGAGGGTGCCGTCTCGATCGAGGAAGACGGCGGGGCGCAGGGATTGGGAATCGCGGGCGGTGGATTGCAGATGAGAAGACACTTCAAGAAAGATATTGGCCGGCGCGGCATTTCGAAATCCGAAACCCGCATCGCGAGACTACCAATAACTGAAATCGATATCCGAGCGGAAGAGTCCGGCGCGAGGTTCGAAGAAATAACGCACGTAGATGGAGGCGAAGCCTTCGTTGTAGTCGGCAGTGATTGCGTAGGAGAGCTTGGTGCCGACCATCCACTCGGGGGTGAGGAGAACGCCGCCTTCGGCTTTCACGAGGAAGATGCCGGTGGAGGAGCTGGTGCCGGGGAATTCGCGACCATCGGGATCGAGCGGGAAGTAGGGCGAGGCATCCTGCTTGTTCTGCTGGGCGCCGGCGCCGATCGAGCCATGGGCCAGCCAGTTGAGGCCTTCCGTGGTGAGGGCCTGGGCCTCGATGATTCCCTGGATGATGTATTGGGGCGAGAAGTAGCCACCGTTGCCGTAGGTGAACTGGTTCTGGTTGTTGTCGAACTCCTCGTAGGAGACAGCGGGGCCGATGGTGATGTATTCGAACCCTTCACGCTTGAAGAGCTTGGAAACGGAGCCGATGAGGGAGAGGTGGGTGTTCTGCTCGGTGTTCGTGCCGGTGATCACGCCGTAGCTGGCCTTGGCGAAGAGGGTGATGTCGCTGGGCAATCCCTGGAAGATCTGGAGCGAGCCGCCGGTCTCCTGCACGCGGCCCCAGGTGCGGCCCTTGACGTAGGGATCGTCGAGACCGACGTAGCTGAGAACGGATTCGCGGATGGACTGGGAATAGAATTCGCCCTGCACGTAACCGGAGCTGTGGCGGTATTGGGCGCCAGCTTTGCCGATGAGCCGCGCGGAGAGCGGGCCGTTGAAGGGCGTGCTGCCGAGCTCGAGATAGGGAGTGAGCCAATCCTGATACTCGATGCGAGCCTTGACTTCGTAGAGATCGTTGTAGTCCGTGCTGATGTCCTGGTTGAAGGGCTGGAATTCCTCGGGCGGCGTGCCGATGAGGGCGCCATCGCTGGGCGTGCCGGACCGGAGAATAAGGCGGGCGACTTCGCCGGTGATGAGCACGCGATTCGACGGCGAGAATTTGAGCTGCCCCGACGGGCGCGCGAGCGGTGACGAGTTTCGACTCACCGTCCTGGCCGGACTTTTGCGAGTATTCGAAGCCGATGGCGAGGGATGGCGCGTCGATGTTCGCGAGGGCGGGATAGGCTTTCGCGTTGGAATCGTAGGCGGCGAGATAGAGGCTGGACTTGTAATACTTCTCGGTATCGTAAGTCATGTAGATGTGATCGAGCGGTCCGGGCACTTCCCCGGCGATCAGCTCGATGCGCTTCCAATCCTTCAGGCGCGAGAGCGCGGCGTAGAGTCCCTCGGCGCTGGGCTTGTCGGGCTGCTTGCGGTAGAGCGACTCGAAGATGTTCGCGGAGCTCTGATAATCGCGGGCATAGTAATAGGACCAGCCTTCGATGATGCGTTCGTTGCGGCTGAGGGTGCGGTAGTCGGAGGCTTTGTTCAGCGACTCGATGGTGCGGGCGTATTGCTTCGCCTCATAGTCCTCCATGGCGCGGCGGACGAGGATGTCGCCCATGAGGGTGCGCATTTTCGGATAGGAATTGATCCGGTAGCCCGCGATGGACTCGGCCTGCGAGGTGTCGCCAGTGGTGAATTTCGTGAGGGCGAGGCCGTAGTAGGGCTCGCCCAAGGATGTGTCCCACGAGATCGCCTGCTCGAACCACATGCTCGCGGACTCGTAATCTTTGCGCTGGAATTCAGCCCAACCGACGGCGGTCGCCTGGGAGGCGCTGCGATTTGCCCGCGCGGAGGACATCATCTGGGAAAGCCGCTCGCCGCTGATCGCTTCGCTCACCGCACTGGAAGTGGACCGATTTCGAGGGGAGCTGGTGGGGCGGGTGTAGGTGCGAACGGGGGTGGGAGACGGCGGGGAATCGAGCGAGTCGAAGGTATGCGGGACGGGCGTCGCTCCCGGCGTGAAACCGGGCCGCAGCGTCATCGAGGGCTTCAGGTCGAGGGAGTTTGGCGAGGCGTCGATCGTATCGACGGTCTCGGGAGTAGCCTGGATCGCCGGCGCGGGAATGTCGGAGGGGGTGAAGGCCTGTTCGGGAGGAGGGGGCGTGGGCTTCGGCGTCGCGCCGGGCACGATGGGGACGAAGAGAGAGTCAGGCTGGGGCGTGGGCGCGGCGGTGGAGGCTGGCGGGGGGATGACGCCGGGGGCATCCGAAGCGGTCGGCGTGGGGGTGGATGCGGCAGCCACCGGGGTATCGCCCGCAGCATCGCCGTCCTCCTGGGAAAAAGCCCGGGGAACAGCCGCGATCAGAAAGATCACCAGACAAGCTGCGGCCGGACTTTTAGGGGATATGCGGTCGAACAAGTTGATGAGAGATCGGATTTTCAAAGAGGAAAAGTCAATTCCTTTTTGGCGCAAAGCGCTCGTGAATCGCCATCTTGGCAAGGAGTTTGAGGCTGGCGGAATAGTAGGATTCCTCGGCCTGGAGCGCGGGGATGGCCGCCACGGTGATCGAGGTTTTCCTGGCACAGGCCAGGGTGAAGTCGCGCACTGCCATCATGCCGGGTAAAGCTTCATAAGGCCCAAAAGTATCGTAACGTAGATCAACCGTGGCCGGATCCCATTTTTTGGCAGGGGCACTCTGCCAAAAGTCGGCGAAAGGGGCGAGCAGCGGACTGGCCGGATCATCCCAGGCGGCGTAGAGAGGCACCCGAATCGCATTGTAACCGAAGACGGCGTCCTGGCCGGGAGCGAGCGTCACCCAGCTCGGGGCGACGAGGGTCCAGTCCGGCGAGAGTTTCCATTTGCCGAAACAGGCGGTCTGCACCAAGGCGAGTCCGCCGACGTGCAGGGGCGGCCATTTGTCGGACGGGAAGGCCGCGGCCAGTTCCGTGAGGGCGGGAAAAACGTAGTAGGACGGGTTCAGCACGACGCCTTCGGGCTTTTGGAACCCGACGATGCCGGGGAGAAGCTGCAATCCGAGATAGGTGCGGGCGGTGGCCTTCTCGAACACGGTGATGACGATCTGGCCGGCGGCCTGCTTGTATTTATAGTCGTTCCACTCGCGGAAGCCGCGCAGGAGAGCCCAGGCAATGAGCAGGTCGCCGTCGGTGGCATTGTTCGGATCGCCAATGCTGCCGCCATTTTCCGGCGTCCATTTCCAACTGAAGAGGAAGTCGTCCTTGCGCTGGAGATTCGTGCGCGTCCAGGTCCAGATGCGATCGAAGGCTTCGCGGGTCGTGAAAAGCGACGGCGAGCAGCATGCCGTAGCCCTGGCCCTCGGTATGCGTGATGCCGCCGTTGCCGTCGTCGATCACGCGCCCGTCGGTGGCGAGGGAAACGCTTCTTGAAGAGCCGCCAATCCGACCCGGGCAGCGCATAGGGATCGACCGGCCGGAGCAGCCACGCGAGCACCGCGGCCAGCAGGAGCGCCACGGCTCCGCCAACGAGCAGAAGCCAGCGGCGCCTCGGTCGAGGATCGGGATTGGAGCGGCGGGGCCGTTTCATGATGCGATCTGGCCAGGCTGGGGTCGGTCGCGCCGTGGGTTAGGCTTCTTCCTTCTTCTCCCGCTTCTTCAGCAGGAACCGAAGCACGAGGGCGAGCACGCCGAGGGTGATGAACAGGACCGCCGCGACAAGGATGGGATTGTCGGTCATGCGGTTTTGGGCGCGCTTGATCGGGCCGCTCACCTTGTAGATGAATTCCGGACCGAGGCGCGCGGTGGCGAGAGTGCTGGGATCGTTGCCCCAGACCGCGAGATTGCCATCGAGATTATCCCAGTAGAGGCGGTCCTGCAGATTATAGATGCCGCGGTAGAGGGTGGCGGAATCCTTGGCGGTGAAGACCGTGGCCTGGCGGGCGACGGCGTAGGGCGATTCGTAGGCGACGGCCATCGTGTCGTCGAGCATCTGGGCGGTGACTCCCATTTCGGCGGTGGTGGGCTGCTCACGCTCGGAGCGCGCGGCGGGAACCCCGCGCAGCTTCTCGAGAATTTCCTCGATCGGGCCAATCGCCGTCGCTTCGGGAGTCGGGCTCACGTTCACGAGATAACGCATGTGGCCGAGCTGCTGCGGAGAGACTGGGGCCGAGGTCATCGCATCGTCGGGAATGGTGTCGATCGAGCCCACGATGAGAAGATCCTTTTCCTTTTTGCCCTTCGGCACGGTGTAGCTCATCTCGGCGCGGTAGAGGACGGAGCCTCCGATCTGCGCCATCTTTGCCAGCAGCATCCAGGCCGCGCAGACGGATGTGCTGTCCTTGCCCACGATCGCCACCGCGAGGTCCTCGCCATCCGGGGTGGCGCTGTAGGGGAAGGCGGTTTCCGAGAAGAGCGTGAAGCTGGGCAGGCGCGCTTTTTTCTGGAGCCTCGGCACGACGAAATCGGAATCGCGGTAGAGGGTGAACCAGAGGTTTTCGTTCTGAACCATCATGCAATGGTCGGCCACGAGCGGCACCATCTTCGGCGCGATCTCGACGATGTTGCGGCCGGGCTGGAAAGCCTTCACGGGCAGGTAGAGCTTGTGGCCGTAGTGCATGGCGCCGCGCTGGTCGTCGAGGCGGATGGCGGTCTGGAATTCGTGATTCACGAAGACGTTCAGCACGGAGTCTTCGCGGAAGGCGGCGCCGTAGGCGAAGTGGAGGCGAAGCTCGATATTCGCTCCGTCGTCCTGGGAGAGATCGCCGGGCATGTAGGTCTCGAGCTGGGCGGAGCCGGTGTTCCATCCCTGGATGCTGTCGTTCTTGTCCATGCCGAGCTGGCGGAAGCTGTAAATGCCGGGAGCGGTGATCGGGGCGTGCCGCTGCCAGAAGTTTTTCTGCTCGGCCTGGGGCATGGTCAGGTGGTCCACCTGCGCGAACTGGGAGTCGGGCAGGGGGAAATTGATCAACGAAAACGCATAGGCAGCCAGGCCGACCTGCTCCTCGTTCGCGCCGCTGATGATGAGCAGAAAATGCGTGGGATCACCGGGCAGCGGCTTGATGGCGATGAAGCTGCTGTTGATCGAGCCGATCTCGGCGGCGGTAAGATACTGCGTGAGCTCGCTCATCTGGCCGATGACGACGTTGTCCATGCCGGCCACGAGCGAGGCGCCGGTATTCACCGAGAGCGGCCGGTAATTGAGATTGAGAGCCGCGCCCTGGGTGACGATGGAACCCCACGAGAGCTGGTTGGGCGAGAGGCTGCCGCCGACGGCCCCGGGGAAGCAGATGTTGAACTGATAGGTGTTCCACAATTTCTGGTCGATGAGGTCGCGCAGCAGGGAGAGTTTCGGGTAGATGTTGTTCCAGGTAACGACGGCTTCGAAGTAGCTCTCGTCGGGAAGAATCTCCGTCCACAGCTCGGGCGCGGCGGGATCCTCGCACTCCAGGGTGTAGTGTTGGGCGACGATGAACTGGAGCTGGTTCGAGAAATGGGGATCGAGGTATTTGACCGGAATTTCCATATCGACCGTGTGGTCGGGCTCATCGCGCGAGAGATAGTATTGAGCGATGACCTTGTCGTTCAAAACGACGCGCAGGGTGGAGCGCTCGCTGAGCAGGGCGATGGAATTCGTAAAGCGCAGGTGGAGCTTGCAGCTCCGCACGTTGTAGCGCGGCGAGACCGGCATGAAGACCGTGTAGGTGCTCTGCGCGGTCATCAGGTAGATCGGATCCTTCGCGGCAATGAGCTGGCGCAGGGGCAGCCGGATCGTGCTCGGAGCCGAGGCGGCGACGGGAGCGCTCGCGTCCGGGGCGGGCGACGTGACAGGCACGCGGGCGGAGGGCTCGGCGAGCTGCGTCGCGGGCACCTGCCCGAGCTGGGCGCTTGCGTTGGAAAGCCAGAGCACGAAGCCGAGCGCGAGCGCGGACGCCCATCGGCCCGACGGGGGGATTCTGCCGGTGTTACCTTGATGCCTCATAAGTTTTCTCACGGTTTGACTGGTGCGTTGGCCCCGAAGGAGCGGTTTTCGCGATCGCGGCGGATGGTGCCGAGGAGGGCGAGTCCGAGATGCTCGATGGAGAAGCGAACCCCCGCGCCCAGCAGATAAATGAAGCTGCCCCAGACGCCCATCGTGGTTTCCCGCTGGAGCTGGAAGTCGATCCAGCGCTGGCTGCTGCCGTTCACGAAGGCGATCTTGCGCTTCATTTCCTCGAGATTCTCGTGCTTGAACCGGCAGCCGACCATGAGCGTGCGGTCGCGGTAGCGCAGGTTGCGAATCTCGATGTGAAAGATGCCCGGCTCGATGCCGAAGTCCTTGTCGGGCTCGAGCTGCACGATGATGTCGGGGCGGAGCTGCGACTCGTAGGCGGCATCGATGGCGAGCGCGGCGCCGCCGTTCGAGAGATCGGAGATATCGACGGGTATCCTGCGGTCGCCGATGATGAGGCGGCCGGGGATCTTCGTGGCCATGCGGGCGGTGGAGCGCATCTGCCGCCGCTCGAGCAGCGCGCCCAGGCAGGCGAGCAGGATGAAGACATTGAAGAACGCCCAGAACATCGTGATGCCCGTGGCAAACTCGTGCACGTGCGCGGGCGAGAGGTAGCGGTAGCAGCCGGCAAGGATGGCGAGAATGTTGATCACCAGCAGCACGTAGAAGGGCTTGGCGAGCGGGCTGATGAAGTCGCGGTTGAGGATCTCGCCCTTGGCCGTGACGTTGAAGGAAGGCGCGCGAGGGTTGAGGAACACCTTCACGATCGCGGGGAAGGTATAGACGGACTGCATGAGCTCGTAGAGCTCCGAGACGAAGGACCATCGCACGGAACCAAAAAGGTAGGCCTGCACCATGAAGGCCGAGATGAGGTGCGGCATCGCGAAGGCGAGGAAGTCGATGAAGTTCGAGTCGTAGATCTTGAGGGAGAAGAAGAGGAACGCGAGGGGCGCGAGCGAGAAGGTCAGCCGGGCGAAGGGGAAGAACCAAAAAAACGAGCTGCTGAAGTAGCAAAGCCGCTGCGGAAAGGACAGGCCGCGCACGAGCAGGGGATTCTTCAGCAGGAAGATCTGGACCATGCCCTGCGCCCAGCGAATGCGCTGCGTGATGAAGCCGCCGAGCGTCTCGGGTGAGAGGCCGGAGACCATCGGACGATCGATGTAGGCGCTGTGATAGCCGAGAGAATGGAGCGTGAGCGCGGTCTCGGCGTCCTCGGTGATCGTCTCGCCAACCACGCCGCCAACTTTCTGGAGCAGCGAGCGGCGCATCACGGCCGCGGAACCGCAGAAGAACGCGGAGTTCCAGAAATCGAGGCCTTTCTGGATGACCTTGTAGAACATCTCGTTCTCGCTCGGCATCCGGCGCCAGGTCTTGAGATTCTTCTCGATCGGATCGGGATTCGTGAAGAAGTGCGGCGTCTGCACGAGGAACATCTTCGGGTCCTTGAGGAACCAGCCGACCGTATTGATCAGGAAATCGACCGTTGGGATGTGGTCGGCGTCCAGGATGAGGATGAGCTCGCCGGAGCTGTGCTCCATGGCGTTGTTGAGATTGCCGGCCTTGGCGTGGACGTTGCGCGCGCGGGTGCAATAGTGCGCACCGGCTTCGTCGCAGAGGTCCTTCAAGATTCGCCGGCGGTCTCGCGCCTGGGCGGCCTTGATGGGATCCGCCTGGTTGCAGCGCTGGTCGGTGCCGCCGTCGTCGCAGAGATAGACATTCAGCTTTTCCTTCGGGTAGTCGATGGCCAGCGCAGCCAGCAGGGTGACTTCGAGGATCTCGCGCTCTTCGTTGTAGGTGGGGATGAGCACGTCCACCGTCGGCCACTCGTCCCGATTTTCGGGCAAGGGCGCCGGTTTTCGATCCAGCGATCGATGTTCACGAAAATGCTCAGCCCATAGACGATGAAGCCATACATTTCCGCGAGATAGAGCAGGATCGCGCAGGTAAAAACTGACGAGGTCGTAGTAACTGAGGCGTGGTGAAGGTGCGCCAGAAGACGTAGTCGAGGGAAAGGAAAGAAGCGACGCTCAGGAAGACGACGCGGGTATTCTCATTTTTTTTGAAGAACCGCAGGGCGATCAGGATAAAGAGGCCGACCACGCCGATCGCGATCTGGATGTCGGTGGTGACGATCGAAGCGAAGAAGATCATCACGGCCAGGATGAGGCCGATGGCGCCGGCGCGCAGTGCGCCTTTCTGGTCGAGGTATTCGATGCGCTCGCGAAACGTCATGCCAATCCTTTCCGGCGGCGTTCGGAGGTCATTCGAGTCTTCAAATCCTTATTGCCAATGGAACATCACAGCGGCCACGATTCCCGCCCCGAAAGCGACCGCGACGAGGACGACGACGGTAAGCCGCGAGATGGGATTAATGGAATTGGCGACCTTCCCGAGCTGGAGGACCAGGGCGTCGGCGTCTTTTTTCACGACATCGAGCTTCTTGGTGCAGTAGTCGATGCCTTCGTGGTAGGTGGCCACTTGCTGAACGAAGGATTCCAGGGCCATCGTATCCACCTTTTGCTTGAGTCCCTCGGTCTGGAATCCCAGCCGCTCGATGGCGGGCAAAAGTTGCGTGCGGACCTGCTCGACGATCGCCTCGTCCAAGCCTTCGACCGGCGCCGGCCGGGAGATCGCACTCTCGCTGGCGGATGCGTGAACCGCGACGGGGGCGGCGCCGCTGCCGCGATATCCGTAGATATTGAGCAGCTCGATGAGGGCCATCGCCGGATCTCCATCGGCGATATTCCAGCGACGCTGCCATTCCAGAATCTTGGTTTGGATCTCGGATTGCTCACTCATGAAAGTAGAAGGTTCTGGTTGGCGTCGAAGGCTCCGAAAATCGACTTCCGATAGTCAACCAATCGTTGGCGATCAATCAGAAACAGTTGATTACCCTCCAAAGCACGATCGATGGTCTGCGAATGTTGCTGAAGGTAGACCACCAGATGATCGGTCATCTTCGGCATGATCATCTCTCTGGCGCCGCACCCGAGCAATTCCTTCCGGGCCTTGCTCTGGTCGTAGATCCGCGTAGAAGCCATGCTTTTTTGATTCTTTACCACCAGCCAGTTGACTTGATGGCCGATGCGGTTCACGGCTTCGCCGGCCTGGTGCACGGTGTCCTTGTCCTCCTCGACGATCAGCACCAGCGTGAGCTCGAGCCGCAGGGCGTGCCGGAGCTGCAGCAGGTTCGTTTCCTCGAGCCAGTCCAGGAAGATGCGCTGCTGGGAGCCGACGCCATCCACGAGCACGAGAGGATGCTCCTCCATGACTTCGACGATGCGGTCCAGATTTTCCGAATGACGGATATCGAGGAACTGCGACTCCGGGGACGAAGCGCGTGAGGGTGGAGTTATGATAGTCGGGATCGAAGGCCAAGTAATCCCGGTGGCGCGCCTGCAGCCATTGGGTAAGCAGGATGGTGAAGAAGGACTTCCCTACTCCGCCTTTATCCATCGCCACCAGGACGAGTCGTTTCGATTTTTGGTTGCCGTATCCGGCGGGGGCGATGGATTCCTCGGCAGTCATGGCTTAAACCTCCGCGGGGGGCACACGCGGTCGTGAAATGGATGCCGGGGGTCTCGGTGCGACGGAAGGATTTTCTTCGGTCGCGATCTCGCGGGGCTTTGGCACGTTGAGCACCGACCCGGGCAGCAAATAGTCCCGCGCGCTGGAGAATTCATCGAAGAGCCGCTGCTGGTAGGAGCGCATCCGCTGCCGCTCGAGAAAGAAGATGCTCTCGTCGGTGATCAAGTCGCTGATGCTCTTGCTCGATTTCTGGATCATGCTGTTGAGGTTCCACGGCAGCCGCTCGATGGTGATTTCCTTCGCGCCATGCTCCAGGAGGCTCTTGCGCGCGTTGCTGTGGTCGTAGATCTCCGTCACGGGTGAAGTCTTGAGATTTCGCACGACCAGCCAGTCGGCGCGGTCGCCCACCCGCTGCACGGCCTGCCCCGCCTGAAAGACGGTCTCCTTGTCCTCCTCGATGATGAGCAGCATGGTAATGTCGAGGCTCAACTCCTCCCGCATATCGAAGACCTGGGTCTCCTCGAGCCAGTCGATGAACTTGCCCTGGAGCGAACCGACGCCGTCGATCAGCACGAGGTCCGTCCGCTCGAAGGCGCGAATGACATTGTCGAGATGAACCGCCTCGCTGATGTCGATGAACTCCGCCTCCGCATAGAATCGCGTGAGCGTCGAATTGCTCCAATCCGGATCGAAGGCCACGAACGGGATCTGCTGCGCGCGCAGCCATTCGCAGAGGTTGAGCGTCAGGTAGGACTTGCCCACGCCGCCCTTGCTGGTGGCGGGAACGATGAGCCTTTTCGTGCCGAGAGGCCGATAACTGGAAACGTGCTCCGGGGCGGGCCGGGCTTTGTTCAGAAATCGACTGTAAATGCTCGACGACTCTTCCATGGGAAAACTACGGGATTCCGTCCCTCCAGGCCCGAATAATAGTCACCTAAGACGAGAACGCGGCGGCACGCAAGCTCGCAGGACGGCGTTCTCCCCGCGCGAACATCGCGCTTGTCAATGCGCCTTCCGTTGTTAGCCTTCCGGGATTCTTCGCCTTCACAGGCGCGACCAGACGAACATGATGTTGGCCAATCTCCTCTCCGCCGAGCAGATCATTCCGGAAATGAAAGCCGGAGAGCGCTGGGAGGCGATTGAAGAAATCGTAAACCTCCTCGTCGGCGCTGGCCGCATCTCCTCGAAGGACAAGCCCAGCGTGCTCGCCGCCCTCAAGCAGCGCGAGGAAACGATGAGCACCGGCATCGGGTTCGGCATCGCCATTCCTCATGCCTCGTCCGACTGCGTCACCGAGGTCGTCGCCGGCTTCGGACGGTCCAAGGCCGGGCTGGAATTCGACTCTCTGGACAACCAGCCCGTCCACTTCATCGTCCTCTTCATCGTTCCCCGCGATCAGTTCCAGACCCACCTTCGCACCCTTGCCGCCATCGCGAAATTCCTCAACGACCGCACCGTGCGCGAAGAGCTCGGCAGCGCCGCGAGCGCGCAAGACATCCTAAAAGTTTTCACGAACCGCTCGGCGCGCGGTTGATTCATCCCATGCCCACCGTGCGCTCCCTGCTGGAGGAGCGTCTGCGCGCCGCGCTTGACGCCCTGTCCCTGGATTCCTCCGTCGCGGAGGTCACTTCCGCCGCCGATTCGCGATTCGGTGATTATCAATCGAACGCCGCCATGGTGCTGGCGAAGCGCGAGCGCAAGAATCCGCGCGAGCTCGGCCAGGCCATCGTGGAAAAGATCGACCTCTCCGGCCTTGCCGAACCCGCCACGCTGGCCGGCGCGGGCTTTCTGAACTTCCGCCTCACCGCCGGCTTCCTCAACGATGCCGCCGCCGCGCAGCTTTCCGACGAACGCTGCGGCCTCGCGCCTGCTCTCAGGCCGGAAACGATCATCATCGACTTCAGCTCGCCGAACGTGGCGAAGCCCATGCACGTCGGCCATATCCGCTCCACGATCATCGGCGATTGCCTCGCCCGGGTCGCGCGGTTTCTTGGCCATCACGTCGTCACCGACAACCACGTCGGCGATTGGGGGACGCAGTTCGGCAAGGTCATCTATGGCTGGAAGCATTTGCTCGATCTCGCCGCCCTCGAGCGCGATCCCATTCCCGAGCTGCTGCGGCTTTACCGCGACGTCAATTCCCTGGAGGAGACCGACGAGACCGTGCGCCACGATGTCCGCGAAGAACTCGTCCAGCTCCAGCGCGGCGATGCCGAGAGCCTGGCGATCTGGCGGCACGTCGTCGCCCTCTCCTGGCGCGAGTTCGAAAAAATCTACGCCCTGCTCGACGTCACCTTCGACGAACGCCTCGGAGAGAGCTTCTACAACGATCGCCTCGCCCCGCTCTGCGAAAAGCTCGAGCGCGATGGCATCGCCCGCATCAGCGAAGGCGCGCTCTGCGTCTTCTTTCCCGAGATTCCCCAGCTCGCCGATCGGCCCTGCCTCGTCCGAAAGAGCGACGGCGGCTTCCTTTACGCCACCACCGATCTGGCCACCATCGCGTATCGCATGGAGCGCTGGCAGCCGGATGCCATCTGGTATGTCACGGGCGCGCCGCAGGCTTTGCATTTCCAGCAAATCTTCGAGGTCGCCCGGCGCATGGGCGTCACCGTGAATGCCCAGCACGTCGCCTTTGGCAGCATCCTCGGCGAAAACCGCAAGATCATGAAGACGCGCTCCGGCGAGAATGTTCAACTGGGCGACGTTCTCCGCGAAGCCGTCGAGCGCGCCCGCGCCATCATTGCCGAGAAAAATCCCGAGCTTCCGGCCGAGGAATCCGAAGCCATCGCCCGCGACGTGGGCATCGGCGCCGTCAAATACGCCGAGCTCTCCCAGCACCGCATGACGGATTATGTCTTCTCGTGGGACAAGATGCTGAGCTTCCAGGGCAACACCGCGCCTTATCTACAGAACGCCTACGTCCGCATCCGCTCGATCTTCCGCAAGGCCGGCACCGACGACATCTCGCATGCCGAACTCCTGATCGCCGAGCCAGCCGAGCGCGCGCTCGCGATCAAGCTGCTGCAATTTGCCGAGACCGTCCCGCTCGTGCTCGCCGATTTCCGCCCCAACCTGCTCGCGAACTATCTCTACGAACTCGCAACCACCTTCCATTCCTTCTACGAAGCCTGCCCCGTGCTGAAGGCCGATGGCGGCACCCGCGCCTCCCGCCACGCCCTCTGCGGCCTCACCGCCCGCACGTTGCGCACCGGCCTCGACCTGCTCGGAATCCATTGCCCCGAGCGGATGTAAGCCCGCTGGATCAGCGCAGGTATCGATCCAGAAAGGCGCGAATCTTCGCCCGCTGCGCCGGCGCCCAGAAGGCATCACCGCCATGACCCGAGCCCGGAAGCAGAACCAGCTCGCTCGAGACGCCTGCTGCTTTCAATGCATGATCGAGATTGATGCTCTGGCTCGGCGGCACGATGTCGTCCTTGTCGCCCTGCAAAATCAAGAACGGTGGTGATGTCTTGCTGACGTAAGCGATCGGGCTTGCCGCTTTTGCCCCGCGCCAGGCGCTCTTCCTTCGAACCTCCGAGCAGGCGATCCACGGCGTCGATCAAATCCGGGTGATTGGTCTTCTGCCAATCCTCGGGGATGGTGCGCAAATCCGACGGCGCATAAAAATCCACCACCGCCAGCACGCGGTCGTTTGTTTTCGAGGCCGGGTCATCCGTAAAGGCGGGCACTCCGCTCGTGAGCCCCACGAGGCAGGCCAGGTGCGAACCCGAAGAGTCACCCATCGCCGCCACTCGCTGCGGATCGAGATCGAACTCCGCGGCGTGCTCGCGGAGATATCGCAAGGCCGCCTTTACATCCTGAATCTGCGCGGGAAACGGCGCAACCGAGGTAAACCGGTGCTCGACGCTCGCGATGGCATACCCAGCCTCCAGCAAATAAGTCGGCACGCCCTGGGTCTTGTCACCCGCACGCCAGGCGCCCCCATGAATTCGCAAGACCCACGGATGCGGTCCCTTCCCCGCTGGCAAATAAAGATCCAATTTTTGTGGGCCGCCCGGATCGCGCGTCGCATACACGACATCGCGGCGCACGCTGCATCCTTTGGGCAGGCCCGGCTCATCCGCATGGATTGGAAAAAGGACGGCCAAACTGGCCAAGAGGATCGGAAAGACAAATTTCATTTTGGAGGCGGCCGGTTGTGGCTCGGTGATTATACAGAACGCGAGAAAGTCCGGGAAGTTGCGGAATTTGCTCATTTATTTCGAGCTGCGCTCGCTCCGACCCCCGCGGCTTCCGTCGGATCACCTGGCGAGAGGCGAGGAGTCATAGCGCGCCAGTAAGTCTTCGGATCTCGAAAGACCGCCAGGCAACCCGCCTCCCGCAACTCCGCCTCCGAAAAGCCGCCGCAGAGCACGCCAATCGTTCGCAACCCTGCTCCCTTCGCCGCAATCGCATCCCACGGGGTATCCCCGACGACGATCGCTTCCTCCGCCGAGATGCCTTTCAGCTTTTCCAGCGCCGCCTCGAAGATGTCCGGATGCGGCTTCGACTTCTCGGCATCATCCTTCGAAGTCTCGTCGTCCACCAGATCCACGATGTGTGCCTTTTTCTTGTAGGTCTCCAGCTCCTCGCCCATCGCCGAAGAAGCCAGCACCACTTTCTTCCCATCCGCCAGGAGACGCTGAAATAATTCCCGCACCGCAGGAAATCCCTCCACGTTCGGCAGATAGTCGTTTCGGAACCGTTCCATGCGATTTTTTTCCAGATCCTTGCCGAATTCCTCGATCTCCTTTTTCGAGAGAAAATCTTTCATCAATTGGTCGCCGCCCTTGCCGATCTGGTGCCGCATCCGTGGAAACTCGATGTGATACCCATATTCCGCGAATGCCTCCACCCATGCCCGTGCGTGACCGTCCACGCTGTCCACCAGAGTTCCGTCCACATCGAAGATCACGGCC
This sequence comes from Chthoniobacter sp., assembly GCA_037200205.1. Classification (GTDB taxonomy): domain Bacteria; phylum Verrucomicrobiota; class Verrucomicrobiia; order Chthoniobacterales; family Chthoniobacteraceae; genus Chthoniobacter. The sequence continues at coordinate 29,082 of JBBCHV010000042.1, forward strand.
TTGAGCATCTAAACCATTCGCATTTCAAATGTCTTCCGGCGGTAAACACCGCATGCTCGATGGGTGATAACCTAAAACTGTTGCCTCTCAGGTCACATATCGTCGGCTTTGATGACTTTACTCACCAATCCAGCAACCCAAGGGATTTAGTGAATTACAGACAAAACTCACCCCTGGGACGATGTAGCGCTTCAACAGGGGTTACCCCGTTTAAGACAACATTCTGCATATTAAGAAGTTTGACATAACGGAGAATCTTTCTACCAATTGCGTCAGTTCCCCACTTCGCATCCATAAAGGCTGCGTAAAACGTTTTATACCATCTATGAAAACCCCCTCGATTATTATCTCGCCCAAGTGGTGCATTCCTGCGTGCCTCGCCATGTTTGCCCTTTCATCCCAAGCGGCAAATTGGGACGGCCCCGCTACAGGAAACTGGAGCGATCCGACGAATTGGAGCGGCGACGTCATTCCTGACGCCACAGAAGCTCAGATCAATACCGGCGCCACGGTAACCATTGACTCGGCCATTGCCGGGAAGCCAAATAACATCCTCATCGGAAACGGCTCGGTCATAACACAAACCGGCGGCTCTTTGGCGTTAGGCGGAGGGGACTGGTCCAAGGTAGGATGGGGAACGGTCGGAAGCTACCTCCTCTCGGGAGGAACGCTTGATACGTCGGGCAACAACGGTTGGTTTGTTGTTGGTGGCGACAACGCTGGCGGTATCGGCACCTTTTCGATCACCAACGCAACCGCAAGGGTTGGAAGTCTGGCGATGGCTCAGGATGGAGCCACCGGAACCATGAATATCAACGCAGGCGGCGTCTTGGAAGTTACCAACAAAATCCAAAAATTTGGTTCCACCGGTGTCGGAACCATCAATTTGAACGGTGGAAAAATTCGCGCCTTGGCAGGGAACGGCACTTTTATCGATAATCAGATGTTCATCGTGCTTGGGGCCGCAGGCGGCACGATCGATACAAACGGCTTCGATACCGGCATTCAGTCGCCAATCAGTGGAACAGGCAACCTTACCAAAATCGGAGGCGATCAGCTCAAAACCGGAGCGGTTCATACCTACACCGGGAATACAATCGTAAGTGCCGGCACGTTTACGATCGAAGGTAGTGGCTCCCTTCTGTTTGATATCAATGCCTCTGGCGTAAACAATCAAGTTATCGGTAGTGCAGGCGTGAACTTGAACTTCAATGGTTCCTGGCGCGTGCTCAGCCAGCAAGTGCTGCCCATGACCGCGAACACCGCGCCCGCCGACCAGGATCTCGTGCAGAAGATCGCCCGCTTCGAGGAACCCATCCGGCGCGCGGACAAAAAACTCGGCGAATTGCAGGATACCGTCACCGAGGAACAGATCCTTTCCGTCTATCTCGCGTCCCTCACCCAGGTCCCCGGCACCCAGATCGCCGCCTATTCCCGCCAATCCATTCGCGACGAATGGCCGGCCGGCACCCTCACGGCCAGCCGCGTCTTCAACAGCCTGCCGTGGACCACTCCGCTCGTGCAGCTCACTCTCACGCCCGAGCAGCTCGACCGCCTTGGCAAGTTCAATGGCATGTTCATCCTGAAGCAGCAGAATCTCCCCGTGGGCCAGCCGCTCACCGTCACCACCTCGAAGTTTTTCGCCTCGCTTCTCGCGCAGGAACTTCACCTTCCCGCGGGCACGATCCGCGACGCCGCCGTCGGTTCCGAGTTCGATTATTTCGTCAGCTATCTTGCCAAAACTCCGCAACCGCTCTCCTTCAACCTTCCCGAGGGATGGGTCCATTGAAAAAACTCATCACTGATTCTTCGACATGAAGCCTCGAGAACTCCTGCTCGCCGCCTCGGTGGGCATCCTGCTCATCGTGGCCGCCGGCGTCTGGCTGATGGGCCGCAACAAGGACGCTTCCGGCGCCGCCAGCGCGCGAAACCTCCAGCAATGGGGCATCGCCTTGAATCTCTATCTCATCGACAACGACAACCAGCTTCCCGAGACGGGCGCCGCGCCCGTCTCGGCGAGCCAGGAAAAAGCCTGGTATAACGCCCTTCCACCCTACCTCAGCCAGACACCGCTGGCCGATCTTCCGCCTGAGCAGCGGCCACGACCCGGTGTTCCATCGCTCTGGATCGATCCCTCGCTCAAGGCCGTGCGGATCTGGAATACCGACGTTTTCTTTTTCGACTACGGCATGAATCACGCGCTCCAGCCGCAAGCCGGCGTGCGCAGCTTCAAGATCAACGAGCTGAACTATCCCGGCAACGTCATCTTCCTCACGGAAGTAAACGGCGAAGATCCATTCGTCACCCCCGATACGGTTGTCTTTCGTCACGGCAGCCGGCCGAACAGCCCGACCGCCATTGCGAATGTCCTTTTCTGCGACGGCCATGTCGCGCCGGTGACGCGCGCCGTCCTCGTGGACGACCCCGCCGCCCGGTCCGCCGCCGCGGCCGAAAACGGGGTCTCCTGGTTCGAGCAATAACCCGGCTCAGACGCCGAGCACGCTCACGACCACGCGTCGCGTGTGCGCGGCGCGGCGATGCTCGAAGACAAAGAGCCCCTGCCAGGTGCCCAGGGCCATGCGGCCCCTCTTGCACCGGCACCGTCTCGCTCGTGCGCGGTGAGCGCCATGCGCAGGTGGCTGGTGGTGTCATCCGGCCCCTCCAGGGTATGCACCCAATCCGGATCGTCCTCCGGCACGAGTTTTTCGAAATAACGGTGCAAATCCTCGCGCGCCGAGGGATCGGCATTCTCGTAAATCACCAGACTGGCGCTCGTATGCTGCATGAAGATCGTCGCCAGCCCCGTGCGCACTCCGCTTTCTGCGACGATGCGCGCCACTTTGTCCGTGATCTCGTAGCTTCCTTTTCCCCGGGTCCGAATCGAGATGGTTTCGCAGTGCGCCTTCATCGGCCGCGAATGATCAGCAAGGCCCAGCCGATCAAAAACAGCAAGCCGCCCAGTGGCGTGACCGGCCACAAATAAGCCTGCAATTCCGAAAGCGAGAGGACATAGAGCGAGCCCGAGAAGCAAACGACGCCCGCGATCCACAATATTGCCAGCAACCGGCTGGCCCGATCGGTCGCGGCCAGGGCCAGGAGAGCGACGACATGCAAAAGCTGATAAAGCACCGCCGTCTCCCATAAATCGGCCGTGCCATGCGCGGAGAGCGCCGGCTTCAACTTATGCGCGCCCAAGGCCCCCAGGATGACCCCGAGGAACCCGATCGCCGCCGCGGAGCGAAATATCCAGCTCGTGGGCATGGCTATCCGCCGATCAAATCCGCCACCATGGCCTTTTCCTGCTGCAACTCGGCGACGGTTTCGTTGATTTTCTTTTTGCTGAATTCCGAGAGCTCCACGCCCTGGACGATCTCGACCGACTGGCCGTTCGAGCGGATCGGAAACGAGGAGATCAACCCCTTCTCGACCCCGTAGCTGCCGTCCGAGCAAAGCGCCACGCTGTGCCAGTCATCCTTGGGCGTGGGCTGGATGATCGATTGCACGGTCTCGATCGCGGCATGCGCGGCCGACTTCGCGGAGGAAAGTCCGCGCGCCTTGATGATCGCCGCGCCGCGCTGCTGCACGGTCTTGATGAAATCCTCCTCGAGCCATGCCTGATCCGCAATCACTTCGCCCGCGGGCTTTCCACCAATGCGGGCATTCGCGAAATCAGGATAGAGCGTGCTCGAGTGATTGCCCCAGATTGCCATGCGGTCCACCTCGCTCCAATGGGCGCCGGATTTGATCGCAAGCTGCGCCTTGGCGCGATTTTCATCCAGCCGCGTCATGGCGAACCAGCGATCGGAAGGAACGTCTTTCGCGTTGTTCATCGCAATGAGGCAGTTCGTGTTGCAGGGATTTCCCACCACCAGGACGCGCACGTCGGCGGCGGCGTTGTTCTGGATGGCCTGGCCCTGGCCGATGAAGATTTTGCCGTTGATGCCGAGGAGCTCCTGGCGCTCCATTCCGGCCTTGCGCGGCACGCTGCCGGACCAGAAGCGCCCAATTCACGTCGCGAAAGCCTTCGTTGAGATCCGCGGTCGCGACCACGCTCGACAGCAGCGGAAACGCGCAGTCGTGCAATTCCATCACCACGCCTTCGAGCGCCTTCAGCGCGGGCTCGATCTCGATGAGGTGCAGTTCGACCGGCTGGTCCGCGCCGAACACCGAGCCGGACGCGATGCGCGGCAGCAAGGAATATCCGATCTGGCCGGCCGCGCCGGTGACTGCAACTTTAAGGGGAGATTTCATAAGCCTTCATCATGGCGCGAACATGTGCGGCGGAAAAGGGCGATCCCCAAAAAATCTTTGTCGCCACGAGCCGCTCCATGCGGCTGTGTGGAAGAAATTCCCCGGCCCCGTGAACTTCCTCTATCCGAAAATTCCACTCCGCCAGCTGGCGCTCATGCTCGCGCTCACCCTTGGCGGAGCCTTGGTTGCCGGTTTCTACGGCATCCTGCACGACCAGATCACCTACTCGCTGGGGCCGGAGTATTTCACGCGATTGAAGTTTCATCAATTTGCATGGGCGAACGTCGGCTTTCCGCCGCGGATTTATGCCGGTGAGATCGGTTTCATCGCCACCTGGTGGGTCGGCGCGATCGTGGGCTGGACGCTGGCGCGCATCGCCGTGCCAGCCTGGCCTCCCCGCGTCGCCGCGAAACTCGTTGCTACGGGGATTCGCCATGGTGTTCGCGTTCGCGCTGGCCGCGGGAACGACGGGATTTTTGCTTGGGCGGACCCCGCGGCCCAAATGCAGATTTTTCGAATTGGGACATCTATCTCACGCCACTTCGAATCCAGGATCCCGCGTCCTTCGTGCTCGTCGCCTATATCCACAATGCCAGCTACCTCGGCGGCGCGACCGGACTCGTTCTCGCGGCAAGCTGGCTCGGATACCGGCGATTCGCCAGCCACCGGGCGGCTCGCATCGAGCAACCCGGCGAGACGTGATTATTCGAGAAAATGAGAAGACCCGTTTTGCCGTATGGCCAAACGGGTCTTCTCGGTGCGGGGGGGGAAACCGCTAAAAGGGGGGCTTTACAGAGTCTCTTTGAGAGCCTTGCCGGCGACGAACTTCACCGTCTTCGAAGCCTTGATTTTGATTTTCTGGCCGGTCTTGGGGTTGACCCCCGTGCGGGCCTTGCGTGAAGCCACCTTGAAAGTTCCAAAACCGATCAGCTGCACGGTCTTCGTCTTTTTGACGCCGACTTTGATTCCATCGATCACCGCATTCACCGCGCGCTCGGCCTCTGCTTTGCTGGTTTCCTTGCCGAGAGATTTTTGGACGGCTTCGACGAGTTCGACTTTGTTCATATAAGGATGGAAGTGCCTTGGAGTGTGGGCGAGACTAGGGCTTTCCACACAAAACTGTCAACTGCCTTCGCGTAAAATTTTTTAAGTCTGTATAGCCCGCGGAAGTCCATGGATTCGACTTGGAGCAGAGTTCTCGACGGCTAGGTTGGTGACAATGAATTTCGATGAGCAAGTCGCCCGCTTCCTCGGGCAGGATCCGCGAATTTCCCCTTCCGCATACATCGCGCCTCACACGTTCATCGTGGGCGACGTGGAAATCGGCGACGAGGCCAGCATCTGGCCTTGCTGCTCGCTGCGTGGCGACATTGCCCCGATCCGCATCGGCGCGTATTCGAACATCCAGGATGGCAGCGTGGTGCATGTGGCAGACGATCTGCCGGCGATCATCGGCGAGTGGGTCACCGTAGGCCACAATGCGACCGTGCATGCCTGCACGCTCGAGGATGAGGTGCTCGTCGGCATGGGCGCGATCGTTCTCGACGGAGCGAGAGTCGGCGCGCGCTCGATCATCGGCGCGAACGCCACCGTCACGATGCACACCGAGATCCCGCCGGGCTCGCTCGTGCTTGGCTCGCCGGCGAAGGTCGCGCGCGTTTTGACGGCTGATGAGCAGGCGGGCGTGAGGGTGTGGGCCGAGCGCTACGTGAAGCTCTCGAGGATCTATTTACAAAAGGCGGCGCGACTTTGACTGGGGCAGTTGTCCGGACGGCGGGTTGCTGCTACTGGTGACTCATGAGCAAGTCCGTCGTCGAAGTGCGGGTGCGGGCTCTCGTTCCCACGGGAAGCGGGTGCGCGGTATTCATCGGCAACGAAGAGAAGGTCTTCGTGATCTATGTGGATCCGAGCGTGGGCAGCGCGATCGGCATGTTCATCAACGGGCAGGAAAAAGAGCGACCGCTCACGCACGACCTCATCGCGCTGCTGCTCGAGGCGGTCGGCGCCAAAGTCGAGCGCGTCTTCATCAATGACCTGAAGAATGGCACCTATTTCGGCCGCCTCATCATCACCGCGGAAAACGAGATCCAGCAAAAGAAGATCATCGAGCTCGACGCGCGGCCGAGCGACTGCATCGCGATGGCCGCACAGCAGCGTGCGCCAATCTATGTCTGCGAGGACGTCTGGAAGAAGTCGAAGACATGAGCGAAGTCCTCGAAAAAATCGAGGAGTCACGGGAAAGCGGCAACCCGGACGAAGGAAAAGAGGAATAGCTCGCGTAGCGTGGCCGGGCCGGAAGGTTCAGGCTCCACCCGCAGGTGCGGGATTCGAAGCGCTGTCCCCTTCATCGCCGCCGTAGCCGATCACCTCGACGGTGATGACGGATGGCGCCTCCTCGACCGGCGGCTGCTTGCGGGCCTGGTTGGCAACGGATTCGGCGGCGCTGTTTGCGGCGCCGGCGGTATTCGAAGCCGCGGTGAGGCCGGCGATGTTCGGCGCGGCGACCGTCGCGGCCGTCGGAACGCCGGTGCTCGTGCCGAGAACGGTGATATTGCTGGCGTTGAGAATCGTCTCAGCCGCAATGTTGAGATTGCCGGAGACGCGAATGCCCGCGTCGCCCGCATCCACCGCTCCAACCGGCGCGATCAAATCCACGTCGCCGGGGTGGCACCCCCTCCACCGTGGCGAGCACGCCGATGCCTCCGCCCGTGGCCAGACCAGCCAGATCGGTCTGCACGTCGCCGCTTTGTGGATCGATGAGCACGCGCGTGGGCGGCGCGGACTTCACGGTCCTTGGCCGAGGCGCCCGCGGCAATATCACCGGTCGAAGACCAAATGATCTCGTTGCCGCCGCGGAGCGTGAAAATACGGCCAATGCCAAGATTTACGTCATCCCGGGTGAAGACGGAGATGTTGCCGCCGGTTTCCGTGACGATTCCGGGCGGCGCCAGTGTCTCCCCGAGGATGGTATTTGCGAGCGTCAGCTGACCGCCGGGTGCGAAGATCGAGATGTCGCCGCCGTTTTTCGTGCGTATATCCCTCGCCTGCGTGGAAATATCTCCTCTCCATCGCGTGGTGCCAAAAAGCGATGCAATCGCCGCGAAGCCGCTGTCGTAGTTTCCGAAGCCCGCGCTTGTCGGATCATTGAAATCGCGCCCCGCATCACGCAGCATCAGATAGAAGATCTCCAATGCCAGGCGGCTTTGCTCTTCCTGGTCGAGCGCGGAAAAGTCTGCGGCGGTAAATTGCCGGGCGGGCTGGCCCGCCGAGCCTCCGATGAGCACCGATCCAATTTCATCGAGGTAACGGGCTCCCGAATCGCTCTCGACGAAGTCAGCAATGAAGCTCTTGAAATCGAGCTGGCTGATGGCAAGTCCGTTCGACAGCCCAATGCCGGCACCCGCAACGATACTCGCCCCGGCGAAGGGCAGGTAGGGATTGCGGGCGTTTCCGATGGTGCTGATTCCCGTGCCCGTGCCGTCGGCGTTGTTGCCACCGATGCCGAGATCGAGGTTGCGACCGGCCAGAACCTCGAGCGTGCCAGGCCCGCTGACCTGGATATCGCCAGCCAGCGGGGCTCCGTTAACGTTCAAGATATTGCCGGGGGCGAGCGCGGCGGTGCGCAGCGGCGAGTTCGTGTTGTAAGGCACGATGTCACGGCCGGCGGAGACGATCGTGACGTCGTCGGGCGAGACGTTTTGGACGTAAAACGCGATGTCCGTGATGTCCTGGCCCGCGATGATGCGGGGACGACTTGCCGGCAAAAAGGGTGAGGACCGGAGATGTCACCATCCTGGGCGTAAAGGTGAACCGGCTCTGGATCTTCCGCGTGGAGCACGCCCGGGGCATGCAGAGCCTGCTTGGTCTGGATGGAGCCAGCGGCGCCGATCGTAGAACCCGTCTCGTCGAAAAGATTGTCGATGAAGTCGAAATTCAGCAGCACGCTCAACCTAGCCTGGCCAGTCGTTCCGACGATGGACTGATAAGTAAATGGCGTAGCAATTCCCGGAATAGCCGCCGGATTGGCGTCGGAGAGATTGACGACGCTTGCGCCCCACGCCCTGGCCAGGGGATTCGCGTTGATTCCGCTATCCTGCAGGCCGTTGATCGAGCCACCGGCCAAAAGATCGAGCGTGCCGCGCGGCGATGGTGCGAGAGTGAGATCTCCCACCACATTGATGTCGCCCGAGAATGCGCTCACGCGGAGGGTCGGTGGCTTGAGCGTGGAAACCGTGCGAAAGGCGGCGACCGAAGACTCCGCCAGCCGCAGCCACGGCTGAAAATTCGAGGCGCCCAGTTTGTCATTGGCGCTCCAGAGCAGCACATTCTGAAACCACGTGAAAAGAAGCGGCACCTCACCGCTGCCCACATTCGCGGCGCTGCGGAGAGTGACCGAGCCGCCCAGCGACGTCACGTCCACCGCGCTCGTGTTCGCGTAAGTGGAGAAGTAGCTCTTGTAATAGACGCTGTTATTGATGCCCTGGGGCAGGAGGAAGGCGTTGGCCACCGGACCGAGCAGCACGTCGCCGCGAGCGCTGATCTCGAAACGGCTCTTGCCCATGAAAAGTGTCGTGGGCAGCCAGTTTTTTTTCGTCCTGTGGAGCCGCGTTCGTGAGGATCGTCAAGGATGGCGATCGGGTGGAATTCGTCGTGATGGCATTCCCTGCCGTCAGGCTTCCCTCGCCGCGCTCGACGTAATAAACGCCACCATTGATGTCCCGCCCGGCAGTTATCGTGAGGTCGCCACCGCCGAGCTCGACCAGCTTCGAGGCATCGGGCGTTCCCTTGGGCATGCGCGCGTTCGTGGGCACGACGGCGTCGACATTCTTCACGTCCTGGCCGGCGAAGAGACTGACGTTGCCGCCGCCCAGCGCCCCCACGCCCTCGAAGAAATTGCTGAAATCCACCCACCAGGTGGTCGAGGCAAACTCGCCGAACTTCGACTTCCCGAATTCGCCGGTCGTGGGATCGATGTAGCCGCGCCGATAGAGCCAGTTGTTCGGAAGCTGCCGCTCGGAGTCGTCCACGAGGACGCCGGCGGTGTTGCGGGTGTAGTGGGCAATGTCGTTCTGCGCGAAGATGTCCACGTTTCCGCCGCCCAGCGTGTATTGCACCGGATAGGGAACCGCCTGCTGGGTTTGCCCGAGAACACTGGTCGCATCCGCAGAGGCATCCGGCAGTGGAAGATCGAAATCGCCGCCCATCAATGGATCGATCAGCGTTCCGGCGGTGTAAATCGTTGCGAATTGATTGAGCAGCTGGACATCCCGGCCGGCGGCGATGTCGATATCGCCGCTGCCCGTGCGAATCACTTGGAAACGTCCCTTCACGCCCGTGGAGGTCTGGGCCGTAGAACCGCCGCCAACAGAACCCGGGTAGAAGTTCTTGCCGAGCAGAAGTGAACCCGTGTTGGTCCCTGTTCCGCTGAACAGGTTATCCATCGACTGCAAGCGGCGAAAATCAGCCGCGCTCAGATCGGCTCCTGCGGCCAGTCGGTAGGACCAGGATTGCGCATTGACCGGCAACAGAGGGTTCGCGCCCAGCAGAGGTGCGGTGTAGGCATTGGCGAACCCCACACTATCCACGTCGAAGCCATCGCTGAGGGCATTCAGAAAAATCAGATTGCCCTTCGCCCGCATAGTCAGCACGCCAGGCGCGCTCTTGGGCCCGAACCGGAAGGTTTGCAAATTCCAGTCGTTGTCTGCCGAGACGCTGCTGGTGCCGAGAGTGATGTTTCCGTTGAGATCGATGAGCTCCACGCCGGGGGCGGATGCTCAGCACGGGGTCCAGCCCGGCATTTGCGGGTTCCAAGCAGGCGGGCCAGCATCGCGGCATAGCCAGCCGCCGGAGTTCCGGAGTGGAAGGCGTACCCGCGGTTCCGACGAAATTCACTGCATCCGCCTTGATGAGATTTTTGATGGCCGTCGTGATCAAGCCCGCGGCGTCCGGAACGAGCGACGGGTTCAAATCATAAATCTTGTAGCCTTCGACGATGATGCTCGAGGCTCCGCGGATCAGGCCGTCGATGGGATTGATCTGCACCTCGGTGCCGCTTGCCGTGCGAGGCGCGCGCAGATGAAGCGTTCCCGAGAATCGGCCTTGGGCGCTGCTCGCCGCGGTGTTGCTGGCCACCGAGAGATCGATCTCGGATCCCTCCCGAATATCCAGGATGGCGCCGCTGTCATAGGAGCCATCGCCGTCCAGCGTGCCGCTATTGTCGTAAACGCCATTCCGCTGCGCACCCGCTTCCAAAGAAATTGCACCGCCTTTGCCCGCGGCGTCGAAATCCTTCCCGGCAACAGTGAGTTGCGAGCCGTTCAGCAGCGTGAGACTGCCATTGGCGCTCAGCTCGATCGAGCCTCCAGTCTGGCCCGAGGCGTCGATCGTTCCGGAAACCGTGATCGATCCTGCGTCCGCGGAAAGATCGAAATGACGGGCGATCGATTTGCCGCCGACGAACACATCGCCGTCGCGCACACGGAAGGAACGCGACTCCGTGAAATAGCCAGCGTCGAGCACGTCGTTCAGTTTGCCGAATTGCGGCAGCTGGCCGACGTCCAACGAGAAAGAGCCGTCCGTTCCATTCAAGCCGCCCTTTGCGTAAAGAGAACCCAAGAGGTTCACCTCGCCTTTCGCTGCGCTGATCGAAAGGCTGCCGCCGCTGCCTCCACCGGCCAGCGCGCCCACGGATAGGGTCGCGCGTTTGTTCACGTTCACGCTGCCGCGATCCGACGAAAGGCTGATTTTCCCGCCATCGGTATATTTGATCACGTCGAAAAAGCTTCGAGCCGTTCCGCTGACGTTGATGTCGCCCCCGACGACGACATCGCCCGTGGTCGCCCGCGCCGAAAACAGGCCGCTCGGCAGGAGGACATCACTGGTCGCGGTCACGCTGGTGCCTTGCAGGCTGAGGCTCGCCCCCAGCGCACCGGCGCGGTCTGGGGTGACCACCCCTTTCGGCTTCAAGATCTGGAGAGACCCGCCGGCCACGATTTTCTGAGTCGCCGGGCCGGCGGCCGTGATAAAGGGCGTCTCCGCCGTGAAATTTCCCTCTGTCGTCAGGCGGCCATTGCCGAAGAGGAAAAGGCCTTTCGACGCGCTCAAATCGAGATCGTCGTATTGATCGACGGCGAGGCGGCGGGCGCCCAGCGTGATCGTATCGGCCTCGAATCGCAACGCGCCGCTCGTGTCCGCGACGGATCCGATCCGCTTGCCCCCCGCGCGATTGTCCAGAAGGATGTCTTTCGCGCGGAACAAGGCGCTTCCGCCGCTATTGAAGCCGCGTATCTCCGCGGCGTGGAGCTCGAGCTGCCCCTTGATGGAAAGCGCTCCGGTTCGTAAATGTCGATCGAGGAATAGCTCAACAGCGAGAGAGCCTCGACGCCTTGCAGATCCTTCAGCGCGCGTCCGGCGAGCACAAGCCCCTCGGTCGGCTGGAGCGGCGCGCCCTCGTCGAGGCGGAGACTGATCTGCCCGCTGTTGAGCGCGACGTAATCGCCAAGGAGATGCGCCCGAGGGCTCAGCGAAGTGGCGTGGCTGGAATCGAGGATGATGCGGGTGCCGGAGAGAGTCGCTCCATTTCCGACGGTCAGCTTGGCCTTGGCATCGGAGGGCACTCCGGCGCGAACGATGTCGGCATTGGGATCGCTGCTCACGCGAAGCAAGGCACCGTCTCCATCGAGGGAAAAGCTTCTGCGCGTCCGCCCGCATCTCTCCGGTTTGGCTGATTTCAGCTCCGGGCTTCAGCTCGAGATTGCTCTTCGCGGCGAGGATCACCTCGGGGCCGCTGAGCGGCTCTCCAGCATTGTCGACAACGATGCTGTCCGCATTCACGGCGACCGAGGTGGCATCGGGGCCATCCGTGCGAATGCCTCCGATCAAGAGGCTCTCCGCCCCGAAACTGGCAAGCTGGCCGGCGTCGAGCACGAGAGGCTTCTCGCCATCGATCTTTCGCGGCTCCGAGCCCGACGAGGAAATCACGATGTCTCCCGGACTGCTGATATCAATGTAGGCGCCGATCCCGCCATCGGCGGCAAGAGCTTGCACCCCGCCTGCAAGTCCATCGCCGAGACCGCCTGAAAGACCAGATGTCCCGCATCCAAAGGCAGGCGCGGCACGTCTGCATCGAGTTTTCGCGCGCTCTGTTTAAAGAACCGATTCGCATAGAAGTCTTCGTAGGTAGCTCGCGAGCGCACCACATCGGCGGGCGCCACTTCGAACCTCGTATAGACCGAGGCCAACTGGCGGGAGGAATTCAAGTCATTGAACCGAAACCCGGAGACGACGCTGGACCCATCGGGCAGCGCCGGTGCCGCGGGCCGTTTCCGTCTGCGGCGTCACAAGGACTGCTCCCGGCAACAAGGCATAGCGCGCGGGAAGAAGCGTGTAATAGCCTGCGGCCAATCCATCGCTTCCGCCCAGATAGACACGGTCGCCGGCGCGAAGTTTGGTCTGGTTGGTAAAACCGGGATTCGGACGATCTTCCGCGGAATCAAAATTCGGATCGAACGTCGTTTGCGCCGCGACCGATTGATTGAATGCCGCATAAGGCGCGAAGTCGGCTTGGTAGCCTGGAATTACGGCAAAGCTGCTATCCGAGGCCAGGATGTCCTGCGTGCCGCCCTGGCCCGTCACCCAATTGTAGGCGTAAAGATTACCGCCACCGCTGATGTCGATCATCGAGCCCGGCTTGGTCACGAGTTTTTGCGAGGAGAGATGGATCGACTTCGCGGGCGGCCCGCTCGTGGTGATGTTCATGCCCGAGGGATCGATCCAGGAAGTGCCGCTGGCCAGCACGCCGTATGGAACGACGATGTCCTGCCCCGTGAGCGGATCGACTCCCGAGACCGAAGTCTCGCTGCCCGCGCGCAGAACGAGATTCTGGGCGATCGGCACGCCCGGCCCCGGCAAGCAGATCGAGCGGCACGGCGCCGCTTCCGTCCCAGCCCAGGTTGATCGCTCCAAACGGCGCCCGCAGCGTGCCGCCTTGCCGGATCTTGCTGGCATAGACATTCAATTCTCCGCCGGCAGGAAAGCGGAAGCTGCCTCTGCCCCGACGCCGCGATGGTCACGGAGCCAGGATGCAACTTCAGCTCGGACTTGGTATCGGGTTTATCGTCTTTCGTGTCGCGCGGCAGACGGTAGTCGTAGGCAGCGATCGTGAAACTGACGCCGGTGGTCGGATAAATCTGCCCGGCCCGCAGATAAAGCGAACCCGCGACGTCAAACGTGCCATCGCCGCGAATGTCGCCCGCATCTGCGACGAGGCTGGTCACTCCGATATTTCGAAGCGAAAGATTGCCTATATCGATGAGTTTTGCGTGGACCGTGAGGCGCCCTGGTCCATAGGTCGGGCGGAAGAAATAGGGCTGTCCCCCCAGCGTGAAGACGCTGAGGAGCTGGGGATCATCCGGACGCAGCGGAGCCTGGAAGGGGGTGCCCAAAGCGACATAGGGCGCGCTGAGATCGACGGCGTCGTTCGCATAGATGATCCCTCCACTCGCCACCGAGAGGTTCTGCCGCGCATCGATCACCACCGGACCGTGGAAACGAACGACCCCGCCCAATCCGGAACCATCCGACGCCAGGCCGCCAAGACTCAAGGAATCGAAGCCGCCGGAGAGAAATTGATCCGCGGAGAAATATCCCCGCTCTTTGACGGGATCACCGTTCGCCGCGAGCACGACCTTTCCAATGCCAGTCCTTCCGTTCTTCAAGTCGAAGGGAACGAAGCTTGCCCCGCTTTGCTTGACCACCAGATTGATGTCCAGCGGCGTGGGAACAGCATTTACATCGGCGTAAAAGAGACCGGAAGAAACGAACAGGCTCCCTCCGAGTGCAGTCGGGCCGCCCGCCGCGCCGCGCAAGGTGGAGTCGACGAAAAGCTCCTGCGAGCCTTTCAGCGTAATGGTTCCGCCATCGCTATCCATCCGCGTCGGCACGGAAAGCCTGCTATACAGCGGTCCAAGCAGCCCGCTGGTCACCGGCACGAGTGGCAGGGCCGGTGAGCCGTTCAAGGTCGCGTTCAAGCCTGCCGTGGCCGGCGCCAGGTCGAGCATGCCGCTCGTGCCGGAGACATCGAGAACCGATCCCGCTTCGGCGACGATATTGCCGGAAATCGCAATATTCCCGCCTGGCAGCACGGATCCGATGCGACGGTCGAAGGGATCCGGCTTCAGCACCGTGGTTCCCGCAGCATCCAGGCGGCTGGAGGGCCCCAAATAGACGGTCGCCCGCGCGTGGTGCGGATTGGAGACGACGACATCGATGAACTTCGAACCCGCCTTTCACGCTGATATTTCCACCTGGAGCGCTGACCGATCCGAGCACGGCAACCGTGTCGCCCGTGAGTGAGACATTCCCGAGAGGACCCGCGCGCACTTCCGCTCCTTCTCCGAGCAAGACATCGCCTCGGACCACAGGGAGCGAACTGAAGAAATCGGTGACGCCTTTGGCGGTGAGGGAAATCGTCACCGGTGAGCGCAATGATTCGGCCAGCAAGATTTGCTGGAGGATTGTTCCCTCCCCATCGAGACCAACCGGCATCGCAATCAGGCTTTTACGATTGGCGAAATGGTGACGGTCTGGCTCGACCACCAGACCGGCCAGGAATCGATTCGGCAGGACCGGCTTGATCGCCGAATCGATGCTGAAGCCCGATCCCTCGCAAAGGGGCTCGGGCGTTTGGGAATCGACGCGAGGCCCGTGAGCGAGAAGCTGCTGAACCCGCCTTGATCGAAAAACTCGGGGCGCCAGATTGAACTCGCCCCGCCCGGCCGCGTCGCTTCCGATGCGAATAAGCGGAGCTTGCAACGCGAGCGAGCCGCCTTTCGCCCCGGAGTATCCCTTGAGCGTCGAGGCGAGTTTCAAGCGGCCTCCCGTAAGCGACGCAATTTTTGGATCCTGTCCTGCCAGGATCGAAATGCCGCCCGCGTTTCCATACGAAGCCTTGCCCGTCACGCTCATGGCGAGGCCGCCGGAAACATCGACGACGCCGCCCTTCTGAAGGTCCGCGTTATAGCTTTGGATGGAGATCGTGCCGCCGTTCTTTACGATCGGCTGGTCGAGCGGGGAATCCGCCGTAAACTGGTCGTCCACGATATTGCCCGCGGTGCTCAGAGAGGCGCTGCCCGCGAGTGTGAACGTGCCGCGCGATCCATCCGGCCGGGGAATTTTGAAATCCGAGGAGCCTCCAAGCGCATAGGAATTCTTCAAGATATCGGCTTCATACGGCGAGAAATCGTAGGCGGTGAAATCGAGGCTGCCTCCGGGGGCTGAAAGGTCGCCGCGGATGTCGATGTTCGCCGCCTTCATAACGATCGATCCTCCGGGAGCCGTGGTCATGGCCACGTCGTTCGGGACAAGGATGTCGCCATCGCTGTTGTCGATCGTGAGCGAGCCAAACCCGTCGAAATTCACGAGATCGGAAGAGAGCACCAGCCTGCCAGCGCGGTCTCCGCGCAAGGGCAGCGGCTGGCCATCGGAGCCCAATTCGAAATCGTCGGCCGGACGCTGGCTGGAAACCTGCTTGAAGACGATCTTGGGCGGCGTCGGCGAGATGGTGGGAAAAAGCAGCCCGCCGCGAGTAACCGTGTCCTGGGATCGAAAGGTGAGAGAAAGCTTGCTGGGATTCGGCAGCTGCGTGTTGTCGGAAGAGTTGCGCAGCTGGCGCGTGCCGGCGGTCGTGTTGCCCGCGAGCCTGCCATCGATGGCCATCGCAGGCGCGGTGATGTTGATGCTGCCGCCATCTCGGCCGGCAATGTAGCTGTCTTCGAAATGCCGTCCGTTGAGCGCCAGCGGATGAGCATAGGTTTTCGAGATGCCCCATTTGGAATGGGTTTGCGTAAATTTCGGATCATAGATGCCATCGTAAACGACATCCGGCGTGGCATCGGCGATGTCGATGAGCTGACCGCCCCGAAAGCACGCGCGTAGTCTGGACGAAACCGCCCTCGTAGTTTACCCAGCCGCCGGAGACATCGACCGTGGAACCGCGCTGCAGAACGACGGAACCCCCGGCGTGCAAATTCACCGATCCGCCGGCCGTGGTGAGCTCGGCCGCCGTGCGTTGGATCAAATCCGCAAATCCGCTGAGGTCCGCGAGAGGCGTGCCCAGCCAGGTGCGCCCGTCGGCGAAGGTGCCGGAATTGCGAAGATCGACCGTGATGTCCGGCCCGCGCAGAAGGCCATCACGCTGCAGAGGGGAATTCGACAATTCCGCGCCGCGCAGCTGCACCGTGACGATGTTCTCGGAAAGCGGTGCGGCGGCTCCTGTCGTGCCCGCGACATCGATGAGCGAACCGGGCGCGAGATAGATTTGCCCTCCGGTATAAGCAAACGTGGAACTCAGAGGGCTGCCTTCCGTGGGAGGAGTCAGGAACACCCATTTGCCAACGTCAACATTTACCGTGGCATTCGGGGGCCAGGATGGTCGCTCCATCGTCCATCAGCATCGAGCGCCCTGCACCTTGATTTGCGAGGAAAGCGGCAAGGCGTCCCCGATCACCGTCTCGGAACTATCCAGCTCAGGCAGAATGCGGCTGACGCTTCCTTTTCCGAAGGTCACCGTGCCGGTGGACTGCACCGCAAATGGAGACCGTTTTCGGGTTTGGTGGCGTCGTAGCCGGTATTTGTGATCGCGTCGTAGTTGGCTAATAAATCAATGCGGCCGTTCAATGAGATGGAGGTGCTGCTCTCGATCACTCCCAACTGCTTGACGTGCCTTCCGGTCATGGTGACGTCCGCGTGCGCCGCCTCGACGAGGCCGCTATTGACTGCCCTGCCCGCGCGCTTGGATTTTTTGAAAGACGCGTCATCTACCGCCCCAACGTAAACATCGAGACCTCGCAGGCTCGGGTCACTGCTCACATGTGCGTCGACGCCAATCTGGAGCCCGGCGGCCAGGATCGTCTGGCCATCGGGCGTCGAGATCGTTCCCGCATTCTTGACGTTTGTCCCGACGAGCATGACGCGACCGCCCACATGCTCGGCGGAAGTCGGACTTTCGAGCCGGGCGCCGGCCTGGACGACCACGTCCCCATTCGTGCGAACGTAGCTTGCGGTTAGCGTGGTGTTGTTCTTGGCCTTCTTGATTTTTTCCGCCCCCGCAGCGGTGAAGTTGATGACCGCCTTGCGATCCGCGTCCGTGGAAACGGTATAATCGGCATTAGGAATAAGGGATTGGATGGTGCCAAGAGCGTCGGTGAAGGTGATTTGAGGGGTGCTATCGGGGGTCAGGGATTTGGGAGAGGGATTTGGGAGAAAGGGAGGTGTCGAAAGAGTCGGAGGCCTGTGCATTGAAGAGGAATTGGGCATTTGGGTTATTGAGGAGGCCGGAGTTGATGAGGGTGTTGTTGATGGGGAGGGCGGCGGCGACGAGGGTGTGGGTGTTGACTTGGGAGGAGGGGGCCGAAGATGACGCCATTTTGGTTGATGACGTAGACCTGGCCGTCGGCTTTGAGGTGGCCGAGGATTTGGGAGGGGCGGCCTTTTGGGTCGTTGATTTTGTTTGAAGGCGACCCATTTGCCGGTGTCGGATCCGCCCTGGGTTTGGTCGAAGTAGAGGGAGGTTTTTTTGCCGAGGTTGAAGGTTTCCCAGTTGAGGATGGCCTGCTGGTCGGTCTGGACGATCACGACGTTTTTGGCGCCGCCTTTGGTGGTGGTCTGGGTGGGGAGATGGGCGCCGAGCCAGAGGGCGGGGTTTTCGCCGGGCTTGGGGTTTGCGGAGGTTTTTGGGGACGCCGGCGGCGACCTGGAGGCCGTTTTTGCCGAGGCCGTCTTTGACGGGGGGCAGGAGCTGGCCGCCCGGGCCGCGGGTTGCGGGGGTTGCGGGCGGCGGCGTTGCGGGCGGCCTGCTGCATGGCCTTGACGGCGTCGAGGGCGGCGGTGGTGCGCGAGAGGCGGTCTTTGGCGTTGGCCTGGGTCTGGGCGGCGGCGTCGGCTCCGGCGCTGGCCCCGGCGCGGGCGTGGGTGCGGGTGTTGGGCAGGGGGGCGCCGCCGCGCAGGATGTCTCCGGCGGGAGGTGGGATGCCGCGGCCAGGAGCAGGAGCGCGGCGGGGATGGTGGCGGCGCGGGGCAAGGGTGCTAGGGCTTGATTTTCTGGTCGTCGAGGGCGTCGGAGTGGGCCTGGATGTAGTTTTCGAATTTGACCTTGGCGATGCCGGTGAAGGGGCTCGCGGTTTTGGATGGCGTCGCCCAGGGCCGTAGTGCTCGTAGCGGTGGAGGATTTCCTTGCCCAGGGTGTAGAGCTCCTGGTTCTGGCGCTGCTGGTCTTCGACCTGGCGGGTGAGCTTGATTTTTTCGGCGGCCAGGGCGGCGCGCTTGCCGTCGATGGCCTTGGCCTGGTCGACGAGCTTGTTGTAGGCGGCCTTCCATTTGCCGAGGGCTTCGAGCTGGGCGGCGTTGCGGGTGTCCTGGGCGGCGACCTGCTCTTTGAGGCTGGCGATGGATTGGTCGGCGCTGAGCTTGTCAGCGCTGGCTTGTTTGGCGAGGGCGTCGAGCTTGGATTGGAGGTCTTTGATCCTGGCTTCGTTTTCGGCCTGGGTGGCCTGGAGGGTGGCGACCTGGCCCTGGGCGGTCTGCAGTTGAAGCATGGTGTTGCGCAGGCCTTCGCGCAGCTTGGCGTTGATGGCGACCTGCGGGTCTTCGTCGGCGGCGTGGAGCAGCGCGGGCAGCAGAAAAAGGAAAAGGATTTTCTTCATGGCTAGAAGCGGGCGTTGAGGTCGAATTGGATGACGTCTTCTTTGTAGGGCGGCCCGGCGATGGACTGGCCGCTCATGTAGCGGATGCCCACCCAGACGTTGTTGGCGACGGCGAGGTTGCCGCCGATCGTCCAGCCTTTGAGGTTGGTGCCCCCGCCCCCGAAGTCCGAGTCGGTGAAGCCGTCGATGACGGCGTCGCTTTCGACGTAGCGGTAGCCGCCGCCGATGTTCCAGTCCCAGCGCCGGGTCAGGCTCTCGGTGCCGATGAGGGCCTGGATCGTCCAGGCGGTGCCCCCGCCCCCGAAGTCGCCGATCGCGTCGGAGAGGTCGTCGTCGCTGGCTCCGCGGTTGTTGACGGCTTTGGAGCCGACGGCGCCCGCGTCGAAGGCGACGTTCTGGATCCACTCGCCCATGAGGGAGAGGATGAAGGGCTCGAAGTGCTTGTAGTCGAGCCGGGCGACGTAATCGAGGTTGTGGAAGGGGGGTGGCCAGCCCGAAGTATTGCCACTGGTTGATCGTGCCGTAGTCGTTGCTGGCGTTGGGCACGATGTTTGCGCAGCGCCATGTAGGTGTTGCCTTTCTGGGCGAAGGACGGGCGCGAGGCGTCGGTGTCGCCGGCGTCGTTGGCGGTGAGCGGCGTGAAGGGGCTGCTGAGCTTGCCTTCGACGTTCTGGAAGTAGAAGTAGCCGAGCGCGGTCTTGAATTCGAAGTCGCGGTTGATCTTCCAGTCGACGCCGCCCTGGATGGCGTAGAGCCATTTGTCGTAGCTCTTGAATTTGGCGGGCTGGTTGCTCGCGAAGTTGAAGTCGGTGTTGTAGACGGGGAAGGCGCCTCCGGTCAGGAAGGGGGTGACCCCGCGCACGACTTCGTATTTGGCCTGGAGGGCGATGCCGTCGAAGCCGATGTCGTCGTCCCACATGATGTTGGAGACGGTCAGGAAGGGGTTGTCGAAGCGCCCGACGAGCAAGGCGAGGTTCTTGGTGGGCTGGCCGCCCAATTCGTATTTGATGAAGGCGCGGTCGAGCCAGATGGCGTATTTGCTGAAGTTGCCGCCCTGGCCGCTGGCCGCGCCCAGCTCTGGTTGGTGCTGGTGGGCGAGTTGTCCTGGCCGGTGGCGACGCGGATGCCGGAGGTGAAGCCCTGGCCGAGGTTCAGGTCGGCGCCGAAGCGGGCCCGCAGGCGCATGCGGTTGCGGTTCTGGTCGACGTTGAGCTGCGGGGAAAATTGGTTGCCGGCGACGTCGAAGGGGGCGCCGGTGTTGATGGCGTTGAAGTTGGGGAAGGCGCCGGTGTTGTCGTTGCCGCTCGGGAAGTCGTCGAGCTCGAAGCGCACGCGCACGTCGGCGAAGGGCTTGAAGTTGGGCAGCCAGCTCGGGATGAGCCGCGGCGCGGCCCCAGCCTTCTTCGCGGGCCTGGGCCATGACTTCGTCGCGCACTTGTTCGGTGATCTGGCTTTTGACGATCTGCGGCACGTAGGTGACGCGCACGCTGCCGTCGTCTTCGGCGGGCGGGCGGGGTCTGGGCGATGGCTTGCTGGGCGGCGGCCTGGGCCTGGGCGACGGCGCTCTGGGTGGCGCTGGCCTGGGCCTGGGCCATCTGGGCGTCGGCTTCGGCTTGCTGGATCAAGTCGGCGGCGTCTTCTTTGGTGAGGACGCCGCGCTGCACGAGCCGGTTGATCAGGTTGATGGTGACGTTCTGGGAGGGGCTGGCGCTGCTGGTGAGGGTGGCGCCTTCGGAGAGGCCGGGCTCGGCGGGCAGCGGCGGGGCCGTGGTCGCGGCGGTGGGGTCGATGGCTTCGGCGGGGATGGGTGCGATCTTCGCGTCGGCGGCTTTGGTGGCGGCTTCTTCGGCGGCGGCCGCGGGGGGTCCCGGCGGTGGGGGGCGACGGCGGCGATTTGCTCCTGCGCGGAGAGCGTGGGCAGCAGCAGAAGAAAGGAAAAGGATGCGGGTCATGTGGGAAAATCAGTTGGGCCGCCGGGCGCTGATGCGCATGACGATGGGCATGGGCATGCCTTCGGGCGGCGCGGACTCGAGCTGCAGGCCGGTCAGGATTTCGTTCTGGAGGGCGCGGTCGAGGTCGGCCCGCCCGGTGCTGCCGGCCAGCGTGGCTTTGACGATGCGCCCGGTGCCGTCGGCCCAGACGCGCACGGTGAGCGCGAGGCTCGCGCTGCGGGTGAGCGGATGGCGCCGCAGGGCGGCGGTGATGCTTTGCTGGACCTGCCCGGCATACCAGCCCCATTTGCTGCGGTTGCCGCCGCCGCTGCCGCCGAGGGGCGCCGATGCGGCCGTCGCCGCTGCCGCTGAGGGCCGAAGCCGTCGTTGCCGTCGCCTTTGATGGCGCTGCCGAGCGCGGGCGGGGCTTCGGGCGGCTTTTCGACGGGCTTGGGTTCTTCTTTGACGGGCTCCTGCTCGATCATTTTTTCTTCGGGCTTGGGCGGCGGCGGCGGGTGGCGGCGGCGTGGGCGGCGGGGTCGGCGGCGGCGGGGGCTTGGGCAGCTGGATCGTCACCAGGCTCGGCGGCGGCCGGTGCGTGGGCTTGGCGTTGAGCGCGATTTTGATGACGGCTCCGAAGAGGCCCGAGCAGGACGAGCGCTCCGGCGATGATCGCCAGGCGGTGGCGCTGCCAGGGCGTGCGCTTTGGCTTGGGTTTGGTCTTGGGCGCGGCCATCGCTATTTCTGGTCTTTGCTTTTGGTGGCCAGTCCGACCTGGGTGATGCCGACGCGGCCCAGGACGTTGAGGACGTCCATGATGCCCTGGTATTGGGTGAGGCTGTCGCCTTTGACGACGACGGGCAGGTCGGGGACCGCGGCTTTGGCGGCGGTGAGCTTGGTCTCGAGCTCGGCGAGGCTGACGGGGATGGTGTCGAGGAAGACTTTGCCTTCGTTGTTGACGGTGATGGCTTTGGTCTTGGGCTTGGCGAGGCTGGGCGTGTTGCTGGCTTTGGGCAGGTTGACTTTGACGCCCTGGATCCCGGCCGTGGTCATGATGATGAAGATGAGCAGCAGCACGAGATAGAGGTCGACCATGGGGGTGACGTTGATGTCGTCGTAGCTCTTGCCTTCGGAGTCTGCCTTGAGCGACATGGCTATTCGGCGGGGTAAAATTCCGCCATCTTGGTCACGAATTCGTCGATGAAGACGTGCGCGGTGACCGTCACTTCTTTGATTTTGGAGATGAGGTAGTTGTAGCCGAAGAGGGCGGGGATCGCGACGACCAGGCCGGCGACGGTGGCGATGAGCGCGGCGGCGATGCCGGGGGCGATGGCGTTGATGTTGACTTCGCCCGAGGCGGCGATTTCGGCGAAGGTGATCATGACGCCGATGACCGTGCCGAGCAGCCCCATGAAGGGCCCGCCGGCGATCGCAATGGTCAGAAAGACCATGTGCGCGTTGAGCCGCTGGCTCTCGCGCGCCATCCCGCCGTCGAGGCTCGCCCGGATGGCCTGCAGCGCCCGGGGGCCGATCCCTTTTTTGCCGGCGGCAAGCCGCTTGGCGATTTCTTCGGACCCGATGTGGTAGATGCGGTAGATGGGCGAGCCGTGCAGCGCGTCGGGTTCTTCGTCTTCGTCGTCGCGCACCCCGATTTTTTGACGCCTTCTTCCTGGTCGAGCTGGGTCAGGTCCGCGGCGATGTGGCTCCATTCTTCGATGAATTGCGCGGTGCCTTTTTCGATCCGCCGCAGGGAGAAGAATTTGGTGACCATGACGATCCAGGTGATGACGGCCATGATGGCGAGCACGCCGATGACCACCCAGCCGTCGATCGTGACGGCTTTGAGCAGGGTGCCGAAGAGTCCGAAGCCGCCGCTGAAGAAGCCTTTGCTCCCGGCTTCGTCGGCGTCTTCTTTGAGCAGCTTGGCGGCGCCTTCGGGCCCCTGCCCGAGCGCGGCGAGCTTGATCCAGCCGGCGGGCCGCGCGAGGCGCGAGATTTCGAGCTCGTCGATCTCGCCGGCGAAGCTTTCGCCGAGCTGGGCCGGACTTTTCAGGCCGGGCAGCGTGGCGTTGAGGGTGGCGTAGGGGGCGCCGTCGAGGTAGAGGGTGATTTTTCCGCTTTCGGCGACGACGGCGAGGTGCTTCCAGGTTCCGGCGGCCAGCGGGGCGCCGGCCGGGCTGCGCTGGCCGTTTGACTTCGACGTAGGGCACGCCGCCAGCCAGCCCGATGAGGAGGGCGCTGGCGCCTTCGCGCTGGCTGTAGAGGATGGCTTCGGGCGCGAGCGCGGCGGCTTTGATCCAGGCCGACCAGGTGAGCGTGTCGCTCCCGCCGAGGCCGGCGGGGAGCTGGATCGCGGTCTTGCCGTCGAGCCGCAGCCCGCTGCCGATCATTGCTCCGTCGCTGGGCGTCCCGGCGTTTTCGGCGTTGTGGCCGAGCGGCCCGGAGTCGGCGGGCGCCGTGCCGTGCTCGCCGAAATGATATACGGCGAGCGTGTCGCCGTCGTAGGTGCCTTTGGCGTTGTCGGCGCGGATGGCTTTTTCGCCCGGGTTCCCGTAGTAGAGCCAGATGCTGGTCTGCGCCCCGGGCTTGAGCTCGGGCACTTTGACCCACACGAAGGCTTCGTTGAGCAGGGAGTCGTATTTTTCGATGTGGTAGGCCAGCGGGGGTCTTGTCGTCTCCAGCCACGAAGCGCAGGTCGGCGCCGTCTTCTTTGGCGCTCGCGAATTGGAAGTTTCCGTCGTGCAGGCGCACGAGCACCGCGCTCGTGCCGATCGGCTCGCTGATGGCTCCGCCTTCGGCCGTGGTGTCGATCGTGATCTTTTGCGGATCGTCCAGTCGCTGTCCCACCACGCGCGGGCGGGCGCCGCGGCCGCCAGCAGCAGCAGGCGCATCCAAGGCCGCGCCAGATTTTTTTTCGGGGTGTCGGGTTTTCCAAAGGCATAAATTTAAAATTCTCCCCAGATCCGGAAGGTCAGCCGCACTTCGCCGGCCGGGCTCGAGGTCTGCGTGATCAGGGGCACTCCGGCGTCGAGCGAGCCGTTGAGGTAGTTGAGCAGCCGCACCCGGCTCCCGGCTCCGACGCTGGCCAGGTCGGAAGCGGGATTGCTGCTCGGGGCAGCGGGTCGTTGAGGGTGAGCGAGCCGCCTTCGACGAAGCCGTAGATCCGCCATTCGTCGATCTTCGCCACTTTGGGCAGCGAGGGGCTGCGCAGCTCGAAGGACCCGATCAGGGCGTTGTCGCCGAGCACTTCGCTCTCCAGATACCCGCGCACCGTGTCGAGCCCGCCCCCGGCGAATTGCTCGCTGTCGACCAGCGGCTCGCCGCTGAGCTGCCCTTGCACCTGCCCGTAGGCCTGGAAACCCCCAGGGCAGCTCCTGAGTGTGGGCGACGTCGCCCCGGAAGTAGAAGAAGCTCCCGTCGGCGTTGTAGCGCCGGTTGTCGAATTCTTCGACGCTCCCTCCCATCGCTCCGCTGGCAAAAAACCACTCCGGCGTTGAGCTCGGTCGTGGACTTTTCTCCCGCCAGCGCGGCGTTGTAGTCGATCGTGAAGGGCCAGTAGCTGATCGGGGTCCCGGTCAATTGCCCCCCCAGCGTCAGGTCCTGGTCGAAGTGCTTGTAGTCGAGCCCGACGCTCAGGGAGTGGTAAAAAGCCTTTGGTGTTGGGCGCGGGCAGCGTGAAGAGGATCCTCCCGCCCACGATCTCGCCGTTGCCGGCCACGGCTCCTCCTCCCAGGGTCGAGACGTTGGAGTTTTGCCTCGTGCCTTGCACCATGAAACTCACCCAGTCCACCCCGGGAATCCGCGCGATGTAGTAGCCGGAATACACCTGCGCGTCGTCCAGGTTTTGCGGCGCAACCTGAAAACTAAATCCCACCGTGTGCCCCAGCTGCCACAGGTTCGTGTAGCTCACCGCCCCGTTGAGCCGCAGCGGCGTCGTGTTCGCACTGTAGCGGTTGTTGAGCTCCACACTCCCATGCAGGGGCAGCGTGTCCTTCACGTTTAAATCCACGTCCACCGTCCCAGGCTCCACCCCCGGCCTCAACGTCGGCGTGATCTTCCGGTCTCCCATCTGGTTGAGCGATACGATGTCCCTCGCCACCTCGTTGAAGTTGGGCACCTTTCCTTCCGCCAGTGACGGCGCCCCATTGCGGATCTGCTCGAGCGAGAAATACCTCGATCCTTTGATCCGCAACCGCCCCACCGGCGTTTCGTTGACTTGCAAATACACTACCCCTCCCCTCGGCTCCTGCGCCGGAATCTCCACGCTCACCGTCTGATATCCCTTCTCCTGATACACCTTCTCCAATGCCGCCCTCGCCCCTTCAATATCCCCCGCCCCTCTCCCAGGCCCCAAAAAACGGATACACCGCTTCTTCCACTTCCCCCGCCCCCAACACCTTGCTCCCCTTCAACCCGATACTCCCGGATATACGTCGTCCCCCCAGCTGGCTCGCCAGTTGCCCCAGCAGGCTGCTGCGGAGCCGGAGCCATATCCGCGCCATGCGCGCCCCCTCCGGCCACCGCAACAGCCACCCCCCACAATGATTTGCGCCCACGAAAATGACACCCTTCCGAAAGAGGCTAATAAGCCACCGGCAGGGCGTTCCATTTTGGAAAAGCGCACATTGATAAACACTCGATTCTGAAAATTGGGCGAGCCCGTTTGGTATCCCCGGCAACCAATTCAATAAGGCTAAAAATTGTGACGATTTCGTGACAGAAGCATTCGCTTGCAACAACGAATCCCAAATGCAAAACGCCACCTCGGAAATCGAGATGGCGTTGCATAAGCTAACAGCGACTAAATCGCCCCAAAAGATAGCTTAGAAGTATTTAGCCGTAATTGGCGCGCCGTCCGTAGGGCGCTGAACCGACATGGCCGACTCTTTAACCGTGGCCGTGTCCGTGCTGATCTTGGTCGCGAGGGCGGTTGCCACCGTCAATTTCGTGCTAGCAAGGCTGCTGCGATACATCAGGTGCTCATAGGACCAGAAGGTGTATTTGCCTTCGGTGACACTCGTGAACGGAGCCGCACCCAGGAAAACGCCGTTGTAGGACATTTCTTTTGCGGGATTGGTAGCCGAGGTAAGAGCCTGGTTTGCATCACCCGTGCTGAGATAGGTCACGAAAATGTGCGTGCTTGCATAAGCGCTGTTCAACTTCGTGGCGAGGTTGCCACCGCTGGATTCACCACCGTCTCCGGCGATGTGGGGTATGGTATTGATGACTTTTGCTGGATAAAGCGAGCCATCAGAGGCATCCCTTTGCTTCACCACGGTGTTTACCCCGATGCCGGTTTCAGCGAGGGGCGGTAAGGACGCGTGCCCGAGTCTGCATCGCGGCCGGTAGCCGTGACGATCACGGTCTGGTCGCTGTTGTTGCCCGTATAGAGAGCGAGAGGGATCTGTCCGCGCCCACGAACGTGGAGTAAGCCAGTTGCGGCGTCATGTTCAAATTCGCCGAAGTTGGGGACGTGCCCGCCACGCCGGGAGCGGCTGCGGAGGCGACCCATTTGAATGGCACCACACCGACGATGACGTCCGTAAGGGACTCATAAGCGCGACCAGAGAAGGTGTTGTTGAAGACGGTGGACGACTGATAGGTATCGGACATCGCGATATCCGGAACGGTCAAGTCAGCCGTGGCGGCTCCACTGGCGGTCGTGTCAACATTTCCAGCAACATTGCTTCCCGCACCAGCGGCGGTGGGAGCCGTATCCAGCGGGAAATTCACGGTGAAGTTACCCGCAACGGTCTGCACACCGGCGACCGAGCCGGACCATGCGCATTTGATGATCACGTCGGCACCGCTGATTGTTCCCTTGAAGATAGCGGCATTTGCTCCGCTAAGTCCCTTGCCCCCGGAGAAGCCAAAGGTCGCGCCCGAGGCGACCGAGACGGTGTTGCCGTCCGAGGAGGAATCGAGAAGCTTGAGGATGGCACTGTGGGTCGAGCCACGGTAGGCGCTGGAACCCGTAATATAGATATTTGTAGCAGCTGAAGCCAGACTCACGGACGCCAAGGCGACGCCGGTCATCAGGAGGTTGCGTAGTGTTTTCATGTATTTGGTGGATGGATGGGTGGTGGTGGTGTACAGGGAGAAGAGAATTAGACGCTCATCCGCTTGCGGTTCCTAATCAGCAGATAAACCCCTCCGGCGATGGCAAAGAGAGCGATCGTCGATGGTTCCGGCACTGCGCTAAAACTAATGACCCCCGTGTTCGAGATCGTGAATACGCCTTCCAGCGATCCGGTCTGGCCATTGGTGCCCGCACCGCCGTAGAGCGACGAAACCATGCGGAAGAGGTAAAGAGGGCTGTTGGCTACGCCGTTGCTAAAAGTGTTCTGCGCGCCGTTGAAATATCCGAAGCTGGAGTTCGGATTAAGTTGAAAAGACTGGTAGGTGTTCGGATGATCGGCAGCCGATTGAATCACGGCAACACTGCTATTCGCCGTCACGTATCCGCAGTCGCTCCCAGCCCGAGTCCATTGACGATCTTGCTCGAGGGGATGGCCTGTGTGGAATTCGAAGCGATCTTGAACCCCGGCGTCGTGTTAACGGACGACGCATAAAGGGTATTGGCGTGTCGCCGCGGATGGTGCTGTCCGCCGTAGCTCCAAAAACTCCCCAATAGAGGTCGTCGCGAGTTTGCCACTCGGCTCCGAAAACCGCGTTCAGGTCCGCAAAAACATTGCCCAA
This sequence comes from Chthoniobacter sp., assembly GCA_037200205.1. Classification (GTDB taxonomy): domain Bacteria; phylum Verrucomicrobiota; class Verrucomicrobiia; order Chthoniobacterales; family Chthoniobacteraceae; genus Chthoniobacter. The sequence goes on from JBBCHV010000042.1 coordinate 56,662, forward strand.
ATTAAGATTGCCGCTCTTGGCGCCGTCTCGGTAATCGGAAGCCGGCCCAAGGTTGATAAGATAATTAGTAGTCTCGTTGGGCGAATAGAAACCCATTAGCAAGTCACCCTCCGAGTAACTAAGAGTTGCCGCACGAGCAAATGGAGTTAAAATTACGAGCGCGACGAGCAACAATGCCCCCGCAATTCCAAGTTTTTTTCGATTCATCATTTTTTAGTTCTTGCGTGTCTGCTCTAGGCCCACACGGGATGCGGTAATAGGATGTGTGAGCAGATGGGACAACGAATCGATCGTGAACTTTTTCGTTACAATACGACGGGCCGCGCGCTCTTCTCGCAAGTGGCCTGCATGGCAGCGGCGATCCGGCGACACGGGAGAGTTTCTCCCGTGTCGAGAGGATTGGATGATTTAGTTTTGTGCTTCAACTTTGAGAAGACCTGCCAGCGAGCGGCGCTTGTGCCATGCCACGAGGCCGAGGAGCATCAACGAAACGTAAATCGTCGCGGGCTCTGGAACGGCGGTGAAGCTCACCTGGCCGCCGCTGCTGATGCTGAACGTGCCTTCATAGGAACCGGGGGCTCCAAAGACGCCGCCACCGTTCGTGGAGTTCGTGATTCGGAACAGATCCAGCTTGGTGTTGTCGGCGCCGCCAGCGAAATTCCCCATGGAATTGCTGAAGTAATTGAAGGCGCTGTTCACGCTGCCGTTCGAGCCGGTTACATAGGTGGCAAACGAGCCCGGCAGGGTTGTCTTTTGGATGCTGGCCAGCGGGCTGTTCGTGCTGGTCGTCACATTGCCGATGTTGGGAGTCGCGTAAGTGTTGCCGAGCGTATCGATTTTCGAAGCCGGAATCGCCTGGGTCGAGTTCGAGGCCACCGGAGCACCCGTGGTTGGAACCCCGAGCGTGGTTTCTGCTTTGGTGGCATACAGCGTATTCTTAGGATCGCCATTGATCGCGACATCGTTGTCGTAGGTCGCGCCATAAACACCCCAATAAAGGTCCGACCGGGTGCTCCAGTTGGCGCCAAATTGCGCGACCAACTCGCTGCCGGAGATCGCCCAAATTCAGGTTGCCCAAGCCAAGGTTGGCGTCACGGAAGGTGTTAGCGGATCCGATATTCACGACGATGTCCGTCGTCGCCGTAGGCGAATAAAACGCCAGGATGAGGTCGCCGCCGCTATAAGTAAGAGCTTTGGCCGGTGCGGCCAAAAGTCCAAATCCGGCACATGCCAGGAGGAATGTGGTCTTGATATTGAATGTCATTGGTGGTGGGTGTGGGTGGTTGGCTAAAAAAATCTGATACGCTTAGGCATCTAGGGGGAGCCGGTTTCCGGATCAATGGATGCAACGTGAACTTTCCGTCACAAAGTCTCGCGCCTTTACGAAGCGCCCCGCGGATTTTTCGGTGAAGCGCAACCGCAGCTTTGCCTTGAAGCGAAGCAAGATTCCGCTGGCTAGTCGCTGGAATTGCCGGAATGGAGATTGCCTTGCTTCTCCCGCTGGAGAAACGCCTGGACGCCAAAGAGCAGCTTGAACCGCTGATCGTTTTCCAGTTGGGCCTTCTGCCATTTGGGCGGACTGGCGGGCGGCGCGCCCGGATCTGGCTGAACCTCGTTGGCGAACTTGTCCCGCAGAGCGTCCTCCAAGGCTTTCTGATTTTCGGTTAGTCGATCGTTTGGCGCGAGGGGCTGAAATGCCGCCGGAATGGCAACGTACTCGTCCGGTGCCGTGATGGGCTCCTCGCCCCACCGGAAGGATTTGCCGCCTGCGGCGCCGGCTGTTCCTGAGGTGATGTCGAAGAACCCCCAAGGCTGGAAAAGCGGCGATTTGGGAAGCCATTTGCGGCTCGTAAAGGCGTTTGCACCGATCCGCTCATCGCATTTTCCCGAAACCTTTGCCAGACCCGGCGCATCGAGCACTTCCACGGGGGCGGCGCTCGAATCCGTGCTTTGTTCGGAATTTTCCGCCGAGGGCTTCATGACCGCAGGCGGAGAAATGGGAGCTGTCGGTGCTCCGTTCAAGTTCACGGGAAGGGACGAAACGACGCCAGCCGAGGCGACAGCCGAAGGGGCTTGGGCAGAAGGCATCGAACCCGAATCCGTCGTTCGAGCTTTCACGATGGCCGCAATCGTGGCCTCCGGGCAACCAATGGCCCGCAAGTTTTGGGCGAGAACCGCCTCGTCACTGGATTCGATCGCGCTCCAACGAAGCAGCACGGGCTCCGCACCTCTTTGCGCGCGTTCCAGGGCCGTCAGCGACGCCACGTGAAGATATAGGGATACTGCTGCCAGGGCAAAACCGGCCATCGCGAGCATGCCGATACCGGCGACAATCCAATTGAGAGGTCGGTTTCTGCGCATGATCATTCCAAGCTAAAGCCCCCCGCCCGGAAGGCTCGCAATTCTTCACCTGTGTCAAAATTGTAACAACAAACCTCCTGCCCAAGACTTCCCCGCTCGCCACTGATACGCCCCAAAAACCCGCGCTTGAACTCGATCACACCGCCTTTCCGAAACCATTCATGAGAATGCTTGCTCGAGTTGCCTCGCTGCTGGCGGCCGGCTGGCTGACTTCGTCCCTGCACGGTGCGGAAAATTCCTCCCTGGCCAGTTTCAACGGCGACTATTCCGCTGGCACCACGAAGATCTCGGATGGGCAGGCCACCCCGGTCAAGGGCTCGGCGAAGGTTCTTTTCTCGACCGTATCCACGGGAAGGCAGTCGAAGCTCAAAATCCACGCAACGATCGAGCTTCCCGACGACGACCGTAAACTCTCGAGCACGGTCATGTTCAGGCGCAAACATCGGGCGAGGATTTCGAACCTGGCTCCCGGCCTCGACGATGGCCATATCGCGGAGGGCACCTATCACGCCTCCCCGAGCCGCATTCACGCGGAGTTTCCCTTCGTCGTCGGCTCCGCCACGGGCCGGGCTGTATTGGATATCCGCTTGATCCGGAGACCCCCAAGGCTCCCGGATCCTGGTCGTTCAAAAACTGTTCTCCAGCGCGTCCAAACGTCCCCATCACCTGGACGTTCAAGGCTACATCCTCGGATCGTGATGCCCTGCTGCTTCATGTATTTGCCACCGCGGGTCGGCATAGCTCGTTTCGCAAATTTCGTCGGCCTTGAAAAATACGACCTGCGCGAGTCCTTCGTTCGCATAGATGCGCGCGGGCAGCGGCGTGGGTGTTCGAAATCTCCAGGGTCACGTGGCCTTCCCACTCCGGCTCGAAGGGGGTCACGTTCACGATGATGCCGCAGCGCGCGTAGGTTGATTTTCCGACGCAGATCGTGAGGACGTCGCGCGGGATGCGGAAATATTCCACGCTGCGAGCGAGCGCGAAGGAGTTTGGCGGCACGATGCAGACGTCGGTCTTGATATCGACGAACGAGCTCGGATCGAAGTTCTTCGGATCGACGATCGAGCTGAAAACGTTCGTGAAGACCTTGAACTCGTCGGAAACGCGCAAGTCGTAGCCGTAGCTCGAGAGGCCGTAGCTGATGAGCCGGCCCCCCGATTCGCTCTCGCGCACCTGGCCGTCCATGAACGGCTCGATCATTTGCTTTTCCTTCGCCATGCGGCGGATCCACGAATCAGAACAAACGGACATCCGGCCCGAATACACAATGCGGAGCCCGCACGCCAATCGGGATTTTCATTTGCGCGCCTCGCGGGCCACGGCATCGTGGGAAAACATGCCTGCCAAACCCGACTCTGCGCTCGTGATCGTCGGCCATGGTTCGACCCTGAATCCCGACTCGAGCGCCCCCACGCATGATCATGCGGATGTGATCCGCGCGCGCGAGAGTTCGGAGAG
>JBBCHV010000043.1:0-300022 GCA_037200205.1 Chthoniobacter sp.
ATGGATTCCGGCACGGGTATTCAGGCCCACGGTTTGGCAGTGCGGGTGCGCGCCGAAGGCGGTTGGAAGACGCTGCTTTCCGGTATCCAACTGGACATCGCTGCCGGGCAATTTATTGCCGTGATCGGCGCGTCTGGCTGCGGCAAAAGCACCTTGCTAAAGACATTGGCGGGCATTCAAAGGCCATCAGAAGGGGAAGTTTTTCTCGCTGGGCACGCGGTTGAGCCGCTGCGTCAGCAATTCCCTTTGGCGGTCGGCTATCTGCCGCAATTCGGCGCGTTTCATCCCGAACTGACCGTGGCGGAAAACCTGGAGATTGCCGTTGCCTTGCGGCTGCCGCGCATGGTGTCCCCCGAGATCAAGCGGAACTGGGTACGGCACATCGTTCAGGTTGCACGGATTGACGGTCTCTTGTCGCAGCGTTACCAGACCCTGTCCGGCGGACAAATGCGGCGCATGGCGTTGGCCGAGGAATTGATCGGCGATCCGGCCTTTCTCTTTCTGGATGAACTGACCAGTGGACTGGACGCTTATTCGGATCAAGAGATGATGCTCTGGCTTCGGGAACTGGCGCACGGCCTTTCCAAAACCGTCGTGCTCGTGACCCACGCCACCTATCATCTTGATCTGTGTGACAAGATCGCTTTTCTCCATCAGGGGCGCTTGGTCAGCTATGGCGCCTATGACACCTTGCTCGAAGAGCAGGGCGTCACCTCTATCACCGAGTTGTTTGCGCTTTGCCAAAACGCCCCAGAAACGCTGGCGGAAATGAGTGCCGTCCCAGCCGCTGAAATTCCGGTGCCCCAGCCGTTGAAAACGGCGGCGCCCCCTTCGGGTTTCTGGCAATTCCCGACGGTGTTATTGCGGCAACTGAAGCTGTTCGCGCGCGACCGCGGGCAGCTTGGCCTGCATGCCGGGCTGATCTTGATTTTCCCAGCTCTCGTCGCGGTATTTGCCACCCATGGTTTACCGCAAGTGCGCAATCAAACACTCGCTTTGGAGAGCAATATCTTGCGGACATTGCAGGACCAAGTGCTCTTCATGAAGGAGTCCTTTCAGGCGGCGGCACTCATCTCCGGTCTAGCGATGTTTCAGGTGATATTGCTGACCTTGATCGGCGCCAACAATGGGTCGCGGGAAATAGCGAAGGAGCGAGAAGTGCTGGATAAGGAGCGGCGGGCAGGCCTGTCGCCTATCGCCTACGTCACGACGAAGTTCGCCCAGATCGTCGTCCTTTGCGCATTACAAACATTCTGGATGGCTTGGTTCGTGAAAACACTTTGTGGCTTTCCGGGCAGTCTCACGGCACAAGCTGGCATCCTCTTTGCGACGACTTTGGCTATGAGTACCACTTGTCTGGCTATTTCCGCCGCATCTCCTTCCCCAGAACGGGCTTCACTTCTGGCGATCTATCTCGTCGGATTTCAGTTGCCATTGTCGGGTGCTGCGCTGGCCCTGCCCGATTGGCTGAGCACCTTGTGCCGGCCCTTTATTACCGCCTATTGGGGTTGGAGTGGTTACCTCCAGACCTTTGCCGCCACCCGCCACTTCGATATCGTCAAACAGACGAAGGACACTTTTATTGCCGGTTACAATCTCTCGCTCAGCGTGCTTGGTCTGCACGTCATTCTCAGCTTGACGGCCGCTTGGTACTTCGTCCACCGCCGGCGTCGCGTTTGAGAAAGACGCCAAGAAGGATTTCCGTTCCATCGCGAGCCACTATGGTCGGTATTCAAGCAACTCCTGACGAAGAACCGAGGACGTTGCCGCGGTGGGGAATGATTGTCGCCGATAGTCTTCAGTTAAGAGAAATATTAGTAACAATGCAGGAAAATGCCGGCTGCCTTATCTAGCGCGATATGGCAATGTCAATGCAATCGCCGATTGCCTTAATGATGCTGCAAGGCTCTGCCCAAGAATGAGTTGCCTGACAGAATAGACGTTCCAATCCGCCGATCTATGTTCGGGTAATTGTGTATGCAATGGGGTGGCCGGATTTACCCTAATACCCATAGCAGCACTCTTTGCCTCGATCGGAGTATATGTATTTAGAGTTACGATATTGTGACAAAAATGGGGGGAACACTTGTCGTCTTTACCGATTTCAATCCGCCCTTGACGGAGGAGTGGTTTTCGCGCAACCTCGCGCCCTGTTTGATTTATGAGCGTGAGAAATACTTGGATTTTCACTGTGGCGGCGCTGTTGGGGTTATTGTCTTCTTTTGTTGGTATGGTGGAGACAACCAAGCTCTCGTTGCATCCACCTGGGGATCTCCTGCGGGCGGACTTTTATACGATCGAAACGGTCGCTCAGTCGAAAGGGATGGTGGCGCTCTGGCCTTGTTGTAATGACGGCGGTGAGGCGATCTGATGTTGAAAAGATTTCTGCGATTGCGGCTTGACCTCCCCAAAGGAAGTTGCGCGCCGAGTGGCAACGAATTCATGAACCGTAAATAAGGAGAAGATTGCTCATGAAATTTTTTGTTCGTCATAATCAGCAGGAAACCGGGCCGCTAACCCGGGACGAAGTTTTCGCGCAGCTACGGGAAGGCAAGCTGCTGGTAGAGGATGAGGCTCGTGACGAAGACTCCATGGAGTGGAAGCCGCTGATGGAGATCTTGAACAAGAGTGCTGCAAAAGCGCTTTTCTCAGTGGAGCAGATCGAGGCGAATTACGAGCCGTCGTCGCCGCCGGCTGTGGTTGTCGATTTGTCACCTCGGCGATCTTCGGTCGAAAAAGAGGAGCCAGCTTGGAATGGGCGCAAAGTCCTTTTGTGGGCAACGGCAGGAATGGCTGCAGCTTTTTATATCGCCTTTGTTTTTAACCAAGACCACGAGGCAACGACACCCGCGTCGAGCCGACCTCAAGCTGCGGTTGTAGCACCAATGGTAAAGGCGCCGAATGCCTCGGGAATCATCGCGGGGGCGTCACCCACACCGCTGGTCCGTCCTTCCGAGCCAGCCCGCTTTCCTGAGGGTACGCCCCCCCCCGCCGTCGGTCGCCGGAACGTCTGCCATGTCTACACCGGCGCCGCAAATGCAGGTGTCCGGCGTTCCGTCTCCAGCACCCATCACTCCGAAAGCACAAGCTCCGGTGATCGTAGCGCGGCAGATTCCGTTGCCCGCTTTCCCAGAATTAGAAAAAAGTAGCTTTTGGATTGCGGAAACTGTCTCGCAGCCGAAAGCGATCCTCGTTCTGATATTGGATCCTAGAGACAACGCGGAATCGTTTGCGCGAAACAAGGACTGGCAGGCCTTTGCCGTCCAAAATCAGTTGTTGCTCGCGGTAGTATCGTTCGCTCCGAAGGAAACCAAGGTGAATGGTAAGACGGTAAACGTCCGATTCAGTGCAGATCAAGGTTTTGGCGCGCAGCTCTGCGCGAATCTCGATGCCGTATGGGGCCAGTCTGTGCCGTTGATTGTCTATGGTCGTTACGGGTGTGGCTCATTTGCTAGTAGCTTCGCGCAACGGAAATCGGAACGCACCTTGTGCTGGGCTATCTACAGCAACGAGTGGAAAGAAGCACCGAAGAAAGAAAAGGCTGCGGCGCCCGCGTTGATAGCCTGTGACCGAGAGGGCACGCAACACTTTAGCGACGCCAAGGATTTTTTCGCCAAAGGACGAGCTTTGAAAAAGCAGTGGACTTGGCTTTGTCTTAACACGCCCGCGAAAGAGCGCGCAGCACAGATGGACCAGTTTTGCCGTGACTACATTCGCGCCTGCCTGCGCGGTCCCAAGGATACTAAATCCGGCGCGTGGGCTAGTATCGAAACATTTCAGCCGATGAGCGCCTTGGATTTGATGACCAAACCTGACGAAGCTGCTTGGCTGCCGGACGCGCGGCTGATGCCAGAGTGGACCGCGCTCATGCCGACGTCGACCGTGGCGGGCGGTCCGACGACGATCCTGCAGCGCAGCGAGGCGACGCGAAATCCCAAGCAGCCCACACTGGAGCTCTATCTCCGCCTGCCGCGCTCCGATGCCAAAAAGCCTATCACCGGGATTCTGGCTTTCTGCACGTGGGAAAAAGACCAAGCGGCGATTTTGAACAAGTTGGACATCCAGGTGGACGATAAGGCCGTCGATCTGCCCGGCCCGGCCTCGCTGGTGCGTTCGATCATTCGCTACGCTGAGGAGCACCACATGGCTGTCCTCACCTGGGGGACCGCAGAAGCTTGGGACAAGCATCTGAATACCGAGGAAATGGAACGCGAGAAACAGAAGGAGTTCGACCGCAATTTCGATCTACTGGCCAACGCTTGGGAACGTGGCGTCAAGGAACTCAGTCACGAAGCGGGCGATATACCGACCCAAAACATGCTCCTATATGGCATGTCACGCGGAGCTCAATGGGCTCATCGTTTAGCGCTCCGCAAGCCGAACTATTTTCTGGCTGTGCACGTCCATATACCCAGCAGTTTCGACAAGCCGACGCTGGAGGCGAATACACCTCTCTGGTTAGTGACTACTGGGGAGCTTGAAACCGGATATGAACGAGCCAAACTCTTCTACTCGGAATGCCGGGAAATGAATTATCCGATTATTTTCAAAGCAATTGAAGGACTCGGGCATCAAGGCAGCGGCATCGCAGACAATTTAGGCGCGAAATTTTTCGATTACGCGCTGGCCAACAAGCATCTTCGTGATGATTTTGACAAGCAACGGACCACGGCGATATCGAAATTGAAGCTCCGTGCGTCGGGCCCGTGGATCGAATCCTTCCGTACGCCGGAATATGTGGGAGACGTGGTCAATCAGGAATGCTTCCCGTTGACGCAAGCGAGCCTTGTTCCTCTTGGTTTTCGCGTTCCGCTGCCTACCAAAGCTCTCGCCGAAGCGTGGAATAAGTAGCGATGAATATATATTATCACGGCTTCTGGCGAATGGACTGGGGACTCGGCAATCCGAACAAGACGGCTGCCTTGATCGCAATCCTGATGGTTTCAGTCTGGTGTATTGCATATGCTTTTAAACGGGGCTTTTGGATCGCGCTTTTATTGTTCACCGGACTGGGCGTATGTTTGGTTCATACGTTCTCTCGTGGTGGAGTAGTTGCCGTGTGCTTCGGATCGGTTATTCTGCTCTGGCAAGCGCCTAGGCCATGGCTACGGAGTCGGGTCATAGGTCTACTAATCGCTGCTTGGCTCATTGTGGGTGTATCAGTCTGGTTAGAGGCGGACAAAAGGCTAGTTCAGGGCGCAGTTCAGGAGGATAAGTCTATCACCAACCGGCTGTCGCTTTGGCGCGCCGCGCCCCGAATGATACTCGATTCTCCGAATGGCTGGGGAATAGGAAATGCTGGACTCGCGTACGGCGAGTGGTATCAGCCCGTTAACAGCGCTGAGGAATATCGCACTCTGGTGAATAGTCACCTAACATGGTTAGTGGAGTTCGGCTGGCCCGCCCGCGTTCTTTACGTCTTCGGATGGTTCTCGGTCCTCGCGTTATGTTGGCCTGGTGCGAGGTATCGATGGATGGCGGTTTCATTTTCGATCTGGTGCACGTTTGCTGTTGCGGCTTTCTTTAGTTCAGTAGCGGAGTCGCCGTGGCTCTGGGTAGTTCCTGGTATCAGCGCCATAGCAGCTATCTTTGCTCGTTTAGCTATGAATGCGAGGCAGGCACTTGTCATTTTGCCTTTTCCATTGGCAGGTACAATTGGCGTCTTTGCTGCCATCGGCATCATAGGGGTGTCTCAGAACTCGTTGCCGCTTCACACTGACGGACAAGCGGTGGTAATTGGCAATGGAGAGCCTGCGGTTTGCGTGTTTTCTTCGCCATCTGTTTTCGGTAATAGAGCCGGTAGGACTCTGAGAGAATGCTGGACGGCTCCTATTAACTCAGGTGGGATAGCGGTGTTGCCGCTGCGCCTGATTGACAATTACCCCTTAGCAGGAAAGACGATTGTTCTGGGAGGTGTCTTACCAAGGCAGGACTGCGCGAAAATGAACGCTTTGACTGTAAACTGCAAAAAGGTAATATTACTGAATCCAGTTTTTTCCCCTCAAGATATAGGTGTCTCGCAAGCAGCGGTGGAGAAGATGCAGGTTTTATTTGGTGAGTTTAGTCAATCACCTTCCGCCGGGGCGTGGCAAAGTTTTATCGGTAAACCTGCTCCCCGCATTGAGGGGGTCGGTGATTTTCTACCAGAATGGCCGAGGCTTCTTTCTTCATCTCTATAGTATGCTACTTGAATTCTACAACAAACATATCCCTCGTAATTTACGTCGTGACTTAATGACTCTTTGGATTCTTGCGACTATTTCCGTGTCTCTCGGTTTCGTTGTAAACCAATTTCGTGATCATCGTCTGCCGTTTGTTTACGAATCCAAGACGCTACGGATGGACGAGTCTACGAGTAAAGTCGCAAGCGAGGTGGCGCTGCCAGCGATGCCATCGAGCGAAAGTGTGAAATTTATTTCACTCGGAGAATTTCAGACACTTTCGACGAGCCCGGGTGTGTTGGTCCTAGACGCGCGGCCGGAGATTTTTCACCGTCTTGGACATATTCCAAAGGCGTTGCCGCTGCCGCGGGACGACTTCGAGACGTTCTATCGAAAACTCCAAACGCTTTTGGAAGCCGACAGAGGTCGGCTTTTACTGGTCTACTGTAGCGGCGATTCGTGTGAAGATAGCGCGTTGGTTGCGGAAGCTTTGAAACGGCTCGGATTCTCGAATATTGCAATTTTCAAAGGAGGTTGGTCGGAGTGGACGGGAAGTCATTTACCCGAAGAAAACTCATGAAATGGATGCTGCGTCATCGCTGGATTCAGCTGCTAATCCGATTCGCCATCGGAGGCGTTTTTGTTGTCGCGGGAGTTTTGAAATGGCGCGATCCTCAAGCCTTTGCCGACAATATCGCAGCGTTTCGATTGCTTCCCGATCAACTGGTGAATGTGGTGGCTCTGGGGCTCCCTCATTTCGAGATTTTGGTGGGAACGTTTCTGATTTTAGGCCGCCGCAGCCGGGCGGCAGCCCTCGGCGTGATGGTAATGAGCATCATCTTCGCCGTGGCGCTCAGTTCCGCATTGATGCGGGGTTTGAATATTGACTGCGGTTGCTTTGGAGGCGGCAAGCCGTCGATTCCCAGCACTTGGCTGTCTCTCGGTAGAGATTTGATGATATTGGTTGGCGCGGTTGCTATCTATCGTGTGCCTGCGGAAGACGCGTCGCAAAAACGCCGTCCAGATTTGCACACCGCCGTAGTTTGACCCTATTCTGCGCGATCGTGCTTGCTGCTCTTATGCGAAGAATTATAATACTGTTATCAATCGCGGGCCTCACGGCGGTTTCGATAGCCGGCTCTGTTTCGCCGGTGATGGCGGCCGACCTGAAAGAGCTTTCTTTTGCGCCGCCCCGCGACCTACGTCGCGCCGACATTTATACTTTAGAGGTCGCTCGTAGTCCAAAGGCCGTTTTGATTTTATGCCCGGGATGCAATGGGAATGGGCAAGCTTTGGTCTCGCAGCCCATATGGCAACAGTTTGCGACCGATCATCAGATGGGGCTGATTGGAATTTCGTTTGCCTCCGATGAAGGATTGTTTCCGCTCGGTCGCGGTTATTACTACGCTTCAAAAGGTTCCGGTGACGTCTTGCTCACTGCGGTCCGGCAAATCTACGGTAGGGATCTCCCGCTTGCCCTGTACGGTTTCTCCGGTGGCGCACAATTTGTCAGCCGCTTCGTAGAATGGCATCCCGATCGAGTACTGACTTGGTGCGCTTATTCTGCCGGGTGGTGGGACAAGCCTGTACGTTCGAATCCCAGTCCACCGGGCATCGTCGCGTGCGGAGAGGATGATTCGAGTCGGTTTGGAGCCAGCCTCAGTTACTTCCTTCAAGGTCGCGCCGCCGGAAAACCGTGGACGTGGGTCAGTGTCGCTCGAACGGATCACCGGTATTCTGAGAGCCTGGATGCCTTTGTGCGCGTTTACTTTGCCTGTTGTTTACAAAGGGGATTGACGCCAAACTATGTACCTGACCTTGGGCGACACTGGTTCGATAACGACCTAAAGAAGCCCGTAGACGCGGCCACTGCCCAGGCTCGTCCGTGTCTTTTCTCGTGGTTGCCGGATGAGACGGTGGCTGCCAAATGGAGCACATTTGAGATGCAATGATGCGCTCGCAACTCCATCGTGAATACCTACGATATTCGCATTGGTTGCGATGCAGAAATGGACGGGCAATGAGAGATCAAATAGCAGGCTCATTTTCTTCGCCGAAATCCGTCGCCCCGACGAGTAACAAATCCGCCCCGCTACGCCCTTCCCGGAAGGGGGAATTTGATGTCGCCTCACGGGAAGGTAGTCGAATCGGACCGCAGGGACTCGCTGCGAGCGGCCTTGCCGGGTTTGGAATTGCCTGTCTAATATTATGGCAATGGAAGCTCTCAGGGAGCCATCTTATTCTTCTGTTTGTGTGTTTGACAGCGGCGCCAATGGCGCTGGTGAGCGTCCTGATTAATCGGACGCATTTGCGTGCGACGACTGGATTGACAATGGAGAAAAGTCCTGCGGATTGGACCCGATATATGTTCAAGTTCGTCGGTCTTTGCGCGACGTTCCTTGGCCTTGCGTTTCTGTACTGGTTGCTCCCCGAATATCATCGTCAGTTATACCGACCCTGCTGGGAAGCAGTAGCCTTGGCAGGCCCGCCCATTTTAGCGCTTTCCTTTGCGTATATTGCTTGGGTTGATCGGAGAATGAGCGACCCCGAAGATGCTTACTATCAAATGGGATTGTTTGTTGCGGGTCGTTGGAAGAAGATGCGCGGTGGTTGGGTGAAGGAATACTTGCTTACCTGGGCCGTAAAAGGCTTTTTTCTACCCCTGATGATTGCAGGGTGCGCCCGCCACCTGACGATACTTTCAACGGATGGAGTGGATTTCCGCTCTTTCGATATGCTCTTCACTTCATGTATCAATCTCTTCTTTACTGTCGATGTCCTTTTCGGCTCGATCGGCTATTTGCTAACGCTGCGGGTGCTGGACGCTCACGTCAGAAGTACGCAGGAAACGGGGCTGGGCTGGCTCTCCGCGATAATTTGTTATGTTCCGTTCTCAACTGCTCTTTGGCCCTTATTGTTCGAACATCCTGGAATTGCCGGCGCGCAAACATGGAGGCAGTGCTTTAAAGACTTCCCGGTAATTTATATCTCCTGGGGGTTCTTGATAATGCTTTTGTACGCTATATATACGTGGTCGACCTGCTCGTTCGGCTGTCGGTTTTCCAATCTGACAAATCGTGGCATTGTGACAACTGGGCCTTACCGTTACCTGAAGCACCCGGCGTACGTCTCAAAGAATCTGGCGTGGTGGTGTATGTATCTTCCTTTTCTAGCCCACGGAACATGGGACAATAATCTGCGTGCGGGTCTTTTACTTGCCTTGAGCAATGGCGTTTATGCGCTGAGAGCTTGGACGGAAGAGCGGCACCTCAAAGGAGATTCGGCGTACATTGAGTATGCAGCGTGGTTGGATGAGCACGGATTGTTCGCCCTCGCCAAACGGCCAATCGTCAGATTTTTAAGAGAATGCAAGTGAACGAAGCAGGTCGCGCCAAAGCGGTTAATTTGGTCATCTACTTCGTTATCGTCGCAGGGACTTTGGCCAGGATATGGGATTGTTTTTACTTTAACCCGTTGGATCATCTCTTTTCCGACCCGCTTCGCCATTGGCTGAACGGGCAACGGCTCTTGAATCCGGATTTGATGGGCGCGAGCGATCCGATTGGGTACCAGTGTTTCGTATTTCTCGTTCACTTGGTGAGTGGAGGTGGCCGGTTTGGTGTGGCGTTGTGCGCGGGTCTGCTTTCGGCTGTCATGCCCTATACGTTCTATCGCGCTAGCCGCGAATTGGGCATTCCGCGTTCACCCGCGATTCTTTTTTGGGCTGCACTCTGTTGGACTCCCAGTCTTTTCGCCATCTATCATTATTTCGCGATGGAGACGCTGCTTCTGGTGCTCATTGGTTTGAGCTTGTGGTCGACCGGTCGATATCTGCGTACAGTGAACCGCGTCTGCTGGTGGCAAACCAGCGGGCTCTGGACGCTCTGCGTACTCACCAAACCGACTGCATTGCCGTTGGCTGTGACTTGTCTTGGCTACGCCTGGTGGCGAAAATCGCGGTCCCCCGGCGATGCGGGTATAGCCATTGGCATAGCCGTCGCCCTCCTTTTGCCGAACGCATTTCGCAGCGACCGCGTTCTCCACTTTCCCGCACCCTTGGGCAACGCGTGGATCACGAAAATTCAGCATCTCTCTGGAGCCAGGACAATAGAAATCCATTGGAAGCGGGGCAAGTGGTTTTTCAGTTCGCCAAGTTGTTATGTGCGACCGCTCGAACCGCTTAGTTCGTGGATGATAACCCGAGCCGGAGCTGATTCTCGGATTATCGTCGATATCAACCCGGAGTATGGCGCACGCGATTGGGAAGTCGCGCATTCTCTGATTTCCGTCGGCTTAGGGGAGCGGATTACACAGCTTTCGGAGAACCTTTTGCTTTTCCTTTTTGCGCCCTCATGGCCAGACTGTAATTTGTGGGAAATAGACGGATGGTGGAGTTACATCGGGCGATGGATGTGGGCTCCTTTGATATTCTTTCTTCTTAGTTGCAATCTGTTGGAATTTCGGGCCGGTCGGTTCGACTTGGTGCCGGTTGCGACCACAGTCTTCACGCTTTTTCTCGGACTTCAAAACTTTGCGACAATGGAAGGTCGCTATCGGAAGCCTTTGGAGCCACTCTTGCTTCTAAATGTCGCTTGGGTTGTATCTCGTCCGCCGGCGGGGTTACGCCGCAGGAATTCGGAAATTGGCCCGCGTGACTGATCCCGTTTCGCTCCGTCAAATGCCGCGCTGGCTGATTCGTCTTTGTGGCGAGCAGAAAGACGTCTTCTTTTGGTTGTTCATAGGGATCGTCCTAAACGCCGGTCTTCTCTACCTAGGAAATATTCCCCCTATTTCTGACGAAGGGTTTAATGTCCCCCAAATATCTGCCTTTTCTCACGGTAACTATACCGTGGAAAAGGAGCTCACCATGTTGCCGGTTTACCATGGGGTGATAGCCTTGCTTCTCAAAGTGGTTGGAGGCACGACGCTCCAACAGGCGCGTCTCATTTCGTTCCTCGGCGCGGCCTTTGGCGTCTTTTTCTTTTACCTTCTCGTTCAAAGGGTCTCTTCCTCTGGTAAATACCTGCGCACAATTCAGTTCGTAACTTTACCCATCTTGTTTCCGTTTCATTTTTTGCTTTATACAGACGCATGGTCTCTGGCATTTGTCCTGCTCTCGATCGAGAGGGCACTTGCGGAAAAACCGACGGCCAGCGGTGTATCTGCATGGTGTGCGGTCTTATTTCGTCAACCGGCGATTTTCTGGGCCGGATTTGCATGGCTTTTGCTGCTCTGGCGGAAGGACGAAGATTTCCTTCCGCCTTTTAGTATTTTGCGCCAAAGGCTGAGAGATGGCTGGGTGTTTGTCCTTCTTTTCCTAAGTTTCGTGGTTTTTATTTTGCTTAATGGCGGTGTCGCCATCGGGGACCGGCAGCACCAGCAAGCTTCACTCAATTTAGCGAACGTGTGGTTTCTTCTGCTCCTGATCTTTTGTCTATTCGCGCCTGAACAGTTCTGTTCGGCCAGAAAACTTGTCCACCTTTGTAACCGGCGGCCGATCATTCTTGGGGGCATAGGAGGATTGTTCACGATCTATTCCTTCACCTACGCAATTCATCATGTTTACAATCAGCCCGGCCTGTGGTTTTTTCTGAGGAACCGTATCCTATTTTGGAGCACAACAATTCTGTGGCTCAAATTGATCGCGTTTTGCCTGATTATGGTGGCGCTTTGTTACCTTTGGTACAAGCCTCTTCCCGAGCGCCGGATGTACCTTCTTTACCCTGTCGCCTTTCTCTCCGTCTTGTTTCTACCGCTAATTGAGCAGCGCTACTACCTCCCTGCGTTCGCGATCTTTCTCGCTTTCCGAGAACGAAGTAATCCCTGGCAAGAGTGGGCGCTAATTGGGATTTATGGCGTCGCTAGCATGTTACTTTCGTGGGGTATTGCTAGGCACGCGTTCTTCTTATGAAACGCTCTGAGGGTTCGATTCCGCACCCGGCCCTCTGTTTTGGACAGACATTTTGCACGCGTTTGCTTTTGGGCGCGCCGCCAACTCTCATAACGCCTGGATCAACTATTGGGGAGCACGCCACCGGGTGTTCGCGTAGTTTGGATCCACTGCTGGAGCCATTAAATACATAACAACCCGTACGGGAAGTTGGCGAGGCAAGAAAACTTTAAAAAAACAAAATAAATCTTGCCAAGGGAGGCGCCAGCCGATAAACCCCCATGCGTGTGCGGAAGTTGTAAATTAAAACTTAACAATCGAAAGGAAGCAGTTATGAAAGGTTTGAAACAAGCTCTTGTCTTTAGCGTCTGTCTGTGGGTCATCGTTGTGGTTGCCTATGCTCGACAGGTTGGGAGCGGTGGGGGGGTTCTCAATCCGATTCCGATGGATAATGCCTCGTGCAGCAGTTCATCCTCAAGTGGTGGCAACGAATAAGAAATAGTACCTGACGATTTAAATTCTGCGAGTGTTATGGAGCGAGGCGTTCTGGTGCAGGTGGTGGCGTATCTTCTTATCGCGGGGACAATGGCATTCGGATGTGGTCTGGGGTGGACTGTCCCCATAAACCATTTCGACGGAGTCAATGAACAGGGTTGTGTAAGCTATTGGGAAAAGGTCGGGGAGGCTGATTTAGGGGGCGGGTTGAAGCTGCCGCTGATAATCAATTTCAGATCAAATCGGGAATCGGTATCTCCTTATCTTGGACAAGGCTGGATGTTGCCGTTGTTGGAATCGAACATCATTCAGACAGGCGAAAACGAATTTCTGATGGTCGAGCCCGATGGGCTGAATCGCTCGTTCGGTCGGGTAAAAGCTAAAAGCTCAGAGCTCAATGGACAAGGGGGATGGAAAGCAGAAATAAATGGAGAGGTGATTACTGCTTGGGCTGATTGTGGATGGAGATTGGTTTATTCGAAGGGTAAAATTATTTCTATTGGTACGCCGAAAGGAAGAAATCTGGACTTTGTTTACTCAGGAAAAAAGGTAACAGAGATCCGTGAAAAAGGAGCGACGAAACTTACTGTGGAATTCGACCCTGTAAACGGGAATGCCCGCTCGCTGAGCTTCAACGGCAGGCAGGTGACGATTGATCGAGCTGAAAAGCCGCGGGTGGAGGCGGTAGCCGGTCAGAATGTGATCGCGGGGATGGACAGTAGTCTTCACGCACTATCTTCACAAGGAGTTGAGTTGACAGAATTCCAATTCTCCGTAAATGAGAAGATCCAGCCGCAAATAAAAATAATTGGCGCGAACGGTAGGACGCGAACAATGGTTTGGGATCCAGCAACTAAGCGAGTTATCGCTGATGGTGCTTGGATTTACAACATAACTCCAGGCGAGCATTCTTGGGACAATGCCGCCATTGGGCGCGCGAACCCGAGCGGTCGGTCGGAGTACTGGTTCGTCGACGGCTCGCGAGGTCAAGAAATAGTTCAGGGGAGCGATGGGGTAAGAACAGTAACAACTCGGTTTATTACAGGGGTGTTTGCTGGAAAGGTCCGAAAAATCGAACAGCTTAAAGATGGTAAGACCCAAATTGTGGCAACTAATAATTACGATGAGAATGGTCGACTTATTAAGGAATTCAAAGATGGAGTCACAAGAACATTCGATCTTGATCAATTTGGCCGCCGCACACGACAATGGGAGAACGGGCGCTTGGTGAGTGCGACAGAATACGATGGGAATGGACGCGTAAAGAGCGTCGAGTATGAAAATAATGTTAAGAGGACATACGACTATCTAGCAGGGGGGGTTACTCGAGAAACCCTTTCGGTCCATGGAGTAGCTATGGCAGTAGAGGAGCGTAGGGATAAAACGAGGGAAGATTCCGTGAATGAGACGAATGCTGCATTGGTGCAGTCAATCGGCAATCTTTCGAGCACTAAGTATTTAGACCGGTTGGCAGCCACGCGTGAGAAACTCCTCGGCCAATGAAGGGTGCCCATCGTAGCATTTGGTGTGAGATGAGTCGATTAGCCTTTACAGGCATCGCTATACTCTGTTGTGACGTCTTTACTGCTTATGGCGATCCGGATTTGCCGGGTGTGTTCCATTCGTATTTGATGGAGATCCATCAGGCGAAAAACAGGGGGGCGGATCGAAATGAAATAGCCCGACTGAATTCTGATTGGAAAGACAGATTCATGGAAATCCTTTCGACCAAATCCCCACAGGAAGCAGGTTGGGTGCAAATCGCTTCGGAAGCGATGGCGCTTAGCAGCGCCTTGGGTGACACTAAGGCGGCCTTGGAGTTGAACAAGCTACTTCTCGATAGGGCGGCGACGGATTCTGAGCGATTCAGTCTGGCAATGAATTTGGCGGAGACACAGTACGCCATGTGGCTCAGCAAAGCTCCTGAAGCCAGAGTTAACGACGTGCGGCAGGTCGTGGATGCGTTTGAATACGCGCAAAAGCTGATAAATGTCAATTACGCAGCGACTGGGAAGATCAGCTTTCTGCTAAAGTACGCGGCATTTCTAGGCCAACAAAAAGATCCGGAGAAAGCACTTCAGATTTATAATAACTGCGAGACAATTTTATTGGCAAATGGCGCTTCTGTCTCGGAGGCATGGCTGGCTAAGGACAATCTATTTGAGTTCGAAATGAAGTGCTTAGTCGATCTGAAGCGAAATGACGAAGCGATCGTAATGTTGCAACGCATTGCGAGTCTGCCGCACACTCAGATTCCGGTTTCGCAGTATGTGAACAGATATGCTTCTTACGTGGACCCTCAGTCGGGTGCAAAGTTTCGAGCAATCATATCAGATTGGCTCGTTAAGCACCCAAGCGACAAGGGGACGCCCGCTTTGGAAAATAGTTTGGCCGAGAGCTTTTTTAATGCTCAAGATTACGCAGAAGCAGCTACGTGGTATAGCAAGCTCCTAAGCGAACCCATTGCTCAGCCTACAAAAGACGATTTGACGAGCGGTCGAGGCGGCATTGCTTCCAATATCTTGCACAACCTCGCTATCTGCCTCCGGCAATTAGGAGACAAAGAGCAGGCAGAAAGCATTGCTGAATTCGTTTGATAAGCTATTCCCAAACGATCCCCGTCGCCGCTTGCGATAATATGAACTCTCTAGAACTAACCCGCATTTTATCGATATTCCAAGTTTTGCTTTTTGCCGTCGGGGCGACGCGTGGTGAGGGCCGTGCGGAATACGTGTTGGGACTTGGAAAGCTTCCTGAATCCAAATCGATTGAAGCGAGAGGGAGTATAGATCTTGGCCAGAAGATCGCTTCGGTAACTTCGATTACAAAGTCATGTGGTTGTATCAAAGAAGTGGTTGCTGAGCTGCGAGAAAGCGACCATGGGCAAGCCGTTGATTTCCGACTCCAGTTGAATACCGTTGATAAGAAGGGAATTGATCAGCAGTTAGTAGTCCGATGCAAAGATCAGCAGGGAGTTGAAGTTTTGTTGCCGGTTAGGATTAAGGCGGATGTGGAATCTCTCTTTAGTATAACGAGACTGGACAGCGGACGGATTTCATTTTGGGAAAGCCAGCCAAAATGGTCTTCCGCATTGCCAAAGATCCCAAGGCGAGTTTGCTGATAGAAGGCCGTGGGGATATTTCTCAGAAAATGGAAATAAACGACCAAAATCCGGGTGAACTTATAGTCTATATTCCTATTCCGACTGATGATGTTGGAACCCGTTTGGGACAGCTAGTTGTCAAGCAGGGGGAAGTGTTTAAGGCGATTCCGTTATTTTGGACCATCCGGGATCCGAGAGTGCCTATCGGAGCGATGCCCCTGGGCATTGTTTCGGTATCGGAACGGCGTGTCTTAAGGATTCCGCTTCAGGAAGAGCTAGGTAGAGAGGTGAAGGATGTGACTTTTAAAGAGGAGCCGTTAAATCTGCTTAACTATAAGCTTACAAAGGTCAACGACCAATCGGTGCTTGAGGTTATATTTATCGCGGCTCGTGCAGGTATCATCCGCGATACGATTTTGATCCATTTTGGCGACACGATAAAACCCATTTCTGTTCAAATCAAAGCATTCGCTTTAGCAAACAAAACACCATGAAAATCCAATACTACATCTATCTAACGTAATTCTTGTCATTGTAGGCGCGACTAACGCCGTTGCGGCAATACGCGTCACAGCGTCTGAAGTGCCAAACGAGTGCAGCTGGGCAGATCCCGCGGATTGTATGGGCCACACGACCCACTATTACGAGAGATCTGATTCAGGCGCTACAGTAACCGACAACGGTTCAACAGAACACTACCAAGGGGGGATAACGACTGCAATAACTGCAATTCGCAAAACACGATGAATTGCATTCAAACAATGACCGTCACGTTTACGGAAAGCGTAACGGCTAATATCTCCTCAGAGATTAAAACAAGTGTGGAGGTCGTTTCGGCGGCGCTAAGCTCGTCAGTCGGCGCGACCGACAGCAAGGCGGATCAATATTCTACTTCTTGCGGGTCGAGTTCAGTTGCTGCATGCACTCATACAAATATACAGTGTATCAAAATGTCACGAAAACAAGACCGCGAGCATGAACCACACCTACACGTGCTACGAAACTACAACTGCGAACGGACTATGTGTCGCCGGTACAAGCAGCCAGGATGGAGGCCATACAACGTCGACGATGAAAGGTGACATCGGATCGACAAGTAGCGGCGGATGCAATAGTCAAGATGTTGCCTGCCAATGAGTGGCAGAGTTGGTCGCAGTTTGGGGCTCAGATGTCTCGCTCCCCAAAAATTGATCCTGGCGTTATGAGAGTTGTTGGCCGGTGAGTGCCGCCCAACACTTGAGATTCAACGCAGACGACACGCGCCGGAAGGAGATAATCAAGAAACTGCGTAAACGGCGGCGCTTTCGGCAGGAGGCGAGAGCGTGAAGAGCTCTGCAAAATCAGCCCGCCGGTCTACCTCGATGGCGAAAGGAACACGGGGAGCGAAGGAAGAAACCCTCAAGCTTCAGATCGGATGGCGATGATTCGATCTGTGGCATGCCGGGATGCCTGTCAATAGCAAGCGGGTGCAATGGCTTTGGCGGCAGGAAGCGAGCGTAAGCGGTATTCGAACACCTCAGCTATTTGCAGGTGCGGCAGCGCCCTATCGATACGCTTGCGGTGGAGATGCTCGCCAAGCATCTTCGGCTCCTGGCGAACGGCGCGCGACATCCGCCGATACACTTGAAACTGCGGGAATGGGAGTGCGGATTACCGGGTCGCAAATTCCCAGCAGAGAGCGCACCGTGCCGCTCGATTTCCTCCGTCAGCAGATCCCGGCTGTGCCACCAATGCCCTGTCCAAAGGGAACATTCCCTCGATTTCATCTGGGCACTTCCGCCGTCCGCCAACTCGGAACTGCCTCCGGGTCGAATCCGAGCCATTCACCAGCAGTCTCCGGGTGCTGCCTCGTGGGATCGTGTGACCGTTCTCCCATTTAGAAATTGAATACATGGAGCGTCCAATGGCGGTCGCAAACTGGCGCAAGGTCATCTTGCGGGCGATTCTCTGGGCCCGCACCGTTTCCACCAATGTCTTCGGATGACTATTGCGGTGGAGAGTCGGCATGTGGTAATGACAACTTGCCAAGGCCCTTTCACTCAACGAGATACATTGCTCAACGCGCCAAGAACAAATTCCCAACATTGCCCCAGGGTTGCGAGGAACGAGCTACCCTGGGTTTCGACCTCCACGGAGCGGCCAACCCTGAAAGGGTTGAAGCGAATAGGCTTTGATCGCGGAAAAGCTGCGACCCTTTCAGGGTTGATGATACTTTGCGCGCACCCAGGGTAGGCGCAAAGTCGCGCCAACTCTGGGCTGAATGATGGAACGCCCGTTGGCGTTCGATCCGTGGCCTCGTCGGCTGCGAAAAAACGTCGAACGATCATCGAACACCGAGACGCTCGAGATTCGCCCGGTCGAACGACAAATCCTCAACCGAATAGACCCGTTGCGCTTCGTGATCCGCCAGAAATTGCTCAGTCTGCCAGCGATCCAGGCCAAGTATCCGGCCGACGTCGTGAAGTCCGATGCGCTCGTGGCGATAGGCTTCAGCGAGCAGCGAACGCAACGCGCTGTCGGAAAGCTCTTCGGGGGAAGCGACGCCGATGCGCTGCGCAAGGGCGTCGTCGAGATGCAAGATTGCGTCCATGGCTCTAAACTATCACGCGCAAAAAGCCCTTCCAACTCTCATTTGGAATCGCGCCAGATCCACCGTCGCGCCTTCATTTCAAAGCGCGGCAGGGTGAGCGCCGCGACATGGGTGACGGGGATGCGCAACGAGAAGGTGGAGGAGAGGGCGCGCTCGAGTTTTTTGGCGGCGGTGTCGTCCGCGCTTTCGAACTGCACCTCGACCTCGGTCAAGGCACCGCGGCGGCTGATGACGACGCGGTACTCTTCGATCTCCGGCACGAGGCGCACGGCGGCATCGAAAGCGGCGGGATAGAGGTTCACGCCGCGGACCACGACCATATCGTCGGCGCGCCCGATGATGCCGCCGGCGAGCGCGAAGCCCGGCACCTCGGCCACACGCCGCACGAGATCGCCAGTGCGGTAGCGGAGCAGCGGGCAGGCGGTGCGGCCGAGCGTGGTGAGGACGAGTTCGCCCGTTTCACCGGGCGCGACGGGCTCGCCGGTTTCCGGACGGACGATCTCGGCGAAGTAGGAGTCCTCGATGATGTGCAGGAGATCGGGGCGCTGCGGGGTCTGGTAGGCGGCCGGACCCACTTCCGTCATGCCGTAGTGGTCGAGCACTTCGGCGCCGTGCCAGGCGGCGCTGATGCGCTGCCGCACCTCGGGGACGCTGCCGCCAGTCTCGCCGGCGACGATGATTTTTTTCACCGAGGCCTCGCGGAGGTCGATCTCTTCCTTCACCGCCGCCTCGGCGAGATGCAGCGCATAGGTGGGCGTGCAGCACAGCACGGTGGCCCGGTGCTGGATCATCGCGCGGACGCGCGCGGCGCTGCCGAGGCCACCGCCGGGGATGCCGAGGTAGCCGCCTTTCGCGGCGGCATCGAACGCGGTCCAAAAAACCGAGGAATGGGCCGAAGGAAAAGGCGAAGTAAATGCGGTCGCCAGGGACCAGGCCGCCCGCGCGGTAGATGGCTGCCCAGTTGCCCAGCATCCAGTCCCAGCTTTCCGGCGTGTCGAGGACGACCAGCGGGCGCGCGGTCGTGCCGCTGGTCTGGCAAAAGCGTGTGTAACGCTCGAGCGGGTAGGTGTGATTGGTGCCGTAAGGCGGATGCGCTGCCTGGTCGACAACCAGATCCTGCTTGTGCGTGAAGGCCACGCGCCGGGAGAACTCCTCCAGCGAGGCGATGGCGCGGACGTCCACCCCTTCCGCCGCGAGGCGCCGGGTATAGAAGCGATTGCCCGGTGTGAGTTCGGCGAGCAACGCGCGCAGACGCTCGATCTGGCTCATGCGGCAGGGGATTGCTGCTCCGCGAAAGGTGATCGCGGGCCTAGGCCTTTTGCTCGGCGACGACGGGCGCGGCGGCGGGCTTCTTCGGCAAGGGTCCGGGCTTGAATTTCGTGACCAGGGCACCGCCGCAAACCGCCATGAGGATGCCGAACCAGAAGGGCAGCGGGATCCTGCTCCAGCCGGCCGGAGGCGGCGTGATCATGAGCGAAATAAGCGCGTTGAGCACCGGAGCGCCTGAGAAAATGATCGTCATGATGACAGGCACGTAAGCGCCCCGGCGGCTTGGGAGCGGCATTGAGTGCAAGCAGCACGCCGAGCGCGCCGATGGCGCCGACGACCCCCCGCGATCAGCGAGAGCGACATGCCCTTGATGGGGTAATCCCAGTCGCGCCGCGCAGCACCAGCAGGAGCAGCGGGGCGATCACCGCCACGAGAAAGTAAGCCAGCCCGACGAAGAGAAATGCCTTGTACCGCCCGTTGGCGGCATCGTGCATGTTTTCGGATCCGAAGTTCAGGAAGACGCCATAGGTGCCCCAGCAGAGCACGGTGAGCAGGGCAAACGAGAGCCAGGTGGCGGAGGATTGGGATGCAGTGGTCGGTGACATGTGGTGGTAGGGTAAAATGTTAAATCAAGCGGCGGCGGGTGGTCTTAGCAAATCCGGCGGGGCGGCGGAAATTTTCGCCCGAATGCGGTCGGGAATGAGGACTGGGACCAGCTTGCCCGTCGTTTTGTCCACCGTGGCGCAGACGGCGGCGACGCTGCCGCGCGCGACCTCGATGCCATCGCCGACCTTGCGGAAAATAAACTGGTAGCGGATGGAACGGCTGCGCACCTCGGCGACGACGAGATGGATCTCGACCTCCTCCTCGAAGCGCAACGGCGCCCGGTAATCGCACGCCGCACTGACCCGCGGCCAGCCGATGGTCGCGTCGTCATGGAGCCCATGGATGGTGAAGCCGAGCGAACGGAAAAAGGCGTGCTCGGCCGATTCCATCATGCGGAAAAAATTCGAGAAGTGCACAATGCCCGCCATGTCGGTTTCCGCAAATTCCACGCGGTGGGTGTGCTTGAATTCGTAAGGCATTGCCGCGGAACTTAATGGACGGGTTGCGGCGCGTCGATCATTTCGCGAGTGATCGTGGCGAGGCGTTCCGCGAGCCGGGCGATGGTGTATTCCCGCTGGATGACGGCGCGTCCGCTGGCGCCGAAAGCGCGGGCTTTCTCGGGCTCCGCGAGGAGGGATTCGAGGGCATCGGCGAGGCGTTCGGCATCGTCGGCATCATTGCCCGCCAGGGTAAAAAGCCGGCCGCCGCCGGTGCTCTCGACGAGTTCGGGGAAGGCGGCGACGTTCGGCAGGATCACGGGTACGCCGGCGGCAAGGGCCTCGATGACGTACAGGCCGAACGCTTCGCCGTAGGTGGCGGGGACCGAGAAAAGGGTGAGGCTTTCCAGGAAGGCGATTTTCTCCTCGCGGGTGACGTTGGGCCGCCACTCGACATCCTGTTCGCAGCCGGCGGCGTGCAGGCGCGCGCGGAGGGTATCGACGTAAAGGGCGTCGTGCTGGGTCATCGACCCGGCGCAGTGGAGTTTGGCGTAGGGAAAGTGTCCGCGCTTTTTCAAGGCGATGAAGGCATCGACCAGGAGGCCGAGGCCCTTGCCCGGGATGAAACGCGCGAGGTAGCCGATGACTTGCGGCGGGTGCTCGGGCGCGGCGCTGTAGCCTTCGAGGGAGATGCCGTTGGGCACGACCTGGATGCGCTGCTCGCGTTCCGCGGCGCTCCAGCCGAGGCGCTGGGCCATGAGTTCGGCGAAGTAGTGGCTGGGCGCAATCCAGCGATCGGTGTCGCGCATGCGCTCGCCGAGGAGCGTCCAGACGCGGTCGCTCCACGGGGCGCCGAGGCCGTCGATAAAGGCATCCTCGCCTTGCAGAAAACCGAGCACCGGCACGCCCAGTTCGGCCTTGATCCGGCGGGCGAGGCCGGCCTGGAGCGCGGTGGAGAGCCAGATCGCATCGGGCCGGGCATGCTCGCGCAGCCAGTCGATGAGTTCCTCGATTTCGCCGGCCTGGTTGCCGAGTTCGCCGCGCAGCATGGAGAGCGTCAACTCCGCGACATCCGGACCGCCCGTGCGCGCCGCGGCCTTGCCGGCGACCAAGCGGAGCAACGCGCGATGCGAGAGCAGGCGGTCGATCCAGCGGGGCATGTGGCGCAACCACAAGATTTTCTGCCGGAGGTAAACGCTGACGCCGCCGAAGAAGATCGGCGTGTCCGGGCTGGCGGCGTCTTCGTCGAGCGTGAGCGGCAGATACATCGGCAGCATGAGGGCGTCGTGCCCCTGCCGGTGCAATTCTTTCGCCAGCGCATTGTCGCGCATGCAGACTCCGCAGTGATAGCTGCCAGTACCGGGCGTGAGCAGGACGATCTTCATCGGGGGAAATTACTGGCCGCGCAGATCGTAGCAAATGAGACGCGGCTTGGTGCCATTGGCGCCCGCTTCATTCTGGCAGATGTAGAGCCGGCCATCGCTCAACGCCGGGGCCGTCCACGTTTCCGGGGCGTGGAAGAGTTTCGCCGCGGCGGTGATCTTCGCGCCCTGGCGCGTGAGATCGAGCCAGGCGAGGTCGCCATTTTCACCGAGGCAAAGGAACCGCCATCGGCCCGCAACAAAGAGCCACGCTGAAACCGTCCGCCGAGGTCGTCGCGCCACAGTTCGCGGGCCGGTGGCCACTTCGTAGCAGACGAGCGCGGCGTTTTGCTGATGCTGGCCGGCGAAGCCGAAAAAGCAGCCGTCATGAGCCAACGCGGACATGAGGTAGGTATCGAACTTCGGGCGCGCCACGCAACTTTCGCCGTGAAATCCGGCGCGATCTCCACACAAGCGCCGCCTTCCGTGTAGGCCTCGGCAACGAAGACGCGGTTTTCGGAAACGACCGGCGCGGAAATGCTGACGCTGGCAAACATGCGCGCGCGGTGCGGCGTGGCGCTGAGCACGGTGCCATCGGCGGCGTCGATCACGAGCAGGCCGCCTGTGGGGGGATCGTCCATGCCGCCCTGGAAGGCGAGCACGCACTCGCGTCCGTAGAATTTTACCGGCACCGGCGAGGAGTAACTCGATCCCCAGGCGTACTTCGCCGCCCAAAGTTCGCGGCCGGTTTGCTTGTCGAGCGCGACGACGGATTTCTGATCTTCCGTGCCGAGCGGGACGATCAGCTTGTCGCCCAGCACGAGCGGCGTACCGCCCTGGCCGAAAAAGGTGGGGAGCAACTTGTACTCATCCGCGAGTTCGCGCTTCCATTTCAACGCGCCGGTGGCGAGATCCAGCGCCTGAAGCGTCCCCTTGATGCCGAGCGTGAAGACGACGCTGCCGTCGATGACCGGAGCGGTGCGCGGCCCCGGTCCGGCGCCAAACTGCGGTTGATAATCCGCGGGATAGCTGACGCGCCATTGGCGGACGCCGGTGACCGCATCGAGACAATCGATGACTTCATTCCCATCGAGGGCGTGAAACAGCACGACGTGGCCGCCGGCGATGACCGGCCCGGTATGGCCGTCGCCCTTCGGATATTCCCAAAGCTGGTGCGGGCCTTCCTTCGGCCAGGCGTGCAGGAGCTTCGTCTCCGGCGAAGCGCTGTCGTTGTTCGGTCCGAGATAGCGCGGCCAATCCGCCGCCCGGGCGGACCCCGCCAGCAGCACCAGCAGCGCAATCTTCGAAACCAGCCGTCCCACGATCATCTACGATTTTGCGGATCCGCCGGCCGCAGAACCTCGACGATCCGCGCCAGCACCCGGTCGTGGTCGCCGAGCAAGACATTGCACCGGCCGTAAAACTCGCGCGCTTCGGGCAGGCGAAAGACGCGCTGCATGACCGCATCGGCGCCGAGCTTGATGAAGCCCTTCGGCTCGCTGCGATAGCGAATGGCGAAGCGATTGAGGAGCCCGCCCAGCGGCAGGTGCTGCTCCAGGATGAGCCGCCGCAGTTCGCCGTCGAACGCGCTGAGGTCGATTTCGATGGCGCCGTATTCCACGGGCAGATTGGTCTGCTCGATGTGGAGCACGACCTCGCGGCGGTAAACTTCGGGCGTGTGCTCGCGGTGCAGGACTTCGAGGACGATTTGGCCGGCCCAAAATTTCTCGAGCCGCGAAGTCATGTCGCCATTGTGAACGAGCAGGCGGCTATACGGATCGGGTACGGCGGTGCCATCGAGCACGGCATATTCGGGCAGCGCGTGGCCGCCCGTTCGCCAGAAGAGCGTAAGCGGATAGAGCAACTCGGTTTCGTTCGCGGTGATCATACGTAACGCGAGCCGCGGTGTTGGGGCAGGAAGAACGCGTGGAGCAGCGTGTCGACCTTGAGCAAGGCTTCGCGGGTGAGCACCAGCCAGTCGCCTTGCGTGGAGATGAGTTGACGGGCCTGCAGGTCATCGAACTGCTGGCTGAAACGCTCGGCGACATTCACGCCGAACTTATCCCGGAAGTACTGGAGGCTCACGCGTCCCAGTTTCATCTGGAGGATGAACTCCCGAATCATGCGCTCTTCCTCGGTGGTCGTCATCGCGCGGGAAATGGGGAGTTCGCCGGTCTGGATCGCCTCGAGATATTGCGAAAACTCGGTGATGTTTTGGAAGTGCGTGCCCGCGATGTGCGAGAAGGACGCCACGCCGAGGCCGATGAGATCCGCGCCACTCCACAGGGCATCGCGATAGATGAACTTCGTCTTTTGCGGATCGCGCACCGCGGTGTAGCCGCTGGTGACGGTGTAGCCGACCTTTTCCATTTCGCGGAAGGCGTAGTCCACCCAGGCGCGCTTGGTGTGCCAGTTGGCCACCGGGGCGGTGAGTTTGCCTTCGGCCTTCATCTCCTTGTAGATGCCTGTATTGTAGGGTACTTCCATCTGGTAAATCGTCACGCTGTCCGGCGCCAGTTCGATGGTCTTGCGCACGTTTTCGCGCCAGTTTTCCTCGGTCTCCTCGACCATGCCGGAGATGAGATCGATATTGATCTGCGGGAAGCCGATGGAACGCGCGAAGTTGTAAGCCCGATAGATTTCATCGGTGCGATGCGCGCGGCCATTGATCTCGAGGATGTGGCTGTCGAAATTCTCGACGCCCAGGGAAAGACGGGTTACGCCGATCTCGCGGAGCGCGCTAAGCTTCGCTTCGTTCAGCGTGCCGGGCTCGGCTTCGAAGGCGACTTCCTCCACTTCGTCCCACGGGAGCAGCGCCTTCATGCGGTCCGTGAGCGATTTCAGCTGCGAGACCGACAGATAGCTCGGCGTGCCGCCGCCAAAATAAACGAACTGCGGCTTGCGCCCGCGGATCAGCGGCGAGCGCGCGTAGATTTCGAACTCGGCGATGCCGGCATCGAGGTAGCGCTTGATCTCGTCGGCATTCTTGTCGGTGTAGACGCGGAAGTAGCAGAAGTGGCAGCGCTTCCGGCAAACGGCACGTGGAAGTAAACGCCGAGCGGCACGCCCGGCTTTTGCGGCTGGTCGAGCAGGCCGCGTACGGTTTTGGCCGTCTCCGCGTCCCAGTAAGAAAAGGGCGGGTAGTTGGCGACGAAGTAATTACCGACCTCGGTTTCGTCGTGTTTCTTGTCTTGTTCGAGAATTTCGAGAACGTCGTGACTCATTGTTTTGCGGGTGTTGCGGGTTTACCGAATGCGTAAAGATTTCCATCCTCGGCGCCGACGATGACGAGACCATCGGCGGCGGCGGGCGAAGCGGTGACAGCGGCGCCGACCTCATATTCCCAGCGTTCCTGGCCGTCGGCCAGGTTCACACAGTAGAGGCGGCCATCCTCGCAACCGACGACGATCGCGTCGCCGCAGATCACCGGCGAGCTGTCCACCTGGCCGCGTGCTTGAAACACCCACACGGCTTTTCCCGTGGCGCGGTCGAGACAGTGCAAGCGCTTGTCGCGACCGCCGATGACCACGCGGTCCGCGGTGAGGGCGGCGGAGGAGAAATAAGGAAAGCTTCGGTCGCGGTACTTCCACTTCACGTCGCCGCCTTTTGGGTCGAAGGACAGCACGAGATTGCCGTAGTTGCCGACGTAACCGAGGCCATCCATGATCGCGACGGAGGAGGCGATGTAGGCTTCGGAATCAATCTGCCGCAACTCCTTGCCGTCGCTCAGTTGCAGCACATGGATGAAGCTGTCGCAGCCGCCGAAAACGATCTCGCCCGTCGTAAAGATAGCTGGCGAGCCGTTGATGTAATTGTCGGTGCCGTGGGTCCACACCGCCTTGCCCGTCGCCGCGTCCACGCAATGTAAATTGGTATCGTAGCTGCCGATCAACAGCCACTCGCCCTCGCCGTTCGGATTCTTCGCGTAGTTCGCTCCGCCCAGCACCTTGTCGCCGGTCTCATATTTCCACTTCAGTTTCCCGGTCGCCGCCTCGAGCGCGTAGAGATTGCCGTCGCTGGAACCGATAAAGACCACGTCGTGCAGCACCAGCGGCGTCGCCTCGATGCTCGCCTCGGTCTTGAATTTCCACAATTCCTTGCCGGTGGCGAATTCGACGGCATGCACGATGCCCTCGTCATCCCCGACAAAAACGCGTCCGCGGACAATCGCCGCGCCGCCCTTGATCGGCTTGCCGGCGGCAAAAGTCCACGCGAGGTCCGGCTTTGCCGGGGCGGACATTTCCGCGCGGCCTTGCAATTGCGGGCCGCCGCGATGCATGTACCAGTCGGCGCCGTGGGCGGCCGTCGCCCACGCGAAGAGGGTGATGACGAGCGCCTTCAACCGAAGACCTCCTCGTAGAGCCGCTCGAAATCCGCGGCGTCGATGGGCCGCGGATTAAAGCTCGCGGTCCACTGCTGCGCCGCTTCCTTCGCGAGCGAAGGGAACTGTTGGCGGTCGATACCGTATTGGGCAAGGCCTTCGCGCATTTTGGCAACATCGAGCAGCACTTCCAATTCCGCCACGAATTCCTCGATCGGGCCGAGATCCGCCGCCTCGCTCAGCTCCATGTAACGCTCGTGCGCCAGGGGATCGCGCGCGTTGAAGGCGATCACCGCGGGCAACATCAATCCCACGGCCTGTCCGTGCACCACGCCAAAACGGGCCGTGAGCGGATTGGCCGCGGAGTGTGCGGCGCCGAGCATGCTGTTTTCAATCGCCGTGCCGGCAAAGGCGGCGCTGAGCTGCATCATGCCCCGCGCCTCGAGGTCCTGGGGATCGCGCAAGACGCGCTCGAGACCACCGAGACAAAGCCGGAAGGCTTCGCGGGAATAGATCGCCGAAAGCGGGGGCGCTTTTTCGTGACGGCGGTTTCGATGGCGTGCACCAGCGTATCGACGCCGGTGCAGGCGGTAACGCGCGGGGGTTGCGAGACGGTGAGCAGCGGATCCAGAATCGCCACACGAGCCGCCGCCTTGGGGTCGCCGCAGGCCATCTTCAGGTGGGTCTGGTCATCGGAAATCAAAGCGAAGGACTGGCATTCGCTGCCGGTCCCCGCCGTCGTGGGAATCGCAATCATGGGCAGCATCGGCTTCGTCGCCTTGCCCACGCCCCAGTAGTCTTTCATCTGGCCGCCATTGGTCAGGATGAAGTTGGTCCCTTTGGCGGTGTCCATGCTGCTGCCTCCACCCAGGCCGACGATCAAATCGACCCCGGCCGCGCGCGCCACGGCGACGCAGCGGTCCACATCCACTGTCGTGGGGTTTTCGCGCACCTCATCGAAAATCGTCACCTGCAAGCCCGCGGCTTCGAGAAAGCCGACCGCCCGTGCCGGGTGCCCCGCTCCCGCAAGGCCCTTGTCGGTCACGAGCAGGACATGCCTGGAACCAAATTCGCGGGCCAGTTCGCCGACGCGCTCGATCGCATCCTCGCCAAAAATCACGCGGGGTGCGTGGATTGAAGTCGAAGCCTTGCAGGCCAGGAATTGTGGCCGGAGTGGGGAGTGGACGCGTGCATGCTCAGGAAAGGATTGCCCGCGTCATCACGAAATCGTCCATCACAAATCCGCTGCCGATATCGAAGACCGCGGAACGCTCGACGACATAGCCGGCACGCTCGTAAGCGCGAATGGCCCGCGCATTCTGTTTGTTGACCTGCAGCCAAACCTCCCGCGCACCACGCTGCGCCGCCAGCGCATGCACGCGGTCGAGCAACTGCTGGCCGAGGCCGAGGCCTTGCAATTCCGGCAGCAGGTAGAGCTTGTTGAGTTTCAAACCGTTGCGACTGGGGTTCGAGGGTGGAGGAATGAAAGCCGATCAACTCGTCGTGGAGGCAGGCGGTTTCCCAAAGGGTGCCTTCGATCATCTCCCGGGCCATCGTCCTCCGGCGAATACATCCACGCCAGCATGTAATCGATCTGTGCCGGCGTGAGCATCGCCGCATAAGACTCGCGCCAGATGCGCTCCGCCAGCGGCGCGCAATGCCGGGATGTCCGCCTCACCCGCGGAGCGAATCGCGAGGGACATTGCCGGGCGGGCGAGCGTGGGCATGGGCCGCGAGTTTACCAACCGCGCTCGATCGAGCGCCGGCGATAGAGGAATTCAAACATGTTGCCTTCGTGCGGTTGATCCCACGAAATCTTCATCGTCGACACGGGACCGATATTGAGGCGCTCGATGTCCGGGAACGCCAGGATCTGCTCGATGAACGCTTCGTCCTTCGTGATCGCGGAGACGGACAGCGAATAGCCGATCTTGCTCAACATCTCGGATTGCGGGCACTGCACCACGCTGGCGTAAGGGCAGAGATATTCCTTGTTGGCCAGCGGATGGGCGAAGCTGTCGCACTGCACGATCGTCGGGCGCAAATACACACCCCCTTCAAACTCCACTTGCGCGGACCGTTGCGATACTTCGCCGTGGCCCTCGACCGCGCCCGGCGTTTTCAGGCCGTCCTCGATTTGCGCGTCGATGAATTCGGCCATCTTTACATTGGCAAATCCGCTCAGCTTCGCCTCGGGGTCATCGTTCCGGGTGGGAGCGATCGGACCGAGCTTCTGCGCGAGCACATCGGCGATTTCGGCGGCGTACTTCGGCACTACGATGGCGCTGGCATTGATGCACGAGCGGCCGCCGTTTTCAGAAATGCTCGCGGCCATGACGTCGATATAGTCGCGCCAGATCTCGATCTGATCGTCGCCGACGATGATCTTGCTCCAGCCCGGTCCGTGAAGCTGGATGGCCGGGTTGTTCGCGTATTGGGCCATCGTGGACTTGTCGCCGAAGATCAGCGAACGGCCACAGGTCTTCAAAATCTCGCCCGCGCCCCTCGTGGTCGGTCGGGTAAAAGCCAAAGGCCTCCGCCGGGATCCCCGCGGCGATGAACGCCTGGATGAGGCGGAACGGCGTCCACGGCTCATCGCGGCCCGGGCTTGATCACCACCGGCGGTCTTCAGCGCAATGGCCGGGAGCCAGAGCGAATTCACGGCGGGCGAATTGCTCGGCATCACCAACCCCAGCGCCTGGCAGGTGGGGAAAAAGGAGAGCTTCGTGGCCGAATTGCTCCCCGAATCCGGTATCGAGAATGGAC
Organism: Chthoniobacter sp.; assembly: GCA_037200205.1. Taxonomy (GTDB): domain Bacteria; phylum Verrucomicrobiota; class Verrucomicrobiia; order Chthoniobacterales; family Chthoniobacteraceae; genus Chthoniobacter. Next base: position 29,000 of record JBBCHV010000043.1, read on the forward strand.
AGGTCAAGCCCGCGGGAAAGGCCGTTGAGCACCTCGCCCAGGTGCGTCAGCGCGTAGTGGATCTTGGCCATATTGCGGCGCACCATCACGTGGGGCAGCCCGCTGGTGGCGCTCAGTGTCTCGATGTATTCGTCGGGCGAATTGGGGTGTGTCCCTGGTCGCCGAGCGGCAAAGTGCCATTGAGAAAATGGTCCACCCGCCCTGGGCACACCTCTCGATGAGCTGAGCGACCGTGAATTTCTTGAGAGCCGCCCGCGCTTCGCCGAGCTTGCGGAAATCCATTGCGCAGGATGCCGGCATTGATGGTCGAAACCCACGGCCTTGACCTCGCCCGTGCGATGGTCCTTGATTTCAAGTTTATCGAGGCTTTTCGTAGCTGCGACCGAGACGAAGGACAGGGAGATGCGGGACTTGCATGGTCGAGAGGGATTTTTTCGGAAACGGGGGAGCGGGCCTTTATACGTCTGCGTATTAAATCCTGCAACGGCTTTTTTCCTTGGCGAAATTCGCGGGCTGCCGGCGTCCAAGGCGCTTTCCCAGAGTAAAAGGCACCGATCAGGGGGTGGCAAAATCGAGCCATCCCCAGAGCTGGGGAGCCATTGGGCCTCGCTGGGCACGTCGGCGACGATGGCCGTCGCTTTGTTGGTCCAATAAACGCGCTGGAGCGTCTGGCTTTCCATTGCCCCGCAGAATCCCCACATCGCCACGGAGGGCGGGTGCCCGGCTGGACCTTTTCGAAGGGCGCGCCCAGGGTCTGGAGGCGGGATGCTGAATTCGTAATGGCCGGCGCCATCGTCGGCGAGTTGCACGTCGGCGGTGACGTCGTCCACGCGATCCAGGGTGATCGTGCGCCAGGGGCTGCTGAATTTTACCGGCTCTTTAGTCCCCAGGCACGACGGCCCGATAAAGCAGGGCGCGCGGTTTTCCCAGCGACCCGCGTGACGAGCAGGCGAATGTCGCCGGCCATCGGTGCATCCCCTTTCCTCTCTCCGCCGGGTCCGAGCATAAGATCGAGCGCGCCGCCCGTCTTGAAGGGGCATTCAGCGCATCGCCCGCCATTGCGCAGGAGGTCGCTCTCGTTGCTGCGGAAGGCGGCGTAAAGCCGGCCATCGCTGACGGCGAGCGCCGCGCTGACATCGTACGGCTGGCTGTTGCTGTTGAAATTCGCCTTGGTTCCACGCTGGTCGATCACCGCCCATTGCGCACCGGCCCAGTCATCGAGCTTTCCGTCGACGACGGGCGCGGTCGTGGACATGGCGACCCGCAGCGTCTCCGGGCCGCGTTCGCGCTGGCGGGCGGCTTCGCGCTCCGCATCCCCACGCGGCGGCTTTGGTCAGTTCGGCGGCACTGAGATCGAAGGGCACATCGGGGAGCCGTCGAAGGCTGTCGAGGCCATCCACCCCGCACGAGGGACGTGCGGGCCGCCATCGACCAAATAGACTTTTTCCATCGGGCGTCTGCGCAATGCTGGGCCAGAAATTCTCATCGTGCAGCGTGAGATCGGTCACGTCCATGCCGCGCTCAGCCCGCGGCATCTGCCACAAGGACCCGAGGCGCACGTCCTTGAACAGCTCCGCGACGAAGAGCCCCGTCGGCGGTGAAGAGATACATGTTGCCCATGTTTGCCGTTCACGCACCAGAGCGGGCCGGTATCGCTTCCGGCGGGATTGACAAAGCCGCCGAGCAATCGCGTGGTGCCCACGAGCATCCCGCGACGGTCGGGCACCGCCGCCTCGTGCGAGGCGTGCAGCCCCCGGCCAGAGACTCGGATAGGACCAGCGCGGCTGCCCTTTGAAAACGCCTGCCACGCTGTCGGCGGGAAAAGGAGAGGGCGCCACGGTGGGAGATGGTCCATCCGCCGGCGTCCGCGAGCACTTGATCGCCGCCGCTGGACATCGGCTTTTGCGCGCCGTGGAAAAGTGTTTCGCCCTTCGCCAGATCATAGACCGGCGCGCCCACCTCGGTGAAAACGGATGGGCGCATAGTGCATCGCCGAGTCGTCGACGCGCGATACGGCGAAGGTGAGGCCCGGTTGCACTACGACGCCTCCACTGGTGGCCTTGATCATCTGCACCTCGTCCGGTTGCGGGCGTCCGTCGCCGTTCAAGTCGCTCCACGCGCAGAAGGTGGCATTCTTTGCCGGGTCGCCCGTCGGATCCACACCGACTGGCCAGCGGGATTTGAATTCCGCGCGCCTTAAGACGGGCCAGTCTGCCGCCCGCCCAAAGGCTGCCACCCGCCGGGGCCCACGCCCTTCTCCTCGATCCACAGCATCGCGAACGGCGTGCCGGTGGTTGGGTTTGAATTGAAGCAATTGGTGAAGTAGCGGTGTCCGCCGGCGTAGAGCGGATATTCCGGCAGCCCGTTGGTGTGCGACTCGGAGGAGCCATCGGCATCGTCCTCCTGCGGGCGGGAAAAGACCGTCGTGAGGTGATCCGTGCCGTGCTCGCGGTCGAGCGCGAATTCCATGCCGCGATAGAAAAAGCGATTGGCCTCCTGCGAATCGAGCTGGCCGCCGCCGCCGTATTCGCTGGGGCCGTAGAACGCCCGCACCAGCTGGCCGTCCGGGCTCCACACGCTCACGCGCTTCGCTGGTAGTCGGCCTCCGCGACCCACACACGTCCGCGCTCGTCGATACAGAGGCCGTTCGGATTGTTGAGATGCAATTCGTCATAGGCGCCCGCGCAAGGCGCGCCGGGTTTTCCAAGGGCATTTACGAAGCGTCCGTCGGGGCCGAACATTTTCACCTGGTGCGATGCTCCCCGGTCACTGATGTAGAAATTGCCCCGGGCCGTCGAGAGTGAGGTGACGCGGATCTTCGAGGCCTTTCACGATAATCGGCTGGCCGGCATCGAGCGACTGCACGTGGACTGGGTAACGCAGTAGTTTGGTTCCAACTGAGGACGAGCAGTTTTCCCGCCGCATCGAAGGCAACGCCCCGTGGACTCTCGACCTTGGCCTGCCCGACTGTCTTCCCCGCGCGCACATCCACGAGGAGCAATTCATTTTGTCGCGGCAGCGAAACGACGAGCAAGGCCATCGCACACGGCGATCCCGGCGAGGACGTACACCTTGTCGCCGCCATCGAAGCCCACGAGCGGCTCCGGCTTAGTTCCCCACGACCTTGCCTTTCTCGCGCCGCCAATCTTCGCCGAGCTGTTGTTTGAACACCGGCTTGTCCTCGTCCTTCATCGTTTTCGCGGTGATGCGCAGTTCGCCGTCGCGAATGGGCGCCGACGTAACAGATCACGCCCTTGTCCGCCGCCGGGCCCGTGTCGCAGGCCAGCGTCCGCGGCGCTCGTCCAGATGCCGTTGCCGACCCAGCCCTGCCCACCGAGCTTTTTGCCGTCCGCCGTCAACCATTGCAGCCCGTGGCCGCCCTCGGAAACGACCGCCCCGAGATAGATGCGGGACTGGCCTTCCGGCGTGCGATCACCGGGAACGAACAACGCGCTGGTCGCCGGGGTATGATTCGTCATCCAGCAGCCGGTCTTGTCCGCGGTTTCCCAAGCCGGCTGGCCGGCGCTGTAGACGCTCATCTCGTAGCGCAGATCAACAGCGCGATGCGTGAGCCCCCGCACCGTGTAGCGGCCGGGAGCGACCAATTGCGTGGGGATGTGATAGAGGCCGTGACGAGCGGCATCACGGTCGCGACCGAGGTCGTCCGAGCCATCCCACCACGCCGTGTTTTCGCCGGCGGGGGAAAGGGCTCTTCGCTGAGGAGATTGCGCACGCGGTTGCCTTGGGCGTCGTCGATCACCAGGGTGACGAAGCCCGGTTCGCGTAGCGTGAAGTGCACCGGGATCGGCGGATGCTCGTCGCGCTTCTCGACCGGCAGCAGGGCGATCTTGGCGTCGTCCGATCCGAGAGGCATCAGCGCCATCACTTCGCCGAGCCAAACGGCGCGGCCTTCGCGCGTGTGGCCGTTCAAGTGGGGGTGCGACTCGGCCACCGTTCGCGTCAACCGCAGTCGCACGGCACGGGTCGTCACAGTCGAACCGAAATCGAGGAAATCGGGCGCGAACGATTGCGGATAGCCTGCCGGCCAGCCGGTCGCCGAGGCGACCTGTTTTCCAATCTTTCTCCACGGCTTCACGCGGATGGCGGTCCGCCGGGCCTGTGAAAATCTCCGCATCCACATCGGCCGCACCCACACCGAGGCAGGCGAGCCCGCGCAGAGCCACCGGGCGCGGCCAGATGAGCGTGACCCATTGCGGATGCTCGGTGCTGACGGTCGGCGCCGTCCCTGACTGCTTCATCGTCGCCACGCGCGGGGCAGATTTCCTCCATGCCTGCCAGTTGGCGTCGTTGGATTCATTGTTCAGCCTCTCCGCCGCCTTCGGATTCGCACTCGCCGCTGCCACCGCCCTGCGGCGCGATATTCGCGACACGCTCCGGCAGCACCCAGACACCGCCCAGCCAGCCGGCGTATTCCTTGTCGGTGGTCTTCGGCGTGTGGGGTAAAGCGCAGGGCGCGCGTCTTCGTGCCGGGCGGCAAAATCCAGACGGCAAAATCTTCGGGGCCGACTTCCTTACGACCGATGGCGCCCAGCGCGATGCGAGTCGCCGGAATCCACTGGGCGTCATCCTCCAGCTTGCCTGGATACTCGGCACCTTCGCGCAAAACACTCAACTCGCCGCCACCACGAACCAGCACCGCGCCGCAAGGCACCGCGGACTTCCAACCCGCGCGCAAATAGCGCGGGCCGGGATGGGTCCGAAACACCAAACTTCACCCCCGAGTGACCGAGATGTTCCCTGGCCAATCCGATCACCCAGCGCGGGCCTTCCTTCTGTTCGACAGGGTGCGCCGCTCCGTCCACCCATTCGGTGAAGGCGGCCGCGTCCAACTGCGCGGCATTCAGCGGGGTATCAAAGGCCGCCGGTTGCTGCGCAAAGAGCGCGACCGGCACGAGGCAGGGGGAACAGCAGGCGCTTCATGCAAGTGCGCATCCTGAACACCGGCTGCCACTCTGCAAGGCAGAGATTGCGGACTAGTAGACGCCTTCGACGATGGTCTTCTCCATCGCGCCAAAGGGCCGAACTTCCGCGACCCCATCCCAGGCGTACGGCGCGCGCGGCTGGCGGCGCAGCGCTTCGGTCGCGCTCGAGGAACCGGGGCAAGAAAAATTCCTTCGTCAGGGTCGTGAGTTCCACGCGACCCCAGGTGTCGTACTCCACGGTCGTGGCGGTATCTTTAGGATCGACCACGCGCAGGACGGCGCGCGGCTGCGGCGCGTAGTAGGTGACGGGAATAATTGTCCTCCGGGCGTAACGGCACGCTGGCGGCGAGGCCCATGAGAGTATTGCCGTAGGTGGGGTAGAAGCCGATGCGGCCCTCGAGAAATCTCCTCCACGATGAAGCGCACATACTGGGGCAGCATGGTGGTGCCGCCACAAAACACGCCGCGAATGCCAGCTTCGTAAATGTCCCACCTTCTCAGCCAGCGCTTCGAGCAGCTTGGGCGTGGTGAAGAGGCCGCTGACCTTGCGGTTTTTCAGAATCATCGCGGCCCTGGTCGACGACGTGTTCCATGTAGGCTTTCGCCTCGTCGAATTTCTTGTTCGAGATCAGCTTCTTCACCCAGCGCGGATCGAGATCGATGAAGTAGCAGCTCGAGCCGCGCACATTGGCCAGGTGCTCGATGGCGAGCCGCAAGCGGCGCGGACCGGTCGGACCCATCATCAGCCACGCGCCACCGCGCGGAAAGTGCTCGTCGCTGATCTTCTCGGAAAACTCGGTGTAATCGACGCGGAAATCGTTCCAGCCGATGCGCTGCTTCGGCATGCCGGTCGTGCCGCCCGTCTCGAAGATGTTGAAGGGCTTCCCCTTGAATTCCGCCGGCACCCAGACCTCGGGCTGCAAATCACGCAACCACTCGTCCTGGAAGTGCGGGGAATTTCTTCACATCATCGATGGTCTTGATCTCGGCACGCGGATCGAAATTCTTCGAAGCCCAGTCGAGCCAGAACGGGCAGCCCGTCTCGGGCGAGAAGTGCCACGCGATGATCTCGCGCAGATGCGTGTCGAGTTGCTGTTGAGCTTGTTCAGGAGTGAGCTGGGTCATGACTTAATCGAGGTTTTCGCCTTTGGGTTCGGGGAGGAAGCAGCCGAGGATCACGCCGATCAGGACGATGCCCAGGCTGACCCATCCGGCCGCGCGGGCCATTTGGTCGTAAGGGGAGCCGGGGAACAACGGCGCGACGACGTTGGCGGTCAGGAAGGCCGCACCCGTGCCAATCATGCGCCCACCGACATTGGTCGCGAAACTGCCACCCGTGCCGCGCAAGTGCAGCGGGAAAACCTTGGGCAGATATTCGCCGAGAAAACTGAACTGAGAAGTAGTGAAGAAGCCGGCGGCCGCCATGCCCCAGGAAAACACTCCGGCATCCTGCTTGTAGAGGAAGAGATACGTGAGCGGAAGGACGACGAGACCGGGCACCTGAAGCAGGCGCAGCAAGGTGCGCCGCCCGATGCCGACGATGATGAGCAAGGCCAGCACGATCCGTCCAGCGAGGCCGCCCATTTCCTGGAAGAATTGCGCCTGGTTTCCGAATTCCTTCACCTTGTCCAGCAGGGGCTTTTGCTTGCCCATGTTCGCCTTGATCGGCCCGAGGGCCGCGGCGCGTTCGGGGGTGCCGGTTTGCGTGGTGTCGAACTTCGCGTTCAAGATCTTCGCTTCATCCGCGAGCGGCTTCAAAGCCTTGCGCTGCTCCGCGAGATTCGGCAGGCCGGGGGCGATGCGTCCCGGGGTCAATTGCAACGCTCCAAACGCCACCCCGTAAGCGCAGGCGGACAAGCCGGCGGTAACCAAGGTCGCGCGGCGCAACTCCGGCGAAAAGAGGGCGGTGAAGCTGGGGCGCTTGAGGGTTCCGGCCCGCTTTTTTTCCTGCCAGATTTTCGACTCCGGCACGAAAGGCAGCATGAGCGCGATGGGGATGGCGGGCAGCAAGCCGGTGAGCATGAGATAACGCCAGGACGCGGGGTCCGCGGCGCCGAGGGCGAGCGGCATGCCGAGATGAGGCAGATCCTTGGCGTGGCCGACAATCCAGACATTGATCGCCGTCACCGCCACACCGCCCAGCGACGCAAAGGCCTGCGTCACACCGAGCCAGCGTTCCTTTTGCACCTTGTCGGAGAAGACTTCCGACATCCAGGTAATGGCCGCAACGAACTCGATGCACACGCCGACGAAGGTGGCGCAGCGCCAGAAAACAAATCCGTCCAGGCTGTGCGCGAAGGCGCCCGCCACCGGCGAGAACGAGTAGACAAAAATGCCCAGCGCCATGACGAACTTGCGCCCGAACCGGTCGATGAGCCACCCACCGAGCAGGCCGAAGATCCCGCCGCACAGCGCGGTCATCCACAACAGCTTGCCCATCCATTCGGAGACCTGCGGGTTGTTGAGCGGCACCCTCAGCAGTTCCGCGATCGCCTGCGGCCCGGCCAGCGGCGTCATGAGCAACTGGTAGGTATCGAACAGGAAACCGATGCTGGCGATGATGATGATCAGCCAGTTCTGCAGGGTGGGTTTGGATGCTGTGGATTCAGTCATGGGAGGGCGGGCGGACGTGGGTTGATGCGGCACGCGCGCCCGGCAGGGCGAACATCAGCCGCGCGGCACTACTTCTTGGCACCGGCCTCCACGGGCTTCGCGCCTTCGGCGACGGCAAAGAGGTGGGTCTGCGTGCCGACGTAGAGCGTGCCATTGGCGACGATCGGGGTCGAAAGCACGGGCGCACCCATGTTCACCTCGCTGATCAGCTTGAAATTCTTGTCCGAGGCGAAGACGCGGAAATCGCCGTCTTCATCGCCGCAATACACCTTGCCGTCGGCCACGAGGGTCGAGCCCCACATGTGCGATTTCATGTCGTATTCCCAGTACTTTCTGCCGGTCTCGGCATCGAGGCAATAGACGAAACCGCTGAAGTCTCCGATGAAGAGGAGGCCATTCGTCGGGTCGATGCTGACCGTCGAGATGGAGCGGTGGATTTCCTTGAAGTCCCAGATGAGGCCGGTCTTGGTGATATCACCGGTCTTGGTCGCATCGACACACACGAGACGACCGACGCCTTCGCCATGCTCAGGATCCTGACCGATCGGGACATAGACGCGGTTCTTGTAGAAGACCGGCGTGGCGTTGATCTCGCTCGGGCCTTCCGCAGCCGGATACTTGATCGGCTTGCCGGCCTTGTCGTGTTTGTATTCCTCGGGCACGGCGTCGAACCACCACACCTTTTTCATGTAGGTGGAATCGCCTTCCTTCACCGGGTCGGTGCTGAAGGCGTAGAGGAAGCCGTCTCCGCCACCGAAGTAGACCTGGTCCTTGCCGTTCACCTTGCCCAGCGAGGGCGAGGTCCATTGGCCGTGCTTGATGTTGGTGCCGATCTTCGCATCGTCTTCGGCGATGAACTGGCCGGTATTCTTGTCGAGCACGATGAAGGACGGGGAGAGCGGGGACGGGATGTTCACGTGCGTCCAGTCCTGCCCGTTGGAAGTGCAGGTGAAGAGCTTGTCGCCCAGTGTGATGACGGAGCAGTTCGAGGCGTTGTGCGGGAAGACGCCGAGTTCATCCATCATATCGTACCGCCAGAGAATATCGGCATCGGTCGGGCCGGGCTCGATGGGAGGCTTGCCGGGTCCGCCGAGATATTTGGCTTCGTCCTTGAACGGGCCGTCGTTGCCGTTGCTCATGCCCTCGGCATCGAGGCAGACGACTTCGCAGCGGCTGGTCACGAGATACACTTTGCCACCCTCCACGCACGGCGACGCGAGAATACCCAGGTACTCCCAGTCATTCACCTTGCCGCTCGCCAGCTTGGGCACCGCGAGTTGCCACAGAAAATCGCCGTTGTATTCGTTGAAGGTGTAGAGGCAGGAGCGGTCCTCCTTGTATTTCGGATCGCGCGGCGAGGCGTTGTTCGTACCGACGTAGACTTTGCCGTTCGCGACGACGGGGTTGCCGTAGGTTTGCGAGCCGAGCTTGGCCACCCACTTCACATTCTTGGTGGTGGTGAGATCCACCTCTTCGGAGTTCGGCTTGAACTTGCCGGGCTCAAACGTGCTCGGCAGGCCCGTGGCCGGCGAATACATGTTGCGACCCGGATCGTTGCCGCCCCAACGCGGCCAGTCTTCAGCTTGAACGGTCGCGAGCGTAGCGATGCTGGCGGCGAGAGCGAGATATGCGGAGGATTTCATAAAGCGAGACGTGGCGATTTGCGGACTACTTGTTCGGGGTGACGACGACGTTATCGATCCACGCACGCTGTTCCTGCGGCGTGAAGCTGAAGAGGCCCGGCGAACCTTCCGTGTTGGCATGCTTGTTGGGCACTTCGATGGTCCAGGCCTCCGGCTCCGGGTCGCCCTTTTTATAAGCCTTGGCGCGAATCACGCCGCTGCCATCGGCCGCGACATCCACGCGGGCCTTGAGGTGATACCATTCATTGGGGGTCACTTTGAAGGGCACGGATTGTTTGAACAGCTCCTGGTTCGAGGTGACCTCGAGCACCTGGGCGTTGCCCTTGAGATTGATGAGGTAGCGCTGATTGATAATGCCGATCTCCGACATCTTGCGCTTGTTGCCCTCGGTGAGCACGTCGGCCTCGATGGTGTAGTTGCGCAAATCAGGCCGGTTGATGAAGATCATGCCGCGCTGGAGACGCTTGTTGTCGATCGTCTTGACCAGTGCCTTGTTGCCGTCCTTGTCGCGAATCTCGAAGCGGAAACGGGCGGCATTCCACGGCAGCGGTGGATACGCGAAAGGCGTTGGCGGTTCGAGGGTATTGGGCACCGCGGGAGGTGGTGGCTTCGACGTGTCCTGGTTCAATTCGTATTTATCGAAGTCCTGGGTGAGCGGCAGGCCCGGCAAAACGCGGCCCTTGAAATAGCCTTTCAAATCACCGACCGAGGCCTGGAATTGGCCGGCACTGGGGGCGTTATCCTTGTCCGCGGTGAGCTTGCCGTCGGCATCGAAGCTGCCGTTGATAGTGGATTTCACCAGCGCGGTTGGCGGGACGAATTTCTCCCACTGGACGGATTTCGGGTCGACGCTGTCTTCCACGGTGAAGCCATTCGCGTCGAGTGAGCGCACCCGGAAGGCTTGGGTCTGGCCCGGGTTCAGGAAAATCTCGTAAGGCACCACCTGGAGCCGCTTCTTCTCTCCGGGCGCCGGCCACGCCTCTTCCTTCGGCGCGGGGGCGAGTCCCGGGTTTTTGCCCTTCTTGCCGAAGCAATAGAGCTTCTTTTCGGTCTGAATGTAGAGCTTGCCGTTGTAGCCGATCGGCGAGCCGTAGCATTTGCCGGTCAGCACCGTGCGGCTGAGAATTTCGGCATCCTTGTCGCCCGGCTTGAGGACGAAGAGTTCGCCATTGCCCACCGTGTCGGTGCCCGCGTCGGCGCCATCGGTCTTGGCGGAAGCCGCGGCGATATACATCGCGACATAAAGTTTGCCGTCGGCATAGAACGGCGTGCTTTGCCGCTCTTCGATCCCGAGCTTCTTTTTCCAGAGCACCTTGCCGTCGGCGGCATTGACGGCACAGAGGTCGCCGCCTTCGTTCACTTCGTAAATGCGGTCGTCAACGAGCACGGGCGAACTGGCGAGGGAACCGTTCGGGTTGCGCCACTGCTCCAGATCCTTGTCGTCGAAAACCTGCGGCGCCTGCGGGGACTCCGGCTTGATTTCCGTGGGAATCTTGAACGCGGCCATCCGGCCCACATCGCTGGTGTCGATGTTTTCGCTCATATGGACGACGATGATGTTGCCTTTGTACTCGATGACCGAGGCATTGATGCCTCCTTTGGCGCCCGCCTTGGCCACCGCCGTGCGGTAGAGCGGTTCGCCGGTGCGGGCATTGAGGCAGATGAGGCTGCTATCGCCGCAGGCCGAATAAAGGACGCGCTTGCCGCCGAGGAAGCTCAGCCAGGGGTGGGAAAAAGTATTGTCCTGCGGCAGGGCGCCGGGCGAGCTGGACCAGACGAGTTCGCCGGTCTTCTTGTCGAAGGCATAGAAGCGGTCTCCGGGAGGGCCGTAGGCGCCCCACGCGGAGGTGATGCCGCGCGTGATCACGAGATCCTTGTCGATGAGCGGCGAGGCCGTGCGATTGTTGGGGAAGGTCAGCCGCCCGTATTCCTCCATCATCGAATGCTGCCAGAGCAGCTTTCCATCCGCCGTGAACGCGGCGAAAATGCCCGAGCTGTTCTGGATGTAGACATTGCCTGTTTCCGCATCGATGGCCGGGCAGGAATTCGCATAGCGGAGGTACACGACGTCGCTCAGGAAGTCATTGAACAGCGCCTTCCACAGCATCTTGCCCGTCTCCGCATCGAAGCAAGCCACACCTTCCTGCAGGTCCGGGCCTTCGCCGAGATAGCCCATGATGTAGAGCTTCCCGTTGGCGATGACCGGCGCGGATTGCCCGGGGAAATCGGCGGTCCAGAGCGGGCTCTTGGCATCGACCTTGTCCGGCAATCCTTTCTCGAGCGAAACCCCGGTTTGCAACGGCCCGCGCCAATCCAGCCAGCCGGTCACTTCGCCTCCCTTGACTCCTTCCCCTTTGGTTTTTTCCGATTTCTTGGCCGCGTAGAGCGGGAGGGCGGCGACGAGGAGCGTGAGCGGGAGAGCGAGACGGAGCTTCATAGCGGGGTGTCGGTGAGGGGCCGGGGGAGAAGTTTCTTGGGAACGGCGTGTGGGGTAAGTAGAAAATCGCGCGGTTGAAGTCAAATAATACTTACACGTATTATTTCTTTGGCTTTTTTTCCTTCTCTGACATCCTTTTTTTCAACCGCGTTCGCAAGTTCCCGGTTGGTTTTCAAAAGTCAATTTGGGAAATACTGGATCCACATGCCCGACCCCTCCCCCGTCTCCTTCAATACCGGCGCTCCCAAGCGGCTGCCCGTGCTGTTGCGCCGCGCCTGGTACGGGTTGAACCAGACTTTTCGCCAGCGCATCGCGCATCTCGGCATCACGCCGGACCAATACATCATTCTCCGCTGGCTCAGCGAAGGCGACCCCCAGGGGCTCACCCAGCGCACGCTCACCGACCTCATGGCCAGCGATCCGAACACCATCACCTCCACGCTCACGCGCATGGAAAAAAACGGCCTCATCTCCCGCAATCCTCACGAGCAGGACAAGCGCGCCAATCGCGTCAAGATCCAGCCCTCCGGCCGGCGGACCTTCGAAAAGGCGCGCAAGATCGCCATGGCTCTCCAGGAGCAGCTCCTGGGCATCCTGCCGCCCGCTCGCCGGGAAAAATTCCTCGATGAGCTGGAAGCCATCGCCAACGCCTGCGGTGCGATCCTGGAAAAAGCCCCCGCGAAGCCGTCGCGCGGCTGATTACCGGCCCGACACGTCCAGGCAGACCGCTTCCTTCGTGCTGCGCGCGAAGATCATCCCATTGCTGATGCTCGGCGTCGTCCAGCACTTGCCGTCCAGCACCTTGGCCCGCGAGATTTCATGATAGGCATCCGGCTTGGCCTCGAAACTGACCAGATCGCCATTGTCCGCCAGCGCCACCACACGATCGCCGACGAGAAGCACCTGCCCGGGCCCGAAGCCCGGCTGCTCCCATTTCACCGCACCGGTCTTGATATCCACACACTTCACCGGACCGTTGCCGTACTCCTTGAACTGGAACATCCCGTAAAGATAGCCGTCCTTCACGACCGGCGTGCTCCAGTGATTGGCCAGCGGCTTGTTGGTGCGAATGCGGTAAAGCTCCGTCGCCTTGAATCCATTCGCATCTTTCGTGACCTGCACCGCTCCCGCGCCGACGCCATAGCCTGCGCTGCAGTAGACGATGTCGCCATCCACCACCGGGGAAGCCGCGGTCGAGGTTTTGTAATCGAAAGCATAGCGCCACAATTCCTTGCCCGTCTGCGGCTCGACCGCGAGCAGCCCGCTCTGGAGGAAGAAAATGACCTGCCGCTGGCCGAGAATCGTCGCCGGCACCGGCGTGGCGTGCGTGATCTTTTCGTCGAAGGCCTTCCACGCCACCGAGCCGTCCTTCGCGTTGAAGGCGATGAGCGATTGCCCAGGTCCGCCACCGCCGACCAGCACCAGCGAGCCTTCGATCAGGGGCGACGCGGCGTTCTCCCACTGGATGTTGCGTCCCGCGAATTCCTTGAGGAGATCGTGCGACCAGCCGGGCTTGCCCGTGGCCGCGTCGAAAGTGCGCAGGGCCAGTTGCGACGACAGGACGTAGACCGTCGTGCCATCGGTCGTCGGCGTGGACCGCGGACCGTCGCCGCCCTTGTTGTCCGCCGCGCCGGAATCGCCGCCGCCGTCGTATTTCGGGAAATTCAGTGGCGCGAACCACAGTTCCTTGCCGGTCTTCGCGTCGTAGGCCACGACGCTTTCCTGCTTCACTCCTTCGGCCTCTTTCAAGCTCAGCGTGAAGGCCCGGCCCTTCGCCACCACAAAGGAGCTGAAGCCACCCTCGCTCGGCGTCTTCCACACCTGCTTCGGTGCGGTCGCACCGGTCGGGATCGTGATTTTTTCCGACGACTTGCCGTCGCCGCCCGGCCCCCGGTAGAGCGGCCAATCGACCGCGTGGAGTTGCAACGTAGCGGAGAGAGCGAGGGCGGGAACGAGGTAACGCATGATGTTGTTGTGACGGTATTGGGTTATAAAAATCAAGTCCGCTCGCGGCCGCGATTTATTTGGCGGCTTCGATCAGCAGGTCGTCAAAACGAATGGGGGTGTTCGCAAAGGGCATTCCCCAGATCCCGGCGCGCCCGGCGGTCGGCGCGGCCTTTTCCTCCAGGGTGATCAGCGGCTTTGCCGGTTCCGGGGAACCGGCGGCCCACGCCTTGCCCTCGATCACCCAGCCATCCCCGCTCTTGCGCACGGTCACGCGCAGGGTCGTCCAGGCGTCGGAAGTCCAGGTGTACGGGACGCTCAGCTTCGCCTCGTCGCCCTTGAAAAATTCCAGCGCCCCCTTGGCCGCGCTCACTTGCAGGCGGTAGCCGTTTACGCCATTCAAGCTCACGCCGAAGGTCGGAAACTTGCGGCCTTTCTTCGTTCCGAAAAACCGCGCGCTCGCGCTCACGTCGTCCTTCACGCTCGGCCCGAAGAGCAGCCCGAAGGTATCCAGCGGCTCGCCGGGCAGCTCCAGATATTTGCCGTCCTTGTCCTGCTTCACTTCGAACGCGCCCGCCATCACCATCATGTCGGGCGGCATCTTGCCGATTTCCGCCGACTCGAAGTCGTTCTTGTAGAGCGGTTCCGCCGCACCGAGTGGCAGGGTGAGCGATGCGGCGGCGAGCAGGGGCAGGAAAATCGTGTGGGAGGCTTTCATGGAGAGGCGGGAAGGGATGTCCGTGGACAGGCTCACTGTCGAGACCGTTCAAACCGCAAAAATCTTAGAGACTGCGAAATAAGTGCAACTCCCTTCGCGGGGTCATTCTGAGCGGAGTCGAAGAATCCCGTCGAACAACCCATCGACATCGAGGCAAGGCTCAATTCGTCGGATCCGGAATCCAATCCTTGTCCACCGTTCGCGCCCGCAACTTGAAGGTCAGCGGATCGTAGTACTTGATCGGTACCGTCGTCCCGGCTTCCTGCACAATGCGCCGGCAATCCTCGCCGGTCCTTCCCGCGGTGCTCTTGCCGTCAATCTCCGTGATGATCGTGCCTACCGTAAATCCCGCCCGATCCGCCGGCGAGCCCGGCACAACCCGCTCCAACGCGATGCCCTGCGCTCCGCCCCGACTCTGAAATTGAATCCCCAGGACGAAGACACGCTTTCTCGGCGCCGGCGTGGCGTCTCCAGTCCGCGGCATTCCCTGGCGCACCAACGGCGGCTTGTCGGTCGAGGGCAGGCTGACCGGCACGATCCCGAAACCGGGATCCGGCGTAGCCAGCGTCAAGGCAGCGAGCAGAGCGGCAAACATTTCGACTGCGTATGTAATCCACCCTCCCCCTCCCACGCCAGCGAGGATACGCCTCTATTCGTAGCGGAGCGCATCGATCGGATCGAGCGCCGCCGCCTTCTTCGCCGGATACAGTCCGAAAAAAACGCCCACCGCCGCGCTGAAGAGAAACGAACCGATGACGTAAACCGGCGGGACCATGATGGGCCACCCGACGAAATGCGAAATGCTCTGCGCCGTGCCAAAGCCGATGGCAATGCCGACCAGCCCGCCGAGCGAACTCAGGGTGACGGCTTCGATGAGAAATTGCAGCAGGATGTCCCAGCCATGCGCCCCCACCGCCATGCGGATACCAATCTCCCGGGTGCGCTCGGTCACGCTGACGAGCATGATGTTCATGATGCCGATCCCACCCACGATGAGCGACACGCTGGCGATCGCGCCGAGCAGGATGGTCATGGTCTTCGACTGCGCCGTGGCCATTTCCGCGATGTCCTGCTGGCCACGCACCGTAAAGTCGTCGTCGTGGCCGGCGCGGATATTGTGCCGCTGCCGCAACAACACCGAGATCTGGTCCTGCACCCGGGACATCACATCGTCATTCGCCGCCTGCACATTGATGCCCCGCAGGATGGTCGCGCCCGTCAGCCGTTTCATCGCGGTCGTATAAGGCACGATGAAGACATCGTCCTGGTCGCTGCCGCCGAGGGAAAAGCCCTTGGACTTCAGCACGCCCGTGACCCGGAAGGGCACGTTCTTCACGCGGATGATCTGCCCGACCGGATCGTCTTCGCCGAAGATCATTTGCGCCGTCGTCTTGCCGATGACCCCCACCTTGTTGGCCGAGCGAATGTCCTGCTCGGTAAAGCCGTCGCCACTGGTGAACTCCCATTCGCGCATCTCGAAATAATCCGCCGACTCCCCGAGCACGCTGGTGAACCAGTTCTGGTTGCCCGCCGCAACCTGCGCGGAAGAACGGATCTCCGGGCTGACCATGGTGACGCCGGGAACCTCGCGCAAAATGGCCTCGGCATCCTCGATCTTCATCGTCCCCGCCGCACCGTAACCGCCGCGCGCGCCGCCGCTCGTCATGCTTCCCGAAAAGACGAGAATCATGTTTTTGCCCAGCGTCGCAATCTGCGCTTCGACCTGCGACTTGGCGCCGTTGCCCACCCCGACCATGGCGATGACCGCCGCCACGCCGATGATGATGCCGAGCATGGTCAGGATGCTGCGCATTTTGTTGCGCTTGAGCGCGCGCAGGGCAATGCGGAAAGTGGCGGTGAGTTTCATTTCACGAGTTTGGCGGCCTGGTGCTCTTCATCGAGCCGGCGCATCTCTTCCTTCGCATTGAAGCGGTCTTTGACGATGATATCGCTGACGATGACGCCATCGCGCATGACCACGTTGCGTTTCGTGTAGCGCGCGATGTCGGGTTCATGCGTGACCATCGCGATGGTGATGCCCTTGTCGTTGAGCGCCTGAAACGCGTCCATGATTTCAATACTCGTCCGGCTGTCGAGGTTGCCCGTCGGTTCGTCGGCCAGCAGCATGGCCGGACGGTTGACGAGAGCCCGCGCGATGGCCACGCGCTGTTGCTGGCCGCCGGAGAGGCGATTGGGCGTGTGATCGAAACGTTTCGACAGCCCCACCAGTTCCAGCGCCTGCATCGCCCGCTCCCGCATCTCTTTGGCCGGCAATCGATGCCCGCCATACATCATCGGCAGTTCCACATTTTCCAGGGCCGAAGTGCGGGACAGCAGGTTGAACCCTTGAAAGATGAACCCGATTTTCTCGTTGCGAATGTCCGCCAACTGGTCGCGCCCCAGCACCGAGACGTCGATCCCATCGAGCAGATAGCGCCCGCGGGTGGGCCGGTCGAGACAGCCCAGCGTATTCATCATCGTCGACTTGCCCGAGCCGCTCGCGCCCATGATGGCGATGAACTCGCCCTTTTCGACGTTGAGCGAGACGTCCCGCACGGCGGTGACTTCGACATCGCCGGTCTGGTAAATCTTCCAGATGGATTCGAGACGGATGACGTGCTCCATCGTCGTAACTTAGAAACGGCGCGGCGGGCCGCCGCCGAAAGGATTCGAAGATGCCGGCGCAGACGACGAGGACTTGGTAGGCAATTCCACCGCGGTGACCACGACATCGCCTTCCTTCAAGCCCTCGGTGACCTCGGTAAAAGCGAGATCGTCGATGCCCAGCTTGATCGGGACTGGCTGGGGCTTGCCCCCGCCCGGCGGCATGATGAAGACCGTGCGTTCACGCCGCTCGGCATGCGTGCGGCCACTGGTCGTATGTTTGCCGACGGGAGGCGGCGTGGGCGTGGGCTGTGGCGCCGCCGTGGGAGGCGGTGTGGCGTCCGTATCCACCGTGCGGATGCGCAAGGCGGAATTGGGAATTTTCAGGACGTCCTCCTTTTTTGAAATGATGACCTGCACCGTGGCCGTCATGCCCGGCTTGAGCTTCAGATCGCTATTGCTCACCGAGATCACCACGTCGTACGTCACCACGTTTTGCACGGTGGTGGCGGCGTTGCGATTCTGGACGACTTTGCCGTGGAAGGTCCGGTAAGGAAACGCGTCCACGGTGAAATCCACATCCTGCCCCACCTCGATGTTGCCCACGTCCGCCTCGGCGACGTTTGTATCGATCTGCATTTTCGTCAGATCGTTGGCGATCAGGAAGAGCACCGGCGCATTCATGGCGGCAGCCACGGTCTGGCCGACATCGACGCTGCGGGAGATGACGATGCCATCGACGGGCGAATAGATGGTGCAATGGTCGACGTCGACCTGGGCTTTCTCCAGGTTGGCCTGCTTGATTTGGACCGTGGCTTCCGCCTGGTGGAGCGTGGCGATGGCCGTGTCCAGGTCGGCCTGCGGTGCCGCGTGCTGGTCGACCAGTTCCTGTTTGCGCTTCGCGGTCAACTGCGCGAGTTCCAGCGCCGCCTTGGCATTGGCGAGATCGCCCTGGCATTGATGGACGACGGCCAAATAAACCGCCGGGTCGATCTGCGCCACGACCTGGCCGGCCTTCACCGGCGTATTCCAGTCCGCGTTCAGGCTCTGGATATTGCCCGAAATCTGGCTGCCGACGGTGACGTTCAACACGGGGTTCAAGGTGCCGGTCGCCGTCACCACTTTCGTGAGGCTGCCGCGGGTAATGGCCGCGGTCATGAACTGCGGACCGTCGCCCCGGTTGTGCGAGTAGTACCACCAGCCGCCGAGACCGAGGGCGGCCAGCAGGAGAAGAGAAAGCCAGGTTTTCATGGAATTTTGCTGCGCTGCACCCGCGTCTCCTGAAAGATGCCGGTCACTTGCTCGATGTTGCGGAGCGCGACCTGGAAGCCGTACGTCTGCACGGCGAGATCTTTGCGGGCGTCGTTCAAATCATTGAGGGCGGTGAGCACATCGACGCTTGTCGCCGTGCCGGCCCGGTATTGGTTCTCCAAATCGTGGTAGCCCTGTTCCGCCGCCACCACCTGGGCATGGAGCGCCTTCAGGGTTTGCTGCAAAGTGCGCACGGTGATCCAGGCATTCTTCACGTCCGACTCCACGGTCTTGGCCGTCTTGTCGCGGTCGAGTTTCGTTTGCTCGATGACCCGGTTGGCCGTGAGCAAATCGACCTCGCGCTGGCCGCCGGTAAAGATCGGCACCTGCACCGAAACCGTCGCGTCCCAATCGTAGGTGCTGTTGGTGGTGAAGCCGGAGTTGTGGCCGCGCTGGCCATCCAGTTGGGCCACGACCCGCGGACCGTACTCCCCGATGACCTCGTTGCGCCGCGCGATGTCCTGGTCGATGGCGATGTCTTTGACCTTCAAGTCTTCCCGATGCGCGTAGGCGCGGGCGAGCAGTTCGGCGAACACCGGCAGCGTGCTCGGATAATCCTGCGGCTCCACCACGGTGAACGCCGTATCCGGCGCGAAGTTCAGGATATTGGCGAGGGTGTTGCGGTCGATATCGAGGATGCCTTCATCCTGCACAAGAACCTGCCGCGCCTGCTCGACGGTCACCGTCGCCCGCAAGACGTCCGCGCGCGTCACCTCGCCCACGTTGGCGCGCTTCTGTGCGAGATCGAGCTGCTCGTTGGTCAGCCGCAGCGTCTCCCGGTCCACCACCACGAGCTGCTGCTGCTTGAGCACCTCGTAAAACGCGCTCGCCAGCCCGAAGAGTGTCTCGCGAATCGTGAACTGATGCTCCAGGCGGGTGGCGACCTTGGAGAGTGTCCCCAAGCGATAAGCGGGAAACACCGTGAAATCGATCAGCGGCTGCACATAGGTAAATCCGGCCTCGCCAGAGCCTCCACGAGCGTGGCTGGTAATATCCACGGCCCGGCTGTCGATCGGCGTGGCGACGCCGTTGACCACCACCGTGTCCGACTGGATCACGGTGCTGCGGGTGGCGTCATTGTAGCGATTGTAGCTCCCGTTCGCGTTGATCTGCGGGCCCAGCCTGGCCAGAGCGCTCCACGGCAACAGGTTCGCCTTGCGAATTTCCCAGTAGGCGATGCGGATCGTCTGGTCGGTCGCCAGAGCCCGGTCGTAGGCCTGCTCCAGGGTCAGAGTCCCCCCGGTGACCGTGCTCTTTTCACCCGCTTTCGGGGCAGCCCACGCCGCGCCGGGCAGGATCAGCAACGCGGCCAGGACGACAGGATGAAATGTCAGGGCAAAAAATGGACGAGGGGACATGCGTGGGGCTCGCTGCGTGAATGAGACACCGCGAATGCATATCCGTTACATCCATTTCGCGGGAAACTCTTAATGAAAACTGCTTTTAAGTCGGCAATGTTTTGGGATAGGTGCCGAGAATTTTAACGAACGTGCAGTGTTGCGACAGCGCCTCGAGGGCCTGCTGGACCTTCTCCTCCCCGGCATGGCCGTCGATATCGACGAAGAAGAAATACTCCCAGGCCTTGCGCTTGGAGGGGCGGCTTTCGATTTTGCTCATCGAAATCTTCAGGCGGTTGAAAGGTTCGAGCGCATGAAAGAGCGCGCCCGGTTTGTCCTGCACGCAGAACATCAGCGAGGTGCGGTCGTCGCCCGTGGGGGGCGAGGCCGTGCGGCCGATGACCAGAAAGCGCGTGGTATTGCTGGCGATGTCCTGGATGGAAGCCGCCAGCACTTGCAGCCCGTGATATTCCGCCGCCATCTGGCCGGTGATCGCCGCCGCCCCGTCTTCCGTGGCCGCGAGTTCCGCCGCGCGCGGCGTGCTCGAGACCTCGACCAGGTCCACATTCGGCAGGTTCTGGCGCAGCCAGTTGCGGCATTGGCCGAAGACCTGTGGATGCGAATAGATGCGCTTGATCTTCTCGCGCGGGATTTTCGCCACCAGATGATTCTCGATCTTCATCAGGATCTGCGCGCAGATGCGCAGTTCGCTCTCCATGAAGACGTCCAGGGTGTGATTCACCGCACCCTCGGTCGAATTCTCGATCGGCACCACGCCGTAGTCGGCATTGCCGCGCGCCACGACGTCGAAGACATCGGCGATGCTCACCTTGGGCGTGTAGTTCACGCTGGCGCCGAATTTCGAGCGCGCCGCCTGGTGGGTGTTCGTCGCTTCCGGGCCGAAATAGGCAATCGTCAAATCCTTCTCCAGCGCGAGCGACGCCGACATGATCTCGCGGTAGATGGCGCGGATCGATTTCTCCGGCAGCCGTCCCTGGAGCTCGACATTCTTCTCCGTGAGCGCGCGCAACACCGTCTCCTCGCGCTCGGGCGCGTAAATCTCCGTGCCCTCCGCGCGCTTCACCAGCCCGACTTCATGGACGAGGTCGGCGCGTTCATTCAGCAGCTTCAAAAGCTGATTATCAATCGCGTCGATTTTTTGACGAATTGCGGTGAGCTTCATTCGTGTGCAGGAGGTTCGGTCGCCGTTTCCGGCGCTTCGTTTTCCGGGGTCGGTTCAGGTTCAGGTTCAGGCTCGGGCGCAGGCTCCGGCTCGGGCTCGGATTCTGCCGCCGTCGCTTCGACTTCGTTGGCTGGGACTGCCTCGGCTTCCGCCGCTGGCTCCGCGGCGGCGCCCTCCGGCTCGACCGCCGCTTCGGCGGGTTTGGCTTCTTCGGGCGCCGGCGCCGTGGGCAGCACGACGCGCTTCAATTCGCTGGCATTGGGCAGCTCGTCGGTCGTCTTCAGGCCGAAGTGCTCGAGAAAGTATTCGGTCGTCGAGTAGAGCAAAGGACGCCCCGGCACTTCCGCCCGGCCCGCGATCTTCACCAAGCCGCGGTCGAGCAGGATTTGCATGACGCCATCCACCGCGACGCCACGCACGGCCTCGATATCCGCGCGCGTCACCGGCTGGCGGTAGGCGATGATGGCCAGCGTTTCCAATTGCGGGCCGCTCAGCCGTGTCGGCTTGGCTTCCGGGTAAAGCTGTCGCACCCACGGCGCGCAAGCGGGCTCGCTCACCAGCGTCCAGCCATTGATCCGCTCCACGATCTGAAAGGCCCGCCCGGTGGCGCCAAAATCCGTCTGCAATTCCGCCAGGGCCGCGAGCACGTCGTCCGCCTTCGCCTTGGCAAAATCCAGCGCGTTCTGGTCCTCGGTCCCCTCCCCCGCGGCCCGCAACGCCGCCACGATCTCCTTCGTCAGGAGCGGCTTGGGCGAAGCGAAAACGAGCGCTTCTATGACTTGTTTCAACGTCATGGTGGCGAAAAGACTTTCCACGAATTACGCCCGCCGCAATTCGATTTCACCAAACACTTCCTGCTGCACGGCCTTCAATTGCTTGAGGCGGATGAGTTCCAGCAACGCCAGGAACGTCACCACGATTTCCGTGCGCGACGCCACGCTGGCAAAGAGCTCGGTGAACTTCAGGGGCACGCCGCTGCCGGTCATTTTCATGATGAAGTCGATCTTGTCCGAGACCGTGTAGTTTTCCTCGAAAATCTCGCGCAAATCCTCGCTCTTCGAGGCGATGCGCTTGAGCACGTTGTTGAAGGCGTTGATCAGGTCGAAAACGCTCACGTCGCCCAGCGGACGCTCCGGCAGCGCCGTTTCCGGCGATTCCGCCATGCGCGCGAAGAGATTGCTCTGCTCCACCTCGCGCTGCGACAGGTGCGCCGCCGCATCCTTGAACTTCTTGTACTCCACGAGCTGGCGGATCAGGTCCCAGCGCGGATCTTCCTCGTCAGCCTCTTCGTCGGGCGGCTGGACGGCGGCCGGCAGGAGGGCGCGACTCTTCAGGTAAATGAGATTCGCCGCCATGACCACGAACTCTCCCGCGAGTTCGAGGTCCAGCACTTTGAACGCCTCCATGAATTCCAGGTACTGCGCCGTGATCCGCTCCAGCGAGATGTCGTAAATATCCACCTCATCCTTCTTGATGAGATAGAGCAGCAGATCGAGCGGGCCTTCGAAGACCTCGAGTTTGACTTTGTATTCCTGGGACATGGAGCGGGCGAGACTACGCGCCTGCCTGCTTCGTTGAAAAGCGGCAAGTGCGCGCTACTGAAAACCGGCTGGCCGCCGGCTCAATTCCCCGCGGGCGCGTTCGGCAGGGCCATGCTCTGATACCCGGCCGGCACGTCGAATTCCTTCGCATCCACGTCCTCCTCCTTCACGGAGGTGATCGTGCTGGTGATCTTCGAGCCCTGCATCGTGGTCTCCGTCTTGATCGCCGGCCCGGGAAGGGTGGTGGTATCCGGCCCCATCTGCATGCCCCCGAAAAAGCCGCTGTGCATCTGCTTCTCAAACGCCTTCAAGGCCGCCGCCTGGGGATGATTCTTCGCCACCCACACTTTTGAGGTGATATTCCCATCGGTCCACGTGTAGACCGCACAATCGAAATCGCCGACCTTCTCGGAGTCGCCGGTCGCCTTCAACGCGGTCGACGCGCCGTCCTTGACCCCGCTCTTCTGCTTGGCCGCATCCATCGCCTGCTTCAGGACGGCGGCATTCGTCTTCACCGCCATCTTCTGCGAGTGAATGAGCTGCACGGAATCGCCTGTCTTGGTGTCGACGATCGAACTCATCGCGCCCGCAGGACCATCGGGAATGTCCACGCGCAACTTGTCGCCCTTCACCTTCGTCGTCGTCGCCGTGTTGAGCTGTGGACTTTCGATCTTGGATTCGATGATCCAATCCGCCGAAGCGGTGGCGATGAAAATAACCGAAACGGCGAGAGCGGAGAGGAGGGCTTTCATAAACGGGCCTTCACCCTCGCGTGCGGAAGCCCCCGCGGAAAGCGAAATCGGGGAGGCGGAGGGGGATTTCACATACAACATACAACACCCAATTCAGAACCCGTCTACGTGTGCGCCTGCGCCATTCGATGTTGGGTGTTGGACGTTGGATGTTGGATGTTCTCAAATTCCCCGTTCTCAAAATACCTTTGACCTCCCCCGCGACTCTCGTATGTCTTGCGCCGCCTTCATGAGCACCACTACCGCCGACTTCCTGCTCATCGACAACAGCAACTCCTTCACGAAATTCGCCCTTTCCACTCGGGAAAAGGTCGGTCCAGCCCGCAAGCTCCGCACCGCCGAACTCGACGCTGCCAGCCTGAAAAACGCCCTCTTCGGCTGGCAATGGCAATCCGCCGTGCTCTCCAGCGTGGTCCCGGCCAAAGGCGACGTCATTGCCGACTTTCTCTCGCCCTCGCCCGTCGTCCGCGTCGGCGCCAAGACAAAACTCGGCGTCGGCATCGACTACCCCCAGCCCAAGACCATCGGCGGCGACCGCCTCGCCAATGCCGCCGGGGCCTTCGCCGCTTTCGGCGCGCCCATCATCGTGGTGGATTTCGGCACGGCGGTCACTTTCGACATCGTCTCCGCGGCCGGCAACTACGTCGGCGGCGTCATCGCCCCCGGCCTCGAAGCGATGACCGACTACCTCCACCAGCGCACCGCCCTCCTGCCGAAGATCACCCTGCTTGAGCCCCCCAGCGCCATCGGCAAATCGACCAAGCACGCCATGCTCGCCGGCGCCGTCTACGGCTACCGCGGCCTCGTGCGCCAGATCCTTCAGGAAATCGCCAAGGAACTCGGCATCAAGAAACTCCCCGTGGTCGCCACCGGCGGCTACGCCGAGCTCATCGCCGCCGGCCTGCCGGAGATGAAAAAGGTCATCCCGGAATTGACGCTGGATGGCTTGCGCATCATCGGCACCCTCAATCATTGAGCTGCCCAGGAGAGGGAGAAAGAGAGCGGTGAACGCTGACTCACGCAACTCGTCCCCTGCATTTACAGCTTCTGCCAGTCCGGCTTTCGGTCGTAGACCCACCGGTAGTATTCCGTCCGCGTCAGCTTCCCGGCCGCACCTTCGTCGATGATGCAGGTCGCCACCGGGTGCATCTGCAAGATCGACGCCGGATTCATCGCCGTGATTGGCCCCTCCACTGCTCCGGCGATGGCGGCCGCCTTCTTGTCGCCGAAAGCCAGGATGATCACCTGCCGCGCCTCCATGATCGTCCCCACGCCCATCGTGATGACGTGAAACGGCACCTTGTCCGGATTCCCAAACGCCTCCGCATTGTCCCGCCGCGTCTCGGCCGTGAGCGTCTTGATGCGCGTGCGGGAAGCCAGCGATGACGACGGCTCGTTGAAGCCGATGTGCCCGTCGCTGCCGATGCCGAGCACCTGGAGATCGATCCCGCCGGCGGCCACGATCGCCTCCTCGTACTTGCGGCAAAACGCCGGGATGTGCGACGACAGCCCATCGGGAATGTGGATCCGCTCGCGCGGCACATTCACCCGGCTGAAAAAGTTCTCCCACATGAATGCGTGATAACTCGCCGGATGCTCCGGCGCCAGACCCACGTATTCGTCGAGGTTGAACGTGGTGACCTCGCTGAAATCGAGTCCCTGCTCCCGGTGCATGCGCGCGAGTTCGCGATACATCATGAGTGGCGTGCTGCCTGTCGCGAGACCGAGCACCGCATCCGGCTTGTCGCGCACCAGCCGCGCCACATGCCGCGCGGCCAGCATTGACGCGTCGTCCGCGGTGGGTTGAATGATGATTTCCATGTTTACCTTTCGAGCCGCTGACGGAGTTTGGCAGTCACATCGGCCTTGAAGCGATCGATAAAGCCCGTGACGTAGGCGACCACATCCAGGGTGTCATCCAGGGCCAGCGGCGTGAGGTCCATGGCGAAGGCCAGCGCGTCGCTCTGATCCACGCCGTGACTTTCGAAAAAGGTCGCATTGGCCCGGCGGCGGCCGATCACCGCGAGGTCGTAACGCTTCCCCCCGGCGATCTGCGAATCGAACAAACCCGTTCAGCGCCGCGGCGAGATTCTCATGCCCGCACACATCGTGGACGACCTTCTCCGCATCCGGCAGCCAATCGAGGTCGCGCCACACTTCGCAACCGTAAACCGCCTGCGGACGTTGCTGCTTCGGCAGTTCGCGGATCGCCTGGATCACGCCCGCCACCACCGCCACGTGGGTCTCGTGTTTGTCCGCGGGGTTGTGCGTATAGACCACGCGCGGCTGTGCGGCGGAGAGGATGTCGATCAAGTCCTCCTTCAAGTGCGCGTCAGCGGGGTCTTTCACGATCTTGCTCGCGTAATCGAGCTGCACCATCGCCGCGTAACGTCCCACGATCGCTGCCTGCCGCTGCTCCTGCCGGCGCACCGCCATCATTTCCGCGTCGGAGAATCTCTCGTACGATCCCGTGCGCGAACTGCCCGCGCCATTCGTGCAAGTCACTCCGCCAAACCACTCGCTCTCGCTGTGGTAACACGCCTGGATGCCGTGAAAGGCCATGAACTCGAGATCGTCCTGATGGGCACCGACGCCCAGGTGGCTGATCCGCAACAGCGCCTCCTCCGGGGCCTTTCCGTCGGGGATGAAAATGTCTGCGGAGGAATTGCGGAGCTGCATAGCGGGAGCCTGCCTCTATCGACGCAGGGCGGGCAAGCTCGCCGCCGCCACCGCCTGTCCGTGGCGTTTGTCCTTTTCGTCCGGCGTGCGCAAATGGATCGTCTCCGCCAGCGCCGGAAACTCCGCGCGCAGCACCTCGCCGGCTTTCCTCGAGGATTACCGCCCCGCCTTCCCCGCTGGTCGCGCGGCCGAGGATGAGCAGGTGCCGGATGTCGTAGAAGTGCGCGAAATGCGCGATGGAATAACCGAAGCACACGCCCAGCGTTTCGTAGATCCGCCGCGCCCGCACATCGCCCGCGGCCATAAGCCGCTGGATCTCGACGAGTTGCCCGGCCAACTTCATCTCCCCGCGGAAATTTCAGCCCCGCGAGCGGCGCCAGCCGCGCCAACCCCCTTGCTGGCAGAAGTACTGCACCGCACAGCCACGATCCCCGCTCCATTCGTCCACGGGCGCATTCTCCCGGTAGTCGACCGGCACAAAGGCGAGTTCATTGAGCCCTGGCGTGATCGAGCCATCGGCGTCGACGTAGCCCCCAGCCACACTCGTCCCCATGGAAATGCCGAGCACGCCATTTTCACCCACGCTCATCGAGCCGGCCAGTGCCGTTACTTCCCCATCGTTCACCACCTCGAACGGCACCCCGCCCCACGCCTTCTGCAACTCGAAGAAAATGCCCCGGATGCGCCGGTCGAAATCCGCCGCCGCCACTCCGCGGAAAAGCGAGGCCACGCGCACTTCATTGTTCACATACACGCCCGCCGCACTGCCTCCGATTGCATCCACGCGCGGCAGATGCGCCGCCGCCCGCCGCAGGGTGTCCTGGATGCCGTCGAAGTGGTACTGCGGATCGCTCTGGAAATAAGGGTCCCAAGCCACCTCTTCCGAAAAGACGACCCGCCCATCGATCACCGCCGCGCACTTGCGATCCGAGCCGCCGAGATCGAAGCCGATGCGGCACCCCTCGAGATGCCGGCCCAGCGACATCGCGCGTTCGCGCGCCGCAGGGACGTCCGCCAGTGCGACGGCCTCGACGATCATCTCCCGCCCGTGGATCTTCGCCCCCATGAATTCATGGTCGAACTTCCGCTCCCCACCCGCCGCATAGCGGTCGCGGATCATCTCCCCGATAGCCCGGTCGCCGCCAATCCACACGCGATACCCCCCTCGCGCCCACAGCAGGAACTTCACAAGCCGATCCACGTACCGGCCATTCAGCGCGATATTGGAGCCACTGTGCGGCAACACCCGCGTATCGAACCGCGAAACGGTGCCATCCGTCCGCTCCAGCGCGATCGCCAGCGGATGCGCCCCGGCATCTCCTTCGCACCGCGCCCGATAGGCACGATTCCACAGCTCCGCCGGCACGAAACCGGGATCCAGGGACGGAAGAATGGCGGGGCGGATAGGCATCAAGGGGCGGAATCATTAAAGTTGCATCGAAATACTTACCAGACTTTTTCGATGATTCACTGGATTCGTCTACTGAGCCACACTTCCGCGAACGGACATTCCCATCCATTCCGTCAGGCAACGCCACCTTCAGTTTCCCGCGCTCCGCGGCCACTGCAAATGCTTGTCCAAAAAGTCGGTCATCGCCTGGACATTCTCCGGCGAACTAAAGCCGGGCCCGCCATGGCCGGCGCCGGGCAGGATCTTCAAGGTGCTCTCGACTCCCGCTTGGCGCAGGGCGGCATCGAGGATCTCACTTTGCTGCGCGGGCACGATGGTGTCTTTGTCCCCTTGCATGATCAGGAACGGCGCCGCATCCGACTGCACGTAATTCACCGGGCTGGATCGCTTCACCTGGTCCGGTTTGTCGGCCGGCAGGCCGCCAATCAGCCGCGAAAACGGTCCATTCGGATCCTGCTTTGGCGCTTTGCTCATATCGCCGTAGTGCTGGAAATCCGTCGGCCCAAACCAATCGATCACGCACTGCACCTTGCTCGGCTGGCTGAGATTTTCCCCCACATCGAAATCGTGAATGTCGCCGGTGGTGCCCAAGAGCGCGGCGAGATGCCCACCGGCCGAGGCGCCCCACACCCCGATCCGCTGTGGATCAATCTCGTATTCCGAGGCATGCGCGCGCAACCAGCGAACGGCCGCTTTGCAATCCTCGATCTGCGCCGGGTAAATGGCGTGCTGGCTCAGGCGGTAGCCGATGCTGGCCACCACATATCCGCGCGCCACCAGCGCCTGCGCCGGGCAGTCATCCTTGCTCCCGCCTTGCCAGGCGCCGCCATGAATCCAGGCCACCAACGGCCGTGCGGAGCCGTTCCCCGGTGGAAAATAAAGATCCAGCCGCTGGCGCTCATGGCCTCCGGTGACGTACGGCACATCCCGCATCGTCCGCACGCTTTGCTCCGCCTTCGGCGAAGGCTGCGGCCCTTGGCCATTCGGTGGGACATTTTGCCCATGCAGAGCGACGGAGCAGATGAAAAGGAGGAGCGTCCCCGCGATAAGAAATCGGTTCATGCAAAGAAGGAGCGAAAGCTAAAAGCGGGAACAGGACAATGCAACTGAACCGTCGCACCCGCGGGGCGAAGCCTTCACGGTGTCATCTGAGAGGAGTGTAACGGAGTCAATTCTTCATAAAGCCGGGTCTTGAATTTCGCGCGCGGCGAAACTAGAACCGCCCAACGCTGATTCAACCGAGGTTTTACCATGCCGCTACCGACCGATGAAAAACGCCTGGCGCTCGCCAAGGAAGTCATTCAAGCATTCGACGACCTGCACGGCGTTTTTCCGGGGCATCGCCCGGCGCATGCCAAAGGGAAGCTCCTCGCGGGAACCTTTACGCCGACTCCGGAGGCGGCGCGGCTCTCCGTGGCGCCGCATTTTCAGGCACCGACGCCGGTGTTCGTGCGCTTTTCGAATTTTGCCGGGGTGCCGATGGCGGCGGATAACGATCCGAATCAAAGCAGCCCCCGCGGCTGCGCCGTGCGCTTCCAGCTCGGCGACCATGTGCATACCGATATCGTGGCCCACTCGACCGATGGCTTCCCGGTGCGCACCGCACCGGAATTCGCGGAATTCCTGCGCGCCATCGCGGCCAGCGGGCCGGACGTGCCGCACCCGACCCCGATCGAGCAATTCCTCGGCAGCCATCCGAAGGCGCTGGCCTTTGTCACGACG
This sequence comes from Chthoniobacter sp., assembly GCA_037200205.1. Classification (GTDB taxonomy): domain Bacteria; phylum Verrucomicrobiota; class Verrucomicrobiia; order Chthoniobacterales; family Chthoniobacteraceae; genus Chthoniobacter. The sequence continues at coordinate 57,838 of JBBCHV010000043.1, forward strand.
CCGAAGCCGATCCCGACCAGCTTTGCCCACGAATCGTTTTTCAGCGTAACCGCCTACGCGTTTGTCGACGCCGCAGGCGCCCGGCAGTTTGGGCGCTATCGCATCCTGCCCGAGGCCGGCAACGAATACCTGAGCGCGGAAGCCGCCGCGGCCGCCGGACCGAATTTCCTGATGGAGGAACTGGCCACCCGGCTGGCCAGCCAGCCGATCCAGATGCAGCTCTGGGTGCAACTGGCAGCGGTGGGTGACGTGGTGGACAGTGTCCACGAGCAATGGCCGCCGGACCGCCCGCAGGTGTTGCTGGGCGTGATCGCGCTGACGCAGCTCGTGGCGGACGACGACGCCGAGGGGCGCCGCATTATTTTCGATCCCATTCCGCGCGTGGCCGGCGTCGAGCCTTCGGCGGACCCCCTGCTGGAGCCGCGTGCGGACGTTTATGTGATGAGCGGCCGCCGCCGCCGCGCAGCGGACCCGCACTAGAAAGAACACCGCCGCTGAGGGTTGCTTCGCCCTTGCCGCTGGGGCGATGAGCCGCTTTGTTCGTCACATGGTTTCATCGTCCTCTCCGGCCCTCGCGAATGCCAGAAGCAGGCGGTTGATGGTCGGCGTCCTCATGGTGGTGGCGCTGGGCGGAGCAGGCGTCGGTTGGCTGCTCCTCCTCCACGCACGAGCCAGACGCGACGCCATGGTCCAGGCCGAAATGCCAGCACGTCCCCCGGCCGCCGGCGAGGATCTCGTGGCCGCGCGCGCCCTCGCCAACTACCTGACCCGCATCCGCGCCCAGGTCCGCGACCACGACGCCGCTTTCCTGCGCTTGCAGCAACAAAAGGCGCTCTCCTGGACCATTCACGATCGCCCGGATATCGAGCGCGACCGGCAGATCGTCCGCGATTTTCTCGCCACCAACGCGCGGCTCACGGATTCCCTGCAATATGGCGAGGGCTTCATCCGCGCCGAGTTGAAAACGGCCAATGTGCCGGGCTCGGTCCGTGACTCCGCGGTAGCCCTCTATGCGCGATCGCAGGGACCCGTGCTTCCCCTGCAATTGCGCGTCCGCCGCTGCGACCAGGTGATCGGGGAAAACGCCCTGGCGGTGCTCGATTTGCTCGATTTCAACTGGGGCGAGTGGAGCCGCGATGCTGCCACCGGGCGGCTGGATTTTACCAATTCGGTCACTCTCGCCACCTTCCAGGATTACGTCGGCAAAATCGAATCCGCGGCCAACGAGCGGGCGGCCGCCCAGGAAGTGTTGACTCGCTATCAGCAGCCCCGCCCGTCTCCTTGAAACGGCGCGGCGGAAAGATATTCTCTGCAAACCCGGTAGCGGCCCCGATAGTGATCGGACTGGTCGATGAGCAGCTTGCCTGAAGAAAACCCCGCCGCAGGGCCGAAAGTGCCCATGGAAGAACCGCGTCCGGCCGTGGGCTGGCGCAAGATGTTCGTCGCTTTCCGGTACCGGAACTACCGTCTCTTTTTTGCCGGCCAGCTTGTCTCGCTCATCGGCAATTGGGTGAACAGCACGGCGGAGGGCTGGCTGGTGTATCAACTGACCGGCTCGACCGCGCTGCTCGGCGTGGTGGCCGCGGCCTCCACCGGGCCGATGCTGTTTCTTTCCACCTGGGGCGGATGGATCGCCGACCGCCACCCGAAGCGCACCGTGCTCGTGGTCACGCAGGTCGTTTCGATGCTCCTCTCGTTCCTCCTCGCGGTGCTCGTGTGGAGCGGCCATGTGCAGCCGTGGCAGATCATCGCCGTGGCTGCGCTGGGCGGCGTGGTCATGGCCTTCGACATGCCGGCGCGCCAGTCGTTCGTCATCGAAATCACCAGCCGGGCAGATCTCAAGAATGCCATCTCGCTCAACAGCTCGATGGTCAACGGGGCGCGCATCATCGGCCCCTCGGTGGCCGGCGTCTTGATGGCCCGGTGGGGCGTCGGCCTCTGCTACCTGGTCGACGCGCTCAGCTTCATCGCCGTGATCGTCGGGCTGCTCGCCATGCGCCTTCCCCGCCATGTCCGCTTGGCGCACAGCGGTTCCGGTTGGGACCATGCCCTCGGCGGCTTTCGCTACGTCTGGAACAATCCGCGGGCCTTGACGATCCTCACGCTCTTCGCCGTGGTGGGGATTTTCGGCTGGTCCTACTCCGTGCTCATGCCGGCCTTTGCCCGCGACGTGCTCGGGCTGGGCGAAAAGGCTTACGGCGCGCTCCTCGCCGCCAGCGGCATGGGGGCGCTCTGCGGCGCCTTGAGCATCACCGCGATCTCGGAACGTCTCCCGCCGCGCAAAGTGGCGCTGGGCGGCGTCTGGATTTTCTCGATCCTGCTCATCCTCTTCGCCTTGAACCGCAACTTCTATCTCTCCCTGCCCCTCCTCGCGGGCGCGGGATTCGGCATGATGCTTTTCCTCTCCACCTCCAATTCCGCCCTGCAAACCAGCGTGCCCGACGAAATGCGGGGCCGCGTGATGGGCATCTGGGCGCTCATCTTCGGCGGGATGATGCCCTTCGGCAGCCTCGAAGCCGGGGTGCTCGCCCGCGTGGTGGGCGTCCCCACGACGATGATCATCGGCGCCGTCATCTGCGCCCTCGCCGCCGCCGTCACCCGGATCGTGATCGACCGGCGCCGCCGGGCCGCAACGCCACCCGCCAGCAGCACCTGATGCGTACCAAGAGAAGTGTGGCCGCAGATCCCCGGGGAGCACACTCGTCCCCGAGTGTTGGTTTCAGCGTCCCACTGAAACGAACTTTGCCCCGCGTAGTACCTACCAGAAGCGTGGCATTGCGACTGCTTAAGCACTACGAGCCATGAAACGCGCTTCCAAGACTCCAAAGCTCCAGTGGCTGCGTGGCACCAAAGGCAACCGCCTCGGTCTCATTCTGCCGGCAAAGTGATCCTGCGTCGACCCCGCAGCTCGCGAGATCTTACCAACCCGTAGCCGATTTCTGGAAAGAGTACGACGCGGAGCACCCCGCCGCGAAGTGAAGGCCAGACTGCGTGGGCTGTATGGGCTGCGTAACGGAATATGCACGATAAACTGCCAAAATTCGGCAATTTATGCGACAGCGTCGCGCTAGGGCTGATGCCAGGCGGCCAGGTCGGCTTTGCGGTAGAAGGCTCCTTTGTCACCGCGGTAGATGAAGAGGCCATCCGGGGCGGCGCACATCTGGGCGGTGAGCATCGGGCCGCCGGGGTTGCCGATCTCGATGGGGATGACGTGATCGAACTGGCCGGAGGCGGACATGCGTTTAAGAAGCAATCGTTGTCCCATGTCATCGGTGGTGAGCAGCCATAGGTCGGTGCCATCGAAGACGGCGGAGTCGGTGGCCCGGACGCGGTTGCCGCGCGCGGTCGGTTTCGGCATCCCAGGGGGGCCGGGTGGCGGAGGCGCGGGAGGGCTGGCTTTCGCGCGCTCGATGGCGACACAGCCGACGAAGCCGCCCAAGGCCAAATCGGGATTGGGACCGAAATGACGGGTCACGAAACCATCGGCGCCGATGGCAGCGAGGAGCACCTGCTGCTCGGGCCAGATGGCGGGCTGGCCTTTTTGCGCGTCGAACAGTTCGGTCCAGGTGTGGTTCGCAGCGTCCTGCCGGTAGACGCGGGAGTAATCGAGCAGCAGGCAGAGGCGGCCGGTGGCGTCTTGGAAGACCTTGGAGATGTCGTAGGCGGGACAGTCGTCGAGATTGTTCAAGGCCGGGCGGCGCCGGCTGGAAACGAGGATTTCGGATTTGCCGGTGGAGGGATCGAGTTGGACGAGGATGCCGGGGGCGCCAGTCACGTAGACCCGGCCGTCGACGACAAAGAGCCGGGGGTCGGTCATCTCCGGGATCTTGAATTCGCTCCAGCCGGCCGCGCCGGCCACGTAGGACGACACCTTGTTTCCGTCGGTGATGAGCAGCCGGCCTTGCGCGATCTCGATATCGAAATTCTCAAAGGCGGGCCCCAGGTAGACGGAGCGAGCCGTGGTGCCCTTCGCCGGGTTGAACACGAAGAGGAGATTCGGCTCATGCGTCACGGTCCCGGCCAGATTGCTCGCCAGCATGTAGAGGCAGCCCTGCCGGTAGCGCAGGATGGAATTCTGGATGCTGCTGCCGCCGATCATCTGGGCTTGGGAGACGGTCCATGCCGCAGGCAGGCACTGGCCGGTCTGACCGGCGGGCATCGCGGGAATAGTCGTAGCATGCAATTGGGCGCCGCCGGTGGCGTAGGTGTGCTCCATGCTGCTGAGATGGGTGGAACGCATGGGGTTCTCCGGATGGCGCTGCAGGCTGGTGTGGATCAGGGCCGTGAGTTCCTTCATGTCATCGGGCGTCAGCTTGTCCAATTCGGGCTCGAATCTCTCCAGCCGAGGCGCGTCGTCCTGACGGGCGGCGATGAGGTATTTGAAGAGCCTCAGGCGGAAAGCTTCGACGCCCACCTCTTGAGGCGGCGGCCCATTCCTCGAGGCGCGCAGCTCTTCGTGCATGAGCTCGCCGATCACGCCGAAATAGTATTCCGGCGTGATCTGTCCTTGGGCGAAGGCTACGCGGGCGTTCCAGAGCGCATTCTCCACCTCACCCATCGCCGCGCGGATCTGGGCCACGTCGATGATCCGGGGATCGTAAAACGGTTCGAGATGCCGCGCCGGCTCCATCATCATGCGCGCCACATCGATGGGACGCTCCGGGGAAACCGGCGCATTGAGCAACGTCGCGCGGAAGGCGGCGACGGAGATGCGGCGCTCGGTGCGATTCCAGGAGGCGAGCCAGGGCACGAAGCCGTCGTCGTGGCTGAGGATCGCCGCCTTGAGGACCATGCGCGTGTCGGGAGAGAGACGGTCGAGGCCATCGAGCACGAGCCGGAACTGGCTGGCGCATTGGAGCGCATCTTCCTGCCAGAGAGCGCCGAAGATGCCGCGCACCGTGTAGAGGCTGTCGTGGGGCGCCGCGGCACCCGCGGGTGGCGGGGCGAGGCCGATGGCTTTCTCCTCGATCAGGGGCCGCGGGAATTTCTCGGCAGCCGGTTTCAGGGAATCGGAGAGGGTGCGCAACCGGGCACGCAACGCGGCGAGGGCTTCGGCCTCGACGGGCTGAAGATCAGGCGCGAAATAGTACCAGCCACGCAACAGACGGGAGCATTCCCACAAGCAACCCGCACTGAGGCCAACCCACTCTTGCGGCAGATCCGGCCCCTTCCAGGCGAGGCTCTCCTGCAGCCGGTCGAGCGTTTCGGTCGCGCAATCGAACATCCACGGCTTGGGCTTATCGATCACACTGCGACCTTCGGTGGCATAAAGCTCTGCGCTCAACCGGCTGGCGTCCGATTGAAAGCGCAAGAGGGCCACGGTGTTGTTTTTCAGGCCCAGCGCCCAGGCGGATTCGCTGGCTTGGCTGGCCTCTTCGTAAAGTTTCCACCGCCAGGCCCACAGTGCTTCGTCCTGGAACTGGCGCGCCTCCGCCGCCATGTCCCATGGCGCCCCCGGACGATCGATCTGGAGACTCGCGGTAACCTGGCTGGCCAGAGCCTCCGACAATTGCCGGAGATTCGCGCCATGCGCCGAGAGCGGAATGTCTTTCCCCAGTTTCGCAGAGCGCAGCCGCGCGGCGATGGTGTATCCGCCGGCTTCCGCGGTGAGCGTGCCATCGAGCAGATAGCTGCCTGTCCAGAACGAGGCGGGGCTGGCCTGCAACGCCTTCTCCCATTCCAAGGGGCCCATTTGCGTGCGCTCCAGCACCCACAGCGAAGGCTCATTGCGCAAGCGATGCGAGAGCAGAAATCCCAGTTCGCCTTCCGCCCGGCTCGACTCCCAGCCCGCCGTGACGGAGTGAATGCGCAGAATCGACAGCGGAATGCGCGGCGTTTTCGAAGCATGCAACGAGGCGAGATATGGTGACAGTTTCTTCGCCGCGATGGCCGCCCATTCCGCGGGCGCCGGCACGGGCCACCGCACGGAGTCCTCGAAAAGCACCGCCCCCGGCGCGACGGCAACGAGGCGCACCTGGAGCGCGCGATGCGCGGGATCCGGCAGGAGCATCAGCAGGGCATCCGCATGCAGGAGCTGGCCGGCGCGAAGCTGGTCGGCGCTGATGAACCCGTGGCTTTGCAGGGCCACTTCGGACGCCACCTTGTCGAGTTCGGCCCTCTCCAGCACCGTCATGTCCGGTCGTTGGGAAATCTCGGCGCTCAACAAACTCCGCACCGGCTCAGTCGCCTCGCCCGCGATGATCGCCAGGCGGGTCTTCTCCCCCAAGGCCTGGGTCACGCCGAGCACCAGCAACAGGCCCAGTAACAAACGCTGAAACAGCGTTCGCCAGCGACTGACGGGGGAAATGGCAGGGCGAAGAAAGGACTCACCGCCGGGAGCCGCAAGGATGGGAGACGTCGAATTACTCAAAGTCTCAAGAATCAGAGCAAATTCGGAGCCACCAAACGGAGGGAGAAACAGGATAACATGCCAGGTCCGACAGCGCCGTCGATGAACGCCGGAGGCGTGATGGAAATTAGTCGGTCGGCGCCAGCCACCGGACACCGACCCCGAAAGCACTCCACCCCAGCGGGGCGGCAGAACTCTGCTGCCCCGCTGGGGCAACTGTGCGTGGCAAATCGTTGCCGGTGGCTCACACCGACCGGCTAAATTCTGAAGGCCCTCCGGGCCTGTCGCCTGGCAGCTCTTTCTGGCCGGCGCTCTTCGCTCCGCGCGCCCGGACGGATCGCGGCCCTCACTCCGGCCGGTAACCGCGCCAGAGCCAGACCAGCGTGTCAGCCAGGGTCTGATTGAAGACCTTGCCGTCGCAGTGGCCTGTCGCGCGGCTGAAGACGAAGCGGTGATGGTAGCCCTTGGCGGTCAGCGCGGCCGAGGTGCGCCGGCCGGCCATCACCCAATTGTGATAGGTCTCCTCCGCGTCCTGGGAGCGGAGATCGTTTTCCGAGACGTGGGTGAAGATCCGCAACGGCTTGGGCTCGCTCTTCTCGATCAGTTTCAGCTCGGAATGATAGTCCCAGGCGCCGTGCGGAAATTGCGCCTGCTCCGGCGCGTCGTCGTCCTGCTGGGCCACGAAGGTGCCGGAATAGGCGATGATGCGGCGGAAGAGATCGGGACGGAACCAGCCCATGGTCAGCGCCGCCGCACCGCCGGAACTGCAGCCAATCACCGCGTGGCCCCAAGGGTTTTTCGTCAAGGCCAGCCGCGGATAAGCGGCTTTGATCTCGGGGTTGGCCAGCACCGCCGGGAGCACCTCCTCGGCAATGAAGCGGGCCAGCCGGTCGGACAGCGTGTCGTACTCCAGACCGCGCTCGCTTTTCTTGCCATCGTTCCCGCCATTTTCCACCGCGATGGCAATGAACGCGGGCAGTTTGCGCTTCGGGTCGGGAGAAATGGTGAGGTTGTCCAGGGCATTGCGCACCAGCTTCAGCGGACCGGGCCCATCGTGAATGATGAGATACGGCGCCGTCGTCCCGTCCCGGTAAGCCGCCGGCACATAGACGAAAATATTCCGCTCCGTGCGCACCGGCTTCTTGTCCGGATCGAGCGTCTTATCCTCCCCGCGGAAGATTTTGCTGTCCGCCAGCTTCAAGGTGAACTCAAAGGACTTCCCTTTCGGATTCCCGAGGTCGGTCAGGTCCTTGTCCGGTGTATACTCCGGACCCACGGTAAACTCCCCATCCCCCTCCACCCCGGTATTCTCAGCGGAAGCATCGGCCGCCCTCCCAGGTTCAATCGTGAGCCCAAGGAGCGCGACGACTGTGAGGAGCGGAAGGAAAACGCGGAGCGAAGTTCGGAGGGAGCAATGCATAGGCCTGGCGGTGTACAGAAAACCCGCCTAAAGGGAATTCCCAAGTATGCATTGGTAGACGTGGACATTTCATTTGACGAACGAAAGAATGACCTCTTTTCGCATACGTTTACGAAGTGCTTTGCCAGCACCATGTTTTTCCGGAGGAGGAAGATATCGACGATTCTCAGGTAACGGCCGCTTCCGGATGGAACGCACGGTGAATCCCGCTTTCAATGCAATAGAGAACAAGCACTTTGAGTTTTCGATGAAAGTAACTGAAAGAGTACAATGCCTAATCCGGGTTAATCGAAGCCGAAATTTGTCTGCGGACTACGCTGCCGTTGGAAAGCGAGCATTGCCGTTGCCGGTTTCGAACGAGGACGTTCGCGCCGCTTTCCGGTTTTGGGAGCGGCGATTTCCCAATCGCCGAACATGTGTGATGCGCGTCAGCGTCCTATTTTCCCGGAGACGGCGCTGGCCGACCGCGTCGCTCTGAAATCAATGTCGCTGGTTATTCCACGGGGTCCTTCGTCCCGCGGCCGCGAGATCAGGATGACACGCGAGGAGTGGAGTAGCTCGTCGGCAGGGACTTCCGACTCGTTCCGACCGGTTTCGATCGATGCGTTATTCCTCCGCTGGCCGCGTCGCCGCCTTGGAAGATTGACCTTGTCCCCGCCGCTCCGCACTCTGGAAACGATTTCCCTTTCATGGATACCACACCGCAAAGCTATCGGCATCGACTTCGGCGGAACCACGATCAAATCGGCGGTCGTGGAGAGGGCCGGCTAATCGAACACGGGGACACGATCGAGACGGACCGGCATCACGGTTCGCAGTCGTTGATCGAGGAAATCCTGGGAGTCATCGCGGCGCTGCGGCTGTCGCATCCGGAAGTAGCGGCGCTAGGCGTGGGGCTGCCGGGGTTCATCGATAGCGTGAATGGGATCGTGCATGAGTTGACGAATGTCCCGGCTGGGACGAGACGCCGCTGCGGCAGATCTTGCGCGATCGGACGGGGTTGCCGACGATCATTGAAAACGATGCGAAGGCGATGGCCTACGGGGAGTTCAAATACGGGGCGGCGAAGAACTGCCGGCATGTGCTGTGTATCACGCTCGGGACGGGAGTGGGCGGGGCGCTGATCCTGGATGGGCGCCTGTATCGCGGGGCGCAGCTCGCGGCGGGGGAGATCGGGCATGCCAGCATCGATTACCGGGGGACGCCGGGGCTGTATCACAATCCGGGCGACCTGGAGGTTTTCATCGGCAATCACCGGATCGCGGCGCGCGCGTCCCAGCTTTACAAGGTGCCGGGGCGCGATGTGCCGCCGGAGGAATGCACGCCGTTCGATCTGCAAAAGGCCGCCGAGGCCGGGACAAGATCGCCAGCCAGATGTGGGAGAATGTGGGCATGGAACTCGGCTGCGCGCTGGTCAATACGATCTGGCTCTTGAACCCCGACGCGATCGTGATCGCGGCGGCGTGGCCAAGGCGGGCGATCTCCGTTTCAATCCGGTCCGCCGGACGATCCGCGAGCGCACCCTGCCGCTCTTCCACGAAAACCTCCGCATCGTCCCCGCCGCTCTCGGTAACGAAGCCGGCATCATCGGCAACGCGACGCTGGCCCTGGAAGCTGCCGTTTGATGAAACGCGACGCAAGTCGCTTCCCAACAGAAATTTGTCATCTTAGGAAGAAATTCGGAAAAAAAGTTGAACAACGAAACGAGAGCCGTGTCGAAGAGTGCAAGTTTAGGGGATTTCCGGGTCGTGCATGTGCTTTTCGATTGCTGTGAATCGTTCCTTGGCATGCACGGCCCGGATTCTTTTTTTAGCCCTCTCTCGTTTGATTCCTGACCCGGCTCCCAGTTCCCCGCCCCGCCTCTTCCGGCTCCGCCCTGTTCGGGTTGCGGGGCTTCATCATCGATGCGCCCGAATACGGCCGGCTGCGCTCGTGGAGCGATGGCGGCCTGGTGATCGACGACGGGCAGATCGCCGAGATCGGCGACTACGAGACCCTGGCCCGCAAGCCGCGCCCCCAGCCCGTGCGCTGGCTGCACTCGAACGCGTGGCCATCTTTCCCGGGCTCATCGACCTCCACACCCACGTGCCGCAATACCCGGCGGTCGCCCGCGGCACGAGCGAGCTCCTCCCCTGGCTGCGCACGCAAATATTCCCGTTGGAGCGCGAGTTCACCGGGACCCAAGGGCCGGCGCGAAGCCGAGGCCTTTTTCCCCGAGCTGGCCCGTCACGGCACGACCACGGCGATGCTCTACACGGCGATCTACGAGGACAGCACCGAGGCCGCCTTTCAAGCGGCCGCCAAGAGCGGTCTGCGGATCATCATGGGCAAGATGATGATGGACGTGGGGAGCTACGGAAATCTGCAGCCCGACGAAGGTCGTCTCGATCTCGCTCCACGAAAGCGAGCGCCTGTGCAAGACGTGGAATGGCGCGGCGAATGGACTCGTCGAATACGCCTTCAGCCCGCGTTTCGCCGTGGCCTGCAGCGAGAAGCTCATGCGCGGCGCCGCCGAGCTGGCCACGCAACACGGGGCCTATCTCCAGACCCATCTCGCGGAAAACCGCGAAGAGATCGAGAAGGTGCGGAACCAGTTCACCTGGGCGCAGGATTACACCGAGGTCTATGAGAAATGCGGCCTGCTCGGCCCGCGCACGGTGCTCGGCCATTGCATCCATCTCAGCGAGCGCGAACGCGCCGCCCTGGCCGCGGCCGGCGCCAGCGGTGGCCCACTGCCCCAGCGCGAATCTCTTCCTGCGCAGCGGCATCCTCCCCCTTGGAAAAGATCCGCGCCGCCGGCCTGCGCGTGGGCCTCGGCAGCGATGTCGCCGCCGGGCCGGAATTGAATCTGTGGCAGGTCATGCGCTCGGCCATCGAATCGCAAAAGGCGCGTTCCTTTTACGAAGTGGACACGCCCATCCCCTCGGCCGGCGCCGCGCTGCACCTCGCCACCCAAGGGGCCGCCGAGGCCCTCGGCAAGGGCGCCACGATCGGCAGCTTCGAGATCGGCAAGGAAGCCGACATCACGATCATGGATTTCAATGCGCTGCTCCCCTATCGGCAGAATTCCAAAAGGGCCGCCGATCTCACTGCCGAGGACATCGCCAGCCTGTGCATCTACCGCGGCGGACCGCACGCCGTGCTGGAGACCTTCGTCCGCGGGCGCAGCGTCTATCGCGCTCTGGAGCCGGAGTTGTTTTGATTGCGGGATTGCCGCCGGCGGCGAGCGATAATTAGATAACAGCCGTGCCCGAACAGCCGCCACCCCTTCACGTCCTGCCCGTCGCCGCCCGCACGACGCACGATCCCATCGCCATCGCCCTCGCCGAAGACATCGGCCGCGGCGATCTCACGTCGCGCTACTTCGTGGGTCTCGAACGCCGCACCGCGCGTATTTTCGCCAAGGAACCCGCCGTGGCCGCGGGTGTCGAGATCGCCGCCGAAGTCTTCCAGCGGGTCGATCCGCAAGCCGCAATCACGATCCTGCGCTCCTCCGGCAGCCGCCTCGAAACGGGGCAGTCGGTGCTGGAGGTCACCCGGCTCGGTGCGCTCGCTCCTCACCGCCGAGCGTGTCGCCCTGAACTTCCTCCAGCAGCTCTCCGGCGTGGCGACCCTCACCCGCCGGTATGTGGACGCCGTCGCCGGCACCAAGGCCCGCATTCTCGACACGCGCAAGACCACCCCCGGCCTGCGCGCGCTGGAAAAGGCCGCCGTCGTCGCCGGGGGTGGACACAATCACCGCTTCGGCTTGTTCGACATGGTGCTCGTGAAGGACAATCACCTCGCCGCCAAGACAGAACTGCGGCACCTGCAGGAGGCCATCCGCCAGTGCCGCGCGGAAAATCCCGGCCTGCGCGTCGAGGTGGAGGCGGATACCCTCGATCAAGTGCGCCGCTTCCTCACCCTCATGGGCGTGGACGTCATCCTGCTCGACAACATGCGCCCCGCCGAACTGGCCGAAGCCGTGCAGATCGCCGGCGGCCGGGTGCAGTTGGAAGCCAGCGGCGGAGTGTCGCTCGAAACCGTAGCCGCCATCGCGGCGACCGGCGTCGACTTCATCTCCGTAGGCGCGCTCACCCACTCCCCGCGGGCCATCGATTTCTCGCTGGAGCTCACATGAGCGGTCTCGACGCGCGACTTCTGGCCGCCTTGCGCGCGTCGCAGGTGCATCTCTTCGCCACCGATCTCGCCAGCCCAGCTCGCCACGCCGCTGGCCACCGTCGAGGCCCGGCTCACGGAACTGCGCCATGCCGGTTTTGAGATCGAAGAACGCCCCGGCCTCGGCTTCCGGCTGCTCCGTTCGCCCGACCGCCTCATTGCCGATGATCTCCATGCCCTGCTCGGCTCGTGTGCGCTGGCCCGGGAAATCGTCGTCTTCACCGAGACCGCCTCGACCAATGATTCCGCGACGCAACGCGGACGCCAGGGCGCCGACGGCGGGCTCGTGATCTTCGCCGAGCGGCAGACGGCCGGCCGAGGGCGCTTCGGGCGCGCCTGGGCTTCCGCCGCCTACCGCGGTCTCTGGTTTTCCCTGCTGCTGCGCCCCGCGCTGCCCCCCAGCGCCTGGCCCCGCCTCACCACCTGGGCCGCCGTCTCGCTCGCCGCCACGATCGAGAATTCACTCGGCCTGGCCGTGGCGATCAAATGGCCCAACGACATCTACCTCTCCGGCCGGAAAGTCGCGGGCATTCTCGCCGAGAGCGGCACCGACGTGAATGGCCAGCCCTTCGCCGTGGTGGGCATCGGCGTGAATGTGAACCAGAACCCGGCCGACTTTCCCCCGGACCTCGCCGGCAAGGCCGCCTCCCTGAGCATGGTCACCGGCCGCATCATCGACCGGCCCACCCTCGCCGCCAATCTCCTGCGCGACCTCGACGCCCGGCTGCCCCAGGTCGCCACGGCTTTTCCCGGGATGATCGCCGAGGCCGCCCGCCGCAGCCTGCTCCTCGGGCGCTGGGTCCAGGTGCAGTCCGCTCACACCCTCCTGGAAGGCCGGGCGGAGCAACTCGACCCCGACGGCCACCTGCTCCTGCGCGCCTCAGACGGCACCTTGAACCGCCTCAGCGCCGGTGAGGTCACCGTGCTGGCAAACTGATCGCGCCTGCCGAAAGAGCCGGCCCGGAGGGCCGAAAGAAGGTAGCCGGTGGCGTCAGCCACCGGACCCGCACCCCCTGGAACCAGCCCCGAATGGGCGATAGAAATCGCCGCGACCCAGATTCTGGCGCCCTGTCGGGGCTCTACCGTTTTCAAACGCCCTCCGGTGGCTCACGCTACCCGCTACCATCCGAAACGCCTCCGGCGCTCGCTTCGAAACCCGCGACCCGTGGCCCACGCGAGAATGGCAAATTTTTGCCATTTTTAGGCGATTTTTCGCTGTGGAACCAATGCAACCCATGCAGCCAGCGCTCACTGGGCCTACAGAGACGAGAGAACGGTCCATCGTGTAACAACCGTTTCGAAAATCAATCCCTCCCAAGCACGGCACCTGCTTTTTCATATCTGGCCCTCATGCAGATCGAACACTCGGAATTTCAGGACCAACTCGTGCGCGGGCTGGCGCACCGGATGAACAACATCCTCACCCTCTTTCATGGCTACCTCGGCCTGCTGATGGAAAACCAGAAGCTCGACCGCGATACCCGCGAAGGCCTCGCCAAGATCAAGGAAGGCGCCCGCGCCGCTTCCGAGCTCATGGACCGCACACACTCCCTCGTCCGCCCGCCCGCCGTCGTCTGGCGCGAGATCAAGCTCCACGATTTCATTCACATGCTCCGTCCGTCGTTCCTCGCCCTGTGCGGGCCGCGAACGAAGCTCACCGTGGAATGCCCCGACGATCTCCCCGCGATCTGGGGCGACGCCACCCGCGTCAAATCCGCCATCTTCGAAGTCGTCCGCAACGCCATCGAGGCCACCTTCGCCGGCGGCAATGTGGACATCGTCCTCAGTTCCGCCCACAAACCGCCCGGCACCCCGGCCAAACAAGCCCTCCAGTGGATCTCCATCGCCGTGACCGACGAAGGCCCCGGCATCCCTGCGGAAATGCGCGAGCGCATTTTCCAGCCCTTCTTCTCCACCAAGAAAAAGTCAAACGCCACCGGCCTCGGCCTCACCGTCGCCACCGGCTTCATCCAGCAGATGGGCGGCATCCTCCGCTTCGAGAGCGAACCCGGCAAGACCACCTTCCAGATGCTCCTCCCCTCCCGCTCGGAAAACTCCTAAGCCAGATCGCCATTTCAGCGCTACGCCGGTAGGGACGCCGCGCCGCCGGGGTCCTCCACGCACCGCGGGAATCGCTCTGACGACCCCGCTGGGTAGCGACAGCGCCGTCCCCCCAAGGTAGGGAAGGCTCGCCGAGCATTTCCCTCGCATCCATGGGGAATTACCGAACGTCCAAACCCGCCCGTCCCTCGGCTTTCTCGGTCCTCTGACTCTCCAACGTCCGTTCCAATATCGCCCCCAAAGGCAAGCCAAAACAAGTAAGTGCCATCCCTTGGCAGGCGCCCACAGCACCCCTTTCCGTCGGTCCGTGAAGCACCTCTCGAATCGCCTTTGACGAACGGGGCTTCGACAAGCCGAAGATCGATTCGACCACGTTCACGTCTTGCCGAAAAACGCGCCCATGTAACAATCTTGTGAACCGTCGGATTCCCCTCGACGATGCTTCCGCCGCGTGGCTACCGCTTTGGGCATGACGGAAATTCGTTCGGCGGCGTTGCGTGGTTTCACCCTCACGGGTGCATTCCGGTCCTCTGGTCTCTTCCTCTGCTGGAGCGCGCTCCTGCTCGCCGCCGGCCACGTGCGGGCCGATACCGATCTCATCCAATCCGGACAGATCACCCTCAACCCTTCCACCGGTCCCGTCACGCTCACCCTGCAAGGCCCCGCTTTCGACAGCGCGGCCGCCGATCACTATGGCTTGGTCCTGAGCTACCACGACAGCACCGGCACCGACCCCACCGCCAGCACGGTCCTCCGGTCGTTTCGCCCGGCTGGACAGTATCAATGGCAGTTTTCCACCGCCGCCGGCGACGGCCGCCTCGCGATGAAGCTCGACAACGATCACGCGCTCACCGTCTTCGATCCCCTCAACCCACTGGACGTCAGCCACGCCATCGTCCTCCACCCCGGCACCGATGGCAACAGCGGCGTCTTCTGGAATAATCAGCGTCTGGCCACAGCCAGCGAGGTCGCCACCGGCTACATTCCCATGCACATCAGCATCGGCGCGGGGCCGAACAGCCTGGCCATCGGTGGGAATGCGCAGGTCGTAGGCGACCAGTCAATCGCCATTGGGTACAACAGTCAGGCACTGAGCGAATCCTCGGTTGCAGTTGGGGACAATGCGTATGTTGGGAGCGATTCCATCTATGCTTCAGCCGTCGGAACTGGAGCTGTCGCTATAGGGAAGTCCCGCGTCCGCTTTTGGCAGTGGTTATAGTGTGGCCGATTTTCGACCGCCGTCGGAACCGGTAGCATCGCCACAGGGTATTGGTCGGAAGCATTCGGAGGCGCGATCGCCTATGGCGTCTATAGCTTTGCGACGGCATGGGGCGAGACGCATGCTGACTCCAGCGTGGCCATCGGCGGCTACACAGCCCTTGCTGCAACCGAAAGTACAGCGATTGCCAGTGGCACCACCACAGGGTACTGCTCAGTTGCTATCGGGTATGGTGCATGGGCTTATGGGCCTTACCAATTGGCCGTGGGCTATTACAACGAGATCCCGCCCGGCTTCGAGAACTATTGGTCCGCCTCTTCGCCACCAACGTATACCAATACGCCGGACAGCCCTCTCTTCATCATCGGCAACGGCAGCGAGCCGGGCCCGAGGTGGATGGCAATGGAAATATAATCGAGCACCGCTCCAATGCCTTCTCGGTGGCTTGGAATGGCAACACGAAGATTCAAGGTGCCGTCACCGTCCAGGGCGGCCCGGATGCCGCCCCGGCGACAAGCGTCTTCCAGCGCGATCTCCATGTGCAGGGCGTCCTGCGCGTGCCCGCCGCCGGGGACATCGGCATGGGGGACTTCACCGCCGGCACGAACCCCGTCCCCCCAACCTTGACGATCCGTCCCGCCCGATGCTGCAGACAGCGAAGCGGAACCAGGAACCAAGAACCAGGAATCAGGAACCAAGCACTCCGCACTAAGTCACCACCACCATGGCTCTCCCAGGTTCGAAATCATTCCTGCAGCGCTGCCAATCCTCCCGCGGATTCCGCGCGCTCGGCAGCCTCCTCTGCGCCCTCCTGGCCGGCCCCCTTGCCGCCGCCCCCGTCCCTACCACCAAACCCGCCACCTACCCCGCCTGGTGTTCGAGCGCGAAGTCATCCCGCAGGTGGCCCCGCCGGTCGGCAGCCCCGTGTGGCCCACCAATTACCCCGCCGCCGACGACTACGCTGCCGCCAACCTCGGCCAGCTCAAGCAAATCGCCCGGGCCGCCGCCACCGAAATGAATGCCCACCTCCCCGGCGGCGCCGGCCTCAACGTCAACAACCTCATCACCCTCTGGACCACGCCACCCGACCCCGGCGTCGTTCGCGACGACTTCTCCGCCGTCAACCTGGGCCAACTCAAAACGGTCGCCAAGCCCTTCTACGACCGCCTCATCGCCGTCCGCTATGCGGACTCCTATCCGTGGACCCAAACCGGCTCGATCCCGACGATTGGTCGGTCGCCAATCTCGGTCAATTGAAGAGCGTATTCCGCTTCGACCTCACCCCCTCCACGCTCCACAACGGTCTGCCCGACTGGTGGGTGCTCGCCTGGCAGCTCGGGAGCGTCACGGACCCCGGTCTGGCCGGGGCCGACACCGATGGCGATGGCGTCAGCAACCTGCAGGAATATCTCAACGGCACCGATCCCACGGACTTCTACAATGGACAGGCCGTAGTGCTCACCGTCCTCAGCGGGGCCAATCAGACCGGTCTTCCCGGCGCTTTCCTCCCTCTGCCGATCATCATCTCCATCAAGAAAGCCGACGGCAGCCCCTGGATCGGCGCCCCGGTTACCTTCACCGCCGACCCGGGCCTCGGCAGCTATGCCGCGGCCAACGACGGCTCTCAACCCGCCGTTGCGTCGCTCACCCTTCAGACCGACTCTTCCGGTGCCGTGCAGGTCTACTTCCAGCCCGCCGCCTCGCTCACCGGCTCCGGCTACGCCAAAGCCGGTGCCCAGCAGGCCGCCTTCACCGCCACCGGCTACGATCCGAATTCGGCGCCTTCGACCTCGCCCAATGTGACGACGATCTCCGTCTCGCCCACGCAAACCGACCTCACCTGGACCACCAACGTCACCAACGCCACGGGCTTCACCATCGAACGATGGACCTATGCCACCGGCTGGATCACGATTGGCACGGTCAACGGCCAAACGCGGTCATTTAGCGACACCGCCGTCCCGCCCGGGGTCGTCGTGGCCTATCGTGTGACCGCGACCAATGACTACGGCCATTCGGTACCTCTTCCCCCGCAATCCGCAGACGGCTCCGATCTCAACGCCAAAGATACAGACGGGGACGGCTTGAGCGATGCCGAGGAGATCGCCAATGGCAGCGATCCGAACAACCCGGACACTGACGGTGACCACGTGATCGATGGGATGGATCTCTTTGCCAGGGATCCGGATTTGACTCAACCCCGAGTCCCGGAAACATCCTATGCGGTCATCAACTTGGATGACTTGAGCGCACCCGATTCCTTTCTAAATCCCCACGAAATTAACGATGCGCTGCAAATCTTGGACAATCCGCCATACAATTACGACGGTCCAGGGTATCCCCAGGCGCGCCTTTGGACCAACGGGGAGTTCACTCCAATTCCCAATCCCTCCAATGAACCGCAGCGTTGGTTTGAACTCAGCAACGCCGGGATGACGTTGTGCGTTAGTAACAGTTCACCTTTACCCAGCTACATTTGGACGCCGAGTGGCGGATTGTCCCAGCCTACTTACTCCTCGTCATCCTTGAATGGCTATACCAGCGTCACCAATATAGTCGTAGTCCAAGGATTGAGTCCATCCGGCAACGTAGTAGCATACTACGAGGGATTTGGCAGCAGCCCAGGCAGTGGCATCACGCTAGACTGCGGACTGTTTTGGAGTGCATCCTCGGGACCAGCCATTGTGGGACTGTTGTCAGTCATCAAGCCCCCACCGGCACCCTGGCCTCCAGCAGGGAACTTCATTCCCCACGAGGTCAACGACAACGGACAGGTGATCGGCGTGCTCGACGACTACAGTCCATGGACAAGTGGCGGGCAAACCCGCCAATGCGTCGCGGTGTTGGACGGTGGCAGTATCCATCCCATCTCTAACTGGTACGACTGGGACGGTCGCCCAAAATCCTTTTCGCTCAACGGATCCGATTCGCCCATCGCCGTCGGACTTAACCCCGATGCCCCCTACGGCCCTGTGCTGTGGGCGCGTGTATCCTCATCTCAGTGGAAGCAGATACCGCTTGAGGTGTGGAATCCCCCACTGGCAGCTCCCATGACAATTCTGGGAGACGTCTACAAAATCAATGATCGCTGCGAGATCGTCGGCAATTTTTTTGATGCCAACTACAATCCCCTCGGCAGACTCTGGCAAAACGGAAAAATCGTCGACCTCAACGAGAGAACCAAGGGGAGCGGCTTCACGAATTTTTACCCTTACACAATCAACAACAAGGGCGCGATTCTGGCTCAGGCAACCAAGGTCGATAGCGGGGAAAGCAAAGCGGTCCTTTTGTTACCAATCGAGATTAAAGCGACAAGCGGCACCTCACCGACCGGTTGCAAAAAGCAGTATAATAATAGCCCAATAATTGGGTCGGTGAGTAATTTGATTGCTGCCTGGCAAGGCGAGGATATCACGTTGAACGTTAACATCCCAGATAATCTCAAAGCGAGTTTGCCGAGCGGGTTTGTGAAGTGGACAACTCCAAATTATCAAATCGCGGACAATACGACTACATACACATTTCATTGGCAAGCACCGGGCATAAAATCCATTGTCATCGAAGTCGGTGGGCTAAAATCTTTTGTCGACATAGACGTACCTGATGTTGGCTTAGTAACTGAAGGATCGGGCTTGCTTTTATACGTGCCAGCTCCGGATCTTGCTAGGATGGATTTAGCTGCAAAAGCAGCAAAAGCGTATGTTGATTTGAGGTGGCCGCACCTAGATATTCCTCAAAAGGACGCCACTCGTCATGCATATTGGAGTGCGTTGTCACATTCTGACGCCATACCGCAGGAGATGGTCCTGTTTGTTACCACCGCTCACGAATACTTGAACAAATGGACTGGTAAAGATGTGGCATACAATTCCACAATGGATTTGCACAATAACCTTTTCGGATCCACAATACTTGAGAGTAATATTTTGGGTGTGCCTGACAGTTCTGCAATTATTAATCTCATTGATCAGGCTTACAAAGCGGGCAGCCTATGGATTTGGGACGGAAACAGCTCGTCGGCTAAGAGCGAAGGTATTCTAAGTAAGTCCAACGGGGCAAGGATATTTCACCCGCACTAGTGCAGAAAACTTCAATGAGAAATGTCTTTTGTTGTATTTTGTTATTCGGCCACTTTTGGGCGTACGCCACAGAAGAATCTGTGGATACGTATTTTCCGCGCGACGCGCCTCTTGGTTTACCCTTGGATCGTTTCAAGGCTCTTCATTCGGAGGCCACCGTCTCAGAATTGTACTCCAGTGGCCCGGAGAATTCGGTTAAAAGCGGGGATCAGGTCTTCATTGAGACGCAATCTGATGTAAATACTCCGTTGTTTAACCAGTATCACTTTATTGACTCATGTCTTAGAGCCATTGTGCGGACTAGGAGCAATCGCGGCCGAATCGATGTAGCGATTAGAAGTGCAAAAATAGAATCGGATCTTAACCGATTATTTACGAGGGGGCAAGACGCGACAGTCGTCCGGTTCGATGAAAAGCTGACTCTAAAACATTACGCGGCCCAATTTTGGCGAGATGGATCGGGATCGCAAAACGTTTACTTCCTCAGTACAAATCAGGAAGAAACGTTAGTGTTATTTGATCCTCGGGCATTGACTGAAAAAGCATTTTTTCCAGATCCCACGGGGGCAAAGATCGTTGAGCGTGCGGCACAAGCGGTTCGCAGGCAAATTGAACGGGTAACGGTCGACGGCCCAAATGCTAACGACAAGCCTGCGTTTATTGGCAGCGGTGCGAAGCCGGAGGGGTCTTTTGCAGTTCCGACAGTGCCGGTGAGTCAAACTCCGGCGACCGGACTTCTATTTATTAGTATCTGCTTTGTGACTGCCGTGACTTCTTTTGGGATTGTGGCCGCGATCATTATCGTATGCCCGTTACGAAAAGCATGTCATCGCGAAAGCGGAGTATCTGGATTTTGGCGTCTGGGATTTTGCTTTTAGCATCCATAATTACAGGATACCTGCTATGGGACTATCACAGATTCGGACCCAAAATTGTCCTTATTCAGGGACCTTTCCAAGGCAATCGTCTTTGATTTTCCTCAAGCAACACATGGGGATATCGCCTGTCAGCGAAATTGCTATTCGAATAGATGGTGAAATTGATGGAAGTGCGGTGCTCATTTTGAAGGATCGCCGGGCGAAGACAACATTGAGATCCCCTTGGAGTCCGGTAAGATAAGCTGGCATAGTGGGGGCGAGTG
The DNA here is from genome assembly GCA_037200205.1 of Chthoniobacter sp. Lineage (GTDB taxonomy): Bacteria > Verrucomicrobiota > Verrucomicrobiia > Chthoniobacterales > Chthoniobacteraceae > Chthoniobacter. The sequence continues at coordinate 78,265 of JBBCHV010000043.1, forward strand.
GTATGAATCTTCATTGTATATCCGATATCGACCAATTAGCGCCAAACGAGGCTTATTGAGAATTCAATTCGAGCGCCATACGGCTTATAGCCCACTTCATCGTAAACTACTTAATATCGAGAAGCATGAATGACGAATGTAGGCGTACACTGCTGTCCAAAATAAATTGAGGGAACCACCGTGGGCGGGGCGCGGTAGGGGGGGCGCGGTAGCGCGGTAGGGGTCAGTCAACATATCTTGACAGCTGGGCGCGGTGGGCTGAAATGTCCCGCCATGCCCCGCAGCATCCGTCTCGAGTTTTCCCGGTGCCTTTTATCACGTCATGGCGCGCGGCAATCGGCGCGAGCCCATCTTTGCCGATGACACGGACCGGCGGTTCTTTCTGCGGACTTTGGGCGAGGCGGCCGAGCGGACTGGCTGGCGGGTCCATGCCTGGGTCTTGATGAGCAATCATTACCACTGCCTGCTCGAGACGCCCGAGGCCAACCTCGTGGCCGGCATGCAATGGCTGCAGAACGCCTACACCCGGCGGTTCAATACCCGGCATCAGCTCTGGGGCCGGCTCTTTGGCGATCGCTACAAGGCGGTGCTGACCGAAGGGCGGCGCGGCGAATACTACGGCACGTTGCTGGATTACATCCATTTGAATCCCGTGCGGGCCGGGCTCATTCGGCCCCAGCGGGGAGAGAGCGTGCTGGATTATCCCTGGAGCAGCGTGGCCGAGGGGTATGCCCTGCCGGACCGGGCGGCGTGTCCCCTGGCTGGCCTGCGAGGGAGGGCCTGGGGGTCTACGATCTGGGCGACGATACCGCCGGTCGCCGCCGCTTTGTGTCGCGGCTCGACCAACGGGCCCGGGCGGAAGCGGCCGGGCAATGCGGGGGTTCCGCCTTCCGCAGGCGATGGGCGCCAGAGCCATCTCCGCCGCGGCTGGTACTGGGGCAGCCAGGCTTTTGCCGAAAAAATGCTGGCGCTGGCCGCGCGCCTGCTGAGCCAAGGGAAGAAGAACCGGACCTACCGCAGCGGCGCGGTGGTGAAAGCGCACGGCGAACGCCGGGCCGAAGAGGCGGTGCGGGAAGGGTTGGCCGCCGCCGGGCTCGCCGAGGACGCCTTGGCCGGACTGCCCGGCAGCGACCCGCGCAAGGTGCAGATCGCTCGAGGCGTGCGGGAACAGACGACGGTTTCGATGAGCTGGATCGCCGAGCGCCTGCACATGCGCAGCGCCGCCAACGTCAGCCAGATCCTACGGCGCCACCGGGAAAGAAGCAACCGCGCCCGCCCACGCCTCAAGCCTCGCCCATCTGTCAAGATATGTTGACTGACCCGAATGGCACTAAGATAAGGGCAATTTAGGATGGAATTGGCTCGGTGAGGAGAGGCCGAAACGCTAGGGAAAAGCATGTCCAACAAGACTCCCATTTTTCCAAGCGTTTGGGCCTCTTTTGTTTGGTCGTCCGGCGGGGCGCGCGATGGCGAAGCTGGGACGGCTGAGTTCCCTGCAGGAACTGTATGAGATCTTTGGGCACCTGTTGCCGGAACGCCTGCTAGCCCCGACGGAAAAGGGCCCTAATAGCCGGGAGCGTCTGTTCAGCACGCAGGTGACTTTCTGGGGCGTTTGCCGCGCAGATCTTGAGTCCGGGCACGGCCTGCCTGGAGATCGTGCGCCGGGTGGAGGCTTGGTGGCAAGAGCGGTCTGGCCGCGAGGAGGCTCCCCGCAGTTCGACCAGCGCCTACTGCCAGGCGCGGGCTCGCCTGGAGCCGACGACCTTGGAACTCATCCGCGCGGAGATCGCCTGGAGCCTGGAAAGGAATATCCTGGGCGAGGAGCGCTGGCTGGGCGGACGCGCGGTGAAGATCGTCGATGGCACCGGGATCAGCATGCCGGACACGCCGGCCAACCAAGCGCTCTGGCCGCAATCCAGCGAACAAGAGGCCGGTTGCGGTTTCCCGGCGATGAAGTTAGTCCGGGCTCTTTTCCCTCGCCAGCGGAGCCCTGCTGGCCACGGCGACGGGCAACAAACACGGACATGAAAGCACCCTCTTTCGCACCCTCTGGGGAAAGTTACAAAAGGGTGACATCGTGCTGGCGGACCGCGGTTTTTCCTCCTACGCCGCTCTGGCCGGTCTCCAGCAGCAGCGGGGCGTCGATAGTGTCATGCGGCTGCATCAGATGCGCAAAGTGGACTTCCGCGTCGGGCGCCGCTTGGGTCCCGAGGACCGGCTCGTGGTCTGGCAGAAGCCGCAACGCACCGACACCTGGAGCGAGACCGAGTTTGCGGGCCCTGCCCGAGACGCTCCCCTTGCGCCTGATCCGGCTGCGGGTGGCCGCGCCCGGTTTCCGCACCAAAAGCGTCGTGTTAGTGACCACGTTACTGGACCCGGAAGCTTACCCCGCCGAGCAATTGCGGGAACTCTACGGCCGACGCTGGCAGGTGGAATTGCACTTCCAGCAAATCAAAACCCATCTGGCCATGGATGTGTTGCGCTGCAAGAGTCCGGAACTCATTGAGCGTGAAGTGCTCATGCACCAGATCGCCTACAATCTCGTGCGCAGCCTCATGCAGCGCAGCGCGCACGGGCACCATGTCCCGCTCAGCCGCCTGAGCTTCAAGGGCACGCTCGACACGTTGCGCCACTGGTCGGTGCTGATCGCCGCCGCCGAGCCGACCCCGCGGCACCAGCAGAAGCTCATCGCGCAAATGCTGTCTTTGATCGCCGGTGATCCCGTCCCAGAACGCCCCGGGCGCAGTGAACCGCGCGCCAAGAAACGACGTGGAAAGAACTATCAATTGCTCACCAAACCACGGTCCCAAATGGGCAACTTGCCCCGCCGCAATCGCCCCAAGGCCAAACAAGCCTAAAACCTCCTTATCTTAGTGCCATTCTTGACTGACCCCTATTTCCAAGAAAGTTCCGTGCATTCTGGATCGAGAAAGCTGCTCGCGATGCGGCGGCTAAAGCTGAGGGTCGCACTGCGGCACCGCTGACTGACCTTTTTTTTCTTCTAGAGAACGCTCTTGATGCGCTTGCAGGCGAGAGCCGCGCAGTGCAGGAGGCGATTGCCCATGAACTCGAACTCGAACAGCGGAACTTCCTCTTGAATGCCGCACGAGGTATGGCAGTGCTCGCGGTCCGAGAGCAGCGTGCGGAGAGGCTTCGCTATGGCCTTCAATCGTTGCTCATCGAAGGCGCTCAATTAGATGCCCGAGAAACCATATCTTACCTAAGTCTTTTGAATCACAGTGCTTCCAAACTAGGCGTTGAATTGGTGCAGGATATTTGAATCTCTTGCCTCTACTGCACCACAATCGGCAGGCGACATTGTGGCAAGGTTCCTTGGAAAGCCAGATGCCCAAAAGGGCATCGACCTGTTTGGATTTGCTGAAGTGAATCGTTCGAGCGGCTTCGACTACAAGCGCACGTTGTGACGTGTGAAGATTCAACTATCCGTTCAGCCGCGTTGCTGGGAAAATCATTACAGAGTAAGTCTTCAAGCAACCCAGCCGGCCCGCGCAAGCGCGGGCACGGCTGGGACCCTTGAAGTGTTTTCCCAAGCCTGGAGATGTCCGGGTCCGAGGGTGGCGGGATGCCGTCTCTCTACACGGGAATCCGTTTGGCGCGTTGTCGATGAAGCGGGCGACGGACTCCGAGAGCGTCAGCACTGTCCTGGGGCGCGAAGAATTTTTCAAATTCTGTACCGATCCTTCCCGGCCAGACTTTCGGCAGGTCTTTGCACGTGTAGGCCGCGCCGCCAAGCGCGGGGTCAAAGAGTCGAACACGGGCATGGCCGCAACCGAGCTTCTTCTCCCAATAATCCATGAGATAAAAGCACGTTGCGAGCTGCACCCACGGCGAGCACAGGACAGACAATAAACAATGGTAGTGGTCGCGCCTGGTCATCTCCCTCGTTTCATAGCGCAAGCCGTTCTACAATCGTCTGTTGAAAGAATTTGATCTTCCATTCTTCCCATGAGTCGGAACCGTACATTTCTAGCCGCGTTTGGCGGCACATTGTGTGGCGTATCGATATTGATGCATAAGAACGCTTCAGAGCCCGTCCCTTTGTTGTCATCGGACGATTCGATAGCGATTCTCAAATTTTTCCACTCGTCGCATCCTCACGAGAACGCCGACGGCGCGGCGTCCCTACCGCGCCACAAGCGGCCACGTCTTCCAAGGATCGTGACACTCCCTAAAACGCCAGACGCAGGCCGCCGGAAATGGTGGTGGACAGATAGTTTTTCCGGCCCAGTTCACCGTCGTAATAGAAGTAGGTGTTTGCAGCGTTCGCTCAGTTGCACGACGAAGCCGGCGCCGACCAAGGCGCTGTCGCGGCCCAGCCGCGGGCCGTTGACGGTGAAATTGCCCGCCGGGGCCGCTGGCGAAACTGGACTCGACCGCGTAGCTGGAATCGCCGTACTGGTGCTGCCAGGCGGCGCGCAACTCGGGCTTGATCATCACGTGACCCAGACTCCAATCGTAGGAGGCCTTGATCCCGAAGGCCGTGGTGAGGGAGTCCACGTTGTCATCGTGGATATTGAGCGGGAGAGAGCGAGCCGTGCTCGGTGAAGCCATTGATGGCGAGGTAGGTGTAATTGAAACTGGCCGTGGGACCGAAGCTGAAGTGGCCTTTTTTGAAGTCGTACCCGGCGCCGAAGAGCGCATCCAATTCACCCCCGTCGGTGCTGCCGCGGGCCGTGCCTCCCAAGCCATCGCGACGGCTATCGTAGCTATTGTAACCGCCAAAAGCCGAGGCATCCATATACCAGCCGCCGGTAAAGGCCGTGCCGTAGAGGCCGATTTTTCCGCCATTGGTCCAGACGCGTCCGTCGTTGGCCAAGTCGCCGACCGTGCCGGTGTAGCCGGCGGCCACGCCGATAGCCAGGTGCGGGCCCACTTTGTAGTCCAACCCGAGGGTAATGCCGCCGCTCTCGAGCTCATAGCCGCGGGCATTGTCGGTGCCGTCGACGTTGACCCATTGCCCGGTGCCGGTGAGGGAACGCGCCCCAACGGTCCTCACCGGGAACGGTGGCCTTCGTGTCTTTTGACCATTTTGCCATCCTCGCTGACGGCGGGTCCGCTCGGGCCGGCCGAGCCGGTCCGGAACGTGACCGGCCCGCTATAGCGTGGGCCGTCGCCGTTGATGGCAAAGTTGACGGCGCTGAATCCATTGGAGCCGCTGCGCAGGTCATCGGTGCGCCTGCTGGACACTCTGCGATAAGGCCAGGGCGGACGCACTGGTGCCGGCAGGAATGCTGGTAAACCCCTGCGGCGAGATTTTTTCGAACTCGTCCGCCAGCAACTGGGCGAGGGTGAGGATGGACGAAGGCTTCTGCACGAGGGACGAAGGTAGGCCCGACGACGACTGTGAGCGGGGCGGAGTTGCTCTTGCCGCCTCCTCCCGAAACCGAGGTCACGTAGCCGACCAGATTTTTTCAGGAACTGCATCTCGCCCTCGCTGGCCAGCGCCTGCATGAAGTTCACGTCGAGCACCATGGTCAAATTGCCCGCCGGGGCATTCGACAGCGTGCCCGTGTTCCAGACGACGCCGGTGCCCCCCGCCCGTGGTCGACGTCATGATTTGCCCTTCCCGGCGTGGCGACGCTGCCGGCCGCGCTGAAGGTGATGCTGCCGCCTGCGATCCCGGAGTCAAAGGGCGGCAAGACTGTCTGCATATCCGAGACTGACGATAGCGTCAGACTTCCGCCGCCGAGTAGGGAGACAAACGTGACCAGCGAGTTGTTGCGCGTCGCAAAACCCGAATTTTCCCCCATGACGAAAATGGCATGTCCGCTCTGCAGGTAGCTTTCATACTCCGTCTGCACGCCGGAGGTCAGCGGAGAACTGTTGCTGAACCGGATGTCCCAGACCTGGCTAAAGCCCGCGAGACTCGCCGGAGGCGTATCGAAAATGGTCGTCGTGTTGCCCACGCGGGCCCTGGGAGTGACGCGAGGTTTGCCGTGATGTCCGCGGTCGTGCCGGATTCCGACGTCGTACTGAACCCGTTGATGATGGCGATAGACCCGGCGTGGGTCGAATAACCGGCAAAAATCACCGCGACCAAGGTCGCGGTGATCCGCTTCAAGATCCCTGTCGTGCCCTTTTTCATAGTATTAGTGGCGTAGGCGCGAGGTTGGCTTTTTTAAAAGCGCCTGTCGAACGAAAATCTTTTCGAGAGCGCGGGCGGCAGGGGCGGGGGAGTGCCCCACCCTAACGGTGGCGGCCGATCATAATGGGGCCGAGTCCAATAGGCCCGAAGGGCCGTCCGAAATTAGCCGGTGGCGTCAGCCACCGGAAACGATGGCAACGCACATCTGCCCCGGGAGGAGGCAGTGAAATTCTATCGCCCCGCTGGGGCTGGACCGTTTTGGAATTCATTCCGGTGGCTGACGCCACCGGCTAATTTCGGACGGTCCTCCGGGCCTCTGCTTCGACAATCATCTCTCCCTAATTCTGACCCAACTCTGACCGGGTGCTTCTGAACGTCACATTAGCTGATACGCGTCCACGTCCACCGTCACGAAGACATCCTCGGGGAAGGTGAGCTTGTCGATGACGGCGCGGAGGTGGCGGCTGAGGCGGAGGATGGAGCGGGGTGCGCAGCATGAGATGGTAGCGGTAGCTGCCGTGAGATTTTTCCAGGGGCGCGGGGGCGGGTTCGCTGAGGGTGGTGCCGGGGGGAAGTTCCTCCTTCAGGCGGCGGTGCAGCGTCTCGGCGGAGAAGCTGGCGCGCTGCTGGTGCGTGGAGCGGATGATGATGAGCACCATGTGCGTGAAGGGCGGGTAATCCCACTGACGGCGGAACTCGATCTCCTGTTCCCAAAAGCCGTCGAAATCGTGATGCCGCGCGTGCTGGATGGAGGGGCTGAAAGGCGTGAAGGATTGCACGAAGACCTCGCCCTCGACATCGCCCCGGCCCGCGCGGCCGGCGACCTGGGTGAGCAACTGGAAGGTGCGTTCGCCGGCGCGGAAGTCGGGCAGGTGCAGGCCGAGGTCGGCGTTGACGATCCCGACCAGCGTGACGTTGGGGAAGTGCAGGCCCTTGGCGATCATCTGCGTGCCGACGAGGATATCGATCTTGCCGGTGCGGAAGGCGGTGAGGGTCTCGCGGAAGGCATCGCGCCGCTGCATGACATCGGCGTCCATACGCTTGACCACGGCCTTGGGAAAAAGGCGGCTGACGGCGTCCTCCACTTTCTCGGTGCCCGTGCCGGTGTACTTGATGCCGGGGTCGCGGCACTCCGGGCACTTCGCGGGGGCCACGGCCTGGTAGCCGCAGATGTGGCAGACGGTGCGGGCGGCGGCCCGGTGAAACGTGAGCGCCACGGAGCAATTCGGGCACTCGCAGACGTGGCCGCACTTTTCACAAATCAACGACGTGGAGAAGCCGCGGCGGTTGAGGAAGAGGATCGTCTGCTCGCGTTTGGTGATGCGGTCGTTGATCGCGGTGATGAGCTTCTCGGAAAGGATCGCGCCGTGCTTCTTCGATTCCATGCGCAGGTCGACCACGCGGATGAAGGGCATCTTCTTGTCGTCCACGCGGGCGATCATGCGCAGCAGCTCGTACTTGCCCGTCTGGGCATTGTGAAAGCTCTCGAGCGAGGGCGTGGCGCTGCCGAGGACGATGGCGCACTTCTCCATGCTCGCGCGAAGCACGGCGACGTCGCGCCCGTGATAGCGCGGCGTTTCCTCCTGCTTGTAGGTGTTCTCGTGTTCTTCATCGACCACGATGAGGCCGAGATTCGCGCACGGCGCGAAGATCGCGGACCGCGCGCCGATGACGATGCGCGCCCGGCCATCGCGGATCTTGTGCCACTCATCGTGCCGCTCGCCTTCGCTGAGGTGCGAGTGCAGCACCGCGACCTCGTGCCGCGTGGTGGCGAAGCGCGATTTGAAACGCTCGACGGTCTGCGGCGTGAGCGAGATTTCCGGCACGAGCATGATGGCCGATTGGCCACGCTCGAGGACGAGGTGGATCGCCTGGAGATAAATCTCGGTCTTGCCGCTGCCGGTGACACCGTGCAGGAGGATCGGCTTGGGCGCTTCGCCGGCGGGATGATCGACGGCGCGGCGCACCTGTTCGAATACGGCCAGTTGCTCGGGATTCATGTCGAGCGGCGCGGCATGGACAAAGGATTCGTCGCCGAAGGGGTCGCGCTCCACGCGCGAGGCCTCGGTCACGATGAGCCCCTTCTTGACCAGCGCCTGCACCACGGCATGCGAAGCGTCGCACTTCTCGGCGAGGTCGGTCACGGAGACGGGCTGGGCGGCCTCGATGAGATGGTCGATCACACCAGCCTGCAAGGGCGCCTTTTTGCGGATCTTCTCGATCTCCTCTTCGTCGACCTCGCGGGCGAGGCGCGCGAAGAGCCGCGTCTGGTGGCCCACTTCAGCCTTGCGGATCACATTGGGCAGCACCGCTTTCATCGCCGCTTCCAGCGAGCAGCAGTAGTAGTCCGCCATCCACGTGCCGAGCTTGAGCAGGAGCGGACTGAGGATCGGCTCGGCGCTGACGACCTCGGAAATCTGCTTCACGCCGGGCGCATCCGTCTCGTCGAGCAGCTCGATGACGGTGGCCAGCGCCGTGCGCGTGCGCACGGGCACCCGCACCCGCGCACCGGGCTGGAGCACGGCAGCGACGGCCTCGGGAAGCTCATAATCAAAAGCCTTCCCGGCGGAATCATCGACCAGCACGCGCGCATATCTCGGCATGCGTGGAAGATGCGATGAGGCGGTTTTTTGTCGAAGTTTTTTGTCCCGCTGTTTGACTGCGCACACCTCATGGCCCGCTTCCTCCAACGCCTCGTGCTCGCCGTCCTCCTCGCCGCCCTCGCCGCGGTGGGCGTGGTGTTGTGGACTTCGCCCGACCCGACCTACCGCCTGCAGTCGTGGCTGGCCGGCTCGCGCTACACGCGCTACGACGCGCTGATCGGCGATCTGGCCCGCAAACGCGGCGTCGATCCGCTGCTCATCAAGGCCATCGCGTGGCGCGAGAGCGCCTTCCAGACGGAGAAGGTGGGCACGAGCGGCGAACGCGGGCTGATGCAAGTGGGCGAAGCCGCCGCGCGCGACTGGGCGCAGGCGATGAAGATCGAGACTTTCGCCCCGACCGATCTCTTCGATCCCAAGACGAACGTCGACGCGGGCTCGTGGTACTTCAAAAAGGCGCTCGATCGCTGGAAGCAAAAGGCCGATCCCATCCCCTTCGCCCTCGCGGAATACAACGCGGGCCACGTCCGCGTGGAACGCTGGATCGCCGCGACCGGCCGCGGCGAAGAAACCACGGCCGCCGATCTGCTCCCCGCCATCGATTTCCCCACCACGCGCAAATACATCGAGGACATCACCGCGCGCTATCGCTATTACCAGGCGCATCCGGACTTCTGACGCGGTGGCGGAATCCCATGTGGCTGCACGGCGCGGTAGGGGGTGGCTCGATCAGATCTCGACGTGTTTTCGGATCTCTCGTTTGCCGCGGCAGCGGGGAAACGTCGAACAACCCAGGAACGCGCCGCCTCGCCCGCTGCGCTTGACCATGGCGCCTTTGCAAAAGGGACACGGCGGAACCGTAATCCGGGAAGCGGCCAGAAAGACGGGAGCCCACAGCGCGACATTCAACAGGTCGTCGTGGGGATCAGTCGAAGCGGATTCCAGCAACGCCTGCCATGCCGCGCCGTCGATCATTTCGATCGGCTTGCCTGCGGCAAAGTCCCGGGCGTCCCGGGTGAACAAGCCGGTGGTGACAAAGATCCCGCGATCCGCCTTTTCGGAGACGATGACGCCGTAGAATTCCCGGATGGCGGGCGCACTCACCTTGTAGACGTTCCATGATTTACACTGCACCAACACGCGCTCTTCCCCGCGGCGCAGAACGAGATCGATCCCACCGTCGGCGCCGGTGCCGGCCGACAGCTCGACCTTGAAGCCCTGGCGCCGGTAGACCTCGCCGACGAGCAATTCAAAATCGTCCCACGTGAGGTCCTTCACCGTGCGGCGCCCGGCGGCACTCACCGGCAAGGGTGGCGGAACTGCCGGCGCGGATTTTGGAAGCGTTGGCGGACGAGACCGTGATGCCTTGGGACGCCCTGACAGTCCGGTCGCCAGCTTGATAATGAAGATCGCCAGGCCGCTCATGCTGATCAACGTCAGGAAAGACCCCGCGAAAAAGGGATTCGGCGGAACGGCGTGGGAAGCGGAGCGGGGCTGGACGGGAGTTGTAGAGGGAGGATCACTGGGGTTCTGCACGAGCTGCAGGGTCGGGATCGCTTTCATCGATGCGCCGCTCGGCGGCACGGGAGGCCGAGCCACCGGCACCGGTGGGTCCGGTTGAACGAGCCGCTGGGCATTCTGCCGCTGTTGTTGATCCTTGAATCCCTTCCGTTGCGCTTCGTAGTTCAGCGCCTGGGGCAGATCGAGGATGACATTGACGTTACTCAGATTACCTCGGGCGATGGCCCCATCTGGCCGCGTCCAAACATTCGTCACGCCGTAAACCCGCAAGAGTTGATTGGCCGCGCTGGACAGGAGATTGGACCCAGGCTCTCCCAAGACCTTGATCGCCCAGCTTCCGCCTTCGGCTTGCAGGATCGCTTCTCGCTCAAAATCGCGAATCTGAATGACCCCGCCCGCCTTCATCACTCCCCCATTCCAGATTTTCGTATATTCTTCCCGCACGACATAAAAATTGCCGTCGGTAGCTTGTAAAAGGGCGCAACGGATGCGCCAGCCCTCCAATTCGAACGTCACCTCCCGAGCACCTTCCAGGAGCGTGATCCTGCCTGCTGGAACCTTTTGCCGCTTCTCCAGGCCATACCGCGCTTCGGCCTGATCCAACGTGTCACCCAGGCGAGCAACCGCGGTGGTCGTCAAGGCCACGCACATCGATACAAAGGGAACCAATCTCATCTGGCCGATGTCTAAAGCCAGTTGCGGGCCACGTGGACGGTCACGCCCACGATACCGGCTTTGAGGCTCGGGATTTGTTCGCGTTAGGCACGTTTGCCCGATACACTGCCAGTCATGCGTGCGATCACCGTTTTCGCGATAGCCGGGGCGATGCTGGTTTTGTCAGGCCGGCTTTTCGCGCAAGGTTCGTCGCCGAGCGACGCCGAATTTGAGAAGCACGCAAAGAAGCTGCGGGAAGCGGCGCTGCTCAGCATCGAGCCGCAGGTCACTGTCCCGACGGGGCCGTCCCCACCCAAGGTTTCCGGCAAGTATCCTTGGAAGACCGGGATCGTGACGACGGTCTTTTGGATCGGCAGCGCCCGGAAAGCCCAAGCGGGCCGCGGGGCGAGTGCGTGGGATCCAAAGTGGGAGGCAAACTACGGCGGATTCGACGATCCAAAGCCGGAGAAGCGCCGGAACTTCATTCCCGCGGCTTTCATTCCGCGCTTGAATCCATTTTATATCGCCCTGCCCTACAATGATATCGCCAAGGGCGTGACGAAGCCGGAAGCGAAGGTCGTGATCCCGTGGTTCCAAGAAGTCTTCGTGGAGGAGGGCAAATCGGTGTGCCGCGATCGCTGGGTGGCGATTCGCAATGCGGAAGGCAAAGTCTGCTACGCCCAATGGAGCGATTGCGGGCCGTACGGCGGCGAGCATTGGCAATATGTCTTCGGCAATGAAAAGCCGAAACCGAATGCCAATGGCGGAGCCGGTCTGAACGTCTCGCCCGCAGTGCGTGAGTATCTGGGCCTGATCACGACCGATGTGACCGACTGGAAATTTGTCGAGGCCCAGGACGTTCCCAATGGCCCGTGGGCGCTTTACGGCGAGAACAACCCGCTCCGGCAGCCAAGCCGGCACGCCGAGGAGGGGGCCGCCAGTCCGGTGCCGCCGGCAAAATAGCTCAACTCATTCGACCTGACGAACGCGGGTCTATAGACCGACGCCGCCGCTCGACCCAATTTCTGAAGGTGGGGGTTTCCGGAATCTCCGAGTCAGCGCCTCCACTTGCACCGGGCTGAGCCCCATCTTCTCGGCCTGTGTTCCCAGGCACTCGTCGCACAAGCCGTGCGTCAGGCGCAGGTCGGTATGCTTTGCGACATAAGCACTGAATTCGCTCCAGTAGTTCTCCTCGTCGCGCACCCGCCGGCAACAAGCGCACATCGGCAGCAGTCCGGTCAATTGCCTTACCTCGGCGAGCGCTTCGGTGAGTTTGCGATTCGCTTCGAGTAGCGAGGCGTTGCTGTCCCAAAGCTGCCGTTCACTTTCCCGCAAGGCCCGCGTCGCCTCGGCGCGCTTTCGCTGGTTCCAATAGGCGCGGGAATGATAGCGCACGCGCGCCAGCAGTTCGATCCGGTCGACGGACTTCACGATGTAATCGTTCGCCCCGAGGCTGAAAGCGATGCTCTTGGTCCGGGCGTCTTCCTGCCCGGAGAAGACCACGACCGGCGTTTCCTTGGTGATCGGGTTCGCGCGGAAGCGGCTGATCATGGTGAGCCCATGGTCACCGGGCATGGAAAGATCCTGCACGATCACCGTGGGCTGGATCTGGTTGGCCTGCACGAGCGCATCGTCCACGCACTGGCAGTAGTGAAACTCCAGATCCTCTTCCGCCTCGAGCAGACCCCGAAAACAGCTCCGCCTCGATCAACTCGTCGTCGACGAGCAGAATAATCACGCCATCCTCCCTATCTCGAATAATATCCACGCGTGAACGAAGAGTCATCTACACGAACTATTACCCGAATCCGGGAGCCTGACAAGTGCGGGCTCATCGCCTCGCCTCTCAGCGAGTCTCCCGGAGATGCGGCACGGTACATAGTTATACGTATAACATGACCGCCGGTTAGTCCGCGGTTTTCACCCAGCAACGCAGCACCTCCGCCACGGTCCACGCTTGCGCGATACAGGCCACGCGGAAGTGAACGGTTCTTCGGCATCGAAAATCTCGCTCATCGAGCCGATGCAAGCGTCGCTGAGGTGGACGAGCAGGCCGCGCAGACACTCGCGGGCGCGCGGAACGATCTTCGGGGTGAACCTTCAACCATGCATCGATAAATGGACCGATCAACCACCCCCACACGGTACCCTGATGATAGGCGGCGTCGCGCGCCCGCAGGTCTCCGAAATAGTGTGACTTGTAATCGGGATGGCCGCGGCTCAGCGAACGCAGCCCGACAGGCGTGAGTAACTCGGCGCGGACTTTATCGACGATTGAGGACCAATGCTTCTCCTCGAGCACGGGATGGCGGAGCGAGATGGCAAAAACTTGATTCGGCCGGCAGGCGGCATCATCGCCCTGCTCGCCATCGACTGTATCGAGCAAATAACCGCGCTCCCCGGACCAGAAGCGTTGATTGAAGGAAACCCGCGTACGCTCCGCATGCCGGGCGTAGGCATCGGCCTCGGCAACGCTTTTTTCTTCGCGCAGCCATCCTTCGAGCAACCGCAGGGCATTGTACCAAAGCGCATTGATCTCCACCGCTTTGCCGCGCCGCGGCGTCACGACCCAGCCGTCCACTTTCGCGTCCATCCACGTGAGCTGATATCCTTCCGCCCCCCTGGCGGAGCAATCCATCCTGCGGGTCGACCTGAATGCCGAAGCGCGTGCCGTGCAGGTGACGCTCGGCGGATCTCCACGAGCTTGGGCAGCAGGACGAGCAACGTCGCGCGGTCGCCGCTGACCTGGAGATAGCGATCGAGCGCGTGAAAGAACCAGAGCGTCGCATCCGCGGTATGATAGAGGCCCTCCGCTTCGCCTTCGGGAAACATATTCGGGATCAGCCCGTCGCGAATATAGTGCGCGAAGGTCCGCAGGATCCAGCCCGCTTCCGTCTGCCGACCGGTCGTGAGCGTCAGCCCTTCAAGGCTGATCATGGTATCGCGCCCCCAATCCGTGAACCAATGATAACCCGCGATGACCGTGCGCACTTCGTCGCCGGAGGCACGGGCCCGCGCGGCGTCCTCCACGCGTCCCGACGGCGTGATCAGAAACTGGTCGGCGGCCAGCACCAGTTCGGCGGCTTCATCGTGTTGCGCCTGCGGATGAGCGGCGGCCACGAGCCGGCGGCGACGCTCGCGTTCGGCCGCGAGCGCTTCGGCGGCGCCGAGCGCCAGCATCGTGCTCCACTGCTCGGTCGACGCGACCAGGGTCGCCGACCGATGGGGCCGCAACTCGACGGCGAAGTGTCCCGGATTCCACAACAGACCCCGGGAATGATAGCCGCGATCCGCTTCCATCTGATAGCCGATCTCGCTCGTGCGCCCTCCCTCGTGCGTGAATCCCGCCGGCACACCCTGCACGGCCAGGCGCAGCGGTGGATAAGGAGAAGGTCCCCGCACCTCATATTGCTGGTCATGAATGCCCAAGGCATAACTGTCGCCCAAGGCGCCGCTAACGTCATTTTCGTGCGGACGAAAATGGACGGATGGCACAATTTCCAGGCGCACGGATTCCTGATCGGACAGAAGCCGGTAGGTGATGTGCACGGTATTTTGCCCGTGCACGAGCAGCGCGGCTTTTTCCACGATATAACCTTCCACATCGAATCGCCACACCGGCAGGCCATCTTCCAGGCGGAACTCTTGAATGTAGTGAATGTTCTCCACGGGCGCATCGGAGCGGCACGCTTCTTCGCCGCCGAATTGAAGGCGACGACCGCCTGGCAAGTGCAGAAATTCCGCGAGATGATTCAGCATGACCACGCGGCCCAGCGGCGCGGGCAGTGCGGCCACGAGGAGACCATGATAGCGGCGCGAGACCAGGCCCGAGATGGTGCCCGACGCGTAGCCGCCCACGCCGTTGGCGAGCAACCATTCGCGGCGCAGCAATTCGCGCGCGGTATCCGCCCGCGCATCGGACAGGTCAATTTTCCGCAGGAGAGTCGGAGGATTCATGTCGCTTTAAGGGTTTCGGAATCAGCAGGGCCGCCGCGTCTGCCGGAATCCGCCAATTGTTTTCCTCGGTTTCCATCGGCGTGATGCCGTTGCCGCCGTACCGCGGATCTTCACTCGACCACGCCAGTTCCCATTGCATGCCCTCGGGCGGAGCGAGCAGCGGCTCCGGCGCCGGGCTGAAGGGCAGGGCCGGACCGAAATTGAAGATCAGCAGACGATCATCCTGCGCGCGGCCGAAGAAGCGCAAAAGAAAAGCGCGCTCGGCGAGCGTCGCGCCGTCGTAGGTGCCGCGCCCCCGCCTTGCCGAGCAGCGGGTCGCTCTGGCGCAACGCGAGCAGGTCCCGGTGCATTTGGTACACATCGCGATGCTTCTCGCGCTCGGAGAAATCCAGTTTGCACCGCAGGAATGTCTCTTCGTCCTCGGGGTTGGGCAGCAGCGCCGCCGCCTCGGGGGAATTGATGCTGGGAAACTGGCGCAAGAATTCCGCGCGGCCCGCGGCGACGTTTTTGGCCAGCTCGAGATTGTGATCGGCGAAATAGAGAAAGGGCGATGCCGCGGCAAATTCCTGGCCTTGGAACAGCATGGGCGTTCCAGGTCCGAGCAGGAGCAAGGCGGTGAGTGCGCGGGCGCGTCCGGCATTGCCGAGGTCGAAGAGGCGCTTGCCCCACAGCGAGTTCGCGACCTGGTCGTGGTTCTCCACGAAATGAACGAAATTCGACGGTTGCAAATGGAGACTGGGAGTTCCCCGCCGCGCCTTCTGCCAGGTGTAACGCTGGCCTTGATAAAGGTAACCCCACTTCGCCGCGGAAATGAATTCCTGCGCCACCCCGCGGTAGTCCGAGTAATAGGCTTCATTGCGCCCCGTGAGAGCCACGATCGCGCTGTGATGAAAATCATCGTTCCACAGCGCATCCAGACCATAGCCGCCGCTCTCCACGGGCCGGACCAATCGCGTGTGCTGCGGCTCATTTTCCCCGACCACGTAAACACTGCGGCCCTGCGCAGCACCGGCCACCGTTCGCGTGATGGCCGCCAGGATGTGCTCCTCCGAGCAATCGAAGATCTGCTGCGTGGCATCGAGTCGCAGCCCATCGAAATGATATTCGCCGATCCAGTAGGCGGCATTGGCGAGAAAGAACTCGCGCACCGGGCCGTTGTGGTCCCCATCGAAGTTCAGCGGCTCGCCCCAGTCGCTGTGGTAGCGCTTGCTGAAGTAGTCCGATGAAAACTCGGGCAGATAGTTTCCATCGGGGCCGAGATGATTGTAAACGACGTCGAGAATCACTTCCAGACCGAGGGCATGCGCGCGATCGACAAAGTGCCGCAGATCGTCCGGCTCGCCATAGAGACGCGTGGGCGCAAACAGGCACACTCCATCGTAACCCCAACCGTAGCGGCCCGGAAAATCCGCGACCGGCATCATCTCCACCGTCGTGGCGCCGAGGTCGGCAAGCTCCGGCAATTGCTCCGCGGCCGCACGCCAGGTGCCTTCAGGCGTGAAGGTGCCCACGTGCATTTCGTAAATGACGCGGTCTCCATCGCCGTGGCGCGCCAGCCGGCATCCGACCAGGAATAAGCGCCGGGATCGACGAGGCGCGAGGCGGCATGCGGCCCATCGGGCTGAAAGCGCGAAGCGGGATCGGGAAAGGTGCCATGATCGAGCTGGAATTTATAATGCCATCCCGTCTTCGCCTCACCGACGAGTGCACTGAAGTAACCGTCCGCCTCGGCTAAAAGCTCAAAGGTGCCGCCGTCCCGTGCCAGTTCGCTGGATTCTCCCAATTTGACGCTCACTTTCCGCGAGCGTGGCGCCCAGACGCGAAAATGAGTTCCGTCTTTTCCCACCTCCGCCCCGATCGGCTGGCGACGGGCGGTAGGCGCTAACACCTGCGTGGCGGCGTTTCCCATGGACGTTATTTTCGCTGCCGGGCGGCCTTGGCACCTTCTTTGCCCAGCGCCGTGCGTGTTTTTTTCGGAAGATGGGAAATCGTCTTTTTGGATTTCGCCGCGGCGGCGGCTTTCTGGATATTCGCCTTCGCGGCCTGCTTTTGTCGGGTGGTTGCCATGATTGCTTATTCGGCGGCTGGGCAGGTTGCGCACGTATCCGTCCACGGAATTGTCTGACCCACCCTCACCCGGATCGATGCCGTTCGCGGAGGAAAAATGGGGAGCGCACGCGCCCTCGCGTGCTCTGTCCGGCGCCCTCGCCGGGCAGTCTCGGAAGCACCAGAGCAGATTCCCCGCAGGGTGTGTGCAAATCGGCCGAACGTTTCCGGCGGGGCGCCGGAAACAGCACGCGAGGGCGCGTGCGCTCCCCATTTCCAACTGCATCGTTACGGCTCAGGTTGACTAGGCAGTGTTCACGAATTTCCAAGAAAGCGTGTCCAGCCTGTGGCGCGGTAGGGACGCCGCGCCGTCGGCGTCCTCGGGGGGAGGTTTCGAGGAGCGGAAATCGTTCTGCTTTCACGAGCCTGGCGTTGGCGAGGACGGCGCGGCGCGCCGTCCCTACCGCGGCCACGCCGTTCTTCATCTCAATTAATTCGTGAACGCAACCTGGACGAAGGGTGGCGTGGCGGCATCTTTCCTGCAAAACTATTCAATCACCTGGCCGCGCCGCCGGTGGCGGCGCCCCCACCGCCATTCGTCACCGCTCCGCCTGCGTTACCATTGGTAGCTGGCGTATTGCCTTGTGTACGCGACACTCCATTCCCCTGTTGTCGCGAAGCGGCCTGGCCCGTGGGGAAGTTGGAATTGGTTGCGCCCGGCGGATTCGTTCCTTGAGGCCTCACGAAGGCGCCTTGCGCGGCCGGGCTCTGGGGCGTGGCCGCTTGCGGGGCAACCAGACCCTGCTGATTTGTCGCCCCTTGCTGAGTGCCCGCGGCCTGTTGATTTACCGCGCCTTGCCGGGCAGTCGGCGCGTTCTGCTGTGGACTGGTGAAGAGTGTGCCCGCAGATCCTTGGGAAGGGGTGATGCCCTGTTGCATATTAGTACCCTGCTGGTTCGAGGTGCCCTGCTGGTTGCTGATGCCTTGCTGGTTGCTGGTGCCTTGCTGGTTCGTCGTCCCCTGTTGCGTCGTTGTCCCTTGCTGATTTGACGTGCCTTGGGAGGAGTTCATCCCCAATGAATTGAGTATTCCCGCCGATACGGCCGCTCCTCGACCCGCCTGGCGCGAAAGCAGTTTTCCGCTGGGGTCGCGCGCGGAGCCGTCGGGGAAGATAATCGTCCCATCACTCGCCGAAATCGTGCCATTGGCATTGAGCAGCCCCATCGAGACCGTCCCATTCCCACCGGGGGAAATCACGCTAATCGAACCGTCAATGGGGATCACCATGCCATCCGTGGTCGTAATGGCACCCGGAGAGGTCACCATTCCCGTGAATGTTCTCCCGTCGCTGGCCCGAAAGACACTGCTATTGGCATTGGCACCTCTTTGATTCGCCATCGCTCCACCCGCGGCCGCATTCGTTTGCGCTGGCGCTACGGGCGCCGGATTGACATTGGGATCCCGGGGGACGTTGACAATCTTTCCATCGAACGTGAGCAATTGATCTGCTTGCAAGGCGGTCGTGGTGCGGTCTCCTAAACTCATCGTTCCATCGGGCCGCACAATTACGCCCGAAGGCAGTTGCAGTTCCTTCACGAGTTTTTCGGTAACGCCATTGCGTGTTACATAAGCCTCGGCGCCGGAGACCGTCACGCCATCCCGCCGGGCAATGCCCACTTCCACTCCGCCGCTCGCCGCCGCCGGGCTTCTGGTCACTGCAGAGCCGCTCTCGTCCGCCGCGAAAGCGACGGCCACGGCACCGACAGAGCAGACCAGCCCGCGCAGAAAGAAATTCGTTTTCATGTTAGTAGCTTCGCGGCTCAGCGGGGCGACGGTCGCAAGCATCGAGGGGGCAAGCCGTTAACTTCTCCGGCTCATTCGCATACGTGCGACACTTCAGCGACGCGCGATTAACACGCGTATGGCGCTTTCCCTGCAACCCACCCACCTAAAACTCTATAAAGATGTTCTCATCCTGATGGCCAAATATGGGCACGGGGATTTGGTGAAGGAGGCGCCGGTCATTGATGATCCTCTCGACTACGGCCCGAGTCCGACAGTGCCACCCGCCGCGAAAGAGCTGGCCGATGATCTGGAAAAACTCGGCCCTACCTTTATCAAGCTGGGGCAGTTGATTTCGACCCGGGCGGATTTTATTCCGCCCGCTTACATGGACGCTCTGGCTCGCCTGCAAGACAACGTCGAGCCATTCTCTTTCGGCGATGTCGAAGCCATCGTCTCCGTAGAAATCGGCGCACGGCTCTCCAAGGCGTTTTCCGAATTCGAAAGCACGCCTCTCGCCGCGGCTTCGCTCGGCCAGGTCCATCGGGCGACTTTGCGCGACGGCCGCGCGGTGGTCGTGAAGGTGCAGCGACCGCACGTCCGCGAGCGGGTCTCCGAAGACCTGGAGGCCATGCATGAGGTGGCGCAAATCCTCGATGCCCATACGGAAGCCGGCCGCCGCTACGGTTTCACGCGGATGGTGGAGGAATTGCGCAAGTCGCTCCTCCGCGAACTCGATTACCGTTTGGAAGCGGGCAACCTGCGTCTGCTCGGGGGGAAGCTGGCCAGCTTTTCCAAGATCATCGTGCCGCAGCCGGTCGACGACTATTCCACCGGGCGCGTTTTGACCATGGACTATATTGCCGGCAAGAAGATCACGAAGGTCGGCCCCCTGGCGAAACTCGATATCGATGGCGAAGCACTGGCCGAGGAACTCTTCCGCGCTTATCTCCAGCAGATCCTGGTCGACGGTTTCTTCCATGCGGACCCGCATCCGGGGAACGTTTTCCTCACGGACGATGGGCGCATCGCCCTGCTCGACCTGGGGATGACGGCGCGCATCGATGGCACGTTGCAGGAGCAGTTGCTCAAGCTCCTGCTGGCCATCGCGGAGGGACAGAGCGACAAGGCCGCCGATATCGCGGTGCGGATCGGAGAGGCGAAGGAGGACTTCGATGAATTGCAATTCCGCCGGCGTATCGGAGAACTTGTGACCGAACAGCAGGATGCCACCGTGGGCCAACGCCAGGTGGGACGCGAAGTGATCGGGATCAAGTTGATCGCGGCCGACACCGGCATTCGCGTGCCGGCGCAACTCACGATGCTCGGCAAGACCTTGCTCAATCTCGATCTGGTCGGCCGCAGGCTGGCGCCAAATTTCGACCCGAACGAATCGATCCGGCGAAACGCCTTGGAGATCTTTCATCAACGGACCATGAAGAGCTTGAACAGCGGCGCCTTCTTCAGCGCGCTGCTGGAGACGAAGGAACTCGTGGAAAAGTTGCCCACGCGCCTCAATCAATTCCTGGAACTCGTGGCCACGAACAAGCTGCGCCTGAGCATCGACGCCATCGACGAAGACATGCTGATGTCGGGGCTGCAAAAGGTAGCCAATCGCATCACGCTCGGCCTCATCCTCGCCGCCTTGATCGTGGGCGCCTCCATGCTGATGCGCGTCGACACGACCTTCCGAATTTTTGGCTACCCGGGATTTGCGATTCTCTTTTTCCTCGGCGCTTCGGCCGGTGCATTTGCCCTCGTCTGGGCCATCCTGCGCGACGATCGGCGCCCGAAATAGCACCTCCTCAGCTCCCGGAGCCCCGCTGCGCCGGACTCCTCCCCCCGAAAAGAAATTGTTGGCGGCTGAGGAATCGAACCTCTCATCGGTTTATTGCCGAGATTCCGCAGATTTGCACTGCTGCCGCCACCGATGTATCGGACGTCGTGAGCATGTTGGCTGTGGCCACTGGTTAGCTAAAAGGCCAGCTTACCGACTTAGGGAACGAATAAGCGCACGACAGCAGGGACGGTCGAATTCAATACAGTTTCCCAACTTCACGAGATGAATGCCGCCATGAACGTTCCGCCTTCCTCCGATCCCATCGGGACCACGCCCTACTGGACAGATACTTCCCGGTTTCCGAAATTCGCGCGGCTGCGGGAGGACCTGAAGGTGGATGTGGTCGTGATCGGGGGCGGGATCACCGGCACAACCGCGGCCTACTTGCTTCGCAAAGCGGGGGCGACGGTCGCTCTGCTGGAGCGCGACCGCTTCAACCTGGGCGAGACGGGTCACACCACCGCTCACCTCACTTATGTTACCGATTCCCGCTTTCAGGATCTCGTGAAGAACTTCGGGCGCGACCACGCGCAGGCCGCCTGGGATGCGGGCCGCGCGGCGATCGACCAGATTCATCAGATTGCGACCGATGAAAAGATCGAGTGCGAGTTTGCCTGGGTGCCTGGATATCTGCATGCGGCGGGCAAGAAGGGCGAGGACGAGGCCGCCTCTCTGCAAGAAGATGCGCGCCTGGCCGCCGAGCTAGGCTTTGACGCAACCTTCATGGAAGCAGTGCCGTTCGTGAAAGTTCCCGGCATCGCCTTTGCGAACCAGGCGAAGTTTCATCCGGCAAAGTATCTGCGCGGGCTTCTCCTGGCGCTGCGCGAACAGGGCGGTCACATCTACGAAAACACGGAGGCCAGTTCGATCGAAGTCGATCCGCCGACCGTCAAGGCGAACGATCGCACCATCCATTGCAAATACGTGATTATCGCCACGCACGTCCCCTTGCAGGGCGCCACCGGCACCACGAGCGCCGCGCTGTTTCAAACGAAGCTGGCGTCGTACAGCACCTATGCGATCGGGGCCAGGATCAAGACGGGCACCGTGCCGGAGGCTTCCTTTTGGGACACCGCGCAGCCCTATTTTTATCTGCGTATCGACCGGCACAAGGGGCATGACTACGCGATCCTCGGCGGCGCCGATCATAAGACCGGCCAGACGCCCGACCCCCAGCGGCATTACGACGCGGTGGAAAAGCGCCTGCGTCAGCTTTTTCCCCAGGCGATGATCGACCATCGCTGGTCCGGCCAGGTGGTCGAGACGAACGATGGTCTGCCGTTCATCGGTGAAACCGCGCCGCATCAATTCGTGGCAACGGGTTTTTCGGGCAACGGCATGACCTTCGGCACGCTCGCCGCCATGATGGCCGCCGACGCCTTCACCGGCCGGCGCAATCCGTGGACGGCCTTGTTCGATGTGCATCGGAAGAAGCTGCTGGGCGGCGCCTGGAACTACCTCAAGGAAAACAAGGACTACCCCTATTACCTGGCGAAACAGTGGCTGACCAAGCCGGGGGCCACTTCGCTGCGCGGGATCACGCGGGGCGAAGGAAAGATCGTGATGGTCGAGGGAGCGCGAGTAGCGGCGTATCGCGACGACCAGGGCAAGCTCAGCATGAAGTCTGCGGTGTGCCCGCACATGGGCTGCGTGGTGCGGTGGAACGGCGTGGAAAAGACCTGGGACTGCCCCTGCCATGGCTCCCGCTTTCAAGCGACGGGCGAGGTGATGGCCGCGGCCGGCGGAAAGTCCGCTGGCCGATCCCCCAAAATGACCAGCCGCCCGGGATCGAGGTGAATCGCGTCTTTCTGCTTTCTCCGGCGAGGGCGAACGGTCGCCGGGCGCAATTGCTGACCCGGCCCCAGGCGAACTTCGAACTGGCGCGCCGCGTGCAAATCGGAGACGCGAGCATTGGGGAGGTCTTCGCCTTTTGCAGCGGATTGTATTTTCGCGGGAAACTCGCCTATGCCCACCGCTTCGCGCAGGCCCCCGCTGGAATATCCGGCGCGCTGGTCATTACGCCCAACCGTGGTTTGATTCCCGCGAACACGAGGATCGGCCTGGCAGATCTCGACGAATTCTCCGCCATCCCGATAGATGCGGCGAACCCCGCTTCACCGTGCCGCTCAAGGCCACCGCCGCTGCCGTGGCATCGGAGCCTTCCCTGGAGATCGTCCTGTTGGGCAGCGTCGCCACTGGGAAATATATCGAGCCGCTGCTACCCGTGTTTGGCGAACGCCTGTTCTTTCCCGCGGAATTTATCGGACGCGGAGACATGAGCCGGGGCGCGCTCTGCTGCGGTGCGCCGCCAGTGGCGCGGAACTGGAATATCTGCCGGTGCGCGGAACGGTGCGTTCCCGCGCGAAGCCTCTTGGATCCTTGATCTAGAGGGGAATGGGCAGGAGTGATTCGAACCACTGAAGGGCGTAAGCCAGCGGATTTACAGTCCGCCCCGTTTGGCCACTTCGGTACCTACCCGTGTGCGAGGGGAGCGCTTTATACGTGCGACCTTCGCAGGCCGCAAGTGCCTCTTTCTAGAAAATTTTATACCAGGGCTTTTTCGCCGCCGCCGGGGCTGGGCCGGGCACGGGCGCCGCCGGAAGTCGCTCGCGGGGCATGATTTTGATCGATTTGATCTCCACGCGCCGGAGCGGGTTGTCGTTCGTGTCCACCGGCAGTTCGCTGACCTGCGTCAACGCGTCCAGGCCCCAGATGACATTGCCGAAGACGGTGTACTGCCCATCGTAGGAAGGAATCGGCACGAGGCAGATGAGGAACTGGCTGCCGTTCGAAAGACGACCGGGGTTGATTTTGTCGGAGAGACGCCCGGCGGCGATGGCTCCTTTGGTGTGCTTGTGGTGGATCTCCGGCGGGAGCGTGTAGCCGGGGCCGCCCGGTGCCGACCTTCGCGCGATCCCTCCCCTTGCTGAGCGGGTCGCCGGTCTGCACGAGGGTATCCGGGAAGACACGGTGAAACGACTGGCCGTTGTAGAATCTCTTGCGCGCGAGCTTCTTGAAATTCTCGACGGTCTGCGGCGCGTCGGCTTCATAAATTCGATGGCCACCTGCTTGGGCACCTTGTCTTTGGCGACTTTGAAAGTAAGGAGCGCGACATCCTCCGCGCGAACGGCGGGAGAGCGCGGTCGCGGCGGCGCAGGCGGTGATGAGAAGTTTTTTCATGAAACGAAGGGCAACAGTCGGGCGGTGACGACGGCCTGGGGGCCATTCGCCCCCTCCGGGCGGGGCAAACAGTGCGCCCGTGGGCGAACCGCGCTTGAGATAGCCGAGCGCGATTGGCTTTTCCAAGGGCAAAACTGTAAGTCGCGCTGGTGAGCAGGCCGAGGGAGGCCGTATCCTCCGCCCTGGCGAAGAGCCGCAGCCGGCGGCGAGCGGGACATTGCCCTCGGCGACAAAGCCCGTGAGTTGGCGATTCACATGCCCCACACTCCGCAGGCGGAGATCACTTCCTGCCCGATGTAGCAGCCTTTGTGATAGTCGATATGCGTCTGTCGAGCCCGGCCTCGGGCGGGAAGGGTATTCTCGTCGAGTTCGTGGCCCCAGCGCGGAATGCCGGCTTCGATCCGAAGCGTCTCCGCCAGCGCCGCATCCACCCGCACGCGATCCCCCATGAGCGGCTCGCGCCCGGCAGCCAGCTCCTCGCAAGTCAGGCGCAGATCCCAACCTGGCTGACCCAGGCGCCGGGCGGACGCGATCTTCCCGACTCCCGTCGTGGGCGCCGCTTCGCTGCCGAAGTAGTGCAGCAGCGCGTGCGTCTCTGTCACATCCTCGATCGCGACGTCATCCGCCACGATGTAACGCTCCAGCCGGGCCAGCAATGCCTCGCGCAGGCTGCCCTCGGCATCGACGAACAGCGCCTCCTCCTGTGCCGTGATGAAGATGTCCGCGCAGAGCTTGCCCTTCGCGGTGGTCACACAGGCGGCCTGGGTCTGGCCGGGCTGCAGCTTCCGCACGTCGCTCGTCACCTGCCCATTCAAGTAACGAACGCGGTCCGGACCGGTGAGGACCAGTTGCGTGCGATCGGAAAGGTCCACGACTCCCCCCGCGCGACCGGCATTCACGGTAAATGGCCGCCTCCGCGGCGTTCGGGCCGTCCACAGCTAGCCTTGGGAACGCCCGACGAACCAACGGCGAACGAAATCGACCGGGTTGGATCCTGAACTCGGTTCACCCGCGCCGGCTTGGCCGCCTCGCCGGGGTTTTGCCGGATCGGCGTTTCCACCGGCGGCAGTTTCCACGACTTTCGCGACCGCAGGCTTCTCCTCCGATGTCCGCGGCATCTCCGGCTTCGGGCTGGAATCCTTCGGTTCGATGGCCGGGATGCGGCTGCGATTTTCCTCGAGCACGCCTCCTACCTCTCCGCGCTGATGCGTGACGTGCGAGAGCACCGCGGCGATGATCCGCGCCGCTTCCTCCGTGGGCACCGCTTCGCGCGTGGAAGCCCCATTCCCCACCAGCGCCGTCTCGGGCGTCATCGCAGGGGCCTGAATGTTCGGAACGGCTGGCGTGGGCGGAACGACCGCCGGTGGTTCCGGTGCGGGCGGCACCAGCCGGTTTCCGGCTCGACCGTGAGAGTCCCTTCGGGCGCCGGCGCGGCGGCTTCGTCCTCGCCCTCCAACTCGGGCGTGGATTCCGCCGCCTCGTGCTCGGTGAGCGCATGCTGGATCGCCGCGGGCAACTCCTCGAAGATCTCGGCGGGAGTGTAGTTCTTGAAGAGGACCGAAAAATCCATGTCGCCCCACCCTTGATTGAGCGCGCCGTACATCACCCCCGCCGTCACCGTCGTGGCCGGGATCTCGATGTCGAGGGCATTGGCCATGTGAATGCCGAGCTGCACGTCCTTGAACATGTGCTTGAGCGAGAAATGCGGCTCGTAATCGCCGCTCATCATTTTCGGCAGCTTGAGGTCGATGACGCCGGATCGGCAGGCGTTTTGCTCGATGGCGGCGGAGAGCAATTCCGGCTCCAGCCCCGCCTTTTGCACGATGGAAAGCGCCTCGGCGAGCACCTGCGCGGTAACCGCGGAAATCATATTGGTCACCACCTTGATCGTGGAGGCATGGCCGATCTCGCCCATGCGAATGATGCTTTTGCTGGTGATCTCGAGGATCGGGCGCACCCGCAGGAACGCCGGTTCCGGCCCACCCACGTAGTAGACGAGCTGCCGCTTTTCCGCCGCGATCTTGCTGCCGGTAAAGGGCGCATCGAGGAATTGCGCGCCGCGGGCTTCCACGAGCTGCGCCGCCTCGAGCACGGCCTCCGGGCCGACGGTCGAATTGCACACGATGACGTGCTTGGGGGTGAGCGCTTCGCTCATCGCCTCGACGACATCGAAGAGCGCCTGGGCATCGGCGACGAAGATCTGGATGATCTCCGCCGACTCGGCAATCTCCGCGGGCGACCCGAGAAATTCGGCGCCGGCCGGGCGCTGCGATTCCAGACGTAGACCTGGTAGCCGGCACCGCGCAGCCCCGCCGCGACGCGGGACCCGATGATGCCGAGACCGATGACCCCTACATTTTTCCGAACTTTGCGTGACATGAAGGTTGTTCGATGGACGCCGCAAGCGGCGCATTCGGGTTAAAAGTCTGGGCCAAGAAACTGACGCGCATCAATGCCTAATTCGACGAACCGATCGCCACTGCGCCTGTGGCGGAAATCATCCGCGCGACCTTATTTCGCGGGCGCGGGTTCCGGAGCCGGTGCGGCTCCCGGCGCCGGCGCGGGGCGGGGCCGGCGGTTCGGGCAGGTTGATTTTGACATCCGCCTTGGCGCGGACGTCCTGGACGACCTTCTCGATTTCGGCCTGCTTTTTCTGGTTCTTGAGATAGGCGAGGAGCTGCGGCTTGGCCTTGTCCAGCGTCACGACTTCGGCGTCCTTGCGGTCGGTCACCTTGATCACGTGAAAGCCAAATTCGCTGCGCACGGGGTCGCTGATTTGTCTTCTTCATGGCGAAGGCGGCCTTGGAAAATTCCGGCACCATCGCTTCCTTGGTGAAGAAATCGAGATCGCCGCTGTTTTGCTTGGCGCTCGGGTCCTCGAAAGCTCCTTGGCGAGCTTGGCGAAATCCTCACCCTTCTTTACGCGGTCCGCGATGGCCTGGGCGGCCTTCTGCTTCTCGATCACCACCTCGGGCTTCGCATCCGCCTCCACCTTCACGAGGATGTGGCTGGCCCGCACCTGCTCGGGCGATTTGAATTGGTCGGGGTTTTTCTTGTAAAAGTCTTCCGCATCGGCGTCGGTCACGTTCACCTTGTCCTTGATCTGCGCATCGAGCCAATGCTCTTCGGCGAGCCGGTCGTGCAGGCCTTTCTTGACCTTGTCGATAGTCTCACGGCGGCCTCCACCTGCTTCTTGAGTTCTTCTTCGGAGCCGAAATTGCCCTTGATGCGCTCCCACTGCGCCTTTTACGTCGTCGTCGCTCACCGGCGTATCGGCCGAGCGCTTGGCCAGCAGTTTGTCGATGATGATTTCGTCGAGCACCATGTGGTAGCCCTGCAGGCGCTGGTCCGCCGGGATGGCATCGGGCGTCATCTTGCGGGCCGCGAGCAGATTGTGAAAGCCTGTTCCAATTCCGCCTTCTTGACCTCGGAACCTTCGACGACGGCGACCGTATCGGGCAACACGAGAGGGTTTGGCCGCCGGGGCATCGGCCGGCGGAGGTGACGGGGGCGCCACTTTCTTTTTGTCCGCAGCCAAAAGGGAAGCGGGGGCCGCGAGGCAGACGGAAAGGGCGATCAAGAGGGAGCCGTGGAATTTCATGAAAGTCGGGCAAGCTGGCATGGTCACCTTGGTTGGCGAGTGGTTATTTGAAGCTTCATCCACCTTGATTAGGCTTGGGCGGAGCGGGGACGGGGTCGACGAAATACACAAAAAGGCACGGAAGTCTCTGGGCGCGGCAGTGGATTCCTTCTCGCTCTCGTGCTTGTGCTCGAACAGGGGCTCACGGCAGTTGGCGACGTTTTACGCGACTGTAACGGCCCGCCATCGCACGTCCACATGCGCCCTGCATCCTCGGGAAAGAACGACCTCGCCAGCAAGCCGCCCACTATGAAATCGACTCGCATCCCTATCCTCGCACTCTCTGCAGCATACATCGCTTTTCAAGCCGATGCGCGGGGCGACAACCATCGCAACTTGGGGTTTTGAAAATGCTGCGACGACCAACACAGGCACGTCCCCCAGCCCGGCGGTGACGGCGACAATTCCGGGTGGCGTCAATGCCAGTGGCGTAGCCACCGGGTTGCATGCTTCCGGTTCCACGGTGTGGTCGAACCCGGTAGGGAACGGCAGTGCCAAGGCACTGAGTTCCAATACCTGGGCGACGGGCGACTATTATCAGTTCACGTTGTCGATCAACGACAACGCGTTTGCCGGCATGGGCCTCGAAATCGCCTTCGACCAAACCGGCAGCAATACGGGACCCAAAGACTTTCAGTTGAGCTACAGTGTCGACGGGACGAACTTTACGGACTTTAGTGCGGTCTACAACGTGACCAACGATACCTGGACGGGCAGTTCGCCAAAGCCCATCTCGACGCGGTCGTTCGATCTGTCCTCGGTTGATGCCATCGACACGGCGCTGGATAGCGCCAGTTCCACCATCACTTTCCGCCTGTCCATGGCGGATTCCAATCCGATTAGTGGCAGCTTGGGCACGGCTGGAACGGATCGCGTGGATAATTTCATCGTGTCCTCCGTCCCTGAGCCGAGCGCGCTCTTTCGCTCCTGCTCAGCGCAGGAGTCATCGCCTGGCGGCGGCGGCGGTAAGACGCGCGGTTCTCTATGGGGGAACGGGGAAGTCAGCGGATAAATTTGCAGGACCTTGGCCGTTTGGAGTCAATATTTCATTACACAGCCAATACAGTCCACGCAGCCCATGTATTAGGTTACCCTGTGGAGGGATCACGCATTTTCAATCACCGGCCGGTAAGCCGCCGCGTGTAACCTAATCTTCACCCAAGCATGACGTTCCCGCAACGTGGCCGCCATGGAGAGGTGAGAGTTATGTCGCCAGCCATTTTGCGCCGTCATTTTCCATCGCGGCGCGTTGTCCCATCCACCCGCCGCGCTCCATCTCCACCTCATCGGAAATTCCCATGATACCTCCATCAAAAGCTCCCCCTCCCGATCCGTCCTAACAAGCCTGCGCCGCCGGGCGTCCGTCTATCATCAGGCGCGGCTTTCTTCTCTTTCTAACAGTGCTCTGTCTGGCGACGCTCGGCCTCCAGGACAAATCTTCGCCGACGTCGTCATGGGCTGGAACTTCGGGACGAGCGCCGCCAATGCCGCGGCCAGTTCCGGCACGCGGTCAATTTTACGACCGGGCGATTTCAGCATCGCGAATTCCTTCGGCTCCGTGAGCACGCCCATCAACAGCAGCTCGGCGTCAAATGACACCGGTGCTTCTGGCGCCTTCAATATCGGAACGGCGGTGAACGACCTCGCCCTCAGCACCGCGGCCAATAGCTCCTCGGCTTACTTTACCGTGACGGTCACTCCGGCATCCGGTTCGGCGTCACGATCAAGGGCTTCGATTTCAATATGCGGAGCACCTCCACCGGGCGCGACGGCTTATGCCCTCTATTCCAGCGTGGACAATTACACGGCTCCGATCTTCACCGGATCGGAGAGCAATGGCGGCACCTGGACGTTCAAGGGCAATCCCGCTTTCAACCTCGTGGGCGCCGTCAATTCCGCGGTCACCCCTCCGGCTCTATACTTACGGCGGGACATCAAAGGCGGTGGCGGGGACGGAAAATACCCGCATCGACGACGTCGCGATCACCGTGGCCACCACCCAGGGCGGGACGAGCAATCCGACACTCGTAGCCAGCGCCAGTGCTTCCGCTGTGGCGCCGGGGTCGAGCGTGTTGCTGACGGTGACGGTGACGCCGGGCGCAAATCCCAGCAGCACCGGCCTGGCGGTCACGGGCGACCTTTCGGTGATCGGCGGATCTTCCACGCAAGCCTTGCCTCCCGGTCCGAACAATACCTTTACCTACACGGCGTCCGTGCCTCCCAATCAGGCATTCGGCAACGCGCTGCTCAATTTCTCAGTAACGGACACCCAAGGCCGTACCGGCCGCCGCCTCCCTGTCCCTCCTTCTGGCCGGCAATCTCACCATCTTCCACACCAACGATACGCACGCGCGCGTGACGCCGCACTACTGGGTGATCCCGAGTCACTCCAGCAATCCCGCCACCCAATTCGAACTGGTCGGCGGCGCCGCCTATCTGGGCGCGCAATGTTCTCGCTCGTCACCGCCCAACCCGATGCGCTGGTGCTCGACGGCGGCGATATCTCCGAAGGCAATCCGGTGGGCGATTGGAATGGGCCGGGCAAACCCCACCGGCTCCTACGGCAATGGCACCTCCGTGGCTTTCTACCAGGTTATACGATACCAAGCTGCGCGCCATCCCCGGGCGCGGCGGGGCGCGGTCTCGATGCGATGGTCGTTGGCAATCACGACATTCGGGACATCAGCTACATCAACAATCTCAAGAACCAGACTAACTTCCCCGTGATCTCGATCAATATGCAACAAAGGCACGCAAGCCCCGTACTTTCAGGGATCCGTGACCGTGAATGTGGACGGCCACAAGGTCGGCATCATCGGGTACACCACGGAAACCTCGTGATTCGCCCGAAGCCGCGGTCAATAATCTCATCGACGTGGTCAAGTGGTGATTGGAAAGGGTTCGGATTCCACCAAGATTCACTTCTCCGATGTCGTAAACGACTTGCGGAATAACCAGGGATGCGATCTCGTCATTCTTCTGACCCACGACGGCCACTCCGACTTGTGCACCGCGGATAGCAGTGGTTCCCACGCCGATCCTGGTGGATGATCCCGCCACGGCGAAACTGCCGGAGATTGCCATCACCGGCCACTGGCATACCTACGCCGATACGGTGTGGCAGCCCGTCGCGCTCCACCATAAGACCATCTTCACGGAGGCGGCCTCTTTCAATCACTACGTCGGTGAACTGCGGGTGGATCCGGCCGGGAAGTACGTCAGCAATGCCAACTATGTCCTCCGCAATGCCACCATCACGCCGGACCCCGACAGTTTGATCCAGAGCCTGAAAGACCAGTTCAACGCGACCAACCCGCCCTACACCACCGACCAGGTCATCGGCTACACGGCAGACGACCTGCTGCTCGACAATTACATGAAGTGGTGGTCGGCCGATGAGTTTCCCTGGAGCGGCAATAACACCGCGGGCAACTGGATTTGCGACGGCATCCAATGGAAGGCGACCGCTCTCTTTGGACAGTGCGATCTTTCCGTGGAATCGGGCGGCGGGGTGCGCTCGGATATCCCGGGCCGGCCCGGTGACCTACACGGAGATTTACGAGACTTATCCCTGGGCGATGACACCATTTATGTGGTCAATATGACCGGACAGCAAATCTGGAATTACATCCAGCACGATGGTTGCGACGTGGCGCTTTCCCATGGCTGGTTCGTGACCGCCTATGACGGCAACCCAACGGCGATTACCTATAACGGGCAGCCGATCGGCATGACGACGACTTACAAAGTGGCGATCACGAATTACATGTATCTGCACGACTCGGTGCCCCTTCACCGATCCGAGTCCCCAGACTTCCAGTTATCTGGCGCGCACGGCCCTGGTGGAATACACCGGCCAATTTCCGCAGGGAAATCCCTATCATGCCGGTCCTTCGCGCTACTCGCTCAATACCGACTTTTCAGGGGGCTATCGCGCGGTGGTGATGATGATGAACGACAACGACACCGCGCTGGGATTCGACGACGCGTTCATCCGCTTGCTGAGCGCCAACGATGAAACCATGGGGCCACCTCGGCACCAAGCAGGTGCCCAGCGATCTCGTCAATCCGAACCGGCACGATCAATCGCAGCAACCGCCTCGGAGAGATCGAAATGTATCGCAGTTACCTCGGTTTCGAGACCGGCAAATTGAAACCCGGCGATATCATTCAGACTTACGGCAAGGGCGGCTTCTACAATGGAGATCCGGAGTGGGGTCGACCAGAGGGCATTGTCAGCGATGGCCACGAATTCGATATCATCGGTCACGATGACAGCCTCTCACGGCCGAGCTATTTCTCCACGATCAGCGGATTTTTCACCAGGTCTACAAGAACCACTACGTGCAGTTCGTCGCCCAAAAGACGGGGGCGAGCCAGGTCACCGATCAGAACGGGACGATCATCTCCGTCGAGGATGTCACGGGGTACAAGGCCGCGACACTGCCCGGCAACACGGGCGATCTGCTGGTCCTGACGGGTGTGCCGACGAGCGAGAACTTCGCCCTCCGGTTCCGCTGCGACAGCGCGGTGCTGGCTTCCAGCGTGGGCTTGAGCAGTTATCCGCCCGACTCACAGGTCACGCCGGTGGACACCGAGCAGACCGCCGGTCCATTGACTCTCACCGCCAACGCCATGGTCGCGCCGGGCTCCGGCACGAATACCTATGTGCTCTCCGCGGTGGCGGACTCGCAAGTCTCGAGTGGTTCGGCGACGACGAACTATGGCACGTTGGGCTACCTTTACACCCAGAGCTCGAGCACCGATTCCTTCGGCAACGAGCGGGCGTGGCTGCGCTTCGATCTCTCGAGCATCCCCGCCGGGTCCCACGATTCTGAGCGCCAAGCTCAATATGTTCTGCTGGAAAGCGATCGGCGCCTCCGCTCCCACGGGAGTCTACGGCGGCACCGACGATATCTGGACGGAGACGGGCATTAACTTCAGCAACCAGCCGGCCTTCGGCGCCGCGCTGGATACGCAGACGCTGGCCAGTGGAGTGGCCAATGGTTCCCTATGTGTGGGACGTGACCAGCTTCACCCAAACGAAGCTGGCCGGAGACAAACTCGAGTCTCTCGTGTTGAAGGCCGTGACTGAAAACTCAAGCAGCACCACGACCTACGCTTTTAATTCGCGCAGTTATAACGCGGGTGACACGCCTTACTTGAAGGTCACCACCCAGTCGGCCGGCGCGCCGCCTCCGACGGTGTCGCAGGTCCAGTTCTACTATCGCTACTCCACCGATGACATCACATGGACGCCGTGGACCAGTTTCCAGACCGTGAACGCCACGCCTTGGACGGCCACATTCAACTACGGGAATGGCTACGGCTACTACGAGTTCTACAGCGTGGCCACCGATACCAATGGCTCTCTCGAGCCGGCGCCCGCCTTTGCGGATGCCACCGTGCATTTCACCCCGGGCACGATCACGAACCAAAGCACGAACGTCACGGCCAATGGCGCGACCGCCCAAGGCGCCTATAATCCGTATGGCGTGGATACCACCGTCTATTTCGACTATGGAACGACGGGCAGCTACGGCAGTTCGACCGCCCTCGCAGGATATCGGCAGCGGCTCCTCCAGCGTGAATTTCAACGCCGCTCTGGCCGGTCTGGCCCCCGGAACGCTTTATCACCTGCGGGCTGTCATCGTGCGGGGCGGCGTCACGACCTATGGCGCGGATCAAACCTTCACCACTGCCGAGCAAGTCCCCACCATGCCTGCCGGGGGCTGGATTGCGTTGGGAGGGATTCTGTTGGGCGTTTCCGCGCGGGCGCTTTCCCGGCGGCGCCATGCATCGGCGATTCAGGCGTGATGGAAAGGGTCGTGGCGTTTGGCTGGCCAACGCCGGAACCCTCTCTCTATCATTCGATCTCCATGAAAGCTCGCCGTCGCATCCCCAAGGCTGCTGCCGCTTCGCCCGCCAGGCGCAGTGCCAGGCTGCGGAGCTGGATTTCCAGTCAGCGCGTGGTGTTGCTCTTTGCGACGAAGTTCGTGGTGCTGCTCGCCGCCCTTCACGTGGCTTCCCTGGCGCCTTGGTTCGCCCGCTGCCTCCCCTTCTATCTTCACGCTGTCGCGTGCGGGAGCGAATGGATTGGTGCACCTGGCCGGCGAGACCAGCGAAGTCGCGGGTTCGACGCTGCGATCCACGGCCTTTGGCGTGATGGTCGCTCCGGCCTGTTCGGCGCTCGAGTTCTTTCGGTTTATCGCCGCGACCATCCTGGCTTTCCCCGCCAGTTGGCGCGCCCGAGTTCTCGGCATCGCCCTAGCCATCTGCTGGTGCGTCTCGCTCAATATCTTGCGCGTCGCGAGTTTGTTGCTCGTGGGTATTCATATGCCCTCTCTCTTCGATTTGGTGCACGAGGAGCTTTGGGCGGTGCTCTTGATCCTTTCCGCGACGCTGTTTGTGGCGGCGTGGATTCACTGGCAGGCCGGTGACAACGCCTCCGCCGCCAACCCTTCCGATGGGCATGCTCCGGCATAAGGGATTTCTCCTTTTCGTGCTGCGCCTGCTGCTGGCCTACAGCGTCCTGGCGCTGCCCTGGCCGGGATGGCACGGGCAGTGGGCACGGCTCCTCAGGAATTAGCCACTGGACATTGGCTCCCTCCAGGGATCGGCCGAGATCACCTTTGAAACGCGGCCGGCTTCGAAATGGTCCTCCAGCCTGCAGACGACCATCGTGAATCGGGAGCTGATGAATCGCGATGGCTCGGGCCCCGTCCGCACTTTTGCAGCGAGGGTGGATCAACTGGAAGTCAGCCCCATCGCGTTGTTCATCGCGCTCATCCTGGCCACGCCTACTCCGTGGAGAAGGCGCGCCTGGCAGATTCCGCTCGGCGTCCTGCTTCTGCAGCGGGCGATCCTCGGCTTTCTCAGGCTGTGCGTCTGGCAGGAATCGGCGGACGTCCTGCTCGTGTCGTCCTCGGCCGAAATGAAGCAGGCCGCGATGGTCATGCGCAATGCGTTGACCGATTACCAGGGGTTGCTTTTCCCCATCCTCCTTTGGCTGATTTTCAACTTTCGCCGGGGCACCTCGCTTCTCTCGCTGCCCCCGCGCAATCCAGGGCCGCGCACGGCGACAGCTCATCCGTCGTGCAACGCCGTTTGTTAATCGCCCGAGTGGTTTTGCTGGCGGCCGCATCCCTCGTGAGTTGCGGTCGCCCCAGCCAGAACCCGGCCAATCTGCCACCTTCCCCTGCGCCCGCCGGCCAGGTATCCACGCCGGTGGTGGTGGCATCGTCTCCCATTCCTTTGCCCCCTGCGGACTTATCAGCAGCCTTCGCCCCGCCGGCCGAATGGCAGGGGCAATTCGGGCCCTACCGATCGCCGCTGATCTTCTATGATGGCACGCCCGGTCACGCGCGCGGAAGACTGGCCCAAACGGCGCGCGGAAATTCGCGAGCGCTGGAATGAATATCTCGGGCCGTGGCCGGAGCTCGCCGCCAAGCCCTCCTTCGACGTTCTGGAATCCACGGCCTCGAAGGAGTCTGACCGTCAAGAAATTGAGATTGGATCTGCCACCGCGCGGAACGGCCCATGCCCACCTGCTCATCCCCGACGGAGCGCAACATCGGCCGGCGGTCCTTGTCCTCTCCGCCGACGGTGAAACGGCGACGACCAATACCCATACCGGCGCCGACCTCGCCCAGGGACCTCGCGGAGCGCGGCTTCGTCACTCTGCTCATCGGGCCCCCGGGCGGAAATCCACGCCAACCGGATATGACCGACGTCGAGTGCCAGCCGCTGATGTACCTCGCTTATGTGGGGGCCGTGTGCGCGAATCTTCTCGCCAACCTGCCCGAATGGACCCGGCGCGCATCGGAGTGGTCGGGCACGCCTATGGTGGCAAATGGGCGATGTTTGCCTCTTGCTTGTGCGACCGCTTCGCCTGCGCCGTCTGGTCGGAGGCCGGATCGTTTTCGACGAACGCAAAGCCGCGACCAACTACTATGACCCCTGGTATCTCGGTGCCTTGCCGCGCCCGCGCGCGGCATCCCCCGGCGGGAAGACGACCACGCCCGCAAAGGGGCTTACGGATTGCTCTACCATGCCGGACTGAATCTGCAGGAACTGCACGCGCTCATGGCGCCACGCCCGTTCCTGGTTTCCGCCGGCTCAAACCGGCGTCCCCAGCCTGGCGATCACTTGTGCGGACGACGAGAGCCGTTGGGTCGTGCTTAATCACAGCATCGCGGTCAACCAGCTTCTCGGTTGCGAACGGCGCGTCGCCATGACCAACCGGCCCAGTCACGAGCTGACGCCGCAGGCCAAAGCGCAGATCTATCAATTCCTCGCCGATGGCCTGCGGTAGAGGCGCCTTCTCTCCTATATCGGAGCAGCCGCTCAGTTGCCGTTCTTGTCCTTGTCTTTGTCGTCCTTGCTATCCTTGCTGCTCTTGGGCTTCTGTCCATTGCCCGGACGCTGCGGGACGGTGGGTTGTTTGGATTGCTGCTCGACCTGCGGCTGGCGCTCGGGCTCGGGCTTGCGCTCCGGTTGCGGCGGGCGATCTTTTCCGAGGGACGGTAGGGTTGTTGCGGAGGACGGTCTTTCTCGCTGAACTCGCGCGGTGGCTCCCCCTTTGCCCTGGGGAATTCCTGGGGCGCGGTCTTTTGCTTCGGCTGCTCGGGGATATCCGCCTGCTTCGGCGGGTTGAAGCTCTCGCCTTTTTTCGGTTGGGCGAGGCGGCTCCTGCTCCGCGCGAATTCTCATCTGTTCGGCGGCTTGATCTTTGGTCAGTGGCTGATTGGCGGCCGGTTCACGCGGCGACGAGGGCACTTTTGCCGTGGGCGCATTCTGCGGTTGCTTTGCGTCGGTCGAGGGATTGAACGGCTTCAAATTCGAACCACCGGCGGTGGGATTGGGGGTGTCGGTCGAGGGCGGATTTTTCGTGCGGCCCTTCTCCCGTGCGACTGATTCGGGAGTATTCGGTAGTTCCGGCGGGGGCGCCCTTGGGCCCACTCGGCGGCACCATTGTTCGGCTGCGCGACGACACCGTCCGGCCGCTGGCCTTTGCCGGGCTTGTCCTGCCGCTCGGTCGCGACCCTTGGCATTGGGATCCGCCTTCTCCGGCACCACTTTCAAGTCGCAGCCGCCACGGCCCGCGCCGGAGCGGTGGCGGGGGTGAGCCCCTTGGATTGCCGCGAGATTTCCTGGCGCAATTCCTTTTGCACTTCGGGATCCTTCACTCCGCCCCCAACCGCGGTTCACTTTCCCGGCGGTGGACCACGCGCTTCATTTTCCCTGGTAGCCGAGAAATTGCCCGGCGCCACGAGCCGCGGGGCCGCGACGATGAGTTGATTGCCCACGGGTCTGGGCGTTGAACCCATTCTTGCCACCCGGACCGCGCTGATCGCGCCAGTGAGCGGGGTCGAAAGTGGTCGTTCCGCACGAGCTTCAAGGCTGGAATGGGGCGCTCGGAGTAACGATTGATCACGGCGAAATTCGGGCCGCCATCGTAGATGACGCGGCCGCCGCCGTAGCCCGTGTTGTAAGTGATATTGGTGATATTCACCGTGCCCGGATGATCGCGATATTTTCCCCGCGATTGATAATGACCCCGCGCAGGACCGGCGCGCCGGAAATCCCGCACCCGGCAAAAGCTATAATAGCCCGGCCCGATATCGTAGGTGTTATCGACCCAGGTGCTGATGCCCACCTCGGGCTGCAGCGCGCTTCGGGCGGCAGCGGCGCCCAGCCGACGTAATCGTCGCTCGACCGCCAGGAAACCCAGGCCGGCGCCCATTCGTAGTCCGGCACCCAGCACCAGCCCTCGTCTTCCAGCCGGAGCAGCGCCCGTAGTGATAGACAATGCCGCCGTAGTCTTCGTAGCTCACCCATGTCCAGCCACCATCGGTGTAAGCCCAATAGCCATCCGAGTAGGGCGTCCAATCCGGATCGACATTCGCCGGGCCGCCAGCAGGGACCGTAATCGCCGACCTGGATCCAATCGCCATAGGGAGCGAGCGAATCATAAAAGAAGTCGAAGGAAGCCTCATCGCGGGCGCGCGCCGGCGACGGCGCCACCAGGCCTGCCAAGACCAAAGCCGAGAGGAGAACAAAAAGCCGGATTAGTTTCATAGCGAAGATGGGAGTTGAGACAGGATCGAGCCGCGATTCATTCACACGATCTGGCCAATCTTCGTCTTAATCGGCTCCCGATAGCAATGCGGA
Organism: Chthoniobacter sp.; assembly: GCA_037200205.1. Taxonomy (GTDB): domain Bacteria; phylum Verrucomicrobiota; class Verrucomicrobiia; order Chthoniobacterales; family Chthoniobacteraceae; genus Chthoniobacter. The sequence goes on from JBBCHV010000043.1 coordinate 115,764, forward strand.
CTGCTCTTCCGCTGCGACGCTGGCTTTGAAAACCCAGCGCACCCTCGACCGCGAAGGCTTTATTAAACGCAGAAGCGCGGGAGACGCAGAGGACGCAAAGAAAGAAGAGCAGCGGGGATCAAAGATTATTTTCCCCTCCGCGACCTTTGCGTCTCTGCACTGCTATTTCCCAACTGCTATCTGGAAGAACAATACTCATCCGCGAGGATTTTCGGTCCGCGAGTCACACCCATGACACGAATGGGAAGATTCGCGTGATGGGCGTGATTCGCGGACCCACCATCCCTCCGGAAACCTTTCGTGCCTTTTCGTGTCTTTCGTGGACCCTCCTTGGTTGCGCTCCGCCGCCCTAGCGCTTGCATCCCTTCCCGCCGCGCCGCCATCCGCCGCGCACGAACCGTCCTTTTCGTCTATTCCGTCCATTGCGTGGTTCCCTCCTTCCTTCGGCCTGACCACTTAAAACTTAACACTTCGGCCTGAACACTTAGGTTCGCACCGTGAAATCCTTCCACCGTCTCGCGCTCCTTCTCCTCGCCGCCTTTCTCCCCGCGTTACGCGCGCCGACAAGCCGCTCATCGTCGGCATGGACCTGAGCTATCCGCCTTTCGAGACGCGCGACACTACCGGCCGCACCGATCGGCGTGAAGCGTCGATCTCGCCAAGGCGCTCGGCGAATTTCTCCACCGCCCCGTGCAGATCGAAAACACGCCCTTTGCCGGCCTCATCCCCGCCCTCAAGACCAGCCGCATCGACCTCGTCATTTCCTCGATGACCGCCACCCCCGAGCGCGCCCAATCGATCGATTTCTCCGACCCGTATTTGAAAACCGGCCTCTGCCTGCTCGTCGGCGCGAAGACCGATATCCAATCCATCGCCGACGCCGATCGCGCCGGCGCTCGGTGACGGTGGTCAAAGGCACCACCGCCCATATCTACGCCACGCAGCAATTGAAAAAAAGCGCGTGTCCTCGTCCTCGACCAACCGCCTCCTGCGTCCTCGAAGTCGCCCAAGGCAAAGCCGAAGCCTTCCTCTTCGACCAGCTCTCCACCCTGCAAAACTGGCACAAGAATCCCGAGACCACCCGCGCCATCCTCAACCCCTTCCAGCCGAGACCTGGGCCATCGGCCTGCGCAAAGGCAACGACGCCCTGCGCGCGCAAGTGAACGCCTTCCTCGCCGATTACCAGGCCAAAGGCGGCTTCGAAAAGCTCGGCGACAAATGGCTCAGCGAACAAAAAAGCCGAGTTCCAAAAACTCGGCGTGCCGTTTGTGTTTTAAGCCCCCCGACTTCAATCCAATCGCAATTCCTTCAAGTCTCGCGCGCCATGCCAGGATCGGAGCACTTCCACGCACCGGGCTGCTTCATTCGTCTGGTAAAAGATGAGATAGGGAGACAGTAAAATCTTCCTGACGCCGGGGCGCCGACGCACACTACTTCCGCGACGTGGCAGCCTTGGAAGCGTTTCTGCAAAAGCGATCAATCGTGTGCCCAAGCGCCCAGCAACCATCGGATCATCGGCTGCGACGTAACGCACGATCTCCTCCAGATCGTCCAAAGCTAGCGGGGAGAGGATTACCTTGAAATCCATTCACCCAAGCGTCGAGCGCTTCCTCCAACGGTACACCCGGCCGGTTTCGAGCGAGCGGATACCGGCTCGATCGCCGCGAGCATTTCTGGAGTTTCTTCCAGATCCGATCCCGCATTCATCTCCACCAACCGGAGAAGCAGCACTTCCCGGTCGCTGGCGCTCAAGCGGGGAATCTCAGCGAGAATCTCATTCATGCTCATTGAGGTGCGCGAAGATTTTGGACCACTGACCAGGAAAAATCAGATAATGAATGCAGTGACCAAAAGACGATATACAGCAGAGTTCAAAGCGCAGGCCCGTCGAGCTTGTGGGCATCGGCAAGCCAGTTTCCGAAGTGGCCCGTGATCTTGGGATCAGCGAGGGTGTTCTCTACGAGTGGTGTGCGCAAGTCCTCGCAGGCGGCGCAACTCGGGAGCGCAGGCCGACGAGTCCCCGCAACTGCGGGATGAGGAGGCCGCAGCGGACGAGTTGCGCCGCCTGCGACGCGAAAATGCCACCTCACAACTGGAGAACGACATTTTAAAAAAGCCGCCGTCATCCTTGGCACCAAACCCCAGCCCAACGACGAGCGATGATCGCCTGATTGTGCAAAACACCGGCGCCAGTATCCGCGACGTGTGCAAGGTGCTCGAGGTGCCTCGCAGCAGCTTCTACCACGCCGCCACACCCACCGCGATGCAAGTCGCTGACGCCGATCTCGGCGATCAAATCGAAGCCATCTTTCGGCGTCACCGCGGCCGCTACGGCTACCGACGTGTGGCCGAGGAACTGGCCGATCAGGGCATCACCTGCGCCCCGGCGCGCATCCGCCGCCTCATGGCCCAGCGCGGCTGCGCGCCCTTCAGCCGAAGAACTTCCTGCCCAAGACAGCGACGGTCGCGCCGACAAGCCTTCGCCCAACCTCCTCACCGACCTCCCCCTGCCGAAAGTTCCAGACCAAGCCTGGGCGGGCGACATTACTTCATCCCGACCAACACGGCTGGCTCTACCTGGCGGTCATCATCGATCTGTGCTCCCGCCGCGTCGTCGGCTGGAACCTGGCCGACCACCTCCGCTCGGATCTCGTCCTCGCCGCCCTGCGCCAGGCTCTCCAAACTCGCTCCGCAAACTCCACCACCATTTTCCACAGCGATCGCGGCAGCCAGGTATGCGAGCGCGCCTTCCGACAGGCTCTCGCCGCCGCCGGCCTGCGCCAGAGCATGTCCGCTCGCGCCAATCCCTACCACAACGCCTGGACCGAATCCTTCATTGGCACCCTCAAGCACGAGATGCTCAGGGCGGATGCTTCGACAACGCCCACGACGCTCGCACCGAAATCTTCGAATACATCGAAGGTTACTACAACACCCACCGCAAACACTCTTCTCTCGATTATAAAACTCCCCTCCAATTCGAGGCTCACATCCACTCACCAACTAAACAAAAACTGGTCCAAAATTCAGTTGCATCTCACATAGCCATATGGTTACATGACTCTAGCTCAAACGGCAATACCCACTCGGTGAGCAAGAGGATTCAAGTTTTCGAGCACAGAGGCGCAAAGACGCAGCGAAGTTTATTCTTCGCGTCTTCCTCTGCGATCTTTGCGCCTCTGTCGTCTCTGCGTTAAAAATCCGCAGCCGCCGCGGCGGCATGTTCATGGAACACTGAGGCGGTTGTCTTTTCGCGGCTTGCCCGCTATGAGCAGCGGGATGTCTCTTGAAAACTCCACCGTGCGCCGTGTCCTGATTTGGGTGCGCTGCTTTTCTCCGCGGTGACGTTCACGGTTTCGTGGTGGCACTGGTGGACGTTTCAGTACGGGACGTTCGATCTCGCGTTTTATGTGCAGTCGCTATGGCTGGCGTTGCGCGGGAAATGGATGGTGTCGCTGCTCAATGTGCCGCTGATGGGAAATCACGCGGAGCCGATTGTTTTTCTGCTCACGCCGCTGTTCGCGATCTGTCCACACCCGATGATGTTCGTGGCGGTGCAGACGCTGGCTTTCGCGACGATGCCTTTCACGGTCGTGGCGCATCGGGCAGTTGCTCAAGCTGGAGCCGAAGGCGGGCGCTGTTGCTCGCGCTGGCGACCGGTGGTGTCGCCGGTGGACATTTTCGATCGGCATCTACGAGTTTCATCCCGAGGCGCTGGCGGGCGCCGCTGCTGCTGCTGCTCGTGGAGGCGCGGCTGGCGGAACGCTATGGGCGCTTCTGGCTGTGGTTTGTCGCGGTGCTCGCGGTGAAGGAAAACATGGCGCCTTTGCTCTTCATGTATGGCGCCGTCTTCGCGGTGCTGGAAGGGAAGCGCGGGCGCCCATGGCAGATTGCCTGGAACTTTCTGCCCATGGGCCTCGCGGTGGGCTGGCTGCTCGTTTACGGCAAGGGCATCAGTCCGGACACTGAATGCGGGGAACGTCGATTACCTCCAGCTTTACGGGCATCTCGGCCATTCGCCGGGGGACATCGTGCACCAGTTTTTTTACCAAGCCGCATCTCGTGCTCGGCGCGCTGCGCACGGCGCTCTACGCGCACGCTTCCTCGCCTTCTTCGCAGGGCGATCTGCTGCCGGCACTGCTGCTGCCGCTGTTGCTGCTGCCGCTCCTCCGCCCGCGCTGGCTCTTGATCTCCGCGCCGTTGCTCGCTGCAGCACTGCTTTCGTATCGCTACTCGGAGTGGACGCTCGGCGCGCACTATCCAGCACCGTTCCTCGCGCTTTTCTGGGTGGGCGGCGGCGGAGGCGCTGACGCGCTGGCGGGCGCCGATCGCGCAGACCGCGCTGGCTGCGGGGGTGCTCGCGGCTTCCGCGCTGGCGCACTTTCACTTCGGTCCCGCGCGGGAAATCGCCCGCGAAATTCCTGGGCTCAACGCCGTGCTCGAAGAGCGGGAATGGAAGGCGCAAATGATCGCGGACATTCCGGACGATGCCTCCGTCGCCGCCGGCCTCGGCTTTCTCCCGCATCTCGCCAAGCGCGAGAAGCTCGTCTCGCTGCACCATATCTTGAAAGGCCTCAAGACCGCTGAGTGTGGTCGCCTACACACCACCGCCGACCGCGGGACGTGGTGGTCATCGATTACGCCGATACGCTCACCTTCAATACGGTCGCGGGGTATTACCATCCGTGGAGTCACATCGATGCGGAGCACTCCGTGCCGTCGAGCGATCGATTGCTGAACGATTACCTGAGCCAGGCCCGCTGGCGCACGCAATCGAGGAATTCCGTGGCGGTCTTGCGCCGCGGAGAACCGCTTCCGCCGCCGGCTCTCCAGGGGACACCGACGAGAATCGACGACCAACCACGCTGGCTGCCCTGCAAGTCACCCGGCGCCTTCCCGGCGCCTGGCAGATCCAGATGACCTGGAGTTTTCCGGCGAACGCCGGCGGTTTCCGTGGCTGATGCTGGTGCTCTCCGACGGCAAGAAACTCTTCCCATCGTGAAAGGGATCTGCGCGCCGGAAGCGGGCGAAGGCCGCTACACGGAGGAATGGAACGTCGTTTTCCCGACATGGATGCACCCCGGCTTTCACGGCGTATTCGCGGAATTTTACGACAACAATGAGGCGGCCTGGAGCAAGAATGCCGCCGACCGACCAGACACACATGCTCACGCTGATCGATCTGGGAGAGGCACCATTATCAAGCCGGGGGATTTCACGGTGCCGGTTAAATAGCGAATGACTGAGTTTTAAGTGTGCAGTTTTAAGTTTTAAGCGAGGCGGCCGATCTCGCGGCTCGGCGTGGCCCAAGACACTTAAAACTGAAGGGCACCTCTGGAAACCCACATTTCTTCAGAGAAAGCTTTTGCCGGGGAAAAATGGAGGAGAGGGTGAAGTATGAAGCGTTACCGCCAGAGCACCGGAGGAGGATTGTTTGCCGCGATTGAACACGAACAAGCGGTGGCCAGTAAAACGACGGGATTTTGAAACTGCGGGAGGTGATCGATTGGGAAAGGTTCCGACCGTTGTTAGAGGAGTAAGCGGTTACGCCCAGCGGGACTGGAGCAAGGCGGCAAACCACCGTTTGATCCGGTGCTGATGTTCAAAGTGCTGGTGCTGCAAAAGTTTCACGGCTGAGCGATGATGCCACCGAAGAGCAAATCTTCGATCGGACGAGTTTCAAGAGCTTCCTTGGGCTGCGGATCGGCGACGCCATTCCCGACGCCAAGACGCTGTGGGACTTCAAGCAGCGCATCGAAGCCGAAGGACGCGCGGGCAGTCGGCGGTTGTTTGCGGCCTTTGGGGCGATGCTGGAGGACGAAGGACTCATCGCGCGCGCCGGCAGCATCGTGGACGCCAGCTTTGTGAAGCGCCCCGGCAGCGCAATGACCGGGAGCAGAACCGGCGGATCAAAGAGGGCGAACGTCCCGAAGAGTTCGATCGCCAGCCGGCGGTGGGGCGGCAGAAAGACAGCGAGGCACGCTGGACCAAGAAGAACGAGGAAGTGCACTACGGGTGGAAGAACCATGTGAAAGCCGATGCGCAGACTAAGCTCATCTGCGCGCGGTGACGACTCCGGCCAACGTGCATGACAGCCAGGTCTTCAAGGAGTTGGTCGATGCCCAGGACCGGGCGGTGCTGGCCGACTCGGCCTACCACAGCGAGGAACACGAAGCGCATTTGTTGGCCTTGGGGGCGGAGGAATTCCTGCTGCGCAAAGGCCCCCGAGGCCAGGCCCTGAGTGCGGCCGAGCAAAAGAGCAACCACACCATCAGCCGGATCCGCGTGCGGGTAGAGCACATTCTTTGCACGGATGGCGCAGATGGGAGCCGACTTTTGCCGGAGCATCGGGTTGGCTCGAGCCACGGCCCACAATCATCTCTGCAACTGGTGTATAATATGGATCGCTACGCCTGCTTGCGAAAATGAGCGCGGCGCCGACCGCCCGGCCAGGCTAAAGAAGGCCGGGAGCCAACTCCAGAACGAGCGGAGCCGTGGTCGTTGACCGCCTTGCTTGATCGACCAACCTTTTCGAGCGGGGAAAATCCCCCGCCAACCACCCCGGTTTCCTCCCAAAACTCCAACGCGACCTTTCCAGAGGTGCCCTGAAGACCGAAAACTGAAAACCCGCTTTGCTCCTACGATCCGCGCTGAGCTTCAACAGTCAGGATCTGCGCTTTGTGCAACGCGGCGTTGGCCTCCTCTTTCCGGCCCAGCTTCTCGAGGATCGCCGCGAGTTCGGCGTAGTGTTTTGGCTGGCCGGGATCGCGGTCCATGCCTCGAGCTCGACGTCGAGCGCCACGGCGGATCGGCCGCGGGAAGTTTTCGATTTCCGCGACACCGGCCAGCGCGCGGCCATCGTAGATATCGAGGGTACTCGCCGCGGCGCAGGGCGGTGATCGCGGCATCGGGCTCGCCGGCGGCGAAACGCAGCCCACCCGAGGGTGCCTGGGCGTCGTAATGCCACCAGTGCGCCGCGGCGAATTCCTGCACGAGCGGGATGGCGGCCGCCGGTCCGGCCGTGCCGCGCAGCAGTTCGCTCTCCGCTTTCACCAGCTCCCAAGTCTCGGGAAAGCGTCCGCGCGCCTCGCGAATCGTGGCCAGCGCTTCGTCGGCGTGCCCGGCGTCGCGGCGCAGTTGGGCGAGTTGCACGGCGGCGGGCCAGGTGCGCGGGTACTGTCGCGCCACCTCGTCGGCTTGCGCGTGCGTGGCGCCGAGCAAGGCCTCTCCCTCAGTGCCGCGGCCCTGGCGGGAAAGGCAAATACCCAGGTTCATCCGGGCGGGAGCGAATTCCGGGAACTGCGCGATGATGCGGCGGAGGACCTGTTCCTGCCGGGGGTAATCTCCGCGTTGCCCGTAGATCGAGGCGAGCGCGCTGAGGATGCGCGGAGTCGCTCCGCCAGCGGGCAATGGTGCGCGCACAGAAGGTCTCCGCGTCGATCCAATCGCCGCTGCGCACGGCCGTGCGCATTCCCAGACCGGCGATGGCCACCACCGAAATCCACGCCGCCATGGTGCGCCCGCGGCGGAAACGCAGCGACGACTCGGCGAGGAAGATCAGGAAGCCGATGCTCGCGAGGTAAATCCAGTGTTCGGCGACTTCGGCATTCAGCGGGAAGAGATTGGAAATGGGCAGGAAGGCGAGTGCGAACCAAACCGCGCCGAAGATGCGCCACGAGCGACCGGGGCCCGTTTTCAGACAACCCACGATGGCGCCCAGCGCGGCCAGCAAGCCGAGAATGGAGAGATACTCGTAGCGCGAATGATCGCGCCAGGCAGAGACGCTGCTGTAAATCGCGGAATTCGAAATGGAACGCTCCATGTAAAGCTGGGCGGGAAGAAGATGAGACCCGTGTAGTCGCCGAGCGCGCGGAGCATGAGGAGCACGCGGGCATCCCAGGGCGCGGGGCGGGCCGTCCTGCATGGGCGCCCGGTAGCCGGGCAGCGCGTGCAAGAGGGCGTAGCAGGCAAAGACTCCGCAGCGCGCCCAGGACCGTCCATTTCATCGCCAGGGCCGCTCGCGATCGAAAGCGAACAGGTGCACGAGAAGGAGCAACAGCCAGACGAGCGCGATTTCCTTGGAACAGAGGCCAATCAGGAGCGCGACGCCCGCAGGAAGCCGAGCGCGGCTCTTTTCCAAACGGCCAGCCCGCTGTCCATGGCCCGGAGCGCGAGCAGCCAGGCGCTGAGCGCGAAAAGGCGGCGAGGACTATCCGCCCGGCCTGAAATGTAGGCCACGGCGGCATTGTGAACGGGGATGCACGACCCAGACCAGCGCCACGAGCAGGGCGGCCAGATCGAAGCGAGGCCGGTCGCCATCCGCCCCTTTCGGCGCGAGCCCGGGCAGGAGGCGGCGCAGGAGGAGAAAAGCAGGAAGCCACTGAGGCTGTGGATGACGATATTGGTGCAATGGTAGCCGAAGGGGCTGCCGCGCCAGATCCAGTAGTCCAGCATGTAGGACCAGTTCTGCACCGGCCGGTAGTAGTGGAAAAGGAATCGAAGAGAAGATAGTGGCGGAAGACCTCCCAGCCGAAGACGGGGCTGCGAAAGAAGGGATTCTCGCGAACGAGATAGAAATCGTCCAGACGAAGCTGCCGGCCAGCGCCGGCCCATAGACGAGAAGCCCGCGAACACGCAGAGCAGCAGAGCTACCCCCGGCCGCACCAGGCGATCGACGAGCGAAGGAGTCACAGGGGAAGAGGGAGCGGCAGGCATGGCGATCTATCCTTTAAGCGAGCGCAGTGCCGTGCGGATCAGTTTTAAGTTTTAAGTCCTAAAGTTTTAAGCTGCAAAACCGCATGCCCGCGAGTCAGACGAGGCGCACGGTGAAAACTGAAAACTTAAGGACTTAAAACTTAAGGGCACCTCTGGAAACCCAGCATTTCTTCAGAGAAAGCTTTTGCCGGGGAAAAATGGAGGAGAGGGTGAAGTATGAAGCGTTACCGCCAGAGCACCGGAGGAGGATTGTTTGCCGCGATTGAACACGAACAAGCGGTGGCCAGTAAAACGACGGGATTTGAAACTGCGGGAGGTGATCGATTGGAAAGGTTCCGACCGTTGTTAGAGGAGTTAAGCGGTTACGCCCAGCGGGACTGGAGCAAGGGCGGCAAACCACCGTTTGATCCGGTGCTGATGTTCAAAGTGCTGTGCTGCAAAAGTTTCACGGGCTGAGCGATGATGCCACCGAAGAGCAAATCTTCGATCGGACGAGTTTCAAGAGCTTCCTTGGGCTGCGGATCGGCGACGCCATTCCCGACGCCAAGACGCTGTGGGACTTCAAGCAGCGCATCGAAGCCGAAGGACGCGCGGGGCAGTCGGCGGTTGTTTGAGGCCTTTGGGGCGATGCTGGAGGACGAAGGACTCATCGCGCGCGCCGGCAGCATCGTGGACGCCAGCTTTGTGGAAGCGCCCCGGCAGCGCAATGACCGGGAGCAGAACCGGCGGATCAAAGAGGGCGAACGTCCCGAAGAGTTCGATCGCCAGCCGCGGGTGGGGCGGCAGAAAGACAGCGAGGCACGCTGGACCAAGAAGAACGAGGAAGTGCACTACGGGTGGAAGAACCATGTGAAAGCCGATGCGCAGACTAAGCTCATTCTGCGCGCGGTGACGACTCCGGCCAACGTGCATGACAGCCAGGTCTTCAAGGAGTTGGTCGATGCCCAGGACCGGGCGGTGCTGGCCGACTCGGCCTACCACAGCGAGGAACACGAAGCGCATTTGTTGGCCTTGGGGGGGCGGAGGAATTCCTGCTGCGCAAAGCCCCCCGAGGCCAGGCCCTGAGTGCGGCGAGCAAAAGAGCAACCACACCATCAGCCGGATCCGCGTGCGGGTAGAGCACATCTTTGCACGGATGGCGCAGATGGGAGCCGACTTTTGCCGGAGCATCGGGTTGGCTCGAGCCACGGCCCACAATCATCTCTGCAACCTGGTGTATAATATGGATCGCTACGCCTGCTTGCGAAAATGAGCGCGGCGCCGACCGCCCGGCCAGGCTAAAGAAGGCCGGGAGCCAACTCCAGAACGAGCGGAGCCGTGGTCGTTGACCGCCTTGCTTGATCGACCAACCTTTTCGAGCGGGAAAATCCCCCGCCAACCACCCCGGTTTCCTCCCAAAACTCCAACGCGACCTTTCCAGAGGTGCCCTTAACACTTTCATCCAAAAAACATTCAGCCGCCCGACCTGCGAACAGGTGGGCGGCTGAAAAGCGATTCTACGCTAAGCTACGTGGCTCAGGGGTAGAAGGGCGACCAGAAGTCGCTCGGGGCCACGTCGGACAGCTTGCCAAAGCTCGTGTCGCTGAGCTTCGGGAGCGAGTCGACCGAGAAGGAGCCGCCGCTGTATTGGTAACCGAGCAGATCGGCGCCGCCGAATTATACAGCACCGAGCCGTTCTTCAGGTATTTCTGAATGTCGGCCCAAACCACCGAGTCGCCGCTCGATTTGTTGTTTTCGATGGCGTACTGGTCGATCGCCGAATCAACGATGCGGAGATCTTCCAGGATGCGGGTGGCCTGCGAGCGCTTGCGAGCACGCAGGAAGTTCGGCACCGCGATCGCCGCCAGCAAGGCGATGATGGCGACGACGATCATGATTTCAACGAGGGTAAAGCCCCCACGATTTTGTTCAGTTTCTGCAACATAGGATTAAGTAGTCTGTGTTTTTAGGTTTGAGTGCGTTGGGAACTTTTTAACGTTCCCGTGATGGATTATGGTAATTAGCAGAAGGGTTGCCGCGTGCGTTTCGCCTTCTCAAATTCACCACAATAATTTTGCGATCCGACGAACAGCGGAAATCGCCAGTCGGCCTCATAAGAGGAAAATATACGTATTTATACGTTTTCGCACGAGGATCAAACCAACCGTAGGAATATATGGCCCCTGCCCGTCGGACCCATTTGTTATTAGCATAATTGCGACGCAGTTTTGCGAAACTGCTGTGTTCTCTCCGTTCGCGGATCCCCTTCGGATGCGGATTCGGATGCGGAAGTTTCCCTGCGGCTCCTGCGGCAGCATCTTCCCCGCTGCCGCCGAACCGCGCACCGCCCACCGAATGGCCCCCTGGCCGTTTGAACGATCGCTATCTCGCCGCTGCCCCATGGCCATTGCCCTACCGGGGCCGAAATTCTGCCTCTTCAGAACCCCCTCTCGCGGCCCGTGCGCCCGCCCTCCCGCGCAGACCTGCGAATCGCGGAAAGCCGCCTTCAGTCCAACACCACCCTCAAAAAGGATTCAGCCGCCGACCGACCTGCGAACAGGCGGGCGGCTGAAAAGTGATTCTACGCTAAACTAAGCGGTTCAGGGGTAGAAGGGCGACCAGAAGTCGCTCGGAGCCACGTCGGACAGCTTGCTGAAGCTGGTCGAGCTGAGCTTGGGCAGCGAATCCACCGAGAAGGAGCCGCCGCTATAGAGATAGCCGAGCAGGTCCGCGCCGCCGGAGTTATAGAGCACGGAACCCTTCTTGAGGTAGTTCTGGATGTCAGCCCACTGGACCGTGGCGCCGCCAGACTTGTTGTTTTCGATCGCATACTGGTCGATCGCCGAGTCAACGATGCGAAGATCTTCCAGGATACGGGTGGCCTGGGAGCGCTTGCGGGCACGCAGGAAGTTCGGCACCGCAATCGCCGCCAGAAGGGCGATAATGGCGACGACGATCATGATTCAACGAGGGTGAAGCCCCCACGATTTTTGTTCAGTTTCTGCAACATAGGATTATTTATGATTTCGGTTTGATTGTAATTTTGACGGCGGATTACTCCGCTTTAGTTGGGAGCGTAACAAGCAGCCGTGATGCCACGTAGTTCGAATTTCTAGAAATTCGTGAAAACGGGATAATTCGAACATGCAGGTAACACTCAAACCTCTTTGTGTTCGTCTGTTTTGCCTGAATCCCTCAACCTTCTCTGATGCCCGAACCGCTGCCCCAGCCCCGCCTCGCGCCGTATCTCCGCGGGCCTGTGGCTCTTCCTCCTGACCTTCGCCGTACGGCTCCTGGTGCTCATCCGCTTTTTCCCATTCCCTGAGCTTCCTGCCGGAAGGCGACGACATGAAATTTTACAGCGACTGGGCGTTTGCGCATCGCCCATTGGCCAGTGGACCGATCACCAGGCCTTCTATGGCCTGCCCGGCTACGCCTATTGCCTCGCGCTGATCTTCCTGCTGGTCGGCGGTTTCGATCCCTTCGTCGTCGGTATCCTGCAAGCGCTGTTCGATGCCGGAATTGCCGTCACTGTTATGGCAGATTTCGCGCGAAGTATTTTCAGACTCCGGTCGCAATGAAAATCGCCATACCTCCTCGCGAGCGCCTGATTTCATCGGCGTCGGCGCGGCCTTGGCCTGGACTTTTTTCTCCCCCGCGCAGGCCTTTTCCGCGGGTGCTCATGCCGACCGTGTGGCTCGTCTTCGCCTACTATTTCTGTCTGTGGTTTGCGGTCAAGACCCGCACCGCTTCGTGGTGGAAGCCGTGGCTCGGTCTCGGCCTCTTCTGCGGCTTCGTCGCCATGCTGGTGGCCACCATCCTTTTTGCCGTCCCGTTGCTGATCGTCGCCGTGTTTCGCAGCGTGGCGCGCGACCAGCCCTGGCCGGCACGCGGACCGAAGATCGCCGCCGCCATCGCGACCCTTGTCGCGGGGCTGTATGTCGGCGCTTCGCCCGCCTGGATTCACAACTACTTCATCGCCCACGAGCCGGTCATGCTCTCCGCCCACAGCGGCATCAATTTCTGGATCGGCAACAACCCCACAGCCACCGGCTATCCCAAGATGCCCCCGGGCATCCGCGCCACCCAGGAAGGCCTCCTGAAAGACTCCATCACCCTCGCCGAGGCGGCTGCCGGCCGGAAATTGACCCGTGCCGAGGTCTCGAAATTCTGGTCCTCCCAGGCCAACGCCTACATTTCCACCCACTTTTCCGCATGGATGAGACTCATGGGCGTCAAGTTTGGGAATTTTTGGAATGCCTACCAATACGATGACCTTAGCATCATCAAGCTGTTGCGCGACGACGGCGTCCTGCCTCCTGGCCTGAAGTTCGGCTTGATCGCCGCCCTCGGCCTTGCCGGATTGCTGCCCACGCTCTGGCGATTTCCCAAGTCGGCCTGGGTCGTGGCCGCCGTCTTCCTCCATATGTGCGCGCTGTTGCCGGTATTCGTCACCGAACGCTACCGGCTGGCGGCCGTACCCGGTCTCATGATCCTCGGCACGGCGGGGCTTTGGATCTTCTGGCAAAACCTGGCCGCCGCCCAATGGGGCGCGCGCCGCGCTTTATGTCGTCCTCTGCGCCGGCGCCGCGTGGTTCGTCTCCATCCCGCGCAGCGACATCGGCCTTTGGTCCCTCGACCACTACAAGGCGGGTCATCCGCGCGACCACCGCCGGCGAGCTCGAGCTGGAACGCCAGAACCCTGCCGCCGCCGCCGGTGCCTTCGACCGCGCCCAGCTCAATCTCGAAACCGCCTACCGCTACGTTCCCAACAACGCCGACATCGATTTCGCCCTCGGCAACCTCTGGCTCGACCGCGCCAACCAACCTGCCGTCGACGCGCCCACCAAGACCGCCCGTCTCAGCCTGGCTCGGAAATACTACGGGATCGCCCTGAAACTCAACCCCCGCCATGTCGGCACGCTCAACAACTGTGGCGTGCTCGAGATGGCGGAAAAGCATTGGCCGCTGGCCGAGCGCTTCTTCGCCGCGGCCATCGACGCCGAGCCCACGGACGCCAAAGCCTACTATCTATTGGCCCACGTCCGCGATGAAATGGGCAAACCCGAGGAAGCCAAAGCCGCCATCGAAGAAGCCCTGCGCCTCCGGCCGAACCAGAAACAATTCCTCGAGCTGCGCGACAAACTCGCCTCGCCGGCTCCAAAGTGACTGTCAAAAGCGGCCTCCTCCCCCCCGGTTGTCATCCTGAGCGAAGTGTAACGAAGTCGAAGGACCCCGTGACTCTACCAAAGATGATCGCTGGTTGTTCGACGGGGTTTGCCCCACAGTCCCATAGGCGTCTCGCAGACTCGGCTTTCGACTCCGTTACACTCCGCTCAGAATGACATCGCGAGGGGCAACTGCCCGCCCTCAATCCAATCAGGCCCGCCTGCTGAATCACCGCCGCCACCGCTTCGGCCAGCTCCTGCTGGCCCCGTGGCCAGGGTGAATCCCGCCGCCTTGGCGTCGCGATCGAACATCTGAACCGTATCCAGCGACAACGCATCCAGATCCCGTCCGCACATGCTGATCGCCTTGTGCAGAATGTCATGGGGCACCGTCACGATATGCACCCGGGCTTCAATCCGCCTGGAAGATATTGTAAACCTCGCGCACGCTCGCCCACAGCAATTCCGCCTTCGGCTGACCGCGCAAGATTTCGTGCGCCGCGCGCATGATCGGCATCGGATCGCGGCCCGTATCCGCAATGCGCCCGGCAAAGACTGACACCACGGAGGGCACCGACGGCTCCAGCGCGGACGCCACCTGCTCGATCTGCCGTTCGGAAAAGGATCGCCGTCACATTCAGCTTCACGCCCCTCCCGCGCCAGGTCGCGGATCAAGTCCACCGAGGATTCGCCCGCCGGATTCAGCACCGGGATTTTCACATAGACATTGTTCTGCAGTCGCGGATGCGCAGCGCCTGCCGGCGCTATCTCGGCGAAATCATCGGCAAAACACCTCGAACGAAATCGGCTTAGTCGTCACCGTCTCCAGCATATCCTTGGCAAAGGCCTCGTAGTCGGAGATCCCCGGCTTTCTTCATCAGCGTAGGGTTCGTCGTCATCCCTTGGATGAGCGGATTGCGATAGAGAATCGAGCATGCCGGCCTTATCGGCGCCATCGGCGTAAATTTTGACGTTCAGGGCGGTGAGCGAGTTCATGGTGCGCATTGTTTAAGCTTCATCCGTGCCAAGGACCGCCAGGGCGATTCCCGAGGGGCCAGGAGACGGCAAAATCTTCAGCACAATTGCTATTCCATGGTTATTGCGCCCCAAGTAGAGTATTGCCGATTTATTCTGTTGCGGCAGCGCGCGCTCGATACGACGAAAACGTGTTCGGCGGGCCTCGCTTCATCCCGCTAAGGGCTACACCAGCGCAGACGGGCACGGCGCCCGATTTGCTGATAAAGCCCCAGGAAATCCCAGCTATCCCACGCCTCGGCGAGTTTCCCGCCCTCCACCCGCGCAATGACCACGCCGCTGAACTTGATTGGCTTGTTCGTCGCCGCGAGGCCCAGGCCGGCGCCGCGGGTGCGTGGCCCGCACGGTGCAGCGGACGACTTCCTTGTCCCCGTCGGGTCTGCGCCTCCTCGACATCCACGTGAATATCCGGAAACGCATCGCGGAACTGGCGCCAGAACTCCTTGAATTTCTGCCTCCCCACGATGTGCTGTCCGCGCGCATCGGACCAGCCCGTAGGCCACCATATCGCGCGCGGCGAGCTCATCGATGGCTTCTTCCCGTGCGTTGTTCCAGACTTCCTCGAACCAACTTTTCAGCACGTGCGTTATGGGATCAGGCATAGATATCTCCTGGTGTTCAGGATGCTAACCACACCGAGTCACAGCAGCAGAATGGCGGTGATTAGGGGAAGGGAAAACGCAGAGCCGCAGAGGCGCGGAGAAAGGCTAAGAGAGGGACCACGGATGATCCGGATAGGCCCGGATTTTTGCAGCGACGCATCTCTCTCCGTCCTTGCACAGATGGCGTGTAACCCGTGATCGCACCTCCCGCCTTCCTTATCAGATCTCCTGTCGCTGCGATCTCTGCGCCTCCGCGTCTCTGCGTTTTAAAAACACCCTCCTAATTTTCACCTCGTATAACTGGGCCCGCCATCGACGACCGGCGCATACTGCGCAAGCCTGGCGCCATCTTCTGCCGAATTGGTGAAGAACGGCAGAAAGTCAGAGGTTCATTCGCAAGCTCAGAATGACGGGGTGGGGCACCTCCGGCGCGTGAGGTTCTCCGGCAAAGCCGCAAATACATAACGTGTTCTAACTCTCCAGCACCGTTCCTCTTCGATGAAGCCATCGTCGGCCTGCGCCGGGGGGAACGGAGAAATGCCTGCCCACCAACAGTAGGGCGCTGAGAACTACGCCCCCGGCCACCCCGGCGGCGAGTTTCCAGGCACTGCCGAATAACAACGGACAGACCACGCCCGAGCCGATGGCAAAGAGGGCCATGAAGATGAATCCTTGCAGGGGAAGCGGCCAGGCCGCGATGCCGCGGGAAAACCTCCAGGGCGCGCACGGTCATCGCCGGGGTGGCCAGCGCCATGCCGAAGCAATAAAACATGGGGGCGACGATGGCCCAGGGAATCGCCGCCGGCACCAGGGCGGCATAGGCCAGATTGACCGAGGCCGCGACGACCATGATCGCAAAGCCGGCGCCGATCAGCGCCGAACCACTAAAGCGATGGCTGCACCGCCCCGCCACGTAGGAACCGGCGGTCATTCCTCCGATGAGCGGGATGAAGAGCCAGCCGTAGTCCGTCTCGCGCAGATGCAGGATATGGATGACGAAAGCCGGGGCGGAGCCGACGTACATCATGATGCCCCAGAAGGCAAAAACCGATGCTGAGACCTTTCAGCATGAAAGGCGCGCAGGAGCCGACGTGCAGGTAATTTAGCAACACGGGGCGGAAGTGAAAAGGGTGGCGCTTCTCCACCGGCAGAGTTTCGCGCAGCGAGCGCATGCACAGCAGCAGGAGCAGTCCGCTGAACACGGCGATGAACCCGAAGATCCAGCGCCAGCCAAAGGAGGGCCAGCAGCCATCCGCCGAGGATCGGGGCGATGGCCGGCGCGAGCCCGAAGACCACGGAGATATACGACATGACACGCTGCGCTTCCGCGCCGGAGAAAAGGTCGCCGACGATGGCGCGCCCGATCACGCTCCCCGCTCCCGCGGTCAATCCCTGCAGAAACCGAAAGAGGATGAGCATGCCGAGGCTGGTGGATAATCCGGCACCAATGGAACTGAGCACATAGAGCAGCATCGAGAGGAGCAGCACGGGACGCCGGGCCAAAGGAATCGGACAATGTCCCGTAGAACAGAGTCATGAACGCGAAGGCGACGAGATAGACAGTGAGCGTTGCTGCGCGGCCGCGGCGGTGACGGTGAAGACGCGGGCGATGGTCAGCAGCGAGCTGGCAGATAGGCGTCGATGGAAAGCGCGCCCAGCATGGAGGAGAGCGGCGAGGAGGAAAATGAGGAGCGGTTGTTCACGAAAAGCCTCTCATCTTAGCCGCCCGGCGCGGGCGGCGGCGAGCGCACAAGCAGGGCAATTTTGAGCGCGTGGCAGGATGTCGGAGAACCATGGATGCTTTTCTCCGGCAAAGCCTTCCGCAGGAAGCCCGAAGGGCAGCGCCGGCGGGCGCTGGCAATCTGCGAGCGACCACCCGGGGGATCGGCCCCCACGGGCACTCCAACCGTCCCGGCGCAGCCACATGCCTTCCGCGATCGACAGAGGAGGCGGCCCGGAGGCCGGGACGGTTGGAGCTTCGCTGTTTTTTCACGAGACCCCGGGTGGTCGCTCGCAGACTCGCTCGACCCGGGGGCTACGTATCTCTGGTCCCTTCGGACACCTCCGCCGCGACCCTGCTCCTGGTGCGTTCGCGGCGGAACAGCCGCAGTTCCATCAGCCGCGGCGGATTTGGGAGCCTTTGAAGCGGATGTTGATGCGAAAGACTTTTTTGACGCGGCAACGGATGAGGCCGGTCTCGAGGTCGAAGCGGTCGGGGATCTCGAGGCGATGGAGGTCGACGGTGGCGTGGAAGCCGCGCTCGGAAAAGACGTCGATGAGCATGGCCAGGGCTTCGGAGTCGTGAAAGAGAGCGTCTTCGGTATTGATGTCGGCCCGCCGGAGATGGCGTGGCGGATGATGATGGGCATCATCCTTCGCTCGATGAATTCGCACACGGCCTGGAGCAGCGCGGGATTTTGCGACCTGATAGGTGTCGAGCCGGCGGACGAGATCCTGCCGGGCGTGACGGACGATTTCGCTGGCCAGCGGGAGTTTGCGCAGGCGGGTCGAAGGTGCGCGGGTCGAGTTCGAGCGAACTCTGGTACTCGAGCTCGCGGACGATGTTTTCATGCACCAGCTCCAGCGGGAGCTGGGCGTTGATGAAATGGTAGTGAAAGAGCTCCTTGAGCGAGACGAGTGCGTCGTAGGTTTTTTCCTTGAAGACGCGGGTAGCGGTTGCGGGCCAGCGCGGGGTCGAAATCGGTGGGCCGCTCCTCCCACAAAATCGCCGAGACCGGAGCTCCTGACTTCCTCGTTGTGCGCGAGCACTTCCTGGCCGCGTTTCATCTGCCGGGCGATGCTCTCGGCTTCGTCGACGAAGAGCAGATGATGTGGAAGATGGGCTGCTTGAATTCCCGCGGCTTCGGGCGTCGCGGAGAATTCGCGGCGCAGGGCGATCATTTCGTCGAAGAGCATTTTCAGGCATTCGACCTGCACCTTGGTGCGCGGGAAGCCATCGAGGATGGCGCCGTTTTGCTGGTCGGGCTCGAGGAGCTTGCGGAAGAGGATGCCGATGACTTCGCGGTCGCCCACCATGCCGCCCTGGGCCTTCAGCTTTTGCGCTTCCGGGCTGTCGAGGAGCTGGCTGACGACGATGGGCGGGGGGCGGTGATGCCGCGCAGCTCGCGGATGAAATCGGTGTTGGTCCCCTTGCCCGCGCCGGGAGCGCACCCAATAAAATCAACTCCTTCGGGAAGCGTAGCTGGGCGCGGCCAAATTCGTTTTCGAGGCGCTTCCAGACCTGGTTGAAGATGATCTGCGCGTCCTTGATCTCGAGGTCGGCCGGGGCGGCGGTCTTGGCGGCGAGGTCGGCGGCGATGCGTGGCTCATTGGCCTCACGCTATCGGTGGAAGCCGGGTTTCGTCGAGCGGCAAGGCGCGGCTACCAGACGCGGGCGATCTGGAATGGCTTCTGACCCGGGTTGTTGGGAAGGGACGATGGAGTCGCCTTGAGCTTTGCCCATGAGCTCGCGGCCGATGGGAGAATGGGGCGTGATGACGGTGATTTCGGTGCCCTCGAAGGTGATCTCCATGCCGCCGGCCCGGGGGCCGAGGAGGTAGACGGTTTCGGTCTTCGCCTGCTTCAATTTCAGCAGGGCGCCGACGTCGATGGGCGCATCGGGCAAGGCGGCGGCGGTGCTGAGAGACTCGAATTCCTGTTTGGCCCGCTCCAGTTCGGCGACCTGCCGCGATTGGCCTTGGGCCAGATAGGAGGCCTCCAGGGCACGCGTGTCGTATTTGTTCTCCGGCTTGTTTTGCTCGTGCGTGGCTTCGGCGTGAGTCGCCTTCGCCGCGGTGATGAGGGCGTGCAAATCCTGGCCGATTTGATCGACGATCATCCGGATGACGGCCCGTTTATCCATGGACAGGCTTCAGGCCGGATTCAGCCAATTCTCAAAATGCGCATCGAGACGGGGCGAGCGTCTCGGACTTCACATCTTTGCTGTCGGTGAATTGGGACCAGAGCGTGATGTCCAGCGTTTTGCCCGTTGCCCTCGACTTCCGCGATGTATTCATTCACCAGCACCATTTTGTCTTTATACGCGTCGCGAAGATGTTCGCGACACTGGGGCGGCGGTTTGGGTCTGTCGGTTCTTGGTTCCAAAGCTCATAAGATGAATGGGTAGAAGGCCTGCGGATCACCACGGCATCGAGGCCATTTCCTGGTAGCGGGTTCCCTTGATCTCCCACGCGGTCCCCTTTTGCGTGTCGAGAACGTAGGTCGGGGAATTCCCGCACGGCTGATATCTCCCCACGTTCGCCCCTCCGCCCTTGAGCAGGCCACCGAGGGAAAAAGGCCACGACCGCGACGAGGATCAGCCTGGTGCGTTCGTTCATGCGGGGGGAGAGAAAGAGTGTAGAAGGTGTTCATTCCCGTCAACGTAGGTGCGTTTGGCCGAGTGTCACGCCACACTCGAAAGGGTTCGTTTCCGTTTCCTTCGCCTCAGCGATTCGCGAGTCGCAGCAGGACGTCCGCGTGGCAGGGACGGTCCAGCGGACACCAACAGGCGAGGTTCTTTCCGCGCAGTTCGCTGAGATCCAAAGCCGGCGCGGTCTGCTCTGCAAATCGCGCCACGGCTTGCTCCGGCGTGAGGTCACCTGAAACCCGCAACGGGTTGCCCCATTTCGAGGGCCGAGCGACCACCACCGTATTTCGCGGGAGCCGCCAGCCTTTGGTGCGAACGTAGTTGGATGCGTTGGGGGTTGCATCACGCTCTGTGATCGAGCCTGCGGATTAATTTGCCCCGGCGATGACCATGATGGTCGGCTCCACGAGATCGCAATCCAGTCCCTTGGGACGGCTCAGCTTCTTGCCCGGTCCCAGGGGGTCGTCCTCGCCCCAGTAGAGATCCAACTGCTTCTCCCCCAGTCCCGATCCCGTGTCGTTGACCTCCCAGAGCAGATTGTTGAAGTGCGTCGGCGCGCTGGCGCAGCGGAATGCGCAACTTCATCTGCGGTTTGACCAAGGCAAAAGGCCGGGCGATGGGCGCAGGATTGCCGGGCGATCAAGGGGCGCTGATGATTATCGACGGGCTGCTCGATGAAGCCCCATTCCTTGCTCCAAAAACGAATGTAGAGCTTCCCGTCCACCGGCTCCTTCAAACGGCCGAATCCTTCGGTTTTCACTGCTCGCAGGAAATCGGCGGGATACTTGTGATCGCCCAGCCCCGGACGGGTCTCCATGGCCATGTCGAATCCCTCTTCCTTCGTGATGCCGGATTCCCGTGGAGAGTAGTAAAGCGTACAGCGAAAGGTCTTTTCGTAAGTCGCCAGAGATTTCTCTTTCGGCGCGAGCGGCTCTACCTTGACCGGCATATCCAATTTCACGGATCGGTTTTCGCGGGCGGGAAAAATTGCGGCCAGCACCAGAGCGCGAGGCTGGCGATCGACACCCCGATGACGAGGGGCTCGCAAAGAGGAAGACGCGCCGCATACCCTAGGAATCGAAGGAACATTCCTCGCTGGAGGTTTCCCGATTTTTGATTGCCGGCCGGGGTGGTATTCGCCGCCGAATTGGCTACCCTTCGAGCGCTACTTCGCGTGAAACCACACATCCCCCTCATCTTGGCGCTCGCCATTGTCCTGACCAATGTCGTGATGGCTGGCCGGTTCGTGGCCATCACGCTGGCGATCATGACGTCACAGGCAAACTCGTCGTCCAACTTCCCGCAGCAAAATCGAAAAAACTCTTCGGAGGAGCGAGCCGCCTGGCTCCCAGTTTTCCTCAAAGCGGATGGCGTGGCCTATATCGATGACCATCCCTTTTCGGATGACTTCCTCGTGGAAGCGATCAAGGCACGAGCGCCGGTGAGGGTGCTCCTCAAAGCGGACCGTAGAGTGCGCTACGATCGGCTCAAGCCATTTATGGTCAAACTGGGGGCCGCAGGGGTGGGCACGATTACCTTCACTGTCATCAATCCTGACGGCTCAAACAATCCTGGGTGCGGCCACGCCCGACCCTTCGTCTCAAATCAACTCTCCGCGAGAATGATGGCTGCCGCGTCGAGCAAACTGGCCGCGCGGAAGCCGGGCTGGGCGCGCAGCTATTCGTCGTAACCGTAATCGATGAAGATCGTGCGGCATCCCGCCGCCGCCCCGCAATCGATGTCGCGCCAACGGTCGCCGACCATCCAGCTCCGCGCGAGGTCGATATCCATCTCGCGCGCGGCACGCAGGCAACATCCCGGGTGCGGGCTTGCGAAATTCCGACGGCTCGCCCTGGCCCGGATCGTAGCACACCTCCACGCGATCGATCGGCAACTGCGCGCACATTGCGGCGTGCATGGCCTCGACCTCTTCGCGCCGTTGTGTGCCGCGGCCCACATCCGGTTGATTCGTCGCCACGACCAGCAGCCAGCCCGCCGCTTTCAATCGCGCGCACGCTTCCTCGACGCCTGGCAGCAAGGCAAACTCCGCCAGCGAAGCGGGCGGGTACGGCTTCCCCTCCCGCACCACGGGTCGATTGATCACCCCATCGCGATCGAGGAAGACAGCGCGTTTTTGGTCTGCGGCCACTTCCTGAATTCTAATGTAAAAATGCTAAATTCACTTCACGCTTTCCCATTTCGTCTGCGCGATCTTGAGCCGCGGGTGGCGAGACGAAGAGGTGCCAGACGACGCCCTGGAACGCTTCCGAGTGGGGCGTGATATTGGCCGGGTTCACCGTGGGGATGATGACCGCCGCGTCCGCGACCTGGGCGGTATAGCCGCCATCCTTGCCGACGATGCCGAAGACCGAGGCCCCGACGCTCTTCGCGAGCTTCAGCGCCTCGACCAGATTCGGGCTGACGTTCTTTTCGAGATTTCCACCGCCAACGGAGAAGATGAGCAGTCCATCCTTCGCATTCACACGGCTGCCGCGCAGCCATTCGGCGAAGACCGTGGACCAGCCTTCGTCGTTCGTGCGCGCGGTGAGCTCGGAGACATTGTCGGTCGGCGCGTACGCTTCGAAGCCGCAGATTTTGCGGAAGTCATTCACGGCATGCGAGGCATTCGCCGCGCTGCCGCCGACGCCGAGGATGAAAAGCCGGCCGCCACGGTCGCGCACGGCCGCCAGACCCTCGACGACTTTCTCGAGCAGCGCGGGATCGAGTTGCTCGACGATGCTGCGGGTCTCGGCGAGGTGTTGGGCGGAGTAGCTCATAGTGGAGTGCCTGGGCGGAGAAGGGTTTCGAGTTCGGCGAGGCCGGCGTGGGAGCCGATCTCATAAAAGCGCTGGAAGACTTCATGCCCCGCGAGCGCGTCTTTGGCAACCAGTTCGCGCTGCACATCGGCCAGATCGAAGGCCCTCCCCCGCCGGCCGCTCCGCAAAGACCGACGCGCGAAAGACGCCGAGCCCGTAGTCGATGTGCCGCATCTCCGGCGTGCGCGCGCGTTTGTCGTAACGCACGATGCGCCCCCCCGGCGAAGTGCACATTGCTCGTGTCCCACGCCCCATCGTTGCGAAAGACGGTCATCAATCCCGGCTGCCCGCTGGCGCGATACGCCGCCCAGCACCGCCGCGTAATCGATCGGCAGATACGAGTCGCCGTAGAGCACGAAGAATTCTTCGCCGAGCAACGGCAGCGCCTGCCGCAATGCGCCTCCCGTGCCGAGCAGCTTCGGTCCGTCGAACGAATAGCGCAGCTCCATGCCAAAGGCCGAGCCGTCGCCGAAATCGCGCTCGATCATTTCCCCGAGATAGCCGACGCACAAGATCGCGCGGCGCAACCCGCGCGCGTGGAGCAAGCGCAACTGGTGCGCCAGGAATGGTTCGCCCGCCACGGCCACCAATGACTTGGGAAGTCTTTTCCGTGATCGGGCGCAAGCGCGTGGCCAGGCCGCCGGCCAGAATCGCCATCGGAATGTCCGCGGTCGCCGCCATCAGTCCTGCGCGACGATTTTCGTGCCCTCGAAATCGAACCGCACGCGCACCTCGCGCAGGCCCTTCTCCCGCATCGCCCGGCGCAAGCGCGCCACCTCTTCGGTATAGAACATCAGGAACCCGCCGCCACCCGCGCCGATGAGTTTTCCGCCGAGCGCACCATTGGCCATCGCGTAATCGTACCAGTCATTGATCGTCGAATTACTCATCCCGCCGGAGCGCTCTTTCTTGCGCTGCCAATGCACGTCCATCAGGCGTGCAAACTCGCGCAGGTTGCCGGCTTCGAGGGCTTCCTTGCTCAGTACGCCGAGTTCTTTCACGAAGTGCAAATTTTCGACCATCGACTTGTCGAGCCCCCTGGTCTTGTCGTCCTGCTCCTTCAGGAATTTCGAAGCGGATCGCGTGTAGCCGGTGAAGAACATCAGCAGGTTGTCCTGCAATTGAAGAGCGTCTCCTCCGCGAGTTCCACCGGCAGGATTTCCACACTGCCGCCGGGCAGAAAATGGAACGAGGTCACGCCGCCGACGGCCGCGATGTATGTGGTCCTGCTTGCCCACCGGCTCGTGCAATTTTTCGATCTCGATCTGGCAGGCTTGCGCGGCGATTTCCGAGGGCCGCACGATGTTCTTGCGCAGGGTGTGCAACGCCTTGAGCAGCGCGGTGGTAAAGCTCCCGGAAGAGCCAAGTCCGGTGCCGGCAGGGGATATCGGCCATCGAGGCGAGCTCCAGCGACTGGCCCTCCATGCCCATCATGGCAAAAGCCTCGCGGATGATGGGGTGCTCGAGATCCGCGGGCGCGGGCCACCCGCTCGAGCTTGGAATACTTTGACGATGAGTTCCGGCACAAACGTCTTGTGAAGCGTGATGTAAACGAACTTATCGATGGCCGCGGCGATGAGGAAACCGCCGTGCTCTTCATAATAAGAGGGCAGATCGGTGCCACCGCCGCCGAGCGAAATACGAAGAGGAGAACGGGTGATGATCATGGTGAAATCTTGCGGGCCACCGCCACCACCTGCCAGCCAAAGGGAGAGTCGGAGACATTGAATCGAAACAGGGAAGCGGGAAAACGTTCATGGCCAGGGCGGCGATGAGCGCGGCTGAATTCCCGGTGGAGGAACCATCCTGCGCCAGCTTTTCACCACGCACGATCACGGCGCAGCGGTAGAGATTAAAGAAGGGAAAACCAGCGAGATAAATTCGATCCACCCGAAATCCGGCCTTCTCCAGGACCTGCGCGATGCTGCGCCGGGTGAAGTGCTGCCGGTGCCCGATATGCCTGTCGAAGGCCGACATCGGCCCGCCCGGAACGGTGACAATGAGCCGCGCCCCATCCATGAGATAAGACCGCGCGGCGCCGATGAACTCCACGGGAGAATCGACGTGTTCCAGGACTTCCGAGCACACCGCATCGGTCGCCCAGTTTTTGTATTGGTCCAGGTCCGCCGGCGGCTGAAACAAGTCGGCCACATGGAAGGTCGCCCCAAGCGCCTTTTTTCCGCGAAACCTCGACGCCGCGCTCGCTCAATTCGAAGCCCACCAGGCGGGCATCCGGCAGCACCGTCCGCAGCTTGACGAAGAGGTCGCCCTGGCCACTGCCGAGATCCAGCACGCGACTTTCGGAGGAGGTCGCTTTCCCTTGCAGGAGTTGCGCGATCAACCGGTGCCGCATCTCCGTGGGCGGAGATTGCGGCTGGCGGCGGAGGGCGTAGCGATCCCAGTGCTCTTCCCAGTCATCCGGCTTGGCGGCGCAGTGATTCATGAGTGCTTCAGGGAAGTTTGAGCACGAAAGCCTGCCCGGTCGGAAGATAGATCGGCTTCTCCGGCGATGGGCAAAGGCCAGGTCGGTCGCCTCCCGTGCCCGGGTGCAGCTCGGAAATCCATAGTCATCGAACAGCATCACCCCGCCCGGGGTGAGTCGCGGGTAGACAAACTCCACGCAGTCGAGAACGCTCTGATACAGATCCACATCGATGTGGGCGAACGCCAATTGCGGGATGGAGACATCGCGGAAGGTCTCCGGAATGAATCCCACGTGAAATTGCGCATTGGCTTTCACCGGTGCGAGCAAGGCGCGCACGGCCGTTTCCGAAGTTTGCGCAAAAATC
The DNA here is from genome assembly GCA_037200205.1 of Chthoniobacter sp. Taxonomy (GTDB): domain Bacteria; phylum Verrucomicrobiota; class Verrucomicrobiia; order Chthoniobacterales; family Chthoniobacteraceae; genus Chthoniobacter. Next base: position 141,234 of record JBBCHV010000043.1, read on the forward strand.
GCCTTTCGTAAACGCCTCGCCCGTGGAGGTTGTCGGCATGCCGGCGAAGCTGTCGAACAGGTGCAACTCACGCCCATCCCCGGCCGCCTGTAAAACCTGGGCGGCGAGCAGCGCCGTCCCGCCGCGAAAAACACCGAACTCCGCCAAATCCCCGGGGAGGGCGAGCGCGTGCCGCAGCAGATGCCACAGCATCCAGCAGCGGTCGGGACTGACCAGGGAATGGCTGGAAATGGCTTCGTAAAGCTGTCGGAATTCCGGCTGACCTTCCCAAGGGACGAAGAGCGGCCGGTAAAGATCGGGGTCGCGAATGGTCGCGCCCTTGCTGGCGATCGGGTGCGCAATCGGTAATAGCGAGGCCCGTCAAAATCTGCTGCGCAAGATTGCGCGGCACACTGATTTCCAGCGGCAGGAGCGAGCGAAGGAGTTGGAAGACGTTCATCGGTGAGGGCGGCGCCAGACCGGGTGTGGCCGGTTCCGGGAGGCGAGTGGCGGTGGCGAAAAGATTCAGACCGAATTTGTGATAGCCAAGGTGAATGGCACTCGGACGAAAGCCGGCCCGCACCAGCAGCGGCACAGATCGCGTTTGCTGTAATACATCTTATGATCGTCCATCTCGGTCCGCGGGCTCAGTCCCAGCCGGAAGGCGGAGAATTCGAGAAATGCTTTCCCAACGCCACGTGGGCACATTCACCAGAGGAGGCCGCCGGGCTTGAGCAAATCGTGGGCGGCCTTCAATACCGCGAGTGGCTCGGGCAAATGTTCGAGGACAGAGATGGCCAATACGGCGTCGAAAGCGCCGTTTTCCAGCAGGGGCAAATTCTCTTCGATGGAGCCCTTCGTGAAATTCGAATTGAAGCATTTTCTTCATCTCCGGGGCGATCGCGAAATCCAGGCCCTCCCCTTTTCAGGTGCTTCTCGAGAGCGAGGAGCTGGGTTGCGCGATAACCGCAGCCCCAGCTCCAAAACCACCAGTCCTTCCCCACGGGGCAAGGCGGCTCCGGATGGCCCGCTGCGAAAGCCAGACCCCAAGACGATCGACCCAAGGTCATCCCATGCTGTCCGTAGCTTTGCGTGGGCACGCTGACTCATAGGCGATTCGTTCGCGTGACCCGACGGGGTCATCTCCAAAAGCAGGGTGAAACAAAATGTTTGAAATCCGAGGATGAGCAGGAGGAGTCCCAGAATAGCGGGATGGGAAATGTTCACGAGACGCCAGCCGTGCGCGACGTAATGCCACGCGAGAGTTCCGACGGAGCACCAAGCCCACCCCAAAAACCGCTCCCGCCAGCAACATTCCCCCGGTCGTAGGTGAGAATTTTCAACACTGTCTCGGCAAAAGCCGGGCCGCAGGCGATGGATGATGCGAGCCGTCACTCCGATCTGGATACAACTGTAGCCGAGGGTCGCGCAGGTCATGCCGAGCAACATCCAATGCAAATTGAAACCGATGCCCGCAATCGTCACCGGTCCCGTGCCCAGCAAAATGGCGAGCAACAGGCCGAATCCAGCGAGCACGAAACCCGGCTTCAGCAAAAATGAATCGGGCGAATAGACCAGCATCACCTTGAGATTGATCCAGCCGGCGATCCACGGCGAAAGCCAGCCCGCGCGGCGGTGATGGCTCAGGCGGCCTTCGCGGTCCTTGTAGAATTTGACCGGCACCTCGCCGATACGCAGGCCGAGCCGGGCCGCCTTCAGCACCATCTCGCTCGCATATTCCCACGATTGCGATTGCAGGTCGATGCGCTGCAAGGCTTCCCGGGTGAGCCCCCGCATCCCGCAGTGAATGTCCCGAAAATCGGCTGTGGATAGATCGTGTTGAGAATCCAAGTCGTCAGCGGCGTGCCGAAATATTGGTGAAGCGGCGGCATGGCACCCGCCTCGATGTTGCCGCGAAAGCGGCTGCCCATCACAAAATCCGAGCCGCGCCGAAACTCTTCCACGAAAGGCGCCAGTTCGCGAAAGTCGTAGGTGAGATCCGCATCCCCCATGACGATCCATTTTCCGCGAATGAAAAGGAATGGCATCGATATAAGCGCGACCCAATCCCTGCTTCGGAACGCGCAACACTTCGGCCCCGCGCTCGAGGGCAATCTCCGGCGTCCGGTCCTGCGAGCTATCCACGATGAGGATCTGACCGGACACACCGGCCTTGCCCAGGGCCCCTCGCGGCACCAGTCGACGAATTCCCCGATCGTCACTTCCTCATTCATCGCCGGAACGACGATCGACAGTTCCACCGGCGCCCGCCGCCACGCCCGCTGGAAAGAGGTGTTGAGGGGCGAGTGGATCGGTCATCAGCGCGGCGAAGGCCGGAGCATGTGGGGACTGCTCAGGCGTTTTCAATCTCTTCGCGCATCGCCGTGATGGCGTCGCGCACCGCTTCCGTGGAATTCCGTGCCGCGCGCCAGCCCAGCGCCTTGATCTTCGCCACATCGAAGCGCACCACGGGCACGTCGCCCTTCCAGCCGCGGTCGCCACCGGTGAAGTCATAGCGTGTGCTGCCGGGCGCGAGTCCGATGTAGTCGTCCGTGGCCACGTTGAAGAGATCGAAGCGCTGCGTGCTCTTTTCCGCCGCGAGGAAAACGGCAGCCAGGATATCCTCGACATGAATGTATGACTTGGACTGCGAGCCATCGCCCAGGATGCGCAACTGCGTGGGATCGGCGCGCAAGCGGCGCACGAAATCGTAGCCCACGCCATGCGTCTGCCGTGGCCCGACGACATTGGCAAAGCGAAAGGCGCGGCCTTCCATATCGAACATGTGGCAGTAGGAGCTGATCAATGCTTCGCAGGCGATCTTGCTCGCCGCGTAGGGCGAAATCGGAAAGCACGGCCCGTAGCTTTCCGCGAAAGCCACGCCGGGATTCTCGCCGTAGACGCCGCTGCCCGAGGTGTAGAGAATGTTGCGGACCTCATTGATCCGCATGGCTTCCACCACATTCTGCGCGAGATAAGTGCCCTCCCAGAAATCGATGTCCGGCTGCGTGACCGCCTTGGCGATGTCGGGATTGGCCGCCAGGTGGATGACCGTATCGCAGCCGCGCATCGCGTCGGTCACGGCATTCACATCCTTCAAATCCTGGCGCACGATTTTCAGCCGCGGATCGTCGAGCACCCCGGTGAGATACGCTTCCCGGCCGGAACTGAAGTTGTCATAGATCACCAGCCCCTGGATCGAGGGCATGGCGAGCAGCCGGCGGGTGAAATGGCTGCCGATAAAGCCGGCACCCCCGGAGATGAAGACCTTCTCGAAACGGGCGGGATTCATGAAGTGGAGCGGTAAATGGATTCGACGACGCGCAGCGTGGCCACACCCTCGCGCAGGCCGGGCTGCGGCGTGCGGCCGAGGCGGATGTCCTCGAGGAACTCCGCCGTCTCCAGGCGCCAGGAGTCATCACCGCGGGGATATTCGAAAATCGTGGTGTCCGGCGGCCCCATCTCCGGCAGCATTTTATAAAACGCGAGCCGTTCGACGCCGTAACTGCCGCCGAGCCCCTCGATGTGCAGCTTTCCGGTGCGCCCGTAAATTTCGAGCGAGAAGAGGTTTTTCCATTCCGTGCAGCTCACGTGCAGCCAGGCGGTCTGGCCACGCGCAGTGCGCAGGCTCAGGAAGGCGTTGTCGTCCACGGGCATGTCCCAGAAATAGGTCGCCGCGTGGCCGGCGATATCGGTGAATTCGCCGAGGAACCATTGCGCGAGGTCGATGAGGTGCACGCCCTGGTCGATCAGCTCGCCGCCGCCGGAGAGCCGGGGATCGGAGCGCCATTCCTTCTCGTAGCCGAGCCTTCCCCCATGTCCGTAGCGGCCGCGCAGAAACATCAGGTCGCCGATCGCGCCGGCGTCGATGAGCTCGCGCGCTTTGCGCAGGGCCGGGTGATAGCGATGATTGTAGCCGATCCGCACCTGCACCCGCTGGGCCGCGGCCTCCACGATCAGGGAGTCGAGTTCCGCGGCGGAGATAGCGCCGGGCTTTTCGATGAGCACATGCTTGCCGGCGCGAACCGCCGCCAGGGCCAGCGGGGCGAGCGCGGCATTGAGCGTGCAGACTATGACCGCATCAATGGAACGGTCGGACCAGATGCGCGCAGCGTCCTGGACCGCCCTCCCCGTTCCAGCAAGGGCCACCAGCGCTTCGGCCCGCGAGAGATCGAGATCGCAGGCCACAGCCAAAGCGCCCGGCGGCAAAGCCGCCCAACGTTTCCGGCCGATGAGGCCGCAGCCGATGATGGCGAAGCGTGGAGTGCCGTCGGATTTCATCGGGGCGCTCAACTCCATTTCTTGCCGCGATCCTCCGGCACGATGCGACGCAGGCAGTAGATGTCCGAGGCGGCGAGCTCGTCGCGATGCTCGGACAGCCGCCGCCAGGGATCCCATTGAGCGCTGATCAGCTTTCCGGTGATGCCGTCGCTTTCCGCCGAGGCGAGGCAGGCGCAGAGCTCCGCACCGAGTTCGAGCGGCGTGGCGCCTTCCTCCGCCCAGGTCTTGTTCTTCGCGAAAAAAGCGGCGCCGACTTTTTCCGGCCCGGCGGCGAGCACCTGTTCGATCAACCGCGTTTTGAGCGCCCCTGGCGCGACGGCATTCACGTCGATCGGTAGGGGCGGAGTTCCTCGGCCAGGGTTTCCATGAGGCGCACGACCGCCGCTTTCGACGCGGCATAGGCGCTGATATTCGGGAGCGGATTGGTCGCCCCTCCGCCCGAGATGATGATGATCTTCCCCGCGACCGGCCTGCTTGAAATGCGGGAGGAGCGCGCGGCAGGGCAGAAGCGTGCCATAGAGATTGATCTCGACCGCCCGCTGCCACTCGCCGAGATCGACCTCGTCGGTCGGCCCCATCGGACCGTAAACGCCGGCATTGCTGACCAGAGCGTGCACGCTGCCGAGCTCACGCACGGCAAAGGCGGTAAATTGCGCGACCTGGCGCTCATCGGAGACGTCGCAGGCTTGCGCGACCACGCGTCCACCGGCAGCCGCGAGCTCGTCGCGGGCCGAGGCGAGCAGCGTGGCATCGCGGGCGCAAAGCGCCACACTCGCGCCTTCGCGCAGAAACTGTGCGGCAATCGCCTTGCCCAGTCCCTGGCTCGCACCGGTGATGATCGCGTTGAGTCCGGATAATCTCATGAGGGCCGCCCCACCGATAGATGTTCGACTCCACGGCAGGCGAGCAATTCCTTTTCCAAAAAGCGGTTGGCATCGACCACCACCGGCTGGCGCAGGCGCGGGAGCCACTCGCCCCACGGCGCCTGTCGAAACTGCGGCCACTCGGTGCATACGACGACCGCATCGGAGCCGTCGAGCACCGCCGGCAACTCGCCGAGATGCACCCCGGCAAGATCGGCCGGCAAAGCGGGCACGGCGGGATCGAACGCCCGGACCGTCGCCCCGGCGGCGAGCAATTGCTGGCAAAGCTCGACGGCGGCCGGGCGCAGGGTATCGGTATGGGGTGTATAGGTCAGGCCGAGAATGGCGAAGGTCCGCGAGCGGAGGCCGCCGAGCGCGTTTGCAGGCGCCGCAGGACCCACCCTCGATGCAGGTCGTTGCTCCGTTTGATCGCGGGAATCACCGCCAGCGGCTCCCCGAATTGCTCCCCGAGCCGGGAGAGCGTGACCACGTCGCGAGCCAGGGTGCCACCGGCCAAAGGGACCGCCCGCCCCGAGATACGCGCGCGGTCCAATGCCGCGGCTCGCTTTTCAAGCCGGCGGTGACTTCCCGCCGCCATCCGCGCCGACGTGTTCGCAAACACGGGCGATTTCATTGATGAAGGTGATCGACGCCGCGAGGAAGGAATTGAGGGCATGCTTGACCATCTCGGCCGATTCGGTGCGCATGAAAATCACCCGTGGGGTAAGGGCGCGAACAAGGTCTCGAGCAAAGGCTTCGGCGCGTCCTGGCGCACGCCGACCACCACCCGCTCCGCTTTCTCGAAGGCGTCGAGCGCGCGCCGAGCGCAGAGTTTCCGGCGAACAAGCGAAGTGCAAATGCGGAAACTCGCCCTCCAGCGACGCGATGGTGCCGACCGGAAGTTGCGAGGAAATGAGCACCAGGCGCCGGCACGCAGGTGCGGCAGCGCTTGCCTCATCCGGGCGACGACGTAACCGGTATCGGATTCATCGGCATCGTTCACCGGCGTATCGTAGGTGACCCACAGAACATCGGCCGCACTCCCGGCGAGAACCGGATCGGTGGTGAAGCGAAGCCGGCCCGCCGCGACATTGGCCGCCAGGAGCTCGTCCAGCCCCGGCTCAAACAATGGCGCCTTGCCACCGTGGAAACCGTCGATCACCGCCGCATCGAAAATCGAGACCGATGACCTGGAAATGCCGCGCACAGCAAGCCGCCGTGACGCTGCCAAGGTGCCAGAGACCGAGGATGGTGACTTTCATGATTCACTTCCGCTGCTCGAAAACCCAGGTGTTCGCGCGCAACCACTGGACCGTGCGCACGACCCCTTCCCGGATGGAGAGCCGGGCCGCCAACCCGTGGCGCGGATTTTCGCCGTGTCGAGAAAGATGAACGGGTTGTCCCCCACCCAGCCCCGGAGCCGCCGGCGAAGCGCAATTCCGGCTGCACCCCGAGTTCGGCGCAGATCCAGCCGATGGAATCGCTCACCCCGCAATGCTCTTCGGTGCCGAGGTTGTAGATCTGCGTGCGATGCCGGCGGCGCTCGCCGTGCCCGCGCGGACGACATGCAGCACCGCCTCGACGCAATCGCCGATGTGGAGATACGATTTGCGCTGCGTGCCGTCGCCGAGCACGTCGAGGCGCCCGGGATGGGCGGCGAGTTGCTGGTAGAAATCGAACACGTGTCCGTGCGTGTACCGTTCGCCGAGGATCGAGACGAAGCGGAAAATATATCCCTCGCAGCCAAAGCCCCTCGCAATAGGCGGCGATCATCCCCTCCCCGGCGAGCTTGGAAGCACCGTACAGCGAGGTCTGGACCGGGAATGGAGCATCTTCCGGAGTCGGGATTTCTCGGTCTCGCCGTAGACCGATCCCGTCGACGAAAAGGCGATGCGCTTGACGCCGTTGGCGCGCATGGCTTCCAGCACGTGGAAAGTCGCGATGGTATTTTGCTCCAGATCCTTGCCCGGATGCTGCAGACCGAAGCGCACGTCGGCATTGGCCGCCAGATGGAAGACGGTGTCGCAACCGGCCATGGCCTGCGTGAGGGCCGGAGGTCGAGATTGTCGCCCCGCTCGAGACGGAAGGCGGGGTGGGCCCGCGCCTTTTCCAGGAAGCGCTCCTGGCCGGTGGAGAAAAATTGTCCCAGGCGACCACTGCGCAGCCATCCGCGAGCAACCGGTCACGAGACTGCTGCCGATGAAGCCCGCCCCCCCCAGTGACGAACGCACGCATGCCGCTCACGAATTATAGGCCACCAGGTTCGAGCGAAAGGCGCCGAGTCCGATGCCGCTGTATGTAATCACCGGGGTCTGGGCGGGCCCACAGGGCTCGCAATTGCGCGGCCGAAATGTAGTTGAGATTTTCCTCGTGCGACCACACGTCGTAACGTGTGCCGCGGAGCAGGCGGCGGAAGGTGGGCTTGGAAGGTAATGAACCATGGGAAGGCAAGTGGTGATGCTCGACCGGAAAAAAGTCGATTCGGCACCGCGAACAAATCGCCGCCGCGCCACGCGGCACAATTCGCCGAGGAAAAAGCGCTGCTGCTCCAGGCCTGCCCGCGTGCTCGAGCACCGCATTGGAATAGACGAGGTCGAAGGTGTTATCGGCAAAGGCAGCGGCTGATGCGGCGTGACCTGGGCATGCCGCACGCCGGGATAAGCGCGCTGGATCGCCACGCCATCGGTAAGACTCGCGCACGTCACGTTTCGAGATGCGATACACCTGCTCGAGCATATTGGACTCGACGTTCACTTCATCCGAGACGCCCACGTCCGCACCCGGTCCGTGGCCTGCGGCCGCATCACCTCGAGGAAAAGCTGGCAGAGCCGGCGGCGCGCCAGGAACGAAATCCGGGCGCCACCAGCGGCAGGCTGCCGGCATGCTGATAGTAGACTCGCATCGACCTTGTCCTCCATGGGGCGACACCGCAGCAGCCATGATCAAAGACAGAAAGCTTTTTCTCCACCGGCGACCACGGGGCGGGCCGCCGATTCTCGTTGACCGCCGCGGGCCGGCTGTGCTCGACCTCGCCCAGCGGATCGATCTTCGCCAGCCGCAGCTTGAGCAGGCCTTGAACCAGGAGATCGGATCGCGGAACATCGACACCTTCTTGCCTTCCTTGAGAGCGGGAGCGGTAGTTCACGGGCAATTCCACCGGGCGATAGCCCTTGCGGATGAGTTTCACGAGCAACTCGAAGTCGAAGTCGAAGCGATCGCACTCGAATTTCAATCCGAAGAGGCTATCCCGGCGGAACACCTTGAACATCGTGAACGGATCCTTCAGCCGCTGGCCGAAGAGCACATTCACCAGCGTGGTGAAAAACCAGTGGCCGAAATTGAGGAACGCGCTCAATCCCGCCTGGCCGGAGAATTGCCGCATCTTCCACACGCTGCCGCTGTGCCGCGAACCGAGCACGAAGGCCTCGCGGCCGGTCATCAACGGTTCGAGCAGCGCGTCGTAGTCTTCGAGATCGTATTCGAGGTCCGCATCCTGGATGAGAAATGAAATCGCCGGTCGCTTCCGCGAGGCCGGTGCGCCACGGCGCGACCTTTGCCCCGGCTTGTCCTCGAGCACGAGCTTCACGCGCGGATGGCTCTGGTGGCGCAGCGCGATCTCACGCGTGCCGTCGGTCGAGTTGCTCTCCACCACGATCACTTCGATATCGAGTCCCGGGATTTCCTTGGCGAGCACCGCTCCTGGACCTTCGAGGGCATCGGCGGCGATGGCAAGAGCGTGACCTTCAAGGACCGCTCGAACAGCCCGGACTTTAGTTTCGAGCCGGGCTTCTCGCAGGTTTCGATCATCCAGCATAAGAACTGGGCGGCGCTGAAAAAGGCGTGGGGCGGTCAGGTCATCGATGGCCAGGTGATCTGGCCGGAATTCGTCGGTGCGAGCGGTGGTGGTGGGCCGGTGAAAAATACTTCGGAAGGCCAGCCGAATCCGCTATTCGGGCACGACGACTTCTTTCGCATCGAGGGCACCTATTCCTTTCGCTACGCCTCGACCGGCTACGGCAGTGCGATGCAAGGCGTGGGCAAGATCGCCACGAGTCTGCCGGGGAATCCACCGCCCGTGCAGGACGACCGCAACTGGCTCAAGGCGCCCTCGCCCGTGCAGCGGCGCGGGCCGGTCTACGAAATCACGGAAGTCTATTGGCTGAGCGGCGCGGGCGGCTGGCCGCCGCAGATTTACACCGACGATCCGACCGCGGCGAACAAGCCGGGATCGGGCGCCGGCGGAGGACTTCAGACCGGCTCCTTGATCACCGGAAACCTCGGATGAACACGTGGCCATTTCCCAAGCACGAAGCCGCGCAGCCACACTCGCGAGTGCTCGCGCAGCCGGGCGTTGGCACCCGGCTCACCGTGAATGCGCTCGGGCGTTCCACCGGCCGGACGCCGGGCGGCCAGACGTTTCAGCATCCTTGGCGGCCGGCGCTTTCATCGGGCGGCGTGACATTCGCGCTCGGCACGGTGGCCTCGCTCGCCGGCGTGGGACCGATCGAGCCGAAGATCAAGGTGAATGGCCAGCTCGTGCCCATGTCGGGAAAGGATGGCATCACTCCAGCCGAGCTCGCGCTCCAGGCCGGCATCGCGAACAGCGACGGCGTCTCCTGGGCAGCGCTGGAGATAAAGCCCGATGCGACCTCCGGCGAACTGACCAAGGATTCCACAGCGGAGATCATCCACACGGCGACAGTAGTGTCCCATGAACCAAATGTGGGGCGGTGCGCGATCGCAATGATCCTCTGGAGCGGCGGCAATCCGCTGCGCGTGCTGCCCATCGTGCACTTCAACCTGCGCTACGTGCGCCTGCTGCCCACGGCCGGCGGCGGCGCGCCGCGCCATCTCTTCCTTTGAAATCGTCCATCGTCCATCGTCCATCGAACATTCGCGCGGGCGCCGGCATGACGCTCGCCAACTCGCTGCTCGGCGACGCGATATCCGCGGGGCCTTCGCCGAGATGGAAGCATCCCTGGTTCACGCAGCCCGCCTGGTCGCCGACGGCCAATCGTTGGGTGGCCACGATCGTGCCGGGCTTTGTGAATGAACAATCGCCGATCTATCGCGCCACGGTCGAAGAACAGCGCGACGCTGGAAACCCATGGGAGATCAATCCGCTCACCGGAAAACAGTTCTTCAGCGATTCCATCTTTGCGCAGCCGAATGTCACGGATGCCACGCGCACGGTGGATCTCCCGCTTTACCTGAATCCCTCAATTCCGATGGACTTTCGCGGCATCGGTTTCGACGGCGATCCCAGTGACGACGTGCCGCAATTCTTCGTGAACCTCGGTGCGGCGCGTGCGCCCCAGCAATCGGCGGGAGATGCATTCAATGATGGCGATGCGCTGCAGAACGGGATTCTCGGAGCCTCTACCCCACCGCCGCCGAACTTACGGCTCCTGCGCGCGTGCGATTTCTGGGTGCATCAACCGCGCCTGGCATTGACCAGCGAGGTCACGCTGGAGCCCGGCATCGCCACCGGTGTCTCGAATGTGACGCAAACTCTCGGCGTGGCGTCGCCCGCATCGAGCGATGTCTTACGCGTATTTCAGGGTACGTTTACCCCCTATACACCGGACACCGCCGGCATCGATCCGCTGGCCGGTGATTACGAAGAGCCGGACTTCGATGAGCTGCTGATCTCGACCGTCTACCTGCTCAGCCCGCCGAACCTTCCCCTCGGCAGCGCGCCCGATGCGACCTGGACGCCTTATGTGCGGCACAATCTTTTCTGGAATCTCCAGTGGGCGCAGCCGGCCTTCCGCATCCTGCCCACCGATCCGGGCCTGCCATCCCTTCCACCACTGGCAGCCGGCGCGGCACAGCTCGTGATCAACTTTCTCACGGCGTCGATCAACGACATGACCCAGCAGGCACGGAACATTCTCGCGGGACATTCACTCGCGGGCACGTTCTGGACGCCGACGGGCGGTGGCAAGGATGCGACCTTCGCCGCTCTGGCCACGGCGCAAGCCGTGAAGACCGGACCGGATCGGCAGAAAAATCTCGCCGCGCAAATCGCCGCCGATCAAGCGGCGAAGCGGGCCGCCCAGTTGGACCCGGACTTTCCCTACAATGGCCAGCCGTTCCCTGTTTCCTTTCTCAATCCCGCGGCCTGAAAGCGCCGCCAGTTGATCGTCTTTTGTTGATAGTTGAGGGCCGCACAGCGGGTGCGCGGCGCGGTCCGGAACGTGGCTATCAACTCGCAACCCTCAATCATCCCCATTCCCAATGAAGCAACTTATCCTCGTCAATCTCACTACGAAATCCACCGACTGGCAGCCGCCCGTGCTGACCTTCGGCGAAAGTCTCACGCTCGCCCTCCGATTTCAAAAGAACGTGAGCGGGAACCTGGTGGAGCCGAATTTTTTGTTCGACTCCATCACCGCCTCGGCGGGCCTGGTCGACGCGCGGCCCGGCGGCGGCCGCTTCGCACTGCAATTTGGCAGCGACCCGGCCACGGCGGATAACACTACCGAGAGCGTGCCGCACGATTGCAGCCCAGGCGCGCTGGCCGAGGCGATTAATGCGAAGGCCGCGGTGGTCGCGCTGTATGGCGCGGCCGTGGCCAAGAAGGTGGACGGCTCCTGGCTGCTGCGCTTCGGCACAGGTGGCGCGCAGGTGCCCTTCAAGGTGGTGGACAATTCGCTCTGGCCGGTTTCCTTCGGCCGCATCTCCGCGCGCCAGCTCGACAACACCTGGGTGCATGAGCTGCGCCTGGTCCAGGCGCCCGTGGCTTTCACGAGCAGCTACGATACCGTGCTGCCGCCGCTGCCCTCGATCACCATTCAGCAGCACGGCGGAGCGTCGGAAGCTTTCGTCTGGAATACAATTCAGCAGCTCTATATCCCGGCGGATTTTCGCGGGACGTATCGGCTGAAGAAAGGATTTCAGCGCACCGCGCTTATCGCGCCGGATGCCGGCACGGATGAGATCCAGGCGGCGTTGATCGCGGCGTTCGGCAATACGTTCACTGTCACGCTCCCGCTGAGTTATCATTTCCTGGTCGAGTTCGCCGGCGACTTTGCCGGAACCGATGTGGCGGCGCTGGAGGTGGAAGGTGCGGAAGCACCGCAAGGCGATCTGACCTTCACGCTGCCGCTGGACCGACTGGAACTGGCGGCGCTGTTGCGTGCTCTTCCATCTGTCAATTTGCCATTGGAAATCCGAGTCGTCGCCCAAGAGGACGGCGGCGCGGCCCAGGAGATCGTGGCGCTGTTTGTGCCCATTACCATTCAACGACCGCTGGCCTTTCCGAGCTGGAAGAGATGCCGGCGATCGACTGGCTGCGCTTTCCCAGCCCGAAGAGTTACATCCCCTTTGGTAATGACAACGTGCTAACCGGCGAGAAGATTTACGCGACCACGGTCGGAAATGGCTCACAGACCGTGTTTCCTCATCGCGCATCCGCTGGCCTCGGAGGATGTGCAGGTCTTCGCCCGCGTGAACAGCAGTGGCGGCCGCCAGCTCATCGACGGCACGGATTTCACCGCGACCATCGACACCGCGGGGCAGGTGACGGTGACCGCGCTCGCCGGCGCGCCGGCCGCGGGGGCATGGCGGGTGATCGTGGTGGCCGCGAAAGAGATCGCCAGCTTCGCCGAGGGTCTCACCGTGACCATGGCTCAGGTGACTGGCTTGGAGGACACGCTCACCGCGCTCGATGCGCGGGTGACCACGCTCGAGACGCTGCTCCCGGCCAACGCTTCGCTGCCCGCCGGCACGACGCCGGTCAATGCCTTCGAGATCCAGTTGCCACCGGCTTCCGAGATCCTGTTCGCCCGCGACACGACGACCGGGCTGCCGATCACCGATCCCACCAAGCTCCCCGCGCGCGCCGCTTACCTGCTGCCCGCAATCAACCGCGTGGGCAACGATGGGGCTCTGCCGACGACGCCCCTGCCATCGCCATCCGCCGGGGCTCTCTACACCACGGCCGGCGTCGTGCTCATCCCGGCGGCGGCCATATCCGCAGCAGCAACTCGGTGGCGAGCGGCTTCGTGGGGAGCGACGGGCGGATGAATTATCCGGTCACGCGCAGCGGCACAAAGGACAGCTATTTCCCCACGCCCTTCGAGCGCACGCTCTTCGAGGTAATGATCAATGACCGGATGTTCAGCTCCGGCACGGTGCTCACCTGTCTCTTCAAGCTGGCGTTGCAACTGATCAACGCCAACAGCGAGGCGCAATGGATGCTGGCCATCGAGCAGGGGCTCATTACCGCTGATACGACCGGCGGCACCAACACCTACGACCGCAACCTGCTCAGCGTGGACTGGCAGGTCGCCACGCCGCTCGTGCTGCAGGACCTCAATATCAGCTCCGCCCTGGAGACGCACGGCTTCGGCTGCACCATCGCCAACGTCGGCGGCACCTCGTTCACCGCCAATGGCCTCGTCTACAAACGCACGCTCAGCGCCACGGCCAACGTGCAGCAGACCGCCAATTTCGCCCTGCGCGCCGCCTCTTCAATTTCGACACCAAGAACAGCGTGACCGATGCGCGCGGCTGGCTGAGCTGGGCGCTCCAGGCTCCCGACAACGGCATCCTCGGCATCCAAATCGGCTGACCTTTTCCATCTTCCATTTTCCATTGTCCATCATCCTATGAGCACTCCCGTCATCGATCCCGAATCCAGCGTCTGAGTTATCCGCAATGGCTGACTTGGGAACATCAATTCAGCGCCACCAATACGCCGGTCTCCTGGGCGATCACCAGCGGCGGCTTCCCCACCGGCATGACTTTCGAGCCATCCTGGAATGTGACCGCCGACGCCAGCACCGACACCATTGCCTTGACCGCGCATGGCTTTGCCAACGGCACGGTGCTGGCCTTCAGCTCACTCACCGGCGGCACCGGCCTGAGCACGGCGACGCGTTACTTCGTCGTCAATGCCGCCGCCGATACCTTTCAACTCGCGACTACACCAGGTGGCACCGCGATCGACATCACGGTCAACTACACCGCGGCCACCCTCTTCCGCCCGGGCTATCTCTCCGGCGCGGCCACCGTGCCCGGTATCTCTACCGTGCGCCTCACGGCAACGAATGCCGATCCCGCGACCAGCGCGGAGGTGCTCTTCACTATCGGAATCGAGCCCGCCGCCGCCGCGCCCGACGGAAATGTCGATATGGTCTGGAATTTCGCCACGGACGACATCATCCACCAGCCGACTTCCACCCTCGTGCTCACGCCGGTCCCACGGACCACCCCGATCACCCCGATCATCTTCGTCAAAGAGGGAAATGACCTGATTGTGCGCCTTCGCATTGTCAAAGACACCACCGTAATTGCCCCGCGGATGGATGCAGATGGTAATCTTAAGCTGATTCTCAAGGAACTGGAACCTGAAAATGAGATCATCGTCAGTTCGGACCGGGCGGAGCAAGGCGTGGGCGACGGCAAGAGCTATTTGATCTATGCGAAGTTCGACGGTGCTACGCTGGCATCTTCGCTGAGCAATTACGAAAACGATCAAGGCACGTTCTACAACGCCCTTGCCGAGTTCGAGTTCACCTACCACAACACCGAGAGCGTGGGCCCGGAGTTGATCACGCGTACCTCCAAGACATTTGGGGTCAATATCGAGCGCGACTTGGGAGGCCTCTAACCCATGTGGTCACTCGACTGGTTTTCCACGGAGAGATTGGCCAGGACCGGCGCCCGTGTCCGACGGGCCGGATGGACAGACCGATGGCTGGAAATACGAAGCGGCATTTACTACCGGGTCACCGCATCCACTGCCACGATCGTCAAGGCGACCGATTTCGGAGCCGATGATCTGAATGCCCGCGATTGGACCGATCAGCCTTTCAGCGCCGATCCGTGTGCCGCAACGCCCGCCTATAATTCGGAGTCCGTGACCTACGGTCAGTGGACGGCGGCACCGATTTTCACTCCACCACCCGTCCCGGGATTCGTGTCGTTATGAATTTTTTTGACGCTAGAGCGATATCCAAGACAGGGCAATATCATGTCCGTCGTGTTACCTGGCCGACCGACCAATGGTTCATGTACTGGCGGGGAGTATGGTTCTATTTCGCCGCCGAGGAAGTCAGACCTGTGCGCGCCTCGGATTACTCCAAGGATGACCTTAACGCCGCCGACTGGACAACCGTGCCAGCGGCGCTCGCCTCCTGCCCGATCACCGGACCGGGCGGCGGCGGGGCGCCGCCGGCTCCTGGATCGCCCGGATTTCCGTCTGGCGGCATCACTGCCTTTCCGGGGTTGCCCGGAGAGCCGGACGGCGGAGGAGGTGGTGGCAGCGGAGGAGGCGGCGACAGCCTGCCGCCCCCGGACGACGTCGGTACTCTCACGGTTTTATTCAGTGGTGTGGTGGGAGCCGATAGCTCACCGACTCACCCGAACTATTCTGACTGGGTCACGGGTGGCGGAATCAACGGCTCCTATACGCTGGAAAAAGACGGCGACGGATCATGGAGCGGCTTCTTCACCTTCGGTGTCTACGATGACCAGACGGGGTTTCCGGGACATCAGTTTGACGTGGAGGGCGAAATCACGGTTACGAAGGATAGCTTCGGCGCGTACACTGTGGGCGCGGCAACCAATCTTTTTGTGGGCGGTGGATTCAATACCGCCGTTGCTCTTCTGCGAGGCCAACCCATATCTAATACCTTCACCCATGAAGGCGGCGGCTTCTACCACGATGGGACGGCGACGGTACAATAAAAGAGGCTCGCCCATTCCCTGTTACTGCATAGCATTCGCACGTATGAGGATACGTCTCCTGTGCCTGCTTGCCGCTCTGCCCCTGTTGTGTGCTGCTGGTTTCACGCGTCCGGTCTGGGGGACGCTGAAATTCGGCATGACCGAGAAAGAGGCCGCTGATGCCATTGACCACAATTTACACCATTCTTTCAGTGCCTCATGGGCTACGGGGATTCGGCAAAGCTTCATCACCAATACGATCCGCGTTCCAGGGAAGCGGATGGCCATGGACAGCAAACTTCATATTGTGGTGGAGTTCAAGGCGGACCCACTCGTCACGGAAATCATCGTCAAAGACACAGGCTCATTCGATCAGGATTACAACTCCGTAAGCACATCGTTCTGGCAGGACTTCCAAGACATCGGAGACTCCAAATTTAACCGTATCGGAAAAGCGGTGGGGTATCTTTCCGACGCTGGATCAATTCGCCATACAAGCAGATCAAGAGATCGTGACCGATGAATGGGAGGCGGAAGGGGTGCGCGTGCAGTTGCTCGTGCGTCGGGTTGAAAAGGTCGTTCGGGATGGCGTCCGCGCGGTATTTTACGTGGAACTCAAGGCCACAGAGATAGCCTCCGCGAGGGCGAAGTAGGATCGCGCATCAACAGTGCGTGTCATGGCATCGCCATGAAGCTCCGAATGTTCCCGGGGGATGCGAGTCGCTTCGAATCCAGCCTGTCAGCCGGCTCGCGTTCCGCGCTGGACGCGGGAGGCGGGGCGTGGAAAATCGGCGACTCCCGAGCGCTTCTGAAGCGGCTCGGGGCTCAAATCGCATCCCATTTCCATGAATTCCCAATCCCCCTTGTCCCGCACCATCGCGTGCGTCCTGGCCGCCAGCTTCGTTGCGTTGCCGATTCCGCGCGGTGCCTTGGCGGAAGATGCGGCGGCGCCGACGATTGTGCCGACAAATCTCTTCGCCGTCCCGGACGGGCTGGAGGTCACGGTGTGGGCGACGACTCCCCTGCTCCACAACCCGACAAATATCGATTTCGATAAGGATGGGCGCTTGTGGGTGGCGGAGGGCGTGGATTATCGCAGCAAGGCAAGCCGCCAGCCCGCGGGCGACAAGATCGTGGTGCTGGAGGACACGATGGGCGCGGGCAGGGCGGACAAGAGCTCGGTCTTCGTGCAGGATCCGGACCTCGTAGCGCCGCTCGGCGTGGCGGTGCTGGACAACAAGATCGTCGTCTCGCAGCCGCCGAATCTCCTCGTCTTCACCGACGTGAAGGGCGACCGCAAATTCGATTCGTCCGTCGATACGCGCGAGGTGCTGCTCACCGGGTTCAACGGGCGCAACCACGACCACAGCCTGCACTCGGTCACCGCCGGCCCGGATGGCCTGTGGTACTTCAACCAGGGGAATACCGGCGCGCAGTTCACGGATAAATCGGGCAAGACTTTCCGCATCGGCAGCCCCTACAGCCACGGCAAGGAAACAGCGCAGGTGGTGGACTCCACGCAGATCGCCGGGCAGAAAAGCGACGATGGCCACGTGTGGATCGGCGGCTTCACGGCGCGCATGAATCCCGACGGGAGCAACGTCGAGATCATCGGCCACAACTACCGCAACAGCTTCGAGCAGACGGTCAATTCGCTCGGCGACATCTACCAGAGCGACAACGACGACCCGCCCGCCTGCCGCGTGACGCCACTACTGCTCTACGGCAACGCGGGCTTCGCCTCGGCCGATGGCAAGCGCGCGTGGGGCGCGGACCGGCGGCCCGGCCAGGAAGTGCCGGTCGCGGAGTGGCGCCAGGAAGATCCCGGCACGATGCCCGCGGGCGACGTGTATGGCGGCGGCTCGCCGACCGGCGTGGCCTTTATGAAAATGGCGCGCTCGGCAAGAAATGGCGCGGCCTGCTCCTTGCCTGCGAAGCGGGACGCAATGTGGTCTTCGGCTATTTTCCGAAACCCGAAGGCGCGGGCTTCAAGCTCGACCGCTTCGATTTCCTGACTTCGAACAAAGAGAAGAAATTCGCCGGCTCCGATTTCCTGGGCGGCACCACGAGCGTGACCAGCGAACTGCCGACGCTCTTTCGCCCGTCGGATGTATGCGTGGGACCAGACGGCGCGATCTACGTGGCCGATTGGTTCGACGCACGCGTGGGCGGCCACGCCACGCTGGACAACACCATGGCCGGCACGATCTATCGCATCGCGCCGAAGGGGTTCAAATCGAAGGTGCCGAAGTTCGATCTCGAAACGGCGGCGGGCCAGATCGCCGCGCTGAAGAGCCCGGCGGTGAACGTGCGCTATAGCGGCTTCAGCCGGCTCAAGGCGCAGGGCGAGAAAGCCGTGCCTGCGGTGGCCGCGTTGCTGAAGGACGAGAATCCCTACATCGCCGCGCGCGCCGTGTGGCTGCTCGCGCAGCTCGGACCGGCGGGCGTGGCCAAGGTGAAGCCGTTGCTCGACTCGAAGAACGACACGCTGCGACTCGTCGCCTGTCGCTCGCTGCGCCGGGCGAACGTGGAGGTGCTGGCGATGGCGGCGAAGATGGCGGGCGATAAATCGGCGGCGGTTCGCCGCGAGGTCGCGCTGACTCTGCGCGACGTGCCCGCGGAGCAGAGCCTCGATCTGTTGGTGAAAATCGCGAAGCAATTCGACGGCAAGGATCGCACGTATCTCGAAGCCTTCGGCACCGGCGCGAGCGGCAAGGAAGTCCAAGTCTACGACGCGATCGGCAAAGTGCTCGGCGCGCCGGCGGAGAAATGGTCGGACGCCTTTGCCTGGCTGGCTTGGCGGTTGCACGTGCCCGCGGAGGTTGCGGATCTCAAGACGCGCGCGCTCGACGACCAGCTTTCCGAAGCGCAGCGCAAGCTCGCGCTCGATGCGCTCGCCTTCGTGCAATCGCCGGATGCCCCCGTCGCCATGATGGACATCGCCGGCACCGACGGTTTTCCGCTGAAGGAGAATGCCGCGTGGTGGCTGAACAGCCGCCGGGGCAACAACTGGCGCGAATACGGCCTGACGAAACAGATGCGCCAGCGCGGGCTGCTGAAGGAAAAACCGCTCGTGAGCACGATCACCCCGGAGGTGCCCGAAGGCGCTCCCAAGGCACCGGCCAATGAAGAAGTGCTGGCCCTGGAAGGCGACGCGACCCGCGGGCAGACGGCGATCGCGGCGTGCTTCACCTGCCACAAAGTCGGCAAGCAAGGCGTGGACTTCGGTCCGGAGCTGACGCAGTTCGGCAAGACCCAGCCGCGCGAAGTGATCGTCGATTCGATCCTGCATCCGTCGAAGGAAATCTCGCACGGCTTCGAGGGCACCCGCATCGAAACGACCGACGGCATCGTCATCGACGGCATCGTGCTCAGCACGGGCGATCCACGATCGTGAAGTGCATCGGCGGCCAACGGCAGGAGATCGACGAGGACAGAATCAAGTCGGTGACAAAACTGGATCGCTCGCTGATGTTCCCGCCCGAAGTGCTCGGCCTCACCGCGCAAACCGTGGCCGATATCGTCGCTTTTTTGAAAGCCAAGCCATGAGCATCACCATTTGGACCAACGCCCATTTCGCCGAGGAACCGCGGGCCGCGCTGATCGAGGGCGCGAAGCCGCACCGGCTGATTTTTTCCACGCAACTCTCGGCGTCGAACCTCGCCAAGGCCGCGCCCGATCCGGCGATGCAGGAGGCGGATGCGGCCTTCGGCCAGCCCGACCCGGACTTCGCGCTGCAATGCCCGCGGCTGCGTTGGATCCATCTCACGACCGCCGGTTACACGCGCTACGATGGCGCGGCTTTTCGCCAGGCCTTCGGCGGGCGCGGCGCGGTGCTGACGAACAGTTCGCTCGTCTACAATGAACCCTGCGCGGAGCACGTGCTGGCTTTCATGATGGCCAATGCGCGGCAACTGATGCCCTCCCTCGACAGCCAGCGCACCGACCGGGCGTGGCCCACGCTCGAGCGCCGCGCGGCGACGAGTCTGTTGCTCGGGCAGAGCGTGGTGCTGCTCGGCTTCGGCGCGATCGGTCATCGCCTTGCGGAATTGCTCGCACCTTTTCGGGTCAAGATCACCGCGGTGCGTCGCCGGCCGGCGGGCGATGAGAATGTCACCGTCGTCACCGAGGACAAGCTCCTCGAGGCGCTCGCGACGGCGGATCATGTGGTCAACATCCTGCCGGAAAATCCGGCGACCGTGGGCTACGTCCATGCCGCGCGGCTCGCGGCCACCAAGCCGGGCGCAATCTTCTACAATGTCGGCCGCTGGTACTACCGTGGATCAGGACGCGCTGCTGGCGGCACTGCAATCGGGGCACTTAGGCGCGGCGTATCTCGACGTCACCGATCCGGAACCGCTGCCGCCGGAGCATCCGCTGTGGTCGGCGCCGAATTGCTATATTACGCCGCACGCGGCCGGGGGCCACAAAACGGAGCCGGAGCGGTTGGTTGAAACATTTCCTGGAGAACCTGCGGCGGTTCGACGAGGGCGAAGAGCTGTTGGATCGGGTGATTTAGGGCAGCGGTTCCAAACGCATGGTCATCCTGAGCGAAGTCGAAGGAGCCCGTCGAACCCCCAGCGATGTCTCTGGTGAAGCGACGGGATCCTTCGACTTCGTTACACTCCGCTCAGGATGACACCGGGAGGAGAAAGCGAGGCTACTTCTTCGCGGGGTGGAGGTGTTTCGCGAAGAAATCCAGCAGCGCTTGTTGCGCTTTGTCGGCGTCGGCGCCCTTGAAGCCGTGGCCGGCACCTTCGAGGGTGAGCAGGTCGGCTTCCACGCCGCACGTCTTGAGGCGGTCGATCATCCAGGTGGCTTGCTCGTAGGCGACGTGATCGTCCACGGTGCCATGCACGCAGAGCGTCGGCGCGGCGTCGGGCGTCACCCAGTTGAGCGGGCTGGAACGGATGTGCGCGGGCAGGGCCGTTTCGAGATTGCCGCCGAGCCAGAGCGGGAGTACTTCCGCGGCGTCCACGCTCTTGCCGTAGGACTTGGTGAAATCGCTCGGCCCATAAAAATTTACGACACACGCGACGTTGCTGGATTGATCGAGATTGCCGCCGTCGCCTTCGAACTCCTTCACGCCCATCGTGACGCCGAGGAACTGCGCGAGATGCCCGCCAGCGGAACCTCCGGTGACACCGATGCGCGCGGGATCGACGTGATACCTGGCGGCATTCGCCCGCAGCCAGCGCACCGCGGCTTTGCAGTCGTAGACCGCGGCGGGAAATTGGAACATCGGCGCGAGGCGGTAGGTGACGGTGATCGCGACGTAGCCTTGCTGCGCGAGCTGCACGCACAGTTTGTCGTAGCCCTCGCGCTTGCCGGCGCGGAAGCCGCCACCGTGGATGCAGACGATCGCCGGGAACGGGCCGTCGCCGTTCTTGGGACGCGCGAGGTCGACTTGCAGGTGCTCGCCACCGGCCACGGCATACTCGACGCCGGATTCGAAGGTGACGTCGTCGGGGATGGCTTCGGCGGCGCGCAAGGTGGAGCAGCCGAGGAGAAGAAGGGCGGAGAGACAGGAAAGGAGTTTCATAGGGGTGGAAGGGCGACGATGTGAAACGGAGGCGGTAGGACAAGCAAGCCGGGAGTGGGGGTGGGGCAGCGGAAAAAGCCGTCATCCTGAGAGGTCACAAAACGCGGGCATTATGATTGGTGCGGGGATGACGCCCATTGGATGTTGGGTGTTCGATGTTGGATGTTGGATGTTCAAAATATTCCTTAATTCCCAACAACTTACGAAACGTGTCATTGGCAGCTGGCGAACGACCTCTGGTCTCGCTCTGGCATCTGACGCATGGCATGCAATGACTGCTTGCCGTCATCTTCTGCAGCTCTGGTGAGGAAAGAAGGATATTGGGCAATAAGTTCTCAAATTGATTGCAAGGCGCGTGCAAATTGCGCCGTCAGATTGCGGGATCGAGAGTGGGCAGAATGACGTGTTTGCGGAGCTTGAGGGCGGCGATCACGGCGCGCCGCCCGAGGGCGGTGAGGTAGTATTTAAAGGTTCCTTTGACGCGATAGAGCAGGGCGTGCTCGCGCCGGCGGCGCAGAATGCGGCTGACCGGTCCGGAACAATAGGCGGCGCCCAGCGCGGCGCGGAAGCGCCGGTTAGTCCCACCCGAGAGCAGTCCTTCGCCGTGCAGCAGGGTGACCAGGACATGGTGGTCGCGGGCGGCAAAGAAGTTAAACCCGCGCCAACTTGCGTTGCTTTTGATCCCGCTTGAGGCGGGTGATCTCATCGAGGTTGTGCCGGCCCAGGCGCGGGTCTTCGAGTTGGCTCAACCACTCCAGATAGCGCCGGCAGGTCGCCTCCATCAACCCAAAGAGAGTGCCCAGGCTGTTGTAAAGGCTCTTCTTGAGGGGCGCTACTCGCCACCTGCGTGGTGCCGTCGCGTTTGACCACCTCGCGGTGGTGTTGGTAAAAAGTCAGATCATAGGTCGTCACTTCGAGCCGCGCTGTTCGAGTTCCCCGCGTGACCCCCGCCCTCATGACACAAGCCCTACCAAGTCCCAAAGATGGCCATCCGATCAAAGCACGCCAGCACGCCCACCAGTTCATCTGCATAGCGCTCCCTCGATCCCACTACGACTGTGCGCAATGTTGCTGCTCATCACGCCCCCTAGTTTTCGACCGTTTTGGTCCTGATCACGTCCTCTTACCTTTAATGCCTTCTCCCCCTCCATGCACCCCATTCACCCCATTCTCCGACGCCAGCCCGAAATCCCTTTTCAACGCCGCGACGAATTCCTTCTGCGCCGGGGATCGCGCGCGGTTGCGCTTGGTCAGCACCCCGAGCGGACGCGACATCTTCGGCCCCTCGACTTCCAGGGCCATCAGCACGCCGCCTTTCCACTTCCTGCCGCACGGTGTTGCGCGGCACGATGGAGACGCCGCTCTCGATTTCCAACGGCGCGCTTTACTGTCTCGATGTTGTCGAACTCCATGGCGTGTTCGATCTGGACGGCGTGATCGCGGAAATGCCGGTCGATCACTTTGCGCGTGGGCAGGTCGGGCTCGAAGGCGATGAACCTTCTCGCCGTTCAGTTCCTCGATCTTGATCCGTTTGCGCCCCGGCCAGCGCGTGGTTCGGGTGGCAGATGAGGACCAGCTTGTCCTCGCTGAAAATCTCGATCTGGAGGCCGTTGCGCTTGGTGGGAAAAGCGACCAGGCCGATATCCACATCGCCGGCTAGCACCTGCGCTGTAGACCTGCTGCGAGCGCCGGTACTCGACGTGCAGCTCGGACGTCCGGGAATTTCTCGCGAAAGGCCTTCAGGTGCGGCGGCAATTCATGCAGGCCGATGCTGTAGATGGCGGCGATGCGCAGTTCGCCGGCGATGACGTCGCGCAACTCGTGCAGCCGGTGGTCGAGATTGTTGTAAACCTCGAGGATCTCGCGGCTGGCTTCGAGGAAGGCGCTGCCTTCCGCGGTGAGGGCAAAGTTGCGCCGGCCGCGTTCCACGAGCGTGACTTGAAACTTGTTTTCCAGCGCGCGAATTTGCTGGCTGACGGCGCTCTGCGTGATCGAATTGAGCACGGCGGCCTTGGAAAAGCTGCCGGTCTCAGCGAGGTCGCAAAAAACTTTGAACGTGTCGATATACATAACAACGCCTGTCAATCGGATAAGCGCCCCTTTATTCGCATGTCAACCATCCTGATTTCACTTAATGAACACAATCGCTGATAATCTCGCGGCCGTCCGGGCGCTGATCGCCGAAGCCGCCGGTCGGGCCCATCGGCGGGTCGAGGACGTCGAGCTGGTCGCCGTCTCGAAGACCCATCCGCCGGAGGCGGTGCTGGAGGCGCTCGACTCGGGGCAGGGGCTCTTCGGGCGAGAGCCGCGTGCAGGAGGCCGCGGGCGAAAATTCCCTCTGCTGCCGGGGCGGGGCGCGCTGGCATTTCATCGGCCATTTGCAGCGCAACAAGATCCGCCACGCGCTGGCCTTGGGCTTCGAGCTGCTGCACGGCGTCCGATTCCCTGGAAATCGCCCGCGACCTGGATCGCATCGCCGGCGAGGCGGCTTGTTTCCCCAAGCTGTTGCTGGAGGTGAACGTGGCGGGTGAATCGAGCAAATACGGCTTTTCCCCGGCGAAGCTGCGTGCCCAGCTCGAGGAACTGCTCGCGCTGGAGCGGCTGCAAATCGAGGGGCTCATGACGATCGCGCCTTTCGCACCCGAGGCGGAGTCCTCGCGCCCGCATTTCGCGGCCCTGCGCGAATTGCGCGAGCAGTTGCAGACGGAGTTTCGCCTGCCGCTCCCGCGGCTCTCCATGGGCATGAGCGGCGATTACGTCGTGGCCATCGAGGAAGGCGCCACGCTCGTCGGGTAGGCACGGCGATTTTGGCACCCGCAGCGGGAAAGCTTGGAAACCGGCGGCGGAAGGGGCAATGTTCGACGACTGACCTATGCCGCGGCTCACCCCGACCAATATCCAGGCCATCGGTTCCGAACTCGCCATCGCGTGGAGCGATGGCACGGAATCGTACCTGCCGCTGGAGTTTTTGCGCCGGGGCTGCCCCTGCGCGGCGTGCGGCGGGGAGCCGGATGTGCTCGGGCGGCGCTGCTGCGTCCGCAGGTGACCTACACGCCGGAAAGCTTCGGGTTGAAAGGCTTCGCGGTCGTCGGCGGGTATGCGCTCCAGCCGGCGTGGGCCGACGGACACGGCACCGGTCTCTACACCTTTCCTTACCTCCAGCGTCTCGCCACGGAGGCGGCGTCCGGCCAAACACCATGAGCCGCGCCGCCAAGCTCTGTCTGCTCGGCGCGGTATTTGCCCTGTGCGGCGCGGCCGCGCTTTTCCAGACCGTGCTCGAGCGGCGCTGGCGCTCCACGCCGCCCGCCGAACTCTATCACGTGGTTTCCAGCAACTCGCCTCCTTCCGGGCAGATGACTATTCCAGCGCGTATCGTCAGGTCTCGATGGGTTTTCAGGAAAAGTTCAATCTCGAGGCCTTCGCGATCTCGCCCGCACCGACTATCCCGCGCTGCTGCGCGCCACCCGCGTGGAATTCGGCCAGACCCGGTTTCATGGCCGGACCGCTTTTGTTTCCGCGTATTTCATCATGCCGGAAGGGGACGTCATCCCGTGCGTTTACAATCTCGTCCGCGAAGACGACGCGTGGAAGATCGATAGCGTGCGGGTTCTCCCGCGCTGGCCATCCAACCGACGCCTCGCGGGGTGAGGGCGTAAAATACGTGTCATCCCCCGCCTCGGTGTCATCCTGAGCGGAGTGTAACGGAGTCGAAGGACCCCGTGGAACAACCAGCGGTCATCTTTGGGTCATCTTTGGTGGAGCGGCGGGGTCCCTTCGACTCCGTTACACTCCGCTCAGGATGACTGCCAGGGGGATGACACACGAGCAGGCACCGTCGTCCGCAAGACGCGCGCATCCGGTGAGAGCGGGCGCAGTTCCCGATCTGTAGCCGTGGCGGGCAGCAGGAAAAAGGCGCCGCGGTCGAAGTTGCGTCCGCCGCACTCCACCCGGCCATCGACGACCGCGAAAATCGCGAAGCCCGGCCCCGCGCTCACGCGGGGCTGATCGAGCGTCCAGCGCTCGACCCGAAACTCCGCACAGTCGACCAGCACGTCGCCCTGCGGTGCGACGATGGCCGGTTCCACGTCATCAAAATTGATCGAGGCCATGGATTCCGCGATGTGCAGTTCGCGCGGCTGGCCATCGAGGCCCAGGCGGTTCCAGTCGAAGACCCGGTAGGTCGTGTCGCTATTCTGCTGCACCTCGACGATGAGATTGCCCGCGCCGATGGCATGGACGCGTCCGCTGGGGATGAACATCGCGTCGCCCGCCTTGATCGGAAAGCTATGGATCTGCCCGGCGACCTGGCCCTCGTGCAAGGCGCTCTCGAAGGACGCGCGATCCACCCCGCGCTTCAGCCCCGCGTAGAGATCGCTGTCGAGAGAGGCATCGAGCAGGTACCACATCTCCGTCTTCGGCTCGCCACCCGAGCTCGACGCGACCTCCGCCGGCGGATGCACCTGCACCGAGAGACGCCTCTCTGCGCGTCGAGGATCTTGCAGAGCAAGGGGAAGCGCTCCGTGTCCGGCAGCCCCTCGCCGAAAATCTCCCTACGGCGCTCCGTCCACAATTCGTGGAGGGTGAGGCCGCGCCATGGCCCCTCGTGCACCACGCTCTGCGCCTCCTCGCGATCCACGAGTTCCCATGCCTCGCCGATGCGCACGCTGGGCGGCAAGCGCTTGCCGAGGAACGTTTCGAGACGGCGCCCGCCCCAGACGCGTTCCATGAAGAGCGGTTCAAAAACAAGGGGAAGATCCATGATGATGGGTGGATTCGAGTTTCGGAGAAGCGGGGGCCGTGGCGCGAGCAAAATCCAGTTTCCGACTGGCGATTGTCGATGGCCCATGGAAATCCCTCCTCCGGTATTGAAAGCGCGGGCAATCCAGTTACTATGGCGTTCAATGGCCCGCGCCCAGGAAACCCATTCCCATCCCCTGCACGAAGTCCTCAGCCTCGTGTATCTCGGTTTCGGCACCCTCCTTTACCTCGCGTTGATCTCCTACGCGCCGACGGATGTCCCGAGCTGGTTCCCGCTGAGCAGCCTCGCTTCACCGCGTGGCCCCGTGCTGAATTTCGTCGGCCGCAGTGGCGCCATCGTGGCGTGCAGCAGCTACGCCTTTCTCGGCGCCGCGTCGTATCTGCTGGCCGCGCTGCTCCTCGGCTACGGCGGCGCCAAGCTGCTCAATCCGGAGATGCGCCTCTCCTCGCGTGCCTGGTGGAGCATTGCTTTCGTCGCGTCCGGCGCCTGCCTCGCGCATCTGTTGCCCTGGTCGCTGCTCGACATGGAGCGGCTGAATATCGCCGGTCCCGGCGGCTGGGTCGGGAAATGGATCGGCGGCCTGCTGCTCAAGAATTTGCTGGGCACCGTGGGCTCGACCATCGTCCTGCTGGTGGTCTACGTCTCGAGCCTCATCCTGCTCACCGGCCTGCATCCCATCGGCGCCGCCCGTCAGATCGCCGGCTGGCCCTCGGCCTACCTGGAAAAGTATCGCGCCCGAAGGATGGCCCGAGCCGACGAGAAAGAGCGTTTGCAACTCGAGGCGGAACGGCTCGAGCGGAACCGGAAGAAACTGGAAAAGACTCTCGCCAAGCGTGGCTCCATTCCCGTCGACACTTCCGTGGAGCCGCTTGCGCCCGCCGTGGCCGAACTCTTCGCCGAAACCCGAGCCCACGCGCCCCGAGCCGCAGATCATCGACAGCTCCCTGCCTCCGCCGCCCCGGCGCAAGGACAAGAAGGACAAGTTTCAGCCCCTCACCTCCCTCTCGTGCGAAGACTACGAACTGCCTTCGCTCGACCTGCTCGATCCGGTGGAGGTCGGCGACCGCCAGGCCGCCGATCCGGCGGAATTGCTCGCCACGCAGGACATGGTCATCGACACGCTCGCGCAGTTCGGCATCAGCGTCTCGCGCGGCGATATCACGCGCGGCCCCCACCATCACCCGCTACGAAGTCTACCCGGCCAAGGGCGTGCGGGTGGACAAGATCGTGAGCCTGGAGCGCGATATCGCCCGGGCCACGCGCGCCGAGCGCATCAATATCCTCGCCCCCATCCCCGGCAAGGACACCGTCGGCATCGAGATCGCCAATTCCAAAAAGCAGAAGGTCACCCTGCGTGAACTGCTGGAGAACGAGGACTTTCACAACGCGAAGGCAAAGATCCCGATCGCCCTCGGCAAGGACGTGTATGGCAAGACGATCATCGCCGATCTCGCCGCCATGCCGCACGGCCTCGTGGCCGGCACCACCGGCTCGGGCAAGAGCGTCTGCATCAATGCGATCATCGCCTCGATCCTCTACCGCTTCACGCCCGAGGATCTGCGCTTCATCATGATCGACCCAAAGGTCGTCGAGATGCAGATCTACAACACCCTGCCGCATCTCGTCGTGCCCGTCGTCACCGATCCGAAGAAGGTGCTGCTCGCCCTCCGTTGGGCGATCGACGAGATGGAAAAGCGCTACGCCATTTTCGCCAAGACCGGCGTGCGCAATATCAACAGCTTCAATGACCGCCCGCTGCCGAAATCGCAGGCGGAACTGGATGCCATCGCCGCCGCGAAAGCCGCGGCCATGCCGGAACTCCCGCTCGATGCCCCGGAGCCCATCGATCCGGAGTCGCTGAGCAGTGAGGAACGCATCGAGAAGATGACGACCATCAAGGTGCAGCGCGACGCGGAACTGATCATCCCGGATCGCATGCCCTACATCGTCATCATCGTGGACGAGCTGGCCGATCTCATGCAGACCGCCCCGGCCGACGTGGAAAGCGCCATCGCCCGCATCACGCAAAAGGCGCGCGCCGCCGGCATCCACATGATCATCGCCACGCAGACGCCGCGCGCGGACGTCATCACCGGGGTGATCAAGGCCAACGTCCCGTGCCGGATCGCCTTTCAGGTCGCTTCCCCGCTCTCGATTCGCGCGTCATCCTCGATGAAAACGGCGCGGAACGCCTGCTCGGCCAGGGCGACATGCTCTACCGCCCCCCGGGCACTTCGCGCCTCATCCGTGCACAGGGCGTGCTGGTCACCGACGAGGAAATCCGCCAGGTGGTCGAACACGCTTCGAAGCAGAGCGAACCGGCGTTTGAATCTTCGATTCACGAGCGCCTGCAAGGCTCCGGCAATGGAGACGAAGAGGAAGAAGTCAGCGATGAGGACGAGGAACTCGTGGAGAAGTGCATCGAAGTCATGCGCCAGGAAAAGAAAGCCTCGACCTCCCTTTTCCAGCGTCGCCTGCGCCTCGGTTATACCCGGGCCGCGCGCATTCTTGACATCCTCGAACTGCGCGGTTACGTGGGTGCCGGCGAAGGGGCCAAGCCACGCGAGATCCTTGTCGATCTCGACGCGGTCGAGTAGTCCCCAGCCAACGGTGCGCGACCTCCCGGCGCACCATCGGGCCGCCTCTGCGGTTCATCGAGTTTATGGAAACAAGGATCGTTCAATCGTCGTTACATGCAGATACCGGGGAGGCCGCCAGGGCCGCCCGGCGAAATTATGTCTATGTCTGGAAAAAACCCACAATCGTGCTAAACATTCCTCCCCGCGGGAGATTGAACCTCGCGTGATATGGTCGAATCCGTAGGCAAAAAACTCAATCAGGCTCGCGTCAAACGGGGCCTGACGATCGACGAAGCGGCGCACGCCACCAAGCTGCGGCCGGACAAGATTGCTGCGCTCGAGAGCGACGACTATTCGCGTTTCGCCAACAACATTTACGCCAAGGGGTTTCTTCAGATCTATGCGCGGTTCCTGAAGGTGGATGTCAGTGACTTCTCGCGCACCCTGGACAACTCGAATCCGATCAGCGTCAGCGACTATCAGTATCTGAGCAATGCGCCCGCGCCGCGCCGGGAAAGCACCCCGATCAACCGCGAAGAGCGCAAGCCGCCCTCCTTCGCGCCGCTGCTCTTTTTCGTCATCATCATCATCCTCGGCCTGGTGGCCTCGTGGGGCTACGCGAAAGTACCAGCAGATTACCGGCGAAAGAATGACCCGGACTCATCCGGTCGAAGAGGCCGCCAACCCCGAGCCGGCTGCCACGACTCCCTCGTCCGCCGCTCCCGCACCGCAGGACGTCGCGCCCGCCCCGAACATCGCCAAGGCGCCCGCCACCCCGGCACCCGCGGCCAATCCCAGCGGCGCCCCGTTGCAACTTCCCCTGGCCACACCGGGCAAGGTGGTCGCCCCGGCCTTCGCCCGGACGGAATTGCCCAAGAACGGCGACCAGGATTTCGTGACCCCGACTTCCGTGCCCACGCCTGATCCCACCACGCACCCCGCGCCCCCGAACGCGTCAACGAAGTGCTCGTGGCCTCGACCAAGAAGACCTGGGTGACCGTACGCAAGGACGACCCGAAAGCGCCGCCGATCTTCGAAGACTACGTCTAACCCCAGCGCCAACCCCCTCAAGCTGAAGGGCGCTCGCTTCTTCATCGACGCCCGGGACCCCGGCTCGGTGCAGATCACCAAGAACGGTCTGCCCGTGGCTTATCAGGCGCCGAATATTCCGGTGCAGTAGGGAAAGGGTGGATAGGGAATAGCGGATGGTTGATCGCCGTCTTTGCCAGGGCGAGGACGGCCCCCCGACCGATTTCTCTCTGTTCAGACTCCGGAGGGCCTTCCAAGAGAAGTTGACGGCGGCGGTTTCTTCGCCGACTTACTGCGCCCGCCATGTCCACGAATACCGCCCCGCCGAAGAAAGTCGGCATGATCTCCCTCGGCTGCGCCAAGAATCTGGTCGACGCCGAGATCATGCTCGGCGGCGTGCTCAAGCGCGGAATGCAGATCACGGGCAATGCGGATGAAGCCGATGTCCTCATCGTCAACACCTGCGCCTTCATCGATTCGGCCAAAGAGGAATCCATCGAGGCGATCCTCGAGGCCCACGAATCCCGCGGGCTGAAGAGGCGGGCCGGGCAGCGGCTCATCGTGAGCGGTTGCATGGCCCAGCGCTTTGCGAAAGAATTGAAAGAGCGAGATGCCCGAGGTCGACGCCTTCATCGGCCTCGATCAGATCGCCGATGCCGCGGGCATCATCGAGCAGGTCTTCGCGCGTCCCGCCGCGCCTGCCCCCTTGCCGAAGGCGAGAGTTCCCGATGTGCTCATCGATGAGCAGTGGGAGCCGCTCAATCTCGTCACGCGCAAGCCCGTCTACATTCCGGATTACGATACGCCACGCTTCCGCCTCACCCCCGCGCACACCGCTTTCACCAAGATCGCCGAGGGCTGCAACCACCCGTGTTCCTTTTGCGTGATCCCGCAGATGCGCGGCAAGCACCGCTCGCGCACCATCGAATCGGTCCGTCGCCGAAGTGCGCGGCCTCGTCGCCGAAGGCGTGAAGGAGATCAACTTGATCAGCCAGGACACGACCTATTTCGGCATGGACCTATGGGATGAGAAGGCCGGGCCGCGGCAGCAGGTGGACAGCTCGCGCGGGCCGACGCTGGTGAAGCTCCTGCGCGAACTCGACAAGATCGAAGGCGATTTCTGGATCCGCCTGCTCTACACGCACCCGGCGCACTGGAGCGACGAGCTCATCGCCTGCATCGCCGAGTGTCAGAAGGTCTGCCGCTACATCGACATGCCGTTGCAGCACATTCATCCGCGCATGCTCGAGCTCATGCGCCCGCGAGACTTCCAGCGAGCACATCGAGAACCTCATCCAGCGCATCCGCGCCGGCATCCCCGGCATCTCGATTCGCACCACCTTCATCGCGGGTTTCCCCGGCGAGACGGAGGAGGAGTTCTCCTACCTGCTCGACTTCATCGAGCGCACGCGCTTCGAGCGCCTCGGCGTTTTTACCTATTCGCAGGAGGAAGGTTCGCGCGCGCGAAGGATGGAGGGCCAGGTGCCGGTCAAGGTGAAGGCCGCCCGCTACAAGCGCGCGATGAAACTCCAGCAACGCATCGCCCGCGAGATCTCCGAAGCCTGCGTCGGCCGGCGCCTGCGCGCGCTCGTCGATCAACCGCTCATCGCCCGTGCCGCAGCCGACGCCCCCGACATCGATGGCCGCATTCTCCTTGCCAGCCCCGCCCCGGTCGGGGAGTTCATCGACGTGGAGATCACCGGCACGCAGGTCTACGACCTGATCGGACGGATGGTCTGTACGACGTTGAAATAAATCCCGGAAAAAGCGGGTTAGAGTCAGGCAGATTTTTGCCGTTTTTGGTGAATATTCCGCTGCATAGTCCATGCAGCCCACGCAGCATTAGGTAGCGATGACCATTTTATGGCATGATGCGGAGATGAGCCCTCATTCCGACTACTCTTCCGCTTGGGTGGCTCTGGCTTGGATGACGGGGCGGCCCGCTCATGGGCTCGAGGTAGCTTTTTTTGCAACGGCAAAAACCACGTGGAAATTGCCTTGGAAGTACTTGTATTTCGGCATGTTGCAGCCTATATGGGGGACATCCAGATAAATGGATTTAAACAGAACGATTCCGGTGTTAAACGACATGGAGCGCTTGGGCGTGATTCAACGGTATGCCATTGGGGGTGCCGTGGCAGCGTTTCTCTACATCGAGCCCGGGACGACGTATGACTTGGACATTTTCATCGTGTTTGAAACTCCGCCCGGTTCCCTCATCACTCTGGGGCCGATTTATGCTTTTTTGCTTGGCCGTGGATACGAAGCGAATCGCGAGAACATTATTATAGAGGGGTGGCCGGTGCAATTCCTGCCACCGGGAACGCCACTTGTTGCGGAAGCGCTCGACCAGAGCATTTCAATCGAAGTGGGAGGTGAACAGACGCGTATTTTCTCTAAGGAACACCTGATGGCAATTTGCCTGGAAACTGGACGCCCAAAAGACTACGCCCGTCTCGTTCAGTTCGTCGAAGAAGGAACACCTGACATGAACCGATTTATGGATATTGTAGGTCGTTCGGGGTTGCTCTCGAAATGGGAGCGCTTTAAACTCCGCTTCCTTACGCCGCTATGAACTCCCAACTGCTCGATGAGATCTACAGAGCGAAAGACGACCGCAGAAAGCATCTTTCTCAACTACCGATTGATGAGAAAAATACTCATCATCGAGCGTTTGCGCGAATATGGCCATTGCGTTGAAGGCCGTTCGGCAGGAATTTACAAAAAAATACGTGATCTCTGGAGAGAATTCCAGAACCGTCAATCTGCCGGTTCATACTGCCCAAGCACCTTGCTGCCTGGTTTACGCGCCCGTAGTGCGTACGTTCGAGGCGAAGCACTGCGCCACAAACGATGGCAAAGATTTTGATTTGGCGGCGTGAAGGCGCGCTCATAGTCGGTTTTAGATGCAAGCGCAATTACATCCGATCCAATTGCGGTTCGTAGCGGTGCGTGAATTGCACATTAAGACGTTTTACCCTCCCGGTTCGTCGATCAAATACAGCTCGGCTGAGGCGCAGCTTCAGATTAATGACGCCGCTTTAGACCCTGAGACGAATCTCATTCAGGTGGGGCTTGTCTTCCAAAGTGGTCGTGAGCAAGACCCGACCGATGCCGAATTGGCAACCATGCGTTCCACGCAAGAGCAACCATTCAGGTTGATGGTTCACATCGTTGCCGAATTCTACGTTGATGTGACCAAATTCCCGGCTGAAAAAGTTCCTCTTTGGGCGAAAGTCAACGCACCAGGGCTCATGTATCCTTTTTTGCGAGAACATGTTTTTGCGCTTACTGCACGGTGTGGATTTAATCCCATAATCCTGCCTCTGATTCATCTTCCTACAATTCAGCGGAAGGAAGTGTTGCCCCTTCAGCCGGAAGCACTGGAAGTAGTAGGGGCATCGGATTAAGTGGTTTTAGTTGTAGTGCGCCTCCCGCGTTTCGCTTTCCGCTTACGACGGAAGGCCAAATCAAGTATATCCGTTGTCAAATGAACCCATTTTCCACCTCAGCGTGAGGGCGCAGGAGAACCGACGGAAGCTGGGGAATTCAAGCCGCCTTAAGGTGCCTTAAGCCAATTCAAGGCGGGCTTTTTATCCGCGCCTTTGTAAAGCGGCAACAGGCCAATTTTTCAGAGCGGAATGAATTGAGTATTGAGGACGAATTGGACGGCGCCCACACTGCGGGTGGAACCTTCAACCGAATTCACTATGGAAATCGTCAAACAACTTTCCGTCTTTCTGGCCAACAAGCCCGGGATGCTCGCCGACGTCTGCAACGAGCTGGCCAAGGCGGGAGTCAACATTTTCGCCCTCACCATTTCCGATACCGCCGACCATTCCGTGGTCCGCATGGTCGTGAGCAATCCGGCCAAGACACTGGCGATTTTCGAGGAGCGCGGGGTGCTCGCCGTGGAAAGCAAAGTGCTCGCCATCGAGAACAAGAACAAGCCCGGCGCCCTCGCCAAGATTTCCACCCGCCTGGCCAAGGCCAAGATCAACATCGAGTACGCCTATCTCGCGACCAGCCCCGGCGCCACGAAAGGATTGCTCATCCTGCGGGTCGATGACACCAAGCGCGCGCTGAAGGTGCTGAAAAAAGATTAGCCAAATACCCCAGGGAATATCAGGGAATCCTATGACGCAATCTCAAGTCTGGCAGGGCCTGCCATATCCACTCGGGGCCACAGTGATGGACGAAGGCGTGAACTTCGCGCTGTTCTCGGAAAATGCCACCGGCGTGGACCTGTGCCTCTTCGACAGCGCCGATGCGCCGCATGAGACCGTGCGGATCCGCATGGCCGAGCACACGGACCAGGTCTGGCATTGCTTCCTGCCCGGTCTGAAGGCGGGCCAGCACTACGGGTATCGCGTTTACGGGCCGTATGAACCCAATGAGGGCCATCGCTTCAACCCGGCAAAGCTGCTCATCGACCCCTATGCCAAGGCCATCGCAGGCGAGGTGGAGTGGAGCGAAGAAATGTTTGGCTACCAGACCAGCGGCGCGAAGGATGCCGACCTCACCATCGACCAGCGCGACAATGCTTTCGGGGTGCCGAAATGCGTGGTCGTGGACAATCACTTCGACTGGGGCGGCGACCGCCAGCTCGCGACGCCGCTGCATCGCTCGGTGATTTACGAGGCTCATGTGAAAGGCTTCTCCAAGCTTTGCCCGAATATTCCCGAGGAGCTCCGCGGCACCTACGCGGCCATCGGCACCGAGTTTGCCATCGACTATTTCCAGAAGCTTGGCGTGACCGCGGTGGAACTGCTGCCGGTCCACCACTTCATCAACGACGACTTCCTGCAAAAGAAAGGGCTGAGCAACTACTGGGGCTACAATTCGATCGGCTACTTCGCGCCGCACGCCATGTACTCCGGCGCGGGGCGTGAACGGCCAGCAGGTCGCGGAGTTCAAGCAGATGGTGAAGAACCTCCACGCGGCCAACATCGAGGTGATTCTCGACGTGGTCTACAACCACACCGCCGAGGGCAATCAACTCGGGCCCACGCTCTGCTTCCGCGGGGTGGACAATGCCGCCTACTACCGCCTCGTGCAGGACAACAAGCGGTTCCACATGGACTACACCGGCTGCGGCAATACGCTGAACATGATGCACCCGCGGGTGCTCCAGCTCATCATGGATTCGCTCCGCTACTGGGTGCTCGAGATGCACGTCGACGGCTTCCGCTTCGATCTCGCGGCCACGCTCGCCCGCGAGTTGCACGAGGTCAGCCGCCTCTCCGCTTTCTTCGACATCATCCACCAGGATCCGGTGATCTCGCAGGTCAAGCTCATCGCCGAGCCGTGGGACGTCGGCGAGGGCGGCTATCAAGTCGGCAATTTTCCGGTGCTCTGGGCGGAATGGAACGGCAAGTACCGCGATTGCATCCGCGGCTATTGGAAGGGCGACGAGCATGTCTCGGAATTTGCCTACCGGCTGACCGGCAGCTCCGATCTCTACCAGCGCGATGGCAAGCGGCCCTACGCCAGCATCAATTTCATCGTGGCCCACGATGGGTTCACGCTGCACGATCTCGTGAGCTACAACGAAAAGCACAACGAGGCGAACGGGGAGGGCAATCGCGATGGCGACAGCCATAGCCGCTCCTGGAATTGCGGCGTCGAGGGCCCCACGGACGACCCCGAGATCAACAAGCTGCGCCGCCGCCAGCAGCGCAACTTTCTCACCACCCTCATCCTCTCCCAAGGCGTGCCCATGCTCTGCGGGGGTGATGAATACGGCCGCTCGCAGGATGGCAATAACAACGCCTACTGCCAGGACAACGAACTGAGCTGGCTCTCGTGGGAACGCCTGCCGTGGCAGCAACAGCAGGAGAACTTTACGGCGAAACTCATCCATTTCCGCCATGCCCATCCGATCTTCCGGCGCCCCAAGTTTTTCCAGGGCCGCAAGATTCGCGGCATGGAAGCGAAGGACCTGCTCTGGTTCAACGCCGACGGCTCCGAGATGACGGATGAGCACTGGAACCGCAGTTTCATCCGTTGCATCGGCGTGGTCTTGGCGGGCTTCGCCGAAGACATCCGCGACTACTACGGCAAGGCGATCCACGACGACACTTTCATGCTGCTCTTCAACGGCCACCACGAGCCGGTCACGGCCACCACGAGCCGGTCGAATTCATCCTGCCCGGCCGCGAAAAAGTGTCGTGGGAGCGAATCATCGACACCGCCGATGAGGCCGGCTTCGTGGCGCAGCCGACGACGCACCCCTCCGGCGACGAATTGACCCTGGAGCCGCGTTCGATGGCCGTCTTCAAGCTAAGTGCTGGCTCGCAAGAGCATGCGCGTGCCACCTCGTGGAAATTGCGCCCTGCCCCCGCGGCCGCCGAAGCCATAGCAGGGCGCGGAATAAGGAATAAAGCGGCTTGACGGCGCATTTCGGCTCGCCTTGCCGGACCGGTTCGGCTTCCCTCGCGCATGCGAAAAAACCAAAATCATTTGCACCCTGGGGCCGGCCACCGAGTCGGCGGAAGTCTTGCACGCAATGATCGCCGCCGGCGCCAATATCTTCCGGCTGAACATGAGTCACGCCCCGCACGACTGGGTGCGGATGATCGTCCCGCGCATCCGCGCCATCGCCAAAGAGTTGGGCATCATGGTGGGCATCCTCATGGACACCCAAGGGCCCGCCATCCGCACCGGCGACCTGCCCACCAAGCTCGATCTCAAGGTCGGCGACATTTTTGAATTCGTCGTGCGCGGCGCGAAGAGCGAGGAACTCTATTCGGTGGACGTGAATTACGATGGCTTGATCGACGACATTTCCGTCGGCGATACCGTGCTCGTGGACAACGGCAACATCCACATGAAGGTGCTGAACAAGGACGGCAACAAGATCCGTTGCGAAGTGCTCACCGCCGGCGTCATGGGTTCGCGCCGCCACATCAATCTCCCGGGTGTGAAAGTGAATCTCCCGCCGCTCACCGAAAAGGATCTCGCGGACGTCGAGGTCGGCGCGGAGGTGCATGTCGACTTCGTCGCGCTCAGCTTTTGTCGGGAGCCGAACGATGTGGAAGTGCTGCGCAAAGTCTTGCGCTCGCACGACAGCACGGCGCGCATCATTTCGAAGATCGAGGACCAGCTCGCGGTGAAGAATATCAACGGCATCATCCAGGCCACCGACGTGATCATGGTGGCGCGCGGCGATCTCGGCATCGAATGCCCGATGGAAGATCTGCCCATCATCCAGCGCCGCATCGTCAAGCGCTGCCTGGCCAAGGGCGTGCCCGTCATCGTCGCCACGCACATGCTGGAGTCGATGATCACCAATCCCGTGCCGACGCGCGCGGAAATCACCGATGTGGCCAACGCCGTCTTCGAGCAGGCGGATGCCATCATGCTCAGCGGCGAGACCACCGTGGGCAAGTATCCGGTGAAGTGCGTGGAAGTCATGCACAAGGTCGCCCAGCGCATCGAGCTGAGCGGCGGCGCCGGCTTCGGCGAGGACGCCGTGCTGGAGGACGATCGGCAAAAGACCGTGCGCTCGGCCGTCTCGCTCGCCAATTCGCTGCCGGACTCGAAGATCGTCATCTTCACCCGTCGCGGAACGATGGCCGACTACGTCTCGAATCTGCGCCCGCACGCGCCGATCTACGCCTTTTCGCCGACCTACGAAGTGTGCCGCAAGCTGATCATCAACTGGGGCACGTTCCCGCACTATCTCTCCTTCGATCCCAACCCGAATCGCACCATCGGCTCGGCGATCAATACGCTCCTCGATGCCGGCCTGGCCAAAAAGGGCGACCACCTCATCATCGTCAGCGACATGCTCGCGGGCGAAGAGCGCTTCGACACGATCCAGCTCCGCGTGGTGGCCTAAGGCAAACCTGCCTGCTCACGCACGCGGTCATCCCCTCGCAGTGTCATCCTGAGCGGAGTGTAACGGAGTCGAAGGACCCCGTGGCACCACCAGCGATCACCGTTGGCAATTTTAGGGTGCCCGTACGCTGATCGAGTCATCCATCGATGATCTCTGGTAGACTCACGGGGTCCTTCGACTCCGTTATACCGCGCCTAGTTGAAAACAGGACGATTCCTTAACTGGAGAAAGCGTTTACTTGAGCGAGCAACCAGCCTTCTCCGATGAGGGAACGGACGCGGGACGGATCGGTCCAAAGCGGGCGCAGGGCCTCCTGGATGGCCGCTTCCATGGCCGGCAGATCAACGAAGACGCGATTGGCGGTGGCCGTGCGAATCAGACCGCCCACGCGTTCGACCGGGTTGAGTTCGGGGCTGTAGGCGGGCAGGGGCAGCAGCCGCACGTTGGCCGGCAGTTCCGCAGCGCCTTGCCGCAGGTGAAAGCCGGCCCGGTCCTGCAGGATGACATGGACCGCCTCGGGATCCGTTTGGCTGATTTGCTCCAGGAAGCGGGTGCTGACCTCCTGGTTGACCGTGGGAAAGAACACACAGAGCCCTTCGCCCGGCCCGGCGATCTCCAGGGCCGTGGCTACATAGCCCCATTCATACTTGGTCCGGTAGCGGGCATAAGCGCGCACCCGGCGCATCCCCCAGCAGCGCCGCTGGTGGCTGATCAATCCATAACGATGCTCGTCGATGGCCCAGACGCGCACCGGCTTTTCCTTGGGCACCCCCAGGGCCCAAAGTTCGCGCGCCAACGTGCGCTGAAAGCGTTCGCTGGCCGCCGCATTCTTGAGGGCATGTGTCCGACGCGGCACTTTCAGGACGCCCCCGCTTTTTTTAGCCAGTAACGGGTGCCGTTGAGACTGAGTTCCAGGCCGTGGCGAGCTTGCAACCAGGCTTGCACTTCGACGGCCCGTTTCCAGCGGCCCCGGCGGACTCCCTTGCGCAACCCGCGCAGGGCCGCCCCACACACTTGCGGCGCTCGTCCTCGGCCTTGGTGGCGGCCCAGCAGGGCCTCCAGACCTTCCTCGCGGACCACCCGCATCCACTCCGCCACCGTCGAGCGTCCCCGTCCCACGCTCCGCGCAATCTCCTCCAAGGTACTGGCTCCCTGCAAGGCCAACCGCACCGCCGCCAAACGCTCCATTTCCCGCGCGCTGCCTGCCTC
Organism: Chthoniobacter sp.; assembly: GCA_037200205.1. Lineage (GTDB taxonomy): Bacteria > Verrucomicrobiota > Verrucomicrobiia > Chthoniobacterales > Chthoniobacteraceae > Chthoniobacter. The sequence goes on from JBBCHV010000043.1 coordinate 179,995, forward strand.
CCGCCAGCGGGCGGCTACTGCTGCGGCCACTTCGGGCCGCTTTAATCGAAAGGTTTTTCTCATCCCTTCCTTTTACCTATAATCGTCCAGTTTTCAACTGGTTATGGTATTACACTCCGCTCAGGATGACATGAAGGAGGATGTCCTCCCCCCAACAAAAAGGGCGCATCCTCACGAATGCGCCCTTGGTTGGAATTGTTCTCGCGGATCAATCTTCCATGTCGCCGATATGTGCCGGCAGCAGGTGATCGATCGGCTTTTCTTTCTTCTGCAGCGCACGGCGCAGCTTCATCAGCGCAATGTTCTGCAACTGGCGGATGCGCTCGCGCGTCACGCCGAATTTCTTGCCGACTTCCTCGAGCGTCTTGGCTTTGCCGCCATCGAGGCCGAAGCGCGAGAAGATGATCTTCTTTTCGCGTTCATCGAGCACTTCGAGCAGATCGCCGACTTCGTCGCGCAGGTTCTGGTCGCGCAGACGCTCAAAGGGCGTCAACGCCTCCAGGTCGCCCACGATTTCGCCGAATTCGGTCGAATCGTCGTCGCTGATCGGTGCGTCCAGCGAGGCCGGACGGATCGAGACGGTCTTGAGCTGCGAGATCTTGCCGGACGAAAGGCCGACCTCTTCGGCCAATTCATCGTCCGTGGGTTCGCGTCCGAGTTCTTCGCTCATCTGCAGCGCCACGCGGCGCATCTTGGAGATTTTATCGACGAGGTGAACGGGCAGCCGGATCGTCTTGCTTTGGTTGGCGAGCGCGCGCTTGATGGACTGTTTGATCCACCAGGCCGCGTAGGTCGAGAGCTTGCCGCCCTTGGCGGGGTCAAAGCGCTCCACGGCCTTCATGAGGCCGATGTTGCCTTCGGAAATCAGGTCCAGCAACGGCAGGCCGAGGTTTGCGTAATCGTGCGCGATCTTGACGACCAACCGGAGGTTGGAGCGGATCATGAGCGAGCGGGCGGCCTTGTCGCCTTTCTTGATTTTGGCAGCGAGTTCAATCTCTTGCGCCGGCGTGAGAAGCGGGATTTGCCCGATCTCGCGCAGGTAGATTTTGATTCCCGAATCGGAATCTTCGCCGGATTTATAGTTCATTTTGGGTGCCTCTGGCTTTCTAGTGAGCAGGATGTGTGCGTAGTGATACGTCTGAGAGATGCTCTGTGGCTGTAGGTGGGTTGTGGGGCGTGGCCTTTGTAGTGTCGGTGTATGGACAATGGCTTCAGGGCGCCGGATTGCCAAGCAAATTTCTTTATCTCAGAGGGTCAGTAGTCAATGTAGTTAAGTATTACGGGGTCTGACAGACTTTCTTAGCACCCGTTCAAACCTTTTTACTTCCCTCAGAGCCTCTGGCACTTTCGCCCCGTGCTGGCCAAAGTTTACTCTGCTGCTGTCTATGGTGTGGACGCCTTCGAAGTCGAAATCGAGGTCAACGGCGCCAGCGGCAACTCTGTAATCGTAGTAGTAGGCCTGCCCGACGTCGCCGTCAAGGAGAGCAAGGATCGCGTGACCACCGCCATCCAGAATAGCGGCTACCGCTGGCCCCGCGGACGCACCACCGTGAACCTCGCTCCGGCGGACGTGAAAAAGGAGGGCCCGAGCTTCGATTTGCCCATCGCCCTGGGCATGATCGCCGTCGGCGCCGAGGTGGAATTGCTCAACGTCGAGCAGTTCTGCTTCGTCGGCGAGCTCGCCCTCACCGGCCAGGTGCGCCCGGTCAAGGGTGTGCTCCCGGTCGCCCTCGAGGCGCGCCGGGCGGGTCGCCGCGCCATCGTCGTCCCCGTGGAAAACGCCCGCGAAGCCGCCATGGTCGAGGGCATCGACGTCTACGGGGTGCGCAATCTGCGCGAGGCCTTTGAGTTCCTCACCGGCGAAAAGACCCTCACGCCGGTCCGCGAGGACATCACCCAGTTCTTCGCCCGGCACCAAAACTACGAAGTCGATTTCTCCGACGTCCGCGGCCAGCACCACGTGAAGCGCGCCATCGAGGTCGCCGTCGCCGGCAATCACAATGCCTTATTCATCGGCCCGCCCGGCTCCGGCAAATCGATGATCGCCAAGCGCATCCCGACCATCATCCCGCCGATGACGCTCGAGGAAGCCATCGAGTCCACCAAGATCCACAGCATCTGCGGCCTCCTGCTCGACCCGGCCCATTCCTTCGTCGCCACCCGCCCCTTCCGCGCCCCGCACCACACCATTTCCGATATCGCGCTCATTGGCGGCGGCGCCACCCCCACGCCCGGCGAAATCAGCGTGGCGCACAATGGCGTGCTCTTCCTCGACGAACTGCCCGAGTTCCGCCGCACCACCCTGGAGGTCCTGCGCCAGCCGCTCGAGGACTCTCGCGTGACGATCTCCCGCGCCACCGGCTCGCTCACCTTCCCGGCCGATTTCATGCTCATTGCCGCGATGAACCCCTGCAAGTGCGGCTACTTCGGCGATCCGAAGCGCGAGTGCCGCTGCAGCACGGTCGACGTCCAGCGGTATCGCGATCGCATCTCCGGCCCGCTCCTCGACCGCATCGATATCCACGTCGAAGTGCCCGCCGTCCAATACCAGGACATCTCGAGCAAGATCCCCGGCGAACCTTCCGCCGCCATCCGTGAGCGCGTCGACCGCGCCCGCCAGGTCCAGCGCGCCCGTTTCGCCAAAAACGGGAAGACCCGCTGCAACTCCCGCATGTCCGCCCAACTCCTCAAGCGCCACTGCGCCCTCGACGAAGCCGCCGAAGGCATGATGAAAATGGCCATGACCGAGCTGAACTTCAGCGCCCGCGCCTACGACCGCATCTTGAAAGTCGCCCGCACCATCGCCGATCTCGCCAGCTCGGAAACCATCCTCGCCGACCACGTCGGGGAAGCGATTCAGTACCGCACCTTGGATCGCAACCTATGGGCGTAGTTGTCATCTAACGCCAGCGCTTGTCAAGATATATTGACTGGCCCCTATCGCCTCGCCTATCGCCCTATCGCCGTTCACTGCGGCGAGGTCACTCCGATGGTTTTTAGCCACGTTTCCGCCAATCTCGGCCACTGGCTGATCGGAAACTGGCTGGGCTTTAAGCCGAACGCATGACCGCCTTGCGCATACAGGTGCATTTCCACCGGCACGCCGGCGTCCTTCAAGCCGATGTAGTAAACCAATGAATCGTTGACGTCGTCAACGTGATCATCCTCGGCCTGCAACAAAAACGTCATGGGAGTTTGCTTCGTCACCGGGACGTTCGGATTGAGCTCGACTCTCTCCCCTTTTTTTCGTTTGGCGAGATGCCCAGGATATATAACCATCGCGAAATCCGGGCGGCAGCTTGCTTTATCCGCTTCATCGACGGGCGCGTAGAGGCGGTGCTCAAAATGAGTGCTAATCTCCGCCACCAGATATCCGCCCGCGGAAAACCCGATGACGCCAATCTTCTTCGGGTCGATCTTCCATTCTGCCGCGCGCGAACGCACCAAACCTACAGCTCTCTGGACGTCTTCCAGCGCTGGTGTCGGCACCACATAATTGTCGGGGCGCGAATTGGACCGCCAATCGTAGGGCAAGCTCGGCACGCGATACTTGAGCAGCACGCAGGTCATCCCCTGGCGCGTGAGCCAATCACAGACATCTGTTCCCTCGAGGTCCATGGCCAACCCTTCGAAGCCACCGCCCGGCAGGACGATGACGGCCGCACCGGTGTTCGTCCTCTCGGGCGAGTACACCGTCATCGTTGGCCGTGTGACGTTGGTTACCCACTGCCCATCCTTGTCGGTCTCCAGCTTCTCCGGGCCCGGCATTGGCTGTGCGTCGGGTGCCGCGTCTGGCCAAATCGAAATTTGCGGATGGCCAGGCGATGGCTGCCAGACATTCGGCTGGGCAGGCGTCTCACCAGACGCCACGGCGATGCAGAACGTAAACAATGGAAAGATGGCGACGGTTGCGAATAACGCACTGAGGGTAGTTTTCGGAAACCGATTGGTGTGGGTGATGGGGACCAGGCGAATCATTGTGGGGGGATACGCAGGAACGTGACGCGGTCTTACAAAAGAGTTCCGTCGCGGTGCGATGGGTTGTTGATTTCAGGAAGTGAGAGGGTAATCGAACCATCGCCGACCTCGCCGCGTCAGAAAACATCCTCGCCGACCACGTCGGCGAAGCCATCCAGTACCGGACCCTGGATCGCAACTTGTGGGCTTGACTCGCAACCCAAAAACCAACGCTGCGGCAGGCCATTTACTTCCTCCTTCATCCCTCTGCCTTCATCCCTCTGCCTTCATCCCTCTGCCTTCATCCCTCTGCCTTCATCCCTCTGCCTTCATCCCTCTGCCTTCATCCCTCTGCCTTCATCCTTCAGATGCCGCCCACCCCATCACCTTGATTTGGCTTAATCTGCCTTGATCTGGCTTGATTCTCCCTCCGTATCACCTTGATCGGACTCCGGCGAAATGAAGTCATGGCCGTTCTCAAATCGACTGCGGATGCGCTCGACCATTTCCGCCTCGTCCCCCTGGAAGCGGGAGCTCTTTGCGGCCTCGTGAGCGCCCTGCTCCCGCGCGGCGTCCATTTGCTCCCCGGTCGGCAAGGGATCGACGCCCAGCTTCTCCAGGACCTCTGCGTTGGCGGCAAAATAGCTCTCTATCCACTGCCGGCGTTCGGGGGTCAGGGTTTCATCGGCCAGACCGTTGATATACTCGCGGCGAAAATCCCAGCCGTAGGTCCGGACCACCCGCTCGCTGTGCTCCCGCTTTTGCTGCTCCTTTTCCCGGGCTTTCTCCCGGATCACTGCCTGTTCGTGACGCCAGCGTTGCCGGTCGATTTCCGTACGCTGGCGCTCGTGATCGCCCCAGCGCAGGCGGGCGAGTTCGCGGGTGATGCCCAGCAAGGTGCGGACGCCCTCGGGGCTCCTCGCTTCGGCCTGCACCTCGCGGAAAATCTGCAAGAGGGCGAGCGCCATGCGATCGGTCACCCGATCCAGCAACAGGCGCGGGTCGGCCATTTCGCCGGTGCGCACTTCCTCTTCCAGTTCGTTCGCTTCGTCGAGAAGGTCGCGGGCCACCGCCCGGCTGCGCTGGTGGCGCTGGTAATCGAGAAAACCGCCTTGCTTCCACGCGGTGAGGTTCTGTGCGTTGATCGGCCGGCCATCGAAGAACTTTTTCAGGCATCGCCGCACGTCGGGATCGGCATTGAGCGGACGGAGGAGGCTTTTCGCGGGCTGACCATCGTCGAGGCTTTCGTTGATCCATTGGCGAATGTGGAACGGCAGACGGGCGATTTTGCCGAGCCGCGCCGAGGTGAAGGCAGGGGTTTTCATATTCCCCATTTTCCCCGATTCTGGCCCGAAGTACCAAAGACTGCATGGGCTCCGTGGGCTATGTACGGGTATATTTGCGCCGGGGCAAAAATATTCCCTTCCGTAAGGCTGCCACGAATTCCTCTCGTTCCCAAAGTTAGCGGAGCGCTTTGGGAATGCCGAGCTTGGCGAAACTCCGTTTCAGTGGTGCGGCTCAAGGAGCCAGAGACGCTGTTCAGTCTGGAGTGGGGTGAGAGCTTGCCAGCGGTGAATTTCTTCAAATCCACCATCGCGCGCGGCAGATTGTCAGCCTGGAAGTCGTTCTCCATGATGACCCACGCGTAGAACCGCAGGCCCTTCTCGCCAATGGCCTAGCGGCTGCGCGTGGTAGAAGTTTGCAGTAAAGAAACGGAGTTTCAAGACAGGCGCAGCGTTCCCAAAGCGCTTCGCTAACTTTGGGAACGAGAGGAAAAGAGAAGATCACGAAATGCGAGAAGATTCCGTTTCCTGTTGCGACGTGGGATCATCAGTTGACCTGACTATTCTCGCAAGAGTTAGCTCACAGCGTGGTTGCAAAGAGCATTGTCGACAATATTCATTTGTTGTCTCATTAATCTTATCAAGGAGGTCGTAGTTGTTGTCCGCCGTCTCATACAGCCCGCATTGAACATCCTCGATCGGGTACTTCTGCACAGCCAAAACACCCGTACCACTGCCAGCGATCATCCCGGATATTTGTATTTCCAAGGCATCTTTCGCACGCAAATGCAAAGGGCTAAGTTCCGTGGGCTCAGTGAGCGGCACGCCGGAATAATTCGCCTTTTTTGTCCGGAACGCGACGAGTAATCCCGATGGAATTGCCATACTCACCATTTCCCCATTCAAGGCGAGAGTATAACCGCGAGTGGTTATAAAACTGTCTTCCTGCTTCGTCAAATATCTAATAAGCATGACGCGAATATTAATCTGGATCAAATCTTCGGCGCCCCCGTTCAAAAAGCGAAAAACAAATGTGCTTTCTTTCGGGTCGAAACAACAACGGCTCGGAAATCGAATCTGATGTTCGACTCTTAGTAAGCGGAAGACGATTATGCCGATCAGACTGGAGTTAAGAAAAATTCCGAGCATTCCTTGAGCAGCGGCACACCACCGCCCCAGCCCTTTTGGATAAAAGTCCCCGTAACCCACAGTTGCCTGTGTTGTAAAAGAAAAGTGCAATCTCTCGTCCCACGAAATCAGTCTGTTCGGGTCATATGAACAAGCTAGACCTTCGGGGATGAGCGAATATATCACCACAAACATGATCGCGAGACATAGGTAAAGGCCAAGGAGCAGCGAAGTTAGGGTCCAGACATTGGTATGCAGGAGCCAGTAGAGAACGCTGCCCTTGGCGCGAAAACTGGGATCGCAGTGCGGAAGAGAAATCCTATTGTTTCTGGATTTCATTGTGAGAAGTTCCTACCACGAATATATCCCCATTCCATCCTTCCCCGCCTCGAAGTGCGTGCCTATGGCGGTGAACTTTGGGAGGCCGGTCAGCTTGTCTTTTCCGATCAGGAGGTAGAGCGGTTGGCCTTTCTTCGCCGAACCGTCTTCCAGACCCAGCTTCTTCAAGCCTTCGTCGGGAAAATCGACGAACTCGGAAGAGGGCATCGTGGGAGCCGCGTCGTAAAGCCGGACCCGGAAGAGTCCATTGCGCATATCGGCCCTCTTCACGGGCCGGGCGTCGATCTCCACCTTGACGATCTTTCCCACGAGTTCCTTGCCGTGCAGGGCCAGTTCCATGAAACCGACCACTTTTCCTTTTTCAGGCGTGGGCAAGGGCGCCGGAGTGGCGGGTGGAGTCGCTTCCGTCGGCGGATTCTGTGGCGGACAGAGGGTGCGGTCTTGGCGGCATCCGCTCCTTTCTTCGCGCCAGGCTCGGGAGTCGTTTCCACCAATTTGACCGGGAACATGACGCTGAAATTGAGATTGGCGCGCAGGTCGCGGTCGCCCATGCGCTGAAACCCGGCGTAACCGATGAGCATCCCTTCTTCGTCCTTGCCGCCGTGGACCGCGAAGACGAACTGCGGATGCGCGAACGTCACGGTCTTCTCCTTGCGGGTTTCGAAAATCGCCCACTCGTAGCCGTCCTTCGGACGGCGCTCGACGATCTCGGCGATGGAGCGTTCCGCCCCGGGGGGCGTGAGATTTTTATGCAGCGCGGCATCGACGATGGAAATGAGATCGTCCAACTCAGCGCTCTTGTCCGCGCCGATCTTCTTGCCCGTCTTGGCCCAATCTGCCGACTTCAGCCACGCGCCGCCAGTCTTGCGGGCATAACCTACATTCTCTTGCTGCACCCGCTCCACCTCCGGATACCGATCGTAACGAAAGCTCTGCTTCGGACCCTTGGTCCACTCGACATCGGCCAGGACTGTCATGTGGTTTTTGGAATAGACCTCATTGGTGTAAGCCAGCGCCCGGACGAACGTCTCCGAATCGTCGGCCGCACCCACCGGCACCGCGCCCATGCACAGGACCACGGACACGATAGCCCACCGACAAAACACACCACGCAACGAATGTTTCATCTCTGCAGGCATATTTCCCTCTCGCGACCAGCGAAAGTCGAAAAAGTAAATAGGGGAATAAATGTCGAGGCGCGCCCGTTTCATGGACGGAGGCAACGTTCAAAGCCCGAGGTGGCGTTGGCGGAAGTGATGAGTAAGATCAGGCGATTGCTGTCTTCCACCATGCCCGAACTCGACTTCAGCGCCCGCACCACCGCCATCCGGTACCGACCCGGGGATAGGAACCTGTGGGCTTGAGCGCTGTGCCGGGCAAAGATGCCGTGCCGGCAACTCCGCGAGGAAGCTCGCTGAGCTGGCCACGCGCCGTCGCCATGGTGCTTTTTATTTTCGGAGTGCCGGCGCTTTTCCGGCACCAGAGCCTGGTGCGGACTCCGTTTGATGAGACGCCGGTCAAATTGCTGAATCAGTTGAAGCCGGATTGCGTTTTGCTCGGCGATTCCATGTTGGGCTCGAGGATCGATGCGGAGACTCTCAAGCAAGTTTCGGATATTCCATGTGCCATTCTCGCCTATCCCGGCACGGCCACGGCGCAGTGGTTTTTACTGTTGAAAAACGCCATCGCCGCCCGGCCGCATCCGCCCCGCTGGACGATCGTTTTCTTCCGCGACCGGCAATTGACCATGCCGACGCATCGCACCGGTAACCGCTACCGCAACGGGCTCGAAATGTGTATGCGCGACGACGAGCCGCAGTTCAATTCCATCCTCCACCGCGCTGAGGACGACTCGACGCGCTGGACCGAGCGTGCGGCGAGCGCCCTGTATCTCATCCAGCGGAAGCGCAAGGATTGGCAGGAGAACATGCTCAGCGGAGCGCTCAAGACGGTGACGCGCCGCGCGGAGCGCAACGATGTCCGCGCGGCCGCCGCGCGCATCTTCAGCTCGAAAAATGGGCGCGCGGATCAAAACATTCTCGATGCACGCGATGGCGAAGAGAGCCTCAACATTGTCGGGCACGAATTTCGGGCGAACGTGGAGAAGTCTTTTCTCCCGCCCATCCTGGAGATCGCGCGGGCCAGTCATACCCGGCTGATTTTCTTCCGTGTGAAACGCCGGCCCGATCCAGGAACTTCCGCCATCGTGGATCGTCCGGACTTGCAGAAGTATCAGGAAGAACTCCGCGCCTACCTGGAGGGCCATGAAGCCTTGCTGGTCGATGAGACTGCCGATCCGAAAGTAACTTTCGACTATTACAGCAGCGATGATCACCTGCGTTACGAGATGATGGCTCCTTACACCAAGCAGTTTTGGAAAGAGGTGAAGCCGCTCCTCGGCTCAGCCGCTCCAGCCGAATGAACTTTCACAGCCTCGATTACGTCGTCTTCCTGCTCGCCGTGCTCGGCGTTTACTGGTGCCTCGGCGCGCGCTGGCAGAATCTTTTCCTCGTCCCCGCGAGCTGGATTTTCTACGGCTACATTCATCCGTGGTTTTTGATTCCGTTTCTGGTCACCACGTTGATCGATTACCTGGTCGCGCTCGGGATCGAGTCACCACGCGGCCATCGCCGGCTGCTGGTCGCCGCGAGTGTCTGCTCGAACATCGGACTGCTCGCGGTCTTCAAGTACTCCGACTTCTTCGTGACCAATGTCGGCGGGGTGCTGGATGCGCTGCATCTGCACCTGCCCCTTTCCGTGCTCGGCGTGATCCTCCCGGCGGGCATTTCCTTTTATACCTTCCAAAGCATCGGCTACGTCGTGGACGTGTATCGCGGGCATGCCCGCGCCTGCCGGAGCCTGGTGGACTACGCGTTGTTCGTGGCCTTCTTCCCGCTCCTCGTCGCCGGCCCCATCCAGCGGGCGGGAGATTTTCTGTCGCAGATTCAAAGGCCGCGTACGCTCACGCCCGCGCAGTTCTGCAGCGCGCTTTATTTGATCATCTGGGGAGTCTTCAAAAAGGTGGTCATCGCGGACAGCGTCGCGGTCACGGCGAACAAAATCTTTCTACTCAAAGATCTGTCGTTCCCCATTCTCTGGGTGGGCGTCCTGGCCTTTTGCATCCAGATCTACGCGGACTTTTCCGCCTACACCGATATCGCCCGAGGCTCGGCGCGACTCTTCGGTTTCGAACTTTCACCCAACTTCAATCATCCCTACATCGCCCAATCGCCGAGCGACTTTTGGCGGCGCTGGCATATCTCTCTTTCCACGTGGTTGCGCGACTATGTCTACATTCCGCTGGGCGGTTCGCGCGGCACCCCGGCGAGAGTTACGGTGAACTTGCTCATCGTGTTTTTGGTTACCGGCTTGTGGCACGGTGCCTCGTGGAACTTCGTCCTTTGGGGCCTGTACTACGCCGTCCTTACGCTGCTCTACCGTGTCGCCGCGCGGCTGGTGCCCGACCGCATCGGCAGGCAATGGCCGCTGGCTGCGGGGAGGGTGCTCTTGATGTTCGTGTTGACGAATATCGGCTGGCTCATTTTTCGCGAACGAAACCTGGCGCAGCTTGCCCATGATCTGGCTCTGTCGCCGCTCACCGCCTCCGCCATGGATTGGCGCGTGGCGGCGTTTCTCGGCACGCTCACGCTCTTCTATTCGGTGCCCCTGTGGATTCATACCTTGTGGGACTTGAAACTCCGTCACGTCTTCGCGGCGCGCGAATCGGCGGTCGCGTTGTGGGTGAGCCCGGTGGTCGCGACCCTCCTCTTCACGTGTATCCTGCTGCTGCGCAGCGATACCTCCGCCGACTTCATTTACTTTCAGTTTTAACGCAGAGCGCGCAGAGGAATGAGAGAGGGCCGCAGAGGGAAAGTATTTCCTCTGCGGCCCTTTGCGTTCTCTGCGCCTCTGCGGTGAGAACCTCAACTATCGTTTGGCAATCAGTGGCCTAACATCCAGGGACGACGATTTTTCTTTTTCGAACCTCGCAGCGCCGGCTTGCCGTCGCGGGTCGTCGGTGCGGCTTTTTTATGCACGCAGCTTCGGCCGGAGCAACACGAGCTTTTCAAGCCCACGCGCGGTTCGTGGCGGCTGCGCTCATTGCGCGTGGCCGCCATCCGATGCAGCGGATTCATCAGCGCGAGATTCGGCGCGGAGATGACGCGCGGTGCAGGTTCGTCGCAGATCATGCAACTCGCCGGCACATCGCGTTCGGAGATAGGGCGGAACTCGGTGAAAGTCCCGCACGTCTGGCATTCGTAATCGTAGCTGGGCATGGCAGAAAAATGCCCGAGGCCGAGCGGCTCCGCGCCGCGGGGATTGGTCGCGCGCGGAGCCGGTGCCTCGGTCAGGCGTCAGACCACCTTGGCGAGATCGACGCCGGGCGTCACTCCGGGGATCGGGCCGTCGGCGGACGGTTTGATGTCGAAGTTGAAGATCTCGGTTGGCAGCCAGAGCGTCGCGCAGGCATTGGGAATATCGACGATGCCGGAGATGCGGCCTTCCACCGGTGCTGTCCCGAGAATGGCGTAGGCTTGCTCCCCGGTGAACCCAAACTTCTTCATGTACTCGATCGCGTTGAGGCAGGCGCGGCGATAGGCGACGTGCGGGTCGAGGTAGTATTGCTTGCCCGCTTCATCGACCGAGATGCCCTCGAAGATGAGGTGCTGCCGGTAGAGCGGCTCCACGGGGCTCGGCTGGAAGATGGGGTTCACGATGCCGTATTTGGCCACGCCGCCTTTGATCAGGCTCACGCGCAGATCCAGGAAGCCGGCCATTTCGATGGCGCCGCAGAAGGTGATTTCGCCGTCACCCTGGGAGAAGTGGATGTCGCCCATGGAGAGACCGCCGCCCTTCACATACACGGGGAAGTAAACCTTCGAGCCGCGGGTGAGGTTCTTAATGTCGCAGTTGCCGCCATGCTCGCGCGGCGGCACGGTGCGGGCCGCTTCCTTCGCCGCTTCCTTGGCCGCGAAAGGTTCCATGCGGCCCATGTGCGCCGTTTCGGGGAAGGGCAGCGCGGCGAGCGGCGGCACGCGGTCGGGCTCCGTGTCGAAGAGCTCCTTCTCGCGCTTGTTCCAGGTGTCGAGCAGTTCCTTCGAGGGCAGACACCCGATCAAGCCGGGATGCATGATGCCGGCGAACTCCACATTCGGGATGTGGCGCGACGAAGTATAGACACCGTGGAAATCCCAGATCGCTTTGCGCGCGTCGGGGTAGTGGTCCACGAGGAAGCCGCCGCCATTGGTCTTGGCGAAGATGCCGGTGAAACCCCACTCGCTCTCCGCCAGCGAGCCGATATCGAGGATATCGACGACCAGCAAATCGCCGGGCTCGGCGCCTTCCACGCCGATCGGGCCGCTGAGGTAGTGAACCTTGGTCAGGTTGACGTCCTGGACGTCATTCGCGGTGTCATCGTTTTTGATCTGTCCGCCAGTCCAGTCGATGCACTCCACGCGAAACTCATCCCCGGGCTTCACCCAGGCGACAATCGGGATGTCCGGGTGCCAGCGATTGTGGATGGTATCGTGGCTCTCGGGGGTGGCATTGAGGTCGACTTTGATCAGTGGTTTAGGCATGGGCTTGTGGTGGGTGGTAGGTGATTGTTGGTGGAGTGGAGTGGGATCAAACCGCGAGGAGGCGTTTCACTTTGCTCGCGTCGAGATTGTCGCGGTTCGCTTCGTGGATGAACCGGCCGCGATCGATGACCAGCACGCGGTCGCAGACATCCATCATGAAGCTCACGACCTGTTCGCTGACCACGATGGTCAGGTCGCGCATCTTGCGGATCTCGCGGAGCGCCTTGGCGATGTCCTTGATGATCGAGGGCTGAATGCCTTCGGTGGGCTCATCGAGCACGAGCACTTTCGGGTTCGTGATCAAGGCGCGGGCGATGGCCAGTTGCTGCTGCTGGCCGCCGGAAAGGTTGCCGCCTTTGCGCTTCCGCATGTCGAAGAGCACGGGAAAGAGGGCGTAGATTTCGTCGAAGGTCGTTTGCGCCACGGCGCCGGGCGCGCCGGAGATCAGGTTTTCAAAAACCGACAGTGTGCTGAAAATCATGCGCCCCTGCGGCACGAAGGCCATGCCGCTGCGCACACGCTTGTGGGAAGGCATGCCGGTCACTTCCACGCCGTCCACTTTCACCGAGCCGGACTTGGAACCGATGATGCCGAGCAGCGATTTCAGCAGGGTCGTTTTGCCCATGCCGTTGCGGCCCATGATGGCGAGAATCTCCGCCTTCGCCGCCCCGAAGGTGGCTTCGTGAATGACCTGACTTTGTCCGTATCCGACGTTGAGTTCTTTGACTTCGAGCATAGACGGGCGAGTGGGTTAGTGGCCGAGGTAAACGTCCTGGACGCGTTCGTTATTTTGGATCTCCGTCATGCTGCCTTCCGCGAGGATCTTGCCGAGGTGCAGCACCGTCACCTTGTGGGCGATGCGCGAGACGAATTCCATGTCGTGCTCGATGATCAGGATCGAGCGGTTTTGGCAGATGCGCTTGAGCAATTCCGCGGTCTGCTCGCGCTCGGCCGGGCTCATGCCGGCGACGGGCTCGTCGAGCATTAGCAACTCCGGGTCCTGCATGAGCAACATCCCGATTTCCAGCCACTGCTTCTGGCCGTGGCTGAGAAACGCGCCTTCGATATCGAGCATCTCCTTGAGATAGATCGACTCCGCCACTTCCGTGATGGGGCGATCACGGCCGGCGTGCGCCGGAAGGCCAGCGTCCCGAAGACGCTCTGGCCCGCGGGATACGAGAGCTCGAGGTTTTCGAAGACCGTGAGATTTTCGTAGATCGACGGCGTCTGGAATTTTCTTCCGACGCCCGAGTGCACGATCTTGTGCTCGGCCATGCCCAGCAACTCGCGACTCTTGAATTTGATGCTGCCGGCGGTCGCTTTGGTCTTGCCGCAGATGAGATCGAGCACCGTGGTCTTGCCGGCGCCGTTCGGGCCGATGATCACCCGCAGCTCATTGCGATCCATGTAGAAGTTCAGGCTGTCCACGGCCTTGAAGCCGTCGAACGATACCGTCAGATCTTCGATCGCGAGGAGGAAATTGGTATCACTCATGGCGGGCTCCCGTCTCGGCAAATTCCACCACGGAGGCCGGGTTGGTGGTCGTCGCCAGTTGCGGAGTTCGTTTTTTGAACTTCTTCACGATCGACTCTCCAATGCCCGCGAGGCCGTTCGGGAAGAGCATGACCACCGCGATGAACAGACCGCCCATGAGGAACGGCCAGAGTTGCGGCATCGCCTCCGAAAACAGACTCTTGCCCGTGTTCACGAGCAGCGTGCCGTAGACCGCGCCGAGCAGCGATTGTTTCCCGCCGACGGCGGCGAAGATGACCATCTCGATCGAAGGCACGATGCCGACGAGCGACGGAGAAATGAAGCCGACCTGCAGCACGAAGAGCGCGCCGCCGATTCCGCTCATCGCCGCGGCGAGGCAGAAGACGAAGACCTTGAAGCTTGCCACGTCGTAACCGGAGAACCGCACGCGATCCTCCTTGTCCTTCATCGCCAGGAGCAGGCGCCCCATGCGCGTGGAGAGGACATAGCGGGAGAGGAGAATCGCGCCGATGAGCAGCACGCAGCAGGTGAAGTAGAGGATGTGCTGCGCCGATTGCGTGCGAATGTCCCAGCCCCACAGCGTGCGCAGATCGGTGATGCCGTTGCGGCCGCCGGTCAGGCCTTGATTGCCGTCGATGCCCAGCGAGAGGATCAGCGCGAGCGCCTGGGTGATGACCGCAAAATAAACGCCGCCGACCCGCCGCTTGAACATCGCGGCGCCGACGATGAAGGCCACGATCGTGGGCACGAGGATCACGGCGATCAGCGCGAAGGGCAGGTGCTTGAATGGCACCCAAAAGGCCGGCAGGTGCGTGAGCTGGTTCCAGTCCATAAAGTCCGGAATGCCCGGCGTGGATTGGATCTTGGTGTTCTCCACACTCGAAGCCTCGAGCTTCAGGAACATGGCCATACAGTAACCTCCCAGCCCGAAGAAAATGCCCTGGCCGAGGCTCAAGACGCCGGAGTTGCCCCAGAGCAACACCAGACCCACCGCGACAAAGGCGTAGCAGAGATATTTGCCGACCAGGTTCAACCGGAAGGAATCGAGCGCCATCGGAATGACAGCGAAGAGGATGATCGCCAGGATCAGGATGCCGATGGCGCCGCCGCGGCCGCCGAGAACGTTTTGGTAAAACTTTTTCATCGAGTAGTGAGGAGGTGAATCAAACGCGGACCTTGCTCGGGAAGAGACCTTGTGGACGAAGCATGAGGATCACGACGATGGCCATGAGGGTGGCGACCTTGCCCATCGTGCCCTCGAGGAAGAACTCGGAGATCGACTGCGCCTGCGCGATGCCGAAGCTGGAAAAAATCGTGCCGATCATGCTGCCCGCGCCGCCGAAGACGACCACGAGGAAGGTGTCGACGATGTAACGCGAACCGCTGTCCGGTCCGGTGGAGCCGATGGTGGTGAACGCGGCGCCGGCCACCCCCGCGATGCCGCAGCCGAGCGCAAAGGTGAAGCGGTCCACGAGACCGGTATTGATGCCGACCGCGCCGCTCATCGTGCGGTTCTGCACGGTCGCGCGCATGTGCAGACCGGTGCGCGAGCGATACATGAAAATGTAGACGCCCAGGCTGAGGAGCAGCGAGAGCACCATGACGAAGACGCCATTGATCGGGATGTCGATGGTATCCGTGGGCTTGAAGGAGCCCATCAGCCACTCGGGCAGTGTCGGGGTCACTTCGCGCGCGCCGAAGATGCTGCGAAATGCCTGCTGCATGATGAGGCTCAAGCCCCAGGTCGCGAGCAGCAGCGTGTCGAGCGGTCGTTTATAGAGAAAACGAATCATCGCCCATTCCACGAATGCTCCCAGGAGGGCGGCGACGACGAAGGCGACACCGATGGCGAGAATGAAGTAGTAGGGCTGAAATTGGGGAAAATGATCGGCTGTGATCTGCGAGCAGAGATAGACCATGTAAGCCCCGAGCGCCATGAACTCGCCGTGGGCGAGATTCACGACCCCCATCTGGCCGAAAATGATGGCCAGCCCCAAGGCCATCAGGAGCAGGACGCTGAAGAGGCTAAGCCCCGCAAAGCCTTGCATGACGAAAATGGATTTCACTTCCGCAAACGAATATTCCGCGAGAATGACAGGCAGGTTGAACATGGAAAAAAGGAAAGGGCTGACGACTGAAAGAGGGCGGTCTACGGAGAAAGAGGACGACGAAGAAACAAAGACGCCGGAGAGGGAGTGCCACGGGGATCGGACCCGTGGCCAACACCCAATGAATGGTTACTGGTAGCCCTTCGGGAAGGGGTTCGGCTCGATCAGCCCGGACTCGTAAAGCACCTTGGCCTGGCCGTCGGCGCCCCACTGGCCGATGCGCAGCTTGCTCCAGAGATGGTGATTCGGATGGATCTTCACTTCTCCCTCGGGAGCATCGAAGGTGATGCCCGGGGAAGCGGCGACGACTTTATCCACATCGAAGCTGCCGGCCTTTTCGCAGGCCAGTTTCCACAGCCACGGCCCTTCGTAGGCCGCCTGGGTCACGTCACCGATGACGCTCTTCTCGCCGTACTTGGCCTTGAAGGCCTTGACGAAGGCTTCGTTGGTCGGATTCGGCAGGCTCTGGAAGTATTTCATCGCGGCGTAGAAGCCGACGAGGTTTTCACCGCCGATGCCGAGCGCTTCATCCTCCGTGACGGAGATGGTCAGCAGGGTCTGCTTGTCCGCCGTGATGCCTGCGGCCTTGAGCTGCTTGTAGAACGAGACGTT
Source organism: Chthoniobacter sp. (assembly GCA_037200205.1). Lineage (GTDB taxonomy): Bacteria > Verrucomicrobiota > Verrucomicrobiia > Chthoniobacterales > Chthoniobacteraceae > Chthoniobacter. The sequence continues at coordinate 196,495 of JBBCHV010000043.1, forward strand.
CGATCCGCCCACGATGATGGCGTAGATGACGTCCGGCTTCTTCAGCTTGATCTTGTTGATCAGCGAACCGAATTGCGTCTGGCCGAGCGCGTAGTATTCCTCGCCGACCACGGTGCCCTTGAGCACGTTTTCGATGTGCTTGCGCGCGATCTTGTTCGAGGTGCGGGGCCAGATGTAATCGGAGCCGATGAGGTAGAAGGTCTTGGCTTTCTTCTCCTTCGCGATCCAGTCGAGACCGGCAAGAATCTGCTGGGTCGCTTCCTGGCCTTCGTAGAAGACGTTCTTCGATTGCTCGAGGCCTTCATAGAAGGTCGGGTAGTAGAGCAACCCGTTTTCTTTTTCGAAGACGGGCAGCACCGCCTTGCGGGAGGCGGAGGTCCAGCAGCCCATGACCGACGCTACTTTGTCGTTCACGAGCAGCTTCTTCGCTTTTTCGGCGAAGGTCGGCCAGTCGCTGGCGCCGTCTTCCTTGATGACTTTGATCTGCCGGCCGAGCACGCCGCCGGCGGCGTTGATCTGGTCGATGGCCAGTTGTTCCGCCTCGATCGAGCCGGTTTCACTGATCGCCATCGTACCGGTGGCGGAGTGGAGCTGGCCGACGGTCACGGTGGTATCCGTGACCGCGAGGCCGGTGGTATTGACCTTGGCCGTGGGATAGTCCGCCGCAAAGAGGGGGGACGAGGCGAGGGCGCCGGCGAGGATCAAGCCGAGGTAGGTTCGGCTTTTGGTTATGTGGTGGTGGTTTCGTGGTATCATGGATGTGGTGTGGATGACTGAAAGGGGGCCTTCAGCTCGCAAGCGCGACGCGAGGGAAGAGCGGGGAGGAGGGATTGGCGGCGGGCTTGAGCCGCTGGGAGCGAGGAGTGACCGGCGCGGATTCACGCGGGCCGGTGAGCTCGACGGCACGATGGTAAAGATCTTCGCGAAAGATGCGGCCGATCGCATCGGGCCGCAGCGCGCGGCACTGCTGGGCCGAGGGATGCAGGCGCACGTCGTTGAAGACCTGCCGGCCTTTGGCCCGATCCGGCACGTTGGCGCCGCCCCGGTGAAAGGTAATGAAATCGTCGACGTCCAGGCTGCCGCGGCCGGTTTCGAGCGGGCCGACCAAGGATTTCGCGACCGCGGAGACCGGCACATCCAGGTAGCGGGAGTGCGCCAGCATGCGCGCCAGCGCCGGGCGATTGGCCGGAGTTTCGCAGAAGATGCTCGCTTCCACGAGGGCCGCGACCATGGCGAGATGTTCCTCGGGGTGTTGCTCCGCGAACTCCTCCAGCACGAGCAGCACCTTCTCCGGTTGCGCCGGTGCGATCTCCGTGGAGGTCATGGCGATCCAGCCGGCGCCGGATTCCACGGCGATGGAATTCCATGGCTCGGCGACGCAGTAGCCATCGAGATGTCCATCGATCAAGCCGTGATGGATGACCGGCGAGGGAATGATCGGGATGCGCACGTCGCGATCGGGATCGATCCCGCCGCTCCGCAACCAGCGCCGCAAGTTGTAGTTCTGCGTGGAAAATTCCAGCACCGCGCCAAAGCTGTAGGTGCGGCGGCTGCGGTCGGCCTCGATCACCTTGCGCAAGCCCGCGACATCGCGCACGCCGCGTTCCCAGAGTTCCCGCGAAAGGGTGATCGCGCTGCCGTTCAGGCTCAGGACGAAAGCGGTCAGGCACGGCCGCGCCACCACGCCGATCCCGCAGCGCACCACGAAGCCCATGCTCGCCGGCGCATGCACCGCGTGGAGTTCGTCGTGCAACAGCTTTTCGCGAATCGTCGCCCAGCCCACCTCGCGACTCAGCGTCACGTCGAGGCCGTGCTTTTCGAAGAGGCCCAGTTCCTTGGCGGCGATGAGGATCGCGCAGTCGACGATCGGCACGAAGCCGATGGTGAGTCGGCTGCGGCACCCGGAATGAGCACTTCGATTTTTCGAGAGCAATTGAGCAGCGCGGATGTTCGGCACGTGGCGGGCCTCTAGCATTCGCGATGCCATCGAGCCGCCTCCACCAATTGAAAATCGGCTGTGAAATCCGCTTGCGCGAACTGTGAATTGGATTCATAGACGGGTGTGCTTTGCCCGGGGACCGCCTTTCCGGGCCGTTCCCCTCCCAGACCTCCGGTCGATGCATGCGCATGACCACTATCGACAGCCAATATCTCCGCGTTTTTTGCTCCCTTTCACGCCACCTGAACATGAGCCACGCTGCCCAGGAAATGGAGCTCACTCCTTCCGGCATCAGCCACTGCCTCAAGGCCCTCGAGAACGATCTCGGCTGCCGCCTTTTCGAGCGCACTTCGCGCAAGATCTCGCTCACTCCCGCCGGCCTCGAGTTTCGCGCCGAAGCCGAAGCCATCCTCGAACACATGAGCAGCGCGCGCTCGAAGCTGCGCTCCTGGACCGATTGGCGCCGCGGCGGCCTGCGGCTCGCCGCGTCCACCACCGCCTGCCAATATCTGCTGCCGCTGGCCCTGCGGGAATTTCGCGAAAGCTTTCCCACGTTCACCATCCAGATTCGCCCCTGCACGGCGTCGCAGGCGCTCGATGCGCTCGGCGAGGAGGAAATCGACCTCGCGCTTTTCGTGGAACCCGCGCAACACCCCGGCGTCAATTTCATCCCGCTCGCCGATGACGAGTTGCAGTTCCTCGTGCATCCCAATCACCCGTGGACCAAGCGGCGCAGTCAGCGCGATGTCGCCAAGGAAAATCTCATCCTCCCCGAGCGCAACAGCGAGACGCACAACCTGATCGACAGCTATTTCCGGCACGACGGCGTGCGCATCAAGCCCTTCATCGAGATCGGCAACGACGAGGCCATCAAACAGTTCGTCCGCCTCAACCTCGGCATCGGTCTGCTGCCGCGCTGGATCGCGACGGCGGAGATCGCCCAAGGCGCGCTCGCTTGCGTATCCCTCGGCCGTCGCCGCTTGCGCCGGCGCTGGGGCATCCTGCACACCGCCAATCGCGCGCTCACGTTCTCCGAAAGCGTCTTCGTGAATCTCTGCCGCAGCGTTGCCGGGAGCCTCATGCAGGGCGTCAACGCGCACGGACAAAGCTAGGATTTCCGGCCTCCCGCCCGGCTTACGCGAACGCGTGAACCCGGATTTTGTACATTTGAGCGGACGGAAGAGCCGGTATCGCCCGCCTCAATTGCACAAATTTTTTTGCGGAACGCGAGAACCGCGCTTTCGGCAATTCCCGCGGAGGCGAATTGCACTGTTCCGATTTGTGCAGCGGTGCATCTTTTTGGTGATCGCGATGTCACCAAAATGGCCTGCGTGACCCGCGCAATGACCTGGTGCCGGGCGTGCGGCGCTGTCCACCCCGCTACATCTGCGTGCAGAGGTAACACGAGCGCGACGGCGCGCACTCCCCAAGGCCGTCATCCCGAGGAATGGGGAGCGCACGCGCACTCGCGTGCTGTTTTCGGCGCCTCGCCGAAAACTTCCTTCGCGGCACGTTCACCGTCTGGGGAGGTTGCTGTGGTGCTTCCGGACTGCCCGGCGGGGCGCCGGACAGAGCACGCGAGGGGGCGTGCCCTCCCCATTTCGCTCCTGCGAACGGCATCGTTCCGGCTGAGCTTGCGAAAGACCCCGGCCTTTTTTACACTGCGGCGCCGAGGTACCCGATTACTGGCTTTGGTGCCGGGCGTGGCGCACCGCCCACCAGACCGCGCCGGCCAGCAGAGGCAATACCGAAGCGACAATCAGCATGACATTGACGGCGACGCCCGCTGCTTCCGTTCCCTCCAGGGCGATCTTCAGTAAGTTGGCGAGATAGTAAGTGAGTACGACGACCGAGAGTCCCTCCACGTTGTGCTGCAGCCGCAACTGCGCGGCGGCGCGGCGGTCCACGCTGGCCAGGAGAAGTTGATTCTGACTTTGCAGATTCACCTCGACGCGGGTGCGCAACAAGCCGGTCGTCGATTGCAGACGCGCGGACAAGGCGCTCAGCCCCGCGTCCGCCCGCTCGCAGGTGTGCAAGGCCTGGGACAGGCGCCGGTCGAAAAATTCGCTGATCGTCTGGTAGCCGGGAACCTGTTCTTCGCGCAACTCGCGGACGCGGGCCGAGAGAATGCGGGCATAGGATTGGGTGAGACTGAAGCGCGAGCCGCAGCGCGCCTGGAGACGCTCGGTGGAGAGCGAGAGATTCGTGAGATCGCTGAGGAGGGCGCGTTCCTCGCCGGCATCCATGACGCCGATGCGTTCGACCAGGGCGACATGTTGTGCTTCGAGCGCTTCGACTTGCGGGAGAAGATCGCGCGCCAGGGGCAGGCTCAGCAGGGCGGCCAGGCGATACGTTTCAATCTCGACGAGCCGCTGCAACAGGCGCCCGTAGCGCCCGGGGTTGAGGCGGTGGAGTTGGACGAGGAAGCGCGTGGCGCCGCGTTCATCCAACCGAAAGTGGCTCCACACGGAGGCGACGCGCTCGACCACCCAGCCGCCGACGAGCCGGTCCTGGCCAAAGAGTTTCAGGACTTTTTCCATGGTTTTCGCCGTGTCGCCTTCCTCCACCGGCACCTGTTCGCTGGCGATTTCCACCGCGGCCAGGATGCAACCCGGGATGCCCTCGAGCCACGCTGCCGGCAGAAGATCCATCGCCGATTCCGCAAATGGCACGCCGCTCTGCGGGGCGAAGACGGTGAAGGCGGTGAATTCGGTGTGGCGCTCGATGCGCAGATCGGCCGGGCCCACGCGGAGCAATTGAAAGCCCTGCTCCTCCGGCGCCGCCACGACGCCGGGATAGGTGGCCAGCGCCGCAATCGCCGCGCGATGCGCCGCCGCTTCACCCGGAGTGAAAAGGATGGCGCGATGCGCCACCATGACGTGACCGGAGACGACCGGGAAGGGTCTGGCCAGGAGTTGGGCGTGGAGTTCACGGTACTGTGAATGGAAGCGCTCCAGAGAGACGGCGTTCATTTTTCGATTTCGGACGACGCGGGGAGAATCGGAAAAAAACGGGGTGATGAACAGCATAGATGGCGGCGGGACTCGCTTCCGTCTGGCACCGTGAGAGATACGTTGCGCCAGGGAGAGGCCAGGATGCCCGGGAATCGGCCTCCCCAGTGCTGTCTGGAAGAATAGCGCAGGTCTGAGAGGATTTTTGGGCCCGCGAATCACGCCCATGACACGGATGGGATGATTCGCGGGATTGGCGTGATTCGCGGACTGCTCCTCCGACCGCCTTTTCGTGCTTTTTCGTGCCTTTCGTGGACCCCTGTTGGGGGCGGCTCCGCCGCGCTGCGGAGATTCCTTTGCGTCTTTCCATCTTTAGGTAAGACTTCCCGTGAGCATGATTGAGTCTTCTCTTCCCCGCTATTGCCCGAATCCTTACCGCTATCACCGTCGCGTCACACGAGAGGTGCGGGTCGGCAACGTCGGCGTCGGCGGGAGCAATCCCATCCGCGTGCAGTCCATGATCACCTGCGACACCATGGATACCGCGGCCTCCATCCAGCAGACGCTCGATCTCGCGGCGGTTGGCTGTGAGATCGTGCGCATTACCGCACCCACGGTGAAGGACGCGGCCAACTTGCAGCACATCGTCGCCGGCTTGCGGGCGCAGGGTTGCGACGTGCCGATCGTGGCGGACATCCATTTCAAGCCCGAGGCGGCCATGGAGGCGGCGAAATGGGTGGAGAAGGTGCGCGTGAACCCGGGCAACTACGCGGACTCGAAGAAGTTTGCGATCAAGGAGTACACGGACAACGAGTACGCCGCGGAACTGGAGCGCATTCGCGAACGCTTCAGTCCGCTGGTGAAGTTTTCCCGGGAGCATGGCCGGGCGATGCGTATCGGCACCAATCACGGTTCGCTGAGCGACCGCATCATGAACCGCTACGGCGATTCGCCGCTCGGCATGGTGGAGAGCGCGCTGGAGTTCGCGCGCATCGCCCGCGAGCTGGATTATCACGATTTCATTTTCTCGATGAAGTCGAGCAATCCGAAGGTGATGATCGAAGCGTATCGGCTCCTGGTCGCGCGCTTGTACGAAGAAGGTGCGGATTGGAATTATCCCATCCATCTCGGCGTCACCGAGGCCGGCGATGGCGAGGACGGCCGGATCAAGTCGGCCATCGGCATCGGCTCGCTGCTCAACGATGGCATCGGCGACACCATTCGCGTCTCGCTCACGGAAGACAGTGTGCACGAGATCCCCGTCGCGCAGGCGCTCGTCGCACCTTTCAACCTGCGTGGAGCAGGAGAGGGCGCGGCGTTTGACAAACTCGAGGTCGCGCTTTCCTACGATCCGTTTTCGTATCGGCGCCGCGAGACTGCGTGGGTCGAAATCAATGGTGTCGCGCTCGGCGGCGAGGAGACGATGCGCGTCTTCACCTCGCAGGAAAAGTGGGACGCGCTCGCGCACAAGCTCGACCGGCTCGGCGATTACCGACCGGAGATCGTGCTCGAGAAATCCGGCGCCGTGGCGCTCGATCCGCGGGACGAGTCCGCCGTGGCGAAAGTAAATGCCTCCCCGGAAGCGGTGGTCGTGACGGTCGCGGATGGCCTGGATCTCCCGGTCATCGCCGCTTACCGGCTGCTCGCCGCCCGGCTGGAGGAGCGGCATCCCATCCTGCTGAAGGACACGCTCTCGCCGAGCGCCGATCCGCAGGCGCCGTTCCTCGGCACGCTGCTCACCGCCGCGAAACGCATCGGCTCGCTGCTCTGCGACGGCATCGGCGATGCGGTGCTCGTGCAAGGCGAACACGCTCCCGGCCAGTCCCTGCGGCTCGCCTACAATATCCTGCAGGCCGCCGGATCCCGCATTTTCAAGACCGACTACGTGGCCTGCCCGAGCTGCGGTCGCACGCTATTCAATCTCCAGACCACGACCGCGCGCATCAAGGCCGCCACCTTGCACCTCAAGGGTGTGAAGATCGCCGTCATGGGCTGCATTGTGAATGGCCCCGGCGAAATGGCCGACGCGGATTTCGGCTACGTGGGCGGCGCGCCGGGCAAGGTGAATCTCTACGTCGGCAAGAAACCCGTGAAATTCAATATCCCCGAGGCCGAGGCGGTCGAACGGCTCCAGGATCTCATTCGCGAGCACGGCAAGTGGGTCGATCCCGCTCCCGTCGTGGAAGCCGCGGCGGTTTGACCCGGATATTTATTACGGCTGGCCTCCCCGGCCCTTTCGTGTCTTTCGCACATTTCGTGGTTCCTAATCCAGATTCTTCCGTCTAAGCGTTCACCCCCACATGCAAACTCGCGAGCATACGGATCAAGGAGTGGCCACTCTCGTCATTGAGGGCGAGATCGATCTCGCTTGCTCGCCGGACTTGCGCGCCATCCTCCACACCTACGCGAAAAAGAAGGTGCCGGCGCTGCTGCTCGACTTTCAAGGGGTGTGCTACGTGGACTCCTCCGGCCTCGCCACACTCATCGAATACGTCCGCCTCGCGCAGGCTTACGGCGGCAAGTTTGGCCTCGCCCAAGTCAGCGAGCGCGTCCGCACGATTTTCGACCTGGTCCGGCTCACCGAATTCTTCCCCATCTTTCCCACGCTCGACGAAGCGCGGGCCGCGTTGCTCGCCTGATCCCAGTGTGAAAGAGTATTTCGCGCTAAACGCCCGGATTCTTTACTGGACGCTTTTCGCGCCGTTTCGCGGGCAGTATTTCAAGCTCGGTGAGGTCTTTCATCAGATGGTGCTCATCGGCGTGCGCGCCGTGCCGATGGCCTCGCTCACGTCCTTCAGCATCGGCCTCACGCTGGCCATGCAGGCCGCCGGGCAACTCAAGAAAATGGGCGCTTCGGCGTTCGTGCCGGACCTGGTGATCCTCTCGCTGCTGCGCGAACTCGGGCCGCTGCTCACCGCGGTCATCGTCATCGGGCGCAGCGGGTCGGCGGTCACCGCGGAACTCGGCACGATGAAGGTTTCCGAGGAGATCGAGGCGCTGCAGGTCATGGCGATCAACCCGATCCGCTTTCTCATCGTCCCGCGTTTTCTCGCCATGCTCATCATGCTGCCCGTGCTCACCATTTTCGGCGACTACGTGGGCATGGTCGGCGGATGGTCCATCTGCCACTTCGCGCTCGATTACAATACCTCGGCTTACATTCTCCACTCGGTGAGCCGCGCCCACGTGTGGGATCTTTATTCCGGGATCATCAAGAGCTTCGTCTTCGCCTGGCTCATCATCACCATCGCCTGCCACATGGGCCTGGGCGTCGAGGGTGGCGCGGAAGGCGTGGGGCAGGCGACCACGAGCTCGGTCGTCTGGTCATTGCTCATCATGCTCATCGCGAACGCTTCGCTGACCGCGCTGTTTTTCTTCGCATGAGCGCCTCGAACGATGCCACGCCGATCATCGAGGTCACGGATCTCGTGCGCGATTTTCACGGGCGCAAGGTGCTCAACGGCATCTCCTTCAAAGTGATGAAAGGCGACACCATGATCATCATGGGCGGTTCCGGCTGCGGCAAATCGACGCTGCTCCGCCACATCATCGGCGCGATGAAGCCGACCAGCGGTTCCATCAAGCTCTTCGGCGAAGAGATTACGCGCATGGAGGAAAAGGAACTCGCGCACATTCGCCGCCGCTTCGGCGTGCTGTTTCAAAGCGGCGCGCTCCTCCAGTCGCTGACCGTCGGCGAGAATGTCGCGCTGCCGATTCTCGAGCACGGCAAGCTCGATGAAGGCATCGTCGATCTCATGGTCAAGATGAAGCTCGAGATGGTCGGCCTCACCGGCTTCGAGCATCTCAAGCCCGCGGAAATCAGCGGCGGCATGAAAAAGCGCGTAGGCCTGGCCCGGGCTCTGGCGTTGGATCCCGAGCTGCTCTTCAGCGATGAGCCGACCGCCGGCCTTGATCCCATCATGACCAGCGTGGTCGACATCCTCACCCAGGAAATGACGCGCAAGCTCGGCGTCACCGCCGTGGTCGTGACGCACGACATGACCAGCGCGTTTCGCATCGGCTCGAAGATGATCATGCTCGGCACCGGCCCGAACCAGGGGAAGATCATCGCCTTTGGCACGCCCGCGGAAATGCGCGCGAGCACGCACGGCGAAGTGCAGCAGTTCATCAACGGCGAGCCCGATGGACCCGTGCCGCTGCGGCTCTCCAAAGGGGATTACGTCGAGCGCCTGCTCGGCCATCCCGGCCACACGCGCAACAGCTATTCCGCATGAAAAAGAACCTCTCCGACTACCTGGTCGCCCTGACCGTCATTGCGTGCAGCCTCTTCCTGCTCGGAGCCCTCACCTACGCGCTGTCCGGCCGGCACGGCCGCAAATCGGATCGCACCGTCGAGATCGACTACCCCGATGTCACCGGCATCAAGCTGCACTCCGAAGTGCGCTACGCCGGGGCCGCGGCCGGCACCGTCACCGCCATCCGTTTGCTGACCTTCGACGAGCGTGAGGCGGCGCAGAGTGTGGAGCAGAAGCGCAATGCCGTCCGCGTGACGGTCACGCTGTTCAAGGAGGTGCCGCCGCTGCCTTCGGATGTGCGCGCTTCGCTCTCCGCGGAGACCATGCTCAGCGAAAAATTCGTCGCCCTCTCGGCAGGCTCCCCCTCCGTGCCCAAGCTGGCCAATGGCTCGATCCTGCAGGGCCATTCCGGCGGCGGACTCGATGGCTTGTTCGACGCGATCGGCCCGCTCGTCGAAAGCCTGCCCCGCCTCCTCGGGACGGCGGAGGAATTGCTCCACAACATACCCCCGCTGCTGGCGAAGACGGGCGACGCCGTGGATAGCGTCAAGGCAGGCGTGAACGAGATCGTGCCGCGCACCACGAAATTGCTGGATGGCTTAAAGACCACCTCGGAGTCCGCCGACACCGCGATCCAGCGTCTCGACAAGCTCATCGCGGGCGTCGACGGCCCCGTGAAAGCCGACCTGCTGGAGCTGAAAGCCTCTCTGGTCAAAATCCAGGGAACCCTCGGTTCCGCCAATCAACTCATCGGCCATACCGACAAAAATCTCGACGCCCGTTTGCAAGAGCTGGCGGTCGTCTTTCAAAATCTCAAGGTCGTCTCCACGCAGGCCAAAGCCCTCACCCAGGCCATCGGCGAACGCCCCAACCGCCTCATCTTCAGCGGCAAGCCGCAAAAGCTCACACCCGAAGACGAAATCCTGCGCAGCACCAAGCCGGTGCCGGCCGTGAAGCCGTAGCAGGGCTCCCATAATTCCCATTCCTCCCATTCCTCCCATGGGAGAAATAGGAAGAATAGGAGTTAGGGGAACCCGCCCCCGCTATGCAAAATAGGTATCCCCGTGATCATAGGGCGGCGCGCAGCAGCACAGAAATCGCAGCGCCTCCCGCGCCGTGATCGTATGCCACGCCCCCGCCGGAATCAGGATCGCATCGCCCGGCCCCACGCCGCGCGTCTCCCCATCGATCTCCATCTCGCCCGTTCCTTCGAGAATGAAATAAAACTCCTCCGCCAGCTTGTGATAATGCCGCTGCGTCGCCCCACCCGCCGGCACCTGCGCCTCGGCGAGGCTCTGGTTTTGCACCGGCGCATTCGTCCGGTCGAGAATGCTGCGGATGGTCGAGCCATCCTTGGTCGTGAAAGGCGCCTGCGCGGAGAGATTGAGGACCGTCATGCCGAAATGTGGCCGTCTCCCCCGCTGCGATGACAAGCAGAAAGCGCGCTGTAGCCGGGCCCAGTGAGCCCGGCATTCCCGATGCACGCTGGCCCCGGCCATCTCGCCAAATCCCCCGCATCCTTCGACGACGGGTTCAGTGAACCACGGCCACTTGCCACTTGCCACACGATAGGTTTCCAGCATCCACTCCCGCGCATGAATTTCTTCCACGGCTGCACGGCACTCATTACCGGTGCCTCTTCGGGCCTCGGCGCGGAGTTTGCGCGCCAGCTCGCGCCGCACGCCAGTTCCCTCATCCTTGTCGCGCGGCGCCTGGAACGGCTGGAAGCGCTCAAGGAGGAATTGGACCGCCCCGGCCTCACCATCCACTGTCACGCCGCCGATGTGGCCGACGAAGTCCAGATCGAGGCCCTGCTCGCGTCCCTCGCCGCCAGCGGCGAACGCGTGAGCCTGCTCATCAACAATGCCGGCCTTGGCGATCACGGCCTGTTCGAGGACAGCGACTGGTCCCGCGTGGATGCGATGCTCGACGTGAATATCAAGGCGCTCACCCGCCTTACCCACGCCATCCTGCCCGATTTGGTGCGCGCCGGTCGCGGCGCGATCCTCAATGTCAGCTCCATCGCGAGCCTCCTGCCCATCCCCAAAATGGCGGTGTATGCGGCGAGCAAAGCTTACGTCACCAGTTTTTCCGAAGCCCTGCGCGCGGAGCTGCACGGCACGGGGGTATCGGTGACCGCACTGTGCCCCGGCCCAGTGAACACGGAATTCTTTGGCGTCGCCGAGCGGGTGGAATCGCGTGAATCCATGCCGGCGCCCGAGCTGTTCAAGGTGCCCGCGGAGGAAGTCGTCGCCGCGGGTTTGTCCGCGGTCGAGCACGATCGCGCGCGCATCATCCCCGGTTGGGTGGTGTGCATCGTCATGACCCTCACCTCGCTCATCCCGATTTTCCTGCTGCGCCTGTTCATCACGCAACGCCGGGCGCGAAGAGAAGGATGAAGGCGCCGCCCCATCCTCTTTTCTGCTGAGTTGTCCCCGCCGGACATTTGCCGTATCTCTCTGCCATGCTCGACCCGACCCGTTTCTATTATTACCTCTTCGGCCTCATCACGCTCGGAGGCGGCATCCAGGCGTTCGTTCATGTCGGGAGCAAGGCGTCGCTCATCGCGGGAGGCATCTCCGGCATTCTCCTGCTCGTGGCGGGCTGGCTGCTGCAGTCGGGCCAGGTCACTCCCGGCTTGATCCTCGGCCTCATCGTCACCCTTGGGCTGGCGGGACGCTTCCTGCCGAAGTTCTTCAAGGACGGCGGCTGGTGGCCGGCCGGCGCCGAAGGTTGGCTCGGGCTGATCGGGGTGATCCTCACGATCCTCGCGTTCGTGAAGAAATAGCCCGCCTCGGAGTGAGGGCCTCCCGCATCGCGCAAATCGCCGGTTCCGGCCTTGTCGGCCTGCTCGTGCTCACCGCCTGCCCCGGCCCGCCGGAGCCTCCGCCGCAGCCGTCGACGCCCACGCCTCCGCCCGTGCCCGCGTCGCCGACGCCCACTCCGCCCCCCTACGTGCCGAATCGCAAGCTCGAGGTCGGCCGGATGTTCAACGACATGCAGTACCGCGTGACCCTCGAGACCGAGCACGGCACCACGGCCACCCGCGATCGCAACGACAAGAGCAGCTACGCCGCGGAATTGACCGTGAAGGTGAAAGTGCCCAAGCCGCACCACGATCTCGACGAGATCAAGCGCCTCAACGAATCCCTCCCCGAACTCCTGCCCGGCCTGCCCGATCTGCTCGATACGTCAAAAGCCTCCCCTGGCTTCGACAACCTTTACCGGCTGAAATGCGCCGCCCTGCAGGCCAGCCTCATGCGCCTCGACAACCTCCTCTCGCGCCACAATTTCTTCGATTGCGAGACGATCCTCGAGCTCCAGGCCGCGAAGACCAACCGCCGCGCGCTCTTCATCCAGGCCGACATGGACGTCGATACCGACGGCTCCGATCCCGATCGCGTGCCCGAGGTCGATGGCGCCTCGCCCACCTTCCAGCCCTTCACCAGCTACCGTTGGGCGCGCAAGACCACCAACCCGAGTTCGTTCGTCGCCCCCCGGGAAGCGAAGATCAAAACCTACGAGGCGGAACTCGCCAACGGCGCCCCCAGCGCGGCGCGGCGCGAGAGTGTGAAACAGGCCCTGGCCGACCTGCGCACCGAGATTTCCGATCTCAAGAAATACAGTTACCTCATCGGCGCGGACGACCCGTTCATCGTCCTGCCCGGCTCGCTCTTCGGCAAAAACAAAGGCCCCTTTGCCCCCTCCGTCGGCGACTATTGCGTGGTCGTCTACCAGAAGACGCTCTACCCCGCCGTCGTCGGCGATGTCGGCCCCGCCAATCTCATCGGCGAAGCGTCCCTGCGCATCTGCAAGGAGGTCAACGGGAGGGCGAATTCGGAGAATCGCCCCGTCAGCGATTTGAAGGTCACCTATATCGTCTTTCCCGGCACCGCCGAGAAATTCGACGCCCCGGACCTCGCCCACTGGCGCGACCGCTGCAACAAACTCCTCGACGAAATCGGCGGTCACACCGGCAACCTCGTCACCTGGGAGGACCTCACCAAACCCAAGGCCACGCCCACCCCCGCCACGCCGGCACCCAGCACGCCGTCGCCCGCCACTCCCGCAGCGAGTACCCCGGCGGCCAGTCCGGCACCGGCGACGCCTGCGTCCCCCACTCCCAAGCCAGCGACCCCCAAACCAGCGACCCCCCAAGCCAGCGGAATAGCGGCTCGGTAAGCGGTCTCCTGTCCCGGAGGGACAACAGAATGTTAGCCCCGGGTCGAGCGAGTCTTCGAGCGAACACCCGGGGTTACCTTCCCCCGCGGACACTCCAACCGTCCCGGCGCAGCCGCATCTCTTTTGCGGATCGACGGAGGATGCGGCCAGGAGGCCGGGGCGATTGGAGTGTCCGCTTTTTTCATCATACCCCCGGGTGTTCGCTCGAAGACTCGCTCGACCCGGGGCTAACGTTCTGTAGTCCCTTCGGGACAGGAGACACCCGCTCGAACCATTCACAGCCGTGCCTGTTCTCCTTTTGTGTCTTCCGTGCCTTTTCGTGGCCAACCAAACCCGGCCTACTTGCGCTTCGTATGATCGATGATCTGCCACCACTTGCGTGGTTCCGGCGTCGCCACGGGCGCCGGCGTGGCGGCGCTCTTCGGCTTGTCCTTCGCCTCCGGCGGCGTCGTTTCGGGCGGCGTGCCGTGCACCCGCACCGGCGTCCCCACTTCGACGATGCTGTAAAATAACTCGGCCTTCACCTCCGGCATGCGGACGCAGCCATGCGACGCCGGATACCCCGGCAGATATCCCGAGTGCATCCCTGTCGCCCCGTCGAACCGCAAAAAATGCTTCATCGGCGCCTGCACGAACTTCGCCCCCTTCGGCACCGCCATATCGGCATCCGCGTCGCGCACCACCGTTTTCCCTTCGCCATCCACGATCTTTCCGTAGAGCGAGGAGAGATGATTCTCGTCCTTTTCCAGCACGGCAAATTCGCCCGTTGGCGTGCGATGCCCCGGCCGTCCGGTCGAGATCGGCGATTCGTAAACGATCTTGCCGTCCTGCAAAAGGAAGGCCTTTTGCGCGGCGAGATCGATCTCGATGGCCAGCGGTTCCACGGCTCGGGCCGTGAGGCAAAACGCAAAAAAGAGAACGGCGATGGGGCGCACGGGGTGCCATTAAAGCAAACGGCGGGCCGAATGTCTCGGCGCGAGTGACCAAGCGGGGGCGATTCGGCACCATCGAGCGATGCCCGCAACCCAAGAGGTGTCCACGAAAGACACGAAAAAGCACGAACGGTTCCGGAGGGACGGCGGGCTCGCAGACGGGAGCATTTTTCTCTGCGACCCTCTCTCCGGCCTCTGCGCTCTTCGCGTTAGTTCAGGCCTTTTGCCCCGGATCAACGCGGCTACTTCGGCGCCGGCTGCGGGGCGCGTGCCTTCGTATAGTAATCGCGCAGGCCCGCCACCACGGCATCCGCATACTCGCGGAAAATGCTGGGCCGCAATTCCCCGCCGATCATCTGCGTGCCTTCGTAATCGCCCGCCTGCACGCGTTCCCACACGACTTCGCTGTTCATCACATACGGCTCGAGGAAGACGACCGGCGCACGGTAGAGGCGATTGGCGAGGAGATTGCGCGCCCAGATATACGGATTGTCCGCGGCGCGGATGGCGTTGCCGGTGGTGTAATTGTAGGGCGGCAACTTCGTCGCCGCGGCGAGCGTGCCGGCGATGCTTTCCGCGGCCGCCAACTCCTCCGGGAAAGCGCCGCTGAGCAGTTGCTCCAGCATCTCCAGCCGCTGGTCGTCGAAATGCAATTCCCCGGCGGAGTAGCAACCATTGAGGATCACGTGCAGATGATTGCGCGGCACAAATTCCGGGTGCAGCGGATCGCCCCAGGCTTCCGCATTGAAGTGCAGGCAGATCACGAGATCGGGCTTGAGCCCCGTATTCACGAACACCGCGCGCTGCCGGATTTCGCTGATGCGATAGAAAAGCAATTCGCTCTGCGCCTGCACCGTGCTGCCGCGACCCGGATCGTTCATGCCAGCGTAGTTTTCCCGCGGTGACGTGACACCCTCCCGCGCCAGTTCCACGCGAGCGGCGTCGCGCAAGGTCTCCGGCCGTTCCTTCGTCACCGGCTCCGCTTGGTCCCGCACCAGCGACACCTGCGCGCCGAGCGCCTGCAGCTTCGGCACGAGCATCTTCGCGACGCGCAACGCCATGTCGCCTTCCGTCACCGGGCGCGACTCGCCGATCTGAAAATAGCGTTCCTCCATCTTCGCCCAGGCGCCGCCGAGATGGCCGGGGTCGAGGGCGATCTTCAATCCCGCCAGCGGCTGCCCCTCCGGCGCGACGCCCAATTGCGAGGCCGTCCGCCAATAACGGGGCGCGGCTTTCACCGTCGCCGCATCCTTGGCGAAGCGGAGGCGAAACTCGGTGGGAGGCGTGAGCGCCGTCTTGATCACCGCCGCATCGGCCTGCACATCGATCACGCCCTTGAAGGCGCCCGCGGGCGCGTAGACCCGGTCGAGCAGCCGTACGAAATCGTCGTGGGTGATGCTCTCCTGATACGCCTCGAGCTGGGTCCAATCGGGGGGAGGGGCGAGAGCGCTCAGGCGCTGGGCCCGGAGCGGCAGCACCGCGAGGAACAGGGCGAGAACGAAAAGGGGACGGCGGAACATCACGCGGGAGCATCCCACAATTCGCGGCGAATTGAACATCCAACATCCGCGGTCGAACATCCAACATCCAACGCCCAACATCGAACATCCAATTGGAAAAACACCACCGCACTGCGCTTGCGCCATTGGGTGTTGGATGTTCGGTGTTGGATGTTGGATGTTCTGCCTCCAAACTCCCCCTGTGAATCGCCTGCAAAAAATCCTCGATACCAAGCGAACCGAGATCGCCAAGCTGCTGCCGCGCCTCGAGCTCCTGCGCGCCGCCGCTTTGCTGCGCAACGATTACCGGCCTTTCGCCGCCACGCTCGATCGCGGGCCGGACGCCCTCGGCCTCATCGCCGAGGTCAAGAAAGCCAGCCCGAGCGCCGGGGTCATCGCCACCGATTTCGATCCCGTGGCCATCGCGCGCCAGTACGAAGAAGCGGGCGCCCACGCCATCTCGGTCCTGACCGACGAACAGTATTTCCAAGGCCATCTCACCTACCTCACGAAGGTCCGCGGCGCCGTCGACCTGCCCTGCCTGCGCAAGGATTTCATCCTCCACGACGTGCAGATTTACGAGGCCGCGGTCGCGGGGGCCGATGCCATTTTGCTGATCGTCGCCGCGCTGGAGCAATCCGAACTCGAAGCGCTGAACAAGACCGCCGAAACCTGCCAGCTCGACGTCCTCGTGGAAGTCCACACGCGGGAGGAACTCGACCGCGCCGTCGATCTCGGCGCCACCCTCATCGGCATCAACAACCGCAACCTCACCACCTTCGAGGTCGATCTCGCCACCAGCGAAGAGCTCAGCGAAGACGTCCCCGACGGCATCATCCTGGTGAGTGAAAGCGGCCTCAAGACCCAGGCCGATACGCGGCGCGTCCACGCCGCCGGCTGCCAGGCCATCCTCGTCGGCGAAAGCCTCATGCGCACCGGCGACATCGCCGCCCATGTGAAAGCGCTGCTCGACGTGGGATAGTGGATCAAGCGTGGCGGAGGGATTCCACTTAAACCGTAGCCACCGCCCATGTTTAAACGCCGAGGGCGCGGAGGAATGAGAGAGGGCTCAGAGGGAAGGTTCTGGTCGGTCCGGACGCCGGAGGCGTCAAAAGCGTCGTAGCCCCGGGCCGAGCGAGTCTGCGAGCGACCACCCGGGGTATCGGCCCAAATAGCGAACGCTCCAACCGTCCCGGCGTGAGCCGCATCTCTTCTACGGATCGATGGAGGATGCGGCCCGAGGCCGGGACGGTTGGAGCTTCGCTATTTTTAACGATACCCCGGGTGGTCGCTCGCAGACTCGCTCGGCCCGGGGCTACGACGCTTTTGACGCCTCCGGCGTCCGGACCGACCAGAACCTTCCCTCTGAGCCCTCTCTCATTTCTCCGCGCCCTCGGCGTTAAAATCCGGACGCCCTACCCGCGCTTCACTTCGTCCCAGAGCACGTCGAGCTCCGTGAGGCTGAGCTTATCCAGGGCGAGGCCGCGTTCGCGGGCCAGCGCTTCCACCTGGCGAAAGCGCGTGGAAAACTTGTCCGTCGCGCCTTGCAGCGCGGTCTCCCCATCGACCTTCAACTTGCGGGCCAGGTTCACCACGGAAAAGAGCAGGTCGCCGATCTCCTCCTCGATCTTCGCCACCGCGCCGGCGGCCACCTCTGCTTCCACCTCGGCCAGCTCCTCGCGAATCTTCGCCACGACCGGCGCGACTTCGCTCCAGTCGAAGCCCACGCGGGCGGCCTTCTTCTGCACCTTCTCCGCGCGCATCAGCGCGGGGCAACCCGCCGGAAATGCCATCGAGCGCCGAGGCCGCTTTCTCCCCTTTGTCTCCCTTTTCCGCGCGTTTGATGTCATCCCACTTGAGCAACACCTCCGCGGAATCGGCGCAACGATCTTCGCCAAAAACGTGCGGATGACGCCGCAGCAACTTCTCCACGATGCCGCGGGCGACGTCGTCGAAATTGAACCGCCCTTCCTCCGCCGCGATCTGCGCGTGAAAGATGGGCTGCAAGAGCAGATCGCCCAGCTCCTCCCGCAGATTGGCGTCGTCGCCCGTGTTGATCGCCTCGACGACTTCGTACGCCTCCTCGATCAATCCCGCGCGCAGGCTGGCATGGGTCTGCTCGCGGTCCCACGGGCACCCATCCGGCGCCCGCAGCCGGGCGACGATGGCGCAGAGTTGCTGAATGGGCGGCTGGGTATGGTCGAGGGCGTCGGCGTGGGTGGAGTTTGGCATTGGGGATTTGGCATTGGGGATTTGGCATTGGGGATTTGGCATTGAGGATTTGGCATTGAGGATTCGAAGAGAACTCGGCGCGCAGAATCGACCGAATCTTAAATGCTAAATCCTAAATGCTAAATTTCTAAATCCGCCATAGCGACCGGTGGGCGCCGAATTCCGAAATCTCCCCGGTGGTCTTCCGCGCGACGTAGACGGTGATGCCGATGACGCTGACGAAGGTGCCGATGAAGACGATGGCGACCAGCCAGCTCGGGATCGATGTGCCGATGGCGAGCGCCTGGTAGAAGGAGGAAAAGGAGGTGATCGGCGGGGTGGCGTGGAGGAAGATCTTCGTGACCCAGGCCACGAGGATGATCATGAAAATGAAGACGTAGTTGCGCTTCAGCCGCCGGCCCACGGCCTCGAAGGCGCTGATCTTGAAGGAGGGCAGCAGGAGATCTTCGCAGACCAGCTTCTGCCATTCGCCCTGCAGCAGCGTGGTATTCTGCGCCACGATCGGCACGAGAAAATGCGCCTCGAGCATGCGCACGCGGGCGCGAAAGGCATCGTAGAAGCGGTAGCGCCGGGACTCGATCCAGAGCATGATCCAGACGATGGCGAGATTGAAAAAGAAAATGATGTGCGGCACTTTTTCGAAGGAAAAGGCCACGGTGAAAATCGAGGAAGTCGCGGTGATCGCCCAGTTGGTGGTCGGGTCGAGCCGCGCACGCCAGGCCATGATGCGCCCCATTTCGCCGCGGTAGAAATGCGACATCGCCGTGACATAGGCGCTGTCGAACTTGGGGGGTGTCTTGGTCTTGGGCTCCGGCGGCGATGGCGGCGGCGGTGCGCTGGGCTCTTCGCTCATGCGGTGATGGGAGCGCGCGCCTGGGCGGCTGTCGAGGCGCAATCGAGGCGGCTCACCGCTGATCCTTGCGCATCAGGGCTTCGCGGGCTTTTTCGAGCGTGGCCTTTTCCTTGGCGGTGAGGCTGTTCATGCCGGACCTGGCGATTTTGTCGAGCAGGACGTCGATTTCGCTTTCCGGCTCGTCCACGGCGGCGGCGCGGTATTTCGGGGACGATGGCGAGGGCAGCACGCGCAGCTTGGGTTTGCGCTGGAAAAGCTTTTGCACGCGGGCCGCGGGCGAAACGTAGTCCTCGTATTCGAGTTCCTTGGCGTGCCGGATGTAGCCAAAGCCGACGGCGCACGAGAGCCAGAGCTCGGCGATGCCCAGGCCATCGTGCGAGGCGAGCAACATCAGCGAACCGCTAAAAATGCAGGCGAAGGCGATCCACTTGAAAGGGATCCAGCCCCAGGCCTCGGTATTCGGATACAGCGTGGCGAAGGCGACGAGCAGGCCGCTCGTGAGGAGATAATTGTCCACGGACGAGGTCGAGAGGCCCAGCCCCCACCAGCAAAACGCGCTGACGGCGGGAGGAACGAGGACCAGCAGAATGAGCAACCGGCTGAGCACGGTGCGGCCGAGATGGGTCTCGATCCCCACGCTGAACCAATAGAAGCAGAGAATCGCGAAGGGCGTGAAGAAACTGACCGGGCTGACGAAGACGTAGGTGAACAGGCGCCAGAGCGTCCAGGCCGGCCGGAGCGGCATGGAAAAGACAAACGCTTCCAGCAGCGGGCTGCGCGCGGCCGTCAACATCGCGGTCCCGATCAAGCCGGCGACGAAGACCGCCGTGAGGATCGTGGTGAGGTAGATGGAAATGTTGTTCCATCTCCCCAGAGGCTGGGTTGGGCCGGATAGGTAGCGAGCCATGTTTCTTAAGACATAGCCGCTCGCGCGCCAGACCGCAAACTTCCCGTTGGCTGCGTGGGCTGGATGGCTGTGTATGCGAAAACGCCCCTAAAAAGGCCAAAAATTGCATTTCCGATCCTTGTCCCAATTTCACCCGCCGTGTTGTTACCCAGATGCAACCGCAACCCTCAAACCACTAAAACGAATGAAATCCACTACTCTCCTCCTCTGCACCGCCGGTCTTCTCGCGCTCGCCGTCCCCGCTTCCGTTCACGCCGTGGCAACCCGGAAAAGAAGGCTGCCGGAAGGAAAAGAAGGCCATCCTCGCCCAGTATGACAAGAATGGGAACGGCACGATCGACGGCGACGAAGTCGATGCCGTGAAGAAGGCTTACGAGGCCGAGCCGAACGGCCCGCTGAAGAAATTCGACACCAATGCCGACGGCAAGCTCGACGACACCGAGATCGCCGCGATCCATGCCGGCAAGGGCGGCAAGAAAAAGAAAAAACGCTGCCTGAGACCCGGCATTTTCGCCACACCGCATGTGCGGTAAGCTCACGCACCCATGAATCCCGAATAATCCGGCGCTGCGGACGGCCTCGACCGCAACAAGCAATTGATGCGGCTGATGACCCAGCATCAGCGCCGGATTTTCGGTTACATCTACACGCTTGTTCCCGACCGGCACGATGCGGAGGACATCCTCCAGAAACCAGCGTGGTGGTCTGCGAGAAGTTCGAGCAATTCCAGACGGGGCACGGACTTCGTGGCGTGGGCCTGCCAGATCGCCTACTGGGAAGTGCGCCGCGCCCGGCAGAAATACGCGCGCGCCAAAGTGATCTTCGACCAGGAGGTCGTCGACGCCGTCGCGCACACCGCCGCGGAGATGATTCCCGAGGTGAGCGCCCGGCACGAAGCACTGGCGCAGTGCCTGCAAAAGCTGCACGCGCGCGATCGCGAACTGGTCCTCACCCGCTACGAGCCAGGCAGTGGCGTCGAGCTGGCCGCGCAACGCTCCGGCCGTTCGCTGGAAGCCGCCTACAAGGCACTGGGGCGCATTCGCAAACT
This sequence comes from Chthoniobacter sp., assembly GCA_037200205.1. Taxonomy (GTDB): domain Bacteria; phylum Verrucomicrobiota; class Verrucomicrobiia; order Chthoniobacterales; family Chthoniobacteraceae; genus Chthoniobacter. The sequence goes on from JBBCHV010000043.1 coordinate 217,294, forward strand.
GCTGCACGATTGCGTGACCCATCAACTTTCGCTGGAGAGCGCCACATGAGCCTCAGCGATCCGGAAGTGCTCGAGCTCAACACGCTCTGCAACGCGCTGGTCGACGGCGTCATCCGCGATGCGGACAAGGCGCGGCTGGAGCAAATGCTGCGCACTTCGGAAGACGCGCGCCGCTTTTACGTGCGCTCCCTCGCGCTGTCTTCCAGCCTCATGCAGTATGCGGGTGAGATGCAGGCCGAGGCGCCGGATATTCCGACTGTCCCCATCGCCCATCGTTCACTCGGCGGCATGGATCTGGTCGCTCGGATCGCTGGCGGCGGCCGCGGCTGTTGTGTTCGCTTTTTGGCTCGGCTGGACGAAAGAGCGCGTGCCTGCGAAGACGGATAACATCGAGGTGGCCGACGCTTCGCCGGAGAGCGATGAGAGCATTGCCCGGCTTTCCGGGGCCAAGGATTGCGCTGGTCCGGATCGGTGATTCCGCCTGGTGAGGGAACTGCATCGCGGCCAGCAGATCAAGCTGGAATCCGGATTCGCGGAGATCACCTTCGATTGCGGCGCCCAGGTCACGCTGGAGGGGCCCGCCGTGCTGGATCTCGGATCGGCGTGGGAAGCAGTCCCTGCAGCGCGGCACGCTGAAAGCGAGCGTGCCCGCCGAAGCCGTCGGCTTCCGTGTTTCGAATCCGAGTGTCAACGTCGTGGACCTCGGGACGGAGTTCAGCATGGTGGCCGACGAGTCGGGTGCGACCGAGGTCTTCGTCTTGAAAGGCGCGGTCGAGACCACCGCCCGGGATGCCGCCGGCCATGAAGAGCGCCCCGTGGTGCTCCGCGAAAAGCAGGCGCGGCGTTTCGCGCGGGCCGGTGGTTTCGAGGTGCGCGACCGCGAGGCGAAGCTCGCGAAATTCATGCGCAAGGTCGCCTTCGAGCACCTGGCGCGTCCGGCGAATTACGTCCATTGGTCATTCGATGAAACCTCCGGCGACATCGCAGCCGCCAGCGTCGCGGGCCTGGAGGCGAAGCTGCAGCCCTCCGACGATTCCAGCCTCGCCGCCGCTCATGCCGACGGCCGCTTCGGGCGCGCCTTGCAACTCGATGGCCGGCTCTTCGCCCGCGCGGCCTTCCCCGGCATCCGCCAGCGCGCCGCTCGCACCGTGGCCTTTTGGATCAACGTCCCGGCCGATGCGTCGCTGCCCGACGCGGACGCGATGCTCGCCTGGCCCTTCGGCAATGCCGGCCGCAGCGTGCGCGTCGGCTGGAATCGCAACCCCACGCAAGGCGTCCTCGGCGCCTTGCGCACGGATGCCGGCCGCGGCAGCATCGTGGGCAGCAGCACCTTGCGCGATGGCCATTGGCATCACCTCGCGATCGTCGTGTCACCCAGGCCCAGGGGCGACAAGGCAGAGAAGGGGGAAGGAGCGCTGCAATTGCGGCAATACGTGGATGGGCGGCTCGAGACGGCTTCGTTCAAGCATCCCGGCAAGCGCGCGAAGGGCGCCGACTCGCCAATCGCGTCCGTCGAAGACGCGCTTTGGATCGGCCGCGCGGTCGACGATTTCAGCGGCGCGCGTTTCCGCGGCATGCTCGATGAACTCTTCATCGCTGACGCCGCGCTCACGCCGCAGGAAATCCGCCACCTCATGCGCGAGAACAAACCGGCCACGCCCGAGATGCTCGCCGCGCAGTGATCGCGAGAGGATCAATGCTTCAGCGGCGCGGCGCTGGCCACGAAGGAGAGATTGTCGAGGTAAGCCTTGTCATTCCCATCGCCGAAGGTGCCCAGACGAAACATCGGATTTTGGAAGCGTGGATCATGAACGGCAACTTCGTCGCGACGGCTGCGCCGTCGATAAGAATGTCGCAAGTCTGTGCCTTCAAATCGAGCCGCAGTTCGATATGCGTCCAGACGTCCCGTGACACCTTGGTCATATTCCTCGGCCAGCCCGGCGTGACCAGTTGCAGGGCGCCCACGGAGTAAATGTTGAGGCCCGCCACTTCCCAGGTTCCGCCGGTATCGGGGTCGCAGGCCTTGAGGGACCAATCGCACTGTCTCGAGGAGCTTTCCAAAAAAAGATCCATCGAGATAGTCACATATGGCTGGTCGTTCTCCAATGACATGCCCGCACCGAGCTGGGTTTTTCCTCCTGGTGCCGAATCCACCATCAGCGATTGGGTGCCGGCACCCGCATCTTTGCGCTGAATTTGCACCGCGCGATCCAGCCGGGGCTCGACGCCAAAGGTGACCCAATGCCCGTCGCCCACGGCGTCCTCCCCTTTCTTGCGAAATTTGCCGAGGGGAAAGGTCGGGGGTTCGAAGCCCGTGGTGTAAGCCACGGCATCCGGTGGCAGATTTTCGGCAGCGTTTGGCTTTGGGGTGATGGGGTGGGGAGTCGCTTCCAGCTTGGGAGTGGCGGCGACGGCCACGGTCTGGACGCGCGGTGTGCTTTGCCCCGGCCCTTTGACGGAGCCGGTAATCACCACGGTCTGCGGACCGCCCGAAACGGCCGAGAAGCTCTGCCCGGCTTCGCTGAAAGTGAGCGTGATCCTGGCGCCGGGAAACGAAAGCGCCACCTTTCGCCGATCGCTGATCCCCCACTGGCCCGGCGTCCCGGCGCAGACGGCCGAACCATCCCGCCGGAAGATCAGCTCCGCTTCGCGGGCATTGCTCGTGCCGGCGTTCCAGGACCAGGTGTGGGACACGAGCGCTTCCTCGAATCTTGCGCGATCGCGATCCGGGGTGACTGCCGCGACCGGAGCGAACCGGTGCGGGTGTCGCCGGTTCCGGAGGCGGTGTTGGCTCGATCTTTTTCTCCACCATGGCGACCACGGCCGGCTGCGGCGTTTCGCGTTTCGCTTGCCGGATTACGGGAGCGGTGTCGCCGACAGAGGCGTGTGGATCGCGGCCTCCGGTGGCTGCGTCTTCACGACCTCAGCGCTGGGACGAGGTGTGTCCCGAGTCGGATCAACGGGCTGGTGTGAGGAAACGCTTTCCTCCCTTCCTGCCCAGGAAAAGGAGCATGCCTCCGGCCACCAACACGGCGCTGCCGCGACGGCGGCGATCGTCAGGCCGCGCGGGTCTTTTGCCTTGGCTGGCGCGTGCGGCGGCGGTATCGCGGGCGGGAGCGGGCCGCTCTGGATCTGCTCCACGTCCGTCTTCATCTCGCTGACCTTTGGTAGCGGCGATCGGGCGCGGATTGGAGCGCCTTGAGCACGACATCGTCGATCCGCACATCGACCTGCACGCGGTGCGACGGCGGTTCGAACATGCCCCGCGGGGTTTCTCCGGTGAGCATTTCATAGAACATCACGCCGAGCGCGAAAATGTCCGAGCGATGATCCGCCTTGTGCGCGCCGGCGCGCTGTTCCGGCGCCATGTAATCGGGCGTGCCCATCACCACGTTGGTCTGCGTGAGCCCGGTCTCGTCGTCTCCCTGTGGCGGGCGCGCGAGCCCGAAATCCGCGAGCTTCACATAGCCGTCGCTGGTGATGAGCACATTCTCCGGCTTGATGTCGCGATGGATCACCCCGGCGCGATGCGCGGCTTGCAGCGCGTCGCACAATTGCCCCACCACGGCCAGCGCCTGGTCGGGATTCAGTCCCGGTCCGTGGAGGATCGTGCGCAGATTGGTGCCGTCCACGTACTCCATCACGAAATAGAGATGCCCTTCGCTCGTGCGTCCGGAATCGTGGATGGTGACGATGCGCGCATGCTGCAGCTTCGCCAGCGTCCGCGCTTCGCGTTCAAAGCGCGCGACGAATTGCGCATCGGCGGCGACTTCCCACCGGCAGCAGCTTGATCGCCACCACGCGGTCGAGCGTCAGTTGCACGCCTTTATACACCGCACCCATGCCCCCGCGGCGATGAGGCTCTCGATGCGATACTGCGGCAACAGCCGGGCCACTTCCTCCGGAGAAGGCGGCAGCCACGCGGTCGCGCCCGCCGATGGCTGGGCGGTGTGCAGCCCGCGGGCCAGCAATTCGCCGGGATCCAGTCCGTGCATTTCTTGGGGTGGGATTTCGTCAGGCATGGGAGGAAGCGATTCCGACCCTTCCTAAGGAAACCCCGTCCTCGGGTTGCAAATCTGGCGGGAAAAGTGTGCGGACCATCACGTGCGTTTCGACCGGGCTGGGGCCTTCCTGTGCGAGTGGAGCATACAGGGCGGGACGTTCCCCAGCGAGCACATTCGCCCGTTGCGACTCCGAGACTTTCTCCCCGCTTGCTGCTGAAATCGGTGTGCCGTACGGTGCGGCATGAGCCGCTCCTTGCTTGCCCTCCTTACGCTGACCTTTGCTCTCGCCGGATGTGCCACGCTGAGTCGGCGCGACCGCAATGTTCTCCAGGACCACGGCGTCTCCGCCGCAGTTTCCGACAAGATGATGCGTCACGAGCCGCTCACGCTGGATGACATCATCGAACTGTCGCACCGGGGTGTGCCGGGGCCTTTCATCGTCCATTACCTGCGGCCCACATATGTGGTCTACAAGCTTACTCCGGCCGACACGGACCGGCTGCGGCAGCAAGGCGTCGCCGAGGGCGTGATGCGGTATCTTCTGGCCACGCCGGCGATGTACAGCCCGGGAAATGCCCCGCTTTGGTACGAGGACGACCCGCACTTCCACGATCCGTACTGGGAATACCGGCGCTACTAGCCGCGTCTCCGTCATCCTGAGCGGAGTGTAACGGAGTCGAAGGACCCCGTCGCACAACTAGCGACGCCGCTCGTTGTTCGATGCTTCGTTGTATGGCGGCGACCCCGTCTTCAGATTCGCAATTTCAGCGACATCGCTGGTAGGGCGGCGGGGTCCTTCGACTTCGCTCAGGATGACGGAATTTTTCTACAGCCGCGAGATCAGCAACTCCCGCTGGAAGATCAGTTCCTTGGGCAACCGATCGTGCAGGGTGAGAAAGAGTTCGGTCTGGGAGATCAACTCGCGCTGCCATTCAGCAGGATCGATCTTCATGCATTGCATGAATTTCTCGCGCGGATAATCCATGCCCGTCCAGTCGAATTCCTCGTAGCGCGGCATCCAGCCGATCGAGGTTTCGCTCGCGCGCGCGCGGCCCTTTGTGCGGTCGATGATCCAGCGCAGCACGCGGAAATTGTCCCCGAAGCCCCGGCCACAGAAATTTGTCGCCGCCATCCTTGCGAAACCAGTTCGCGTGGAAGATGCGGGGCGGATCGGTGATGCCGTTCCGCATGCCGAGCCAGTGGTTGAAGTAATCGCCCATGTTATAGCCGCAGAAGGGCAGCATCGCCATGGGATCACGGCGCACCTGCCGACGGTGCCGGCGGCTGCGGCGGTCATTTCACTGCCCATGGTGGCGCCCAGATACACACCATGGATCCAGTTAAAGCTCTGGAAGATGAGCGGCATCGTGCTGGCCCGGCGTCCGCCGAAAATGATCGCGCTGATCGGCACCCCCGGCGGGGTTGTGGGCCTCGGGGGCGAGGGCCGGGTTGTTTGTCATCGGCGCAGTGAAGCGCGAGTTCGGATGCGCGGCCTTTTCCTTCGAGTCCGGCGACCACGGGTTGCCCTTCCAGTCGAGCAGGCCCTCGGGCGGCAGATCGTCGTGGCCCTCCCACCACACCGTGCCGTCGGGCGTGAGCGCGACATTGGTGTAGATGGTGTCGCGCGCGATCGTGTCCATCGCATTGGGATTCGATTTGCGGTTCGTGCCTGGCGCGACGCCGAAGTAGCCGGCCTCGGGATTGATCGCATAGAGCCGCCCGTCCGGGCCTGGCTTCATCCACGCGATGTCATCGCCGATGGTGGTGATTTTCCAGCCGCTGAACGCTTTCGGCGGAATCAACATCGCGAAATTCGTCTTGCCGCAAGCGCTGGGGAACGCCGCTGCCACATAGGTCTTTTCGCCGTCCGGTGATTCCACGCACAGGATCAGCATGTGCTCGGCCATCCAGCCCTGGATGCGGCCGAGGTAACTGCCGATGCGCAATGCGAGGCACTTCTTCCCGAAGGAGCACGTTGCCGCCGTAGCCGGAGCCCACGCTGATGATGGTATTGTCCTGCGGGAAGTGCGCGATGAAACGGCGGTCGGGATGGCAATCGAGCGTGCTGTGGATGCCGCGATTGAAATCGTCGCTCGTGCCGAGCTGATCGAGGGCGATCTTTCCCATGCGCGACATGATGCGCATGTTGAGCACCACATAGATGGAATCGGTGATCTCGATGCCGACCTTGGTGAGCGGCGAACCGGGAGGCCCCATGAGATACGGGACGACGTACATCGTGCGTCCCACCATCGCGCCGCGCAGCAGGCCGTAGAGTTTTTCATACATCTCGCGGGGCGCCGCCCAGTTGTTCGTCGGCCCGGCCTCGTCCTTGGCCGGCGTGCAGATAAAGGTACACTGTTCTACGCGGGCGACGTCGTTCGGGTTGGAACGGTGGTAGTAGCAGCCGGGCAGTTTTTCCTGGTTGAGCTTGAGCAGGATTCCTTCGGCGACCGCTTGTTCGGTGAGGAACTGCTTTTCTTCCTCGGAGCCATCGACCCAGAAAACTTGATCGGGGGTCACGATCGTGCGGACCTGCTCGACCCATTGGCGCAGGGTTTCATTGGTGGGCGCATGCGCGCCGTATTGCTTCGTATCCATAGCGGTCCGAGCATCACCTCCCAAGCCGCCAATGGCAAGGACGCCTGCCACGCCCTTGCCTGGCAAAAACTTCGCAGAACTTGGCTCGGAATGGCGTCCGCTCTGTTTGGCGTGTTGCTGTTAGCACTCGTTTTAATTGTCGCCTTCAGTGATTTTTGTCCGCTAAATGCCTCGCATGAATTCGCGCATCCCGGCTGCGGAGTGGAAAAAATGCCGGCGCGTGAACTGCTGCGATTGAAATCCTCGTCTCTCTTTTCGTCATGAAGATGAACCTGTCCCCTGTCGTCGCGCTGGTGCCATGGCTGCTGCTCGCGGCTTGTCACAAAGGTCAAAACGCCGGGCCGCCGCCCCCTCCGGAAGTGCTCGTCATCGCCGCCGCGGCCAGGGACGTCCCGGTGTACCGCGAGTGGGTGGGCACGCTCGACGGCTCGGAGAACGCGCAGATCCGGGCGCGCGTCGTCGGCTATTTGCTGAAGCGCGATTACAGGAGGGCGGCACGGTGAAAAAAGGAGACGTGCTCTTTGAGATCGATTCGCGGCCTTTCGAAGCCGCGTATGCCGAGGCGAAGAGCCAGCTCGAACAAGGCAAAGCCGTGCAACTCGCCACCCAGGCCGATGCCGACCGGAACAAGGAACTCTTCGCCCGCAAGGTCATCTCCGAGCAGGAATTCACCAACAAGACGCAGCAGAACCAGGCGAACGTCGCCAAGGTCCAGGCGTTGCAGGCGGCGGTGGAAGAGGCCCAACTGAACGTGCAGTTTTGCCAGGTCGCCTCGCCGGTCGATGGCATCGCGGGCAACGCCATGGCGCAGGTGGGCGACCTTGTGGGGCAAGGGACAAACGCCGTGCTCACCACGGTTTCCACCGTCGATCCCATCAAGATTCTCTTTCCGATCAGCGAGCAGGAATATCTCGTGGCCGCGGAAAAGATCGAGCAGGCCCTCACCAAACCTTTTGAGCAGCGCGACGAACTTTTCGAAGTGATTCTCGCCAATGGCGACACCTTCGACAAAAAAGGCCGGCTGCTCTCGCTGGATCGCCAGGTGAACCAGGCCACCGGCACGATTCTCATTACGGCCTTGGTGGAGAATCCGGGTGGTCTCTTGCGGCGGGGCAGTTCGCCCCGGGCACGGATCAAGGCCCGCGACCTCCCGGCGGCGATCGTCGTCCCGCAGCGCGCGGTTTCCGAATTGCAAGGTACCTATCAAGTCGGTGTCATCGGTGCGGATAATAAAGCCGAGATTCGCATCGTGAAAACCGGTCCGCGCGTGGGCAGCGATTGGGTCATCGCGTCGGGCCTCAAAGCTGGCGAAAAAGTGGTCGTGGAAGGTTTCCAAAAAACTGCGTGCCGGAGCTCCCGTTGCGCCCCAGCCGTGGACCCCCGCCGGCGGACACAGCCGCGAAATAGGCCCCACCATGGCTCGTTTTTTCATCAACCGTCCCATCGTTGCGATGGTCATCGCGATCATCATGACCATCGTGGCATCGTCTCGTATCTCGGCCTGCCCGTCGCGCAGTTCCCGGATATCGTCCCGCCGGAAATCCAGGTAAAGGCCACCTACACCGGCGCGGATGCCATGACCATCGAGCAATCCGTCGCCACGCCCATCGAGCAGCAGATGAGCGGCGTGGACAAGATGAACTACATGTACTCCGTCAATTCCAATGACGGGAGCATGAAGCTGACAGTCAATTTCGACGTCGCCACCGACCCGAACACCGACCAGATCCTTTCGCAGATGCGCTCGAACCAGGCGAGTTCCCAGCTCCCGAGCGACGTGAACAAAGCGGGTGTGACCGTGCAGAAATCGACCTCCGCGCCGCTCATCATGTTCTCGCTCTATTCCCGAAGGGCACCTACGACGCCACGTTCCTCGCGAACTACGCGAACATCAACTTGAGCGACCAGTTTACCCGCATCGGCGGCATCGCCAGCGTGACCGTCTTCGGTGCCGGACAATACGCCATGCGCCTGTGGGTGAAGCCGGACACGCTGGCGAAACTCGGTGTGACCGTGCCGGAAATCATCCAGGCGATCCAGGCCCAGAACGCGGTCAATCCCGCGGGCAAGATCGGCGGCGATCCGTCCCGCCCGGGCAGGAATTCACCTATGCGGTGCGGGGCGCAGGGGCGCTTGCAGAGCGAGCAGGAATTCGGCGAGATCGTGGTGCGCGCGAACAAGGATGGCTCGATGCTGCGCGTGAAAGATGTCGCCCGCATCGAACTCGGCGCGCAGACCTACAGCGTACGCGGCCGGCTGAATGGCCAGTCCGCCGCGTTGGTCGCGCTCTATCAAATGCCCGGCTCGAATGCCATCGCCGCAGCCGATGGCGCGAAGGCGCTGATGAAAGAAATGGCGCAGCGCTTTCCGCAGGATCTCGACTATGCCGTCTCGCTCGACACCACGCTCGCGGTCACCGAGGGCATGGTCGAGATCCAGCACACGCTGCTCGAGGCCATCATCCTCGTCATCATCGTCGTCTTCATTTTCCTCCAGGGCTGGCGTGCCACGCTCATTCCGTTGCTCGCCGTGCCGGTGTCGCTCATCGCGACTTTCGCGCTCTTCCCCATGTTCGGCTTCACGGTGAACACGCTGTCCCTCTTCGGCCTCGTGCCTCGCGATCGGCCTGGTGGTCGACGACGCCATCGTAGTCGTTGAGGCGGTGGAGCATCACATCGAGCAAGGGCTGTCGCCGAAGGACGCGACATTCAAGGCGATGCAGGAGGTGAGCGGCCCGGTCATGGCTATCGCGCTCATTCTTTCCGCGGTATTCATCCCCACGGCGTTTATCCCGGGAATCACCGGCGGCTCTACCAGCAGTTCGCCGTGACCATTGCCGTTTCGGTGTGCATCTCGGCCTTCAATGCGCTCACCCCTTTCGCCCGCGCTTTGCGCCCTGCTCCTCCGTCCGAAGCAAAAGGGCACCGGGCCGCTGCAAAAGTTTTTCGATTGGTTCAACCGGGTCTTCGGCGGACGACGATCACTACGTGGGCCTGTGCCGTTTCCTCGTGCACAAATCCTTCGTCGCGATCTTGCTCCTCACCGGCTTTGTCGTGGGCGTCGGCCTGCTCGGCAAGGCCATTCCACCAGCTTCCTGCCCGATGAAGACCAAGGCTACTTCTTCACCGGCGCCGTGCTGCCGGATGGTGCTTCGCTCGACCGCACGGACGCGGTTTGCCAGCAGATCGAGCAGGTGCTCGGGAAAACGCCGGGCATCAAGTACACGGCCACCGTCGCCGGCTACAATATGCTCAGCGGCGTGAATACCACCTACGGCGCCTTCTTCTTCGTGACGCTCGAGGAATGGTCCAGGCGCACGGCACCGAATGAAAAGTACGCCGCCATCATGCGCCACGTGAACACCGAGCTGGCCAAGATCCCCGGCGCGCGCGCCTTTGCCTTTTCGCCACCGGCGATTCCCGGCGTCGGCGCCTCGGGCGGCGTCACCTTCATCCTCGAGGACCGTGCGGGCAAGGATCTCGCCTTCCTCACGGAGAACGTCGGCAAATTCCTCGCCGCCGCGAACCAGCGTCCCGAACTGGCCGGGGTCAGCACCACCTATGCGCCACGTGTGCCGCAGGTCTTCATGGACGTGGATCGCGACAAAGTGCTCAAGCAGGGGATCGATCTCAGCGCGGTTTACCAGACGCTCCAGACCTTCATGGGCGGCTACTTTGTGAACTACTTCAACCGCTTCGGCCGGCAATGGCAGGTCTATGTGCAGGCGGAGGGCGAATTCCGTACCCAGGCCGACCAGGTCGGGCAATTCTTCGTCAAGAATGGCGCCGGCGAGATGGTCCCACTCAGCGCCGTGACATTGCCGAAATCGATCAGCGGTCCGGAGTTTACCATGCGCTACAATCTCTACCGCAGCGCGCAACTCAATGCCGCCGCGGCCCCCGGCTATAGCTCCGCGCAGGCCATGCAAGCGCTCGAGGAAGTCTTCGCGCAGACCATGCCCAGCGAGATGGGCTACGATTATCTCGGCATGAGTTTCCAGGAAAAACAAGCGCAGCGGGGCGTCTCCCCGACGGTCATCTTCGCGCTCTCGCTACTCTTCGTCTTCCTCATCCTCGCCGCGCAGTACGAAAGCTGGTCGCTGCCCTTCAGCGTGCTGCTTGGCACGCCGGTGGCCGTGGTCGGCGCCTTCTGCGCGCTCATGGTCGGGCATTACGAAAACAACGTCTATGCGCAGATCGGCCTCGTCATGCTCATCGGCCTCGCGGCCAAGAATGCCATCCTCATCGTCGAGTTTGCAAAGATGGGTGTGGAGCAGGGCAAGCCCTTGATCGACGCCTCGCTCGAGGGGGCCAGGCTGCGCCTGCGCCCGATTCTCATGACGTCCTTCGCCTTCATCCTCGGCTGCGTTCCGCTGGCCACGGCCAGCGGCGCGGGCGCGCTCTCGCGGCAGGTCATGGGCTTCGTCGTCATCGGCGGCATGCTCGCGGCCAGCTTCCTCGCGATCTTCCTCATCCCGGTCACCTTTTACCTCGTGGAGAAGTTCGGTGGGAAGAAGCACGTGGCGCCCGCGGTCGCCGAGGTGCCCGCTCCCGTGCAGACTTAAAACCGATATGGCGCGCGCCTTCCTCACGCCGTCATGCTGAGCTTGCCAAGCACCTCTGATCTTCTGCCTTTCTTCACCCGTCGAGCAGAAGATGATGCCAGGCTTGCATTGTTGGCCACGCGTCAGATGCCAGAGCGAAATCAGAGGTCCTTCGCAAGCTCAGGATGACGGCATTGGGGGGGCGCGCCGGCGCGCTTTACGCGGCCGCCCGACCAGTGCGATAACTCTCGCATGCCCCCCGCTCTTCGTCAGGATTCTCGTGGATGACTGGCTCGTCATCCTGCCCCAGTCGTGGGCGCACATCGCCCTGGTGATGGTCTCGGTGGTGTGCGGCGGTATCGTCGGCAGCGAGCGCGAGCGGCGGGAGAAGCCGGCGGGCCTGCGGACCTTGATGCTGGTGTGCCTCGGCTCGACGCTTTTCACGATGGCGGGATATGCCTTTACGACCACGACAGGCGATTCCGGCCGGGTTGCCGCGCAGATTGTCACCGGCATCGGGTTTCTTGGCGCGGGAGTGATTTTGCACGGCCGCGCTACGATCAGCGGGACGACCACCGCCGCGACCATCTGGGTGGCCGCCGCCATCGGTATGATCGCGGCCACCGGCTATGCGGGGGCCGCGCTGGGAGTGAGCATCCTCATTCGGTCCCTGTTGTTCGCCGCGGAAAAGTTGGAGGTGCATCGGTTCGGCGGGTTTGCGGCGGTCGATGTGGAGATCGAGTTCGCTCCCGCGGGTGGCAAGACGCGTGTGCGCATGGAGCGCGTGCTTGTGGATTACGGATCGGGCGCGATCATTCCTCACTGGTCGAACCTCGGCGAGCAACGGCAGCAGTTGCGCCTCCAATTGCATCTGCCGCAACATCACCTCCGCGAATTGCTCGCCGAATTCGCCGAGATTTCGGACGTTCTCACGATCCGGCAAGAGGATCGAGCCGGAATCACGACCGCTCCACCCACCCTCTGATTGCACCACACCATGGACGACAAAGACGCCCTCAAATTCATCCGCAAGATTTCGGCCCGCTATCGCGTGGACCATGGGAAGAAATTCCGGCTCGAGGACGTCGATCCCACGGATACCTGGAAGCTGGACTCCAAGCAGGATGCGGAGCGCCTGCTCGCGCAAGGGATCGAAATGCTCAGCGGTTTGCAGGAAAAACTCTACGCCCAGGACAAATGGGCGGTGCTGCTGATCTTCCAGGCGATGGACGCCGCGGGCAAGGACGGCACGATCGCGCACGTGATGTCGGGCGTGAACCCGCAGGGCTGCCAGGTCTACTCGTTCAAGTCGCCCTCCGCCGAGGAACTCGATCACGATTACCTCTGGCGCACGACGCGCTGCCTGCCGGAACGCGGGCGCATCGGCATTTTCAATCGCAGCTATTACGAGGAGACCCTCGTCGTGCGGGTGCATCCCGATTACCTGCAAAATGCGCGGCTGCCCGCCGAGCTCATCACCAAGGACATCTGGAAGCATCGCTTCGAGGACATCAATGCGTTCGAGCGCTACGTGAGCCGCAATGGGGTGCTCGTCCGCAAATTCTTCCTGCACGTCTCGAAGGGCGAGCAGAAGCGCCGCTTTCTCAGCCGTCTCGAGGAGCCGCAGAAGAACTGGAAATTCTCCCTCGGCGACGTCAAGGAGCGCGAGCATTGGGACGAATATCAGGAGGCCTACGAGGACATGATCCGGCACACCAGCTCGAAGCACTCGCCGTGGTTCGTCGTCCCGGCGGACAATAAATGGTTCACGCGCATCGCTGTGGCGTCTGCCGTGATCGAGGCGCTCGATTCGCTCCATCTCGCCTACCCGAAGGTGGATGAAGCCAAGAAACGGGAACTCGCCGCCGCGCGGGAGATGCTGGAGAAGAAACACTGAAGTCGGCTGGACCACGGCCGCGGTTCGAGCACCTCGCCTGCAGCGAAAGAGATGCCGATGGGACAGGCAATGCGGTGGTAGATGGACGGAAACAGGGACCGCTGGCTGCAAACCACATTGAATGAGGACTTTAGCTGAAATTTATAGCGAAAAACACGACATGTGAGTTTTAAAAAACATGACATAAATCTTGCTTGGGGAGGGAACAGTTGTAGTTTTCGCCGCGCCTTTTCCCGATCTCCATGCCTTCTGATAGCCGCACTCAATATCCATACCCCCGAACTCTCTTCGGGGCTCTCCTATGGGTTTCGGTGGCGACCCTCGGCGCCTTCGCCCAGCCACCTTCTGCGGACGACAACAGCACCCTTCATCTGCCCATCCGGCCGGCGCGAGAAGGGGCCTTTGCCAAGCGAAATTCGGACCACCATTTCGGGGTGCGGTTTCATTCGAGCGAAGCCGCGGCAGACTCCCTGATCCGCACAAAACCCGGCCCGTGGGGCGACTTGGAATACTACACGGTCTATCTCGAGGCGACCAAGGCCCAACTGAAGAGCGACGATCTCCCGACCTACGATACGGAATGGAATTTCGTCGGCTATTCGGATGAGCAGGTGGCGAAGCTTTTCGCATCCACGGACATGGCCGCTCCGCTGCGCGCCGAGTTGCTCGATCGGGCGAAATGGCGTCACCACGACAAATTGGTCACGGTGCTTCCGAGCAACGAAGTGCTCCTGGGGCTCACGCCCGAGGCTCGCATCGCCATCTACAGCGTGCTCACGCGCTGGGAAGAGGACGGCAATCATCACGAGCCGGTGGTCATCTTCGCGCACAGCGTCCGTGAATGGCTGGAGCACGAAGACCTGCCGGAAGATGTGGTCGCGGCGATCGAAAAGACCTCGTATCACCGGGGCAAGAATCTGGTCTTCGCCGATACGCCGCTGGTCCTGCGCATGGTGGAGACCGAGGATGAACGCCTGAAGATCCGCAAGGCGCTGACCTCGCACACCCACCCTGGTCGTCAGCCTGCGGGTCACGCCCGATACGGATGTCGCCGCGCTCGCGGACTACTGGGGCGGTGCCGCACCGGACAAGGACATGCTGCCTCTTCTGGAATCGGTCGCCGACAGCGGCGTGGCCCGCTCCGTGGACATCGCGCATCTGCTGCCGCCGACCGCGCGCCGGCTGCTCTACACCTTTCCCAGCGCCGAATTTGGCCGCACCGGCTACTACCCGGATTGCCACTGGACCTCGCTGAATTTCCGCAATTCGGATCCCTTGGATCGTCTGGCCGATCCCACCATGGCCACGGCCTACGTGTTGCAGAATTACACCAAGGTCCAGGGACCCTATCGCTACGGCGATGTCATCTTTCTCATGGATGGAGCCACGGGCAACGCGATCCATTCCTGCGTCTATCTGGCCGACGATCTCGTCTTCACGAAGAATGGCCGTTCGCCCACGCAGCCCTGGGTGGTGATGAAGCTGGACGACGTCGTCGCCTACTACGGAATGTTCTTCAGCACACAGGTCGCCTGCTACCGCCACAACGCCGAGTAATCGGCTCGGTCGGCGTGTCTTCCCCTCATTGGATGTTGGACGTTGGGTGCTCGGTGTTGGATGTTCGTCCCACTCGCTCCAGCGCGCCGCGCGCCGCCCGCGTGCCCGTCGCCAGGCAACCCTGCAGCAAATACCCACCCGTGGGCGCCTCCCAGTCGATCATTTCGCCCGCCAGGAACACACCGGGCAGACGCTTGACCATGAGGTCGTCGTCGAGCTCGCTCCAGCGCACTCCGCCGGCCGAAGAGATGGCTTCCGCGATCGGGCGGCGGCCCGGAAAGCGGCACTACGCAATGCTTGGCGCTCTGGGCGAGGAACTCCGCCGAAGAGACGGTGGCTCCGCCAACGCGGAAGGCGAGAACCGCCTGCGCCGCCTCCGACAAGCGCCAGCGGGACTTTGCTTCGGAGAGGAAAATTGCGCCGGATCGGGCCGAGCTTGGCGACCAGTTGCTCGACGGTGTGGGCGGGTTTGAGATCGATGACCAATTCCGGTGTGGAGAGCGCGCGCAAGGCCGGCCCGAGCTGATAAATGGCGCCGCCTTCCAGCCCATACCGCGTGATCAGCAATTCCCCGCGGGCCTCCACTTCGCCTGCCCGCACACGGATGCTCTTTAGCGGCTGCCCTTCGGCGGCCGCGAGCAATTCCCGCCGGCCACGCGACCTCCCAGCCGCAATTGGCCGGTTGCAGCGGAGCAATCGCGACACCGAGCTTTTCGAGGATCGATGTCCACGCGCCGTCCGAGCCGGTCTCCGGCCACGAGCCGCCGCCCAGCGCGAGGATCACCGCATCTGCGGCGACGCTTTGGGCCTGGCCGCTCACCTCGAAATCCAGCCGCCACCGCTCGCCGTGCTGCAGGCCGCACCAGCGATGATGCGTGGCAAAGCGCACGCCGAGCTGGCGCAAGTGCTGCACCCAGCGGCGCAGCAACGGCGCGCCTTTCAGCGTGCGCGGATACACCCGGCCGGTCGAAGCCGCGAACGTCTCCACGCCGAGCTCCGCCGCCCACGCGCGCAAGGCCTCCGCATCGAAATCGGTGATCAGCGCTGTCCACAAATCGCGCGGCTCCGCATAGCGCGTGATGAATTTCTCGCGCGGCTCACTGTGCGTGAGATTCAGGCCACCCCGCCCGGCCACGAGAAACTTCCGCCCCACGGACGCCTTGCCTTCAAACAGCGTGACCTCGGCGCCGCCCATCGCCGCGACTTCCGCCGCGCGCAGGCCCGCCGGTCCGCCGCCGATGATCGCAATTTGCATCGCGGAATCGAAACAGACCCGCAACCCCGGGTGCAATGTTCTTTGCGGCCTCGCAGTAGAGTTCGCTCCCAATCCCGCGCCTTCGTCATTCACCATCCACACTCCTCATTCGACATCCGGATTTCTTTTCCTCTATTCCTCCCCCATGACAGCACCAGCCATTGGCATCATCGGAGGCAGCGGCCTTTACCAGATCGACGGGATTACCGACGTCACGGAACACTCCATCGAGACGCCGTTCGGGCCGCCTTCGGATGTCATCATGGGCGGCCAGCTCGGGGGGCGGCAGGTTTATTTTTTGCCGCGGCATGCGCGCGGGCATCGCATTTTGCCGCATGAGCTGAACCATCGCGCGAACCTCTACGCGCTGCGTTCGCTGAATGTCCGCTGGCTGCTTTGCGTCACGGCGGTGGGCTCCTTGCAGGAGAAGTATGAGCCGCGGCACATCGTGCTGCCGTCGCAGTTTTTCGACCGCACCAGCCAGGGGCCCGGCGCACACCTTTTTTGGCAATGGCATCGCGGCGCATGTCAGCTTTGCCGACCCCACGTGCGCGCCGTTGCGGCAGTTGCTGGCCAATGCGGCGCGGGAGCTCCATCTGCCGGTCCACAACGGAGGCACGTACGTGAACATGGATGGACCCGCCTTCTCGACCCGTGCGGAGTCGGAGACGCATCGGAAGCTGGGCTTCGATGTGATCGGCATGACCAACCTGGGCGAAATCCGGCTGGCGCGGGAGGCGGAGATCGCGGTGGCCACGATGGCCATGATCACCGATTACGACTGCTGGAAAGTGGACGAGGAACCGGTGACGGCCGATGCCGTGGTCGCGCACCTGCACGCGAATGCCGATGCCGCGAAGAGAATCCTGGCGCGCGTCGTCCCGCAGATTCCCACCGAACCGAATTACCCCGAACACCGCGCCCTCGATACCGCTTTAATCACGGACCGCAGTTACTGGCCGCCCGAAACGGTGCGTAAACTCGGCGTGATCCTGGAGCGGTTCGTCTCCTAGGCCGCCGAGTCCGCAATCGACTGCCGAGGCGCACAGACGCGCCGAGAAGAGAGCCCTCGGGAATGAACGTTTCCCGTTCCGCAGTGTCATCTGTGCTTCCGGGTTAAACTCGTTCGCCGAGTTTAGATACCTGCTGAAATCGCGCTTTCCCGAACCCCAATCCCAAGTTAGACATCCCACCTCATGCAACGTCTTTCGCTCGCCGTTATTGCCGGCCTGGCGGTCATCGCCCTCGCCACGTTCGCCGCCCTGATGCCCCATGGGGCCAATGCCGCTTCCGCGGCGGCCAAGGCCACGCCTGCTCCGGCAGCCGCGAAGGCCACGCCTCCTCCGGCCACCCCAGTGCCGGCGACGCCCGCTCCCCCGGCGACGACACCTGCCCCCACGGCCGCTGCTGCCCCGACCGGCACGCCAAAAATCACCTACTCCTCGTGCCACGTCGACGGCCCCTACATCGCCGTCACCTTCGATGACGGCCCGAGCGGTCCGAACACGCCGCGCCTGCTGGACATGCTCAAGGAGCGCAAGATTCACGCGACCTTTTTCATGGTCGGCGAATGCGCGGCGCAATACCCGGACATCGTGAAGCGGATCGTCGCCGAAGGGCACGAAATCGGCAACCATTCGTGGTCGCATCCCGACCTGGCGAAAATGAGCGACGCCGCGGTGCACGATCAGATTCAGAAAACGCACGACGCGATCGTCGCGGGTGGCGGCGTCGCGCCCAAGCTGCTGCGCCCCCCCCTATGGCGCCTTTACCGCCCGGCAGCGGGCCTGGGCCAACGGCACCTGGGGCTACAAGATCATCCTCTGGGACGTCGATCCGCTGGATTGGAAGATCCGCAACTCCGACCACGTGAAAGCCGAGATCCTCAAGCAGACGGTCAGCGGCTCGATCACGCTCTCCCACGACATTCACAAGACCACGGTCGACGCCATGCCCGCCACGCTCGATGCGCTGATCGCCAAGGGCTTCAAGTTCGTCACGGTTTCCGAATTGATCGCCATGGATCATCCCGCCACGCCGAAGCCGAAAGGCACGCCGAACCCCCCGGCCAAGCCCGAGACGGCGGACGCGTCCACGACCCCACCCGCGACTTCTGCCCCGGCGACGCCGGCGCCCGCGGCCAAACCGTAGGCGCCGTGAGCGCCCGTGGGCATGCTCGGCGACGCGTACTTTCAGCTCCGCGCGCAAGTCGGCACCGGGTTGTTTTCGTTGCTCCGGCTGGCGGTGGAGGCAGGCGCCCGGGAGAGCACGCTGGAGGCATTGCGCGTGGCGCAAGCCGGGCTGCGCGGCTCGCTGACTTTCGCGGCTCTGGGGCCGCCCGGCGCCGGCAAATCGACGCTGCTCAACACGCTTTTCGACCGGGAATTCTGCGGCGCGGCGGAGCCGGCGGCCGGGGGCCGCATCGCCGTCTTTCGCTACGACGACGAGGCGCGGGACGATGTTTTCCCGGAGGACGCCGTGGTCCTCTATCGCCCTCACATCTTCCTGCGGGATTTCACGATCGTCGAGGCCCCCGGCGGCGCGGCGGCCGAAGCGGTCGGCCCGCATCTCACCCGGGCCGACCTCATCTTTTACGTGATCAGCGCGGCGGCGGGGCCGGCGGATGCGTGGCCTTTCCTCTCGCGCCTTGGCCGGGAAGTGCTCAAGCGGCTCGTCTTCGTCGTCTGGCAAAGCGATCGCGTTTCCGCGGAAGAGGGTGCGAACTCGGTCAAACGCCTGCGCCAGGCGATGCTGAAGAATCTGGGCCAGGCGTGTCCGATCTTCATCGGCTCGACCGCCGATCGCGCCGGGCGCGAGAAGCTCGAACGCTGGATCGAGAGCGAAGTGATTCTTTCCGCGCCGCGCCGGGCGAAGCTGCGAGAGATCGACGAAGTGGCCCGCGAGGCTCTGCGGGAAATCGTCAATAAGCCGCGCGCCGACCGGCAGGCGCTGGAGCGCAAACGCGAGCAGGTGCGCAACCTGAAGGCCGACCTCGCCGAGCGTGCCGAGCAGGCGGAGCGGCAGGTGGCCGGCGCGCTCTGGACGCTGGCGCAGAGTGCCGACGGCTTGCGCCGGCACGGCGAGTCCTTGCTGCGCGCGCATATCGGACCACTGGACCTTTTGTGGAAACGGTCCCTGGCCGCGCAGGATTTCGCCGAGGAAATCGAGACCCAGACCCGCGCCTCCCTGACCGTGCAACTGCACGACCAGATGATCCTCCTCGAGGCCGATCTGCGCGCCAGCGCCGCGGAATACTTTCGCGAGAGCGGCGAACTCCTGCCGGGAGCCGCGACGGCGAAATTGCCGGAATTTCCCCGGGCGAGCCTGGAGGAGGTATTGATCGCGCTGGAGCCCCCGCTGCAAGTAGCCCGTGTCGTCCAAGAGGCTTTTTCCGATGGGGTACGCACGCTGCAATTGCCGCTGCTGGGGGGCCTCGGCGCCCTGGCTGTGGCGTTGGGGGCGGCGCTGGCCGGGCAGGCTTCCGGGGTCACGCTGGGGCTGGCCGGCGCGGTCGCGGCGTTCGTGCTGCTGCTCGCCTTTTTGCTGCGGCAAAATGTCGTGGCCGCTTTTGGACGCGATTTTACGGACAACCGCGCGACCCTCCTCGGGATGCTCGATCCGCACCTGCGCCTCGCCGTGGAGCATTTCTACACGGGCGTCGCCCCGACGCTCGAAGCCCGCGCGGAGCAGCTCGAGGGAGAAGGTCAGCGGCACGAGCCGCTGCTCGCGCAGCTCCAGCAGATCGAGGAGACCTTTTCGCGGATTGCCGAAGATCTGCGGGCGGGGTTGTCGCGGAGCGGGGAATAGGAGCGATGGGAAGAAGAGGAAGAATGGGACACATACCTCCCATTCTTCCCCTGCGCCCTATTCCTCCCATTTCCCGCGCAGCATTGCACCCAGCCCCAAAAACCCTTCCAATCCCCCCGATGTTCCGCCCCCTTTGCCAACTGGTGTTCTGCCTCTCTCTGTCCGTGGCCAGCGCCGCCGACCACACCCCTCACTGCCGCCGCCGGTCATCCCCGATTGCCTCGGCGTCAATATCCACTTCCAGCCCGACGGTCCCAAGATCGACTGGAAAGGCTGGCGCTACGTCACCTTTCCGATGCAACCCACCGCGGAGAAGCCGTTCGCTCATCGGGGCGGGGCCGATGACGGCACGATCCATTACCCCATCCAATGGGACGCGATCTTCCTGCTGGATAACGTCTCACGCCAGCCGGTCGAAGGGGAGATCTATCTCAGCGCGCCGACGCTGCTTTACTAGGGGATGTCAAGAATCGATATAGCGCGTGCCCTCCCCACTCCGTCATTCTGAGCTTGCGAAGAACCTCAGATCTCTGCCTTTCTTCATCCACTTGGCAGAACGGGGCGTGCGGCTGACACCGTCGGCCACGTGCCAGATGCCAGAGCAAAATCAGAGATCCTTCGCAAGCTCAGGATGACGGTTTTTTGGAGCGCTTCGGGCGCGCATCGGTTTCGACTTGCATCTAAGCGCTCAAATTGCTACCTTGCACAAAGGTGACAGGAGGGCGGGCCTGGGATTTTTCACGACGCCGATGCATGGAGGAAATTGGGGCAGATTGATGCAAATAGAAGGCAGTAAGAGATGCGATGTTGGAATCGAGCGGCCTCTCCGTGGTCTTGATTGCCCCACGCCGGCCCAGTGTGTCGGAAGCCCAATCGAAAGTAATCGAAGGTAATCGAGAGGAAAAATTCGGCGAGGCGGCATCACAACTCGCGTCGCCTCTGCCAATTAATGCAATGTTATGGCATTAATCTCAAAAATAGCGACGAATGAATATGCGAAGGCCGGCGCGGTAAAGGCCAGGATCACAGGTTCTCACCTGTCGGCCACCCGGAAAAGCGGACCCATTATCACAGTGAGCTTGCCAAGCAGCGGGCGGCTGCCGATTCTCCCCGCCCGGCACGCTGTCCGTGCCGACTTGCATGACGCCCAACCGCCTCGTTTTTCTTCGCCGCTTCGGCTCGACGGTGGTGCTTTGGTCGGTGGCGCTCTGGATCATCTCTCGGGTCATGAGCTCGGGTTCCATTTCCTGATCGGCACGCTCGCCATGCTCGGGCTGTGGGAGTACTATACGATGCTCGACCACAAGCACTTGCCGAACTTCAAGATCATCGGGATGATCTGCGGAGGCATCTTCCTGGTCGGCAGTTTTTTACTACTTCAGCCACGTGGGGCGGTGCACTCCTACGACTTCGAGGTGGCAACGCTGCTCTTCTTCCTGCTGGTGGTTTTCGCCCGGCAGATGTTCCAGCGTACGCGCGACATCTCGCCGCTGGAAACAATGGCCTACACGCTGTTCGGCCTGTTTTACGTGATCTGGATGTTCGGCTTCGTGACGAAGATCGTCTACGTCCTGCCGCGGGACGATACCGGGCATGTGACGGGGCATTTGTATGTGCTATTTCTGATCCTTGTGACGAAATTCAGCGACATGGGCGCCTACCTCACCGGCTCCGTCATCGGCAAACACCTCATGGTCCCGCACATCTCGCCAAGAAAACGTGGGAGGGTTCTTCGGAGCGCTCGCATTCTCGACCGGCGGCGCGTGCGGCATGGTGGCGCTCCTGCCGAAGCAGCTCTCTTATCTGCACCAGCGCGATGCGGTGATCCTGGGCCTGGTGCTCGGCCTCGCAGCGATCATCGGCGACCCTCGGCGAATCGATCATCAAGCGCAGTTGCGATGTGAAGGATTCGGGCCATCTGCTGCCGGGCATCGGCGGCGCGCTCGATCTCATCGACTCGATCCTCTTCACCGCGCCGCTGCTGTTCTTCTACCTCCGCTTCGTCCTCGACGTCTCATGAGGAAACGCCGTGTCGTCATTCTCGGGGCCACGGGGGTCGATCGGCGTGAGCGCGCAGAAAGTGGCGCGCGACATCCCGGAGCGCATGGAAATCGTCGGCATGTCGGCGCATTCCAATGAGGAGAAGCTGCGCGAGGCGGGGAAGGAGTTTCCGCGGGCGAAGCTCGCCGTCTCTTCCGGGCCGGAAGGTGTCGAGCGGCTGGTGGAGCTGGCCACCATGCCCGAGGCGGATCTCGTGCTCATCGCCATCGTCGGCACGGCGGTCTGCGGCCGGCGCTGGCGGCGATCGAAGCGGGCAAGGACATCGCCGTGGCGAGCAAGGAGATCCTCGTCATGGCCGGCGAAGCGGTCATGGGCGCCGCCCGGCGCCAGGACGTAAAAGTCCTGCCGGTCGACAGCGAGCACAACGCCATTTTCCAGTGCCTCGAAGGCCGCAGTTCCAGCGAAGTGCGCCGCCTCATCCTCACGGCCCAGCGGCGGACCCTTTCGCAAATGGCCGGTGGCCAGTCTCGCGGGGGTCACGCCCGACCAGGCGCTGAAGCATCCGACCTGGAACATGGGCGCGAAGATCACGGTCGATTCCGCCACGCTCTTCAACAAGGGGCTGGAGATGATCGAGGCGCGCTGGCTCTTCGACGTGGAAATGGCCCGCGTCGAGGTCATCGTGCATCCGCAGTCGATCGTGCACTCCATGGTGGAATTCATCGACAGCTCAGTGCTGGCGCAGCTCTCGGTCACAGACATGTGTTTTCCCATCCAGTACGCCGTCACCTGGCCGGAACGCGTGCCGAACTCGCTGCCGCCCCTGGATTTCGCCAAGCTGGCCAAACTCGAATTCGAAGCCCCGCGCGTGGACGACTTCCCCGCCCTGGGCCTGGGCGCGCTGGGCCGGGAAGCCGGTGGCACCCTGCCCGCCGTGCTCAATGCCGCCAATGAGGTCGCCGTGGCCGCCTTCCTGCGCAAGAGCTGCAGCTTCCCGCCATCTGGCAGACAGTGGAACAAGTGATGCGCCCAGCACCGTCCCGTTGCAGGCGCAGGGCTCGATGCTATCTTGGCGGCGGATACCTTGGCGCGCACCCGCGCGGCCGAGCTTCTTTTTTAAAACACAGAGCACAGAGTGACCGCCGATTGAACATCCGTCCGCCCGGCGTGTCCCCCTGTAGTCCGTGGCCCGTTTTCCTCTATGATCCAAATCCTCAAAATCATCCTCATCATCCTCGAGGTGCTGGCCATCTTTACCTGATGATCATCGTGCACGAACTGGGGCACTTCCTCGCGGCCCGCTGGCGGGGCCTGGTGATCGAGAAATTCGGCATCTGGTTTGGCAAACCTCTCTGGAAAAAGACGATCAACGGCGTGGAATACAGCCTCGGGTCGATTCCCGCCGGCGGTTTCGTGGCCCTGCCGCAGCTCGCGCCGATGGAGGTGATGGAAGGCAAGGTGGAGACGCCCCGAGATCAGCTTCCGCCGATCTCGGTCCTGGACAAGATCATCGTCGCCTTTGCCGGGCCGCTCTTCAGCTTCCTGCTCGCGGTGGTTTTCGCGATCATTATCTGGGCAGTGTGGCCGTCCGGTGAGTGAGCCCGAAAGTTCCACGACGGTCGGCTATATCCAGGAAAAATCGCCAGCGCCGAGGCGCAGATGCAGGTGGGCGACAAATCCTCAGCGTGGATGGCCATCCGGTGACGCGATTCCAGGGGATGTCGACCGATAGCATTGCCTGGAGCGTGGTTCGGAGCGAAGGGGAAAAGGTTTCCATCGTCGTCGAACGCGACGTGGACGGAAGAAGGAAACCAAGGAGCTGTGGGTCGCTCCCACGATTCCGGAGAAACACATTGGTGGAACGCAAGAATCTTCGCACCATCGGCATTCTTCCGTCGTACAGCTTTGTCGTGGGGAAAGTGCAGCCGGGTTCTGCGCGGCCAGGGCCGGTCTCCACATCGACGACGTCATCACCGCGATCAATGGGCAAAAAATGAATGTGCCCGAGGATCTCTACGAGTATGGCAAGACGCACCTGACGGGGCCGTATGAATTGACGATTGAGCGCCCGGAAGTGGAATTGGCCAAAGGCGAGAGAGTGCGTTGGAGCGACAATCTGAAGCTGACGAAGTTCACCGTGCCCTTTGAGCCCAAGGGAGTCCTCATCGCCGGCGTCGAAAACGAGAGTCCGGCGGGAGCCGCCGGACTGCAAAAGGGGGACGTGGTGCTCAGCGTTGATAACCAGCCGACCATTTCCGTGAGCAGATGATCGACTATGTGGGCAGCCGCGCCGGCGTCCCCATTGCGTTTCACATCCTGCGCGCGGGCCAGAACTTTCATCAAGGTCACGCCCCAAGTCCCCATCGGATTGCCGCCGGAAATGGAAAAGCACGGAAAAATCGGCGCTATCTTGGAAAGCACGGACGGCCTCGCCTATAAAACATGGGCAAATCGAGGCTCATTTATCCCCACCCCGCGGAGCAGGTGCATCAGGAGTGTGATGGCTATCGTCAATACGCTCAACGCCGTACTCTCCCGCAAATCGAGCATCGGCGTCCAGCAGATGGGCGGCCCGGTGATGATGATGAATGCTTACTACCACATGCTTTCGAGCCCGAAGGCATCCGCATGGCCATCTGGTTCAGGCGTGGTGCTCAATGTGAACCTCGCGTTGCTCAATATGCTGCCGATCCCGGTGCTCGACGGCGGGCACATCACGCTCGCCATCATCGAAGCCGTGCGCCGCAAGCCGATGAATGTGCGTATTCTCGAGTACGTGCAGACGACTTGCGCGCTGGCCATTATCGGTTTCATGCTCTTCATCATGTTCTTCGATGTGCAGGATCTGCCGTTCATGGGGGACAAGCGGCCCTCGCTGCGTTTCCAGAAGGTCAGCGAGGAAGCGGCCAAGTAACGCCCCGGATCCGGCCGGGCTTCAGCGGGCGAATTTCGGTCTGCGACGCGTTCCAGGATTTTAACGCAGAGACCGCAGAGAAAGGAGAGAAGGTCGCGGCGAGAAATGCCCTTGCCTCTGCGGCCCTCTCTCTTCCTCCGCGCCCTCTGCGTTCGCCCCTCGGCAGCTCCGTTCGAGTGGATCCAGGCGGTTTGCGGTGGTCAATGGCCGTGAAACCAAGAAGCATCCCTTCCGTGGCTCACAGGCCGCAAAGATGACGCATCCGTCGCATAACTCCGACACCGACGCCGACCGTAACTGGCGCCGTTTCGTCCTTTTTCGCGTCCTGTTCAATTCGCGCTTTTTACTACCCGGTGCTCGGCCATCCTGTTTCTGGATCTCGGGCTCAGCGCGACCGAATACACGATACTGAATTTCGCCTGGGCGATCGCCATCGTCTTTACCGACCTGCCGCGGGCGTGCTGGCCGATCGCCTCGGCCGCAAGCCGCTCGTCGTGGCGGCCGCCGTCTGCATGGTGTTGGAAATGATGCTCCTCTCCGTGGCCCCGCTGCACGGTGGGATCGTCCTGTTGTTCTGCTGCCTGGCCAACCGCATCTTGAGCGGCATGGCCGAGGGCATGGCCAGCGGCGCGGATGAAGCGCTGGTCTTCGATTCGCTGGCCGAGCGTGGACGCTCCGCCGAGTGGCCGCGGGTTGCTCGACCAGGTCATGCGCTGGCAGGGCGTGGGCATGATTATCGCGATGATCGTCGGCGCGCGGTCTACGATCCGTCGTTCATGGAGCGCCTCTTCTCCTCCCTCGGGGCGCCCGTGCACTTCCTCAAAGCACCACGCTGCGCTTCCCTATTTACCTGAATCTCGGCACCGCTCTCTTCACCCTCTGGATCGCCCTCGGCCCTGCGCGAACCGGCGCTGCGGGAGAAACGCGTCGCCCCCGAAAGCGATGGAATCCGCGGGCGCGGAGGCCACGGCCCTGCACCTCGCGGCCCAAGCCGGCCGGTGGATCGTAAAAACGCCCGCCGCCCTTTTCGTCATCACGCGGGGGTGCTGATGGATAGCGTGACCCGGCTCTTTCTGACCTTTTCGAGTTCCTACTTTCGTATCATTCATCTGCCCGAGGCCACGTTCGGCGTGATCGGCGCGGCCATGGGCGGGCTGGGGCTGGTGGTTTCGCCGGTTCGCGCTGCGCATGGTGGCGGCGAATACCGTGTTGTTCAACTACGGTCTGCTCGGGACAGTCGTCCTTGCGGGATTGCCGGCGTGGCTTGTCGCTGGACCCATTGGGGCGTGCTTTTCATGTTACCCTTGGGCGGCGCCATGATGGCTCTCGGCTATGTCGTGTCTTACTATCTCAATGCCTTGGTGGACTCGAGCCAGCGCGCCACGGTGCTTTCCTTCAAGGGTCTCGCTTTCAACCTCGGTTACGGCTTTATCAGCCTCCTCTTCGCCCTCGCGCTCAAGGCGGGGCGGGATGGCGGCAATCCGGAAGAAGCGGTCGCCCATGGCTTTACCTTTCTCCCGCTCTGGTTGCTGTTCGGAGGGGCTCTGTGTGCTTTCTATTTCCGCCGGCAGCGCCGTCTCCTGTCCTTCATTCCAAGCGTCGAGCCGCAGGACGACTCCGCGTAGAAGCATAAAAGCATCGGAACGGGGAAGAGGCGGATAAGGAACGAGGTGGAAATCGCGGAGCGATAACCCGCCGGCAGCCAGGGCTTTCAAGCCCTGGTCCCTTCATCCAGCGCGCATCGTCGCGGAGCGACGTCTGCCGAAACACGAGCCTATGGCAAACGTCGCTCCGCGACGGGCGCCCTTGAAAATACATTCCAGGGCTTGAAAGCCCTGGCTACCGGCAGGACGTCGCTCCGCGACTAGGACGTCGCTCCGCGACTCATACCACCTCTCACAATTAACCGAACTCTTGGGCTCAAAGAAGGGAACCACGAAATAAACGGAGGAGACAAAAATGCCTTCTGTCAGCATTTTTCGTTTGGTTCGTTTATTCGTGGTTCCTCCCCTTTCTCCCCCTCAAGAAGAAGTCATTTTAATTCCGAAAAATTGGTATCAGAAGATCCTTAGCGACCGTCCCTGGCAAGACGCCGATGCCAGGACATATCGCGTCTCTCCCGCCTATCTCCGCGCGGTCGGCGTTCGTTTGGCTAGGCTTCGGTCTGGCAGCTGGCTACACTTCAACTTCAATCGCTCCCGTTTGCATGAATCCCGCATCCGTCAGTATCTGTGTCCTGATCTATGGAGATTACCCCGAACTCGCGCGGCGATGTCTCGAGTCGATCCTGAGCCATTGTCCGCGCACGGATTACCGTCTCTTGGTCGGCGCCAATGCTCCCGGGGAGCGCACGAAAAACTATCTCGCCTCTCTCGAAGCCGCGGGCGCGATCGATATCCTCATCTCCAGCGCGGATAACATCAACAAATGTCCGATGATGCGGCGCCTGTTCGAGCAGGTGCAAACCGAGTATATCTGGTGGTTCGACGATGATTCGTGGATCAACGATCCGCACGCCTTTGCCCGGTGGTTGAACGCTGCCCGCACGGCGTCGCCGGAGACGATGCTGTGGGGACGCACCTACTTTGTCTCCCACGAGCATGAGTTCAGCTATGGGCGCGATGCCGTCGAATGGGTCCGGCGCGCCACTTGGTTTTCGGGGAAACCGCCGCCTTCCTGGCAACCGGGCGGCAAGGGCGTCGCCAGTTTCCAAGGGGCGTGAGAGCGGCGATGGCCGGTGGTTTTTTCGTCACGGGCGGTTGCTGGCTGATCAAGACGGAGGCGGTCCGCGCACTCGACTGGCCGGATCGCCGATTGATCAAGGCCGGAGATGACATTTTTCCTCGGCGAGGCTCTGCGGCAAAAGGGCTGGACCGTGCAAGGGATCGCGCCGGCCAATCAACCTTGCGGCGTGGCCATCAGCGACCATGGCCGGCGGGGAAGCGGCGAAGAACCCGATCCCTCGCGGCCGCAGGCGCGGCGGGGCCAAGGCGGTCGTCGAAGTGGTCATCGTCAATTGGAAGAGGCCGGAAAACGTCCGGCGCATCGTTGCGGCCTTTGCCCAGCAAAAGAGGCTCTGTTCCATCACGCTGATCGAAGCGGCCAACCAGCCCCAGTATGCGCTGCCCCAGGAGGTCTTGCGCAAGGCCGACCGCCATTTCATTTTCAGCGATAACTTCGGTTCCTTCAATCGCTTCGTCCCCTGTCTGGGTTACATGGCTCCCTACACCTTGTTTCATGACGACGACTTGTTGCCAGGTCGCCATGCCATCGAGCATCTGCTCCTCTGCGCGGCCGAACACCCTCATTTCTCGGTGATGGGCGAATTCGGCCGACATATCTCCGCCGAAGGCAAGGAGCTAACCCGCGACCAGCGGCGTTCTCCCCCGCAAGATGTTACCGGTCGATTTCCTGGTTCGGTCGTATTTCATCCGCACGGCGAATCTGAAACATTTCTTTGTCGCCGCCGCCGCTCTCGGCGCGGACCGGATCGACTGCGAAGATGACCTGCTGCTCTGCACCTCGCTCCAGCAGGCCACCAAATACCCGTGCGTGGTCACGCGGGACGCCGGCCAAGATACCTCGCTGGCCTGCGAGCATCTGCCCGAGCCCTTCGCGCTCTGGAACATTTCCCGCGCCGGGAGGAATTCATCAAGACACAGATGGAGAACGGCTGGCGGCCGCTGCGCGGAGATGCGCGGGAGGATGCCATGAACACATGACTTATCAGATCCATCGCTATCGCCAGACCTGGAACATCGGCGATGCCATTCAGACGATCGCCCTGCAGCGTTTACTCCCCTCGGTCAGCTATCTCTGGCGGGACAAAGACTCGCCCGTCCCGGACAGCCCTTACATCGTGAATGGCTGGCTGGGTAACAACCGGCCGCCGGTCGAGCATAAGAACTGTCTCTTTGCCGGCGTCTATGTGCATGGCAACGAGGATAACTATCGCTGGATCGGAAACTCGTGCTTCCCGGAAGTGGGCGCGCGGGATCCGGCTACGGTCATGTGGTGCGCGGACCGGAAGATTCGGGCCTCGCTCGTCGGCTGCGCCACGCTGTCCTTCGATCCGTATCATGGACCTCGTTCCGGTCGCTATGCGGTGGATGCGGAAGCCCCGGACGCCGCGTCCATCTCTCATGATATCGGCGACCTGGATTGGGACGCGCAATTGTCTTTGGCGCGGGATCTATTGCGGCGTTACCGGCGCGCGGAACTGGTCGTCACTTCCCGATTGCACGTGGCCCTCCCCTGCCTCGCTTTCGGCACGCCGGTGATCATCTCGGACCCGATGCAATGGGGAAATGCCGAGCGCAATCGCCGCTTTTCCATCCTCGATGCGGTCGGCGTTCGCTATGGCACGCCCCACGTCCAGGATGTCTCCGAATGGCGCCGCCGCTACGTCGATTTTCTGGAACGCAATCTGGCGATTCGCATTATTCCGAAAGCCTTCTGAGTCACAGACATAAGCAGTTTCATTCCCGTGTCGACACGATG
Organism: Chthoniobacter sp.; assembly: GCA_037200205.1. Classification (GTDB taxonomy): domain Bacteria; phylum Verrucomicrobiota; class Verrucomicrobiia; order Chthoniobacterales; family Chthoniobacteraceae; genus Chthoniobacter. Next base: position 246,373 of record JBBCHV010000043.1, read on the forward strand.
GGCCGGCCGGAAGGCGGGTGGAATTTCAATGGACTTCGCCCGGTTGCCTGCGATTGCAGGGAGATGCCGACGCGCCCGAGTTACCACTGCCCACGCGACCTTTTTGGTCCGCGCAGAAATTCCTTTTCGCCACTGAATCGATGAACATTTCGCCACAAGAACTGACCGTCCGTTGCGGCTTCGACTTCGCCTACGATGCCGCCGCGTGGACGCCCGCCATTCTTACGATTCAACCACGGCTCGACCCATGGCAGCGCAAGGTGAAGGAGCAGATGACGTTTCTGCCCTCCGCCTCGGTCTACATCTACGAGGATTCGCACGGCAATATCGTGCAGCGCTTCAGCCTTCCACCTGGCCGCACCATCGTCCGCCACGACGTCTTCATCGGCGTACCGCCCACGACGGACGACCATTGGCTCATCGACCAACCGGTGCCGGTGCCGGACGTGCCACCACAGTTGCTCCGCTACACGCTGCCCAGCCGCTATTGCGATTCGGATCGCCTGATGACTTTCGCCCATCAGCAATTCGGCAACTACCTCGATGGCCTCCCACGCGTGCAAGCAATCTGCGACTGGGTCCACAAGAATATCGAATACCGTTGGGGCTCGGGCAGCCCGCACACCTCGGCCAGCGAGATCCTCGCCCAAGGCTACGGCGTGTGCCGGGACTTCGCGCATCTCGCCGTGGCGCTCTCGCGCTGCTTCAATGTGCCAACCCGTTACGTCACCGGTTACGTGCCCGATATCGGCTGCTGGGATCCGGGTTCCCCGATGGACTTTCACGCTTACATGCAAGTCTACGTGGGGCATCGCTGGTACACCTTCGACGCGCGCTTCAACGAACCGCGGCTCGGCCGCATCAATATCGCCTGCGGGCTCGATGCGGTGGACGGAGCGTTTTCGACGCTCTTCGGCCCGGCGTTCCTTTCGTTGTTTCAAGTCTGGGCCTACCAGGTCGACCCGGCGGTCGTCGATATCGGCAGCCCCATCGACATGTCGAAACGGCTCGATGGCACACCGACGCTGCGTTACTCGGCATCCGCGGCGTAGTGAAGGCGGATAGGAAAGCGCCGAGCGCTCGACCAGGGAAGGTCCACGAAAGACACGAAAAAGCACGAAAGTCACCGGAGGAAGAGTGGGCCAGCGGATCGCACGGATCGCACGGATCGCACGGATCGCACGGATCGCACGGATCGCGCGAATGTAGCAACGGATATGCACATGATCCGCGGGATTCACGGGTCAACTATCCTCCGGAGGTTTTCGTGCTTTTTCGTGTCTTTCGTGGACCCTCTCCAGATCGCCCCGACACCCTCAGGCAACGCCCCGGACGGCTGGGTTCTTGACACCGGCATCATGCGCCCCCGATTCTCGCCAGGCTTTTCGCCCTCCCCTTCCTATGCACGACTCCGCCGCTCCCGCCCCCAATCAACAACCCGGATGGAAAGAACTGTGGCTGAAGGAGGACTGGTGGGCGGTGTGGATCGGCCTGGCGCTGGTCATTGCCGCCTACACCCTGTTCGTCTCCGGCTCGAGCATCGACTGGATCGCCGTCGCGCCCAAAAAATGGGCGACGTTCGGCCAGTTGGGCGCGGATTTTTCGGCGAAGATTCCGCGCTACCTCGCGCAGCTTGGTTTGTTTCTGGCCGTCTTCGCGACGGGCGGCGCGGTCCTCGGGCACAAGCCCCGGCAGTTCATCCCGTCCTTTCTTTTCATCTACATTCTCTCTCTCCGCCATCAACATCGGGGGAGCATGGGAAAAAGCGAGCGTCTACACCCTGGAGCCACCGCTGCTGGCGTTGGTGCTCGGCCTGCTGATCTCCAATCTCATCGGCCTGCCCCGCTGGATGGATGCTGGATTCCGCGTCGAGTTCTACGTCAAGACGGGCATCGTGCTGCTCGGCGCCGGGCTGCCCTTTAGCCTCATCCTCTGGGCGGGACCGGTCGCCATTCTGCAGGCTTCGATCGTTTCCATCGCCACCTTCCTCGTCATCTTTTTCGTCGGGCGAAAGCTGGGATTGGAGCGCACGCTCTGCGCCACGCTCGGGGCGGGAGGGGCGGTCTGCGGCGTCTCCGCGGCCATCGCGGTCGCCGGTTCGGTCCGCGCCCGCAAGGAGCATCCGCCCATCGCCATCACCCTCGTCGTGCTTTACGCCATCGTGCTCGTCTTCGCACTGCCGGTGGTCGCGCGCACGCTCCATCTGCCGGCCGGCATCGGCGGCGCGTGGATCGGCACCTCGGAATTCGCCGACGCCGCCGGCCTGGCCGCCGCGCAGAGTTACGGCGGACTCGCCGGCCCGCAGACCGGGATCGCCGGCACCCCGGACCAGGCCATCAAACGCGTACACCTTGATCAAAGTCGTGGGACGCGACGTCTGGATCGGCATTTGGGCATTTGTCCTCTCCATTATCTCCATCACCGTCTGGGAGAAATCGTCCACCGGGCGCAAGGCGGACGCCGCCCAGATCTGGTGGCGCTTTCCCAAGTTCGTCGTCGGCTTTCTCCTTGCCTCGCTCATCATTACTTACGCCCTTCGGAGTTACTCCTTCGCCGACTATAACAAGCTGGTGAAACCGGGCCTCGTCGCCCCGCTGGTCGCGCTCCGCACCTGGGCGTTCACCTTTTGCTTTCTGAGCATCGGCCTCACCACGCGCCTGCGCGAACTTTCCTCCAGCGGCGTGAAACCCTTCTGGGCTTTCACCGCGGGCGTGGTCGTGAACCTGATCCTCGGCTATGTCCTTTCCGTGCATGTCTTCGGGCAGCACTGGGCCACGCTGGGGCACTAAGTTGGAAACGACGCCCCCTGCCGTCGCGGGCCAGCGCTGCTGTGGGCATTGCGTCCACTTCCGCAACGATCCCGCCACCATCGAGTCGGCTTTTCCGGGACTCACGGCGATGAGTTCCGGCTCCGCGTCGGTTCGCGCGCAGGATGGCCTCTGTCATCGGCACGATCTCTATCTTTCCTTCCACGATCTCTGTGCCGATTTCGTCAGCGGGCCTCCGGTGCTGACCGGGGCCTGAGACGCGAGAGCTTTCCCGCCGCGCCCCGTTGCGGCTATCTTGAGGCCGGCATGAGCTCTTCCGCATCTCCACCACGCCGGCATTTCGCCAGCGATAATTTCGCCGGCATTTGTCCCGAGGCGTGGGCGGCGATGGAGGCCGCCAATGTCGATCACGCGCCCAGCTACGGCGAGGATCGCTGGAACGTGGAGGCCGTGCAGCTCATTCGCGAAATCTTCGAGGCGGATTGTGAAGTGTTTTTCGTCTTCACCGGCACTTCGGCCAATTCGCTCGCGGTCGCCTCGGCCTGCGCGCCTTTCGAGAGTGTGCTGTGCTCCGAACACGCGCACCTCATCAGTGACGAATGTGGCGCCGCCGGCTTTTTCGCGCACGGCGTCGTCCTGGAAGGTCTACCCGCGTGGCACGGCAAAGTCCCCTATCCCGAATTCGAGCGCGCGGCGGTCCGGCGCACCGATATTCACCATTCCCGCACGCGCCTGATCAGCATCACGCAATCCACCGAACTGGGCACGGTCTATTCCGTGGAGGAAGTCGCCGCGGTCGGCACCGTCGCGGACCGGTTGGGCCTGCGCTTTCATATGGATGGCGCGCGCTTTGCCAATGCCGTCGCCGCGCTGGGCGTGCCGCCGCGCGCCATCACGTGGGAAGCGGGCGTCGATGTGCTGAGCTTCGGCGGCGCGAAGAATGGCCTGGCCTGCGGAGAGGCGCTGATTTTCTTCGACCGGCATCTCGCGCGCGACTTCGCCTATCGTCGCAAACAAAGCGGACAGCTCGCTTCCAAAATGCGCTTCCTCGCCGCCCCGTGGCTCGGCCTGTTGCGCGATGGCGCGTGGCTGCGCCATGCCGGCCACGCCAATGCCATGGCCGCCGACCTGGAGCGCGGACTGCGCGGCCTGCCCGGCGTGGAGATCGCGCATCCACGCGAGGCCAATGCGGTGTTTGCGAAGCTCCCGCCACCGGTGGTCGCGGGCCTGCGCGCGCGCGGCTGGCAATTCTACCACGATGTCGGCCCGAGCGGCGCCGCCCGCCTCATGGGCGCCTGGGACACGCGCCCGGAGGACGTCGCCGCCTTCGTCGCCGATGCCGCCGAATTCGCGAAATAGAACGCGCTGGAGTAGGTTGGGGCGGAGGCCCCGATGCACCCCGCGCAACGCAAAATCGCCCGTGTTCTTTTCGACGAGTTTCACAGCGAGAGCTGGTCGATCTCGGAAGAGCGCGCTCGCGAGATGGAGCCCGATCGCGCGGCCAATTCCTCCTATCACCTCGCCGCCAGCGCCTTGGCCGCCCGCGATTTCCTTGTCGCGCGCCACGTCGCCCAGCCCCTCCTCTCCGCGGTGCTCGCGGAAGCCGACGTGCTCGTGCTGCCGCATCCCTGCGACGCTCGCTGGGAACGCACCACATCCCACGGTTCGCCCGCGTTGCGCGCGGAGGAGATCGCGGCGATCCATGATTTTGTGCGCGCCGGCGGCGGGCTGCTGGTGATTACAGAATACGAGCACGCCAAATACGGCGACAATCTCAACGACCTGCTCGCGCCCGCCGGCTTGCACATCGAAAACGGCACGGCCTTCGATCGCTCGGCTTGCGTGCACGAGAATGCGGAATGGCTGCTCGCGGAACCCAGCCCGGGATCACCGCTCGCGCACGGCGTCAGCGCGGCCTGCTTCTATCGGACGGGTTGGTGCACAGCCGAGGGCGAGGCCCGTATCGCGTGGCAGACCTCGGCGAAGGCGCGTCCGCCGCAGGCCAGCTTGATCGCCACCGCACCGCTCGGAGCCGGGCGCATCGTCCTCGTCACGGACTCCGTGCTCTTTGGCGACGAACACCTTCGGGAAAATCAACACGAGCAACTCTGGCTGAATATCCTCTATTGGCTGGCGGCCCCGAAAGTGGCCGCGCCATCGGCGCCCCAGATCGCGCAAGAATCGCTTCCGGGCGCCTGGCCGCAGTTGAAGGCCGCTGTCAATCAATTGCGCGCGAAGCAAAATCCCGATGGCAGCGTGCCTCCGCCCGAGCAACCCGCCGTTGCGCAACTCGTGTCCGATATCCTCGCGGCGCTCGAAGCGATGACCCCGCAGTTCCCGCATGAGGCGGAATATCTGGCCCAGCTCCCCCGCGATTTCCGAGCCTGGATCGAGGCGGGATTCCCGCGTCCGGATTTCGGCCAATCGCTGGCCGCTTTCCAGCCGCAGCTCCATCGGCGCGACCGGCGCGAGCACCTCGTCCTCTTCCCGCTCTACACCCCCAATGCGTCGAGCGATACGCGTTTCGAGGCGCTGCTCATGCGCATGCCTTGGCCGGCTTGGTTGGCTGCATTGGAGAATTTCGCCTATTTTAACCAAAAATTCGTCCCGGGCCACCTGATCGATTTCACCGACGGCTACGCCAGCGAATGCGCGGTGCTCTTCCCGGAGACAGTCTCGCTCACCGGCCAGCCATGGAACCACTTCGCCACGATCTTCTGCGACCGCGAAGCGCGGCGGCTGCAAAACTGTGTGCGGCGCGCCTCCGGCATTATTGGCCTTGAGCTGTTCCCGCAACTCGCCTTCTGGCTCGGCTCATTGCCACTCATCGAGGACAGGTGGCACTCTGGGACCTCATTCACGACGCCTCGCACAGCGTCGGCGAACTGCCGTTCGATCCCTTCATGATCCGGCAACGCGCTCCTTTCTGGATGTACGCCCTCGAGGAATTGCGCGTGGACTTGCGCAGCTTCGAGGAGGCCACCCGCCTCGCCGACCACGGCTTCCCTTTCGCGCGCTACGTCACCTGGGCCATCTTGCTCGACCGCGTGCTGCGCTTTCCCATCACCGGATCGCGCGTGCGCAATTACGACGCGCTCGGCGGCCAATTGCTCTTCGCCTATCTGCACCAGCACGACGTCCTCGTGTGGCGCGACAACCGGCTGACGATCCAATGGGACTTGCTCGCCCAAGGCTTTCACGGCCTGCGCGAGGAGGTGGCCCGGCTCTACAAGAACGCCGCCGATAGCTCGAAGCTGTCATTTTGGCTGGCCGGCCACGCACTCGTCTCCCGCTACGTCCACGCAAATGTCGCCTCCCAGTGGAAAGCCGGTGAACGCGTGATCAACGACGAGCGCGACCTGAAACGCTGGCTTGCCCTCGTCCACGAGGACGAATTCCCGCTGGGCAGCTTCCATGTCAATCTCCAGCGCAAGCTGGCATGACTGGCGCCGGGAAACCGTCCTAATAAAGGACGACACGAATTGAAATTTTATCACCGGATAAGCCGAAGTGATAGTTGGCATGTGCGCTGCTTGCGTAGGGCTGCTCCTCTCTGGGGCCGCCGCTTCACACACTCCGAAACCAAACCAATCCGCATGCAAAAACGATCGTTCACATCCTTGGTGTCCACCATCCTCGCCGCCGGGCTCTTGACCGCAGCCGCTCTCACCGCCGCGGCGCAGACGCCGGAATCGACGGAATCACCCGCGGCCCAGACTGCGCCGATCACGACCGCCGCCAGCGCCCCGGTCACCGAGGCCAGCGCTCCGCAGAAGCCAACGCCGACGATGGAACAACGCATGGCGGGGGTGGAGGCCTACATCACCAACGGCGACCCGTCGGCCGCCTGAAAGACAAGGATGGCAAGATTCCCGACGGTTTGACCATCCCCACGGTGGGCGTGCCTGGCCCCGGTCACAATGGCTGGATGCTCACCTCATCGGCACTGGTGTTGTTCATGACTTTGCCCGGCCTCGCGCTCTTCTATGGTGGGTTGGTCGGCGCAAGAACGTCTTGAGCGTCCTCGCCCAGTGCTTCGCATCACGGCCTGGTGACGGTGCTCTGGTGGGCGTTTGGATATTCCGCGGTCTTCGCCCATGGCTCTCCGTATTTCGGTGGTCTCGATTTCGCTTTTCTCAAGGGGGTCACGTCCGCGCCGAATACAGACTTACTCTACTGGGTCTCGCATAATGTCTTTTCGATGTATCAACTGATGTTTGCCATCATCACACCGGCCCTGATCATCGGTGCCATCGGCCGAACGCATGAAATTCAGTGCGATCATCATGTTTATGATCGGCTGGATGATCGCGGTTTACTTCCCGCTGGCGCACATGGTGTGGGGGGCCGACGGTCTGATGAACGGCGTCTGGAATCCGCGGCGCGGATCAAGTCGATCGATTTCGCCGGAGGCATGGTCGTCCACATGTCGTCGGGCTGGAGCGCCCTGATTCTCTGTTCCTTGCTGGGCAAGCGCATCGGCTACGGCACGGCCAGTTTCTACCCGCACAGCACGGTGCTCTGCGCCGCGGGAACCGGATGCTCTGGGTCGGCTGGTACGGGTTCAATGCGGGCAGCGCCGTAGCCGCCGACGGCATTGCCGCCAATGCGTTCATGACCACCACCCTCGCGACGGCCGTGGCCTGCTCCACCTGGGGTATCGCCGAATATATCCACCGCGGAAAAGTGAGCGTCGTGGGCTTCTGCTCCGGCGCCGTGGCGGGTCTGGTCGTCGTGACCCCGGCCGCGGGCTTTGTCAATTCCTCGGGAGCGATCCTCATCGGCGTATCCGCCGGTCTCATCCCCTACTTCGTCGGTCTCAATCTCAAGTCTCTCCTCGGCTATGACGACGCGCTCGACACCTTCGCCATTCACGCGATCGGCGGCACGCTGGGGGCGATCCTCACCGGCTTCCTGGCCAATGTGGATTCGAACCCGAATCTGGCGACCAACCTGAAGGATCTCGTCGGCAAGACGCTCTGGCTCGAACAACTGAAAGGCGTGGGCGTCACCATCGCTCTCAGCGTGGTGGGAACCCTCCTGGTCACGCTCCTGGTTAAAAGCCACGATCGGCCTGCGCGTGGCCCCCGAAGTCGAAGAGAAAGGTCTCGATACGGCCGAGCACGGCGAAGTGGCTACGTCAACTGATCAGCCACTGAAGCATTCGAACCGCCGGTCAGGATCCGTCTGGCCGGCGGTTTCGTGCGCTTGGCCGATGATCAGAGGCACCGCGTGCCGTTCAAGCCCGCGGATGCGCTTCGTCGTAGGCGGTCTTCAGGCGCTCGATGGTCACGTGGGTGTAGATTTGCGTGGTCGAGAGGGCTGGCGTGGCCGAGGAGCGATTGCACACTGCGCAGGTCGGCCCCGGCATCGAGCAGATGCGTGGCAAAGCTGTGCCGCAATTTATGCGGGCTGAGACTGATGGGGATGCTGGTGTGCGGCAGGTAGCGCTTGAGCACGAGCCACACGTTCGGCTGGGCGATGCGGCGGCGCAGTTTGCTGATGAAGAGCGGCCCGGCGTGGACGTTCGCCTCCTGGCGGTACTTCTGGATCGCGGCCAGCGCCGGCGCACCGACCGGCACGATGCGCTCCTTCCGCCCCTTGCCCAGCACGCGCACACTTTCAGAATACATGTCCACGCTGCTCACATCGAGCGCGACCAGTTCCGCCAGGCGCAGCCCGCTGCTGTAGAAAAGCTCCAGGATCGCCGCATCCCGCGCCGGCATCCAGACGGGCGCCCGCGCGGATTTTTCGATGCGCAGGGGGGCGGTGAGCAGTTCGTCGATCTGCTTTGCGGTCAATACCAGCGGCAGCTTTTTCTCCAGCTTGGGGAGTTGCACTTCCTTGAGCGGATTGTCGATGAGGCCGTGCCGTTCGGTGAGAAATTTGTAAAAGGTGCGCAGCGCCGAGAAGTGCAGGCGGATGGTCGGCCGGGCCATGCCGCGCTTGGCGCAATCGAACAAATAGCGCCGGAAATGATCCGGCGTGAGTTCCTTCCACGCGGGGAGATGGGGCGTCTCGCGAAATTCCGCGAGGGCATGCGATAGTTGATGAGCGTGCGCGGCGAGGAATTGCGCTCCACCTCAAGGAAGCGGAAAAAATCGTCGGCGAAGCGATCGCGATTGGGGCGTTTCAAAACGCCGGGAAGGTAGGCGATGGGTATGCGGGTGGCCAGCTTTCAGAGAATGGGAGGAAGGGGAAGGATGGGAGTGATGAGACACCTGAGTCCTATTACTCCCATTCTTCCCCTACTTCCCATTCGCGAGGCCAGCGCCCCGCCCTACTTCTTCCCAATCAGCGGCTTCAACTCGCTCGGCTGCCCCAGTCGAGCCCACATCCCCCGAGCGCGAAGTGCCGCGCACAAAGGACAGCGTCGCCGAGCGCTTCTCCACCTTGTCGGGCGATTGCGCCACGATCGGGATGGCGAAGTCGCCATCCGGCAGGGTGAAGTGGTAGCGGAACGTGCCGTCGGGCGCGAGTTCGATCTCCTCCCCGTCCACCCACACGGTCGCATCGGGGTGCGTGCCGCCGTAGAAAATGATCTCCGCATTGACGTGCATGTAAAAGCCGCGCTCGCGCTTCACGCTGAAGGGCTGCGCACTCCAACTCGCGCCGATGCCGCTGGAAAGGCTCGTCGTCGTCGGCCCGAGGGTCTCGAGCAGAGCGCCGGAAAGGCCGCTCGCGCTTTCGCTGTGCAGCTTTTGCTGGAGCTGCTTGCGGAGGAGTTGGTCGATCTCTTCCGAGCCGAGGCCGAGGCGGTCGATGAGCGTATCGCCGAGCAGGGCGGCGAGGAGACGCTTCTGGTCTTCGTTCCAGGTCGGCGCCAGGCCGGCGCGAAATTCCAGGCGTCCTTCACCCGCGATGCGCGCCAGCGCTTCGATGAGGCTTTCGCCTTCCAGCATCTTCTCCTTCACCATGTCGAGCAGGCGCTCGAAGGTAAGGTGCGCGGGCACCGTGGCGAAATCCGTCGCCCCTTCTTCGGCCAGCGCATCGGCCGGCGTCACGGCCACGCCCGATTGCACCGCGCAATGCCACTTGCCCGCCTTGTCGAAAAAGCCGATCTCCGCGAAGTAAGCCGTGTCCGGGCTGTTCACCGGCACGTACCAATTGCGCGCCTCGGGATTGATCTCCACCAGCGCCGCATCCGCGCCCGCCGTGGTCGTGATCTTGAGGAAAAACTGTTTCACCCCGCCGCGGAAATCGCCCGCCGAATATTTCGCCCAATTGAAATCCCAATAGCTAAACAGCCAGCGTGGATCGCGCGCCACGAGAAACAGCGTGTCCTCGAAATACGTCTCCGGCAATTGCCCCAGGTCTTCATAGGCGGGAGCGGCCGGCCCCGCGCTCTCCGTTTCCGATCCGATTTCGAATTTATGCACCTCCACTTCCTCCACGCTCGCGCTCACCGGTTCCTGCGCAATTTGGAAGGCGCCGTTCTTTTTCGCGGCCGTCGACGCACTGCTTTTCGTTGGATCAGGATTGGATTCGGGCATAATGGTATTGCTCTTGTTTCGACGTAGCCTGCTTGGACTTCTCGGCCCGTATATCGGTTCAAACTTTTTTCGTCAACGCATTTGTTTCACTTTCCATCCAATCTTTACAATTACGTGTCATACGTAAGCGAAAACCTGACGCATTTCTGCACTATTTAAACCCATGTTGACCAACGCGTGATTCCCTGCCTCGATGTCCACGATGGAAAAGTGACCCGCGGCGTGCAGTTTGGCCGCGCCGAGGATGGCGGACTGCGCAATGTCGGCGATCCGGTGGATCTCGCCATCCGCTACAACGACCAGGGCGCCGATGAGATGGTCTTCTTCGACATCACCGCGAGCGCGCACGGCCGCAGCACGATGATCGATGTGATCCAGCGCACGGCCGCCCACTGCTTCATGCACTGACCGTCGGCGGCGGCATCGCACGACCGACGACATGCACGCCCTGCTCCATGCCGGCGCGGACAAAGTGAGCATCAACTCCAGCGCCATCGCCACGCCGGAATTGATCAGCGCGGGGGCGGAGAAGTTCGGCAGCCAGTGCATCGTGGTGAGCATCGATGCCAAGAAGACGGCGCCCGATCGCTGGGAAGTCTTCGTGCAGGGCGGACGCAAGCCGACCGGCCTCGACGCCATCGCCTGGGCGGTGGAAGCGGTGCAACGCGGCGCCGGGGAGATCGTCCTCAATTCCATCGACGCCGATGGCACCAAGGCCGGCTACGATCTCGTCATCACCCGCCGCATCAGCGAAGCGGTGGGCGTGCCGGTGGTGGCCAGCGGCGGCGCGGGAACGCTCGCGCACATGGCGGAAGTCCTCGACGCGGGCAAGGCGGACGCTGTGCTCGCCGCGAGCATCTTTCACTTCGGCACCTATACGGTGGGCGATGTGAAGCACTACCTCGCGGAGCATGGCGTGCCGGTGCGCCTGCCGGAGACGGTCGAAGCTTTCTAGCCTGCGCCTTCCACGGCGGCGATGATGCGCACCGCCTGAACCGCGGCGCGGACATTATGGACACGGAAGAGATGCGCTCCGTGCAGCATGCCCTGGGACGATGCAGGCGACGGTACCCGCATCGCGCTCGGCAGCGTTGGGCAGGCCGAGCACTTCGCCGATGACGGTCTTGCGCGAAACCCGGCAGCAGGATCGGGCGGTCGAATCGGTGGAGGCGATCGAGCTCGCGATAGATGCGCAAGTTGTCGGCGCGCTGCTTCGCGAAATCGATGCCGGGATCGAGGACGATCGCCTCGCGGGGCAACACCGACCCCTTCGGCAAGCGCGATCTTCGCGGTGAAGAAATCTTCGAGGCGGCCCATGATGTCATCGTAGCCGATGTGCGTGTGCGCGACCTTCGGCTCGCCGACCGTGTGCATGATGAGCAGCGCCGCTCCCGAGTCCGCGCAGAGACGGGCATTCTCGTCGGTGGGCAGGCCGCCGATGTCGTTGAGCAGATCGCCACGCGCGGGGCAGCACCTGCCGGATAACGCCCGGTCGCCAGGCGTTGATCGAGAGCAACGGACGAGGCGTGGACGACGGACGACTGGCGCACAACTCCGGCCAGCGCTCGACGAAGCGCCGCAGTTGCGCGGCCTCCTCTTCCTCGGGAATGGGGCCGCGATTGGTCCGCGCGCTTTCCGCGCCGATGTCGATGATATCCGCCCCGTCGGCCAGTTGCTGGCCGGCGCGGGCGAGCGCGGCATCGATGTCGGTTATTCCATCGCCGCTGAAGGAATCGGCGACGAGATTGACGATGCCCATGACCAGCGGGCGCACCGGGAACTCGATCGCCACGTCGCGCAGGACCAGCTTCACGGCAGCGGCACGAAGGAAATCCGCCGCTGCGCGAACCGGCCCGTCTGCGTATAGCCCGCGGCTTTGGCCAGGGAGACCGCCTCGGCGAATCCGGCCCCAATCTTCGACCGCGTGAGAATCGGAATTGATCAACAACGGCACGCCGGCGGCAGCGGCGAGTTCGATGAACTCCCGCGCGGGATATTGTTCGCGGCAATCCTTGCGCCACCCGGCGGTATTGATCTCGAAGGGCGTCTTCGTCTCGGCCAGGGCCGCGATGGCCGGTTCGTAGAAGCGCCGCAGATCGCCTTCGGGGCGAAAGCCGAATTTCTTGGGCAGATCGGGATGCGCGACGAAATCGAACAACCCGCTGCGGATGCACTGCCCGTAGCTTTGCCAATAACTCGTCCAGATCTCTCCGCGTGCCCTACGTGACGGCCGACGTACTTGGGGTTGTCGACTTCCAGCCCATCCTTCAGATAATGCACGCTGCCGATCAAATAGTCCCATTCCGCCATCCCCGCGAGCTCTTCGATCCAGGCTTCGCGACCCGCGAGGAAATCGCACTCCAGTCCGATGCGGATGGTGAGTTGAGAAACTCCGCACGCGCTCTCTCCACTTCCTCCAGATAAGCGGGGCAGATCTTCACGGAGCATGCGCCAGTCATCGAAATACTCCGGCATGGGGTTGTGATCGGAAAAACCCAGTTCGCCAAGGCCGAGCTCCACGGCGCGCCGCGCAAACTCGGCCGGCCAGCCCGAGGCGTGGTGGCAAAGCGGCGTATGAACATGATAGTCGGCGAGCGCGGAAAACATCGGTGCGGGCAATTTGCCGGAACATTCCCGGCGAAGCACGCGCGAACTCTCCGCTTGCCGCGAATCGGCCGCGCGGCCAACCTGATCCCCGCATGAGATTTATCGAGACCGTCTTCCAAAAAACTGAAGCGGCACCCCAAACGCATCGTCTTCCCCGAAGGTACCGAGCCCCGCGTGCTGCGCGCCGCCGCGCGCTTCGTGAAATTGCAGCTCGGCGCGCCGGGTGGTGCTCGGGCACAAGGAAGACATCGAGAAGGTCGCCCTCGCCGAGGACGTCAACCTCGACCACATCGGCATCATCGATCCCACGACCTCTTCCGAGTTGCCCGCTTTCGTGGCGCGGCTGGAGAAGCTCAAGCGCTATCGCGATCTCGGCGCGAAGCAGGCCACCGAGATCCTCGCCAACCCCAATTACTTCGGCGCCATGATGGTGCAGTACGGGCAGGTGGACGGCCTGGTCACGGGCGCCCGGGAAACCGCGAGCAGCGCGCTGCGCCCGCTCATCCAGCTCATCAAGCCGCTGCCCACGACGACGAGCATCTCGAGCTGCATGATGCTCGACCTTTCCAACAAGCGCTACGGCGAGCGCGGCGTCATGATCTTCGGGGATTGCGCGGTCATTCCCGATCCCACGGTGGAGCAACCTCTCCGATATCGCCGTGCAGGCCGGGACCATCTGCCGCCAGCTCACGGGCAACAAGCCGCGCATCGCCTTGCTCAGCTTTTCGACCAAGGGCAGCGCCAACCTCGCCTCGCCGCAAAAAATGGTCGCCGCCACGGCGCTGGCCCGCAAGAAAGCGGAAGAGCAAATGCTCGAGATGGAAATCGACGGCGAATTGCAGGCGGACACCGCGCTGCTGCCGGACCTCGCCTCACGCAAGGCGCCCACGAGTCTCGTTGCCGGCAAGGCCAACGTCCTGGTCTTCCCCGATCTGAACAGCGGCAACATCGGCGCCAAGCTCGTGCAGTACCCTCGCCGGCGCGGAAACCTATGGGCAAATCCTGCTCGGACTTTCGCGGCCCTGCGCCGATCTCTCGCGCGGCGCCACCGAGGATGACATCCTCGGCGTCGCGGCGATCCTCGGCTTGCAGGCCATCGAATATCGCAAGCTCTAATCCCCCCAACACCCCCAGCGAAGCCTGATGAAAAATGCCATCTGCGCCTCGCATGAATAGCGTCACCCCTCGCCTCTTCGTCGCCGCGACCGAACAGGAACGCGGGGAAAACCACCACTTCGCTCGGCCTCTTTTCCGCGCTGCAAAAGCGCCTGGGACGCATCGGCTTCATCAAGCCGGTGGGCCAGCGCTTCGTGGAAGTGGAGGGCAAGAGGATCGACGAGGACTCGGTGCTCATCGACCAGACCTTCAGCGTCCACACGCCGCTCGAGGCCATGAGCCCCATCGCGGTGGAGCCGGATTTCACACGGCGCTACATCGAGGATTCGAATAACGACTTTCTCGTCCGGCGCATCCAGCACTCCTTCGACCGCGCAGCTTGGGAAAAGGACTTCGTGATCATCGAGGGCACCGGACATGCCGGCGTCGGCTCGGTGTTCGATCTTTCCAACGCCCGCGTGGCCAAGCTGCTCGGCAGCAAAGTCCTGCTCATCGCCGGCGGCGGCATCGGCAAGCCAATCGATGAAGTGGCCCTGAACAAGGCGCTCTTCGACAAGGAAGGCGTGGAGATGGTCGGCGTGATCCTGAATAAAATCATCCCGGAGAAGTACGACTACGTCTGCGACTTCGCCCGGCGCGGACTCGAGCGTCTCGGCATCGACCTCGTCGGCGCCATTCCCGAGGAGCCCATTCTCGCCAATGCCACGCTCGGCCAGATCTGCAAGACGACCCGCGGACACTTCATCAACGGCAAAACGAAATCGCGGCGGCGCGTGCAGAAGGTCGTCATCGGGGCGATGAACTCCGGTCACGCCATGGCACATTTCAAGCCCGGCACATTAATCATCACGCCCGGCGACCGCGAGGACGTAATCCTCGCCGCGCTCTCCTCGAGCACCCTGAGCGAGAACGAAGGCCATGCCATCGCCGGCCTCGTTCTTTCCGGCGATCTCGTGCCGAATTCACCCATCATGGAGCTGCTGAAAAACTCCGATGTGCCCACCATCGCCTCCCCGCTCGATAGTTACACCATCGCCAGCAGCATTCACTCGATGACGGTCAAGACGCTCCCCGGCGACGTCGAGAAAATCGACAAGATCCAATCCCTCGTCGACCGCTACGTCGAAGTAGACCGTTTGTTGGGGAAGCTCTGACGCTGCCTCGTGGGCGTCATGTTTTGTATGGCGCGCGCCCTCCTGCCCGTCATTCTGAGCTTGCGAAGAACCTCTGATTTTCTGCCTTTCTTCACCAATTGGGCAGAAGATTTCGCCCAGCTTGCAAAGTCGGCCGCTCGCCAGATGCCAGAGCGAGATCAGAGATCCTTCGCAAGCTCAGGATGACGGGGTTGGGGGCGCCTCCGGCGCGCACATGCTATGCTCAAGCGGCGCAGCCCGCGACTAAGCACTAATTACTTCCGCTCAATCCCGCGGCGTCTCCTGCTTCGGCTCGATCGGCTCCGCTTTGCGTACTTCCATATCTTCCGCCTCGTCGGGTTTATCCGGTTTGTCCGCCTTCTTCTTTTTCGCCTTCTTGTCCTTGGTCTCGTCCTTGAAGACTTCGCGCAGGACTTTGCCGACGAGCGGCGCGGCGACGGTGCCGCCGTGGACCTCGGCGTTGCTCACATCGCTCTCGAACAGCGAGGCGAACGCGTACTTCGGCTTGTCCGCCGGCGCGAATCCGGAGAACCAGGCGGCGGTGCGCTCCTTGTTTTTCGGTCCCCACTGCGCGGTGCCGGTCTTGCCGGCCACCTTCACATTGGGCACCGAAGCCTTGCCGGCGGTGCCATTGGCGTCCGAGACCACCTGCACCATGCCGCGCTTCACTTCCTTCAAAATCTTCGGCTCGAAATCGATCTGCGAACGGGCGCGCACGCCGTAGGCGGTGACAATCTTGCCATCGATGCTCTGCACCTGCCGGACGAGGCGTGTCTGGTAAAAGGTGCCGCCGTTGCCGACCACGGCCATCGCCTGCGCCAGCTGCAGCGGCGTGACCAGCACATCGCCCTGGCCGATCGAGAAGTTCGCCAGATCCCCGTCGAGCATCTTGCGCCCATGGACCTTTTTCATGAATTCGTCGGTCGGGATGCGCCCCTCATTCTCCGCCGCCAGCGGAATGCCGGTGCGCGCACCGAAGCCCATCTTCAGCGCCCAATCGCCCATCTTCTTGCTGCCGGTCTTGATGCCCACTTGATAAAACCACGTGTCGCACGATTGCGTGAGCGCGTCGGCAAAGTTCAGCGAACCCGAGCCGGTCTTCTTCCAGTTGCGAAACGTCATGTGGCCGATCTCCATCGAGGACGGGCAACTGAACTCGCTGTCCGTCTCGATGACGTGCTCCTGCATCGCCGCGATGCCCACGGGAATCTTGAACGTCGAGCCGGGCGGGTACGAGGAACGGTAAGCGCGCGGCAACAGCGGGATCTGCGGATCGTCCTGCAGCGCCTTGAAGGCGTCGGCGGAGATATTCGGGATGAACCAATTCGGATCGATCGTCGGCCACGAAGCCATGGCCAGGATGTCGCCATTGTTCGGATCGACCATCACGAGCGCGCCACGCTTCACGCCTTTTTCGAGGGTCTGCTCGCACAGTCGTTGCAGGTCGAGATCGAGTGTGGTGACGACGTTGTAGCCCGGTTGCGGCGGGATCACGACCTGCTCGCTCACCTTCCGTCCGCTGGGGTCAAAGGTGATGTTGTACTGGCCTTCCTTGCCCTGCAGTTGGTCGTCGAAAGTCTGCTCCAGTCCTTCGCGCCCTTCCGCCCCGGGCCACAGGACTTCGTTGTTCTGGATCGGTCCATCGGGCATGCGGCCCGTGCGCCCCGCGTAGCCGATGATGTGACCGGCGACCCCGCCATTCGGATAGTAGCGCTGGTAGGTGGGCAGCAGCACCAGTGTCTCGGGTTTGCGCGTGTTGAATCGCTCGATCTCGTCCTGCTTCAAGTCCTGTGCGATGACCAGCGGCAGCACGCCGCGGTTCTTGTAATGCTTGAGCAGCAAGTCCTGCGTAATCGAAATCGGCCGCCCGGTGATGGAGCGCGCCAGGAGGATCTGCGGCTCCGCATACCGCAACACCTCCGCATCGGTGAAGGTCAGCGGCGTGGGGAAACTGATGGCGAGATTGTAGCTCACACGCGTCTGGGCGAGCGGCTGGCCGTTGCGATCGACGATCTGTCCGCGCGGCGCGGGGATGTTCAGCACATAGGTGCGCGCGCCCTTTTGCGTGTCCCAGGTCGGGGTGAAGCCGTTCGCTTTCGGCGGCGTCTTCGTATCGATGGACGCCAGCGGACCATTCGCCGTCGCCGCAGGGGCGTCGGCACGCGATTCCTGCGCGCTCGCGGCAGCGAGGGCGAGCGGGGACAAGAGGAAAAAGAGAAGTGTCCGGCGGATCATCAAGCAAGCGAACTGGAAGCGTCTATAAACCTGAAAACATTCGGGTCAGCGCCGTGGCGAGTCAAATAAACCTGAAAAATGTTTCTGTCGGGGTTCCCGGCCTTGCAGAATTGCCAATCCATGAGCGCCATCCTTTCCGCGATCGAAATCTACCTCCCCGAGCAGGTCGAGACGAACGCGGACTTGGAACGTCAATTCCCGCTGTGGCGGATGAAGCAAATCGGCGAGAAAACCGGCATCCAGCAACGCCATCGTGCCGACTCCGGTCAATGCGCCTCCGATCTCGCCGCGGCCGCCGCGGAGCGTCTCTTCGCGTCCGGCGCCTGTCGCCGCGAGCAGGTCGATTTCGTGCTCTTTTGCACGCAGACGCCGGACTATTTTCTGCCCACGACCGCCTGTCTTCTCCAATCGCGGCTCCAGCTTTCGCCCGGCATCGGCGCGCTCGATTTCAATCTCGGCTGCTCCGGCTTTATCTACGGCTTGAGCCTGGCCGCGGGGCTCGTCCACTCGGGCCAGGCGCGCAACATTCTTCTCCTCACCGCGGATACCTACACGAAGCTGGTGGACGGCCCGGATCGAAACGTGAAGACCCTCTTTGGCGATGCCGCCGCCGCCACGCTCGTGCAGCACCACGAGGAAGGAACCGGCTGCGCTATCGGTCCCTTCGTCTTCGGCACGGATGGGTCGGGCGCGGAAAATCTCATCGTTCGCGGCGGCGCTTTCCGCCATCCTACGGAACCGCCCATTCTCAAGATGAACGGGCCCGAGATCTTCCAGTTTTCCCTTCGCGTCGTGCCACCCTGCCTCGAAGAGCTCGCCCAGCGGGCCAGCCTGCGGCTCGACGAGATCGACCTCTTCGTGCCACACCAGGCGAATCGTTACATGCTGGAGCACCTGCGCGACAAAATGGAAATCCCCGCGGAGAAATTCTTCATCGGCATGGAGAACTGCGGCAACACCGTCTCCTCTTCGATTCCCATCGCCCTGCACCAGCTTCGGCAGCAGGGCAAAGTGCTGGAAGGAAACCGCATTGCGCTGGTCGGCTTCGGAGTCGGCTACTCCTGGGGCGGTTGCCTGCTCCGCTAGCCGGCTCTGGCGCTCCTGTTTGGCGGTTGACAGCCCCCGGCCCTATCTGTTTCGTACGCGCTCCACCGCCCCAACCCCGATGTCGCATCCCGACCAGCTTTACCGCATTCTCGAGCAACTCGTGGAGGTTCCTGCCGGCACGATCCAAGGGAATGAAACGCTCGCGGATTTCCAAGGCTGGGACTCGCTGGCGGTGGTGGGATTCATCGCCGCGGTGGACAAACATTACCAGCGCGCCGTCCCCGTCCAGCCCTTGATCGAGGCCCGCACGGTCGGCGATCTCGCGGCGCTCCTCGATCGCCCGGCCGCCATTTAGCGGGCAGCACTTCACGCCAGATGCGATCGTCCGAACTGCCCGCGGTTGTCGCCCTATGATCAATCCCATGGACCTCACCGGCTCGACGGTGCTGGTGACCGGCGCTTCCTCCGGCATCGGGCGGGAAACGGCCATCTTCCTCAGTTCCCTCGGCGCCAGTCTCATCCTTGTCGCGCGCGACCAGGCCCGGCTCGACGCGACCCACGCTGCACTTGCGCCGGGACGGCATTTCGTCTTTCCCTTCGATCTCGAGCAGCACGAGCAGACCGTCGGCTGGATGGCCAGCGTCGCCGAAACGACCGGACCCATTCGCAGCCTGGTGCACTGCGCCGGTATCGCGATGACGAAGGCGATTCGCTTCATGGAGGTCGAAGAGATGCAGAAAATCCTGAGCGTGAATCTGCTCTCCGCACTCGTCCTGGCGAAGGCCTTCCGCTCCCGCCAGGTCCGTGCACAACCGTCCGCCAGCCTGGTCTTCGTCTCCTCGACCGCCGCCTCCGTCGGCTACCCCGGCTGGGCCGCCTACTCGGCGAGCAAAGCCGGCCTCGAGGGCCTGACACGTTCGCTGGCTCACGAATTGTCGCGAGAGAAGATTCGCGTCAATGCCGTCTGCCCCGGGTGGGTCTCGACGCAGATGACCGATGGAGTCTCGTCGGTCCTGAGCGAAGAGCAGCTTGCGGCGATCCGTAATTCCTACATGCTCTGGCCCGGGACCCCACTCGACGTGGCCTGCGCCATCGCTTACCTCGTGGCGGAAACCGGCCGCTGGGTCACGGGCACGACGATGATGGTGGATGGCGGCAGCTCCGTGCGCGGCGGCTCGCAATGAATCGCGACCGATGAGTATCGAACTCGCGCCCGCCACGCCGGAGATGTTCGAGGACGTTTATCCGGTGCTCGCCGTCTTCGAAAAAAACAACCCCCGGCTCCAAAAGCGGCACTTCCGCAATCTCTTCCACTATCCCTGGGCCGCCCCCGACGACCGGCGCGGCTATGTCCTGAAGGACGACGGGCGCGTGGTCGGCTTCCAGGCGCTCATCGCGCACGAACGACTCGTGGAAGGCCGCCGCGTCCCGATCGCGAACTTCTCCAGTTGGGTCGTGCTGCCCGGCTATCGCGCCTACAGCATGCTGCTTAACCAGATTCCCCCCGATCCGGAATTGACCGTCACCAGCTTGACGCCGCTCAAGCAACTGGAACCCTATCAGCGCAGCGTGGGAGCGCTGCCGCTGGAAACCCGCCAGCGGGTGATTCTGCCCGTTCCCTCGCTGTCCCGCATCTTTTCCGGCGCGGGGTGGAAGGTGACCTCGCGGATCGAACAGCACCGTGCCGTGCTGACCGAGCAGGAGTGGCAGATTTACCAGGACCATCGGCCGCTCGAGTGCCGTCACCTGCTCGCCTTCAAGCAAGACCGCCACTGCTACCTCGTCAGCGTCCGCATGAAAGGCCGCCGCCGTTACTTCTCCCACCTCCTGCACGTCGGCGATCCCGATGTCTTCGTGGAAGCGCTCGAGAAAATCCGCATCGCGCTGCTCTTTCAAAACCGCACGCCCCTCATCATCCTGGACGAACGCTTGCTCCACGGGCGGCCCACGCCCGCCAGCCGGCCCATCGCCCTGCACACCCCACGCGTCTTCAAGTCCAGCGTCCTCACCGCGGAGCAACTGGACAATCTCTACAGCGAATTCGTGCTGCTCCCCTTTTAGCTTCCCCTTCAGCGCACGTTGAAGCGCGGATTCTGCGACAGGAAGCGGATCGGATTTTGAAAAACCAGCCGGTCGATCGTCTCGTCGGAATGGCCGCGGCGGCGCATCTCGATGGCCGTCTTCGGCACCGCGAGCGGATCGCTGCGGCCCCAATCGCAGGCGCTGTTCAGCCACACGCGCTGGCCGCCGTAGACCTCGAACATGTCGATGGCCCGCGGCGGGGTCGTCTTCGATTCCGGGTAGAGCGTGATGCCTGCCCAGAATCCGGCATCGAGCACCATCTGGACGGTGTGCTCCTCGACATGGTCGATGATGCAGCGCTCGGGCTTGATCCGCGAATCGGCGAGCAACGCATCGAGGATCAGCCGCGTGCCCTTGAACTTGTCCTCGAGGTGCGGCGTATGGACGAGGATGAGCTGCTCGTGCCGCGCCGCGAGGTCGATGTGCTGCTCCAGCACCTTGAGTTCATTGTGCGTGTTTTTGTTCAGCCCGATCTCGCCGATGCCCAGCACGTTGGGCTTGTCGAGAAATTGCGGGATGAGCGCGATCACTTCCTGCGCGAGCTGCACGTCCTCGGATTCCTTGGGATTGATGCACAGCCAGGTGAAATGCGGCAGGCCGAACTTGGCGGCGCGCTTGGGCTCGTAATCCGTGAGCTGGCAAAAATAATCGTAAAATCCCTGCGGCCCGCTGCGATCGTAGCCGGCCCAAAACGCCGGCTCGCACACTGCGCGGCAGCCGGCGATGACCATCGCCTCGTAATCGTCCGTGGTGCGGCTCACCATGTGGCCGTGGGGCTCGATGTAGCGCATATCAGTGGGCCTCCTGGCCGGGCCACGCGCCCACGGCGCCTTTGCCCGGCGCTTTCGCGATCGGTTCGGTGGTCGGATCGCTGAGCGACATCAGCACACTTTTTGCCCGCACCGGCTCACCGCGTTGCAGTTCCTCGAGCGCCTTTCGAAACGCTGCGAGGCGGAAATCCGGCTCGCCTTCCCCGCGATCGACCCGGTCGAGAAACGCCGCGATGTCGATCAGTTTCGACCGGGCGTCCATGAAATAGAGATCGAGAAGCTGCTGGCGGGTCATGGGACAAATTAAAGCTGGTGGCGTTTAGCGCAACTGCCTGAAGGCCTGCGAGCCAGGTTGACTGATCGGAGTTTTGGCTCGCGAATCACACTGATCACGCGAACGCGAAGGGAGAATTGAACCACGAAAAAGACGAAATAAACGAAAGATCAGGATATTTCATTTCGTCTATTTCGCCTATTTCGTGGTTCACCTTCTTCTCTACTCGCGGGCCTTCAGGCTCTCTGAGACAACACAGCCCGGAGAGGTCTCCGGGGCTGTGCGTCCACTGCAGGTGTTAAAATTGAATCGGCTTACTTGTCGTCGGGATTGAAGTCCTTGTGGCCCTTTTCTTTTTCGTCGGCGAGCTTCTCGAGGATCTTCTTGGCGTCATCGAGCTTGCCGTCTTTCACCGCGGCTTCGAGTTCGTCGAAGGACTTGGCGACTTCCTTCATCTCGGCCTGGTACTTGTCGAGGTAGGCGGCCTTTTCACCGGCGGGCACATCCTTGGTCTTGGCGGGCTCGAGCTTCAGCGAGGCTTCGATGCTCTTCTTGGCCGTGGCGATGAGGGCGAGATTGTCGTCCTTCTTGGAAGCGTCGTCGAGCTGGCGTTTGAGCGTGCGCAGACTCTTGTTGGTGGTCTTCATTTCCTTGGCCAGCGGCGTATCGTCGTCCGCGGCGATGGCGGCGTTGAATCCGAGGGCCAGAACGGCCGCGAGGGTCAGGAGGGATTTGAATTTCATAGATGGGATATGGTGGTGAGTGAGTTGCTTCAAATTGCGAGTTTCAGCGGCAATTGCCAACATTTTTGCGCAATTCCAAGCAGGTGGTTGACGCGATGACCGCGCATTTTACTCAATCTTAGGTGGGCGAAGCATCAGGGAGGCGAATAATGGAGCGGCACCGCGGACGCAACGCGTCCCCCTTTTCTCACTGCATCGATACGGCTCAGGATGACAGGATTTTCGTTCCAGCCAGCTTCCCCACTCACGCGAAAAAACAAATCTCGCACCTTGAACCGGCTTAAGGGGGGCTTAAGGCCCCTTAAAACAACGACCTTTCCCGGCGGCCGGCCGCGACCCCCCCACCTGCCTGCCGGAGATTCGTGCCCAGCCGCTGCTGACCGTCCCGGCGCAGGCGGGTCAGTTCCCGGGAAATCTCCAGCATCGAACGCGTGCGCACGCGACCCGGCTCGGCGTCCTCCCACTGGCGGAAGACCTGCAAGAGGGCCAGGGCCGTGCGGTCGGTCACCCGGTCGAGCAACAAGACTGCATGGGCTGCGTGGGCTGCGTGGGCTGCGTGGGCTGCGTGGGCTGCGTGGGCTGCGTGGGCTGCGTGAGAGAATATTTTGGTCCACGAAAGACACGAAAAGGCACGAAAGGTTCCCGCAGGCACAGTTTGGCCCGTGAGCCGCCGGCAGCTCCTCACCTCGCCCTTTCGTGCCTTTTCGTGTCTTTCGTGGACCCCTCCTCCGCGCCGGTCACTCGACGCGCAGGGCCTCGACGCCGCTGTCGCGCAGGGCGAGGCGGGTGGCCAGCCACGTCCAGAAGACACAGCCCAGGGCCAGGCCAGCGAGCAATAGGGCCATTTCGCGGAGGGGGAAGCCGCCGGCTTTTTGCACGAGATTCGGCCAGACACCGACGAGCGCGCTAACAGTACCGATGACCAACGCGGCGACGATCAGCCAGCGATGCTCGACGAAGACCAGTCGGCGCAACTGCCCGGGGCGGAAGCCGACCGCAGCGAGCAAGCCAAACTCGCGCCGACGCTCGAGCACATTGCGCGCGACGACCACCGCCAGGCCGGCACTGCCCAGCAGGAGGCCCAACCCACCGAGCGCCTGGAAGATCGCGAGGTAGGTGTTTTCCACGGCTTGGAATTCGCCGAGCCGGCGCGCGGTGGTGGTGAGCTCCAATCCACGGTCGGTGAGCGCGCGGGAAAGCGCCGCACGCACGGTCTCCACCTTGTCCGGCGGGCAATCGATGAGGAAATAACGGTAGCCGCTGCTGCCGGGAAAATACCGCACGAAGGCATCCTCGGAGATCAGCACGTTGCCCTGGAGAAGTGAACCGGACAACGCCGCCACGATCCGCACCTTGAGCGACTGCCCGCGTTCGTCGGAGTACTCGATGACGTCGCCCACACTTTTCTTCACGGAATACTCCAGCGTGTTGGCGTCGGCGATGCCGGGGATTTCACCCGCCGCCAGGGTGGATGCCAAAAGGTTCCAGTCCCCTTTCCCGCCGGAGAATTGGAAAGCCTGGCGCTCGGCAAGCTCCTTGGGCTGCACCCCAAGAATGCGCGGCTGAAGGGCGAGATTGAGATTGAGGCAACTGGCCTCGTCGCCGTCACGCACACGCAAGGGGACGACTTTCACGTCGTGCATGACGTCGTCGCTGAGTCCGTACTGGGCGCGGCCCTTGGCGGAATTGAGGTCCTCGTAGATGGGCAGCGCGGATTCGCCGACCAGCGCGAAGCCACCGGTGCCGGGATCGCTGGTATCGCCATCGCGCGGCGGCGGGTGACGGAAGGAATCGACGGCCACGACCATGAAGACGCCGCTGGCCAGGACGGCGATCGTGGCGAGGCTGCGCCCGCGGCGCCGCGTGGTATTGCGCGTACCGAGCTCGGAGATGCTGGTCAGCCCGCTCGTCGCCGCCATCGCCAGGCGCCGCAACCAGCCGAGCCCGAAAAGCAGCCCGGAGATGAGCAGCAACGCGCCCGCGCCAAAGAAGGCCTCCGCCCCTTTCACCGACAAGAGCAAGCCCACGGCGCTGAGCAGCGCGAGGGCCGCGAGCGCGAAGATCACGAGGGGCTTGCGCTGCCGCTGGGCGGATTCCACGACTTCCCCATTCAACAACTCCCGCGCGCTGTGCCGCAACTGTCGGCGGCTGGCCAGCCACATGGCAACCAGGGCCACGATCACGCCGGAGAAGACACCGGTCACCAAAGTCACCGGCGGCAGGACAAATTGAAACTCGACCGAGCCTACCGCGCCGCGCCAGACGGTGGCCAGGGCATGCAGCACGATCTTCGTATAGAGAATGCCGGCGAAGGCGCCGAGCACGCTGCCGACCAAGGCCAGGATCGCGCCCTCGGCGAGGAAGATCCAGCGCACCTGCCGCTGCCGGAGTCCCAGCGCGAGCAACAGCCCCGCCTCCGCATTGCGCTGCTCCAGCGAAAAAACGAAGAGCATCCCCGTGAGCACCGCGGCGGCGATGATGAGGAAGAACGAGAAATAGACGAACAGCTCGCCGAAATCGACCGGCGCATGAGTCGCCGCCAGCGCCTGCTCGCGCAGGGGAAGGAATTGAAAGCCCAGCTTCGCCGGCGGCAGCGCCCCCAAGAGCTGACGAGTCAGATCCTCCTTCGTTGTTCCCGCCAGCCAGCGGATCGCCGTGAGGTTGCCCCAGCGATTGCCCCACAGCTCCTGCCCGACCTTGAGATTCACGAAGGCCTTGGGTGTGCCGCGATATTGGTCCCAGTAGGCCTGGTCCTTGTCGCGCATCCTGGTGGAGTCGAAGTCGAAGCCGGGTTTCCAGTCGCGGCAATTCTGTTTGTCCGCGAGCCCTGGAAAATCGGGCATCCAGGAGCCATCGACCTGCGGGGCATCCATTGGCACCACAGCGCGGACCGTAAATTCGTGCGCCTTTTCGATGAGCTGCCGGCGCTCCCCCATGACGTAATACTTGATGGTTACTTTGCCGCCCACGGCCACGGAGAGATCGTCCGCCAGCCATTGCGTGATGACGGTTTCATCGTCCTTCAGGTCCTCGGGAACAGGCCCCGCCGCGTCCGGCGTGACGGCGGTGACCATCGAGTAGGGCGTGGCTTTCTCCCCCACGCGCAATTCGTTGACGAAGTAGGTGAGCGCCTCGACGCGCTGCCCGCGCGGGGCCGGCGGCGCGGCCTCGACAATCGGCGACTCGAGAAAGACGCGCGGGCTGCGCAACTCCAAGCCGCCAGTCTTGAGGTCCACGAGTTTCAGCGAGGCGTCGGCGAGGGAAAAATGGGCGGCCACCAGGTCGCGGACCTGGTCGGGCGTGGTCGGCGTGGCGGACCCCTCGAGCAAAAGGTTCGCCTGGTCGGCGAGTGCGGTCTTCTGCTGCAACACGCTCAGGGGAACAAAAGCCGAATAGGGCGGGATCTGGCTCGCGGTGAGCGAGAAATTCCCGTACTCTGCGGCCGTGACCACGCGGGCCACTTTCGCCCGGATCGCGACGACATCACTCTCGTCGCCGGAGAGCGGGGCATCGCGCGAAAACAGACCGGGCTTTTCCACGCGAACGACGACGGTGTCACCGGCCTTCGCGCCGAGCTGCTGGGCGAGACGCTCGTTGAGCACGATGCCGTCCGGGGGAAGGTCGACCGGTTGACCCGCGACCGAAAGCTTCCAGAAGTGTTCCTCGACACCGAGCAACTGGATCGTATTCACCCGGGCGGCGCCATCGGCCCGGGCGACGGAAGCGCGCAGCATCATGACGGGGGCGGCGTCGGGACTCACCGATTTGGCGAGCGCGGCGCGGAAGAAGCGGTCGCCGGAAGTCATGGCGACATCCGGCCGGCCGACGCGGGCCAGCGCCTGCCCGCGGAGCGTGGCCTTGACCGAATCGCCGACGAGCAACGCGCCGGTGAGCACCAGCGCCCCGAGCGCCGCACCGATCAAGACGCCGAGATGCGTGCGCCAGTAATAGCGCGCCCCGCTCAAGATCAATCGCCACGTATTCATAAGGCGCGGCGCAAATCTCCGGGGAGCGCGCTCGTCCCGAGTGCCGGTCGTGTCGTCCCGACACGACGAACTTCCAAAAGCGAAATGCTGGAAGGACTCGGTCCTTTATCTTCCATCACCCGGCAAAAAGTTCGTTTTGTCGGGACGCCAAAACCGGCACGCGAACGGAGCGGAGCGACATAGCCTGCCGCAGGCAGTCCGCAGGGGCGGCGCGGAGGCGCCGAGCAAACGCGTGCGCTCCCCGGAATGAGCGTGCGGGCATTCATGCCTTGGCGATGAGTTTGCCGTCCACGAGTTCCAACACGCGGGCCATGCGCTCGGCGAGTTCGGGGGCGTGCGTGACCATGATGAGCGTGACGCCCCGGGTGCGATTGAGCTCGGCAAGAAGATCGACGAGCTTGGCGGCGTTGACACGGTCGAGCGCGCCAGTCGGTTCATCGGCCAGGAGCAGCTTGGGCTCGTTGATCAGCGAGCGGGCGACGGCCACGCGCTGCCGTTCGCCGCCGGAAAGTTCGCCGGGCCGATGATGGAGGCGGTGTTTCAAGCCGACGGCCTCGAGCAATTCCTCCGCACGGCCGCGGGCGGCCTCGCGCTGCGCCTTGGGCACGGCCAGCGTGGGGACGAGGACGTTTTCCAAAATCGTGCACTGTGGGAGGAGATGGTGCAGTTGAAAGATGAAGCCGACCGTCGTGCTGCGGTAGGCGGCCAGTTCGTCTTTGCTGAGCTTCTCAACGTCACGGCCGTCGACGAGCACTTCGCCCGCATCCGCCTGGTCGAGCGCGCCCACCACATTGAGTACGGTGCTCTTGCCCGAGCCGGACGGGCCGACGATGGCGAGCGTTTCGCCCGCGGCCATTTTCAAGTCCACCCCGCGCAACACATCCACGGCATCACCGCCGTCGGGAGCGCGGTAGGTCTTGGTGAGGTTCCGGATTTCGAGGAGCATAGGGAGGATAACTAAATAGGTGTCGCGCGCTTTCCGAGCATGTCATGCAGTTTCCAGCGCGGCCGTGTGAGGAACGCCAACGGCGTTTAATCCATCAGCCCAAGCTGACGTTGGGAATTTAGCGGGTTTGAACATTCAGAGAAGTTCTCTGAAGAGTGGGCTTCGTTCTCTTCACCGTCAATGTTGGCCCCGATACGAATCGGGGCTTCCTGCTTTGGGGGCGCGGAATGGGTGAAGACGATCTCTATCGGGGCATCGGGGTCTTTGTCAGGGACGATGATTTCCGAACAGAGGGTGGACGCAAGGCGTTGCTTGCCGTCTACATCGAGCGTCGGCCACAGGGCGGAGAGGCTGCGGGCTTCGAGGGCGATGGTTTCTACTGAAAGGTCGCTTATTTCGAGAGCGGCGGTTTCGCCTTCGAGTCTGGGCAGTTCCAGAGTGAGTTGGCCCAGCCGGTCGTGTAAGGGTGTGTTGAGTTCTTTGAACTGCTCCACACCGATGCCTCCAGCAATGTAGAGGTCGTAGAGCTTCTTCATTTCCGCGCGAACCGCGTCGCACTGCACTTTGATCGCGGTGGCTCGCTCTTGGTGTTCGGCGATTTTCGACTTCGACCGATCAAGATGCGCGGCGATTTGGGCAGTGTCGGCGAGATTGTCCGCGATGCTCCCAGTGAAAATCTCCTCCAGCGCGGTGGCGGCGATCTTGTTTTTGCACTTGGCGCAGGTGTAATTGGGGCTGCGGGTGTAGACATACATCTTGCCGCCGCAACCGCACTTGAGCAGGCCGGCGAAGATGTGAGCGGGTTTCTTGGCGGGCTTGCGGCGCGGTTTGGTTTGCTCCTCCAAGATCGCGGCCACCCGTTCGAAAGTCTCTTCGGAAACGATGGCGGGACAATCAAACGATGGCGGGACAATCCACGGTGCCCCATTCGCTTTCTGGCTTGGCTTCCTTTTTCCAGCCGCCTCCGGTGTTTGTCACGCGGTAGAGATTCGTCCGGTAATTTGCCCTTGGCACTGGAACACCGGAGCATCCGATCCACGTGGACATCCGATAACCTGCCCCGCTGCGGTTGCGGTAGCCCTTTTCGTGAAGCGCGCGGGCGACGACCCCTTTGCGGCGATGGACGAGGAAAAGCTCGAACGACTCGCGCCGAATGGCGGCTTCCGCAGGCACCAGGACGAGGCGCTTGTCTATCCATTTGTATCCGTAAGGTGCGAGGCCATTGAGTGGCTTGCCGAGCTTGGCCCGGACGCCAATCGAGGAACGGAGCCGCGAAGTGATTTCCTCCCGCTCCCACTGTGCGATGGCCCCGAGCATCGTGTAAAAAAGCAATCCCGCCGGGGTGCTCGTATCGATTTTCTCTTCGATCGAAACGAGGGTCGCCTTGTGTTTATCGAAATGCTGGGCGAAATCGAGCAGTTCCTTGGTGTTGCGCGCGAGCCGGGCGAGCTTGGAAAAGATCAGCCCCTGGATGTGACCGCGTTTGCTATCGCGAAGCATCCGCTGACACTCGGGATGTTCCCACACCGATTTGCCGCTGACACCGGCAAGGTCATAGACCTCGACCACCGTCCAGCCGTTGAATTCCGCATAGCGTCGCGCGCGATATTCGTGATGCGCCGGGCTTTCACCTTGCGCTTGATCTTCCGTCGAAACTCGAATCCAGATGCCGACTCTTTTGCCTGCGTTCGGAATGTTATTCATAAGGAGTAGATATTTAGTGTCGGGATTTTAGTCCTGATTGAGCATGAGTACAAGAAGAATCGAAAAAAACTTTACTCCTTTCTTGAGCTTTGATTTCGCAGCAGTTCCGCGATCACTTCGATCTCTTCCGCCTCTTTTTTCCGACGCTCTTCAGGCGGACATTTCGACGTGGCGCGTTCGCACTTTTTCGACCGGCGATGATCCGCGTTGCGGAATTTCCGGCGGTACGATTTCTGGATTCCTTTCCGCAATTTCTCGCAGCCAGAAAATCAGCGTGTCCGGAGACTCGAAGCGAACCTTGGCGAGCGTTTCCGAATCGAACATTCGTGCTGCCGGCCTTCGCAATGAGAGCACGGACATTTTCGTGCGGCGAAACCGAGATGATGAAATCGGATTCGCCTCCGCGCACTTTTGCAGATTCTCGACTTCGTGCGCCGTGTTGGAATTGACGGCCACTTCGATGGCGATCCGCAAGCGCGCCCGTTCGACGACCAGATCAATCCGTCCACCCGCAACCACACATTCCTTGAGTGCGCGGAAACCCAAACGCGAAGCTTCCGCAGCCAGATTCGCGACGATCAGTTGATGGTCTTCGCCACCGCGGCCGTGGCCAACCGGATGCACCACGGGGGCGGATGCAGAAGACGCGGCCGTGGTGGAGACGCCTCCTGTTTCTTCCTGAACCCGTTTCCTCTTCCGAAGGGTTCGGAACAGCCGGCAATGGGCATTGCACTTCAAAGTTTTCGGAAACGGGCGTTGCAGCTTCCGCAAACCTCAGTCGATGGCGATCTCGATGCCGGTTGTTCAGCTTCATCTTCCTGCGATTTGCGCCGCAACTCCACTTCGATCTCTGCTCGTGAACGCGCATACTTTGCTCGCGATCTGGCGATCACTTCTGCGCGGCGCTGGTCGTCATCCGTGGCCGGAGGATCGGGCAGAGTGACGGAGAGATTGAAATCGAAATCGCTTCGCTCGATTCGGCAAATGGCCTGCCCGATTTCAAGGTTCTGCAAATCGCACGCTTCAAAATGAGAAAATCCATTTTCCAGCGCACGCGCATCGGCATCACCGACACGGAAGACGACACGAGTGAACGCGTTCGCCAATACCGCACCGGCCACTTCATCATTGGCCTGCAACTGCCGCAACTCTTGATGGGCAAGAGTGAGCCCGACGCGATACTTCCGCGCACCGAACAGAATCTCCGCCATCGACGGAGTGTGAAGAACAATGGAACTCGTCGACGTAGCACCAGAAATCCCGGCGCTCGCTTTCGCGCATCCGCTGGCGGCTCATCGCCATCTGCTGAAGTTTGGAAAGAAGGAGTGAACCGAGGAGATACGAATTCTCGCGTCCGATGAGCCCTTGCGGAAGCTTCGCCAGAAGAATGCGCCCGCCATCAATCACTTCTGCAAAGTTAATCCGGTTCTCCTTTTGCGAAACCATGTAGCGGATCGGCTTGCGGCTGAGAAATTCGTCGAGCCTCGTCACCACCGGCCCCGATGGATTTATTGCCGGTCAGTTGCGGAAAAGCTTTGCGCCAATAATAGACGATCTCCGGATCAGTGACCGTGGCGAGAAAGCGATTGCGGAAGCTGGCATCGATGCAGAAAGCGGCGGAGATCGGCGAGCGTGCCTCCTTCAGAGCTTTCGAGAAAAGCGAGGATGGCATTGCGGAGCACGCTGTTCATCTGATCGCCCCACGAAGTGGAGAGCCGCTGAAAGACGCTGACCAAATCGGAGGCGAGGAGATTTTTCTCGAAGTCGGAATGTGCGGCGAGAATGTTGAATCCCACAGAGTGCTCTTCATCCGACGGATCAATGAGCACGACATCGTCGACACGTTCGGGCGGAACGATGCCGAGCACGCGATCGATCAAATCGCCGTGAGGATCGAGCACGGCCACACCTGGCCGTATTCGATGTCCTGCCGGATAAGATTGAAAAGCAGAGTCGATTTGCCCGTGCCGGACGCGCCGATGATGTGCGTATGGCGTACGCGCTGCTCCGGCGACAGCCGCACTTCTTTGGTGGCTCCAGCGTGCCGGTTGACGCCTAACAGAAGTGAACCGGCACGCGCGGCCGGCTCCGGGGCGGGCCTGGTCTTTGCCGTGTCGCGGCGCAATCGACGCGAGACGGCACCGGTCGGGAGGGCGAGAAATAGACAGAGTTCCTCCAGATTGAGGAGCATCCCGCTGCGACGACTTTGCCGATTGAGAATATCCTCTTCATGATCGCGGGCGGGATATTCCTCGTTGTCGAGCGGCACGAGATAATTGCTATTCGCGCGAGAAAGTGCCGAAAGGGGCGCGGCGATATCCGCGATGATCTCCCAGCAGCGAGAAAAACTCTCGCTGCTCGCCGCCAGACGGAGGACTACTGCAAAAAGGGGAGAAGCGACCTTGAGTTCTGCGGCTCGCATCAGTTCCGGCCGATCCGAAAAGAACGGGCTGCCGTCATCCGCGGTCACTGCGGTGCGGATGCTTGATGTCCATTCATTCTGCACCGGCTCAAAAAGAATCAGGAAGAGGCCAAGCTCTCCTTCATCGAGCGTATCGAGGGCGGTCACCACGCCGGAGAGCAGATCGGCGCGAGGATCGCTAAGGGGCAGCATGAATTCCATCCCCAAGCCCAGCTCTGCGACGGCAAATGCCGAGCCGCTCTCCGTACCACGCTTTGGCGAGCGCGTCGTTGCCGGGAAGTGCTACGAGATCGGGGGAAGGTTGCGCCGAGCGCCCTTTCCACTCGCGTGGCCGCACGCGGTGACGCGACAAACTGAGGAACAGTTTCCCGTGCGGTGCCGAGGATTTCAAGGGAGAGCTGTTCATACCGGGCGGCAGACGTGGCGGATGAACGTCTCGACCGCCGGTGTGGGCATGGCACGGGAAAAGGGGAGGGTGAGTTGCAATTCCACCTGCTCTTCATCGTGGCGGCGATTCGGTTCCGGCTCCGCCTCTCAAATCGGGCGGTTCCTCCGGTGCTGGTCGTAGGGGCAGCCGTTTGTCGCAACCGTTCCATAAAACCACTCAGGGGGGTATGACGCCGGCCATCATCGATTCGCTGGCGCGGCGGTAGAAAGTGCCCGGTGAATGGACGGAACGGCGGCTCCAAGGCAATCGGCTTGGGAAATACCTGCCAGCCGCGCCCGCGCAATTCCCTAACGATAGAATGTCTCGGTCAGGTATTCCTCGATGCGGCTCATCGTCTAGTTCTACTCGCGTCCTATGCCGAGCAGTTCGGCGAAAATGGCTCACGATTCCGGGGTGCTTGGGTTCCGGCGGTGGCTCGTAATAGACGACTGGTCTTTTGACGGCTGCGCCCAACTCATCAATTCGCGAGCGGACAACCGCATTCACAATCGTGACGTAAGCGTGGCGCGTATCTTCGCGATAGTAAGTGGGCTTCCGGATGAAGAGCTCGTAGAATCCGCCGACGACCGGAACTTGCAAAAGGGGCCGCGTCTACGTCCTGCATCCCGAGCGCGACGGTATTGCGCATCAGCAAAAGAAGAGAGAGGAGAGACGCGCCGAAGAAAATTGACCCAAGAACCCACCCAATAAGGCTCGCATAAAACCAGATAATCGCCGCCAAAGCCGAAAGGAGCACGAGCACTTCCCAAAGATAGATAACGACGGGGAATTTCCGCGACCGGCAGGAAAAAAAACCAGGCGGTTGCCAACGGCGCGGCGCAAATATCAAAGACCAAGCGTTCCCGACGCATGCGCAGATACTGGCGCTGGGCGGAAAGAAGGCCGCCCTCGGCGTATTCGACACGACTGATTTCGAGACCGCTGAGTTCGCGAGTGGTGAGATCATGCTCGATCGCGTCGTAAAATTCGGATGCCGGTGTCTCGAAATTATCGAAGAGCACGTACCAGTATCGAATGACTTCCGTGTTCTTGCGTTTCCAAAGCGCGAACATTAGTACCCTCCCTTTCTGAAGGTCGTGACTCTGCGACCGTTGGCTTGTGATTCTCGGCCCATTCGGGGTCAGATTGATTTGCATCTGAATTTCGCTGATTCCTTTTGTCCAGTGACGGTCTGGACGAATCCGCAGGAACGATAACGAGTAGGTCGCTGAATAGAGACCGTTGCCGAGAGGAGTGAAGACTGGCGCCGTGGTGATCGATTCTGTCACACGGGTTCCGGGAGATTGATATTCCACCTCGTCTCTGCGGATGAATTCGCGATCGACGATTCCATGGTCAAAGTGGTCG
Organism: Chthoniobacter sp.; assembly: GCA_037200205.1. Lineage (GTDB taxonomy): Bacteria > Verrucomicrobiota > Verrucomicrobiia > Chthoniobacterales > Chthoniobacteraceae > Chthoniobacter. The sequence continues at coordinate 279,515 of JBBCHV010000043.1, forward strand.
ACGTGATCCGCGTAATCGTCGACGAGGCCCGTGACATCGCCGCGCGAAGACTTCGCGTGATGCTCTGTGATGAATGCGGTGAGTTGCTGTTCAACCGGAAAGGCCGGCGCTGGGCGGCCCACGAAGGCGGGCACCGGTGATGGTGTGGAAGGGGGAGGCGTGCTCGGCGTTTGAACCGGTGCTGTCGCCGTTTTGCGAGGCAGCGAAGCGGTGATGATACGGGCAATCCTCTCCGTGCCGTTGGAACGCATCACACGTTCACGGAGAACTTTCGATCAAGGGGCTGAACGTCGCTGATCGGAGGCGTAGCCTTTCGGTCGAGCCGATTGATTACGCTGAACCAGTCTTTTGTGCCGGTTCCCGGAATCGGCTGTATCCGGTGATTGTTCCAAGTGTGGAGGTCGGCAATTACGTCTCCTTCTCGAACGGGCATGTATTCTTCCGTGATCCAAGCTTCGGCTTCATTGTCCTTCCATTTCGCAATGCGGACCAGCGCCCTTATCCGTTCCCGGTTTGGCCCCACCGTCTTACCATTGAGAGGGTTTACCGTGGGTTCACAAATGAAGGCGCAAACGGTTTTGCCGGAAAGAGCTTCGGTCAGTGCCGGGTCGGGCGGCGAGGGCATGGATGTTCTCAGCGTTGTTGAAGGACGGTCGCGTAACCCAAAGAAAAAAACTGTCGCGGTGCCATCACGCAATCGCAGAAATTTCGAACTGTCGCTGGTCGCGAGAACCACATCGCCCAGCTTCAATTCGACCGCACCGATTGAAGAGCGATAAGCATTGTCTGGATCGGCGAAGGTGAGGTGGAGCCATTCGTTGGTTTGCCAGACTCCAGACAGGTCGGATGGAGCGATATAGCGGTTAATCCGGGGTGCGATGTCCAATAACCATCGAAAGTTTCCTGGTAAGGGCGGCCGATTTTGATACGCAGCGATGGTAGTTTGCTTTTGTTTACCGAGTGCGTTCCATGCGGTTGATTCATCTGCTGGCAGAACGCGCAAAGTTTCGAGGTTCAAACAGTGCAGGATCTCGTCTTTGAAAAAGAGCACTTCATTTTCGCTCCACCAATTTGGCTGCCCATCTGGGATGCGCTCATTTATGGGGTTGAGGCAGAACGAAGAGGCGACCGCTGCCGATTTCGGCAACCTGGATGGTTTTGGCCTCGGCTTTGGTTGACGAGCAGCAATCTGGATCCATCAGGCGACCAGGCGAGAACGGGACGGATTGCCATTGATGTGCACGGCGTTGACAATATCGAGCGAATCCAGTTCGCGGACTTCGAGCGTTGTCCCTCCGTCTCGACGAAAGTACGCAAGCCGCGTTTCATCGGGGGAGAGTGCAACCGGGCAAATTGGTATCGATTTCGAACGTGCGAAGGGTTGAAAAGACGACCTGGTCGGGTTCAGCACTATCAAACGCGGCTGGCTTTTTGTAGCGCCACTTAGGCGCTGGAAACGGAGTGGCTATTGGATGACGGGTGCCACGGGTGCAAAGACAACTGGCCTCGGCTTTGGTTTCGGCTTTAGCGCCACCGTAAAAAGGAGAGAGGTATCCGATCGCCGAGAGCGCGAGCATCATCGAAAAAACAGGATCACGAAAGCGAATCAGAGGCTGGGGCACCGCTCCGGTCGCCGCTTCCGGGCTTCGTATGCGAGCACAAACCATGGTCGTGATTAACCGCGCCGGCCAGGCCAAAGAAGATCGCCGGAGGAATTCCAAGAACTGCGGCAATGAGATTGAGGTAGGCGCCTGCTTTCGGAATAAAGAGGAGAGGGCCGCGAACGAAGAATTGTCCTGCGGAAAGCTGCCGATTCCGAAGGCGTGTAAGGTGGCGGCACTCACCGTGAGTGCGCCGCCCGTGATGGCGGCAAACAATCCGGCTCGAATACCGAGCCGAGGCGCGGCACCGATGAGAGAATCAGCGGTAGGAGATCGAAAAACCGACGCAACGACACCGGCGAAGCCGCTGAAAAGCACCATCGGTAAGACAAACACCCGACGGACCGGAGGGAAGTAATGCTCCCAAGCTGTTCCCAAAAAGAGCAAAGAGAAAGCAGAGGAAGCCTGCGCCAAGGCCAATAATCTCCGCACGGCGCCGCAAAGGCGCCGGCAAAAGCCACAGAATCGGATGCACTCATGTCTGCCAAAAACCGTGTTACTGCGTAGCTTCGTAGATAAGAGACGCGGCAATCGCAATCACAACTTTGCGCCCGCGAAAGAAAAGACCTCGGCCAGCGTGAGCTGGTCGAGGTCGTGTGGATGGCGGGTGGGTTACATCAAGCCCGCTTCGCGAAGGGACAAATGCCGGTCATGGCCCATGATGACATGATCGTGAACTTGAACGCACAGCACCTGGCCCGATTCCAAGAGGCGCTTGGTTATCGCCAGATCCGCGCTGGACGGGGTCGGGTCGCCACTCGGGTGATTGTGCATCAGCACCACGCCGTGGGCGGCGCCGATAACCGCCGCGCGAAATACTTCGCGCGGATGGGGCCATGGCCTCGTTCAGCGAACCAATCGACACCAGATGATGTCCGCGAATCCGCTGCTTCACATTGAGCAGCAAGACGGCGAGCATTCGCAGTCGGGATTGAAATGCGGCGCGCTGGTGATGTGTGTTCGCCAGTAGGCGGCGGCATCTTCTGGTGAAAGACACGCCGGAAGTTCGCCGCTCGCGGTTTCCCCGCACCGCGACAATCTTCCACTCGCACGCACCTTTCGGTCTGATCGGTTTCCTGCGCGGCGGTCGCCACGAAAACAGATCGGGTTCGTTCATAGGCAACGCAGTTCCTCGCATTGTTCCGGGGTCAGCGAGTCGGGCTGCTGGCCTTCGCGCTCGAAGCGGTAGACTTGGACGAACATTTTTCAAGGCGAGCCGGCTGATGATTTCCATTCGTCCGGCGCGGCCCGCCTCGTCTTCGTCGAGCATTACAATCGCGCGAGTATGTTGAGTGGTCGCACGAGTGAGGAGTTCTTCCTGCGCGGTCGAGAGGGTGCAGCCCATGAGGGCGACGACCCGGCGGAGGCCTTGTTGCCAGAGCCACATGCAATCGAAGAATCCTTCGACGATCACGAGGGGCGCATTCGGCTGGCTCGCGCATGGCGCGGTGGAGATTGAAAATCTCCTGGGCCTTGTGGAAACCCGGCGGGTGCTTGTATTTCGGAGTGTCCTCGTCGGGCGGTGTGCCTGGCCAGCGACCCGCGTAGGCGACAAGCTGGCCTTCGGCATTCTGGATCGGGACGACAATCCGCCCGGTCATGCTGCCATTTTGGCAGTACCCGAGCCCAAACTCGGCGATAGTTTCCGCGCTCAACCCACGCTCCGCAAGGTAGGGATGCGCCGGATCGTGGTTCTGCAACGCGAAGCCGAGCGGTTTGTTCGGCCCGGTGTCATCCGGATTTGGCCCTTTCGCTTTCGATGCCTTCGGCGAACGCTCCGCTTTGGACGGTGCATCCGACGTAGGCGGTTCTCCGGCGTCCTTGGCAGGCCGCGCCGGTTTTTCCTGCGTCGGCAACTGAAACCAATCGCAGAGCAGCAAGGCGGCTTCGCGCAGGGTGACGTTCTCTTTCCGGCAACAAAATCCAGAATGTTTCCGCCGCCATTGCAGGCGCCGAAACAATTCCAGCAATTCTTATCGAGTGAGACGCGAAATTGCGTCCGGTTCTCACCACCATGAAGCGGGCAAGGCCCGCTGAGGCTGTTTCCCCGAGTGCTTGAACGATTCGGCGAGGCCGTAGTGTTCGAGCACCTGGAGCATGGAGACGGCAGCCTTCACCGTCTTGAAGTCCACGAATCGGGACATGACGATTTTCCTCCTGTGAAGGTTCAATGGCCACCGCGCGAGTGCGCGGCGGATTAACGGCGAAATTCCTCGACGCTATCCAAAGATGCTTGTACCGCCCGCGACCAATTCCGCCGGCATAGATCTCCTGCGTGGAGGAAAACGCGACAGTTTGCGTGATCTAATCGGAAGAAGCAAACCATGCGGAGTCGAGTGCCCGCAACCGAGGATGCCGGGTCGTCAATCTTGGCGAAGTCTCAAAAATTGGAGCTGCCTGCTCCGCTGGCGATTGCGCCTTCGGGGTACCCACGGCTTTTCCCTCCGAAATCCAAGGCAGCAGATGAGACTCACTCCGATGATAAACATCGCGCTGAACACGGTGATGACATCGTTTTGCACCCAATTGCCGTAGACGAACGCGACCATCCCGATGCCTGCACCGCAGATACCTGAAATGACACCACGCGCACTAAGACGGCTATAGTAGAGACTGAGGACAGTCGGTACCACAAAGCATGTGGCCACACCGTTGAAAATCCACCAGAGACGGTCGAGCGAAAAGAGGTGCTCGACGATTAAGGCGACAATCAGGCCCAACGCTGAAATGGCGTACATACCGATTCGAGCGCGGCCCACTGTCTCTCGGTCAAGTTGCGCTTTGGTTTTTTTCATCGTCAGCACTCAGCGGCAACCCCGACCGCTCCTTGGCGAGAACTGCCCGCTGTTCGGAAGACAATCGAGCAAGATCAATCGCGTACAGGGAACTGGCGGCGCACATCCCGGAGTCGAGCGTGCTCATGAGACCGGACAACAGCATGATGACAAAAAATACGGCCGCCCACAGAGGGAGGATTTTAACGACTACTTCGATGCCAATCATCGGGAGACCCACCCCCGCGGGCATTCCTATGCCGACCGCCGGGTTGGCGGCGACGAACCCCAAAATAGACAGCAAGATTGGAACGATGCCAAACAAAGCGCCGGCTACAACATAAGAGGGAATCAAGTCCTTGGGTTTAATGGCAAACGCCCGTTGCCAGTATTGTTGGTCGGAAATCGATCCCGCGATCAGGCCGATTGAGGTCACGATGCCAAAGGAAAATGCTACTTTTGGATCGAAAATATTGGTGTTCCCGGCCAGGCCGCCCAAGCCCTTGGACACGGCGTCCCAACCGACCTTGCTGGCCACCCAAGTGGGAATAAGTAACACCCCCGCAATGATGAACACCATCTGAACGAAATCGGTCACGATCGACGCCCGCAATCCGGAGATCAGCGAATAGATCAGGCAAATTACCAGGAGTAGAACCATGAGGAGGTTCAAGGGAATTCCGGTAAGATAGTTCAACATCAAGCCGCCCACAAAAATTTGCACGCACACCGCCATGACCTGATACCAAATGTAAGGGATCAAATAGACTTTATGCACCGTCTCGCTTTCCAAACGGTAGCGAATCCAATCGGGAAGAGTGTATCCCCCTGGTATAATGCGACGAATTTTCGGCGCAAGGAACGCATACACCACGAGCGCCAGAATGTTGGGGGCGGTGAACCAAAAGATCCCCGCAATCCCAATTCATAGGTTTTTTGCACGCTCACGAACAAAGCGGGCGCCCAAATCCACGAGGCCGCGATGCTGGGGGCGGCCAACGGCCAAGAGACGTTGCGCCAGGCCACCAGAAAGCCGGTGCCGCTCTTCATCCAACGATCACTGCGCGAGGCCACGTACGTTAGAAGAATCATGGCAGCGCCAAAGAGAAAATCAGCCAGTAGCCGGACGATGGGGTCAATGCGTGCATATCGGTATGATTATATCATCAAGGCGAACGAGATGCCATGATGTGGCGGACTCGGTAATGGTGGGAGGAAAAAAGGGATGAGGCTTTGCAGGGAGGGCTTGTCTCTCGACACGATGTCACGTCTGAGCGGATACTTGCGCTTCACGCCGCCGGGCGTAATCGGTCGCTGAAATCGCACAACGGAAACCGCAGTCCTGGTTGGTATTCACCGCGGCAGCGGCCTGCGGTAAAAGGTGGCAAATGGGATCCAATGCATATCCGATTCGAATAGGTAAGAGCCCCCGCGAATGACCTTGCGAATTCCCGCCTCCGGCCCAGTGAAATCCTCGAGGTGGCCGCCGTTGTTCAGTGATTGCTGCGCAAGCTCCTTGAAATAATTGTAATCCTCGGAAAACCAATCGCTTACCCATTCGTTGACGTTGCCATTCATGTCGATGAGACCATAGTTGCGGAGAATGCGTCCGGGATCGACCTCCGCGATCACGTCGAGCGTCCGTTGCTCTACGGGCAGTTGAGAAACGCTTTGAAATTGTTGGCGGATATAGGGGTCAATGCCGAGCTCCAGCGTCGGCCCGTTGGGATAATCCCAATTCTGTTCGTGGTGGCCGTCGCGAAGCGCAAATTCCCATTCCGCCTCGGTGGGGAGTCTCTTTCCACTCCAGGCGGCAAACGCGGCTGCCGCGTACCAGTTGACATACACCACAGGATGATGCGCTTTGTCGGGTGGAGGCTGTTGATCGCTCCAGCCGCACAAATAATAGGGAATTCCATAGCGATCAATGACCGCATCTTTTCGCCACTCGGGATTGGCGTCGAGAAAGCTGGCAAACTCCTCGTTGGTTACCGGGCGCTTATCAATGTAGTAGGGTTCCAAGTGAATCCTGCGCGGGTGTCTCTCGTAGGGTTGCGCGAATTGTGCGGCGGTTCCCATCGAGAATTTTCCTCCCGGAATAAATACCATGTCGCCGATTTCTTTCATGGGGCGAGAAAAAGCGCGGCTGCCGGGACCTTTCACCGTGGAGAGTCGAAACACTTCTTGAAGTTCTGGAGTGGCGCCGCTTGCTTTCGGGTCGAAGAGATCGAGCGGGTTCACCACCGCTGTCTTTTCTCCATTTATTCGGGCGCCTGCAAAACGGCTGCCCTGCAAGCGGCAGTGGACCAAACGTATGCCGTAGAGTAAGGCGTCTTCCAAGACTGCCCCCGTGAGATCGACCTCATCCAGCAAAGCATGTGAAAGATCAGTCTTTGTCAGATTGCACTGCGCGAGTTGGGCTCCATTCAGCCACTTCTTGCGGAGATCAAGTCGGTCAGTCCCTGGAGGAACCGTATGCCCATTCAGACGCGCATAGACAGACAGGCAGTTGCCCGCGAGATAGTATAGGGTTTCTGGACTTTTCGTTATTCGCTCCTGAGTATTGCGAATAATGTTCGCCAGACGCCGTTTGGCGGCGTCGGCATCCTCACGGAAGATGTCGGCGAGCGTGTCCGCCATATTGGGCGTCAAGCGCCGGCTGCCGAGTTCCAGCGGGATCCGCGGAACAGGATCCTGGCCCCGGTCTCTGGATGTGTCCCACGCGTACTCAGGATTCAGAATGTCGTCGCGAAACTTCCGAACCGCGAAGTACTCCAATATGCTTCGATCGAGAAACGTATACTCATCGTCCGCCGTCCGATGCAGGAATGAACAAGTCCGAATCGCGTAGTCGAAAAAATTGATGAATACGTCCGGCGCGGACGACAGATGCGCCCTGATCACCGTCGGAATTCTTGCCGAGCTGATGCTTACCTTGTCCAGAGCCCAAAGATGGGCAGCGAGCATCTCCACGAATGCGGCGAGGACGCGGTGGCCCCAATGTTGCAAGTCGGATCGAGGGGCATCGCGGAGGGTTGATTCATCCATTCTCGCCCGATCCCGGTGGATGGCATCTTGAAAATCATTCAGGAAGCGTTCGAATCTCCAGTCGTCCCGCTTCAGCCACGTTTTGAGATAGCGATAAAATAGCTTCGCCGGTCGGATACTTCCGCCACGAACGATCTCGTCGAAATGCTCCACCATTTCGGCGAGCAGAAAAGGTCTCTGGCAAAGATCTGTGAGTTTGGAAGGGTCGTGTTGCCGAAGCCGATGCCACTCCTCCAATTGGCGAGCAGGAAGGCGGCTGCGAAGATAGGCTGTGACCTGATTTTCGCTGAATGGCCTGATCGTCAGTTGCGGCACCGTCATGACATCCGGGATGGAGTCGTGGACCACGTCGATCAATTCCCGGTCACTGCGAAGATAATGGGTTCGGCACGACACCACAATCTTTGCCGCCGGGCCAAAAAATTGCATGAGCAAAGCCAGATTGGCTGAAGCAGCCCCCGGAAATCCTTCGGTGTCCATTTCGTCCAGCCCATCCAGCAGCAGCAAAATGCGTCCCTCTCGGCAAAGTGCCTCGAAGTCATGCCAGAAGACCGGCAGCGCCTCCCTATTTTGAATCACATCGGTCACGATGGCACGGAATCGCCGGCGCGCCTCGTCCTGCAGCGCCGGGAGCGAAAGCTCGGTGCCTTCACTGGCGCTTTGTTCTCCGTCGAAGAGCCGCACCCCGCTAAAAATGCGAAGATCGAGAAGAAATGGAATGCGATGAGCCGCGCCCGCCTGCAGGGCCTTTGCCTGATCGTGCCAAAAGCGCCGGAGGAGAGTGGTTTTGCCCGTGCCGGTATCGCCGAGCAACAGTAACAATGCCGTGTCGGGCTCGGTGACCCATTTGTTGAGGCAGTCAAGCGGCACGAGTTGGAAGGGCGCTCCGGGCGATTTCCTGCGCGGATTTCCTTCCAGGACCCAACTCTCGGCGTCCATGCGGACGAAAAATTCATCCGAGGTGATTTGCGGGTAGTCCAGATATTCCCGAATATGGCCCGCCACGTAATTGTCAAAAGTGCTCGCAACATGGTCAGGCGCGAGGCGCTGCGGAACCGCGATAGGAGTTGCTAAACGCGAAAGCAAAATCGGCGTCTTGCCTACATGCGCCATCGGCGTCTGTCCAGGAGCGTGAAAACGCAGCCGCAGGGCATCGGCGAGGGACTGGGTTGTAATCTCGCGGAGATGAGCGCCAGAGGCCTCGATACCGAGCAAGGCGTCGATCAGAAAATGAGTGAACCGACTTTGCCCTTGGTCTTCGGTCACGTAGGACGCTTCATCCGGGGCGCATGACGCCAAAATGGCGAGATTGTCCTTTTCTTTGGTCTGGGAATAGTGCTCAGCACCGATGATCGCGGTGCCACCCAAACAGCAGTCGATGCAGCAAACGACCGCGGCGCGCAGATCGAGTAATTGCTTGATGAGCGACGAAAAGCGAATGGCCCGAGTCGGACTGTCGCGTTCGGTATCGGAAGTCGCGATCAAGAGCCGATCTTCCGCGAGATCCACCTCGCTGCTGACACCATGGCCAGAAAAGTACAGAAACAGCAGCGTGTGTTCGGTGTCATCGCCATCCTCCTTGAGCTTGTCGAGAGCGCTCTTTAGAATGCGCGTGGCCTGCGTGTACCCAAGCCGGCCGCAATGGGCACTGGTGGAGGTGAAGGTATGCCGGCCAAGACCCTGCGACAAAACGGCCTTCAGGCCTGGTTTGCCCGCGTATCCCTCAATATCATGACGAACGCACGGAAGAGGCGGATAGTTGTCGTATTCCTCTATCCCGAAAAGTAACGCGATGCGTTTCCTGAACATTTCCGCGAGTTTAGGGTTTTTCCGGTGCGAATGTGATGGTGACGTTTTCGGAACTACTCGGCTTGGCCTGCAAAGATTCGAGCAGCGCCTGCCCGGCGCGAAGCAGAGAATGGGCGGCTTCGGGGCTGTCGGCACTGGTATCCAATTTGAAGCGCTCTTTGACTGTCTTTTTGCCCGAGGCGGAACGTTCGTAAGTGACGGTGACCTTGTTACATCCCCGCGGCAGGGCCTTTTTCAGGATTGTCCAAATAGCCGTCAAAACCTTTGTGGTTTTTAGCGCATCGATGGAATAAGCGGTTGCTCCAGCGATTCCCACAGCGATTGCTCCCAGGCCCAAGATCGCCTCGACGCCTTTCTGCGTTCCGGCCTGCAACGGTATTTGTTTCACCGCAAAATCGAGTCCATCGGCCTCGGAGGACGCGAGCGCGGCCTGGATTTCTTTCGCCAGCTTTTGTCCCCAGTCGAGATACCCTCGATCTCCCAAGGAAGCACGGATGTCGGGTGCGATATCCGGAAGCAGAATCTGAACATGTGTTCTTGACGCTGGCATTGCTGGACGCCTCATTAGCAGAAACGGATTTCTGACGAAGACATTTCTTTGTTAAACACCTTCCAATCCAAGGAGGTACAAAAGGTGCTTTGCGCCCACAGACAGAGTTCTGAATTTCAAAGCGCCGACAGGCTGCGACAGAGGAGAACATGAGGGGATCAGGGTGCTGAAAGCAGTGCGACACTGCACATTCAAACGCGGAATTCTGCAACGACCTCATTTCTCAATCCAACGATTGAGTTTTGCTTCTACGGTGGCGCGACCGATAGCATATTTTTCACGGGAGCGCGCAACGAGCTTGGTGCGTTTCCCGATGGGGTGGCCAATGCCCGGAGGTGTCCGGGCACGAAATGCTTCACCGGTTTTGCCGTTCTCGCAAAGACGTGCAATGACGTGGAAACGATCCAAGCCCACGAACGAATCGACTGGGAAAGCGTTCCCGAACTCAGATCGCAAAATTTCGGCATCCGTGTGGCCGCTGCGAAAGGCGATGAGAGAGCCGACGTTGCCGAAGATCGCGCTACGGATGGGAGGCGGTACCTGCTCGATGTATTGATGCGAGATCGCGAGGCAGAGACGGTATTTGCGGGCTTCGGAGAGGATTGCCGCAAAGGCATCGGTGGTGAAATTGTGGAACTCATCGATGAACAGGAAAAAATCGCGGCGTTCCTGGTCGGGCTGATTCACGCGTGCCATTGCGGCAAGTTGAAACTGGGTGGTGAGCAAACTGCCAAGAAGATTTGCTTTGTCCGCGCCGAGCTTCCCTTTGGAGAGATTGGCGATAAAGATACGCCCGGTGTCCATCATGAACGGGATGCTCACTTTGGCCCGCACCTGGCCGAGAATATTTCGAATGACCGGGTTTTGAATGAACTGGCCAAGCTTGTTTTGAATCGGCGCGATGGCCTCACGTTGAAAGCGCGGGTCGTAACGCTCATATTCGTCCGTCCAAAAGGCGCGCACGAACGGATCACGCACCTTCGCGACGATGCGGCGGCGATAATCGGCATCGATGAGCATACGATTCACACCGAGCAGGGAAGTGTTCGGACAATCGAGCAGCGCCGCGATGGCGTTGTAGAGAATGTATTCGAGGCGCGGCCCCCATGAATCTCGCCAGATGCTTTTGAATGCGCCCACAATTCCGCTGGCGACGAGATGCCGGTCATCGGGTGCGACGTTGGCGAGAAGATTGAAACCGATCGGGAAATCGAGGTCACCAGGATTGAAATAGACCAGATCGTCCGCGCGGTGTGGCGGGATGCAGTCGAGCAATTCTTCGGCGAGGTCGCCGTGCGGATCGATCAGCCCGATGCCGTGTCCAGCGGCGAGATGCTGCACGATCAAATTACGCAACAGAGTCGTTTTACCCGTACCCGTTTTCCCGATGACGTAGAGATGTTGGCGGCGGTCGGATAGGGAAAGACCAACGGACTTTTCGCCGCCCCATATTTCTCGAATCCCAATTTGTGAAAAATGTTCGTCCATGATGCCGCAGCCAGCCGCCACTCCTTTTCCCACCGTCCCCGCGCCTTCGTCTACCGTGTCGATGTCAGACTATGGCCAGGCAGCGGTAAGAACGACACGCAGTGTCCCGTCGCAAAGACGCACGAGGGCGAGCGGCGGAGGTAATGGAAGCTGGCTGCGATGCCCGACGAGACGAGGACTGAGGGTCATGTGCCGCGAGGCGTCTCGGTCAGCAAAGAACCGAGAAAATCGTGCGGACTTTCGAGCAATCGGGCGAGCGAGGCGTAAGTAAACAGTGCGGAGTTGCGCGTCGTCGTGCGCAAACAATTCTCGATGGAGGCGATTCGCTCCGGGGCATTCGTAACCGTCAGCACCCGGACGCGCGCGAACTCAAACCGCTCGCGGAAGACGCCATCGCGCCAGCTCGCCTCGTAAGCTGCGAATTTGCGCGCAAGTGAACTGCGTTGCGGATCCTGACTCACCACCGGCATGGTGCCGCGATCCGCTTCCAGACAACAGAGCATCTCCTTCTCCGAGGCCGTCGTGAATTGCAGAGTGAAAACAGCATCGGGCACCACGCCGATTTCACCATATTGAGTGGTGCGGACATTCCAGCGTAACGGTTCGGAGCGCGGGCGTGTGGAATCCGGTGGGGAGCAATCATCCATGATCGAAAGACAAACGTCATTGCGCGCCCGACATGCGATTTCCAAGGCCACCAAAATGTCGGAAATCATGAGCGCATGATCAAGAAACAACCGGTGAATCGAGCGATTGCGCGTGTTCCAATCGAGCCGATGAGAAGAGTACGCGCCAATGCGGGAGAGATAAGCCGCCGCCCGGTTGCCGAGACCGTAGACCATCGAGCGCGAGCCTCCGCTCTGGAAGTAGTCCAGTTGGCAAGGTGGCCTTTCGAGATAACCGTGTTGGAAGAGTCTTTGCAGCCGGCGAAGCAATTGCTGGCGGCTGCCACCGAGAAGGGAATGAATGTGCTGTGAGCGCAGAAAGCGACGGCGCGCGACCAAACGTAAAATTTCCGCGTCACGCGGAGTGAGAACCATTGGCGGAAATTCCGCCACTCGTCGAAATCTTGGGTGCCGCAAGGACCTCATAGGCTTCTATTTTAGCATGAATGCAATGTCGTGGGGAGTGTGCGTCACACATGGAGTTTGCGTAGGGACCTCCGCGCGCGGCGCATTTTCCATCCGGTGAACGCGGTCGCGTTCTCGCGAGAAGCCGTTCGTCCGGGCCGCTGGGCGGGACGAGCCCGTTCACGCGTCAGCGTGAAGTTGTCCTTTATCGAACCCGTTCCCCCAAGGTTGTCGGCAGGGCGCTAGCCCGGAACGCCCGACTTCGCGCGTTTTGGTCAGCTCGGAGTGGCTAACGGAGACTGACCCGATAGCCGGATGGAAAATGCGCGAAGTCGGGCGTTGCCCCGACAACCTTGGGGGAGCCAGTTGCCGCGCCGTTGAGCCGCGAAATCGTCGCGCGTATTCCGCGCGCCCCCTACATACCATGTATGTAGGGCCATTTGTAGCGGAGAGGAAGGCGCTGCCCGATTAAGGACATCACGATTTCTTGGCGTGCTGCGCCGCGCTTGTAGCGTCCCGCAACATTTGCCAGAGATCGACCTCCAGAGCGGCGGCAATCCGCAGCAGCGTGTTGATGCTCGGGCAGCGTTTGAGTTCCTCAACAAAAAAGATCGTCATCACGGCAAGACCCGCGCGTTGCGCCGTGACGACTTTGGACAGACCAAGGCTCTCTCGTCGCTGTTTAAGCAGACGAGCGAGTTCACGTTCGATTCGCTCCTGGTGGGAGACCTTGGACACGGGGCGAACCGTATTGAAATATTTTCTTGATCGCGGATTATACTATTGTATAAGGCTATCATGTTTATTCGACGCCTCGGCCCCGATCCTCACGAGAATGGTAAAATGACCCGCTCGCTGAGCGGATGTCCTGACATTCTCGAAACAGAAAGCGGAGATTTCGCCGTGATCGGGCAGGACATCACGGCCGAAGCCGCCGCGCACCTGATTGTGGGTGCTTCGTGCGGCGCTGATGAGCGCATTGTTCTCATCCCTCGTGCGACTTTGACCGGTGCGAAGAGGGACATCCCAGAAGGCTGACTGGAATAAAAAGCGGCGGCGGGGTATAATCGCCTGCATGGGATTCATGGAATGGGCGACACTCCACTGGCTCGATCTTTTGCAAAGCGTCGGCATCCTCGCCGGCCTGCTTTTCACTGGCTACAACATTCGAGCGGATTCGCGGGAAAGGAAAATACAGAGCGTCTTTGCGCTGACTGAAGCGCACAGAGACATTTGGTCAAAGGTGTACGAGCACCCGAACCTTGCCCGCGTGCTGCATCCTCACGCGGAATCGGCCACTTTAAATGTGAGCAACGAAGAGGAGCTTTTTGTTCACATGCTCATTCTTCACCTGTCCGCCTCGTACTTGGCTCGCAAGCTTGGCATGTATTTGCAAGAAGAAGGACTTCGATTGGACATCAAACAATTCTTCTCGTTGCCGGTGCCCAACGCGGTTTGGGAAAAGTCAAAACTTTACCAGGATCGAGATTTCGTGGAATTCGTCAAATCTTGCATGTAGGGTGGCAATCGTGCTGGGGCTAACGACAGTGAAGGAAGCGTCAGGGAACAGGCCGTCTGCACGTCGCACAATATCTGTTTGGCGACATGCAGTCAGAATACGGCTCAACGGAGCCCTCCTTTGGAACGGTTCGTCAAAACGCTACGCCACGAAACTTTGGTTGCGTCAAGGCGGCGTTCTTCTCAGGTAGACCGACACAATCCGAGGCTGAATCGAGCGGAGACGCTAAAAAATCAGCCCATGGAAGGTGTTTGGTGTCAAGATTGCTGAAAAACAGAAAGTGTGAAATGATGAACGCATGACCAAAGTCATCAACATCAACGAACGCGGCACGCTTACGCTTCCCAAGGAAGCGCGGATTGAACTCGGCCTCTCGGGAGCCGGGCAAATTGTCGTAGAATCGACCGAGAACGGCCTGCTCCTGCGCTCCGGGGTCACCTTCCCTATCGAGATTTATAGCAAGGCGAAGTTGGCGGAACTGGAAAAGAGCGACCAGCGTCTCTCGCCCTACGCAACGCGGATCAAGGTGGCGTTGCGAGGTAAGCCCAAACGCAAATGAGGATTTTTCTCGATGCCAACATCCTCTTCTCCGCCGCGAACCCGAAATGGCTGACCCACGATTTCGTGGAGCTTTTGCTGCGACACGCGGACTGCCTGACCAACGCGTACGCGGCGGAAGAGGCGCGCCGCAATCTCACGAAACATTTTCCCAAGCAGGCGGCGCAACTGGACAGGCTCTTGGCTCGGGTGAGGTTGGTCGCGGCGATGGCCGCTGATCTCGGAGTGGAATTGAAAGCAAAGGATCGGCCGATTTTGGGCGGAGCGATTGCGGGCCATGCCACGCATCTGCTGACCGGTGACCGCCGGGATTTTGGAGTTTTGTTTGGGAAAACAGTGCAAGGCGTCAAAATCGTTGATCAAGCCGCACTTGCCGCGGAACTGGTGACACGGGGAATCTTGTGATCTGAACGGTGCGGATGACTGCCGCACAGGTAGACCCACCCTCCGTGCCGGAAATCGAAAAGGCTGCTCCCTCGCGGAAGCAGCCTGTTTTGATGTTCCTCTATTAACCGGCGATCAGGATGATCACCCCTTGGTCGTTCAGGCCGCTGGGTACCGGGGTGCATCCCGATAGGCGATGACTACCGACAAGTTTTCCGTCTGGCGCATACGCTCCAGAGTTTCGAGAAGTTCGGAGAGTTTCATCGATTTTGCTCCTGCGGTTGCGGAGGTCCCGCCTCCACTGCATGCTCTTCCCTGGTTTGGCCGAGGATGAAATCCACGGCTCGCCCGGCCTGATTGGCCGCGAGGACAATCCAACGCCGATGCTCCGGTTTGCCCAGGGCGTCCAGCCAGCTTTTCAAATAGGCGGCTGATCCCTCGTGCTGGTCGCGAACGATGTCGGCTTCCATGCCCAGAAACGCCGCGCCCATCTCAGCGATCAGTTCCTCCTGTGAATACTCGCTCTCCTTGAACACGTTGCTCTCCATGACCACCTTGCGATTGAGGCGGGAGCGATGTCCCGTTGAATGGGTCAGTTCATGAAAGAGCGTCAGGTGATAATCTTCCGGTGATTGAAACCGCGTGAACGCCGGTATCGCAACCGTGTCCGTTTTCGGTCGATAGCTCGCCTGCGTGGTGCGGCCTTCCTTGATAATCGGGGGCTGCGGCATCCGCTCGACCATCTGCTGTGCGCGGCCGATGCGCTGCGCGGAATCAAGCTGCGGCCACTGCTCCAGTTCGGGGAATGCAATCCCCTCGATCTGCACGGCGTTGAACACGCGATAGCTCTTGAGGAAAAAAGTACTCTTCTTCTCTTCCGTGCCATCGCCATTCTTCAGTGTCTTTTGGTGGAGGCCCCATTTCATGATCGGGATGCCGTGTTCGCCTTGGCGGACTTTGCCGCCGTGCTCCTGCAACTGGCGGAAGGTCATCCACCATGGTGAATCGAATTGCTGGAGGCCGAGCAGCAGGACGTTGACGCCCTGATACTCGCGGTTGGAATGGAAATTCCGGGGGCGCCCGATGGAACGATTCCACGGGCAGCGCCACGGGATGACTCCTCGCGCGAGGTGCGCCAGGATGGTGTCGGTGACAAGTTGATAAGGATCGTTGCGAGCCGTCGTGGGGCTCATAGGTCGGTGCTCCTTTCTGTGGAGTGGTTTGAGGTTGCGAGGTGAAGCCGACCTGCCGGCCCGTCACAGAACGGCGGCAGACAAACTTCAGCCCGGCAACCGCGCATCGAATTTTACGACCTCCTTCCGATCATTATTCTACCACGCCGATAACCGACTGGAAAAGGCGCTCAGAACTGGATCACCGGCAACGGCGGCAACCACCTGAGCAGGGTCTGCCGCACTTGCCCGTTCGCCAGCAGAATCAACAACCCGATAAAAACGTCGTCGTTCTGCTCAAAAGTTATCCACAGTTCCTGTCTCATCTTTTTAGAAGTTCTCTTATTACTCACTAAATTACTTACTGTATTATTATGCGTGAAGCTTCCTTCATGGGGGCCGTGAAGGAAGCTTCATACCCCCTAGGAAGATTTCTTCATACCCCCTCCGCGGTTATCCACAGAAAAACGATGCGCGAGATGGGACACTTGGCGCTTCAACCGCCGGACACTCTCCGGGTTGGCGTAGGCATATTTGCCGGTCACGCGAATCGTCCGCTCGTTGTGGTTTTCAATCTTTACCGTGACAAACCCCTTCTCCTTAAGCTTGCTCACATAGGTCGCGATCTGCCGCGGACTCACATCGAAGAACTGTGCGAAATAACCATTCGACGCAAAACAGCCCCGCTCGTTGTCGAGGCTGTGGATTTCGACGAAGAGAACTTTCTCCATGAGCGACAGCTCATCGGAAAGCCAAATTTCCCGAGGAATCCAAATGCCCTTAAAATCACGCTCCATTTTCTCCATGCCTTCATTCTATCAGTTCTGCGGTCTTTCCAGAAACGACTCATGGGGAGAAGTGCGGCCCAGTTTCTATGAGCCCTTCGGATGTAATCCTCTTTTCGCGAGCGCCACCGAAGTTCTTCCCTTTTTACCACCCCACACTTTCTGCAACCGCAATCGAACGCGCTGCATTTTGTGATAGAATGAAAACATTAACAGCCACGGGCGTGCGCGTGAGATCGGCACTTCGGAATACCGCGGTCGCGCCGCTTCGAGTAACAAACAATCATCATGATCGATCACTCTTCCGAGGGGTTCGGAAATCTTCCGAACGCTTCGGCAAGCTTCGGAACTCTTCCGCAAGATGCGGAAGGCTTCGGAAAGATTCCGAAGGCCGCGGAACCATTCCGCAACGTGCGGAATGGTGCGGAACGCACCGAACAACACACGCTCACTGTGCGCGAAGTCGCCCGTCTTTTCGAACAGGCCGGCGTACCGCGCACCGAGCGAAGCATCATTAATTGGTGCCAAGCAAATCACCAGGGTGTGGCACGGCTCGACGCTTTTTTCGACACGAACGAAAGAAAGTATTTCATTACGCCGCAAAGCGTCACGCTGGCCATCCGCGAAGAGCAGGCCAAGCAAGCGGCCATCGGTATTCCAACCAATACGGCGGCGGAGGAGGTTCGGAACACTTCGGAACCGGACTCCCGCCCTGCGGAAAACGCGGGTGAAACCGACACGCTTCGGAACAAACTCCGTGATCTGGAAATCACCAACCGGGTGAAGGATCAAGTCATCGGCATGATGGAGAAGGAACGCGACCGACTCATGAGTGAGCGCGAAAACTACGTGCACGAACTGATGGGCCAGAGCCATCGAATTGGCCAACTTGAGACGCAGCTTCTGCAACTGGATGGGCCGCGAGGAAGCCGCGATGAGATTCCGTCTGCTGAGGTGCAGCGTTTTGCGACGGAATAAAGCGGTTGTAGCGAGAAGGCGACGGCGCGAATTGACCTAGCTTCTCGCCAAGGAGCAAACCGCGAGCGGCTTCGCGACTTCGAAAACGACGTGCGCGGGAGAATTGACAAGAGGCCCGATTTGGCAGGGTCATCGCCGGGTGATCGTGATGAAAACTGAGCGCGCACAAAGTAAACGGAATTATTTTCTCGCCAAGAATCCTTCGATCATTAAACCTCGCGACGAGATGCAAGCACCCGCTTCGCCAGGATCGGAACAGAGCAACGTGGTTTCGCCATTCGCGCAAACGGCGGCGACATTGCCGTCTGTAAAGACCTCTTCTGCCAAATTATTCGTTTGGATTAGCGTGGCAATCGTCATGGTGGGATTGGGGGGAGTGGGCGGAATGATGGTGGCAAAACACCTCAGCGATCCGCTGCGTACCCTGGAGAAATTTCCGGTGGCGAAATATCTCGAGAACCACCGAGCCGTGGCCGGGGCCAAGTTCAAGGGAGAAGTGCGTGTGGAAGCGGATCTGGGCTGGAAGGAAGGGGTGGGAAGACTGATGGTCTTTACTATGCCGGATGACACACGACCCATCGTCGTGCTCATCCCAGCACACCTTTCCAATCTCTACTTTTCCAAAGGCCAGAGCTACCTGACAGAATTGGAAGTGAAGGAAGGCGGATTGATCTATGCGAATACCTGCCGGAAGAATTGACCGCGCGCTTGCCACAACCGTGATCGTCATCGGCTGCGCCCTTTTTGGGGCGGCCGTTCGGGCGCAGACGCCCGCAGAGCCAGCACCCGTCCCTCCGAGCGCCGCATCGGCACCCTCGCCTGCTCCTCCGGGCGCCGCTCCATCCGGGGTGGATGCGTCCCGGAAAACGACTCCCGCGGAAACGGGAGGGATGTCGAACACGCCTGCCACAACTTTGGATTACCTTTACAATCGCAAGCCTCAGGACGGTTCGGCGGGCAAGCAAGCAGCGGAGGTCAGCCGACGTATGGATGATAAAGCCAAAGCAGCGGACGCTTTAGGCGTGGGTAACCAGCAGGACGCATTGGCTCAGGAACGCTTCGAGAAGTATCTTGGCACTGCGGAGATTTCGTCGGCGGATTTGAAAGGGTACGCAACAATCATGGGGCAGGTCATGGCTCTGCTTCGCGAGGATAAGACCTTCGACGCCTGGAAGCTATTGCGTCAAGCATCGGCTTACACCGCAATAGATGCCGGGATGAGTAACGAGTTGGCCAACCGCATCGAGGCGGTTTGGAACACGGGCCGTGCGGCACAGGCGACGGATACCAACAATCAACAACTTAAGCATCAGATCCAAGAATCCAATCGCAACGCCGACCTGATGTCGAAAACCATTCGAGAGGAAGAGATCCGCATGAAGCGGAAAGAGAATGAAGGACATGCGGCGCAGCCTTCACAGAAAGGAAACAACGGAGGAGTTCCAATGGCCAACGCCGATGGCAATGCAGGTGCAGGAGGAGCGGGCAACGCGGCCGCGGCAAGTGTTTCCGGCCTCGAAGGCAAACTGCAACTGACCGATGAATATCTGCAAACGCTGGAAGCTCGCGCGCGGATAAAACTCAACGAGGTAAAATTCGAAAAGCTACTGGACGCCTCCAAAGCCGACTTTGCCAAATACGTCGGCACGCTCTTGAGTAGCCATCGACAACTCCACGTCATTGTGGCTGCCAATTTCTACTTAAAGATATTTAACGTGGATCAATATCCGGTGACAATGGCGAATCAGGTCAACACCGCACTGGAAGCCCAGCGGTCAGTTACTTCCGGGGTTGAAGTTTTCCGTTATAAGCTCCAGCGGGGCGAAATTGCCGCCGCCACGACCCGTTTGCAGGAAGCATTCGCTACCAGCGAATTTCACTCGGCGATTTTGAGTTTGGAGCGGGCGGAAAAAGAAAGAGTGGCGAAGTTCACGGCCAATCTCGGGAAGATGCAAAATATGATCGAAGCCCGGGACTTCGCGAATCTCGAAACGATTTTGGCCGAGACTAAAGGATTGGCCACCGATTTTGACAGCACCAAGCCCTTGGCTTTGGTCAATGCCGTGAAATTGGAGAGCAAGCTGCGGCTGGGCAAAGCCAAGCTGGCCGCGCAACAAGGGGATCTCAAAGCGGCCATGGAAGAGTTTCAAGCAGCGGCGGAAACTTGGCCTGGCAATCCTGACCTCCAAGACAAGGCCATGACATTCTTTGACACCCAAGATGTGAAAAGCCAGTCCCTGGTGGATTTCGATCGGATGTTCATCGAGGGCAATTACCGCGGTATTTTCGACAAACAACTGGCCTTCGCACCGG
Source organism: Chthoniobacter sp. (assembly GCA_037200205.1). GTDB lineage: Bacteria > Verrucomicrobiota > Verrucomicrobiia > Chthoniobacterales > Chthoniobacteraceae > Chthoniobacter. The sequence continues at coordinate 299,624 of JBBCHV010000043.1, forward strand.
CGATGAAGGACGACACGAAGCGGCAGGAGCAACTCAAGACGGCTTTGGAGAAAATCAAGAACGCTGAGATGGCATCTGAAAAGGCCAGCGCGATGATGATGGGAGGCGATCCGTATGGAGCGTGGGAGACGGTGGAACTGGCGGCGGTGGATCTTCCAGACGACAAGAAACTGAACAAGCTGCGGGCCGATCTTTCGGGTCGAAGCGCGGAGTTTGTCAGCGCCGTCAACAAGGCGCGGGACGCTGAGGCGCGCAGCGATTTCGGTTTCGGCCTTACATGGTACGTGATTGCGCAACGGCAATATCCTGCCAGCCACATCGCCAACGAAGGGATTGAGCGTCTGAGCAAACAAGTCCTGGGCAGCAGCAAGACTTCATCGCTGTAAGGCGGTCTCTGGC
>JBBCHV010000044.1:0-247310 GCA_037200205.1 Chthoniobacter sp.
GTGCCGCACATCAGTTTCGTGAGCGGCGAGAAGGATGTGGCCTATCTGCGCAAGCGCTTCGCCGCGCTGCGCGGGCATCATCTTTTCGCGGGCATGGAATATACCGAGGACCAGTACGAAATGGAGGAGTGGATGCCGCTGATCATGCAGAAGCGTGACGACACCATTCCCGCGGCGGCGACGAAAATGGACGGAGGCACGGACGTGGATTTCGGCGCGCTCACGCGGATGCTCATCGCTCACCTCAAGAGCCAGCCCGGCGTCTCGCTCCATCTGCGCCAGCGCATCACCGACGTGCAGCGCGACGCGGACCAACACTGGAAGCTCACGGTGCAGGACAGGACGAGCGGCACAAAATACCCCGTGAGGGCGAAGTTCGTTTCCTCGGGGCGGGCGGCGGCGCGCTGCCGCTGTTGCAAAAGTCGGGCATTCCCGAGGGCAAAGGCTTCGGCGGTTTTCCGGTGAGCGGTCAATGGCTGCGCTGCGACAATCCGATCATCACCGACCGGCACTTCGCCAAGGTTTACGGCAAGGCCTCGATCGGCGCGCCGCCCATGTCCGTGCCGCATCTCGACACGCGCATCATCGACGGCAAGCGCTCCCTCCTTTTCGGCCCCTTCGCCGGCTTCAGCACGAAGTATCTCAAGAAGGGTTCGTACCTCGATTTCCCGCTGTCGATGAAGCCGGACAATGTCCTGCCGATGATGGCCACCGGGGCGACGAACATGGGGCTGACGAAATATCTCATCGGCCAGGTGCTCCAGTCGCCCTGGTCGCGGATTCTCGCCCTGCGGAAATTCATGCCGTCGGCGAAGCTCAAGCATTGGTATCTCGAGGCGGCCGGCCAGCGCGTGCAGGTCATCAAGAAGGATCCGAAAAAGGGCGGCGTCCTGCAATCGGCACCGAGGTCGTCGCCGCCGGCGATGGCTCGCTGGCCGCGTTGCTGGGGGCTTCGCCGGGCGCTTCCACCGCTGTCTCGATCATGCTCGAGATCATCGAGCGTTGTTTCCGCAGTAAGATGACGTCCGATGGCTGGCAGGCGAAGCTCAGGGAGATGATCCCGTCCTTCGGCCGCTCGCTCATCACCGACGCCGAGCTGGCCCGCGAAGTCCAGGATCGGACGACGGAAGCTCTGGAGTTGCGCAACGACCACGACTACGCGCGGGCTTCCGGAAAAGCGATGCCGGAACGCGGGGACGCCCAGGCGGCATGAAGCCCGCGGTCATCCTGAGCGGAGTGTAACGGAGTCGAAGGACCCCGCCGCTCTACCCAAAGATGATCGCTGGTTGTTCGGCGGGGTTTGCCCACAGTCCCATAGGCGTCTCGCTTCGCTCGGCTTTCGACTCCGTTACACTCCGCTCAGAATGACCGCGGAGGCCGCCTCTCAGCGCGAGACGCTCGGGTAGCGCACGTCCCTGGCGAGAGCCTTGGAAGTCGTCCCGGCAGGCAGGGTCATCTTGTAGAGCGACGCGGTCTTTTCGCCGGCGGCCTGGCTGAGGAAGAGCAGGGTCGAATCATCGATCCAGCACCCGTCCCAGCCGAACAGCTTCTTCGGCGTGAGCCGCGTGGCCTTCTTCGACACGAGGTCGAGGGTCCACACCGCCGGCAGCGGACCGTCCCAATCCTTGCGATGCGCCTCTTCATTCATGTCGATGCCGAGCAAGAGCTTCTGGCCATCGGGCGACACATCGATGCGCCCGTCGCCGCTCATGTCCCCATTCGGGATGCTCTTCTCGATGTTCCATTCCGCGATCGCCGCGCCATCGAGGCCGAGGCGATAGATGTTCTTCATGTCTTCCGCAAAGAGCGATTTCCCGTCCCGCGCCCAGCATGGCGAATACAGCGTGGCCGCGGTGTCCTTCGCCTTTTTGATGTAGCGGAAGCCGGTGCCGTCGGCATGGATGAGGACGAGGTGCCAGTTGTGGCCATCGTAGAGCGTGAAGGCGATCTGCGAGCCATCCGGCGACCACTTGGGATAGTAGACATTCTCGCTGGGCACGTCCTTGAAGACCGTTTGCTGGCCGCTCGCGAGGTCGATCACGGCGATGTGCCGTGCCCAGGAAGTCTGGCCCGTCTGCTCCTCGGTATTGAAGGCGACGCGGGTGCCATCGGGTGAGATGTCCGGGAAGAGGCCGGTGCCGATCTTTTTCGCGCCGCTGCCGTCGAGGTTCGCCACCCAGACCTTGCGGTCCCGTCGTAGGCCAGTTTGCGGGTGGAATCTTCGGCGGCAACCGTGAGCACGCCGCACAGCAGCAGGAGAAGAATGCGGAAGGGATGCATGTGAGTAGAAATAGCGAAGATGGGGTTGCGGCGAAGCGAAAACGGGTATGCGTCAATTGTTTTCGCGGTCAGCGCGCGTTCGCGCCGTTTTCCCGGCGGAATACGGTCAGGAATCGCCACGAGTGCATGGGGAGAATACGCACCGAGGCATCCCCTTCTTACAAGTTTCGACCCGCGAACTCCTGCTTACGCCGGAGTGGCGATCTCGCCCTTTTTCATGCCGGCGACGAGGTAGTCGCAGGCGCGCCAGGCGAGGGCCAGGATGGTGAGCGTGGGATTCTTGTAGGGGTTGCTGACGAAGACGCCGCCGTCGGCGACGAAGACATTCTGGCAATCCCAGAGCTGGCCGTAGCTGTTGGTCACGCCGTCCTTCGGCGTGGCGCTCATGCGGGTGACGCCGATCTCGTGCTTGACGCTGCCTCCCGCGGTCATCGCCTTGGCGCCATCCTTTTCCGGCGGGCGCGAGACTTTGCCGCCCGCGGCTTCGATCATGTCGGCGAAGCTTTGCTGGGCGTGCGCGATTTGCTTGATCTCGTAGTCGGTCCACTGGAAATGGAAACGTGGGACGGGAATGCCCCACTGATCTTTTTTCTCGGGATCGAGTTCCATGTAGCTCTGCTCGTTGGGGATCATTTCGCCGCGGGCACTGAGGCCGACGAAGGAGCCGAAGTAGCGGCGCGCCTCGGACTTGAGCTTGGTGCCGTAGAGGCTGCCGAGCAGGCTGTTGCTGGCGGAGCCGAGGCCGGGCATGGTGCGCCCGCCGCCCCACGCCATGTAGTAGCCGCGGGGAAAGCCGAGCTTGCCGGCCTTGGCTTCGTGGTGCTTCACCCAAGGGCCGTAGGTGTGCATGTTGGAAACGCCGTCCTCATTGTGGATGGGCATGTTTTCCAAGGCGGGGATCTGCCCACTGAGGTCGCTGCCGGTGGAATCGGTGAGCCAGCGGCCGAGATGGCCGGTTCGAGTTGCCGAGGCCCTGCGGAAATTTTGCGGACTTGCTGTTCATGAGCAGCCGCGCGCTTTCGCAGGCGCTGGCCCCGAGGATGACGACGCGGGCGGCCACGTGCTCTTCCTGGCCCGTGGCGGTGTCGATGAAATGCACGCCGGTGGCGCGCCCTGGTCATCGAGCGTGACTTCGCGGGCCATCGCGCCGGTGAGGATGTCGAGATTGCCCGTGGTCATGGCCGGCGGGATGAGGACGGTGGTGCTTTGGAAATTCGCGCCGATGGCGCAACCGCGTCCGCAATTGGTGGCGTAGAAGCAGGCGGCGCGGCCATTGAGCGGCTTGGTGAGGATGGCGAGGCGCGCGGCGATCACCGGCTGGCCGAGCTTTTTGCCCGCGCGCATGAGGAGATGCTCGTAAGCCCGCGGCTTGGGCGGCGGCAGGAAGTAATCGCTATCGGGATTGTTTTCCAAGCCTTCCTTCGAGCCGAAGATGCCGACGAATTGGTCGCCTTGTCGTAGTAGGGGGCGACGTCTTCGTAGCTGATGGGCCAGTCGAAGCCGAGGCCGTCGAAGCTCTTCGGCTTGAAATCGAACGGGCCCATGCGCAGCGAGACGCGGCCCCAGTGGTTGGTGCGGCCGCCGAGCATGCGCGACCGCCACCACATGAAATTCTGGTCGGTCTTGTTGCGGTTCTGGAGTTCGCCCTCGACCCACGAGCTGTCGCTTTTTTTCTGCACGACGTAGGGCTCTCCCTTCAGCACCCAGCCGCCGATGGTGGCGTCGAAAAAGCCGCCCGGTTTGTCCGGCGTTTCCGCGCCGCGCAAGGGGGCGTCGGCGTTCGTCTCGAACATCGGCGTCTCGGTGGTGGGATCGTATTTGCGACCCACTTCGAGCATGAGGACCTTGGCGCCCGCTTGCGTGAGGACATGCGCGGCCATGCCGCCAGCGGCGCCGCTGCCGATGATGATGACGTCGTAGCGCGGGGCGCGGGTTTTGGAAGTGGTGAGGAAGGGCATGTTGGGAGAGCGAAAGGTTCGGAATTAACGATTTCTATTGGCGTTCCACCCCGGTGTCATCCTGAGCGAAGTCGAAGGACCCGTCGCTTTACCAAAGATCATCGCTGGTTGTACAGCGGGGTCCTTCGACTTCGCTCAGGATGACACCGGGTGAAACCGCGCATTAAGGAACGAGCGAATAAGCGGCGAGGTGGCCCTCGTCTTTCACGTAGATTTTGCCGTCAGCGTAGGCCGGGCTGGCCCAGGTCTTGGCGCAAAGTTGCACGCGGCCGAGTTCTTCATACTTGGCCGGGTCGGCGCGGATGAGGATCAGCTCGCCAGTGGAATTGAGGGCGAGGATTTTGTCGTTCACGGTGGTGAGCGAGGCGTAGTCGCCGAAGCCGGGCTGCGACCACACCTGGGCGCCGGTGGCGAAGTCGAGGCACTCGATGTCGGCGTGATCGCCGGGTCCGAGGGTGAGAGATTCTTGCCGAGGAGCGTCGGGGTGCCGAGGATGGTCTTGCAGGGTTTGTTCTCCCAGGCCTGCTCGGCGACGACATCCGCGCCCTTTTTCGTGATATTGAATCTCTGCGTGCCGATGCTGGTCGAGGAAACGACCACGCTGTCCGGGCCGATGACCGGCGTGCAGGCATGGCGCTTGGCGCCGGTCTTGAGCGGGATGCGCCAGAGGATCTTGCCGTTGGACGCGTCGACACCCATGAGCGCATCGGCGGTGAAGTGCACGGCTTGTCGCACCCCGCCGAGGGTGCCCACCTGCACGGAGGAATAGGCCGTGTTGTCATTCCCCGCCTTCCAAAGCTCCTTGCCCGTCATCTTGTCGTAGCAGACGAGCGTCGCGCCATTCGTGCTGCCCACGGGGACGAAGATGCGGTTGCCATCGATGGCCGCGCTGCCGTTGTTACCGTGCGGCGGGATGCAGTCTCTTTGGCCGCGGGGTCGCCGGTTTTGTTGCCGAGAAAAGTGGCGCCGTAATCCTTGCCGAAGCTTACGCCCCAGATCTTTTTGCCATCGGCCATCGACAGGCAGCTAAATTCGCCGCCGCTGGATTGCAGGTAGGCGCGGGTCGCCATCGATGAGCGGGGTGCAACGCGGGCCGCCGCCGTAAGCGGGAGAAAATTCCACGGTCGGTCCCGCGGGCGTGTTCCAGAGGATCTTGCCGGTGGCGGCGTCCACACAATGAGCGATTCCTGGTCTTGCTGCGCGTCGAGGTAGATGACTTTGCCGCCGGAGATCACGGGCGAGGATTGGCCGGGGCCCGCGTCGATTTTCCAGAGCACCCTCGGGTCGTCGGGCAACTTGTCGAGCGGGTGTGATTGGGGTCCTGGACCACGCCGTCGCGATTCGGTCCGCGCCATTGCGGCCAATCGGCGGCCTGGGCGGTGGCGAGGACAAAAAAAGAGGCGCAAACGAGTCGGAGGGAGCTATTCATGGCGGGAGTTTCTCATTACTAACCCCGCAACCGGCTGCTTCCCAAGATTTTTCCGGCGCCCGGATTGTGCTTTCGCCCCCCATGCCCCTCGCCCCCTCGCTTTTCGACCTTCAGATCAACGGCTACGCCGGCGTCGATTTTCAGGATGCCGCGCTTTCCCAGAACGACCTCAGGCGGGCGATCGACGCCCTGCGCGCCGGTCAGACGCACCGCATCCTGCTGACCCTGATTACGGACGAACCGGAGGCTCTGGCAGAAAAATTCGCGCAGATTGAAAGGTATCGCAGGGCAGACCCGGTGCTCGCGGAAACGATTTGTGGCTATCATCTGGAAGGGCCGTTCCTGAGTCCCGAGGACGGCTACCGCGGCGCGCATCCCGGCGAGTGTATGCGGGCCCCGGACCTAACACTGTTTCAACGCTTGCAGGAGGCCGCCGGTGGAAACATCCGGCTGCTGACGCTCGCGCCGGAGTGGCCGGGCAGCGCGGAGTTCATTGCCGCCGTCGCCGGGGGAGCGCATGGTTGTTTCCCTCGGCCATACCAAGGCTGGTGAAGAGCAGATCGACGCCGCCATTCGCGCCGGCGCGACCATGATCACGCATCTGGGCAATGGCACACCCGTCACGCTCCCGAGGCACGACAATGTGATTCAACGCCTGCTCGCGCGGGATGAACTCACCGCCTGCCTCATCCCCGATGGCGCGCACCTGCCGCCCTTCACCGTGCGCAATTTCTTCCGCGCCAAGCCTCGCGGGAAAGTTTTGCTGACCACCGACGCCATGGCGGCCGCCGGGGCGCCGCCGGGGCGCTATCGCATCGGACGCCTCGATGTGGAATCGCGCGATGGCTTCGTGCGCGCGCCGGGCAGTGCGAACCTCGCGGGCTCGTGCCTGGCCCCCGCGCAGGGCGTCGCAAATGCGGCGGAATGGCTGGGCATATCGCCGGAAGAAGCGCGCGCCCTGTTTTCCACGCAGGTCGCCGCGTGCTTCGGAATCTGCTTGCCGGAGATCGAAATCCCGGGAAAGTGACCGCTCCTCATTTCGGATAACTTCACCATGAAAACGATCACATACGATTCTCTCGAAGTCCGCACCCACCCGACCCGCGAGGCACTCGGCGAGGCGGCGGCGGAGATTGCCGCCGAGGCGATCCGCACGGCGTGCGAGGCCCGCGGCGAGGCGCGGGTCATCTTCGCGTGCGCGCCTTCGCAAGATGAATTTCTCGCGGCTCTCGTGCGGCGGCCGATCCCCTGGGCGAAGGTCGCCGTGTTTCACATGGATGAATATGTGGGGCTGAGCGGCGAGCATCCGCAGAGCTTTCGCCATTTCCTGCGCACGCACCTGCTCGAGAAATCGACGCGCCAAAGGCGGTAAACCTTATTCAGGCGGAAAAGGATCCGGCAAACGAATGCGCCCGCTACAGCGAGCTGCTCGCGGAAAAGCCGATCGACCTCGTCTTGCATGGGAATCGGCGAGAATGGCCACCTCGCCTTCAACGATCCGCCGGTCGCGGATTTCAACGATCCCCGGCTGATCAAGATCGTGGAACTCGACGAGACGTGCCGCCGCCAGCAGGTGAACGATGGGTGCTTCCCGAATTTCGAAGCCGTGCCGACGCACGCGCTCACGCTGACCATTCCCGCGCTGGTCGGCGCGAACAGGTTGTCCTGCTGCGTGCCCGGCGAGCGCAAGGCCAACGCCGTCCACGACACGCTCCTCGGGCCGATCATCAGGGAATGTCCGGCCTCCATCCTGCGCCGGCATCCGCACGCCGTCCTGCACCTTGATCCCGCCTCCGCCTCGCACCTCGACGAATGAAAACGCGCTTCGCCTTTGCCGGGTTCCGCCACGGTCACATCATCGACCTGCTCACCGGCGTGGAGGAGCGGGAGGATACGGAAGTGGCGGCCTGTTGCGAAGAGGATGCCGCGACCCGCGAGACGCTCGCCGCCCAGGGCCGCGTGCAGATCACGCACCCGGACTTTGCCGCGATGCTGCGCGACGTGGAGTGCGACGTCGTGGCCATCGGCGACTATTATGCGAAGCGCGGCGAACTGGCCATCGCGGCGCTGCGTGCGGGCCGGCATGTGCTCAGCGACAAGCCGCTGTGCACCTCGCTGGCCGAGCAGGAGGAGATCGAGCGGCTGGCCGCTCAGGGCGGCTTGCTGGTCGGTTTGCAACTCGACAGCCGCGACTACGCGGCGTGGCGGAAATTGCGGGAGATCATCCTCAGCGGTGAAATTGGCGAGGTCGCCTCCGTGCACATCGATGGCCAGCACCCGCTGCTGCCGGGCTCGCGGCCCGGCTGGTACTTCGAGGAGGGGAAGCATGGCGGCACGATCAATGACATCGGCATCCATGCGTTCGATTTCGTCCCGTGGATGACGGGTCATCAATGGGGGGGAGTTTCGCGCCGCGCGGAGTTGGAATGCCAAGGCGCGTGAGTTTCCGCACTTCCACGATTGCGCGCAATTCCTCGCCACGCTCGACAACGGCGCTGGTGTGCTCGCCGATTTTTCCTACCTCGCGCCGGGACGCCCTCGGCTATCAGCTCCCGCACTACTGGCACCTCCTCGTGCATGGCACGCGGGGGCTGGCGGAGACCCATCACTTCGCGAAGGAAATCACGGTCATCAAGGACGGGAGCACTGCTCCCGAGTCGGTGCCCACGGGCCAGCCGCGCACGCGGGGTTATCTCGAGGATTATCTGCAGGAATTGCGTGGGCAGGTGCCGGAAACCGGCTTCAGCTCCGCGGCCTGCCTGCGCGCATCACGGCTCGCGCTGACGGTGCAGGCGGGCGCGAAATCATAACGCCCGCAGCATGCGCACATGCGGGCCGGCGGTCGGGATTTCGAAAATGCCGCCCGTCGTCGTGAAGCCATTCTGCGCGTAAAAACCGGCGGCAGGGGGTGCGGGCATTGCACCAGATCCATGGGGCGCCCGCGGCGCGAGCGGCGGAAACACAAGCCTCGACCAGCATCCGGCCCGCGCCGAGCCCACGCGCTTCCGGCGCGGTCGCCATGCCGCGCAATTGATAGGCTGGATCGAAGTCCGGCCGGTTCGAGCAGCGGAACGAAATGAATGGTGGCCACGCCGACCAGCTTTCCTTCGAGGAAGGCACCGAAGTGTCGCGACGACTCCGCTTCGTCACCCGGAAAGATCGCCGTCTCGCGCGGCAGGCCCGCCCGCAGAATGGCGTGGCGCAGCGGGAGCGTTTCCCCGGCGGTGATGAGGCGGACTTCGAAGTCAGGCATGATCCGCCCATGTCTTATCGGAAGGAGCGCGCCGTTCCAGTCAACTGGTCGTCTTTTTTCGCCGCGCTCTCCGAGACCTGTTTCATGAATGGGCTGAAAAGGTCCATTGGGATGGGGAGAAATGTCGTGGTGCTCTGCTCGCTGGAGATCTCCCGCATCGTCTGGAGGAAACGCAATTGCAAGGCGATGGGCTCGCCGGCCATCAGGCGGCCGGCTTGCACCAGCTTTTCCGCGGCCTGAAATTCACCCTCGGCGTTGATGATCTTGGAACGACGCTCCCGCTCGCTTTCCGCCTGCCCCGCCATGGAGCGCTTCATCGAGTCGGGTAGCACGACATCCTTCACCTCGACCGCCGTGACCTTCACTCCCCATGGCTCGGTTTGACGATCGATGATCTCCTGGAGGTTTTGATTGATCCTTTCGCGTTGGGCCAGCAGTTCGTCGAGCTCCGCCTGCCCGATCACGCTGCGCAACGTGGTCTGCGCGATGAGCGAAGTGGCTTTCAGGAAATCCTCGACCTTGATGATGGCGGCCTCCGGATCGACCACGCGGAAATAGACCACGGCGTCGACGGTCACGGGGACATTGTCGCGGGTCATCATTTCCTGTTGCGGGACGTTGATCGTGACCACGCGCAAATCGACTTTCACGATCCGGTCGACGAGGGGGATGAGCAGGATGAGCCCCGGCCCTTTCGAGCCGAGCGATTTGCCCAGGCGGAAAACGATGCCGCGCTCGTATTCGCGCAGGATGCGCACCATTTGGGGCAGGAAGATCCCGGCGAGAATGATGAGGGGAGCGCCCAGGAGAAAAGGCGAATGAGTCCTTCGATGAGTGGCATAGTGTGGTTGGATTACGGGGTTGGTGGATTCAATGGCTGCATGCCGCATGTTTGACCTGCACGGTTGAGACCTTCGACGGCGGTGATCTCCACCGGTTTGCCCGGGCGGATGGGCGCGTCGCTCACGGCCTTCCAGTATTCTCCGTCGAAGAGCACTTTGCCCCCTTGGGAGTCGATGGCCGTGATTGCCTGCGCCATCCGCCCCAGCATGCTTTCCCGCCCGACACGGGCCGGCAGACTCTGCGCCCGCAATCCTTTTCCGACGACGAACAGGAAGAAACCAGCGGTCAATAAAGTACCCGGCACAATGTAGCCGAGCGACAAGCGAAAGGCCGGTTCGTTCCGGTCGAAGAGCAGGAGAGAGCCGATAAAAAAGGCCGCGATGCCGCCGAAGGTGAGCACGCCATGAGTCGGCGCAAATACATCGGACGGCGAACAAGCCCATGGCCAGCACCACCAGCGCGAGGCCTGCCGTGTTCACGGGCAGAATGGCCGACATATAGAGCGCCAGCACCAGGGCGATGGCGCCCAATACTCCCGGCAGGACGACCCCGGGATTGCTCAGTTCTCCGATGATCCCATACATCGCGACGAGCATGAGGAGAAACATGACCTCGGGCCGCCACAGTTTCTGAAAGGACCAGCTCGGACGCCGACATCTTGATCTCGATGACGCTGGCTCCGGCGGTGCGCAACTTTCGGCCGTTGACCTCGCGCCCGTCCAGTTGGCGGAGCAGATCGTTCACGTCCTTCGCAATGATCTCGACCACCTTGAGTTCGAGCGCCTTCTCGGCGGTGATCGACGCGCTGTCTTTCACGGAGGATTTGGCCCACTCGACGTTACGCTTCCGCTGGGTGGCGATGGTCTCGATATAGCTCACGGCGTAGTTCTCCAGCTTCTGCTTCATCGTGTCGTCCGGCTTCGACTCGGTCGCTCCGCCGCCCCCGAGCTCCACCGGATGCGCGGCGCCGATCGTCGTGGTGGGCGCCATGGCCGCGATGTCCGACGCGAGCGTAATGAAGCAGCCGGCACTGGCCGCGGTCGCACCCGAAGGCGCGACATAAACGACCGTCGGCACGGGAGAGGCGAGCAGTTGCTGGACGATCGTTTTCGTCGATTCGAGCAGGCCACCCGGCGTGTCGAGTTGGAGGATGAGACACTGGGCCTGCTGCCGGTCCGCCTCGCGGATGCCGCGGGCGATGTAGTCGGCCGTGGCCGGCCCGATCGCTCCATCGACCCGCATCAAGGCCACGCTTTCCCCACGAACCTCAGTCACCAGCAGGAACACCAGAAAAGCTGCCGAAAGTAGCAAACGGCATTTCATCGCACCGAGAGCTTACCATGCCGCCGCGCTTCCACCAAATCGGGAGTTACGACTCTTACCCCGCGCGACGGCAATTTGCCTACCGCGTTCTGCCGGCGGTGCGCGCCTTCGCCAGGAATCTCGGCGAGTTCCTTCGTCTTGTCCGGCTGCTGCTCGGCGAGGTTCTTCGTCTCGGCGGGATCGTCGGCGAGATTGAAGAGCTGCCAGCCGCCGCCCGCGCCGGTGTCGCGGACCGGGCGATCGTTGTCCTCGAGCGCGACTTTCCGCGGCGGCGCTTTTTGCGCGACGATCAGTTTCCACAAGCCCTGGCGCACGCATAGTGGGCCGCCTTGCTCGATCAAAATGTCGCGACCGGTCTTCGCTTCGCCGAGCAGCGCGGGCAGCACGTTGAAGCTGTCGGGCGCGGCCTCGGGCGGCAGCGGTTGGTGTGTGAGCGCGGCGAAGGAGGCAAGGAAATCGACCTGGCAGACCAGCGCATCGGAAACGCCGGGCTTCACGTGGCCGGGCCAGCGGACGACGAACGGCTCGCGCGTGCCGCCTTCCCAAGCGGTATATTTGCCGCCACGCCATGGGCCGGCGGGCTTGTGCCCATCGAGCTTTTCGACCGCCTGGTCCTGGTAGCCGTCGTCGATCACGGGACCGTTGTCGCTGGTGAAAATGACGATCGTGTTGTCCGCGAGCTTGAGCCGGTCGAGCGCGGCGAGCACCTGGCCGAAGCTGTCATCCATCTGCTCGATCACGTCACCGCGCGGGCCGAGCGGGGTCTTCCCTGCGAAGCGCGGATGCGGCACCCGCGGCACATGGATGTCGTGCGTGGCGAAGTAGAGAAAGAACGGCTGGTCCTTGTGCTGCTCGATGAAACCGATGGCTTTCTGCGCGAGCGTGTCGGCCAGAGTCTCGTCGTTCCAGCGCGCCGCTTTCCCGCCCGTCATCCAGCCGATGCGCGAGATGCCATTCACAATGGTCATGTCGTGACCGTGACTGCTGAAAGGCATCTTGAGCAGCTCGGGATTCTCCCGCCCCGTCGGCTCGTCGCCGACCTTGTGCTGGTAATTCACCTGGATGGGGTCCTTCGGGTCGAGGTTTGCGACGCGCCCATTCTCCAGATAGACGCAAGGCACGCGATCGCCGGTGGCGGGCATGATGAACGAGTAATCGAACCCGATCTCGCGCGGTCCGGGCTTGATGTCGCCGTTCCAGTCGAGCCCGCTCTTGTCCCCGAGGCCGAGTGCCATTTGCCGATCGCGCCGGTGGCATAGCCGGCCTTTTGCAGCATCGACGGGAGGGTGGTGCGTTGGGGATCGATGATCAGCGCGGCGTCGCCCGGCAGGACGCCAGTGCCGGGTTTACGCCAGGCATATTCGCCCGTGAGCAAGGCATAGCGGGATGGCGTGCACGTGGCGGCTGCGGCGTGGCCGTCGGTGAAGCGCAGACCTTCACGCGCGAGTCGATCAATGTGCGGCGTGTGTACAGCCGTCGCGCCGTAACAACCGACGTCGCCGTAACCGAGATCATCGGCATAGAGGAGGATGATGTTGGGCTGGTCGGCACGCGCGAGCGTTGCGACGCCGATAGCGAGGACGGCCAGGATGGATTGGGGAATCGCATGGGGAAAACATCCAACATCCAACGCTCAACATCCAACACCCAATATTGAACGTTCGCAGCGGGGCATTGGATGTTGGGCGTTGGGCGTTGGGTGTTGAATGTTCGATTTCTTATTCCCAACTCTCGCCCCTTCCGCTTGTTTGTGCGGCGTGTTTGCCCCCGAGTCCTCCCGCCGCGCATGAGTCCCCTGGTCCTGCTGTTGATCGGCATCACCATCGTGGTCGGTGGCATCCTGACGCTGCGGTTGCACGCGTTCCTGGCCCTGGTCCTGGGGGCTTTCGCCGTCGCCTTGCTCACGCCGCAGACGGCTCTGAAAACCTATGCGACCACCCGGGTGACAAAGACGGAGTGGTCCGCGGAAGTCGCGAAGAAATTCCCCGACAAAGCCGCGACGGCGCGCGTGGCGGAGGAGTTCGGCCGCACGTGTGCGACCTTTGGCCTGCTGATCGCCATGGCCTCGATCCTGGGCGAGGCCATGCTGCACTCCGGTGGCGCGGAAGCGATCGCCACCGCGCTGCTGCGCGCGCTCGGCGCGGCGCGGGCGCACTGGGCGTTTTTCATCACCTCTTTTTTTCTCACCATCCCGGTCTTTTTTGAGACGACTTTCTACCTGCTCTCACCGCTGACCAAGGCCGTGGCGCGGGAGACGAAAAAGAATTACCTCCTGCTGGTGATGTGTACGGTGGCGGGTGGGACGATCACCCACTCCCTCGTCCCGCCGAGCGCCGGGCCGCTCTTCGTGGCGCAGGAACTCGGCGTTCCGCTGCCCCGGATGATGGGCATGGGATGCCTCATCGGTTTTGGTGCGGCGTTGTTCGGCAGCGCTTTCGCCCTCTGGTCGAATCGCCGCCACACGCTCGAAGTGCCGGCGGAGGATGCCGCCGCGGTGGAGAGTGCGTTGCACCGCACGCTGCCGCCGCTCGCGCTTTCGCTCATCCCGGTCACCTTGCCGGTCTTGCTCATCGCGCTGTCCGCGTGGGTCAATTCGCCGAAGCCGGCACCCGGCGCGTGGGCCGCCGTGATCCGCACGCTCGGGGAAAAAGAAATGGCGCTGACTCTCGGCGCCTGCTCCGCCCTGCTGCTCCTCGCCTGGAAGCGCGATCGCGCCGCGACCAACAAGGCCGTGGGCCACGCGCTGACCGGCGGCGCGACGGTGCTGCTCATCATCTGCGCGGGCGGGGCGTTTGGCGGCGTGCTGCGGCAGACGGGCATTTCGGAAGTGCTCGGCTCGATGCTCGCGGGCATGCAGACGTTCGCGTTGCCCGCGCTGTTCCTCATCACCACCCTCGTGCGCACGGCACAGGGCTCGGCCACGGTTGCGATGATCACCTCGGCGCCCATTGCGAAGGCCTTCATCGACAACGGCTCGGCGCACGTCAACCCCGTGTATTTCGCCATCGCGATCGGGTGCGGCTCGAAGCCGTTTCCGTGGATGAACGATGGCGGCTTCTGGATCATCTCGCGCCTGAGCGGCTTGCGCGAAGACCAAACCTTGCGCACGGTCTCGCCCATGATGTCCCTGCAAGGCGTGGCCGGACTCATGATCACGATGATCGTCTCCTGGGCTGTGGCCGATGATTTGATCCCGCGATGCGCACCTTCCTGTCCTTGCTTGCCTCCCTTCTGCGATGGCCGGTGGAGAAACTCGCGCAGGGCATTCACTACGGCGCTCCGCACGCCTCGCATGACGTCCAGGCGCGCCTCCTCTTCCACGGCTGTGTCCTGCTGGCCGGGCTCGGGATTCTCCTGGCCAAGCTCTATTACGAGCAGGTCATCCGCCACGAGCATTGGGCCGCAAAAATCCGGGGCGGCTCGGATTGGAAGGTGCGCATCCCCTCGATGCGCGGGGAGATTCGCGATCGCCACGGCCGGGTGCTGGCGGACAATCGCGGCAGCTACGCGGTCGAATTCTATCTGCCCGAAATGGTTCGCAGCTATCGCGCGGAAGTCGGCAAGGTGCCGCAGATCGAGTATCATAGCACGATCCGGCAGATGAAGACGGTGCTCCGCGAGCCGGACATCGTGGAGATCGTGAATGAACGGGTGATGCCCCGGCTCGAGCGACTGGGGCTCGCCGTGGATTATAATTCCCTGCGGATGCAGCGTCATTTCCGCCGCCGGGCCGAGGTGCCCTTCGTCTATCGCGAAGACCTGGATTTTTCCACCATGGCGAAGTTTGCCGAGAGCAATCCCGGCCTGCCCGGCGTGGAGGTGACCCACCGGCCGGTGCGCCGCTACCCCTATGGCGCGCTCGCCGCGCACTTGCTCGGCTACACCGGCGCGGTCAAAGATATCGATCGCGAGCGGGACGTCGATGACTTCACCTTTTACGAGCCGGACGCGGAGGGCAAGTCGGGCAATCGAGCGAACCTACGATCGCTGGCTGCGCGGAACTCCCGGCGCCCGGATACTGCGGCGCAACGCGAAAGGGGTGATCGCCGGTGAAGCGCAGCATCTCGAGCCCCGGCCCGGCTATCACGTGGAGCTCACGATCGACGCGCGCCTGCAGTTCATCGTGGAGCGAGCCCTGCGCGAGGCAGGCATCGGCCGTGGCGCGGCGGTGGTGGTGAACCCTGGCAATGGCGAGATCCTCGCGATGGCCTCGGCGCCTTCGTTCGATCCCAATGTCTTCATTCCCTCGGTGGCGGCGGACGATTGGACCAAGCTGACCGCCGACCGGACCGATCCACTCACCAATCGCGCCGTGCAAAGCTTCGCCCCCGGCTCGATTTACAAGACAGTGACGGCGCTGGCGGGCTTGCGCGCCGGCTTGCCCGCGACGCGGACCTTCACCTGCGCGGGTGGCGTCCAGTATGGAAGCAAATACATGAAGTGCTGGATTGCCGGTCGCGGCACGCATGGCGCCCTCAATTTGCCCGATGCGCTGAAGCATTCGTGCAATGCCTTCTTTTACCAATGGGGCAATGCCGCCGGCATCGACGAGATCGAGGCGGTCGGCACGGCGCTGGGCTCGGCCGGAAAACGGGCGCGCCCGTGACCGGCGAGAGTGCCGGAGTTCTACCCGGCCCGTCTTGGCTCAAGTCCCACCGTCCCGGCGAGCGTTGGTCCGATGGCTACACGGCGAATACCTCCATCGGCCAGGGCTACGTGCTCACCTCGCCGCTGCAAATGGCGATGGTCGCCGCCACTCTCGCCAATGGCGGCCTCTCCTATGAGCCCCGGCTGATTCATCGCGTGCTCGATGAGAAGGGTGAGGATGCGCGCGATCCGGACACCGGGCAGCTCGTCGCTCCCCGCGAGCCGAAAGTCCGCGCCGATCTGCGTCGCCACGGAATATCCGGCGAGCAGATCGAGGCGGTGCGCGAGGGCCTGCGGCGGGTGGTGGCGGAGGGCACCGGCCGGCGCGCGCAGATCAAGGACGCGAGCGTGGCGGGCAAGACCGGCACGGCGCAATTCTGGCGCGGCGATATCCCGGACAACCACACCTGGTTCATCGCCTTTGCGCCCTACGAAGCGCCGCGCCTGGCCATTTGTGTGCTGGTGCAAGGAGCGAAATCCGGCGGCGGAGTCTCCGCGCCGATTGCGCAGCGCATCCTGGAGCAGGGCCTGGCGCTCGAGCGCGGCGATGATCCGGGCGTGGTGGCGCTGTCCCCGGCGATCGGCAGCTTCGCCCCGATCGTGGCCGTCGATTACAAAAATGTCCCCGCCTCCGGTCCGGCCACCGCGGCGCCCGCCACCGCTCCCGCCAAAATCCCCGTAGGCATACCGGTGCCCTTCGATGCCGTGGCGGATCCGGAAACCGCCGACGGTCTCGAAGCTCCGCCACGCGCCACCGCCGCCGATCCACCGCGTCCCCGCGCGCCCGACATCCGTCCCGCGGCCGATGCCCGCGGACAGGTTCGGCAGCGGTAGCCGGCGGCTACGGGTGAGATTTTCGCTGTGGCAAAATGGATTTGTCAGAACAAAGGGTCCCGCGCTGGATAATAGGCAGGCTCGCATTTGCGCGTCGGCACGCTACATTCGACGTACACCTTCATCACCTATGACCGGCAATCCCGCACTCACGCAGAAAACCTTCATCGATGCCGGCCGGGTTATGCCCGGACAGGCCATGACCGTGCAGGGCACCGTCAACAAGACCGCCGTGCTTCTGGCGCTCACGACCATTTCCGCGGCCTACACGTGGCAGTTGTTTTGGAAGGGCGAGGGCGCATCCGCAAGCCTGTGGATCAGCGGGGGCGCGATTGGCGGCTTCATCGTGGCGCTGGTCACCATCTTCAAGAAGGAATGGGCCGGAGGGACCGCGCCGGTCTACGCCGTGTTCGAGGGCTTTTCATCGGAGGCATGTCCTCGCTGTTCGAACAGCGATTTCCCGGGATCGTGATTCAGGCGGTGATGCTCACCTTCGGCACGCTCGCCGCTCTGCTGGCCGCCTATACCACGGGACTCATCCGCGCCAGCAGCGGCTTCCGCCGCGGACTCTTCGCCGCGACCGGCGGCATCGCCATTCTCTATCTCGTGTCGATGGTCCTCGGATTTTTAATATTCAGATTCCGCTGATCTTCGGCGCGGGTCCGGTCGGCATTCTTTTCAGCGTCGCGGTGGTCATCATTGCCGCGCTCAATCTCGTCATTGATTTCGATTTCATCGAAAGCGGCGCTCAACAGGGCGCGCCGAAGTATCTGGAGTGGTACGGCGCCTTCGGGCTCATGGTGACCCTCATCTGGCTCTATATGGAGATCCTCCGGTTGCTCTCCAAGCTCAATCGGCGCTGAGCAGGAAGCGACTAGACAGACTGGAATTGTTCTCTGCGGATGAGGTGAGTTATTGGGGATGCCGCATCCTGGGGATTGAACGAAACGGCCATGCGACGCGGATAGTTACACGTGCGGCGTCATGCTGTGCCGAATCATGAGTGTGATTACTATCATTCTTATCATCCTGGTCCTCATGCTGATTGGCGCCCTGCCCACGTGGCCGCACAGTTCGCGTTGGGGATATGGGCCGAGCGGCGGCTTGGGCACGGTTCTCTTGATCCTGCTCATCCTCTATCTCCTCCACGTCATCTAATGTCGTGCCTTGCAGGTGCGGATTGATTCGGCATTAGTCATTGTGCTTTGCGCAGGCTGGCGTAATGGAGGGTGTGGAAACCAACCCGGAAAACGTATTCGCTGAAACCCGCACAGCCAAAGACTACTACCGGACCATCGCGATCGCGTAATGGTCGTCTGTGGCAAGGAAGGGCAGGCGCTGGAAAGCCGGCATTTTCTTCGTGGGTGGAATCCGTTGGCACTCTGCCCAATGGGCTCCTTATCACCGGGCTCTTCGAGCAAAATCGCCGCGAACGGCTGCGCAGCGAAGGCGTGCGACTCGCGACCGATTGGGAGATTGCCTCCCGCAACGGCTGACGCCAGACGCGATTCCCGATCAAGGGGAAGGCGCGGCCTTCACCCCGAGTTGATCGAAGAGGAAGGCGAAGACGTCGGATTCCTGGGCGATGCGTTCGGTGAGGGCGGTGCCCATGCCGTGGCCGGAATCGGAGCTGAGCCGGACGAGGACGGGAAGACCGGAGCTGGTGGCGGCCTGGAGACGAGCGGTCATCTTGCGTGAGTTGGCGGGGTTCACGCGTCCATCGGTTTCACCGGCGAGGAAAAAGACGGCGGGATATTTCGTGCCGTCAACGACGTGATGATACGGCGAGTAAGCATAGAGCGCCTGGAACTGCGCGGGATCTCTCACCGTGCCGAACTCGGTGACATTGAAGGCGCCATTGGGATCGAGCTCGACGGCCATTGGGATCGAGCTCGACGCGCAACATGTCGTAGATGCCCACGTGCGAGACGACCGCGCGGGCGAGATCGGGATGTTGCGTGAGGAAGGCGCCCATGAGCAGGCCGCCATTGCTGCCGCCCTCGACCGCGAGCCGCGCGGGCTGGGTGTAACCGCGCTCGACGAGATGCCGCGCACAGGCCGCGAAATCATCGAAGACATTCTGCTTGCGGGTGAGATTCCCGCCGATGTGCCACTCCTCGCCGTACTCGCCGCCGCCACGGATGTTCGCGACCGCCATGATACCGCCGCGGTCGAACCAAATCCGGTCGGTGTAGTGAAACGCGGGTCGCAGGCTGATGCCATAGCCGCCGTAAGCGGTCAGGAGCGTGGGGTGGTGGCCATCGAGCTTGGTGCCCTTGCGGCGCAGGATGTTGACCGGGACTTTGGTGCCGTCCTGGGAGATAGCAAATTCGCGCGCGGCCTCGATGTCGCTGAAATCGACGGGCGAGGTTTTCGCCAGCGCTGTCTTTTTCGAGACACCCGCTTCACCGCCCTGCGCGGGATCGTAGAGATACCAGGCGTCCGGCGCGACGTAACTCGACTCGAGGAAAAAGAACGCGGTCATCATCGGGGCGGTCTTCCAGTGGGAGGATGCCGTCGATTCCCGAGTTGGGCGGAGATGGGGCAGTTCGCGGCCATTTTTCCCCGCGAGATCGAAGCGGCGCAGGACGCGATGGGCCACCCGACGAGATCGGAGGACGTAGAGCCAGGATGCCGTCAGCGCGAAATTTTTCAATCACCGCATCGCCCTCGGGGACGACGATCGTTGCGTCCTGCAAGGTTGCGGCGCCCTCCAGCGGGAGGCGCAGGATTTTTCCGCGGGGCGCATCTTTCACCGAGCGCAGATAGAGCGTCGTGTCGTCGCCAACTGATCGCCGCCTGCTTGATGCTGTCCTCGAAATGGGTCACCTGCCGCCACGGCGCGCGGTCGCGGTCACGCAGATCGCGCACGTAATGGGCGAATTCGCCGCCGTCGCCATTCGCCACCGTCGCGAGCAGCCAGCGGCCATCGCGCGAAGTCTCCAGCTCGATCTCCGCGATGCGGGGAAAAATCCTTGCCGAGGGAATACTCATCCGCGCTATCCGGAGTGCCGAGCCGGTGCACGTAGAGCTGCTGGTAGAAATTGAGATCGGCCTCGGGTTTCTCCCCGGCACGGGGAAAGCGTGTGTAGTAAACCGATTGGCTGTCGGGCATCCACGCGACGTGACCGCCGGCCGTGGGATACTGGACATGCGCGATCTTGTCGGGGCAAAGCCTTGCCGGTTTCCGTCTCGTAGAAATAGAGGGCGCCATCTTCGCTCCCGTTCTCCGAGAGACTTACGGCCACGAGTTTCCCGTCCGGAGAAGGCACATACCAATCCATCGCCACCTGTCCTTTGGGCTCGAGTTCATTCGGATCGAGCACGACTTTTTCCGAAAGCCACGTCCTTCGCCGAGGCGAGCATCACGAGCAGGCGCTGTTGTTTCGGCGGCTGAAACTTCAGCGCAAAAATTCGTCCGGGCCGCGAGGCCAGCCAGCCATAGCTCGGCGAGTCCCTGGCCGCCCACGCCGTCAATTGCGCCTGGATGCCGGCGCGATCCGGCCAACGCATCCAGGTACGCGCGGGGTGCGCCGATTCTGCGCGTCGGTCCAGGCCTTCACCGCCGGCGTCCCGGCATCCTCCAGCCAGCGGTAATCGTCCACGACCTTCACTCCATGATACTCATCGGTCACTGGCTTCTTTTCGGTGGGAGGATTTTCCGCGTAGCTCATCGTAGAGAAAATACAAGTAAGCGCGAATTCGGTGATAAAGAATGCCGGGGAAAAGCGCTTCGTACTTAGACATTCAGACAGGGTAGTTGCCTAATACCCCCTTGCTCAATACGCAACGCAACCCAGGTTGAGGAACCTCTCGTATCGGAATCGGATATCCTAAGCCGGAACGATGCAGTTCGCAGGAGCGAAATGGGGAGCGCACGCGCCCTCGCGTGCACTGTCCGGCGCCCTCGCCGGACAGTCCGGGAAGCACCCCAGCAATCTCCCCAGACGGTGAACGTGCCATTGAGGGAAATTTTCGGCGAGGCGCCGAAAACAGCACGCGAGGGGCGCGTGCGCTCCCCATTTCCAACTGCATCGATACGGCTAAGAGGAAAGCAATTGGAGCAAGCCCCTCGTTTCTGCGGTGAAGCGCATTTTCTCTTCGTCGGTCAGCAAACCGCGGGCGCTGATATTCGCAAGTTTCAGAAACGCGGTGGAGCGGCGCACATCGTCGAAGGCAACACTCATGGTCTCATTCCGTTTGTCGATCAGGGTGAAGATTTCCAAATAGCGCTGATGCGCAGTCTTGCTCGCATCCGCGGCGACCTGTTCGATCTCGCGGAGCACTTGTTTGCAGTAACGATCCAGCGCAATCGGGCGGAGCCCTTTCAATGCTTTCCAATCCGATTCTGGAAAATCGCGGGTCATGATTGAAACGACTACAGCGCCTGAGGGATGCGCTCAAGCTCCGCAGTTTTGCGCCAGCATAGATGCCACCGGGCTTGGTCAGCCGAGCTTTACCCGAGGCCGTGCGCCTTCTGGGTCCATCGCCCGGCGCAATGCCACGCCGAGCCGGCGGGCCGAGCGAAGGGTGGGAGTGACGATTTCCATTCCATCACCGGACACGACGAAACGACCCCGGCGCTCGCTGACTTTTACACGCTCTTTAATGGGATTTCCGATTTTCATGACACTCCTGAATCGTCCCCCGCTTCGCCAGTGGTTTCACGGCATTGCCCGCCACCGTGAAATCACGGTCGTTCGGGTTTGCCGTGCTCCGCGGTTAAGCCAGCGCCGTCTTCAAAACACCCATCGTGTCCCGCTGGCGTTTGATGAACGAACTCCAGCGCCTTTGCCGCTTTGGCCTTGGCGGCGGCGGGGTCCTTGGCCATGGCCACGACCGTGGGCACGATTACGCGCAACTTCCTCCTCCACATCCATGTCGAAGAGCCAGTCACCCAGGCCGATATCACGCCACATCAGGCCCTTGTACGTCTGGTCCACGAAGCGGCAGACGATCGCCGGGACGCCGTTGCCGATGCACATGATCGGGCTGTGCATCTCCAGGCCGAAGAGTCCCGCGGAGCGGATGTAAGTGCTCACCGCTTCGTCCGTGAGCCAGTAATTCTGGCGCCAGACCACGCGGGCCTTTACGTCCTCGGGCAGCGGATCCACGAGCATCACCTTGCCGATTTCCATCTGGCTCTGGTCCTCGGGACAGACCAGCACCTTCATGCTGGTCTCGCGCACCACCGCGGCGATGGCGGCGCGCAAGGGAGCGTGGTCGTGCTCCTTCATCTCCTCGTTGCGTTTGTTTTTCACCTCGTCCTCGGGCTTCATCGCCTTGCCGTGGATTTTCCAATACGGCGTGAAGCGGAGCCGGGGGATGACGCAGAGAAACTTGCCCTCTTCCAGTCCATTGGCCTTCAAAAAAGCGGTGGCCGCGGCCTCATTGCGCAAATCCACGGCGAACGCCCCATCCGGCGCGTATTCCATGATCGGGCAGGCCAGCCCGGCCTGTTTTCGCCCACGCGAGCGAATGCCCATCGCGGAAATAAGTGAAGCGGGCGCCATCGATGAGCCGCCGGCTCTCGTCGCCGGGAGGGCTGGTCAGGCTGATCGCGTAAATGCCGTAAGGCTTGCCCGTCTCCGCGACCCACTGGGCGAGATGCTTCTGCGCCACAAATCCCGACCCCGACCCGTGCAGGAAAAAGTCGCACTCCGCAAAGGCGGTCTTAATTTCCTCCGGCGCCTTCACGACGATGAGCTTCGGAAACCGCGCGCGCAACAACTCCTCGACGCCATCGCCGATATTGGTCGGCCAGAGGCGCACTTCCGCCTCGGGCAGGTATTGCTCGAGCAGGTGCAGGATGCCGGGTGTGTGTGACCGATATCGCCGATGTTCACGGTCTGCCAGCCGGAGCGAAGCAGGATGCGGGCGGGGCGCTTTTCCGCGGCGTGAATGGAAGCGCGAAGGGCGGCGGCGAGGGTGAGCTGGAGGAAATGACGGCGATTCATGGGGAGGGGAGTATGGGTGAGGAGCGACCCTTTAGGCTACGCTCGATAGCGCGGCATTTTGCGACCATTCATCCGTCGACCCGACCCGCGGGTCGTAGCCCGGGTCATCCGACCCGACGATCTCACCGCGGCGATTCACCCAGTAGAAACGGTACTGCGTGGAAAGCTCGATCGGTCGTCCGTTGTCGTAGGGATTCACGTAGGTGTGAACCGCGCCGAGGTTCTCACGGAACTCGAAATTGCGCCGTTCGTCCGAGACCCAGCGGTCATTCGTTACCTGCTGCCATTGCGCCTGGGTGTAATCGTTCACCGCCCGGAAATGCTGGCCGAGCTCGATGGAGTTGCGAAGATTATCCGCCGCGACCTGGCCGGCCATGAAAGTCTGCGAACCAGCCGGCGCCACCTCGGTGGCGAGTTGCGGCAGCCAGCCGCTAAATTGCGGCCAGGCTTCGGCGCGCGCGCCGGCGAGAGTCAGCGAGGCATTGCACTGTCCGTAGCCGAGCGTGACATGGCTGAAGGCCACGCCGCGACAGGGGATGCCGTTGACCGTGTAGGTGATTTCAAACATGCCCGCGCTGGTGCCGCCTGGCGGCGGGCTGGATCGGGCGGCCATTGAGGAAACCGGTGACCTGCATTTGCTGCATGTTCATCGCATAGTGGACGAACTGATCCGGCGAGAAAGGTTGCATCATGCCCACGAGGCCCCACCGTCATGATGGCCGCCCGCTGGTCTGGCGAAGTGAGACACAGCATGTTGGTGTTCTCCTGCACCTGCCAGCCGGCCGGCAGGGCGAAGCGGAAGAAGCGTCCCGCCGTCCGGTGGATCGCGCCCGGCCCCGCGACCCTGGCCGGGATACGGCATGGGCACGGGCATCGGTTGAGGCGCCTGTTGCGGGTTGCCGGGACCGAACGGCGGCGGACCATGAAACGGAAAGTTCATGAAACTCGAATACAGATTCCCCTCACCGTTTGCCAAGCCGCCGATTACCTGGCCTGGACGCGCTTCCGCCCGCGGAAGATGGCGCGGGTGACTCCGCCTTGAAGCTATCGACTCCGTTGACTCCCTTTGATCTCCCGAAATCCATGCGTCGGTCTTGATCATCGAGCACGCGCGGATTTTTGTCTTTTCACCCCGGCGCGTCTCTGCGTGTCTGCGCTGTTCCCATGTCCGCCACCGATTCCCGCCGCTCTCCCGAACAACTCCGCAGTTTCCGCTGGTTTGGCCCGAATGATCTCCGCACCTTTGGCCAGCGTTCGCGGCTGCGGCAGATGGGGCTGGGGCCGGAGGACTGGGTGGGCAAGCCGGTCATCGCCATCCTCAATACGTGGAGCGAGATCAATCCCTGCCATCTGCATTTCAAGGTGCTGGCGGAAAACGTGAAGAAGGGCGGTGCTCCAGGCGGGCGGGATGCCGATCGAGATTCCCGTGCTGTCGCTGGCGGAAAATTTCATGAAGCCCCACCACCATGCTCTATCGCAATCTGCTCGCGATGGAGACGGAGGAAGTGCTGCGCAGCCATCCCATCGATGGTGCGGTGCTGCTCGGCGCGTGCGACAAGACGACGCCGGCGCTGATCATGGGCGCGCTCTCCGCCGCGTTGCCGTTCCTTTTCGTCCCCGGCGGCCCGATGCTGCGCGGGCAATGGCGCGACCAGACACTCGGCTCCGGCACGGATGCGTGGAAGTATTGGGCCGAGTTGCGCGCGGGCAAGATCACGCCGGAGGACTGGTGCGAGATCGAGGATGGCATCGCGCGCTCCCACGGCCATTGCATGACGATGGGCACGGCGAGCACCATGACCGCGATCACCGAGACCCTCGGCCTCACGCTGCCGGGCGCGTCGTCGATTCCTGCCAGCGATGCGCGGCACTGGCGCATGGCCGCGGGAAAGCGGGCGGCAGGCCGTGGAAAATGCGTGGACCGATTTGAACCCTTCGCGCTTCCTCGGCAAATCGGCATTTCACAATGCCATCGTCGCCGACATGGCGGTGGGCGGTTCCACGAATGCCATCGTGCATCTCATCGCCATGGCCGGGCGCGCCGGCGTGAAGCTGCCGCTGGAGGATTTCGACACCCTCTCGCGGAAAACGCCGCGGCTGGCCGATCTCCGGCCCGCCGGCCGTTTCCTCATGGAGGATTTCTATTTCGCCGGCGGCCTGCCCGCGACGCTGGCGCAATTGCTCGACCTGCTCGATGGCGATTTGCCTCACCGTGAATGGCAAGTCGCTGCGCGAGAATGTGCAGGACGCGAAGATCTGGAACGCCGAGGTCATCCGCTCGCGCGAGAATCCACTCTCCCCGGAAGGCGGCACCGCCGTGCTCCACGGCAATCTCTGCCCAAAGGGCGCGGTCATCAAACACGCCGCCATGGAGCCGCGCTTTCCTCCAGCACCGCGGCCCGGCGGTCGTCTTTAAAAACTATCCCGACCTCGCGAAGCGGCTCGACGACCCCGCTCTGCCGATCACCGCGGATAGCGTGATGGTGCTGCAAGGCGCCGGCCCCATCGGCGCGCCGGGCATGCCGGAGTGGGGCATGCTGCCCTTGCCGAAGCGTCTGCTCGAAGCCGGTGTGGCGCGATCTCTTGCGCCTTTCCGATGCGCGCATGAGCGGGACGAGCTACGGCGCCCTGCGTCCTGCACATCGCGCCGGAAGCCGCCGTCGGCGGTCCCCTCGCGCTGGTGCGCGATGGCGACATCATCGCGCTCGATGTGCCCGCGCGCACGCTCACGCTCGAGGTGGCGGAGGAGGAACTCGCCCGCCGTCGCGCCGAGTGGCAGGCCCCGCCGCGTCATTACGAACGCGGCTATGGCGCGCTCTTTCTGAATGAAGTCACCCAGGCGGATGAAGGGTGCGATTTCCGCTTCCTGCATGCGAACGGGAAGCCCACGCCGGAGCCGGCGATCCATTAAATTCTCCGTCATCCTGAGCTTGTCGAAGGACCCCGTCGCTCTACCAGAGACGATCGCTGGTTGTGCGACGCCCGGGACTCGGTGAGCATGATACGCCACACTGCCCCGTCGCTTCACCAACGATGACCGCGAGTGGAGCGACGGGGGTCCCTTCGACTTCGCTCAGGATGACAGAGGATTCTACTCCGGCAAAATCGGATCCTCGAGGATCAAGTCCGCGAGGGCTTCGAAATCGACGGGCTTGGCGAAGTGATAGTTGAAGCCCGCTTTCGCGCGAGCGAATGCGGTCGCCCTCCTGGGCGTAGCCCGAGATGGCGACGATCGGCGTAAGGGCGAAGCCCTCGGCGCGCAGGCGGCGGGCCACTTCGTAACCGTCGAGGCCGGGCAGCCCGATGTCGAGCAGCAGGAAATCCGGCTGGAATTCCTGCGCGAGTTTCAGCGCGGCGACGCCGTCGAAAGCGGTGGCCACTTCGTGGCCGCGCAGGCTCAGCAGGCG
Source organism: Chthoniobacter sp. (assembly GCA_037200205.1). Classification (GTDB taxonomy): domain Bacteria; phylum Verrucomicrobiota; class Verrucomicrobiia; order Chthoniobacterales; family Chthoniobacteraceae; genus Chthoniobacter. The sequence continues at coordinate 25,932 of JBBCHV010000044.1, forward strand.
CGCGAGCGAAACCACCGTATCCTGGTTGTCATCGACGAGCAGGATGCGCCGCTGTCGGCCGTGGGATTCGCGTGGGGTGGATGGTTGGGGAAGCATGATGGGCTCCGGGACAGTAATTGTAGGCAAACGGACCGTAAATGTGGAGCCTCTTCCTACACCATCGCTGGCGGCCCGGATCGTGCCTCCGTGCAGCCCCACAAGCTGGTGGCAAAGATTGAGCCCGATGCCCAGGCCGCTGGTCGAGCGGTCCAGCGACCGATCGCCCTGGGTGAAAAGCTCGAAGATATGCGGCAGCATCCGCGGGGCGATGCCGATGCCTGTGTCCATCACGCGGATCACCGCCTCGCCACCCTCCTGCAGCAGCTCGATCCGGATCTCGCCTCCCTTGCGGGTGTACTTGATCGCGTTGGTCAGCAGATTGGTGATGATCTGCTCGAGCCGGGTCGGGTCGGCATTGACATAGATCTTGGCGTCGGTGGCCAGCGAGAGTTCCAGTTCGTGCCGCCGTTCGTCGATGAAGGGGCGCGCCGCTTCGACCGCGCGATGGATGGCTTCGCTCACGTCCACCGGGCGCTTGCGCAGGTCGATCTTGCCTTCGGTGATGCGCGCGGACGTCGAGCAGATCGTCCACGAGCCGGCTCAAGTTGCCCGTCTGGCGCTCGATCACGCTGCGCGCCAGCTCGACGGCGCTGCGATCGTCGCCCGCGACGCTCCACAAGCGCACGGCATTGGCAATGGCGGAGAGCGGATTGCGCAGCTCATGCCCCAGCATGGCGAGAAATTCATCCTTGCGCCGGTCGGCGTCGCGCAAGGCTTCCTCCGCCTGGTCGCGCTCCGCGCGCCGGGTTGCGAATGGCGGTGGTCATCTCGTTGAAGTTGGCCGACAGGGTGCCGAATTCGTCCGCCGACCGGACCGGCACGACGGTTTCGTAATCCCCCCTCGGTGATCCGCGCTGCCGCCTGCGTGAGCTGGAGCACCGGGGTGGATGAAGCGCCGCGCGAGAAGATAGGCGGCGACCAGTCCCAGGGCCATGACGATGATCCCGGCGAGCGCTTCGAACTGCACCACCTTCAGGATCGGCCGGTAGGCTTCCGTGGTATCCATCTTGACCACGAGACCCCAGCCGCCATAGCCGATGGAACGGCCCGCGGTGATCACCGGCACGCCGCGATAATCGGCACCTTTCACCATCTCTTCGCGGCCTTCGGTGGCGGCCTTGAGCGCCGGCACGGAATCGGCCGGCACCACCGTGGTTTTCGGACTATTGCGCGGAGGAAAGAGAAAGCGTATCTGGTCTCCATCGCGCATTGCCGAGGAGGGCGTCGCCGCTCTCGCCCCAGACCGGTGGTGTCCCGCAGCGCCTTGTCCAATTCCGAGATGTCGTTCATGACCAGCAACACGCCGTAGACGCGATGCGGCTCGGCGCGGGCGTGCACCGGGGCGGAAATCATCGCGACATAGCGGCCCTTGTCCCGCTGCGGGACGCCGAAATAGGTGCTGGTCAATCCCGCCCGAAATGAGGCGTAGCTGCTCACATCGCGGCCGACCATCGTCGGGCTGCTCGAGAGGATTACGTGCCCGGTATTGTCGGCGAGCGAAGCGCACCGGCCGGCTGGCCACCATGCGGTCCAGAGACTGTTGCGAGAGTTCGCGATTTTCCTTCGTCGACGTGCCGCCATGGGCCAGGTCGGACAAAAGCCCGCGCATCTCGCCCCGGTCGGTATTGAGCTCGACCCGCTGCCGCAACTGCGACACCTGCGCGTTCACCATGTCGCGCCGGCTGGCCGCCATGGAAATGAGGTGTCCGTCCACCGTCTTGCGCAGCACGTCCCGCCAGAAAAGCCCATTGGCCAGGACGATCACGGCGACCAGGAAGGCGAGGGTGAGACCGACCAGCAGCGTGAGCTTGAAAACCAGCGGGATGCGCCGCCGGATGGGAATGGGGCGCGCTTCCGGCAGGGCCGGCACCGGCGGTACATCGAGCGCGGCGAGGGGCTGCTCGGTGGAGGGATGGTGGACTATCGATTCGCTCATGCGCAGGGCCGGTCGGAGTAGATAACCTCCCCAGCTTAGTGCGAAGCGCCCCCAGCGGCAACCGTGCGTTGCATGCGTCCGGCGTCGCCCGGCGAAGGGAGGGGTCCACGAAAGACACGAAAAGGCACGAAAGGCCGAAAAGTGTTTCGTCTATTTGGTCCCTTTCGTGGTTTCCAAGCTTCGGTTTCCGGCAGGAGGAAGAACCACGAAAGAGACGAACCAGACGAAAACCTACCGCGTCTCCGAGGGCCAGTACGAGAGCATCTACCACAACATGCCGCCCTTCGGCCTCGGCAAAGTCGGAACGCTCGTGTCCTCCGTGGGCCGGCACGAGACGGCGGCCCAACGAAGCCGCCGGCTGGCCATCCACCGCGGGATGCTTCGTCACCCCGAGACCTTCCTTCGCCGCCCTTTCGTGCTTTTTCGTGTCTTTCGTGGACCCTCCCTTTATTTTGGCTCCGCGTTTGGCGTGACCGCGAGAGTTCCCGCTTGCCGGGAGGCGCGGGAAAGGGTGGAACGGTGCGCAGCCACCTCCGATGAAGACGACGCCCATTTCCCCAGCCGACCTCCAAGCCTCCGTCATTTCCGTGCCGCCGCTTTGCCGCGACGCGCAAGCTCCGGCCCCTTGCCGCGGAGAATGCCCGGCTCATCCAGCATATCGAGTCCGGCGGCGTGACGACGCTGCTCTACGGCGGCAACGCGAATTTCTACAACATCGCCCTCAGCGAGTACGAAGAGGTGCTCGATCAACTTGAGGCCGCGGCGGCCCCGGAGACGCTCATCGTCCCGGCTTTCGGTCCCTACTTCGGCACGGCCATGGACCAGGCGGCCATCCTGGCGAAGAAGAAATTCCCCACGGCCATGCTGCTGCCCACGGTGGCGGTGAGTTCGCCAAAGGGGGTGCAGGCCGCGGTGCTGAAGCTCGTGGAAAAGTACGGCAAACCGATCGTGCTCTACATCAAGGACCAGAGCTACGTGACGCTCGACGTGGTCAAGGCGCTCGTCGCCGCCGGGGCGATCTCGTGGATCAAGTATGCGGTGGTCCGCGCCGACCCCGCGCAGGATGACCTCCTCGCCGGCCTGGTGAAGACGGTCGACCCGAAGCTCATCGTCAGCGGCATCGGAGAACAGCCCGCCATCGTCCACTGGGAGAAGTTCGGCATCCACGCTTTCACCAGCGGGTGCGTCTGCGTGGCCCCGCGCCGTTCGCAGGAGATGCTGAATGCCCTGCGCGCCGGCGATACGGCGAAGGCCGACGCCATCCGCGAGCGCTTCAATTCCCTCGAAAGCCTGCGCAACGCCTACGGCCCGATCCCCGTGTTGCACCATGCGGTCTCCCTCGCCGGCATCGCCGAGACCGGCCCGGCCCTGCCCCTGATCGCGAACCTGGGCGACGAGGTGCTCGACGAAGTGCTCCCCGCGGCGCAAGGGCTGCTGGCCTGGAACCGCGCCTAGCGCGAGGGTAGCTTTAGGATGGCGCCTTCGTCGGCGCTGGAGACCATGCTGGCGTAGCGCGCGAGATAGCCGTGGCCGGGATGATCGTGAGGCGGGGGTGCCAGTGGAGGGCGCGCTGTTGGAGGATGGTTTCGTCGACTTGCAGGGTGAGGCGGCGCTGGGGGATGTCGATTTCGATGAGGTCGCCGGGTTCGATAAGCGCGATGGGGCCGCCGGCGGCGGCTTCCGGCGAGACATGGCCGATCGCACCGCCGCGCGTGGCGCCGGAGAAGCGGCCATCGGTGATGAGGGCCACGGAGTCGGACAGGCCGCGACCGGCCAGGGCGGCCGTGGGGGCGAGCATTTCCTGCATGCCGGGGCCGCCTCGCGGGCCTTCATAGCGGATGACGACGACGTCTCCGGCCTGCACTTGACCCACGAGGATGCCGATGCGCGCGGCTTCCTCGGATTCGAAGATCGCGGCCGGGCCGCGAAAGGTCATCATGGACGGCGCGACGCCCGCGGCTTTCACCACCGCGCCGCGCGGGGCGAGATTGCCGAAGAGGATCGCCAGGCCGCCGCGGGGAGAATACGCGTTCTCCAGCGGACGGATGACGTCGGCGTCGCGGGACCTCGGCGGAAGCGATGGTTTCGCCGAGCGTGCGGCCGGTGACGGTGAGCGCCTCGAGGTGCAACAGTCCGGGGCGCGTGCTGAGAGTACGAAGGATGGCGGAGATGCCGCCCGCGCGGTCGATGTCTTCCATGTGATGCCGCCCCGAGGGCGCGACTTTGCAGATGTGCGGGACGCGGTCGGAGATGGCGTTGATTTCGTCGAGGCGGAGATCCACGCCGGCCTCGCGCGCCACGGCGAGGGTGTGGAGGATGGTATTCGACGAGCCTCCCATGGCCATGTCGAGAGCGAGCGCGTTTTCAAAGGCGGCGCGGGTGAGAATGTCCGAGGGCCGGATGTCCCGGGCGGCGAGATCCACGATGGCCCGGCCGGCGGCCTCGAAGAGCGCATCGCGCCGCGGATCGATGGCGAGGATCGAGCCGTTGCCGGGCAGCGCGAGCCCCAGGGCCTCGCACAGGCAGTTCATGGAATTGGCGGTGAACATGCCGGAACACGAGCCGCAGGTCGGGCAGGCCTGGCGCTCGATGTCGCCGAGTTCGGTGGCGGTGATCGCGTTCTTCGAAAATTGTCCGACGGCTTCGAACACCGAGGCGAGGTCCAGGGCCTGGCCGGTGAGGGGATTGCGGCCCGCGGCCATGGGGCCGCCGGAAACGAAGACCGCCGGGATATTCACCCGCGCGGCGCCCATCATCATGCCGGGCACGATTTTGTCGCAATTGGAATGCACACCACACCGTCGAAGCAGTGGGCGCGGAGCATCGTCTCGATGGAATCGGCGATGATCTCGCGGGAGGCGAGCGAGTAGTTCATGCCGCCGTGGCCCATGGCGATGCCGTCGTCCACGCCGATCGTATTGAACTCGAAAGGCACGCCGCCCGCAGCGCGGATGGCGGCCCTGACCTTGCGCCCGACCACGTCGAGATGGGCGTGGCCGGGGATGATCTGGACGAAGGAATTGGCCACCGCGATGAATGGCTTGTCCCAATCGCTCTCGGACTGGATGGCGCCGGTGGCGCGAAGGAGACTGCGGTGCGGGGCGCGGAGGGAGCCGCGTTTGATGGTGTCGCTGATGGCCATGCGCTGGAGATAGCCCGGCATGGGACATGACAAAATTACCGCTTTCGTCCGATTATGATACTATTTCGGTATGGACTTCTCCTTGCGCGAACTCGAGTGCTTCACCGCCGTGGCGGAGGAGCTGTCCTTCACCCGGGCGGCGCAAAAGCTGCACCTGGCGCAGCCGCCGCTGTCCCGGCACGTCCGCGCACTGGAGGATCGGCTCGGTACGGCGTTGTTCGACCGCTCCGGACGGAAGGTGGCGCTGACGGCGGCGGGGGCGGTGTTTTATGAAGAGACGCGGACGATCCTGCCGCAGCTCATCCGCGCGGGAGAGACGACCCGGCGTTTTGCCTCCGGGCAGACGGAGCGGCTCCGGCTGGGGTTTGTGAGTGCGGTGCTGAGCCCGGAGCTGGTGGAGGTGCTGAGGTCGTTTCGCCAGCGGCATCCGGAGGTGCAGCTCCGGATGCAGGATCTGCCGCCGGCGGAGCAACTGGCAGCGCTGCGGCAAGGGACGCTGGACGGTGGGTTCATCGGGCTGCCCCCGGGTGGGCGCACGCCGGGGATCCGGATACTGCCGTGGCGCCAGGAAGCGCTGGCGGCCTTTGTGCCCTTTGGTCATCCGCTGGCGGTGCGGCGGCAGATCGATCTGCGCGCGCTGGCGGGCGAAGCGCTGGTGGCGGTGTCGAGCGAAGCGGCGCCCGCCTTTGCGGCCTGGCTGCGCGCGGTGTGCGGCCAGGCGGGATTTCGTCCGCGAATCGTGCTGGAATCGCCGCGCGCCCAGGCCGTGGCGGTGATGGTGGCGGCCGGGGCGGGGATCGCGTTGTTGCCGGTCTCGCTGAGCCGGGTGGTGGGTGAGGCGGCGGCGGTGATTCCCATCCGGAAGGCGCCCAAAATTTCGCATGTTTTTGCGCGCCCGGCGGGGGCGCCGGTCCCGGCCATGCGGAGGTTTATGAATTTGCTCGCGGGGTGACAGACGGAACCGGAAGGCGAGGCGTTTGCTCCCGGCAAATCTGCCCCTCTTCTCCATGACAGCGTCGACCGGCCCTGGCGTGGAAGACACAGCGCGGCGGAGCCACCACCCAAGAGGGATCCACGAAAGACACGAAAAGGCACGAAAGGTTTCCGGAGGGTCGGTGGGCTCGCGAATCCTCGCGGATGAGCGTTATTCTTCCAGATAGAGCATTTTAAACCGTGGTCATAGGCAGGGCATGCGAGGCCGTGGGAGGTCCGGGGAGCGCACTCGTCCCGAGTGTGGGTTTTGGCGTCCCGCCGAAACGAACTTTTCTCCGGTTCGGCGGGATTTTCCAAGTTCGCGAAGGCGGGGACGCCTTCGCCAGCACCCGGGACGGGTGCGCTCCCCAGAGGCGCTACACGCGACCCGATTCGCGGCCAAACGATTAGTTAAAATGCGCTGGCCGTTGTAGACGATGAGGTCTTCGGCCCCGGCTTCTATCTTTTCGCTGTGGCCGGGCGCGGGCGGCCGGCGGCGATCACTTCCTTGAACCTCGCCAGGGCCGGCGACTGGGTCGGAGTTCGGTGGGCGATGAAGAGTGTCTCGACCACCCGGTCCTCCGGCGCCAGGGCGTGGACCCGGACGTCTTTCCGCCGCGCCGAACGCTCGACGACCGAGCGCGGCAGCATCGTGATTCCCAGGCCGGCGCTCACGCAGCCGATGATCCCATCGAGTGTCCCAAATTCCATTTCCTGCAATACGTCCGTGCCCGTGCTCGCCAGATAACGCTCCAGCTTTTCGCGGTAAAAGCAGCCGGCCTTGAAGACCAGGACCTTCGTGATCGGACCCTGGCGCAAATAGGCGTTCAAGGAGCGATACGCCACCGGCGTCACCATCACGAGCTCCTCCACAAACGCCACCATCGCCTCCAGCTCGGCGGGCACCGGACCGGCGACAAACGCCCCGTCCAGCCGGTAGTCCACGACCTTCTCGATCAATTCCGCCGCCGTTCCCGACTCGATGGCGATGTCGACCTTTCGATGTTTCTCCACGTACGCCTTGAGCACGTCCGGCAGCCGGGTCGACGCCGTGCTTTGCAGCGATCCGATCCGCAAGATCCCCTGCACCTCTTTGTTGTTGGAAACCGCCGCCGTGGCCTGTTGCACCAGCGCCATGGTCTGCTGCGCGTAGGGCAGCAATTCCAGGCCTTTGGCCGTGAGGCGGATGCCCCGAGGATTGCGGTGAAACAGTTGCACCCCCAACTCGTCCTCCAGCGAGCGGATGCGGGCCGTCACATTGGATTGGACCGTGGACAGGGAGTGGGCCGCTTTCGTGATGCTGCCGAATCGCGCCGCCGCGGCGAAGACATTCAAGTCATTCAAGTTCATGGAGTGTCATCATAAAATGTGATGTCTGCGATCAAAAAGAATCGTTGGAATGATGCCATGGTTCGCGTAGAGAATCAAGATGACGACCCTGGAGACGAATCCGCCCACCACCCGCGAGCCTGCGCCGCCCCCGGGGCCCGCCGCGCGCCGCGGCTTTGCGTTCTCCGATCGCCGCGCCCGCTACGCGCTCCACGCCATTTGCTTCGGTTTCTTTCTCGTCCTGCTCGACACCACCGCGCTCAATGTCGCCATCGTCGCCATGCAACGCGAGTTTGGCGGGGCCATCGGCGGCCTGCAATGGGTGGTGAACAGTTACACCGTGGTCTTCGCCGGCTTTCTCCTCACCTGCGGAGCCTTGGGGGATCGTTTGGCGCCCGGCGGCTCTACCTCCTCGGGCTGCTGCTTTTCACCGGCATGTCCGGCGTGTGCGCGCTGTCGCCGGGGGTCGGTTTCCTGATCGGTGCGCGGATGCTGCAAGGGCTGGGCGCGGCGATCATGCTGCCGGCCTCGCTTTCCCTGCTCAGTCACGCGTTTCCGCATCCCGAGGAGCGGGCTCGCGCCGTCGCCTTCTGGGCCTCCATCGTGAGCCTCGGCTTTGCGGCCGGGCCGGCGCTCGGCGGGGTCCTCACGAACTACCTCGGCTGGCGCAGCATCTTCTGGCTCAATGTGCCGGTCGGCTTGGCGGCGCTGGTCATGGTGCGCCGCTTCGTGGATGAAACCAGGGTGCCCCACCCGCGGCAGATCGATTGGGCGGGACAGGCCGCCGTCACGCTTTCCTTGTTTACGCTCACCTATGGGCTCATCGAGGCGGGCAGCGCCGGGTGGACCGCGCCGCGCGTGCTCGGCGCCTTCGCCGCGTCCGCCTTGCTGGCGGCTGGTTTTTTTCCGGTCGAACGATCCAGTGCCTCGCCGGTTTTGCCTCGCGGACTGTTTCTCAACCGGAGCTTTTCCGTCTTCGTGACGACCGGGCTCGTGCTCAATTTCGGCATGTACGGCACGCTCTTCATCGAGTCCATCTACTTGCAGAATACCCGGCACCTCTCCGCGCTGGCTTCCGGGCTCATGATTCTCCCCGTTTACCACGCTGCCGACGATCACCACCCGCCCTCATCGTGGACTACAGCGGGCGCCAGTACATTCGGCGGCGCCTGGCCATCGGCCAGCTTTTCTCGGCCCTGGGCGCGGCGACGCTGGCCCTGGCCTTTTGGAGTCCCGGCTACGGGCCATTCTCGCCGGCCTGGGGCTCATGGGCGTTGGCATGGGCTGCATCATGCCCGCGATGACCGCGGGCGTGCTCAGTTCTGCCACGCCCGCCACTTCCGGCCTGGCTTCCGGGGTGCTCAACTCCGCCCGGCAGGTCGGCGGCACGATCGGCGTGGCGCTGATGGGGCACGCTGATCCAGGGCTCCGCCGGCCGCGGATTCCTGTGGTCCTTTGCCATCATCGTGGTCCTGCTTTTTGATGATGGCCGGGCTCACGCTGCGGGTGGTCGAAGATCCGGCCTGACCGTCGCGCCCGCTCAGAGTTCCAGCGGCTTCGGAAAGCTGGAGAGCAGGCGGTGGCCGGTCTTGGTGATGGTGACGACGTCTTCATGACGCACGCCGCCGAGGCCGGGGATGTAGATACCGGGCTCGATCGTGACGACCTGGCCGGGGTGAAAGGTGGTGGCGGCGACGCGCGGGGATTCGTGGATCTCCAGGCCCAAGCCGTGGCCGAGGCCGTGGAAGAACCCGCTCCACCGGCCCTCGCGCTGTTCGGTGGGATAGCCTTGCTGGGCGAAAAATTCGCGGACACGGTCCTGGATGGCCTGGCCTGGCTGGCCGGGCTGGATGGCCCTGCATAGCGATTTTTTGGCCTTTTAGACACGTTTTCCACAGTTTTTGCTGCGCTTCACTCGCTTTGCCACGAACGACCGTGCGGGTGAGATCGCCGTAGTATCCGCTGCCCGCCGCGCGCGGAAAGATATCGAGAATGATGAGCTCATGAGCGCGCAGGGGGACCGCTGCCGCGCTCGTGCGGGTCGCAGGCCTGTTCGCCACCGGCGACGATGGTGTTCGCCGGCACGCCGCCGGCGCGCAGGATGGCGGAGTCGATCTCCGCGCGGAGGATCTCGGAGGTGAGCGGGTGGCCGTTCCAGCGCAGCGCCTTCTTCGGCCCGATCTGCGCCGCGCGCAGTACCTCGACGCCGCGCGCCATGCCCGCCTCGGTGATGGCAGTGGCCTGCCGCATGAGCTTCAACTCCTCGGCGGTCTTGTGCTCGCGCTCGGGCCAGAACAGGCCGGGCTGCGGGACGAGCTGGATGCCGGCTTTCGCGAGATCGGTGGCGAGGCCGAGAGGGAAAGCGGCGGGGACGGCGGCGCGGCGCACCTTGCGCTCCTGGAGAAATGCGACGGCGTGCTCGGTGAAGCTGGCGTCCTTGCCTTTCTTCAAGCGCTTCGAGAGATCGGAATAGGCCACGATTTTATCGACGCGCGCTTCCTTGCGGCCACGGTCGATCTCGAGACGCTGAGGACGATGGTGGTGCGCTGGCCTTGCTGGAGGAAAATGAAGGCGTCGGGCACGAAGAAGCCGGTGGGCGTAGAGCATGTCGGCGTCGTGGGTCGCTGGAGGCGATGATGAGTTTCGGGAGGTTGGTTTTGCTCATGACGGTGGAGGTGGCGGAAGGCGGCTGTAGCCGGGTTCAATGAACCCGGCTACAGCTCGCGCCGGAGTTCGACGGCGACGAAGGCGGTATCGGGCAGGATGAATTTGCGCAGTTTCGATCTCGACGGAGCGCAGGGCAAAGCGCGCGAGCAATTCGCCGGCGATTTCGCCGGCGAGCGTCTCGAGGAGATGCCGCGGGCGGGCAAGGCTGAGGGCTTTGACGAATTCGCTGACGGCGAAATAATCGACGGTGTTTTCAAGACGGTCGTCGAGGGCGCGGAAGTCGCGGATCGGCTCCAGCACCAGGCTGGCGGTGAGGCGCTGGGCGGTGGCGCGTTCGGCATCGGGCACGCCGATGTGCGCGGAAAGCTCGAGGCTTTCGATGCGGATGCGGTCGGGCATGCGGGATCAGCCGAGGCGGAATTTGATCTCGCGCACGGTGCGCGCGCCGAAGCGCTTCTTGAGCTTGGCGAGGATGTCGCGCTTCCAGACGCGATCGAGTTCGAAATGGACCGTGGGTTGCAGGACGGAGATATAGAGGACGCCGTCCCGGAGCTGATGCGGGGCGGAGTGTTTGGCGAAGAAGTCGCCGACGATCTCGTGCCACGCGGCGAGGACTTCGTTGGCCTTCAGGCGGTCGCCGAGGCCGAGACTCTGCATCACCTTTTGCACGGCGTCGGCGGCGGAAACGGCGCGGTCGGGGGCGCTCGAACTGCGCGGCATGCCCCCGCCATTCGGCGAGAGCGCGGGCGCGGAGTTGGGGCGGGCTTCATGGGGAAGAAGTGTCCACTGAAAGTGCCAAGTTCCAAGAGCCAAGTTACGCTCGCGCCGGTATCCACTTGGCTCTCGTTACTCGGCTCCTGGCACTTCTTCTCTCCACACGAAAAAGCCCCCGCCTTGCGAGCGAGGGCCTTTTGGAAAGGGGATGAGTATCGCGGAACTACTCGGCGCCGTTGCTGCCGATCGCTTCGACCGGGCAGCCTTCCATGGCTTCCTTGCAGAGGGCGGATTCGGCGTCGTTTTCGGGCTGTTTATAGACGTAGCTGTGGCCGCCGTCGTCGTTGCGCGTGAAATTGGCAGGCGCGGTCTCGCGGCACAGGTCGCAATCGATGCACTGGTCATCGACGTAAAAGCTGCCGGTGACGTTTTCGGGATATTTATTGGCAATGTCGGCCATAGTCGTTTTGTCCTTGGTTTTGGAGCGCCCGAAAATAGGGGCGGTGTCCCGCAATGCAACGACTTTTTGCGTACTAACGCAGGAGGGCAGGCAGAACATCCAACGCCCAACGCCCAACGCCCAACATCCAACATCCAACATCGAATGGCCGAGGCGCATCCGCTGTGGCATGCCTTCCATGGGATGTTGGGTGTTGGATGTTCCGCCTTTTCTACTCTTCCCTATGAAAATTCCGCCGTTGACCGCCCCGGTACGCCCTCGGATGCTAAGAGCCCTATGACCGATAAATCTCCCGCCCCCCTGATCGCCGCCGAGGGCTGGCACGTGTTGCACCTTTTTTATAAAGTCGAACAGGGCGCCTGGTCGCTCCTTTCGCCCGAAGAGCAATTCACCGCCCGCACGCGACTGAGCGACCTGGTGGCGGAAATCCGCGGCACCGAAGGCGCGCAGGTGATGACGTTCGCCATGGTGACGCCGAAGGCCGATCTCGGCTTCATGCTGCTCTGCGCGGATTTGCACGCGGCGAATGCGTTCGAAAAGCGCCTGACCAATGCGCTCGGCGCGGATGTGCTGTCGCCGACCTACAGCTTCCTCTCGATGACGGAGCGCAGCGAATACACGACGAGCGAGGCGGAATACGCCGTGACGCTGGAGAAAGAGGAAAACCTCGCGGCCGGGACGCCGGAGCACGAGGCAAGCTCGCCGCCTTCCGCGAGCGCATGGCGAAATACATGAAGGACCCGCCTTTATCCCGTGCTGCCGCCGTGGCCGGTGATGTGCTTTTACCCGATGAACAAACGTCGGGAGGGTCGGGGCAAAAACTGGTATGCGCTGTCCTTCGAGGAGCGCAAGAAGCTCATGGGCGGCCACGCGAAGGTGGGGCGCACCTGGCACGGGAAGATTCTGCAGCTCATCACCGGCTCGACCGGGCTCGATGACTGGGAATGGGGCGTGACGCTGCTGGCGCACGATCCGCTCAACATCAAGGGCATCGTCTATGAGATGCGTTTCGACGAAGTGAGCGCGCAGTACGCGGAATTCGGCGAGTTCTTCATCGGGTTGCAATTGCCCCTGGAGGAGATCTTCGGCCGGCTGCAGTTCTGAAGCTCGCGGCGACGGCCGATTTTGCCAGAAGGACGCCTTTGCGCGAGATTGCCGCGATATGAAGCCTGTTCGCACTCTTTGGCCGTGGGCGCTGCTGGCGCTGGCGTGGCTGGCGTTTGCCGCTTATGTGTGGCTGAGCGCCGGACGATTGCCGGAGCGCGTGGCCACGCACTTCGGCCTGAATGGCGAGCCGAATGGCTGGGAAACGCATGCGGATTATGTGCGATCCACGTTGGTCTTCGGGTCGGTGGTGCCCGCCTTCATCGTAGCGCTGTTTGTCGCGATGCGACTGGGCAACGGCTGGGGTCTGAATATCCCGCACAAGGATTACTGGCTCGCCCCGGAGCGCCGGCAGGAGACGCTGGCCTTCGTGCAGCGGCAGGGTCTGTGTTTCGCGGCGCTGCTCATCGCCTTCTTTGCCGGGATGCATTACTTCATCCTCGCGGCCAATGCGCAGGCGCCCGCCAATCTGCCGTCCAGCTTTGCGTTTCGCCTCGGCGGCGCCTTCCTCGCGGCGACGATCATCTGGGTCGCCACTTTCACCGGTCACTTTTTCCGCAAACCGCTATGAACGAAAAACTCGCCCAGCTTCGCGCGCAACTGCGAGACCACGCGCCGTTGGTGATTGCCTACAGCGGCGGGGTCGACAGCGCCTATCTGCTCGCGGAGGCGCATGCCACCTTGGGTTCGCAGGTGCTCGGGGTGATCGCGGACAGTGCGAGCCTGCCTCGCCAGGCGCTCGCCGACGCGCTGGCCGTGGCGGAGAAAATCGGAGCCCGCGTGGAAGTGGTGAAGACGGGCGAACTCGACAATCCGGACTACGCGAGCAATCCGCCGAACCGTTGCTATTTCTGCAAGGCGGAGCTGTTCACGAATCTCGATGCGCTGGCCCGGGACCGGGGATTCCGCGCGATTGCCTACGGTGAAAATGCCGACGACATGAAGCAGGAACGCCCGGGCCGCAGGGCGGCCACGGAATTTGCCGTGCTGGCGCCGCTGCGCGATGCCGGGCTCGCGAAAGCGGAGATCCGCGCCCTTTCGCGGGAGCTTGGCCTGCCGACGGCCGATGCCCCGGCGCAGCCGTGCCTGAGTTCGCGCATCCCGTGGGGCACCCCGGTGACCGCCGGGACGCTGGACATGATCGAGCGGGGCGAGGCAAGCGTGCGGGCGCTGGGCTTCCGCGTCTTTCGCGTGCGGCATATCGTTCAGGAAACAGCCTCTCCGGCGGCAGCGATCGCGCGGGTACAAATCGCCCCGGAAGAGATGTCGCGCCTGCCGGCGGTCGAGCGCGATCTGACGGCGAGGCTGCTCGCCGTGGGGTATGCGGCCGTGGAGATCGACCCCGCCGGCTATCGCTCGCTGGCGTAGCGGCGCGAGAATCAGATGGGGGTCCACGAAATACACGAAAAGGCACGAAAAGGATCCGCTCTTTCGTGCCCTTTCGTGTATTTCGTGGACCTCGTCCTTCTGCCTGGAGCCGATGCCGATGGCTGCTTCCGAGGTAACGAATCTCCGGTTCTGCGGGTCCGGACGCCAGCCGGCACGGCGGAGGTTTTGCGAGCGCACCTGGCGCGGCACAACCGGCGCGTGCTGGCGCTCACCGCCGCGACGCTGGTGGCGGCACTGGCCGCCTGGGCCTTGCTCTATTTCGTGAGTTGCTGGCTGATGGTCCTCGGCTTTGCGGTGTTCGACAGCCCGCGCACGCGCCTGCCGCACGGCTACGGACTGCTTTTCACCGTCACCGCGTTGTGCGCGATTGGCTATGCGTGGATCGACCAGCGGCTCACGCCGAATGCGCGACCGCGCGACAAGAAGAGCTTCCTGGAGATTGCGATGGAATTTGCCCTCGCGGTGCCCAACATGACCCTCGCCGTCGGCGGCACGCTGGCCGCGTGGCAGAGCTTGAGCGACGAGGATCTGCGCGAGGCCGCGGAATTGCTGCACCGCCTGGGCGAAGAAAAGCGCGTGCCGATGTCGAGCGTCCGCCTGCAGATTCCGGACCCCGAGGCGGCGGTCCGCATCCTCTTCGCGCTGCAGATGACCGAGGTGATCGATGCATATCGCGACGGGAATGAATTCTGGCTGCGCCTCAATGCCTTGCGACCCGCCGGCTTGCGGATGGCGCGTGAGGACCACATTGCCCCCTGAGGTGGGCTTACGCGCACGCGTAAGAGCATTGCGCCACGTCGCACTTGCCAGCCGCCGCGCACAGCGGCTACTCGTGTCCTCCCCTCAACAAGCATTCCCCTCAATCTATGCCAGAGAAAATTGGTTTCGTCGGAGTCGGCCGCATGGGTGCAAACATGGCGCGGCGGCTGAAAGATGTCGGTTACACGATCGCCGCAGTTTACGATGTGCGTGCGGACGCGGCGAAGGCACTCGCCACAGAGCTCGGCGCGGAAGCGACCGACAAGCTCGCCCGAGTCACGGAGCTCAGCGATGTTATCATCACCGTCGTCACGGACGACAAGGCCCAGATCGCCGTCTTCACCCACAAGAAGGACAACCTGCTGATGGGTGCAAAAGGGCGTGTCTTCGTGAATTGCGCGACCATCTCTCCGCAGACCCACATCGAGACGGAGAAGCTGGCGAAGAAGGCCGGCGCCGCGTCGCTCGAGGGCTGCATGGCTTCGTCGATCACGCAGGCGCGCAACGGCACGCTCTATCTCATGATCGGCGGCAACGAAGCGGTCTTCGAAAAAGTGAAGCCGGTCCTAAGCAAGCTTTCCGACGATGGCAAGCTGATGACCTACATCGGCAAGGCGGGCAAAGCCGCGCAGGTGAAAGCGCTGGTCAATATGGTGATGAATATCAACACCGCGGGACTGGCCGAAGGCCTCGGCCTCGGCTCGGCGCTCGGCGTGGATCTTCCGATCCTCATGAAAGTCTTCTCGCAGACCGGCGCCAACTCGCGCGTGCTCGCCACCGACGGCGAAGATATGCTGAATCGCGATCACGCCTGCTTCTTCAGCGCGGCGCACGCGGCCAAGGATAGCGGCATCGCGCTCAAGCTCGCGCGCGAGCAGAAGCTCACCGTGCCGCTCGCCGCGGCCACCTTTGCGCAATATACCAAAATGGTGAAGCTCGGCCTCGGCGAACTCGACAAGAGCGGCATCGCGGAACTGACGTTCAAAGGCCGCGGCCCAAAGAAAAAGACGGCCGCGAAAAAGAAGCCGGCGAAGAAGAAATAACTTTCCCATTTCCGCCGCGCCCGTGCCGCATCCTGCGGTGCAGACGCGGCGAATAAACCAAACCAACTAGAACCCTACTAATTATCATGAGCACTTACGTTCCTCTCATCAGTTCCGGTGTCGCCGGTCCGCTCGGCGTCCTGCATCTGCCCCGCCTGTGGCAGAAATTGTCCCTCGAGGCGGCGGGCAAGCTCGCCGCTGGCTATCCTGGCTGCGGCAAAGGTTATGATGCGATGACCCTCAACGCCCTGGGTCTCGACGAAGCGGCCACGAAGAGCTTCATCAAGACGAGCAAGCCCACCTATCCGCAATTCGAGGCGTGGGTGAAAAAGAATGGCACGAGTGTTACGCCCGAAGCCATTGCCAAGCACAATGCGGCGGTCACCGGTTACATTCACGACGACGAAACCCGCCAGAGCATCCTCAGCGCCAATGGGCTGCCCGACGGTTCGCCGAAGGACGCCGTGAGCCTGAACAACCTCGACGACTGGTTCGAGTTCTACCAGGCGGTGCTGAAGTAAGCCGCCGATCTTCCCGAGCCGGCGGGTGGGAAAATTCCCGCCGGCTCTTTGCCCCCTCTTAATCTTAATCTCATCGAGACCCCAGCGTGTGGAGATTAAGAGTAGGATTAAGATTAAGACCCCTCTAAACCCACTCCCTCCCTGTCATTCTGATCCCGCGTCTACGGGATCAGGATGACACGCGAGGAGAACGTTGTAATTAGCAGCGGATTTGCAGCGTTCCGGCCGTTTTTAATGAATATTCCGCTACGCAGCCCATGCAGCCCACGCACCATTAGATGTCCACAGCCACTTTAGGGCATGATGCGGGGATGCTCAAACGAGCCCATTTTCAACGGCGGCCCGAGGCTCCGATGGAATGGGTCTTCGCCGGGAAAATTAAGCCACCTGAAGGTGCCTTAAGCCGATTCAAGGTCGCGGTTTTTAATTCTGCGCGCAGGCCGTGCGGCAGCCGCAGGATGGCGATGACTCCGTAGAGCGCGGTCGTGAGAGCGTCGCCGGCGAAGAGCCAGAACTGCGAATGGAATGTTTCGCAGTCATCGGATGAAGAGGAAGAAGCGTGGCGTGTGAGTTATAAGGCGTCAAGCGGGGAGTGAAACCGTCTCGAGCGGTTTCGGTTTATCTGTCGTCTCGCGGGATGAAGCGCAGCCCGCAGGAAGCGTGTTCCGCGGGTAGGGTGGGCGTCCCGCCTGCCGAAGCCGGCGTCTCGCCGGATTCTCTCCCGCCAGCGAGGACGTCGCGTGTGCGCCTGATGGGGGCAGGATGCCCCCCATCGGCAGGCGGGACGCCCACCCTACCCGCCGAACACGTTTTCGTCGCAGCGGGTGCACCGCGAAAAGCTCGATAACAAATGGGGCGGCCGAGCCGTCCGCCTTTACGAGTTCGCTGGTGTCGTCACCGATGGCGGTGGATTATGCCACCATTTGGAAAGACGTGCGGTGGGCACCGCGGGGATGGCCAGGCCGGCGGCGGTGTAGTGCGAGGTATCGTTGAAAAGCGTGAGCCGGGCGCGGACGGAATCCTTGAAATCGACAATGTTCAGCGCGGCGGGATTTTGGTCGAGATTGTCGCGGTAGCGGCGCGGATCGAAGCCGAGCAAGGAACTGAGCAGGAGCCGGATCGTCGCCTTGTGCGAGACGACGATGACCTGCGCGCCGGTGTGCGCGCGCACGATTTCGAGCAGGGAGGGGAGGGCGCGTGCGGTCACCGCCAGCCCGCTCTCTCCGCCCACGGGGGCAAAGGTGTACGGATTCTCCTCCCAGGCGGCGGATTCCTGCGGATAGCGTTCGTCGACTTCGCGCCGGGTCATCTGTTCCCAGTGGCCGTGCGAAATCTCGCGCAAGCCCTCACACGGCTGCACCTCGAGCTTGTGCGGTTCGGCGAGAAGGCGCGCGGTCTCCATGGTCCGCCCCAGGGTGGAGGCCCAGACGGCAGCGACCTTCTCGGTGCTCAGCCGCACGGCGAGCCGCCGCGCCTGTTCACGGCCCTCATCGGAAAGCGCGACATCGGTGGCGCCGGCAAAACGGTCCTCGGCAGAAAGCGTGGTCGCGCCGTGGCGAATGAGAAAGATGCGGGTGTTCACGCGCGTTATGTTCCGCACAGAGTGCCAAACGACAAGCCTATCCGCGCGTGATCGAAGCTCCAGTGGCGGCTATTTCAACGTCATGAGATACGCAAAGAGATCGCTCACCTGTTGCGCGGTCATGGTGTCGAGCAGGCCCTTCCGGCATCACGCCGCGGCGCAGGAACTTGGTGTCGAGGATGTCGCCGCGCGGGATGCGCTGATCTTCGGCGCCGGGCAGGCGCAGACTACGGCGTCCTGGTCCTCGCGCACGAGGAATCCTTCCCGGATACCGCCGTCACGCAGGTTTACGCGGAAGATGTGATACGCGCTTTCCATCGAAGCATTCGGCGTGATGAGCCGGCGCAGCAGCGCCTCCTGGCCCATGGCGCCGGCGCCGCTGATGTTCGGGCCCGATGCTGCCGCCCTGGCCGTTGATGAGATGGCAGGCCAGGCACAGCGCCGTGATCTGCCGGCCGCGGGCAGTGTCGCCGGGCTGATTGCGAGCGCGCGGTATTTGGCGAATTTCGCGTCCAGCGCGGTGGCCTCATCGGCGGTGAGGATCGGTGGAAGATCGCTGGTCTTGGCGAGGTGCGCGCCTTTTTGCAAGGTGCCCCAGTCGCCACCACCGGGATTGTAAAAAACCAGGCTGTCCGGTTTGGGCGTAGCCAGTCCGCGATCGAAGTCGCGCCGGATTTCCTCCGCGGTGCGCGCGCGATTCCAGAGCCGGTATTCCGCGAAGGAACCCTGTGTCCCTCCTTTGGCCGTGCTCCATCCGATACGCAGATTCTTCAGCGGCGCCGGCGCGGCCTTGATCCCGACGCTGTCGGGCTCGCCATCGATGTAGAGGCTCCAGCGACCCTCCGCGTTGCGGACTGCGGCGACGTGGGTCCACAGGTCGGGCGTGATCGGCTTTTTCGCGACGACCACATCGCCGAGCGGCGGGAAGGCGTAGACGCGCAGCTTGCCGTCGAAGAAGTTGATGTCGAGCTGGCCGGGCGCGCCGAGGACGCCGTCGGCGTTGCCGATTTTGCGGCCGTGCGGCGTGAGTCGCACCCACGTTTCCACCGTCAAAGGTCCATCGAAGCTCGTGTTCGTTTCCGTCCACGCGTCGTCACTGCCGTCGAGCACGAGTACCGGGCGAAAGAGCGCGCCGAGGTGATCCACCAGCTTGTTGAGCGCGGTGTCATTCGAGCCGAGCACCGCTTGCAGCCGGTCGAGCGTCGAGCCATCGAGATCGCCGTGGGAATCGCGCCGGAAGTCAGCGCCGCCACGATCGCGGAAGCGCCCGGTTTGCTTTCGCTGAGCCGGTCGAGCGCCGTGCGGCGCTGCGCGGGTACGACTTTCGGATACAGCGCGAGCAAGCGCGCCGGCGCGTCTTCGGCCTTGGAAACGGCCAGCGCGGCGAGTGCCTCATCGCGCAAAAGCGTGTCCGACGCTGTCTCCGCGAGTTTCGCGAAGAGTTCGCTGTGCTTGCTCCCGAAGGAAGCGAGCGCCCGCAGCGCCGCGCCGCGACCGCCGGGCGCGGCGGATTCGTTTTCCACGATGGCGATCAGCTTTGGTTCCGTCGCCGCGAGATTGAAGGAAGCGGCGAGCCGCGTACCGAGTTCCTGGGCGGCGGCGTCGCCGGCCAGCAAGTCGCCGGCGGCCTCGGCGAGCATGGGCGTGAGCTTCACGGCATCGAGCCGGGTGCGGATGGCGAGCAGCGCATCGAGCGTGGGAAACGCGCGTCGCCGGCTTGGCGAGCAGCGCTTTGAGCGCGTCGCCGACTCCGGCCTCGCCGGGGAATTGCGCGAGGCGCAGCACCTCTTCCGCTCCGGGGGGCGCGGTCGAGTTGCGGCAGCAGCTTCGCCACGCGCGCCGCACTCGTTTGCGGATCGAGCGCGAGCGTAGCGAGCAAACGATTCTCCACCGGCAGCTTTTGGGCGGCGTCGGAATCGATGAATTTCGCGACGAGGTCCGGATGCTGTTCGAGAAACATCCGCACGAGATAACGCTCGAATTCGCGGTCATACGCTTCGCGCACTTTGATCGGCTTGTTGTTTTTCGTGGAAGGGGGCGACCGGCTCGTTGAGTGGGGCGACAGTGAACCGCAGGATGTCGCTCAGGTACTGCGGTGCATCGGCGATTCTTCGACCCAGGGAGCGGATCGCTGTGGCGCGCACTTCCGGGTCGGGATCGCCCCGTCGGTCGGCGAGCAGTTTTTCGACCGCTTCCGGTTCCGCGAAATTACCCAGCGCGGCGACTGCCTCCCGCCGCAAGTTTCGGTCGTCGCTCTGGAGCAGCGAAAGGACGATCTGGCCGTCCAGTTCGCCCTGGCCTCCCAAGGCCCAGGTCGCGGCGAGGCGGCGGGCGGCGGCGGCTTTTTCGTCGCGAGCGATGGCGCGCAGTTTGGGCAGGAGCGCTTCATCCTTTCGATCGATCAGCGCCTGCCACGCCAGATGACTCTGCGTGAGCGAGTCCCCTCCGAGCCTGGCGATCAATTCCTGCCCCGTCGCTTTCGTGAGATCCGGGACATCGAAGGGTTTCGCGCCCGTGGGCTTGATGCGCCAGATGCGGCCGCGGGTTTTGTCGCGGTCGGGATGGTTCCGCGGGACTTCGTTGTGCGAGATGATCTTGTTGTACCAATCGACGATGTAGAGGCAGCCGTCCGGCCCGATGCTGATCGCGACGGGGCGGAACCATGGATCTTCGGAGACGACGAGATCGGTGAGATGCTCCAGCTTCCAGCGCGGGCCGTCGCGGTGCAGCTTGATGGCATTGATGCGATTGGTGATCGGATTCGCCACGAGCATCACGTCGCGCCACGGCTCGGGGAAGGGGCCGGCTTTGTCCGTGAGCGCGAGGCCGCTGAGACCGGTGCCGCCCATGCGGAAATCCGGCGCGGTGCCGGGAAATTCCGGCGCATAGCTTTTCATCTGCTTGTCGGAACAGCCGGGATAGTTGGCGTATTCATGAAAGGGCATCACGGGATAGCCGTAATCGTTTGCCTCCTGGATGAAGGCTTCCCCCTCGCCGTTGATCACCAGGCCCCAGATATTGCACGGGCCTTGGGAAGTGACGGTGAATTGGCCGCCATCCGGACGGAACTTCCCCATGCGGCATTGATCGAACTGGACACCCGTCTCTGGCGGGTCGTTGGGCCGGTGGACCTTGCCGTAATTGAACGCGCCTTGCGCCAGCCAGATCCAGCCTCCCGGCGCGCGGGTGAACTGATGCGGCATGAGATGCGAATCCTGCACCCCGAAGCCGGTGAGAATGACGTCGGTCTTGTCGGCCCGGCCGTCGCCATCGGTGTCGTGGAGGAACTCGATGTTGTGCCCGTGGTGGACGTAGCAGCCATCGCCGAAGGGCAGCACGCCGAGCGCGATGGCCAGGCCATCGGCGAAGACGCGCGGCTTGCTCGCGTAGCCGGTGGGGGAGCTGGGGTCGCGGTCGAAGACGAGCACTTTGTCCTTGCCGTGGCCCGCATACAGGGCATCCGCGGCGGCGGCGTTCTCGTTGCCATCCACGGGATATTCCAGCGCGGTGGTCGTCCACAGCCGCCCTTTTTGATCGAAGGCCAGCGGGACGAATTTCCCGATCCCATTCGCCACATCTTCGCTGGCCACGAGCTGTACCTCAAATCCCTCTGGGACTTTCAAGGCGGCGCGCTCTTCCTCGGGCGTCTTCGCATTCGACGCGACGGCGTTGTAGCTGATGTCGCGTCCGCCGCCGCGGGTTTCGCCGCTGCCGGCGCCGGTGCTTCCGCTTTCAATTTCGCCCGCACCCCTTCCACGCCGCCGAGTTTCTCCCAAGTCGGCGCGTCCGGCGTCGCGGGCAATTCCTCGATGAAGACATCCTTGATCTGCACCTTCGTGTTGCCGCCCGCGTGAATCTGTACGCCGAGGATGCCGTCCTGGGGGATATTCGGATCCTCTTCCTGGTAGTCCACGCCGGGCACGCCATTGATCCAGGTGCGGATGCGATTGCCCTCCGCGCGGATTTCATAGTCGTTCCAATCCCACAGATGGATCGCCGGGTGGACGACATTCATGTCCGCCGGCGCGATGAATTTGCCGCGCCGGCCCTCATCGTAAATGCCGGCATACCACGAAGGTTCGCCGTAATCGCACTGGTAGCCGCACACCTCGTGGCCGGTGGGATTGCGCTGGGTGCGGATTTGCACGCCGCTATTGATCATGCCCGTCTTGGGATCGCCGGTGAGCTTGATCTTCAGGTGCAGCACGAAGTTCGAGAACGACTTCTTCGTGCAGAGAAAATCATTGTGCGGGATTTTCGTGGCCTCGTCGCCGCCGGTGAGGCAGCCGTCCTCCACTTTCCACAGCGCCGGTTCGCGGCTCTCCCAGCCGTCGAAGGATTTGCCGTCGAAGAGGGAGACGGGTTCGGCGTGGACGAGGGCACTGAGGAAAATCAGGGCAGGAAGGAGGAAAAGACGTTTCATGACGGGAAAGTTCTGGGGTAGCGAAACGGACAACCGAATGGTGGCCGCAGGCTTGGCGTTTGTCAGCCGACGAAAATCCACCAGCGGCAGTGCGAAACGGCGCGCTACCAGGTGCTCGGGTCGGGCACCCAGTCCTTCGAGAGAGGAGTGATATCGATGCGGTGATCGCCCGGCGGGGGCGGGCGTGCCGGGAGCGAGTTCGATCACCACAGGGTGGCGGAGCTGGCCGGCGATTGCAGGATTGTCGGTGATCCTCAGGTGCCCCGCTTTCGTTGGGGGGCGGGTTGGCGCTCGGCGGGAGCAGGAGCCGCAGCGTGCGCAGGGCCTGCGGAGATTTTTGGTAAACCGCGACGTCGGTGAGCGCCGTGGTATTGGAGTAGCGGTTGAGATTCACCGCCACGCTCACGCTGTCCGAAAGCGTCGGCCAGAGCGGTCGTTCGAAGCCGTGGTGATGAATGCTGATCGCAGCTTCCAGCGTGAGGATGGCGGAGCCGACGGCGTACAATCCACCGAGGATCGTGCCCAATCGCCACTTCTGCATCGCATCCACCGCCAGCAGAACCGCGAGGACGTGCAGGGGAAACGTGCCGAAGAAATACTGCGGCGCCGCGGGAATGCGCATCGCGCCGAAGAGCAACGCCTGCAGGCCAAGCGCGACCAGCAGGACCAGCGTCACACCTTGGCGGGGAGTCGTCGCGTTCGCTCGCCACGTGCGGCAAGCAATCCCTATCCAGGCGAGCGGATAGACGAGCATCGCGCAGACCTCCGCGAAGACATGGAGCCACACGGGCGCACTGAGACGAGCGAGCGTCGAGAGATAATCCGCACCACTCAACAATCGTCCGCCGAGCAGCGGCGCCAGCGCGGAGGCGAGGTGCGAGGCGCCGTTGGGATAACCCTTTTGCATCGAGCCGCCGAGTCGCGCGCAGAGTTGCCCGGCGAATTGCACGAAATAGAAACCGTTCAGCAAAAGCACGACCGCACCCGCCACGCAGAGCGCGCGGCGATCGCGCCAGAGCGCCGCGCGATAGTTCCAGCCCAGCCAGCCGAGAAGCGCGCCGGCGAGGGGCAGCGATTGCGGGTGAATCGTGAGCACCAGCACGCTCGCGATCACGCACAGGCGCAGCGACCACGCGCGCCGGGTGCACAGGAAATCGGCGAAGCCCGCGAGCGCCAGCGCGCCCACTGGCATGGCGAAACTCGCATCCCACAGCACGCGCTGGTAGGCGACGACATGCGGCGACGCGAGCACCCCGGCGACCAACCATCCGGGCAGGTCGAGGCTGCGCGCCAGCCAGAGCAACGCTCCGCCGGTCACACCCGCGCAAAGCAGCGCGCGCAGCACGACGAGGGCGAATGGATCGTGCGTGATGAGCAGCAGCAGTTGATAGATTTGCGTGGGCAGCGGCCCGTAGCGAATGCCGAAATTCCCGTACAATCCGCCCACCGCGATCTGATGATCGTGATTGGCGTGCCATGCGGTGGCGATCAGCCGCGGCTCGTCCAGCAGCCACGAAACATCGCCTGGCCAAAGGGTGATGAGCAGCAACGCCAGCACGAGCCACCCCGGCGACCAGGGATCGCGGCGGAGCGGGCGTGATGTTTCTGCGGACATGGGCGCACGCTTGCTAGCGGATTGCCCCTCCCGCCGCCATGGCAAAGCACAGCGCGTGGGGGCTCGCGACGTCGCTTCGGATGCCGTAATCTCGGGCGCGATGTCCCAAACTGCTTCCCTCGCCGAAACCACGATCGACGGCCCGCGCACGCGGCGCTGGGTACTCGAGGCGGGGGCCTGTGCGGAACTCGCGGCCTGCCGCATCGCCCGCGTGGGGCTGGACGATTGCGCGACGCCTTACGCCCGCGTGCGCCTCCGGCCGGCGGGAAGCTTTTTCCTCGAAGCCGCGCAAGGCGAAGGGCGCATCCTGCTCGATGGACGCTGGCAGCGTCTGCGGGCGGGTGAGCTGTGCATGGCGCCCCCGCGTGTGCTGAACGCCTTCCACGCGGTGCCAGGGCGCCGCTGGGTTTTTGCCTGGGTGCGCTGCGAGGAACCGACGTGGATCAAGCCGCTGGTCGGGGCCATTTCACCGGTGCGCGTGCGCGCCGAGGCTGGCGGGATTTCCCGCGTCATCGGCGGTTTGCGCGATGAATGGGAGGGCGCGCGCGACCCGCGCATGGTGCACCACTGGATCGGCCTGCTGCACGGCTTGCTCCAGCGCCTCGCCCAGCCCTGGCGCGGGCAGGAGCGGCTCTGGCGCCTGTGGGAAGAAGTGGGCCGCGACCCCGCCGCGCCGTGGACGCTGCCGACGCTCGCCGCGCGGGTCCACATGAGTGCCGAGCACCTGCGCCGGCTTTGCCTGCGCGAACTCGGCCGCACACCGGTGCAGCAGTTGACCTATCTGCGCATCCAGCGCGCGAAGGAATTGCTCGAGAGCAGCGACGACAAACTGGAGGCCGTCGCGCCGGCCGTAGGATACGTGAGCGCGCTGGTGTTCTCGCGCGCGTTCAAGCGATGGGTGGGCTGCACACCCTCGGAGTACCGCGGGGCGAAGTAGAAGGGACATCCACTCCTCTGTCATCCTGAGCGGAGTGTAACGGAGTCGAAGGACCCCGCCGCATAACCAGCGACTGTCTTTCGTTATGCGACGGGGTCCTTCGACTTCGCTCAGGATGACAGCGTATTTTTCGATCGGGCTTTAAGGTAACGCATCCAGCGGCACATCGAGCGGCGGGTGTTTTTTCCAGTCGCGGAAGTCGAAGTGCCACCACTCGAAAGGGTACGGGAGAAAACCGTGCTTGAGCATCGTTGCTTCCAGCGTTTTCGAGTTGTGTTCGGCCTCCGCGGGAATGCCGGCGGCGTCGCGATGCGCGCGCTCGGTGAAGTCGTCGAAGGGCGTGGGCATCGGCAACTCGCGGCCTGCGCGATCCACGAGCGTGAGGTCGACAGCGGTGCCGCGCGTGTGCCGCCCGGCATTGAGCGCGGGATTGGAAACGTAGCGCTCGTCGTGAATGAGATCCCACATGCGCTGCTGCACGGCGAGCGGGCGATAGGCGTCGAAGATTTTCAAGCCCAGGCCCTGCGCCGCCAGCTCGTGCTGCACCTCGACGAGCGCCTGCGCGGCGTCGCGATGCAGATACGCCTTCGCCACGGGATAAAGCGTGGCGTGCACGAAATTATTCGGCGTGGCGTAGCGCAGATCGAAGCGAAAGCCCGCCTCCAGCGAAGCCAGATCGACCAGCTCGCGGACTGCCGGCGCCTGCGCATCGCGCACCACGGGCGGCGGCTCCGCGCACGCCGCGATCGCGGTGGCCAGCAGCAACAGCCACGCGAGCCTCACGGCAGTTCTTCGATGACGATGTCCTTGTACCACGCCTCGGTCTTGCCATTGCCGTGGACTTGCACGCCGATCAGCCCGGTTTGCTCGATGCTTTCGTCGGGCTCGGTGTAATCGACCGTCTGCACATCGTTGATCCAAAGCTGGATGTGCCGGCCTTCGCAGCGGATGCGATACTCGTTCCACTCGCCCTTCTTCACGGTCTTGTCGATGAGGTCCTTGTCCGGCGTGACGAGCGCTTTCTTGCGGCGCGATTCGTCGTAGAGCGAGCCGAAGTAGCCCTCGCCCTCATCCGCCTGGTAGCCGATCATCTCGAAATGATCCGGGATGCGTTTGCTGCGGAATTGCACGCCGCCATTCACGAAGCCCTCGGTGCCGACGAGCTTGAATTTCAAGCGCAGCTCGAAGTTCGCGTAGCTCTTGTTCGTCGCGAGAAATTCGTTGTGCGGCACCTTCTCCTCGAGCGAGCCGCCCACGAAGGCGCCATCCACGATGCGCCACGTCTTCCCGGTGTCGCCGTTCCAGCCGTCGAAGGTCTTGCCGTCAAAGAGCGAGACCGGCGCGGCATGGGCGAGGAGACTGAAAGTGAAGGTCGCGAGCAGGGCAGGGAGAAACGATTTCATGATGCAGAAGGTGCGAGGGCGAGCGGTGATTTGCGAGCAGGAAAGGAGCAAGGAGAACGTCCAACATCCAACATCGAACACCCAACATCCAATGCCCGCAGGTGACGCGCGATATGGGATTCCCTATTGGATGTTGGATGTTGGACGTTGGGCGTTGGATGTTCGAGCCGCGCTGTTTCCGCCGCGATACTTCTCGCGGTACTGCCGCGGCGAGACTCCCATGTGTTTGCGAAAATGGCGGGCGAAGGCGCTATGATCGCAGAAGCCCGCGGCCAGCGCGATCTCGGTAATCGTCTGGCGCGTCTCCAGCAATTCGTCGCAGGCCAGCAGCACGCGCAGCCGCATGAGATAATGCTTCGGCGTGGTGTGAAAGGTCTCGAAAAACTTCCGCTCGAATTGCCGCACCGACAGCCCGGCCATGCGCGCCAGTGCGCGCACCGAGATGGCCTCGGCGCTGTGTGCCTTGATGTAATCGGCCACCGGCGCGAGATCGAGGTACGGCTGGAGCGCGCGGCGCGAGCCTTCGTAACTGCGGACGAGGCCGCACACGCCGACCACGCGGCCCTTCTCGTCGAAGAGCGGCAGCTTGTCCGTGATGAACCATTCCGGCTCGCCGTGCCGGCTGGGAAACAGCTCCACGATTTGGAGCATCGGCCGGCCGGTGTGCATCACTGTCAGGTCGTCCTCGCGATATTTCGCCGCCATGTGCGGCGGGAAAATCTCCGCATCGGTGCGGCCGATGAGTTCGTCCTCGGTCGCGCAGCCGCAGCGTTCCACGAAGTGGCGGTTGCCAAACATGATTTCGCCCTCGGTGTTCTTGGCAAAAAAGAGCGTGCCCGGCAGATGCTCGAAGAGCTGCCGCAGGCCATCGGGGCGCACGTGGCGCAGCCATTGGTGGTGTAGGGCATTGGACATGGACACCACTGATAACCCGGACTGCGGCAGAAGGCTGTGCAGGAAAAATCGATGATTTCGCGACCGTCTCTTACGTGATTTCGTATATTGGCACGTCCTCGAAACGCCCATAGCGTCCGAGGCCTGTTTTTCTCTTCCATGACCGCACCCTCCAGTCTTTGCGCCGGTTTGCTCGCGGCCACCCTCTTCGCTGCAGGATCCGCTCACGGCGAGGAGGCGCCGCTGCCGGACAAGGTGGATTTCAACCGGGACGTGCGCCCGATCCTTTCCGAGAATTGCTTCAAGTGCCACGGCTTCGACCCGAAGAACCGCAAGGGCGACCGGCGGATCGATACCCGCGAAGGCGCGCTGGCGGAGAAGGACGGCGTCCGTGCCATCGTGCCGGGCAAACTGGCGGAGAGTGATCTCTCGGTGCGCATTCACTCGACCGACAAGGACGAGCAAATGCCGCCGCCAAAGAGTGGCAAGCAAGTCACCGCCCGGCAAATGGTCATCCTCGATAAATGGATCGAACAGGGCGCGCCCTACGACTTGCACTGGGCGTTCAAGAAGCCGCAGCAGGCGCCGCTGCCGGTCGTGCAACAGACCGATTGGCCGCGCAATCCCATCGATCATTTCGTCCTCGCGCACCTGGAGTCCGCGGGTCTGGCGCCATCGCCCGAGGCCGATAAATACACGCTTTGCCGCCGGCTCTATCTCGATCTCGTCGGCTTGCCGCCCACCCCGGCGGAGGCCGACTCCTTCGTCAACGATGTCTCGCCGGACGCCTACGAAAAGCTTGTCGATCGGCTGCTCGCCTCGCCGCGCTACGGCGAGCGCTGGGCGCGACGCTGGCTCGATCTCGCCCGTTACGCGGATACGAACGGCTACGAAAAGGACCGCCCGCGCAGCATCTGGCCGTATCGTGACTGGGTGATCAAGGCGCTGAACGACGGCCTGCCGTTCGACCAGTTCACCATCGAGCAGATCGCCGGCGATCTGTTGCTCCATGCCACGCTCGAGCAGCGCGTTGCCACGGGATTCAATCGCAACACCATGCTCAATGAAGAGGGCGGAATCGATCCGCTGGAGTTTCGCTATCTTGCGATGGTCGATCGGGTGAGCACCGCGGGCACCACCTGGCTGGGGATGACGGTGGGCTGCGCGCAGTGTCACACGCACAAGTACGACCCCATCCCGCATCGCGAGTATTACGAGGTCATGGCTTCGCTCAATAATGCCGATGAGCCGGAGATGGACCTGCCGCCGCCCGACGCCGCGGCGCAGGAAGCGGCGCGCCAGGAGAAGCTCGCGAAGCTCATCGCTGCCCTCCCCGATCAATGGCCGGTGGAGGATAAATTCTGGACGCCCTTGCATCCGGTGAGTGTGACCACCATGAGCGGGCAGGAGCCGAAAATTCTCGATGACCAGTCGGCGCTCTTCGCCGCGCCAGGCCCCGAGAAGGATGACTGCACCTTCATCTTCGATGCAGGTCCGGGACCGATCGGGCAGCTTCGCCTCGAGGCATTGACGGATCCGTCGTTGCCCAAGGAGGGCCCGGGCCGCGTCGCGCATGGCAATTTCGTCCTGAGCGAGATCGTGGTGATGGCCGCGCCGAAGAACGCCCCGGAACAAGCGCAACTGGTGAAGCTTTCGCGTGCCGAGGCCGATGTTTCCCAAGACGGTTACGAAATCGAAAAGGCGATCGACGGCCAGGCCGGCACCGGCTGGGCGGTGGATCGCGAAGGCTCGAAGCTCAACGCGCCGCACACCGCGACCTTTCATTTCGAGCAACCGGTGAGCTTTTCCGCGGGCACGAGATTGGCGGTGCGGCTCGAGCAGCAATACGGCGGGCATCACACGATCGGGCGCGTGCGTTTTAGTGTGGCCGGGGATCAGCCTCCCCGCCCCGTCGCGGAGCTGCGCCACGAAGCGATCGATCAGCGCTTTGCCAAATGGCTGGAACGTGAGCGCGCGCGCTCGGTGCACTGGACGACGCTGCGGCCGGTGGAGGCGAAGTCCAATCTGCCGCTCCTCACCGTGGGCCACGACGGCGTGGTCCTGGTCAGCGGCGACATGTCGAAGAGCGACACTTACGACCTGAAATTCCACAGCGATCTGCGCGGCATCACCGCCGTGCGACTGGAAGTGTTACCCGACGAACGCCTGCCGAAGCACGGGCCGGGACGCATCTTCTATGAAGGCCCGCCCGGCGACTTCATGCTCAGCAACATCGAACTGCGGGCCGGTGGCAACAAGCTGCCATGGGCGCGCGCGACGCACAGTTTTGCGAAGGAGAAATTCGAGGCGGACAAAGCGATCGACGACAATCTCCAGACGGGCTGGAGCATCGACGGCGGACAGGGGCGCAAGCACGAGGCGGTCTTCAATCTCGCGTCCCCGCTGGCCGAGGCCGGCGACTTTTCGATCCAGATGCTGTTCGAGCGCTACTTCGCGTGCGGGCTGGGAAAATTCCGCATCTCCGTGACGACCGATCCCGCGGCGGAAGCGCGCGACATGCCCGAAGAAATCGCGCCGCTGTTCTTCGTACCCGATGAGCAGTTGACCGCCGAGCAGCGGGAAAAACTGCGTGCGCAGTTCCTGCTCAGCGCGTCCGAACTTGCCGCAGCCCGCAAGGAGATCGATGCCTTGCGCAAGCCATTGCCATTCACGACCACGCTCGTGATGCAGGAACGCCCCCCGGAAAATCCGCGCCCGACGTTCATCCACAATCGCGGCGAATTCTTGCAGCCGACCGAGCGCGTTGAGCCCGGCGTCCTATCGCTCGCGGGATCGTTTCCGCCGGATGCGCCGCACAACCGGCTCGGCTTCGCGCGCTGGTTGGTGTCGCGGGACAATCCGCTCACCGCGCGGGTGATCATGAATCGCGATTGGGCGGCTTTCTTCGGCCGGGGCATCGTGCGCACGCTGGGCGATTTCGGTTTTCAGGGCGACCCGCCCTCGAATCCCGAGTTGCTCGACTGGCTGGCGGTGGAATTCATGCAGCGTGGCTGGTCGGTGAAGCAGATGCACAAGTTGATCGTCACGAGCGCCACCTATCGGCAGGCCTCTCGGGCCACGCCGGATTTGATCGCCCGCGACCCGGATAACAAGCTGCTCGCCCGCGGCCCGCGCTTCCGCCTGGAGGCGGAGATCGTGCGCGACTCGGCGTTGCTGGCCAGCGGATTGCTCACGGAAAAAATCGGCGGCCCCAGTGTCTATCCGCCGCAACCGGATGGGGTGATGGACGCCGCCTACGGCAGCCCGAAATGGAACGCCGACACGGGCGAAGCGCGTTATCGCCGCAGCCTCTACACCTTCATGAAGCGCACCGCGCCCTTCGCGCTTTACGCAAATTTTGATGCCCCGACCGGCGAGGCCTGCCTCGCGCGCCGCGATGTCTCGAACACGCCGCTCCAGGCGCTCGCGCTGCTCAATGACGTGGTTTTTCTCGATGCTTCCCGCGCGCTCGGCCGCTCGCTCGCAGCGCAGGGCGGCCCGGTCGAAGAGCGGGTGCGCACGTTGTTTCGCCGCTGCCTGACGCGTCCGCCGACCGACGAAGAAGTCACTATGCTCGCGAAATTCTTCACCACGCAAAAAGAGCGCTTCACCAACGGCGAACTGAACGCCAAGGAGCTCGCCGGGGAAGGCGCGGGTGACGTGAACGAATGCGCCGCGTGGACCGCGCTCGCCCGCGCGCTGTGGAATCTCGACGAAGCCATCACCCGGAGCTGAACCCATGAATCCGATCCAGCAATATTGCCAGCAAGTCACCCGCCGCCATTTCCTGCACAACTGCGGGGTGGGACTGGGCAAGATCGCCCTGGGTGGTTTGCTCACGGAGGCGCTGTCTTCCGGAGCGCGCGGCGTTTCCGCCGAAAGTTCGCTCGCGCCGCGGCCGCCGCACTTTCCGGCGAAGGCGAAGCGCGTGATTCACCTCTTCATGGCCGGCGCACCGAGCCAGCTCGACCTGTTCGATTACAAACCTGAGCTGGCCAGGCTCGAGGGCAAACCGCTCCCGCCATCCGTCATCGCCGGGCAGCGCTATGCGTTCATTCGTCCGGATGCGGCGGTCCTCGGGCCGCAATTCCAGTTCGCCCGTCACGGCCAGAGCGGGACGGAGCTTTCCGAAGTCCTGCCGCACCTCGCGGAGATCGTGGACGACATCTGTCTGGTCAAGTCGGTGAGCACCGACCAATTCAATCACGCGCCCGCGCAGCTTTTTTTCCAGACCGGCTTTCAGCAACCGGGCCGGCCGAGCCTGGGTTCGTGGGCGCTCTATGGCCTCGGCGCGGAGACCCAGGAACTGCCGGCCTTCGCGGTGATGAGCACCGGCGCGGGTCTCAGTGGCGGCGCGGCGCTTTATTCGAGCGGCTTTATGCCCACGCTCTATTCCGGGGTGCGGCTGCGCACCCAGGGGGATCCGATTCTCGATATTTCCAGCCCCGGGGGCGTGGATGCCAGGCTCCAGCGCGACACACTCGATCTCGTCGGCGCCTTCAATCGCCAGCGCATGGCCAGCGATGGCGACCCGGAAATTGCCACGCGCCTCGCCAATTACGAGCTGGCGTTCAAGCTCCAGACGTCCGCGCCGGAGCTCATGGATTTGAAAAGCGAGAGCGCCGAGACCCTTGCGCTCTATGGCTGCGATCCGGCGAAGCCGTCTTTCGCGCGCGCCTGCCTGCTGGCGCGGCGCATGATCGAGCGCGGCGTGCGCTTCGTGAATATTTTCCACGAGGGGTGGGACGCGCACAGCGATGTCTCCGGCAACTTGAAGCGCAACTGTGCCACCACCGATCAGGCCTGCGCGGCGCTGGTCAAGGATCTGAAACAACGTGGCCTGCTCGACGAGACGCTGGTCATCTGGGGCGGTGAATTTGGCCGTACGCCGATGGTGGAGACGAACCCCGCGCTCGGCCGTGCCCTTGGCCGCGACCATCATCCGCAAGCCTTCACCATGTGGATGGCCGGCGGCGGTGTGAAGCCTGGAATCACCTATGGGGCGACCGATGAGATGGGCTTTCACGTCGCGGAAAATCCGGTGGACGTGCATGACATTCAGGCCACGATCCTGCACTTGCTCGGCTTCGATCACGAGCGTCTCACTTATCGGTTCCAAGGACGCGACTTTCGGCTCACGGATGTGCACGGGAAGGTCGTGAAAGAGTTGCTGGCTTGAACATCCACCCCATGAGTTGCGCTGAGGCGCGGCCTCGCTAACATCTCCCAACGTGAAATTGCTCCTCTCCCTTCTATTTCTCGCGGTTTGCACTGGCCGTGTGCTCGCCGCCGATGCCAAACCTATGAAAGACCATCCTGCTTCCGACAAACCCGGCGCCACGCAACGCATCACTTTCGGCGGAGGCTGCTTCTGGTGCTTGGAAGCCGTGTTCCAGCGGCTGAAGGGCGTAAAATCCGTAGCCTCGGGCTATGCCGGCGGTGATGTGCCGAACCCCACTTATAAAGCCGTCTGCACCGGCGACACCGGGCATGCCGAAGTCGTGCAACTCGAGTTCGATCCTGCGGAGGTTTCCTATGAGACGCTGATGCACGTCTTTTGGGCGGCGCATGATCCGACCACGCTGAACCGCCAGGGCAACGACCACGGCACGCAGTACCGCTCGATCATTCTCTACGAAAACGACGAGCAAAAAGCCGCCGCGGAAAAATCCAAGGCCGACGCGCAAAAGGATTTCAAGGATCCGATCGTCACGCAGATCGTGCCTTTGAAGAAATTCTACAAGGCCGAGGACTATCACCAGGATTACTTCAACTCCACGGGCGACCAAAACCCGTATTGCACGGTGGTGATCCGCCCGAAATTGCAGAAGCTGCTCTCGAAGGGACTCATCCGCGACGAACCTTACATCAAGTAGATAGCGAGCTCGGCATGGCGGCAAGCTATGCTTGTCGATCTCCCGTGTGCCGCGCAGATTGCATCGAATGACCATGACCAATGCCGAAAAACGGGACTTGAAGGCCCGCGCCCAGCGTCTCGAGCCGATGGTGAAACTCGGCCACGGCGGGATGAGCGACGCGTTTTTGCGCAGTCTCGACGAAGCCCTCACGCAGCACGGCTTGGTGAAGATGAAGTTCTCCGACCACAAGGAAGAGAAGAAGACGCTCGCTCCGGAAATCGCCGGGCGCACGGGTAGCGTTCTCGTCGCGCAAGTAGGGAACGTGGCGGTCTTTTTCCGGCCCAAGCCGGAGGCGCCCGCGCCCGCGGAAGACGAAGCCTAACCGATCAGGGCGTCATGCTGGAAGGCGTCGCCGTCGCGAGTTCCGCAAGGGGCGGATTGTCGCGCGGGTCGAGGGAGACTCGCGGGCAGAGGGCCACGTAGCGCTGGAGGAAGACCACGAGGTAGAAGACCTGCATGCGCCACCAGATGGGGAAGGTGTTGCTGAGGTTGCCGGCGAGCACGGCGTTCACCGTGGCGGCGAGTTGCAGGTGCTGGGTCGGTTTCGTGATGACCTCGCCAAATTGGGGCTGGTACCAGTTGTTGACGAAGCGCAGGTAGAGGTCCATGACGCGGTCCACGGCGCGCTCGTATTGGCGGAAAACCGTGGCGCGGGTCTGCGGTTGCCGCAGCGCGGAGTCGAGGGCGTGGGCGGCTTGTTCGCCGGAACGAATGCCGAGGAAGACGCCGGTGCTGAAGATGGGATCGATGAAGCCGGCGGCGTCGCCGGCGAGCAGCCAGCGGTCGCCGCAGAGACTGGTGTTGCGATAGGAGTAATCGCTCGCGGAGTGGACCTCGGTGACGCGTTCCGCGCGGCCCATACGGCTCCAGATCTGCGGCTGTTCGCGGAGGGCGTCCTCGAGTGCCTGCTCGGGCGGCTTCTTCATCGCCTTGAAGTCGACGATGTCCATCACGATGCCGATGCTCATTTTGGTCGGCGTCAGCGGGATCATCCAGAACCAGCGGTCGCGTCCGCGGATCAGCCGGATGAAAGAGCCGGTGAGGCCTGCATCGCGCGCCACGTTTTCGTAGTGGGCGAAGACGGAGAACTTTTTGAGATTGGCGTAGTTTTTCTTGAGCTTGAAGTAGTTGCCGACGAGGGAGCCGCGGCCGCTGCAATCAAGAAGGTAGCGGGCGCGGATCTGCCGCGTGCCGGTGCGGTTCTTGATTGTCAGGCCCACTTCCTCGGGTGCGAATTCGAGACTGTCGACACTCGTCTCCTCCAGGACGGTCGCGCCATTCTCCGCCGAGTGATCGAGGAGCAGTTGGTCGAACTCTGAGCGCGTGACCTGATAGGCGCGATCATGTTTCGCGAAGAGCCCATCCTTGAAGAAGATCTTCGCGCTATTGGTGCCGCAGGCGGTAGTAATCTCCGCGCCGTATTTCGGCAGGAAACGGGCGTCGAGTTTCTCGACGACGCCGAGCCGCTCGAAGGCCTCCATGCTGTGCGGAAGGAGCGATTCGCCGATGTGAAAGCGCGGAAACTTCTCGCGTTCGATCACCAGGACCTGGTGGCCCTGGCGGGCGAGAAAAGTGGCGGCGGTGCTGCCGGTGGGACCGCCACCGATGATGGCGACGTCGTAGATGGAGTCCATGGTCGGATGCAGTGGGTGGGCTATTCCGAGGCGGGCGCGGGAGCGGCCGTTGCGGGCGTGGCCGCGGCGGCGGCGGGAGGGCGCTGACCCCAGGTGCGCCAGCCTTCGGAGAGTTCCAGGAGAAGCCAGCTGGTGAGCGCGCCGAAGAGGCCGAGGAAATCGCCGCCCTTGAGCGTGAAGCCGGGGATGAGGCAGCGGCGGCCGCGATTGGTTTTGCCGAGGGCATTCTCGCGGCGGCGGCGGCGCGCGATCTGGGCAAAACGGCGATTGTAGGTCCGCATGAGCTGGAAGACGGGACGCGACACCGCCACGGAAAACGGCGGGATGAGCAAGGCGCGTTCGCCGTATTTGAACGGCTGGGAGACGATGCCGAAGTAGTACAGACCGAGGTCGAGACGGAAGGCCAGGCTCATGAGATCCCATTCGCCCATGTATTCGTATTTATCCTTGTAGACGGCTTCGAACCACGAGCGATGGCTCACCGCAAAGGCGCGGTTGTGTTCGGCGATGCGATCGGCCGTGGGCTCGCCGCGCCGTTGCGCAGTGATCAATTCCGCGGCGGCGCTCGTGGTGAAAGCAATCCAATCCATGCCTGGGCTGTAAAACGGGTCCATGAACGCGGCCGCGTCGCCGACGAGAACGAAGCCGTCGCCCGCAAAGGTCGTGCTGTAGTAGGCGAGATTGCGTCGCCAGTGCATGTCCTCTTCGTCGTATTCGGCATCCGCCAGCAACTCATGGCCGACGGGATGGTCGAGGAGGAAGTTCTTCAGCCGGTCGCCCAGTTTGCCGCCGTCCTGCGGCCATTCGACGAGACGTTGATCGAAGACCACGCCGACGCTGGTGTCGCCGCCCTTGAGCGGGATCCACCAGCTCCACCAGCCATCGCCGATGACATGATTGGTCGCCGTGCCGCGAATGCTGTGTACCGCCGAGGCGAACTCCGGATATTTTTCCGCAAACTCGCGGCTGTCCCAATCCTTCACGCCTTTCCAGCGCGACCAGCACGCGGCGGTGGGGTGCTCGGTATTCTGCCGCCACCAGCCGTTCTTGCGGGCGAGCAGCGCGGCGACGCCCGAGGCGTCGACGATCCAGCGGGCGCGGATGGTCTGCGTCGCGCCATCGTGCTTGAGGGTCAGCGTTTGTTCGCCGCCGGCGACGAGCTCGACATTGGTAATACTGGCGGGGCGCAGGATGACCGCCCCGGCGAGTCCGGCGCGACGCAGGACTTCTTCATCGAACGCGGCACGGTCGAGTTGATAAGACGGCAACCGGACTTGATAGCGGCCGCCGAGCTCGCTCGCCTCGCCCAGGGATTTGACATCGTTGTTCCGGAACCAAAAGCGCAGCCCCTGTTTCACGAGATGCGATTCGTTGAGGTACTGCGTGAGGCCGAGCACGCGGCCCATGAAGTAGGCGCTGACTTCCACCGTGGCCTCGCCCACGCGGCGGGTGAGCCGGGCGGATTTCTCGACGATCAAAAGGCGCAGCCCGGGATTCTTGCGGAGCAGCAGCGTCGCGGTCGCGGCGCCGGAGAGAGCTCCGCCGATGACGACCACATCGTAGGTGGCCGTCGTGTTGTTCGATGATTCGTCGTTCATGCGATATCCCGTGTCCGCAACGTTTGGGCTAGGACCGCAAGGGCTGCGGCAGGTCGGCGAGCGAGGCGTGCTTCTCGCCAAAGAGCGTGAGCAGCGGACCGGTGAGCATGGTGGTCGCGAGGGCCATGATGACGAGCATGGTGAAGATGCGCGGCGAAAGAATGCCGAGGTCGTAGCCGATGTTCAGGGCGATCAGTTCCATGAGCCCGCGGGTGTTCATCAAGGCGCCGAGTTGGAGCGAATCGGTCCAGGTCATCCCGGTCAGTCGCGCGGTGATCGCACTGCCGCCAAGTTTGCCGAGGGTGGCGACGGCGACGATCAGCAGGCAAATCAGCCAGCCCTGCCAGTCGTTCAGCAAGCCGATCTGCGTGCGCAGGCCGGTGAAGACAAAGAACAGCGGCAGGAGCAGCACCGAGCTGAAATTCTCGATGCGCACGCCGAGCTTGTGCCGGAAGCCACTGGTCTGCGGCATGATGGCCCCGGCGAGAAACGCGCCGAACAGTGCGTGGATGCCGATCAACTCCGTGCAAAGGGCTGAGACGACGGTGACGCAAACGACTGTGGCCAGGGTGCCGCGGGTGGGCTCTTCCTGGGTGAGCCGGGTGATCCCGAGCCAGCGGGGCAGCGCCGGTCTCACGACCCAGATCATGAGGGCGAGGAACACAAAGACGAGCAGGATGTTCAGCGCGCAGCCGCCCAGGCTGGAAGCGCGGGCGATGGCCACGACGAAGGCGAGGATGGTCCATGCGGTGACGTCATCCACCGCCGCGCAGGTGATCGCGGTGCTGCCGAGGAAAGTCCTGGTGAGACCGCGCTCCTGGAGGATGCGCGCCAGCACCGGAAAGGCCGTGATGCTCATGGAAATGCCCATGAAAAGGGCAAAGGCTGTGAACGTGGCACCGGGCGCGGCCAGATGGCTGTAGAGGAAATAGGCCAGCCCGACCCCGAGAAGATACGGAAAGAGAATGCTGGCGTGGCTCACGACCACCGCGGTCTGCGCCTTGTGCCGCACGAGGTTCATATTGAGTTCCATGCCGACGGAAAACATGAACAGGCAAACGCCCACCTGGCTCAGCAGCTGGAGCGTGCCGAGAGAAGCGGCGGGAAAGACGAAAGCAAAACTTTCCGGCGCGAGCAGGCCAAACAGTGATGGCCCGAGCAGGATGCCCGATGCCATTTCACCGACCACGGCCGGCTGACCGAACCGGGTGAACACCTGGCCCACGAGGCGCGAAGCCGCGATGACGATCACCAACTGCAAGAACAGGTGGCTGAGCGGGCTGGCGGAGTTTTTCGAGAGGCCCGCCAGCATGGATCCGACCGCGGAAGTGTCCGGCGCCGGCACCGGCGCGGTCGTCGTGACGGTGGCGGAAAGGCCTGCGGGAATGGGCAAGGCGGCGCCCACACGCAACAGCCAGACGATGGCCAGGGTGGCCACCGTGACGATCAGCAGATAAAGAATCGTCGTACGTTTCATCCGCTGACTTTAGGCCGTAGCCAGGGCGCCGCTCTCGGGAGCGGGCTCGCCGTAGGGGAGATCGTCGGGCAGCGGGACGAACTCGCGGATCCAGGACCAGAGCTGGGAAAAGTCCTTGTTCACGTCGCCGGAGAGGCAATCGGTGATCAGGCCGCCCGCTTCGGGATGCGCCTTGATGACTTCGCGGAAGGAAAACTTCGGATCGTAAAAGGCGTAGACGAGCTTGCGCATATTTTCCACGCCCTGGCGGATGGTGGCGCCGTACTCGGTGAAGCGCGCGGGCGAAAGATCGCCGGCGACGAGGCCTTCGTGGATCGTCTCGGCGACGAGCTGGCCGCTCTTGAGCGCCAGCATCACCCCGCTGCTGAAGACCGGATCGAGGAAGGCGAGGGCGTCGCCGGCCAGGACCAGACCCGGCGCGGCACAATAGCGCGAGTGGCGGCTGTACTCGCTGGTGAGGAAATACTCGCCGGTCGAGTGGCCCACCGAGAGACGGTCCTTGATCCAGAGGTTTTCCTCGACCTCGCGATGGAAGATTTCCTTCGGGTCCTTGACGCCGTTGCGGGTGAGATACTTGCCCTCGGCGACGATGCCGACGCTGGTCATGCCGTCGTGTTGCGGAATGTGCCAGAACCAGCCTTTGTCCGGGATGTAGGCCACGGTGGTGTCGCCTTCGTCGATGCCTTCGCCGCGCTTGGAATCCTTGTAGTAGGTCCACACGGCAATCTTGTTGAGATATGGGTCGCGCAGGCGCCAGCCGCGCTGGTTCGAGGTGAAAGCTTCCTTGCCGGTGCAGTCGACGACGATCGGGGCGCGTACTTCGTAGGTATCACCCGTCGTGCGGTCCGTGGCCTCCACGCCGATCACGCGCTCGCCGTCCATGAGCAGGCGGTTCACGGTCGTCTGCTCGCGCACTTCGGCGCCCTTTTCCCGGGCGTTATCGACGAGCATCTGGTCGAACTCGGAGCGCAATACCTGCCAGGATTGCGCCACGGTTTCGCGATCGTAGCGGGTAAAGAAATAGAAGGGCTGCGAGCGGCGGCCCTCGGGTTGCACGAAGGTGACGCTGTACTTCTTCACGAAGTGCGATGCCTTCATTTTCGGGATCATGCCGATGCGCTCGAGCGGGCCGAAGGTGAAAGGAATGAGCGATTCGCCGATGTGATAACGCGGGAATTTCTCCCGCTCGAGGACGAGGACACGGTCGCCGTATTCGCCGAGGATGGCGGAGGCGCAGGAGCCGGCGGGGCCGGCCCCGATGAGGATGGCATCGTAATCGTGGGAAATATTATTCATGGCATGGCGAAGGGGACGGGGTGGCCTGGTGGCGGAAGACTAAGCGTGGGTCGGCTTGTAGCGGAAATAGAGAATTAGCATTGCTGTGATGCCTGCTCGCTATCAGTCGGTTTCGCACGCCGGTGCAGGCAGGTCCGTCGGCGATTGAAATTGACGGACAACGACGAGTCTTCGCGCTAGTAGAATGGCGAACGGCTCTTTTTATGAATCCCCCCGATCTCCCTCGCGTTCGGCAAAAGGCCGGTTTGTCCGGCTTCGCCAAGGCCGGCGTCGTTTGCGGACTGTTGGTCGTCATTGGACTCATCGCCCTTGCTTTGGGCCGCATCAAGATGACCTCCAGCGTGGAAGTAATCGATGTGCATCTTGGATTGGGAAAGAGCGACCGGGAAAAGGGCGAGAACAAGCCGCTCGACCAGAAAGTCGGGGAACCGGTGGTCGATCGGGATGCGACTCTGCCGCCGCGGTGGGTGCCATCGTACCCCGCCGCCCAGACGCAAGACGGCGGAACGAAAGAGGAAACGAAGGACAAAATCAGCGGCACGTACCTCGCCAAGACGAGGGACGACCCGGAGAAGGTGAAGGATTATTTTGAAGGCACGCTCCAGGCCGATGGCTTCGAGACGGAGGTGAAGTCGTCGAGCACCGATGGGAATGATTCGACCATCGTCACAGCGACGGTGAAGGGCGGAACGCGGAAGCTGACAGTGACGGCGACCCGTGAGAAGGGCGTGACGAATCTCGTGATCAGCTACGAAGGAACGAAGTAAAGGGGGAAGAGGGTCCACGAAAGACACGAAAAAGCACGAAAATCCCGTGCTTCAGACCGGCCCTCTGCGGTTCGTGTCCTTTCGTGTTTTTCGTGGACCTACTCCGCTTTTGTTTCGCGGGTGATGAGATTCACGGCGACTTCGCGAGGCGTGAGGGTGCCGTCGAGGAGGGCGCGCATTTGCTCGATGATGGGCGTTTCGATGCCGAGGCGGCGGGCGCATTCGTGGGCGCTGTAGGTGGTGGGGACGCCTTCGGCGACCATGTTCATCGAGGCGATGATGTCCGCGAGGCGCTCGCCTTGGCCAAGACGTTCGCCGACGGCGCGGTTGCGGCTGTGGCGCGAGAAGCACGTGACCATGAGATCGCCAATGCCGCTCAAGCCTTGAAAAGTCTCGCGCTTGCCCCCCAGCGCGACGCCGAGGCGGATGAGCTCGGCAAGCGCGCGGGTGATGAGCGCGGCTTTGGAGTTGTCGCCGAGGCCCAGGCCATCGCTGACGCCGGCGGCGAGAGCGAAGATATTCTTCAGGGCGCCCCCGAGTTCGATGCCCGCGACGTCCTCGCTGGTATAGGGCCGGAAGAAGGACGTGGCGAAAGTCTGTTGCAGGCGGGTGCGGATGTCTTCCTGCGCGCAACCGAGCACGATGGCCGTGGGCTTTTTCTGCACGACCTCCTCGGCGTGGCTCGGCCCGGAGAGCACGGCCACGGGATTGCGCGGGAAACATTCCGCGAGGATCTCGCTCATGCGCAGGCCGCTGCCGCGCTCGACGCCCTTGGTGCAGGAAAGCAGCACGGCGTCCGCCGAGAGCGCCGTGGTGGAAAGGCGGGCGGCCACTTCGCGGACGGCCTTCGACGGCGTGACCAGCAGGACGAGATCGCAGCCCGCGAGATCGTCGAGCTCGGTGGTGAAGCGGAACGAATCCGGCAGTCGATAGCCCGGCAGGTAGGCCGCGTTTTCGTGCGTGGCGTTGACCCGGGCAATGTGTTCGGCATCGTGTCCCCAAATGAGGACCGGCAGACGATTGGCGTCGAGGACCGCGGCGAGCGCGGTGCCCCAACTGCCCGCGCCGATGATGCCCACGCGGCGGAAGCTCATGGCTGCGGAGGCTCCGGGGGCGGCGTTTCCGGCGTGACCGCCGCGACCGCAGCGCCCGGTTTGGGATCACCAAAGCGCAGCTCGGTGCCGGCGAGGAGACGTTTGATATTCGCGGTGTGCCGCTTGAAGACCATGGCCGCGGCGACGACGCCGAAGTAAAAATTGCCCCACCCGTGCACCGAGGCCCAGCCTTGCGAAGGGCCGAACATGAGCAGGACGACTACGACGATGGGCAGCGAGAGCGCCGCGACGATGGAAGCGAGCGAGACGTAACGCGAAAGCTTCAGGACGAGGCCCCAGATCGCGAAGATGATGAGGCTGACCAGCGGCATCATGCCGATGATCACCCCGAGTGAAGTCGCCACGCCCTTGCCGCCCTTGAAGCGCAGCCAGATCGGAAAATTATGCCCCAGAATGCAGCCGAGCGCGGCGGCGATACCCGCGTAGTCGGGCGGCAAATGTTTCACCTCGGTGTGACCGTGCGGGAGCTGAATCGTGGCGCCGAAATGCGCGGCGAGCGCCACGCCGATGGTCACCGCCAGCCAGCCCTTGAACGTATCGCAGAGAAACGCGAACAGACCCCATTTCTTCCCCATCGTGCGCCAGACATTGGTCGCGCCGATGTTCTTGCTGCCGTGCTCGCGGATGTCGATGCCCTGCGACTTCGAGATGAGCAGGCCGCTCGGAATCGTGCCGAGCAGATAACTCACAACGACGATGAGCGCCACGACGAGCCAGATCACCGGGTCGCGTTGCGCTTGGCTGCGAGGGCGTCCTCGATCTTGCCGAGGGGCAGCGTGTTCACCACATCGGCGCGCGTCAGCCAGCCCTTGCGCGCGGCGCCGATGCCAAAGTGCAGGAACTGCAATTGCGCGGTGTGATGCGCATCGGGATTGATCGCGCACTTCACACCCTTTTCCTTCGCGAGCGGCCACCAGCGCCAGTCCATGTCGAGCCGGCGTGGGTTGGCATTGAGCTCGATGATGGTGCCGGTCGCGGCGGCGGCCTCGATGACGGCGGCGTGATCCACGGGATAGCCGTCGCGCGAGAGCAGCAGGCGGCCCGTGAGATGGCCGAGCATGGTAACGTAGGGATTCTCGATAGCCTTGATGATCCGCTTCGTCATCTCGGCTTCGGTGAGATTGAAGACGTTGTGCACACTCACGACGCAGTAATCGAGCTGCGCGAGCACCTCGTCGGGGAAGTCGAGCGTGCCGTCTTTGAGAATGTCCACTTCGCTGCCGGCGAAGATCTTGAAATGGCCATCGAAGGTCTTGTTCATCTCGCGGATCTCGGCGACCTGCGCGAGGAGTTGCTCCGCGGTGAGGCCGTGCGCCTGGAAGGAGGCCTTGGAGTGATCGGCGATGCCGAGGTACTGCAAGCCGAGATCCTGCGCCGCCTCGACCATCTCAGCCAGCGTGCTGCGGCCATCGCTCGAGGTGGTGTGGTTGTGAAAGGTTCCGCGCAGATTGGGCGCCTCGATCAGGTCCGGCAGGGTGTGCTTCTCCGCCGCCGCGAATTCTCCGCGATCTTCGCGCAGCTCCGGTTCCACGTAGTCCAGGCCCAGTGCGCGATACAGATCGCGCTCTTCGTAGATGGGCGGGGGGCGGCTCGGTCTTGGAATCCTCGAGCGGCCGAGGCGGTATTCATTGAGTGTCCAGCCGCGGGCGAGGGCTCGCTGGCGCATGATGATGTTGTGCTCCTTCGAGCCGGTGAAGTAGTTCAGCGCGAAGGGATACTCCGGGTTCTTGATCACGCGAAGATCGGCCTGGATGCCGGACTTGAAGCGCACGCTGGATTTTGTGGCGCCATTGGCGATGACGCTGTCGACCATCTCGTGCTTCACGAAAAACTCCGAGACTTCGGCAGGCGAATTCGTGGCCACGATGAAATCGAGATCGCCGACCACTTCCTTGCACCGGCGGTAGCTGCCGGCGACGCAGGGCCTGGAGCACATCCGGCAGGCTGCGCAGATCTTCGAGCATGCGCTCCGCATCGGGGGCGATTTCACCGAGGCGGAAACGGCCGGCGTGTTTGGCGCGCGATTGAATCGCCGCCAGAATGTTGTCGGAGGTCTTTCTT
The DNA here is from genome assembly GCA_037200205.1 of Chthoniobacter sp. Classification (GTDB taxonomy): domain Bacteria; phylum Verrucomicrobiota; class Verrucomicrobiia; order Chthoniobacterales; family Chthoniobacteraceae; genus Chthoniobacter. The sequence continues at coordinate 68,787 of JBBCHV010000044.1, forward strand.
GCCGAATCCCGCGAGAGCCCCCACGCGCCCGTCCTGGCAGGCCTTTTCCAGTTCCGCAATGGTAGTGACATTCAGCTTTTCCCAAAGCGCCTTGATTTTCTTGGGGCCGAGACCCTGGAGATCGAACAGCTCGAAAATGCCCGGCGGAAACTCGGCCTTGAGCGTCTCGTAATAAGCAAGCTGGCCGGTGACGATGAGCTCGGTGAGCTTGTCGGCAATGGCGCGACCGATGCCGTGGATGTCGCCGAGGCGGTTTTCCGCGGCGGCCGTGGCGAGGTCGCCGGGGTAGGTTTCCACGGCGCGCGCGGCGTTCGTGTAGGCGCGAATTTTAAAAATGTTCTCGCCCTTGAGCTCGAGCATCTGGGCGATGCTCTCGAGGAGGTCGGCGATTTGGTCTTTGGTCGGAACGGGCATGCGAGCGGCGGGAATCTATGTTGCGCGGCGAAGGTGTGTCACGCGCGGGTTGCAAGAATGCGCGGACTTTCCACAAGCGCAAGCACCCCGCCGCTCGAGACGGGAACGCGGTGGAAGAAGCAATTCTTCGGTCCCACGGCGTGGATGCTGCTGTTTTCAGAGGGGTACTATGAAATTCCTCATCTTCATCGGCCTCAACGTCGGCGGTTACGCCGGCTGGGTGCTGGGCGAGCCGATGGGGATCATGGCGGCGTTTCTCATCAGTTCGCTCGGGTCGTTTCTGGGGGTGATTGCCGGTTGGAAGCTGGCGCGGCACTACCCTCGGATAGGAAGCAAGAGGGGAGACCGGCTGTCGCCGGACGGCGAAAATGATCGTTGCCTCGCTGGTGGGACGGGCGGAGAATTTCAGGGTCAAGTCGTTTCCCGCCATGAGCACGTATCAGTCATTCCACGGCCTGCCGGCGCTGGCCGGTCTCGCCACTTTCGACGCTGCGCAGCAATCCGGTCTCGCCGTGGAGGAATGTGTGCGGCGATTGAAGCGCTTTCATTATGCGTTCAAGCGACTGCACGAGATCTTCCTCGCGCGGCTCACCGCGGAGCCGGTGTATGAATTGAAGATGGCTTTCTCGCTGCACGCGCACTACTGCGCGGACTGCGGCGTTGCGCCAGCGCGTGGGCGAAATGCGCGAGCCGCCGCTCGGGCTGGACGTCGTGCCGGACCCGGCGCTGGAGATTTTCTTTGACGAGATTCTTGCGGCGCCGACGACCGAAGAGCTCCTGCTCGGCATCTATGCCCACGCCGTGCCAGTGCTCGGCGCGGCGCTGGAGAAGCATCGCATGGTGACCAATCCGCTGGCGGATGCGCCGAGCGTGCGGCTCATCAAGTTTGCGCTCGTGGAGATCGAGGAGATGGACGATTACGGTTCGCGGGCGGTGGCGGCATTCGATGAGGCCATCGGCCGGCGCAAGGCGGAGATCGAAGCATGGCTGGGAGTGCTCGACGACGCGCTGGCCGCGGCCGGCGGGCTGGATGGGGCGAGTGTGAAGTCCGACCGGACTTTCACGCGGTGGTACTCGGCCAAGCCGTTCGTCTACGACAAGGTGCCGAGACGCGATGCGCGTTTTCCCGATCCTTACAACATGGGCGTGAACGCCGAGGCCTTCCTTTACGATCCGGCGCAGCCGCCGGAGCCGAAGGTGCTGATGATGTTCTACAAGCGCCTGCGCGAAATCGATGTGCCGGAGATGATGGCCTCGATCATCAGCGAGACGAAGGGCCCAGCCGTGGGCTACTATCGCGATATGACCCGGCAGCTCTGGGATGAAGCGCGGCACGCGATGATGGCGAAGTGGGCTTCATCTCGCTCGGTGTGGACTGGACGAAGGTGGCGGTGAATTTCACGTGGTCGCTCGGCCTCAACACGCAGCTCACCGCGAAGGAGCGGCATGGCGTGCTGTATTTTATCGAGCAGGGGCTCATGCGAAGACGGGCAAACGCTTCGAGTGGGAGACGGCGCAGGCGGCGCACAATGCGCTTTCCGCGCTGTTTCAAGATTACGATTGGGCGGACGAAGTGCTGCACGCCCGCGTCGGACGGGACTGGTACGTGTCACAGTTTGAGAATCCGAAGGAGGCGGTCGAGTGGGGCGATCGGGCGTGGTCCAAGGTGCTGATCGGCTGGCGGCAGTGGAAGGACGAGGGACTCACGCAGCATCGCAACTGGTGGCCGGACGTGTATCTCGACTGGTGCCGCGCGCAGGGCATCGAGCCGGACAAGGGCGTGCTCGCGTTCAACGAATCCTACGAGACGAAGCGGGCAGATTTGAAAGTGTTGAGCGCGTCCGCGTAGAGGGTGCTCCTTTTCCCACTGTTAAGCGCCGGTAAGCTCCGCACGCACTTAGCCTGTCATTTGTCCGCTAATCGAACGTCGACCACCATCACTTTCTTGACCGGCGCATCAACCCAATAGGTAACAGCATAATCATCAATAATTTTCACCTGCCGCACACGGAGGGAAGCATCTTTATCGGCGAAATCACCCGGCGTGTCGGGACGCTGACGAAGGCTACGGATGAAATCCAAGATGCGCCGACGCTGAGCACCGGTTTGTGGCACACTGTCCAGCAGCGTGAGGTGCATAAAAACCTCATAGGCCGCCATCTCCCCTCACTTCTCGTCGAGACGCTTTTCAAATTCGTCGGGCGTCAACCAATGGTCCGCTGCCTTGTCCGACATAACGGTATTAACATGCGCCTGATATCCTGGATCGCGACATGACGCAGATGGAAAAGGAAGGCCGTTACTTCGCTTTGTTCCGTCGGCGAAAGTCCGCCAGGCTCTTCTTAATTTCTTCGACGCTCATCGGGCAGCATCTTCACTCTGATAGGCAGAGTGCGCAAGATCAGGATTCTCGCCCTCTAATATTCTACTTCGACTTTTCAATGACCGCCTCGTCCTCGTACTTTCGCTGTAACGCACGAAGGCAAAGAAGCCAGTAGCGACAGCGATCCAAAGGCCGGGGAAGCCGTCGAGGAAGCCGCGGCGGAGCACATACGCGCGGAAGAAGCGCCACCATGGGCGGGAATACGGTAGCCGCCAGCGACCAGTGCGCGCCTTCGCTTTTTTGCTTTTCGAGGAAGGCATCGGCGAAGTGTTGATCTTGCTGATGTAGTGCCGCATGTCGCGGAACGAGTAGTGGTGCAGGTCGCCGGGCAAGGTCGTCACCGGCCCTTCGATCTCCACTTTGTCGTGCGCGGCGTTGCCGCGCAGCGGCCTTTGTCGCGGCGGAAAAGGCGCAGCTTGCGGTCGGGATACCAGTCGCCGTGCGTGATCCAGCGGCCCATGAACCAGACCTTGCGCGCCATCTTCGCCCCCACGTAACGCTCGGCATCGCCCTTCTCGAAAAATGCCACGATCCCCGCCTTTAGCTCCGGCGAAAGCTCCTCATCGCAATCGAGCAGGAGCACCCACGGCATCGTGCAAAGCGAAACGGCGACGTTTTTCTGGTCGCGCTGCCCGAGATAGTCCTGGTGCTGCACCCGCGCGCCAAACTCCCGCGCCACGTCGCAAGTCTGGTCCGTCGAACCCGAGTCCACCACCACGATCTCCTGCGCCAGATCCGCCGCACTTTGCAGGCAGCGGCGCAGGTTGCTCTCCTCGTTCAGGGAAATGACAGCGATGGAAAGTGGAAGCGGCAGACCGGCCATGGACGGACCAGCGTGGCTCGCACCGCGCGGGCCGCCAAGCCGTTCTCAAATGCGCGGGCGCGGAGAAAACCTGTCCCTCAGCGTAGCTCTACTTCACCACCGGCTTGGCGCTCAGCTTGCCCCGGCCTTGCTCGAGGATCTTGCGCTCGGCGCGGGTGAGACTTTTCACGCCGCTCTGGGCGATTTTTTCCAGGATGGGATCGATCTCCGCCGTGATGAATTGCTCGGGGCTCATCCGTGCCAGGCGGGCGGCGCGCTGGCGGCGGTCGAAGATGTAGCGCTGGATGGCGAGCGGGTTGCCGTAGCCGAGCTGCTTCACATAGCCCCAGCCGAAAAGGGCGCCGGCCAGCATGCCCGCCGGGCCGATCTCCGGGGCGGTATCGGTGGACCAGCAGACGGCGCTGACGGCGATCAGCCCCCAGGCGAGGTGCTTGGCCCGGAGACGCACCGGAATGACGAAAAGCAGATGAAAGGTGACGTCCAGCTCCGGCAGGATCGTGGTGTAGGCCACGATGACCGCCGCCACGCCGGCGGAAACGCCCATGAGCGGTTGCCAGCGCATGAAGGTCCAGTGGGCGAGGCCGCCGAGAATGTTGCCGACGATATAGATGATGGAAAAGTGGCGCGCGCCGATGATCGGCTCCAGTTCGCGCCCCGCGAGGAAGAGGAGCAGCAAGTTCGCGAACATGTGGAGCGGATCGGCGTGGAGCAGGCCAAAGCTGAGGAATTTCCACCAATGCCCGTTCTGGATGGCCGCGCTATCGAGGGCCAGCCACTCGCGCAGGATATCGTGCGAGTGTTGCCCGTTGAACATGGTCTCGACGATGAATTGGGCGCCGAAAGACCCGGCGGCGAGGGCGACGACGAGCATCGTCGCGGAGGTGCGACCCGCCTGCCACCGTCTGACGAACGGCTGCGTTTGGCGCGGGAGGGGCGCATACGTGAAGGAAGTTAGGCGACTCGCCGCTGCTTGTAAAATTGGAAAGCGTGCGGGAGCATCTTTTCTGATTTTTTCTAATTATCGCGCCCTACGGGCACGACGACCTTCAATTTCCGCGACGAAATCCGAAAGGTGACCGGAAGCGAACCGACGAGCTCGCCATCGACCTCGACCGGCACGTCTTCGTCGCTGCGCACGGACGCCCTTTTCGTCTGGAAATACTCCACGTCCGGCAGGTCGGTGTGCTTGCCGATGAAGACATTCGTCACGTAGCGGGCGATATCGAGGTAGGCGAGGTTCTTGAAGATGAGGACGTCGAGCTTGCCGTCGTCGATGCGGGCATCCTTGAAGAAGGCCAGCGGGCCGCCGTAATAGCGGCCATTGCCGATCAGCACGAAGGAGCCTTCCGCACCCGGTCGTCCGCGTCAACATACAGGCGCGGAGGTTTTTGCGCCGCGATCTGGGCGGCGGAAATGAGGTAGCTGAGCGGGCCGAAGTTCTTCTTGAAATTCCAGCTCGTGGCCTGCACGACTGGGCATCGAGGCCCACGCCAGCCAGTTGGACGAAGTATTGGTGATTGGCGCGCAGCAGGTCGACCCGGCGGGTGCGCCCGGCCTGGATGATGGCCCAGGCTTCATCGAGGTCGCCGGGCAGGCCCAGCTCGGCAGCGAAGACATTCATGGTGCCGACCGGCAGGATGCCCAAGGCCGCGTCGGAGCCCACCATGCCGTTGACCACTTCGTTGATCGTCCCATCGCCGCCCGCGGCGACGATCGTCGTGAAGCCCTCCTGGATGGCGGACTCGGCCACATCGCGGCATCCCCCGGTGCGGAAGTCGCGCGCATGGTGCAATTGGGCAGCTTCTCGATGCGACGCCAAGCGGCCTTGGCTCGCTCGCTGCGAGCCGCGGGATTGAAAATGACAAGGATTTCCTGCATGCGGCGCGGGCGTTTCCGCCTTTTCTTTCAAAGGTCGAGGGCTACGTTGTGCGGCGTGAAAAAAGTTTCCAAGGCTATTCTCATCGGGCTCGCCGTATTGGTGGCCTTGGGGGTGGCCCTTATCGTGGGTCTGAATCTCTATATCCAGTCGCCGGGCTCCCAGGCCCGGATCCAGGAGGAGTTGAGCAAATTGCTGCGGCTGCCTCTGAAACTGACGAACGTCAGCGTATCGCCTTTCGGCAGCTTGCGCGTGACCGGCCTCACGATCCCCAATGGTGGGGCGAACTTCCTGGATGCGGCCTCTTTCAATGCCCGCTACCGCCTCCTGTCCCTGCTGCAAGGCAAACTGGTGATCACGGAGATGAACGTGGAAAGCCCGAAAATCGTGTGGATCCAGGCGGTGGACGGGAAAATGGCGGCTGCCCGCGCCCCGACCAAGCGGAAAGCGTGTCCGCGCAGGAAGCCAGCCAGACGCTGGTCAAGGAACAGGGGAAAACCGAGCCGAACAAGCCCCCGGCCGAAGCCGGGAAGGCCGCGGAGCGGAAGAAAAGCAGCTTCGCCGTGATCGTGCAGCGCTTCGACATCAAGGACGGCTCGGTGGAGCTTTTCGACAACGCCGGGAAGCACGTGGCGGTATTCAGCGACGTGAATATGACCTATACCTCGCTCGCCGCCGATCACATCGAGGGGACGGCGACGATCGGCAAAGTCGTGTGGGCGGACACCTTTGCGCTGGAGAACGTGAAAACGCCCTTCAAGTTCACTGACGGCGCGTTCAACCTGCCCGAGATTGTCGCCACGTTTGCGGGCGGCACGGTGGAGGCGAAATATCACACCCATACGGAAAAGGAGCGCTCGCCGTTCAAGGTCGCCGTCGCCTTCTCCAAGGTCGACCTGGACCGCCTGGGCATTCAGATGGGTGCTCCCGCCGGGCAGTCGGTGGGCGCCCTCGCCGGCAGATCGAAATTCACGCGATACCACGCACTCCGATCGCATGGAAGGCGAAGGCCGGGTGGAGGTGCGGGACGCGCAGTTTCATCAGCTCGATCTTTTTCAGAACATCGGCCAGATCCTCAGCATGCGGGAGCTTTCCGACCTGCGGGTCCACGATGGACACGGCGAATTGCGCCTCGCAGGGGAAAAAATCCTGGTCGACAAGCTGACGCTCAATACCTCCGATCTGCAACTTGCCGCGCATGGCACCGCGCGGCTCGATAAGCGCATCAATCTCGATGCGCAGCTTTCCGCGGAGGATGCCGTGGCCCAGCGGCTTCCGGAATGATTCGCGACAATTTCGTACGGTCGAAGGCGGGCGCCGGGCGATCGGTTTCGTCATCAACGGGTCGATCGACAAGCCCAAGACCAATCTGCTCGACAAGCTCATCGGGCAGAAAATCAATAATCAATTCGGCGACGTGCTCGGGACGATCTTCGGCGGCGATAAAAAGCCGGAAGACGACAAACCGAAGAAGGAGGACAAGAAAAAGAAGAAGGACAAGGACAAGGCGGCACAAAATGCGGCCACGCCGGCGGCTCCGACTCCGCCCGCCGCGACTCCCGAGCCGGCCACGCCTGCCCCGGCGACACCGCAGACGCAACCCGTGGCGCCGAATCCGTGAGGGTCATCGCCGGCAGCGCAGGCGGGCTTTCCTTAAACCTGCCCAAGAGTGATTTGCGACCGACCATGGATGGTGGTCAAAGGCGCGATATTTTCCAGCCTCGGCGATTTCATCATCGGGGGCGCGAGTCGTCGATCTCTTTGCCGGCAGCGGTGCGCTGGGCATCGAGGCGCTGAGCCGTGGCGCGGCGCTCTGCGATCTTCGTGGAGAGCGAGCGGCGGGCGGTGGCGGCGATCGAGAAGAACCTGGAGAAGACGAAGCTCAAAGGGGACGTCCACCCGATGGATGTGTTTCGTTTCCTGGACCGCTACGCATCGCTGGGCGCATACGACTTGATCTTCGCCGACCCGCCCTATGCCAAGTTGCCGGGCGAACGCGATTTCACGCCGGAATTGCTCGGCTCCGAACCGCTGCTCAACGCCCTGGCTCCGGACGGCATTTTCATCCTGGAGCATTTGCCCGGTGCGAAATTGGCGCTGCGCAAGGGGTGGGAATGCTTTCGCCAAAAGCGTTACGGCGCCACGGAGGTGGCCTTCCTTCGCCGGTTGAGCTGACCTCATGGCCGCGCCTCTCCCTGCCGACGCGCGCCGCTCGTTGCGCATTTACAACCTTTTCTTCCCGCTGGTCTTCCTCGCCCTGTTGCCGGGTTCCTCGCCCTGTTGCGGGGTTTCTGCTGCGCATGTTTCGCCGTGGCGGCTATCGCGAAAAGTTCGCCCAGCGCTTTGGCCGCTACACCGCGGAAGAGCGGCAGCGCTTCGCGAGCGGCAAACTGGCTGTGGCTGCACTCGATCAGCGTCGGTGAAACCTGCTCGCTCTGAAACTCGCACGGCAAATGCGGGTGTTGGATCGACGACGAAGATCGCGCTCTCGGTGACGACCTCGACCGGCTTCGCGGTCGCCCAGGAAGCGGGCGTGCGAATGGCTGGAGGTCCTCTATAACCCGCTGGATCTTTTGAGCTTCGTGCGTGCGGCGCTCGATGTCGTCCGGCCGGGACGCCTGATTTTTATGGAAGGCATCCTGGCCGAACCTGCTCGCCGAGGCCAAACGGCGCGGCCTGCCGGTGACGTTCCGTGCCGCGGTTGTCACCGCGCTCCGAACGCCGTTTCCGCCGGGCGCGCGGGCTCGCCGGGCCGATCTTCCGGCTCATCGATGTGCTGGCTGTGCAGGAGCCCGACGATGTGGCGCGCTGGGAGTCGCTGGGCGTGGATCGGACGCGGATTCAGGTCACCGGCAACACAAAGTTCGATTACGCCGGCGGCGGTGGCGGGCGCGCCGCGGAATTCCGCGCGTTGCTCCGGCAGCGCGGCGTGGCGGATGATGCCCCGGTCTTGCTGGCCGGGAGCACCTTTCCGGGCGAAGAACTGATCCTGGCGAGGCTTTATCGCGAATTGCGCAAGCGCTTTCCCAATCTCTTTCTCATCCTCGTGCCACGCCCATGTCGAGCGGACGCCCGAAGTGCTGGCCGATCTGCGCCCATTGGGCCTCCGCGTAGCGCTGCGCAGCGAGGAAGCATCGGCGCCTGCCGACGTGCTCGTCGTCAATACCACCGGTGAGTTGCGCGAGTGGTATCATCTGGCGACCGTCGTTTTCATTGGCAAGAGCCTCACCGCGCACGGGGGACAGAATCCCGTCGAGCCCGTGCTGGCCGGCCAGCCGGTGGTCTACGGCCCGAATATGGAAAACTTCGCCGCCATCGTCGCGCGCTGCGCGAGGAGGATGCCGCGGTCCAGATCCGTGACGAAGCGGAGTTGCAAGAGCAGTTGGCCGATTTGCTCGGCAATGTCTCGCGGCGGGAGACGCTGGCGCGGCGGGCGCGGGAGATCGTGGCGGCGCACTTCGGCGCCACGGCACGGACCGCGGCGGCAATCCTCGCTCCGCTGGCCTGAAATCCTTCCAGCCCACTTGGCGCCCCCGTCCGATTCGTTGAACGCAAGCGGCGTGCGGTTGTCAGAATTGGAGCCTTCAACAGGCAAAATTACTACGAACCATGAGTTTCCTATCTATCGCTCTCTTTCTCGGTACCTTCGTGCTTTCACTCTGGGCCTCGGCCCGGGGTGAAGAGCCTCTACACTCGCTACAGCCAGGTCGGCGCGTCTTCCACGCCACCGGCGCGCAAGTCGCCGCCGCCATCCTGCAACGCGCGGGCATCCGCGACGTGGAAATCGTCGCGGAGGAAGGCATGCTCGGCGATCACTACGACCCCGCGCACAAGCGGCTCGTGCTCTCCGCGCAGAATTACCAGAGCAATTCGCTCGCCGCGATCGGCGTCGCCGCGCATGAGTGCGGCCACGCCCTGCAACATCAGCAGGCTTACGCGCCGCTGCACCTGCGCATGGCCGCGGTCGGCGCCACGCAGTTTGCCAGCCAGATCGTCATGTGGCTGCCGCTCCTCGGCATCTTCACCGGCATCTTTTCCGGCTACACCGGCTTCGCCATCATGGGCCGCCGGCTGGGGCGTGATCATGCTTTTCAATCTCGTCACGCTCCCCGTGGAATTCGACGCCTCGAATCGCGCCAAGCGCGTGCTCGCGGAGATGGGCTTCATCGGCAGCGATGAGGAAATGGCCGGCGTCCGCAAAGTGCTCGACGCGGCGGGCTGGACCTATGTCGCCGCCTTTGTCACTTCGCTGGCTTACATGCTGTATTACCTGCTCCCGCTGCTCACGGGCGGACGCAGCCGCGACTGATGGCGTGCCTTGGCTGGAGGGCGACGCTCCGTCGTCGCCCACTTGCCCGCCATCGGTTGGGGCGTTGACGGAGCAACCCCCTGTCAGGCTTTTCGTCCAAGGCGCGCCCTGCATCTCTCCGTCGCGATCCAGCGTCTTATTCAGGTGCTCGTCGCTTGCCAACCGCCATGGAAGCCCGCAATCTCCTGCGCCAGTCCTGCCTGTCGCGATGGAGATGCACGCCGGTGCTTTCGCCGCGCGGACTGGCCACCGAACCATGACCCCTGCCCAAGAAAACGACCGCCAGATCGACGCGCAATTGCTCGCGCGCATCGCGACGGGCGATGAAGTGGCTTTTGGTTCGCTCTACGATCGCTTTTCGCCCGGCCTGTTTTCGTTCGTCTTGAGAATGACGCGTGACGAGAAGGAAGCGGAGGATGTGTTGCAGGAAGGCTTCGCGCAGACTCTGGCGGCGCGCGGCCACCTACGATCCGGCGCGCAGCAGCCCGTTCACCTGGGCGGTTGATGATCCTGCGCAACAAGGCCATCGACCGTCTGCGGGTGCGCCAGCGTCTCGATCGCACGCTCGAGAAGGCCACCGTCGAATTCAGCCATTTCCCCGAGGCCGATGAGGCCGCGGCTGGGGAAGCGGAGCGCCGCGACGAAGGCACGCGGGTGCGCTCCGCGCTCACGCAAATCCCCGCCGAGCAAAAGCAGGCGGTGGAACTCGCCTTTTTCGGCGGCCTCACTCACGAGCAAATCGCGGAGAAGCTCGGTGCGCCGCTCGGCACGATCAAGGCGCGCATCCGTCGCGGGCTGCTCAAGCTGCGCGATTACCTGCAGGAGGTTGCATGATCGACGAGCATCGCCAGGACCTCCGCCGCGGAATACGCTCTCGACGCGCTCGACCCGGAATCGGCCCGCGCTTTCGAGGCGCTGCTCGCCGATGATGCCGAGTTGAAAGCACTGGCCGACGACTTGCGTGAAACGGCCGCGTCGCTGGCGCACGATGCTCCCGCCCATTTGCCGCCGCCGGAGCTGCGCGAACGCGTGCTTTCCCGCATTCGCGCCGAAGCCGGGACCGCCACGCCGGTGTCGACCGCGACCGCCGCAGCGCCTTCTGTCGCGGTGCCGGTGCAGGCGGGCGGCCGCAACATTCTGCCGTGGGCTCTCGCGGCCGGCTTTGCCATCACCACGGCGTCCCTCTGGATGGAGCGCGGCACCTTGCAGCAGGACAGACTGGCGTTGATCCAGGAGGCGAAAGAGGCCCGCGAGCGGGATGCCTTCGCCAAGATGAAGATCGCCACGCTCTCTTCGCAAGTGGAAGCCTACGCCAAGGCCACCGCCGTGATCGTGTGGGATCCGGACAAGCAACACGGCGTCGTGAAGCTCACCCATGTCCCACCGCCGGGAGACGGCAAAGATTACCAACTGTGGGTGATCGACCCCAAATACGCCGCGCCCGTCAACGGCGGTCTCGTGCCGGTCAACGCCGAGGGCATCGCTCGCGTGTCGTTCTCGCCCGATCAGCCGATCAGCAAGGCCGATAAATTCGCGATCAGCGTCGAACCCGCGGGCGGTGTCCCCAAGGCCACTGGCCCGATCGTGTTGCTGGGCGGCAATTGAGCGGACCGCTCGCGCCGGCCGAGTGTTGAACGGCAGCGCGCGCGGCGTGTCTTCCTTCGCATGAGGAATTTCTGGTCGCTGCTCCGCTTGCTGGGCGCGACTGTGTTTTGCGCCGCTTCGGCCCTGGTCCCTGGTGCAGGCCCCGACCATGCCGCTGTTTCTTGTCGCGCTGCTGGTCACGGAATTCGGCCACTGGCTGTTCATCGTCCCGCTCTTCATCGCGCTGCTGCCTTCCCCGCGCACGCCCCTCAATCATTTCGCCACCGCCCTCGCGCTCGTTTCGTCCGTACTGCTCCTGTCCTCCGCGATCCGGGCAAATGCCCTCGCGCGGCGGCTGCCGCAGGAACTCGCGCACGCCTTCCCGGAAACCACGGGCACCGCAGCGGAACCGCTGACACCCTTTTCGTGGAAAAAGCTCTGGCACGCGCCGAAAGTCGAGCCGGTCGCCGTCGAAAAATACGAATACGCCAGTCACGCGGACGAAGCGCTGCACCTGCTGCTTTACCGCGCCGGCGAAACGCACCCGGTCCCGTGCGTCATCGTCGTTCACGGCGGCGGCTGGATCAATGGCGCCGCCACGGAAAATGCCACCTTCAGCCCATTATCTCGCCCCGGCGCGGATATGCGGTGGCGGCCATCGAATACCGATTCGCCCCGCGCTGGACGTGGCCGGCCCAGCGCGACGACGTGCTGGATGCGATCGACTATCTGAAAAAGCACGCCGCGGAACTCGGCATCGATCCCCATCGCCTCGTCTGCTCGGCCGTTCCGCGGGTGGACAGATCGCGGAAGCCGTCGCCTACGGCGCGCACGATCGGGATATTCGCGGCTGCATCGCGTTCTATTCGCCGGCGGATATGCACTACGCTTACGAATACGGACGCTCCGACGACATTCTCAATTCCCTGCAGCTCCTGAAACAATACCTCGGCGGGGTGCCGACCGAAGCCCGCGCCAATTACGACAGCGCCTCGGGCATTCTGCTCGCGCAAGGCAGCAGCCCGCCCACGCTGCTCATCCACGGCCAGCGCGATGAACTCGTCTGGTTCCGCCAAAGCGAGCGCCTCGCCGCGCGTCTGGACAGCCTCGGCACACCCCACCTCCTCGTGCGCCTGCCTTGGGCGACCCACGCCTTCGATTTCAATTTCAACGGTCCCAGCGGACAGATCAGCACCTACGCCGTGGAGACATTTCTACGCGCCGTCACGCCGTAGGGTCGGCGGCTTCGCAGCCCACCCTCCCCCACAGTGTCATCCTGAGCGGAGTGTAATACCGCGCCTAGTTGAAAACAGGACGATTCCTTAACTGGAGAAAGCGTTTACTTGAGCGAGCAACCAGCCTTCTCCGATGAGGGAACGGACGCGGGACGGATCGGTCCAAAGCGGGCGCAGGGCCTCCTGGATGGCCGCTTCCATGGCCGGCAGATCAACGAAGACGCGATTGGCGGTGGCCGTGCGAATCAGACCGCCCACGCGTTCGACCGGGTTGAGTTCGGGGCTGTAGGCGGGCAGGGGCAGCAGCCGCACGTTGGCCGCAGTTCCGCAGCGCCTTGCCGCAGGTGAAAGCCGGCCCGGTCCTGCAGGATGACATGGACCGCCTCGGGATCCGTTTGGCTGATTTGCTCCAGGAAGCGGGTGCTGACCTCCTGGTTGACCGTGGGAAAGAACACACAGAGCCCTTCGCCCGGCCCGGCGATCTCCAGGGCCGTGGCTACATAGCCCCATTCATACTTGGTCCGGTAGCGGGCATAAGCGCGCACCCGGCGCATCCCCCAGCAGCGCCGCTGGTGGCTGATCAATCCATAACGATGCTCGTCGATGGCCCAGACGCGCACCGGCTTTTCCTTGGGCACCCCCAGGGCCCAAAGTTCGCGCGCCAACGTGCGCTGAAAGCGTTCGCTGGCCGCCGCATTCTTGAGGGCATGTGTCCGACGCGGCACTTTCAGGACGCCCCCCGCTTTTTTTAGCCAGTAACGGGTGCCGTTGAGACTGAGTTCCAGGCCGTGGCGAGCTTGCAACCAGGCTTGCACTTCGACGGCCCGTTTCCAGCGGCCCCGGCGGACTCCCTTGCGCAACCCGCGCAGGGCCGCCCCACACACTTGCGGCGCCTCGTCCTCGGCCTTGGTGGCGGCCCAGCAGGGCCTCCAGACCTTCCTCGCGGACCACCCGCATCCACTCCGCCACCGTCGAGCGTCCCCGTCCCACGCTCCGCGCAATCTCCTCCAAGGTACTGGCTCCCTGCAAGGCCAACCGCACCGCCGCCAAACGCTCCATTTCCCGCGCGCTGCCTGCCTCCCGCCAGCGGGCGGCTACTGCTGCGGCCACTTCGGGCCGCTTTAATCGAAAGGTTTTTCTCATCCCTTCCTTTTTACCTATAATCGTCCAGTTTTCAACTGGTTATGGTATAACGGAGTCGAAGGACCCCGTCGCTCAGCCATCGGTCTCGAGCATTTTAAAATAAACCGTGGCCATAGGCAGGGCCTGCGAGGCCGAGGGATGTCTGGGGAGCGCACTCGTCCGGTGGTGCGACACGGTTTGGGTGACAAACTCCGACATCAATTGGGTAACACTTCGTGGATTGGGCAGGAGGGGAATCCGCGATTTTTTTGCGGAGCCGGCGCGCCGCGACGGGTGCGCCCCCCAGAGGCGCTACGCGCGACCCGATTCGCGGCCACACTATTATTTAAAATGCTCTCGCCGGTAGAGCGACGGGGTCCTTCGACTTCGTTACACTCGCTCAGGATGACATCGCGAGGGGGAGGTGTCATCATTCCACAGTCACTCAGAGCTTCTTCGCGTCTCACGCCCGCGCTCTGTTTTCGCGTCTTTCCCTCTTGAGCCGTTGCTTTTAGACATCCAAAGGCCGCCAGCGCCCGCAGTAATGGCGGTATGAATTTCAAGTATCTCCTCTTTTGTATGTCATTTCTCGCTTTCGTTGGACTCAAAACCGCTGCCGCGATCGAAATCGGAGAGACCGCCCCGGCGATCCAGGCTGTCGATGAAACCGGTCAGGCGATCCACTTTTCGGACTTCTACCGCAGGGCGTCACCCTCGTTTATTTTTACCCGAAAGCCGGCACGCCGGGCTGCACCGCGCAGGCCTGCAGCCTCCGCGACTCCTTCGAGGGGCTGAAAGCGCGGGGTGTGCAGATCGTGGGCGTGAGCGAAGACCAGCCCGAGGCACAAAAAGCCTTCCGCGAAAAATACCATCTGCCCTTCGTGCTCGTTGCCGACGCGGACGGCGCGGTGGCCAGGGCTTTTGGCGTGCCGACGTTCCTGGGCTTCGCCAAGCGGCAGTCGTTCCTCGTCAAGGGACGGCAGGATCGTGTGGCGCGACTTGAGCGTGTCGCCCTCCAAACACGTCTCCGAGGTCAACAAGGCGCTCGACGCCTTGAAATAGCCGCTCTCAGCGGGCGGGCTCTGCCGCCGCGGGAGCAGGCGCAGGTGCGGGCGCTGGCGCCGGCTCGGGTTCGGCCACGGGCGCCTTCGGCACAAAAATTTCCACGGTCTCGAACTTCCCCGCCGCCGTGTAATTCTTCTTGAGATAGGCATACACCGGCGCGCCCCAGTGGCTAAACCGGGACGCGTTGGTGCCGTTGATCGCGCGGTCGTCGACGATCACCACCGCCGGATGCTTTTCCTCGAAATCATGGATCGTGCTCTCGGCCCAATGCGCTCCGCGGGTCGCGTTATCGACATAGACGTTGCGCAGATACGTCGGCCGATTCGTCATGATGTTGTAGCCCGGCATGTAGGGAAAGCAGATGAGGTAGTCCCTGGCGGTGGAAGACTTCATCACGGTGTCATACACGCCCTGCAAGGTTGCGGCCTCCTTCTTCGAGGTATGCACCCGCACGCCATTCTCGCCTTGGAAACGCGCCTTGCGTCCGAAGCGGGCCACGATCGTGCCGGCGGAAGGATGTTGAAACGCGAAGGCGACAAAGGCCAGGAGCTGCCCGGCGAGAAAGAGCGCCACCACAGCCGCGAAGGCCCGCTGCACTGGCGGGCGCACCGCCCCGCGCGGCCAGAGCAGCCAGGCCGACGCCGTCATGGCGATGATGTAGCCGGGCATGAATTCCGCGAGATGCGGCCGGTCCGGGCGGAATAGAAAAAAACTGCGCGAAGGTGGTGAGCGAACCGCCGATGAGCACCAGCCATTGCAGTGGCACGGCGGTCAGCGTGAATTCGCGCCGCAGCACCCGTCACCACGAAGCCGAGCACCCCGGCAAGGAAAAACACCGCGAACCCCGACCAGCGGCGCATAGGTCAGAAACGCCAGGATGCGCACCCGCCACCCTTTGCCGATCATGGCGGAAAGCGGCTCGCGCGGCAGCAGTGCACGGTCCCCGTTTTCCGCATTGCGGACCGCGGGTTCGGCCGCCGCTCGTCAGCAGTGGCCACGGCCGGTTCCGCGGCCGCGCCGATGAGGGCGGGCGGCTTCACCTTTTTGTCGGCGAGTTTCTGGTGAACCGACACGCGCAGAAATTCCAGCAGTCCGTGTATTCCGCCCAGTAGTCCGCCGTGAGTCCGCGACTGCTCAGGGCCGTGTAGGCCGGCCCTTGCGCAACGATCACGCCGAAGACCAGCGCCACCATTCCGAAATCGTCCCGGCGAAGCGGCTCAAAATCGGCAACCGCCGATCGAACAGCGCGACGAGCAACAGCAGCAGCCAGATGACCGTGAAGAAATAGCCGATCTCCACGCGCACGAGAAAGGTGAGCCCCAGCACCACGCCGCCGAGCGCCGCCCGCGCCCAGCCACTTCCGCCGGGCGACCGGGTCGATATAGAGCAGGTGGACGATGCAGGCGAGGGTTTGCCGCTTCCGCCAGCGGAATGTAATTCTTGAATTGCGAGCCGGGAAAAACGACCAGCAGCAATCCCGTCCCCAATCCCAGCCAGCGCGAGCCCGTCACCCGCGACACGATGCCGCAACCGAGCAGCGCCGTCACCGTCGAGAGGGCAAAGAACCACGCGCGCGCCGCGAGGTAATTGACGCCGGTGAAATGGAACAGCCACACGAGCGGGTAAAACCACCCGATGTTGTAGCCCGGCTCCACGTCCACCCACGGGCGTTCGCCTTGCATCAGCCGCTGCGCCACGAGGCAGGCGGTGCCGCCCTCGTCATGCGGATTGAACCAAAAATGCCAGTAGCTTCCGTAATACGCGATCGCCGCTACGAAGATGACGAGATAAGGGACGAAGCGCGCCGCACCGGAAGGCGGCGGGTTCTGATTTTCTGGCACTAAAATGCTGTTCACCTTGAACAAAGTGGGTTTCTTGTCCGCAAAGTGAAAGACCTACCTGCCGAACTGACCGCCGTCGAGACTCCTCGCATCGAAACGCCCATTCAGGTGATGTTTTTCGACACCGACTGCGCGGGCGTGGTGCACAATATCGTCTATCTGCGGTTCATCGAAATCGCCCGCACGCTCCTCGCCGAGCAACTGGGCATGGCCTCGTGGACATGGCTTCGTCACAGACTTTCCCGGTCGTCGTGCGCACCGAGATCGATTACCGCAAGCCGGCGAAACTCGGCGATCGACTGGTCGTCCACGGCCGTCTGGAAAGCGTGGAGCGCCTGCGCTTCTGGTGCGCTTTCGAGATCCGCCGTCCATCCGATGGCGCCCTCATCGCCACCTCCCGGCAAATGCTCGCCGTCATCCAGATGCCCGCCGGCAAGCCGATGCGCCTGCCCGAGGATTGGGCCACGCGTTTCGCGCACCTGCGCCCCGTGCGTGACAAATAGCAAGACCGCGGGTTTGCACCAGGTGCGGCAGGGACGGCGCGCCGTCCCTACCCGCTTTCGCTGGTGCGCTACGAATAAAGCCCCAGCGGCTGCAGCGGGAAGTCGGGAAAGATTTGCGCCAGGCTGTCGGCGGCCGCGCCGTGTTGCGTGAGCACGGGGGCGAGGACGTCGCGATAGTTGTTCCAGACCGGCAGGTCGCCGGGGCCGTCGAGCATCTCCGGTTTCAGGCCGGGCCAGCCGCCGAGCACGCGCCGCCCTTCACGCCGCCACCCATGACAAACATCACCCCTCCGCGCCCGTGGTCCGTGCCGAAGGCGCTGTTCTCCGCCACGCGGCGGCCGAATTCCGTCATCACCACCACGGTGGTCGTAGCCATGCGCGGGCCCAGGTCGCGACGGAAGCCGTTGAGGCCGTGGCGAGTTGCCGCATGAGCGGATCGATCAGTGTCTGCTGCGTGAAGTGCGAATCCCAACCGCCCAGATCGATGCTCGCCACATCCAGACCGACGTCGGCCTTGATGAGTTGCGCGATCTGCCGCAAGCCCTGCGCGAAAGGGTATTTCTCCTCGTAGACGGCGCCATGCTCCGGGGACGCCTGGGCGTCGATCGCCTCGATCCGCCGCAACGCTTCGAAGGTATTGTTCGCCGCGGCGCGCAGCGCGTCCTTTTCCAGCGCGTAGAGGCGTTGCAGCTCGCGGGTGAAATCCTCTTTCCGCGCGCCTTGGCGGACGTCGGTGATGGCAAATTCGCGCAACGATTCAAAGGCCGCCGCACTGGCGCGCCCGAGAGGCTCTCCGGCAAGGTCGGCGACAACGCGACGGCCGCCAGCGGGCTCTCCGATGGTCCGCGTGCCTGCAGAAAGCGGCCGAGCCACCCGCCCGCCGCCACGCGCGCCGTGCTCCATCAAATCCTGCGCTTCAAAATGCGAGCGCGTATCGCTCTCGCCGCCCGCGCCGTGGATGATGGCAAGGTCGCCCTCCTGCCACGCGGCTTCGAGTTCGCGGAGATTCGGGTGGAGCCCGAAGGTATCGTCGAGCGGCACCGCGTCCTTCTTCGCCACCGCGAGGCGCGGACGAAATTTGTGATAGTTTTCGTCAGCCACCGGTGCCACGAGCGTGAGGCATCCGCCGCGCCCCGGAGGAAGACGACGACCAGCGTGCGTCGCGCGTCGCGATCGGCGGAGAGATGGAGGGAGGTGCTCATATCAGCAGCGTTGAAACGCCGGGGAGGCGAGCAGCAGCGCGAGGCTGTCGCCCGATTGCACCAGCGCCTCGCTCTCTTCGCCGCTGGGTTGGCGATTGAGCAGCGTCGCGGCCACGGCATCGTTTCCCCCGAGCGCCGCGCGGAAGGCCTCGCGCTCGATGTGCGTGCCCGGGATGCGATTGTTGGCCAGCGCCAGGGCAAATTTCCAACGCCAGAGGAGCGTGGAATGCCAGTGCTGCGCGCGGGCCGGGGTAACCATCGGGCGTCGGATACCGAAAAGGCACCTGTCCCATCTTCTCGAGATACGAGAGCAGCCCGCGATCCGCATCGGTCTGCGCATTCGTCGCGCGCAACGCGGAAACCACGAAATGAAAGGGCCGCTTGAATTTCACCCCCCGTCGCGGCGTGAAACTCCGGCGTCGCGAACAGCGCGCGCAGCGTCGTCTTGATGTCGCCTGGCTGTCGGTAAAGGCGCGCGCGACGGCCTCGACCGCCGTCGGCGGCGGCTCATCGGAGATGAAGCGCACGCACAATTTCGTGGCCAGGAAATGCGCGGTGCTCGGCATGCGCGGCCACGATCTCGATCACGCGATCGAGATCGCCTTCGCCGAGCCCGGCGGCGATCTCCTGCCCGAGCACCTGCTTGGCCTCGTTATCGTGCGCCTCCGGGCGGAAGACCACCTTCGCGCGATCCTTCAGCGGCGAGAGGAGATGGCCGGAAAAGCCGTCGTTCTTCTTCGCGAGGATCGTCCAGCCGGTGAGGCAGCGGGCGACTTCCATCACGTCGTGCTGCGTGTAGCCGCCGTGGACCCCGAGCGTGTGCAGTTCCATCAGTTCGCGCGCGTAATTCTCATTCGGCTTTTCGCCGGGGCTGCGCTTCACGTTGGCGCGTCCGTCGAGATACCAGAGCATCGCCGGGCTCAGCGCGCTGGCGCGCAGCATGTCGCGGAAATTGCCCAGGGCGTGCGCGCGGACCACCTCGCGGTCGTCGTTGATCTTCGTGTAGCGGCAGTCGCCCTTGCCGGGATCGATATTGAAATGGTCGCTCCAGAACTCGCACATCACCTCGAAGATCTGCCGCCGCGAATAGACCGCGCGCAGGATCGCCACCCGCCGCAGCACGGGCGGAAGCCCCTCGGCATCCTCCTCGTAGGCTTCTCCCAAGGGCTCGTGCCAGCACTCCGCAAAGCGGGCCATGGCCCGGTCGCAGAGGCCATCGTCGATCTTCTCCGGCGCGAGCTGTTCTGCGAGAAAGGCGTCGGCGCCGAGTGCCGCGACACGCGCGTAATCGCCCGGCCCCGGGCCGAAGGTCCAGCGATTGAGCGCGTGCGCCACCAGGTCGAGTTGCGCCGTGGCCGGCGGCGTGAGCGGGCCCTCCAGGGGCCGCGCCAATCCCGGGCCCGCATATTGCCACGCCTCGCCCAGCCAGCCCTGCACGCTCTGGAAAATCGCCCCGCTCCAGGCGAGCGCACTCGCGCCCGTGATCAGGAACTCGCGACGAGAAGTCGTTTTCACGTGAACGAGGGTAACCGGCGGCGGAACGTCCAGGGACGGCGCGTCCACGCCCGGTTGGCGCGACCGCGAGAGCAGGAAGGCGCCGAAGCCGCTGGCCAGACCCACGTGCAGCAAAAAGAGCGAGCCGAGAAACGGCGTGATGAAGACGAGCGCGAGCATCACCCCGCCCCGCAGCACCTGTTGCCAGGTGTCACCGCCGGCGCAGAGATTGCGCCCGATGCGCAACGCCAGTCCCGAGCTGCCGATCAAGGCAATGAGCAGCGCAGCCAGGGTCGCGACGAAGATCAGCACCCGCAGCGGGCCGTTATGGATCTTCGCGTTCTGCAAAAAGAGGACGAAGAGCGGGCCGTAGGTGACGATCCCCACCAGCGTTGCGCGCAAGGGGCGCCGATCGTAGATGTCCGCAAAAGCGCGGGTCGCCTTGGGAAACATCCCCGCCGCGACCACCCAATGGCCGAGCAGGATGAGAAAGGCGGCGGCGTGGGCGGCGAGAATGGCGAGGACGATTCCGGTGTAAGGCATGGCGGGTGGGAGGTTCGTGAGACAAGACGAACACCGAGGTCCTCCGGTTACGGCGAAAAATCCCATCTGCGCCGCGTCCACGAATGCGTCTCTGGAATCCTTGGAGTCCTCACCCTCGAGATTCTCGCGAATCGCGGAGCGATGTCCTGCCGGTAGCCAGGGCTTTCCAAGCCCTGGTACTCGTCGCGCAAGGCGCCCGTCGCGGAGCGACGTTTGCCGAGGCGAGGCCGGGGCAAACGTCGCTCCGCGACGATCCGCACCGGATGCAGGGATCCAGGGCTTGAAAGCCCTGGCTACCGGCAGGGCATCGCTCCGCGATTCGATGAACTTGATACCCGCTGTCTTCCTGTATCAATTGCTTCCACTGCTGCTGCTCTTTCTCCTACAGACCCTTTGTCTCCACCCCTCTGCTCTCCAGAAAAACGGCGGCGATTTTCCTCCGGCCGCTCTACGCCAACTGCAACTGCGCCTTGAGCAGGAGAGTGATCGCTTTCACGCTCAGCTCGTAGAGATTGAACGGCTTGGCGATGAAGTCGTTGCCGCCGCTCAAGCTCGATTGCACCCGGTTTTCCAAGGTGGCGAGGCCGGTGAGGAAGACGATGGGCGTCTTCTCGTGGATGGCCAGCGCGCGGGTCTGCTTGCACAGCTCGAAGCCGTCCATGCCGGGCAGATTCACGTCGAGGAAAATGAGGTCGTAGCGGCTGCCGGCCAGTTCGCCGAGGGCCACCGCCGGGTCGAGCGCGTAGGTGGTGCGCATGCCGGATTCCTCCATGGCGAGGGCGATGCTCTCGCAATTGCCGAGGTCGTCGTCTACCGCGTAGATGAGCGCGGTCGCGGGATCCTTGACGTGCGCCAGGTTCTTTTCCTTCATCAGCGCGGCAAGGAACTCGATGGTCTGGTGCACCGTGCGCAGAGTCGAGGGGTTGACCTGCTCGGGGATTTCGTAGAGGCCGCGGGTGAGCCCGGAGAAAGACGTGCAGAGCCGGTGGATCGCGACCAAACCGCTCACGCGGGCGCGCTCGGCGAAGCTTTCCACATGGCAGTGCAGCTCATTGAGCAGGCTCAGGTCGGTGGGCGTTTTGGTAAACGACTGGAAGCAATGGCGCATCGCGCCGAGCACGCTGCGCGATTCCTTTTCGGTGAGCGGATCGGTGAGCCCCGCGACGGGGGGCGACCGCCGGGCGGGCCGGCTCCGGGACCGGGACCGGCCCGGCGGGGTGCATGGAGCCGGGCTCGGTGACGATGAATTCGGAAGCCGCTGCCGGCGCGTCCCTCGGCCGACACCATGCCGGCGAAATCGGATTTCGTCTTGCCCTCCTTGGTGGCGCGCGTGGCGGCCTGGGCAAACTTCACCTGCAAGCGGGCCTCGGCGAGATTGGCGCTCAATTCGCGGATCTCGCGTTGGGCGGATTGCAATTGCGTGGCCACGTCGATGGCCTCGAGGCGTTGCTTTTTCCAGCCGCTGGCGCAGGTCGGCGAGCTCGCCTTGTTGCGCCGCGGTGTCCTTGCGCGCGGCTTCCAGGGCGGTGACCTGGGCTTGCAGCGCATTCAATTGCGTCTCGAGCTCGATGGCGTTGTCCGTGGAGAGTTTCCGCATCTGGTCGCGATCGCGAATGATGTGGTCGATCTGCTTTTGGGCGGAGGTGAGCGAGGTCAGGGCGGCGTCGCGTTCGCGGGCGATGGCATCGATCTCCTGCTGCGCGTTGCTGCTCTTGGTGCCCGCTTGTTCGGCGACCAGCTGCAGCGCGGCCAGTTGCTCGGTCATCGCCTCGATGCGCTGGCGTAAATTGCCGGCTTCGTGGCGGGCTTCGCGCGCCTGGGTTTCCAGCGTCGCCAGCTTTTCGTGCGCCTCGGCGAGGGCTGCCGTGGAAGTCTGGGCCTGCTCGTCGCGGAAGGCCTGGAATTGGACGCGCAATTCCTCGAGCTCGCGGGGCCTGTTCCTGGGCGCGATTGCGGGCGGCGTCGCGTTCCTGGGTGAGGCTTTCCACTTGCGCCCGCGCTTTCGCTCAAGGCCGCGGTGTGCTCGGAGTCGGACTGCAAGGCCGCGGATTTTTGCTCGGCCAGGTCGAGGTACTTTTTGCGCTGGGCGTCGACTTCCGCGGTGAGTTGCTCGACCTGCCGCGCGGTGGCATCGCGATCCGTGGTGATGATGTCGACTGGCGGCGGAATTCGGAGGCCTCCTCCGCGGATTGCTTGCCCGTCTTCTGCGCGCCATCGCGCTGGTACTCGAGCTCGGCGATTTCGTCCTCGGCGCGGCCGAGCCGGGTATTCAGCTCGAGAATCTGCGCATGTGCCGCATCGCGGCCTGGCGGATGGTGAGCAACTGGCGCTGGGTCTCCGAGACGAGGCGCGCCTGCTCTTCGTTGCCGCGGTGAAAAGTGTCGAACTTGCGACGGCTTCGTCGCGCTGGCGGATGGCGTCATCGCGCTGGCGCTGGGCATCGTTGCGTTCGCGGACGACGCTTTCGTTCTTTTTCGCCGCTTCGGCGAGGGCTTGTTCGTGGCGTTCGGCTTCCTCCTGCGCCGCATCGCGTTCCTCGATGAGCGAGGTGATCTCGACGAAGTGCGAGCGCAACTCCCGCTCGTTTTCGCGCATCGCCTCGATCTGCTGGTGGGCGCGCGACAATTCGACGGCGATTTCGTCGCGTTCCCGTTCGACCGCGTTGGTCTGTCCCCGGGCGTCGCGAGCCGTCTGCTGAAGCTGCTCGATGAGCGTCCGAATTTCGAGTGTGGGGTCGATTTCTTCGCTGATGGCGTTGACCGGCAGGTTGGTAATAGGGAGCGAGGTCCGGCGCTCTTTTTTGGGCCGAATTCTGAGTAATCGGAAAGTTTGTGCGGTTGGGACATACGCGGGAAGGGCGGCACAGAATGCCAGAATGCCCCTGTGCGGATCCTGTCCTGAGCACGCGATGTACCCCGGCGGGGGCTTGTTACAGAGTATTTCGACCCGTTACGCGTTTCCGCTATGGCCGGACGAAGATTGTTTGCACGCACGAAGTTACGGAAGTGCGCGGTTCCGCCTACGGCCTACAGAGATACCCCGAGCCACTTGTAGCGGTGGCGATGCGTAATGTTGCGGCCCGGCGTTACACAGAGTGCCCCGTTCTTAATAAATGTGGCGAATCGCCGAAATAGTTTCGTGGGCTCTCAATTTGGCGATATTTCTCAGGCAAGAGAGGGCATTCTCTCATTTACTATAATCGGTAGAAAATGAAAAGCGGATGGCTCAAGGCGGAGAATCCCGGCCGATGTCTCTCTGTGGCGTGCGGCCACCGTGAATCCCCGGCGCGTTCTATCGAACGCCGGCGACTTGAAACCCTTCGCCCTCCAGGGCCGTGCGCACCCGGCCGGCTTGGTCGCCTTGGATTTCGATCGTCCGCCCCTTGACGGTGCCGCCGCACCCGCAAGCGGCCCGCACCTTTTTCGCCACCTTCTCAATGACCGACGCGGGCAGGTGCGTGGCAAAGTCGTCGATCACGATCACCGTCTTGCCGCCGCGGTGGGCGGTCTCGCGCCGCAGAACCACACGTCCCATCTTCCAAAGGGTTTGCGGGGAATCCTGGGCCGCCGGCACGGACGGCGGACCGGGCGGCAGGTCGGGCAGATCGAGGCCGGAGAAGGCGGCATTCAGATTCGGGCGCGCGGATTCCGCGGCCTTGGTGTCGAGACGCTTTTTGGGTTCAGGGCGCATGAGAGTGATGGAGAAGGATAGCGCGCGTGGCTCCGCAGGGGAAGCGGTCACGCGCTCTACTGATTGACCTCGCCATCGACGGTGGAGAGCACCTGCCCGGCCAAGGCGGACGAGCGCCGCAGTTCCAGGCGCCGGAACCATCGAGGAGGCAAGCGCGACTTTCCGCCGCGCGCGTCATTTCGGCTCTTCCTGGGGTGTCGCGCTTTTCGAGGCTGGGACCGTCGCGCGGATTTCCGGGTGCCGAATCTGGCCACCGAGGTTCGCCGCGCGACCCAGCAGCGCGGTTTCAGCCAGGGCGAGGACGAATATGACCGCGGCCGACCCGCGCAACCGGCGCCCGAACCACCACATCGCCAGCGCCACGACGCCGAGAATTTCCATTCCGATGAAGGCGACATTGGCGGTGGCTTCGTGAAGGCCGACCAGTTTGTCGTCGATGTCCGGGAATTCCATCAGGGCCACCTCCGCGCTGCGTCCGGTGAAGAAGACCGGCACCGTGGCGAGCGCCAGCAGCACCAGGGCGCCGAGGCTCACGCCATAAAGCTCGCCCCGCCCCCGCGCGAGGGCGTAGCCGAGCAGCAGCAGGACGAGGAAAACGCCGACGACCGGCAGGTGATTGATTATCAGGTGCCAGTGGGGAGCATTCATGCGCTTTTCCTATTCGCGGGCTCCCCGCGAGACGGTTGTAAAGGAGCCACGGGCCCGTCGTGCCATGGCACCGAACCAACCGCCCACGATGGCGCGATTCAACAGAGGGAGATGCCCGCCATGATCACCGCCTTCCTTGGATTTTCCATTCTCGTCCTGCTCTGCACCAGCCGGCTCTGGCTGGCCTAAACCGGACTCGATTGGCTGGGTTGGCTGGCTACGTTAATTTCTGTCGAAATGCCCGGAAAAAGCGCGTTTGCGCATTCGGGACATAGTCCGTGGGTGAATTTGGCGTCGGTTCGCTTGGTGACGAAGATCTCGATTTGCTCCCAGGTGTTGTCCTCCTGGCGGATTCTTTTGCACGAAGCGCAAATGGGGAGGAGCCCTTCCAGCCGTTTGATTTCGGCGAGGGCGTGGGAGAGCTCCGCATTCAGTCCCTTCTCGATCGTCAGTTCCCGCCGCACGCGCGCCACGCTGTAGGCCACGACGGAATAGGCGAGCATTTCCATCAAGGCATTCAAATAGCCGTCGTACCACGAGGCATAGGGATGCCCCGCGCCGCGGTCCGCGAGAAACCAGGTGATCGTGGCGAAAACGACCATGGCGAGCCCCGACCGCAGCCCCACGTTCCACGCGAGTAAAGCGACCGGGGCAAAGTAGAGCGCGGGAAGATGGATTTCGTAGCCGGTGATGAGGTCCACCCAGCCCACCGCCAGGAGAATCGCGAACCCGATACTCCATGCCAGGATGGGCTGAATCGTCCGAATGGTGGAGCTCCTCGGCGGCGCGGGATTCACGGGATGAAAACTCGCAGGAAATTGGCGCCGCGCGAGTCCGTTCGTCACCCTTCGCTGCGCAAGCGGCGGGCGGAGTCGGCCAGCTGGGTGAGGCGCTTCTTGATTTCGGCGCTGGTGATCTGCCCGTTGTCAAAATCGTCGCCGGTCGCGTAGACAAAACGCGGCAGGACGATGCAGCGGAAATCGAGCATCAGCGAATTGGCCAGGCCGATGACCGACATGTAGCTCGACATGCCCCCGGCCGCGCAGGCGAAGCCGACGATCTTGTCCTCCCACGCGCCGCCGGTCAGCTCGATGAGATTTTTCACCGCCGCATTGGCGTCGTAATTGTAGATCGGCACCGCCAGCAGGATCACGCGCGCCGCGGCCACGCGCGTGCGCAGTATCGCGACATTCGGATCGCCATACGCGGCGCCTCCATCGCACAGCGGCAGCGGGAACTCGCGCAGGTCGAGATGCTCACCGCCGAGTTCCTGGGCGAGGAATAGACCCATCAGCCGGCTCACACTGGCCGGTCGCAACGAGGCGGAGATCACGAGATATTCAGCGGGCATGGAAAACTTCCAGTCTAATGAGCCTTTGGCTGCCGCTTCAAGCTGCGACCGCGATACTTTCCTCCTTGAGGTTGGTCCGGATCACGACGGTGCCCGCGATGAAATCGTGGAGAGCGCGGCGCTTTTTGTTGGTGAGCATGGTCAACACTTCGGCAACGAACCACAGCAATGGCAGAGAACCGAGAAGCCAGAACGTTCCCGTGTTCGACGTCGCGCGGGTCGCTGAATCGTGGGGCGACTCCCTGCCGCTCAGGATGTCAAAGACCTGATAGCCCAGCAGCCCCAGGCTTAAAGCGGTGGGGATGCCTTCGCGCAACCACGACTGGCCGTAGGAAATCTTTCCCTCCGTCCGATAATCCACCACGCGCACTTTCGTGACCATCTTTCCGACGGTCATGCCATAGCGCGCCTGCATGATTACCGTATACACCAACGGGATCACGCTTTCGAGGGTGACCAGAATCGCTGCCAGCACCGCGTGCACATGGTAACTCAATAGAATCGCGACCATGAAACCGACCGGCCACAAGACGCACGAATCCACGGACCCAGTCCAGAATCGCGGGCCGAAGGTGGAATACTTTTCTTCCAGCGGGAAGGTCCTCCGCCGGTAGTAACTCCAAACGAGCAACGCGAGGAGCAGTGAAATTCCCAGGAAGATAAACTGACCGGCCCATTCGCTATTCATATTCGGTATCCTCGCTGCGGCTACGAGCCACCGGGCTGAGGAGCTTCGCATTTCCAGCACGAGGTGAAATTGCCGGGAACGATTTCCGCACACGCGGCGCATCGCCATTCGCGACTCACCGGCGGCGGCGTCTCGCGAGCGGAGTGCAGCAATTCCATCGCCTCTGGATAGTCCTCGTCCTGCAGGACGCAAAGGATGGGCCAGAACTCCGGCAGCGGCACAAAGGCCACGACGAGGCCGCCGGGGATCGCTTGCTGCATGGTCTCATTGCGCACGAAGCAAGGAATGCCGGCGTTCTCCAGAACGGACTGGCAAAGACCGACGCGCGCGGGGGACGAAGCGCGAAAGACTTCTTTCATCCCGCTTCATTAGCAGGATACCGCCAGTTTTTAAAAGCTTCTGATGAAGGCGCGTGCGCCCATATCAATTCGCTGCTCCTTCGAGCGGCGAAAGATGGGGGGTCGCGGAAAGAGCGCGAGGGACTATCGGACAAATTTTGCGCTGCTTTGGCCGTTGGCAGTGAATATTCCTCAATATAGCCCATGCAGCCCACGCACCATGAGGTACCGGCGACCGGTTTAGGATATCATGTGTGAATGAGCCGCCATTCTCCCCGCCCTCTTGCTCGGGCATACTCCCAGAAATGGGAGGTGAACGAAAAACGGCATTTTTGCCAAACGAACCCATTTTCGACAGTCACCCGAGGCGGGCGTTGGGATGAGTCTCCGCCGGGAGATTTAAGCCGCCTTAAGGTGCCTTAAGCCGATTCAAGGTCGCGGTTTTTAACTTCACGCCTTGTGCGGTCAAAAACGCCTGTCTTCTTTCACAGCCTCTGAGGCGGAAGGCCGAAACCGAAGGCGCGCGGCGCGCAAGGTGCGGCCTCTTGTTTGCAGTTCTTCCATGATTCGTACCTTTTCATCGAAGGGTAGCGCTGCGAGGCGAGCGCGGCGTTCCGCTTTTGCGCGGTAGAGATCGGCGAGCGAGATCGGGTTCATGACGCGGTGAGGTAGCGGGTGCGAAACTGTATCCACTTTGCCTCCAGTTGGTGGCGACGCAAGATTTCCCGAAACTGGGATTCGTCGGGATGGCCTTCCTGGACGAAAGCCACGAGGCGGGTGAGGTCTTTGGGCCGGCCCACTTGGAGGCAAATCGCCATGAGATGCTCCCGCGTGAAGATGCGGGTGGGCACACCGCCAATTTCTATGGCCACCGCTTGCTCGAGCGCTTCTGCTTCCAAAGGCGTGCCGGTGGGAAGGAATTGCACATCCCAGTCTTCGATCAATACGCCTTCCCGCTGGGGTTGGTAACCTCGCGCGCGAAGATAGTCGTAGATCGGGCTGAGATTGATGAGGCCAGCGGCACCCGGTTCCAGCGCGATGAAAGCGTCGACGTCGAACGTCGTCCCTGGCTCGATATAAAGGAATGCAGCGACCGCTCCGCCAATTGCATACTTGGCGATGACGCCAGCCGCCTCCATTTCGTTGAGGACGCGCAGGCTGGATTCGAGCCTCATGGGACTAAAAGGCCACGATGTTTGCTACATCAAATTCGCCGCGACTTCGGCCATCTCGCTGCGCTCGCCCTTGAAGAGATTCACGTGGGCCATAAAGGGCTGGCCTTGCAGGCGGTTGCGGGTGAAGACGAGGCCGTTGGTGTGGGCGTCGACGTAGGGATTGTCGATCTGGGCGAGATCGCCGATGAGGATGATCTTGCTGCCCTTGCCCATGCGCGTGACGAGCGTCTTCGCTTCGTGCGGGGTGAGCTGC
Source organism: Chthoniobacter sp. (assembly GCA_037200205.1). Taxonomy (GTDB): domain Bacteria; phylum Verrucomicrobiota; class Verrucomicrobiia; order Chthoniobacterales; family Chthoniobacteraceae; genus Chthoniobacter. The sequence continues at coordinate 97,324 of JBBCHV010000044.1, forward strand.
TGCGCTTCGTCCACGATGAAGATGGCGCGCGGCAGGGAGCGCCCGCGGATGTGGGCGATGGCCTCGATCTCGAGCAGGCCGGCTTGCATGAGCGGTTCGTACGGGCGGGCGAATTTGCCGTTGCCGCCGCCATTGTTGCCGGACGCGGATTGCGACGCCGGGCCGTCGGTCTTGCGCTTCGACTGTTTCTTTTTGTCGAATTGCTCGGGCTTGCGGGGGCGGGAGAGCAGCAGGTCGAGCGCGTCGTAGGCGGGCTGCACCCACGGCTGCATTTTCTCTTCCATGCGGCCGGGGAGAAAACCGATGTCGCGGCCGGTGGGCATGATCACGCGGGTGATGAGCATCTTTTCGTACTCGCCGGTCTGCACTTGCTCGAGCGCGGCGCCCACGCTGAGCAGCGTCTTGCCCGTGCCGGCCTTGCCGTAGACGGTCATGAGCGTGATCGACGGGTCGTAGAGCGCGTCGAGAAAGAAGCGCTGGCCGAGATTGGCAGCCTGGAGGCCACGACCGCCGCGGATGGTGATGTGGTCGTGGTGCAGCTTGACGAATTCGCCGCCGTTGATGTGCCGCGCGGGCACGCCGTGCGTGGGCTCCTCCTCATTGCGCAGCAGGACATACTGATTCGGCAGCAGCATCTCGAGATGCGGCAGGGTGATGCGTTCCTGGCTGGCAAAGGCCTGGACCGAGTAGCCGGGGATATCGATGGCGGCGTATTCCTCCGCACCGCTGCGGCGCTGCGTGCGGCGGATGTCGTTGTCCTCCACGCGGTCGGTGCGGTAATCCTGCGCATCCAGCCCGAGCGCGCGCGCCTTGAGCTGCATGTTCAGGTCCTTGGTCACGAGCACCGCGCCGTCCGCCTTGGTGTCGGCGAGATAGGCGGCACTGGCCAGGATGCGATTGTCCGTGGAATCGAAATCGGGGAAGAGCGTGAGCGCGAGGCGGCTGCGGGGCGATTCCTCGATGAGCTTCCAGTCGCGGCCTTCATGCTTGAGGGCGGCGTTGATGTAGACGTGCAGCCAGCCGCCATTTTCCAGCTTCACCCCCGTGCGCATCTGGTCGGTGGTGCGGAAACGCTCGCTCAAGCGCCGGTGCACCTCGCGGGCATTGGCGCCGCGCGTCGAGGATTCGGATTTGAAGCGATCGAGTTCCTCCAGCACTTCCACGGGAATCCAGACGACGTTCTCCTCAAACTGGAACATCGACTGGGGGTCGTGAATGAGGACATTCGTATCGAGAACGTAGTGTTTCGTGGCAATGATGTCGGACTTTTTGACGGCCATGGATTTTGGGTGTTTCAAAGGGTTGGTCTGCGGGGCAGTTCTTGATCTTGCTCTTAATCCTAATCCTTAATCTGATTCAGGTGACGGAAGACTTCGTGTTTATCGGCGGAAGTACAAGATTAAGATTAGGATTAAGAGTAAGAAGGGGAAGAGGCCGGCCCGACCCAGCGGAGGGCCATCACGGAGATGTCGTCGCTTTGTTCACGTTCACCGCAGAAAGTTCGCACGTCGCGCACCACTCCGCGCGTGATTTTTTCGACGGCCAGGGCGCCGACATCGTTCAGCACGCATTCGAGCCGCGCATTCGAATAGAAACGATCGCTGCGGTCCAGCGCCTCGGTGACCCCGTCGGTGTAGAAAAAGAGCGCGTCGCCGGGCGTGAGCTGCACGGTGGTGACGTGGTATTCGAGCGCGGACATGGCCCCGACGGCCACGTCTTTCGCTCCCGTCAGCGGGCGCGTGCTGTGGTCCGCGCCGAGCAAGTAGGGAATGGGATGCCCGGCATTGCAGAACTCCACGACGCCGGTGCGCGTATGGAGATGCGCGTAGAGGAGCGAGACGAACATGCCGGAATCCGTCTGCTCGCAGAGCTCGTCGTTCACGTGGGCGATCATCTTCGCGATGGAATCGCTCCGCGACGAGCTCGCCTTGAGCAATGTCTTCGTGACGGCCATGAACAGCGCCGCCGGCACGCCTTTGCCCGAGACATCGCCGATCAGGAAGCAGAGCCATTCCTCGTCGAGGAAATAGAAATCGTAGAGGTCGCCGCCGATTTCGCGCGCCGGGCGCAAGAGCGCGTGGACCTCCACCTCGGGCCGCCCCGGGAAGGCCGGAAAATGTTTCGGCACCAGGCTCATCTGGATGCTGCGCGCGGCATTCAGCTCGCCCTCGAAGCGCTCCTTCACCGTGGTCGTGTAGCGCAGCTCCTGCATCCGCATCTGGAGATCGCGCGTCATCTTGTTGAAGGCGTTCATCAGGTTCCGCACTTCCTCTGTGGGCGCGGTGACACTGAGCCGCTGCTCGAGATCCCCGTCCGCCACGAGTTGCGCCGCCCGCGCCAGTTCGGCGATCGGCTTGGCCGTGGTCCGGGCGATGAAAATGAGTGTGCCGAGCAGGCAGAGCAGCCCGACAGCGCCGGTGGCGAGCAGCTCATTCCGCAAGTGCCGCGCGTCCGCCAGCGCTTCATCCTCCGGGTAGACCACCGCGAGGGACAGCTCCCCATTGTGGACCGGCGAGTAAGCGATCCACACAGTGCGATCCTTCCACGGATCGCGCGTCCGCAAAAATCCGCTCTCGCCCGCCAGCATGCGTTTGCCCAGCACCGCGTTCTCGTCCTGGATCGACGCCTTCAGGATCTTGCTCTCGTCGGGGAACGTGAGGAAACGGCCCTGCTTGCTGACGATGAAAAGATAGCCCGTCTTCCCCACTGTCACCGATTGCCCCTCGCGCATGAATTGCGACATCGCGATATCGATCGTCGCGATGCCCCAGAACAGGTCATCCCGGCGAAACGGCGCTGAGTAGGTGATCATGATCGTATTGCCGCCGCCATCGTCGAAATACGGCTCCGTCCACATCGCCTTCCCGCCGTCGCGGGGCAGGCGATACCAATCCCACTGGAAATAGTTGTAATCGGGCTTCGCCAGTTGCTCGAAGACCGGCCCCTGCGGCCCGCGATAGTAATAGGGGGCGTAGGCGTTGAGTTCCGGCCCGAGCCCGTTGGGCTTGAAAGCGATGCAACTGCCGTAGATCTCGGATTTTTTTCCACCACGTCGTGGAGAAAGGCCTCGATCTTGGCCGGCGTTTCGAATTGCCCCGTTTCCAGGGTGCGCCCGATCATCTCGGGGATTTTCTGCACGCCGCTCAGCGCCGTCTCGAGCTCCGAGGCGTAGCTGCGCGCCATGAGCCGTGAAAGTTGCTCGGTCTGCGCGGCCACGCGGTCGAAGCTCCGGCGCGAAGCGTTCCAGACCACAAAACCGAGCACCAGCGCCGCGGGCACGCCCCACCCAGGTAATCAGCCGGCTGGAAAGCGTGACCTTCATCCGGCGTCTGGAATCCGGAAAATATTTTCGAGTTGCAAAGGAGCGTGCCCTACGCCGGCGCGGCTTCGCCGCCGAGCGCCTTCAGCGCATCGTCCAGCGAGGGAACGATTTTCATGATGCGGGTGAAGCCGATCATTTCAAAAATCATCAGCACACTCGGCGCGAGGGCACAGAGGACGAGCTTGCCGCCGAGCGGTTCGAGGCGCTTGGCTGCGAGGAGAAAGACTTTCAGGCCCGCGCTGTTCACGTACTCCAGGGAGCCGCAGTCGATCACGATCTTGCGTTCGCCACGATCCACGAGGCCCAGCAGCCGGGACTCGAAAACGGTGGAGGTCGCGCTGTCGAGATGTTCGCTAATCGTGAGGATCAGGACCTCGCCTTGTTTGCTTTCTTTGATCTGCATGGTGGCTCCAATCGGGAGAGACGGGCGCGAATACTAGCGGATACGTTTCCGCATAGTGAGCACATTTTTTCCATTTTCACGGCGGTACTCCAGGCCGTCCATTAAACTACGCACTAAATGAATGCCGAGCCCGCCCAAGGTGCGCTCGGAAAGAGGCGCTTCCAGATTGGGCGGCGGCATTTCCAACGGATTGAAAGTGCGCCCCGCATCGGTCACCTCGGTCGTCATTTCCCCGCTCCGGGCGACGATTTGCGCGACGATTTCCTGGCCGGCGGTATCGTCGAACCCGTGGCGGACCACGTTGGTCACCACCTCATCGAGGGCGAGATTCACCGCGTAGAGGACACGCGACGGCACCTCGTGCAGATCGCCAAATTGACGGACAACGCGATTGAGCCGCTCGATTTCTCTGAGATCGGCGGGCAGGCGAACGGTAATGCTCCCTTCGTGCATGAAGGTTCCTTGTGTCAGCACCCGGCGTGCGGTGCAAGCCCGCGTTTTTGACATTTGCGCAGGGGTGTCGGTGACGCGGAATTTCCACTCCGCGTTTGCCGCGCCGGGCAGACTCGGCTTTACTGCGCTCCCCTATGGAAAAAGTCATCATCGTCGGCACCGGCTGCGCCGGGCTTACCGCGGCCATTTATGCCGCGCGCGCGAATTTCTCCCCGCTCGTCCTCGAAGGCCACGAGCCCGGCGGACAGCTTTCGACGACCACCCTGGTGGAGAATTTTCCCGGCTTTCCCGAGGGTATCAACGGCCCCGAGCTCATCATGAACATGAAGTCGCAGGCCGAACGTTTCGGGGCGCGCTTTTCCTACTCGGCCGTCGAGGATTTCGAGCCGGCGGATGGGTTCGTGAAGATCAAGGTCGACGGCGAGTGGATGGAAACCCGCACTCTCATCGTGGCCGCCGGGGCCAGCGCGAAATGGCTCGGCCTGCCCCGGGAGAAGGAACTGGTCGGCCACGGCCTCACCTCCTGCGCCACCTGCGACGGCGCCTTTTACCGCAATGTGCCCGTGGCCGTCATCGGCGGTGGCGACTCCGCCGCGGAAGAGGCCACCTTTCTCACCCGTTTCGCTTCCAAGGTGTATCTGATCCATCGCCGCGATAGCTTGCGCGCCTCGAAGATCATGGCCGATCGCGCCCTGGGCAATCCCAAGATCGAGGCCGTCTGGAACACGGTGCCGCTCGAGTATTTGTCCGACGCCGAGGGCGAAATGCGCGCCCTGAAAACCCGCGACCTCAATTCCGGCACCGAGAGCGAGCTGGAGGTGAAATGCGTCTTCGTCGCCATCGGCCACACGCCGAATACCACCCCCTTCCGCGGCAAACTGGATATGGACGAGAACGGCTACCTGCTCCAGCGCGGCGGCACGAAGACCAATGTCCCGGGCGTCTTCGCCGCCGGCGACGTCGCCGATCACGTTTATCGCCAGGCCATCACCGCCTCCGGCCAGGGCTGCGCGGCCGCGCTCGACGCCGAGAAATACCTCGCGCAATTCGAGCACTGAGGGCGATTTGAAAAGGCAGAACATCCAACACCCAACGCCCAACATCCAACGTCCAATCGACGCTGCGCGTGTCCGGGCCCATTGGATGTTGGGCGTTGGATGTGGGATGTGGGATGTTGAACCCTCCGGCCGCCGTGGCCGCCGCGTGTGAAAATCTGCGATCTCACGCAATTCTACTCCCCCGTCAGCGGTGGCGTGAAACGGTATGTCTCCGAAAAAGTGCGCCACATTCGCGAGCGCACGGAGAGCGACGAGCACATCCTCATTATCCCTGGCGAACACGACGCCGTGATCACCGCCGACCGCGCGCGCGTCTACACTATCCGTTCCCCGCTCATCTCCCGCACCTCGCGCTATCGCGTCCTGCTCCGGCTCGAAGCCGTCGAGGCCGTGCTCATGCGCGAACGGCCCGACCTCATCGAGAGCGGCGATCCCTACCAGGTGGCGTGGAAAGCCGTGCACTCCGGCACCGCGTTGCGCATCCCAGTGGTCGGCTTTTACCACTCGCATTTCCCCGAGGCTTACGTCCGCACCGCCCGCAAGTATTGCGGCGCGCTCGTCACGGAGATGTTCATGGATTTCTCCCGGCGCTACATCCGGAGCCTCTACAGCCGCTTTTCCCGGACGCTGGTCCCTTCGCCCGCGCTCGGGGATCTGCTCGCCTCGTGGGGCGTCGGCAATATCGCCCATATCGATCTCGGCGTGGATACCGCCACTTTCCATCCCCAGCCCGCGCCGGGAGAAGACGTGCGGACCGAGTTCGCCATCCCGCGCGAGCGCACCCTGTTGCTCTACGTCGGCCGTCTCGCGCAGGAAAAAAATACCCAGACCCTCTTCGCCGCCTTTCGCCAGCTCGTCCAAAGATACCCGGACAAGTTCCATCTCTTCATCGTCGGCGATGGCCTGCAGCGCCGCGAACTGCTCGACCTCCAGCACGCTACCGGCGCCGTTACCTGGCTCGACTACTGTGCCGAAGCCCCCCGCCTCGCCGCGCTCTACCGCGCCGCCGATCTCTTCGTGCATCCCGGCGTGCAGGAAACCTTCGGCCTCGTCACCCTCGAGGCGCAGGCCTGCGGCACCCCGGTCATCGGCATTCACGGCAGCTACATGGACCGCATCATCCACAGCAGCCAGGCCCTGTGGGCGCGGGAAAATTCCGCCGAGGCCCTGGCCGCCGCGATCGAGGAAACGAGCCGCGAGGATCTGATGAAATCCAATGCGCGGGCCAGCCGGCGGGTGGCGGCGCAGTATTCCTGGGCGCAGGTTTTCACACGTATGTTTGACCTCTACCGCGAAGTCATCCAAGACTACGAGCCGCGCTCATGATCGAAGGAAAACAATTCGAAATCCGCAAGTTCCAGCCGGCCGACCGCGCGCGGGTGCGGGAGCTCTGCTGTGCGACCGGTTTTCTCGGCAACCCCATCGATCCCGTCTTCGAGGATCGCGAGCTCTTCGCCGATTACCTCACCGCCTATTATACCGATTGGGAGCCCGAGTCGTCCTTCGTGCTCCTCGTGAATGGCGACATCCGCGGCTACCTCATGGGCTCGCGCTTTCCCTTTCGGCAGCAGTGCTACGCCTTTTACCAGAATATCAGCCTCTTCCTGCGCGGCACGTTCCGCTATGCCGGCTACAACACGGCCTCCCGGAAATTCGTCCAATGGATCCTGCGCACCGCCTGGCGGGAAGTCCCCGCCGCCCCGCGCCGCACCGCCCACTTCCACATCAATCTCCTCGCCGACGCCCGCCAGGTCGCCACGACCCGGGCGCTGATGGATTCGTATTTGAAATACCTGCACGAGCACGGCGAAAAATGCGTCTACGGCCAGATGGTCGTCTTCGAGGATCGGCGCGGCGAAAAGATGTTCGAGCGCTACGGCTTCCGGGTCCTCAATAAATCCGAGATCACCAAGTACCGGGACATCCACCCGCACCCCGTTTACCTCTGCACCGTCGTCAAAGACCTCGAGCAAAACAGCCGGCTCTACGCCAAGGCGACGTAGCGGTGGCTCAAGGTTGTTGCTCTGAAGTGGGAGCGTATCGTGAACCCGTATGGCGCGGGCCCTTCTCAATCGTCATTCCGAGCTGGCGAAGAATCTCTGATCGTCGCTCTGGCATCGGCCGCGCCGTAGACTCCACAAGCTCCCCGCCACCTGCCGCCAGATCGGTGAAGCAAGGCAGAAAATCAGAGGTTCTTCGCCAGCACAGAATGACGGTGTGGAAGCGCCTGCGGCGCCGTCACCGATCGGCCACCAAAACCAAAGTGTACCACCCTTTAATCAGTGATTTTGGCGCGGCGGGCGGGAATCATGTCGCGGTGTCTCTGCAATAGAGAAGCCATCGGCATGGCGCGGTCCTGGGCTTCTTTACGCGTTCGCGCTCTTCGCCTCGTCTTCCGCCCGGCGGAGCACCAGCGAGATCATCCGCACCAGCTCCTCGGTGAGGACCGGCTTGAAAACGACCTCCGCGTCGATGCTCTTCAGGAACGAATCCACCTTGGGATTGTCCGCGTGGCCGGTCACGAAGAGGAAGCGCGGGGCGAGCTGCGGTTTGATCTTCTGCACCGCCAGGTAAAACATGTCGCCCGCCATCTTGGGCATCAGCATGTCGCAGATGATCACGTCGAAATCGAAGGCCATGACCTCGCGGAGAGCGTCGGCGCCATTGCACGAGGTCGTGACGATGAAATTATGGGACTCCAAGAGGAGCTTGAGGGTATTGGCGAGGTCCACGTCATCGTCCACCAGAAGGACGTTCTTGATCTCCAGCTCGGTCGTCTCGGCGGGTAAGTCGGATTGGGTCAACGTTGACATTGTGAGGTGACAGTAAGCAATAAATCGAGTAGTGTCATCGAGAAAACGCCTCTTACAGAGGATTTGGCCCCCTTTTTCTGCCTTAGACACTTTCTGCATATTCTTTGCTAAGTCCTGATTCCAGACGCCGATAACCATTCGATCAGAACAACCGATCTTTTCCGCACTCACCGCCAAACCCACACCATCGAAACGCCATGACCCCAGCGATCAATCATACCGCCACCGAGAAATTCCGCCGCGAACACTCGCCGTCCACGGACGATATCATCTTCACGCGCAGGGACTTCCTTACGCGTACTGGCATGGGCTTTGGCGCCCTCAGCCTCGCCGGCCTGTTCGGCATCGATCTCGGTCAGGCGGTCGGCGCTCCCACGGCGGGGCCGCTGGCGGGTGGCCCGCTCGCGCCCCGCAAGCCGCACTTCCCGGTCAAGGCCAAGGCGGTCATCCACATTTTCGCCTCCGGCGGCCCTTCGCAGGTCGATACCTGGGATCCGAAGCCGGAATTGACCCAGTACACCGACAAAACCATCCCTGGTCATGATGGTCTGGCGTTCGGTTCTCCTTTCGAGTTCACCAAGAGCGGCAAATCGGGCGTCGAAGTGAGTTCGGTGTTCCCTCAGTTGGGCACGGTGATCGATGAGATGGCGGTCATCCGTTCTCTGTGGACGGACATCCCGGCGCATGAAGTCGCCCAGCGTTTCATGCACACCGGTTCGCTCCAGCTTCCCAAGCCTTCGATGGGCTCGTGGGTGGTCTACGGTCTCGGCACCGAGAATCAGAATATGCCTGGTTTCATCACCATCGGCGGCGCGCCGGAATGGCGTCAGGCGTCGTTCCTGCCGGGTGTTTACCAGGGATGCAACGTGAACTACAACAGCAAGATGGATCTCGATGACGTGATCATGAACATCAAGAACCAGTTCACGCCCATGGACCGCCAGCGCCGGGAGCTCGATCTCGTGCACAAGCTCAATGCGATCCACGCCGACAAGCTCCAGAAAGATGCGCAGCTCGAGGCCCGGATCGAGTCCTTTGAAATGGCGTTCAAGATGCAGACCGAAGCGACCGACGCCTTCGACATCACCAAGGAATCCGATGCCACCCGCGATCTCTACGGCCGCACGGACATGGGCTCCAAGCTGCTCGTCGCCCGCCGCCTCGTGGAGCGCGGCGTGCGTTTCGTGCAGGTCGATGCCGGCAGCTGGGATCACCATGGCGATCTCGCCGTGGTCCTCAAGAACAAGGCCGGCGAAGTCGACGGCCCAGCCGCCGCGCTGATCAAGGATTTGAAGCAAAAAGGCATGCTCGACAGCACGCTGATCATCTGGGGTGGCGAATTCGGCCGCACCGTGACCCGCGACCGCAACGGCAGCGCCAAACCCGGCCGCGATCACAACGGCCGCGCGATGGTCGCCTGGATGGCCGGCGGCGGCGTCAAGGGCGGCACCACCTACGGTTCGACCGACGAATTCGGCGCCCGCGCCGTGGAGAACAAGGTGCACATCCATGACCTGCACGCCACCGTCATGGCGCTGCTCGGGTTCGATCACACCAAGCTCACCTACCGCTACAACGGCCGCGACTTCCGTTTCACCGACAACTTCGGCAACGTCGTCAAGGACATCATCGCTTGATCCACCCCGTAACAGGCAAAGCTATGCGCACAACTGCTCTCTTCCTCAGCGGAGCGCTCTTCGCTGTCGCCGCTTCGGCGGCCGAGGATTTCACGCCCGAACAGAAGGATTTCTTCGACAAGAAGATCAAGCCGATCCTCACCGACAAGTGCTACAAGTGCCACAGCAACGATGCTGGCAAATCCAAGGGCGGCCTCCTGCTCGACTCCCGTGAAGCCTCGCTCAAGGGCGGTGACACCGGCGCCGCCGTGGTGCCTGGGAATGTCGAGAAGAGCCTCCTGATCACCGCGGTCACCTACAAGGACAAGGATCTCCAGATGCCTCCGAAGGGCGAAAAGCTCTCGGACGCGGAGATTGCCGACCTGACGCAGTGGGTGAAGGACGGCGCGGCGGATACCCGGGCGGCTGTGGCCAAAGGCAAGCTCAGCGGCTTGACGGACAAAGCCCGTCAGCACTGGGCCTATCAGCCGGTGGTCAAGCCGGCGATCCCGAACATCAAGAACCGCGCTTGGTGCGTGACTCCGGTGGACGCCTTCATCCTGCAGAAGCTCGAGGAAAAGAACATGGTTCCCTCGCCTCCGGCGGATAAGGAAATGCTGCTGCGCCGCGCCAGTTTCGATCTGACGGGCCTGCCGCCGACCCCGAAGGAAATCGTGGACTTCACCAGCGACAATTCGCCGTACGCCTTCGTGAAGGTGGTGGATCGCCTGCTCGCCTCGCCGCACTACGGGGAGCGCTGGGGGCGGTTCTGGCTGGATTCCGCGCGTTACTCGGACACCACCGGTGACCGTCTCAACAATCGGAACACGGATTACCGTTTCCCTTACGCCTGGACCTATCGCGATTACGTCGTGCGGGCTTTCAACGAGGACAAGCCGTATGACCGCTTCATCGTCGAGCAACTCGCGGCGGACAAGCTGACCGACTTGAAGGATCAGCGCGATCTGGCCGCTCTCGGCTTCATTTCCGTGGGCAAGCGCGGAAACAATGTCAACGACCTCATCGACGATCGCATCGACACCGTGTCGAAGGGTTTCCTCGCGATGACGGTGGCCTGCGCCCGCTGCCACGACCATATGTTCGACCCGATCCCGACGAAGGACTACTATGCGCTGCATGGGGTCTTCGCCAGTATCGATGAGCCGAAGGACAAGCCGGTCATCTCCCAAGCGGGCGCGGAAGCGGCTGCGGCTTTCCAGAAAAAGATGGATGCCCTCGAGCAGGCGAACCGCGACAATTATTACAAGCTCGGCGTGGAGAACAATGCCGACTTCCGCAAGAACGCGGCGACTTACCTGAAGGTCTGGTACCTCACCCGCCCTTCGATGAGTGCGGAAGACCAGAAAAAGGGTGGAGATATCCGCGCGGAAGCCAAGCTGGACCGCGAAGTCACCCGCTCCGTCAATCGTGTGGGCCGGGAAGAGGCCATCTTTGGTCCGCTGCGCAATTTTTCGCCGGGCAAGTGGGGCGCGTTGAACTGGGACAAGCTCAATCCCGTGGTGGCGGCCGCCTTCAAGGGGCTCACGCCGCAGAACGTCGACGAAGTCGTCGCGGTCTATGCCAAGATCTTCAACGGCATCTCCGCCAAGGCGGATGCCCTGCAGAAGGCCCTGGCCGCGGCGAAGGATTCGCAAGGCGCGCTGGCCGCGATCAATCCTGCCGATGCCCAGCTCATCCAATTCCCGCTCACGCTGTCGCCGGCATATGAATTGACGACCGAGCAGATCCGCAAGGAAGTCGACAACTGGCCGCTCGGCTTGCGCAACCGCGGGTGGGCCTTCAACAAGATCAATAACCTGCTCCTCACCGACAGCGGCAACGACGCCCGCGCCATGGTGGTGGAAGACAAGCCTACCCCGACGAACTCCCCGGTGTTCATCCGCGGCCTCGTCGAGAACAAGGGCGACGTCGTTCCCCGGCATTTCCTCGAGATCCTCTCGGGGGGCAAACCCACGCCCTTCAAACTCGGCAGTGGCCGCCTCGAACTCGCCCAGGCCATCGCCAGCAAGAACAATCCGCTCACGGCTCGCGTGATCGTCAATCGCGTCTGGTTGCACCACTTCGGCGAAGGTTTCGTCCGCACGCCCGATGACCTCGGCACGCAGGCGGAAAAGCCGTCGCATCCGGAACTCCTGGACTACCTCAGTTCCTACCTCATGGAGCAGGGCTGGTCGCTGAAGAAGCTGCACCGCTTGATCATGCTGTCCAAGGTTTACCAGGAAACCAGCAGCATCAGCGATAACGGCCGCACGACCACGGCGACCGAATACGCCAACATCGATCCCGACAACCGCCTCCTCTGGCGCGCCAATGTGCGTCGCCTCGACTTCGAAGCCATGCGCGACTCTCTGCTTGTGATGGCCAAGAATCTCGATGAAACGGTCGGTGGCCAGCCGGTGAATCTCACGGATGAGCCGTACAGCTACCGCCGGACGATCTATGGCTACGTCGACCGCGGCAACCTGCCGGAATTGATGTCGCACTTCGACTTCAGCAATCCGGAAGCGCCCAATTCCAAGCGCACCACCACGGTAGTACCGCAACAGGCGTTGTTCTTAATGAACAGCCCGATGGCGATCGATGTGGCCCGCCACATTCTGACCCAGCCGGTAATCGCCCAGGCCAAGACGAATAACGATCGGATCATCGGCATTTACCGCATCGTCCTCGGCCGCACGCCGAGTGCGGATGAGTTCAGAATTGCCTATAGTTTCCTCGGCGAAGAACTGCGTTTGCAGGACAAAGTCGCTGCCGAGGCCAAGGACATGACCGAAAAAGCCGAGAAGAAGGCTGAAGAGCGCGCCAAGCGCAACGGCAACATGGCCGATAACAACGGCTTCGCCGCCATCCAAAACGAAGGCGCCACCATCGAACGCAAGCCGTTGACCGCTTGGGAAACCTACGCCCACGCCCTGCTGCTCTCGAACGAAGCCGCCTACGTCAACTAAGTCAGCCGCTTCCTCATCAGTTCGCTGTTAAAACGGCGAATCGGAAAATCACTCAGCGCCTCGCAACCCTCGTGTTGCGAGGCGCTTTTCCGTGGTTGGACGCGCTGTCCTGCGGCGCGATAAACGGGCGTGGGAATGGATCAATCCATCGCGTGGGTGCAGGGAAGGCGCGGCAGCCGATTTCCGGGGAGCGCATTCGTCCCGAATGCTGGTTTCAGCGTCCCGTTGAAACGAACTTTGGCCAGCGCGGTGATCACCAGCCATGTTGCTTTCCATAGGCGGAATGGGGGCGGGCTATGAACCCGATCAGAACCTGAGCGAGGAGGTGGAGTAGTGGAGGTGGTGGAGGTGGAGTGTGTCCCGAAGGGACAAGGAAGTTAGAGCGGTTTAAATAATGGCGTAGCCGTTATGGGATGCTGAGAGCGCTGGCGCCTCACGTCCCGAAGGGACAAGAGCCGTGTAGCCCCGGGTCGAGCGAGTCTGCGAGCGACCACCCGGGGTCCAGACCCACGAGCGAACGCTCCAACCGTCCCGGCGCCAGCCGCATCTCTGCTGCTTCTAGACCGGAGGATGCGGCCAGGAGGCCGGGACGGTTGGAATGTCCGCGGGTGGGGCGGTACCCCGGGTGGTCGCTCGCAGACTCGCTCGACCCGGGGCTACGCCGCTTTTGACGCCTTCGGCGTGGAAGAAGAAAACTCCGAGAAACCGGCTACAGTTTAAATTAAACCGCTCGACCCGGGGCTACATTCTGTTGTCCCTTCGGGACACAAGCCACCCCCTTACGGCCCTCCTTGACGTCACCTCCTCGCTCAGTCTGATCGGAATTCATAGCCGACTCTCGTAGCCTGCCGAACGCTCTTCGGCCATTCATCGCCCCACTTGATGAAGGCGCGATTCGCCGTGGGCGCAGTGTAGAGGACCGTCGCGCCATAGTCCTCGATGATCTTCCGAAGGGGTGGCGCGGAGGCCCCGAGCAAACGACTGCGCTCTCCGGCAATCTGCGGCGGCGCTTCCGTTGCGGCGTTCGAGGCCAGACTCAATACGATCTTCTCTGAGGTCGTCGGTCAGTTCCCGGAGACGAGGTGCATCGCACCCGAGCCGCCGGAATCGCCAACGCGTCCCTATCGCAGATTCTTGACGAGCGCGGTCGGGGCCGGTTGCTCGATCTTGCCGATCTCGTAGAACTGGCGGATCTCCTCGGCGCTGAGGGGGGCGGAGAGGACGGCCACCTCGTCGATGCGGCCCTGCAGATTGCGTGCGCTGTCCTTGGTGCTGCGCGGCACGATGCCCGCGCGCCATTGCTCGCCGTCGCGGAGCGCCCAGTTGCCGATTTCGAAAGTCTCGAGCTGGAGCAAGGTGCGCACGCCGAGTTTGTCGGCACCGATCGCCTGACCGTTGAAGTAATGCGTCACGGTGTCCGTGGCGTTGTCGTAGACGCTGGCGATGCAGACCCATGAGCCCAACGTTTCCGGGGTGAACAACGGTTCGCTGTGATGATAGCGCCAGCCGGTCGGGTCGCCGTTCTTGCCGATATGGACACCGAAACCCAGTTCACCCCAGCGGCTGATGTACCACTGCACATCGCCCGTGCCGAGGCCGTCGGCCATGACCAGGGACTGCGGGCGATCCGGAAGTGTATCGACACGCAACCAAGCCAGCAGGGTCATCGATTCATAACCGCCGGGCAGATTCAGCCGGAGGCGATCGTCGGGACGGGTGAACTCGATCGCCCCTTTGCCGGGCCAGCGGCCATCGTTGAACTGGCAGCCCACCATGCTCGCCGGCGAACCGGGCACGGCCCGCCAGGCGCGATTCGGGATATTGCGCGACCAGCCCCGTTCCCCTTCGAAATCGAGATGCACCAGCGCCGCCGGATGCTCGCTCAAGGCCTGGCTGGCCGCGTGCCACGCCGCCAGACGGCCCAGCACACTCGCGCGTTCGCGTTTGGCCAGCTCTTCATCGCTCAGGAATTGATCCCGCCGCGCCGGAATGTCGTGCACCTGATCCTTGTCGATCTCCACCGCCTGATTCTGCCGCAGTTTGCGCTCCGTCGGCTGGGAACCCTGCAAGCCGACCAACCCATTGAAGACGTGAATCTGTGGCGCGCCTGAAATCGGAAGGCTGCAACCAAACTCGGTGCCGTAATCGACCACGGCAAACGCCGACGTCTTGACCGTGAAGCCATGCGCGGGATCGGGCACCTGGGCGCGCAGCTTGCCGCTGCCGAGGAACGCGGAGTTGTCGGTCAAAAGCTGGAACTCCGCCGGCCCTTCGAGAACGACACGAGCGCCACGGGAAAATTCGATCTGCACCGCGCCGGATTTCAGATGCAGCCAGCCCGGGGCCAGGCTTTCGCCCCGCTGCCGACCCGTTCCGCTATCCGCCCACACGGCATCCGCCGAATGGGTGAGCACCGCCACGCTGATGGGCTGAACCCGGTGATTCCAGGGCAGCAAAGACGGCACGCTGACAAAGAGCGCGACCACCGCCGCCGCCGCGAGGGCCGCCACCCCGATTTTCCAGCTTGGACGCGGGAAGGGCACCACTTTCCGCTCCACCTTCCGGGCGGGCGGAACAGCGGGCAAGGGACGAAGAGTCAGGCTCTCGGCATCCTGCCGGCCCCATTCGGCTTCGCCCCATTGGCGGATCAAAGCGTTCCAGCGCGCCAGTTCCCAGAATTCCTCGCGGGCCCGCGGGGAAGCGAGCAGCATGGTGGAAAGCTCACTGCGCTCTTCGCCGGTGAGCACCTGGTCGAAGTAACGCTGCAAAAGAAGCTGGGTGCGTTCGTCGCTCATGGCTTCAGGGGTGGGCGGCGAGCATGCGCTGAGTCACGCAATCGCGGAGGAAGACGCGGGCGCGGGATAGGGCGACGTGGACGGATTCGACCGTCCAGCCCAACCGGCTGGCGATCTCGGGCGGACGATGGGCTTGCTGGTAGCGCAGCTCGACGGCCGCGCGGGCCTTGGGTGCCAGGCCTTCCATGCACTTGGCCAGGTGCTGGATCTGCTCTTCGGAATACCACGTTTCGGCCGTGCCGTGGGAGGCGAGGGCTTCCAGCACCTCCGGCGCGAGGCGCTCCGGTACGGGCGCATGCTTCTCGAGCGTCTGCAGCACCTTGTAGCGGGCGATCGTCCAGGCCCAGGCGCGGAAATTGGTGCCCCCGCTGGAAGGTGGCGGCCTTGGCCGTGATGACCAGGAAAGTTTCCTGCACGATATCGTCCACGAGACTGAAATCGCTGACCAACGACAGCACGAACCCCCGCAACGCCGGCAAATGCTGGACGAAAAGGCTTTGGACCAGGGCGGTCTGTTCAGGGCTCGCGGGAGCGTTGGGCATCGAATAAGTATCGGCGAATCGGCCTCAACTTAGCACGGGAAATACTCTTATTTTTGGGGAAATGAGAGCGGGGTGGGGCTTCCCCAGCACGCCGTCATGCTTCGCAAGCTCAGCATGACGGTGGTCTTTTCGGGCGGCTGCGCCGCATTTCCCTACTTCGCGCTGACGGTTTTCACCTCGACTGGCTTGCGGAGTTCCTCGGCGGTCCAGGGCTTCGTATGGTCCTTGATGGCGGCGCGCACGCTGGTCACGAAGCTGGGAGCGACGGGCGTGGCGGTATGCTCCCATTCGCGGCGGATGTAGGTGAGGATGCCGGCGACTTGTTCGTCGTCGAAGATGGGCAGGCCGGGCATTTCGAGCTGCCACTTGTTGCCGGCGACGTCGATCGGGCCGCTGAGGCCCTGGGTGACGATGCGGATGATTTTGTCCGGATCGCCGAGCACCCACTCGGAATTGACCAGGGGCGGCGCCAGGCCGGCCATGCCGAGGCCGGTCGGCTGATGGCAGGCGATGCAGATGGTGGAATAGATGGTTTTGCCCTTCTCGTAGAGCGCCTGCTGGTCGGCGGTGAGCGGCAGGATCTTTTGCTCGACCCAGCCGGCCTTGCCGGTCCACACGATCAGCGGATCGACACGGGCGACCAGCGCCTTGATCTTCGCGTCCTTGCTGGCGTGCAGCGCCGCCATGGTTTGGGGCGCGGACGCCAGTTTGATGGGATTGCCAAACTTGGGGGCCTTCGCGTTCTTGGAAGTCGTCTTGCCGGCCATGCCGTTGAGCAGGGCGAGTTGCCGCGCGCCGTCGGCGGGCTGGGCGCCGATGAGGTCGAGCAGGCGGGCCACACGGGGCGCCTTGCGTTCCTTCAAGACGCAGCCGGCGAGGGTGGCGAGCACTTCGCTCCTGGCCAGTTTTGCGTCGTCTGTGGCGGGGAGTTTCAGCAGCGTCTCGAGGAATTCGAGTTCGTGTCCGCTCAAGCCGCTGGCCGCGGCGTCGCCGAACATCGGGCCGCCATTTTCGACCAACGTGAGCAGCGTCTGCGCGGCTTGCGGATCGTCGAGACCGCTCAATTTGAAGGCCAGGTGCAGCCGCACTTCGGTGCTCGGGTCCGTGCTGAGCTTGGTCAGTTCGGGCAGCGCCGTAGTGGGATCGGACAGCCGCACGGCGGCGGCGCGCACCTTGTCGCTTTTGTCGTGCAAGCCGGTGGTGATGATCTCGGGGGTGAGCGCGCTCAGGCCCTCGAGCGTCCAGAGCGCCTGCACGCGGGTTTGCGGGGTGGGAGCGGTCGCAGCCAGCTTCTTCAACTCGGGCACCACGGAGGCATCGGCGCGCTCCACGAGCACGCGCTGGGCGGTGTCGCGCACCCAGCCGTTGGGATGGGTGAGCATGGCCGGAATGCGCGCGGTTTCCTTGGGCAGACGCACCAGCTTGGGCTTCGCGCCGTCCGGGATGATGCGATAGATGCGGCCGGTGTTGTAGGGGGTCTCCAGCTTGCGGTCCTGGATGTTCTTTACGAGGTAATAGGTGAGGAAGCCCTTGTGCTGGATCACGCCGCGGCCGATGTCCACGATGTAGAGCGCGCCATCGGGGCCGGTATAGGCATTCACCGGGCGGAAACGCTCATCGGTCGAGGTCAGGAATTCCTTGCCTTCATAGGCATTCGCCGCAGTGATCTCGCCGTCCTTTTCGCTGAGCGTCACGCGTTTCACGAGGTTGCCGGCGGGTTCGGGGATGAAGACGTTGCCGCGGTATTCCTTCGGGAAAAGATCGCCGCGATACACGCCCGGCCCGCAGGTAGCGGTGACCGTCTGGAGG
Organism: Chthoniobacter sp.; assembly: GCA_037200205.1. GTDB lineage: Bacteria > Verrucomicrobiota > Verrucomicrobiia > Chthoniobacterales > Chthoniobacteraceae > Chthoniobacter. Next base: position 115,104 of record JBBCHV010000044.1, read on the forward strand.
GTGCCGTCCGGCCGCAGCGTGCCTTTCACGAACTTGCCGTCCTTGGTGCTGTCCTCGATGTAGCCACGATTCACACCGGGCGTCGGCACGCTCGGCCAGGTGGATTGATCCTTCATCACCTGTACCGAGAGGGCGGTGCGAGTGGCGAGATGCGGGTTGCGCAGGTAGTAGGCGGGCGGCACGAGATGCGCGCGCAGCAGGTCGCTGTTCGAGTTGGTGAATTCGCGTCCCCAATCGTCCTGCGTGAGACCCCACTGGCCAAAAGGCGTGTCCTCCTGCGTCGCGAACTTTCCGCCCTGCAGGCGGAAGCGGAAGCCGTAGCCGGCGGAGGAAATCCAGTTGTCCATCATCCATGTCGGACTGTTGGCCATGTGCTCGGGTTGGCCGCCTTTGGTGGCGTAATGATCCGAGACGATCTCCTGTTTGTCGGCGACGCCGGTACCCTTGGTGTCGTGATACCACACGAGATTCGGCGGTTCGTTGACAAGCGCGCCATCGCCCAAGGCCATGACCGCGCGCGGCAGCAGCAGATGATCCGCGAAGATCGTGGACTTGTCGTAAATGCCATCGCCTTTGGTGCTCTCGAGGCGGCTGATGCGGCAGGTCGGTTGATCTTCGCCCGTGCCATCCACATCGTGCATGTAACCGCGCATCTCGACGACGTACATGCGTCCCTGGTCATCCCAGGAAATGGCTGTGGGCGTCTCGATCATCGGCTCGCTGGCCACGACCTCGGCATGAAAGCCGGGCGGCAGCTTGAAGGTCTTGATCTCCTCCTGCGGGGAGAGCGGGCGGGGAGGGGGCAGCGGGAAATGGATCTCGGGATTCAGCGGGCCGCCGCCGGCGCGCTTCGGGCCGGTGGGCTCCGCGGTATCGGCGGGTTTGGCGTCGGCTGCGGTGGTCTTCGCGTCTGCGACGGCCAGCCTGGCATCGTCGTTTTCCGCGAAAGCGGGCGGGGACAGCAGCGAAGCGATGGCGGTGGCGAGGATCAATGACGCGGAGAAGGCGGGGGTGCGCATAGCGGGCATGCAGGGTAGGAAAATTGTTCGCGAATGCAAGGTTGAGGCGCGAGAGAAGATGAAGTTGTGCCAACCTCAAGCCCCGGAAGCGGTTACGGTGATAGCGCGACGGTGTTATACAGTCCGTGAGGAAAGATGCCCACCTTGCGAGGCGACGGTGGCGGGAATTGCGCACGAATTTGACGTGCATCGAACAAGTTCTCTCTGTAGGGCTTGGCTTGGAGCCGCGTGGCATGGCCGTTGCTGAACGCGCGAAGCCACTTTTCAACCCAGGCTCCCGCACCATCCACCTACCCAATTCCGCATGAAAAAGATCGAAGCAATCATCAAGCCCTTCAAACTCGAGGAAGTCAAAGACGCCCTGGCGGAGTTGGGCATCGAAGGCATGACCGTCACGGAAGTGAAGGGTTTCGGGCGGCAAAAAGGCCACACGGAAATCTATCGCGGCTCGGAGTACACCGTGGATTTTCTGCCCAAGGTGAAGCTGGAGATCGTGGTCAGCGACGAGACGCTCGACAAAGCGGTCGCGACCATCGTGGCCGCGGCGAAGACCGGCAAGATCGGCGACGGCAAGGTGTTCACTTTCACGGTGGAGAGCGCGGTGCGCATTCGCACCGAGGAGACGGGTGACAAGGCGGTTTAGTGCTTTTAGTGCTTAGTGTTGCGCAGATGCGAGCGACTAAGGCCTAAGGACTTCCACCACCAGCGCCGTCGTATTGTCCCTGCCGGCGTTCTCGATCGACGCGGTCACGAGCTGCTGGGCGGGGTTCCAGTTCGCCGAGGTGGCCGTCTGGGACTCATCGAGCAACTCCGTGAGGTGGTGGTCGTAGAGGCCTTCGATCACGCCATCGGTGCAGAAGAGGAAGACGTCGCCGGGTTCGCAGGCGACGGAGCCGACTTGGGGATCGACGAACTGGTTCCCCGCGCCCAAGGCCCGCTGGAGGATGTTGCGCCGCGGGTGCGTGCGGGCTTCGCGCTCGTTGATCTGCCCCTGGCGAAAGAGCCAGCCGACGTAGGTGTCGTCGTGGGTGATCTGCCGCAGGATGCCGTCCCGCGCGGACCGGTAGTAGATCCGGCTGTCCCCGATGTGGGCGAAATACATCCAGCCCGGCGTGAACCAACCCAGGCTGAGCGTGGCCCCCATCCCGGAGCACTCCTCGTAGCTGGCGCCGAGATAGGAGAGCGCGCGGTGCACTTGCGCGAAAAGCTCCTCCAGCACGTCGGCGAAGCCCGATTCCAGGCCGGCGACACCCAGACGATAAGAACGCGGCAGGAGATCCGCGATCTTGTCGACCGTGATACGGCTCGCGAATTCCCCGGCCATCGCCCCGCCCATGCCATCGCTCACCGCGAAGACGAAATCGTTACGCTCCCCCGTATCCTCTCCCACTTTGCCGAGGAACCGCAGCTCCCTGGCATCGAACTGGATCGCTACGAAGGAGTCTTCGTTGTTCTTCCGAACCTTGCCGCGATCCGTCACCCCGGACCAGCGCAGCCGGAGCGGCGGGCCGGCCTTATGCGTGGGATCCATCGGCGGCTGTTTCGTCGTCGGGGAGGATGGTGGCGAACTCGAAGTCAATGAGACAGAAGCGGCCATCGGACTGCCGGTAGGTTACGTTGCGCATCTCGGCATCATCGTGCCGGACGCCATACTTGTGAAGCTCCGCGTACAGCTCCCGCATCCGCTCCTCGTCGAGATGTTCAACGCGTGTGCCACAGTTTGTCGTCACGATCCGCAATTGGTCCGGGTGCGCTTCGATCAGCGTGGGCACAAATGGACAGTGACGGGCTTCCAAATGGCGCAGGACGCGGACTTCATTGGCAAATCTTTCGTCGGCTTTTGGGCCGCGAAAAATTTTGTGCACGCGGCCATCGTAGCCGATGCGAACCGTGGCCCGAAGGGTGTCTTTGACTTGGTTCATTCAGAGGGAAGATGCTGCGGTACGCGGAAGGAGCAAGCCCTGAAACGACGGCTGGGTGGCCTATTTTTGGGACGGCGGTAGTGCGCGACGCTACTCAATCTGCGTTCACCTCAGGCAATGTGGCACTGCTTTTGCTAAACCGTCGCCGCGCTAAAAAACAGGGCTTTAAGGGCCAAAACCACCACCGCAGCGGCAAAATTGGCGCAAGCCGCTCAAAAAACACCACCTACTACAATCCACTAATGGCGAAGTACAAACTGGAATATATCTGGCTCGACGGTTACGAGCCCGTTGCCAACCTCCGCGGCAAAACTCAGGTCAAGGAATTCTCGAGCTTTCCGAAGCTGGAAGAACTCCCGCTCTGGGGCTTTGACGGCAGCTCGACCCGACAGGCCGAAGGCCACAGCTCGGATTGCGTGCTGAAGCCCGTCGCCGTTTACCCGGACGCCACCAAAACCAACGGCGCCCTCGTCATGTGCGAGGTTCTGCTGCCCGATGGCAAGCCGCATCCGTCCAATGCCCGCGCGACCATCCATGATGACCCCGGCGCCTGGTTCGGTTTCGAACAGGAATACTTCCTCTACAAGGACGGCGCGCCGCTCGGCTTCCCTCCCGGTGGCGGCTTCCCGCCCCCACAGGGTGAATACTACACCGGCGTCGGCTTCAAGAATGTCGGCAACATCGCCCGTGAAATCGTGGATACCCACCTCGATCTCTGTCTCGCGGCCGGCATCAACCACGAAGGCATCAACTCCGAAGTGGCCAAGGGCCAGTGGGAATTCCAGATCTTCGGCAAAGGCTCCGCCACGGCCGCCGATCAGGTGTGGATGGCCCGCTACCTCCTGCTCCGCCTCTGCGAGAAGTACAGCGTGGACGTGAACTGGCACTGCAAACCGCTCGGCAAGGATGTCGACTGGAACGGTTCCGGCATGCACTCCAACTTCTCGACGGCCTACATGCGCGAAGTCGGCGGCAAGGAATACTTCGAAGCCCTCATGGCGGCGTTCGACAAGTACAAGAACGAGCACATCGCCGTGTATGGCCCGGACAACCACCTGCGCTTGACCGGTCTCCACGAGACCCAGTCGATCGACAAGTTCAACTACGGCATCGCCAACCGCGGCGCCTCCGTTCGCGTCCCACACAGCTTCGTGAACAACGGCTACAAGGGCTACCTCGAAGATCGCCGTCCGAACTCGCAAGGCGACCCGTACAAGATCGCGAGCCGCATCCTGCAGACGATCGCCACGGTCCCGACCAAGTAAATCGTTCCCATCCCCGTCTCAATATTTCCCGGCATCAGGGTATCCAGGGGATGCCGGGAGCTTACGAGGCGGAGACGCAAGGATTTGACCTTTAAAGGGGCTCAGCGAAACCCCCAAGGCTAAGTGAAAGCGCCGTCCGGCTGAAATAGGCCGGGCGGCGTTTTCCTGTTTTTGGGAGAGGGGCGAAATCCCATACTTCCTATTCCTCCCTTTCTTCCTATCGGCTCCATGGGAGGGATGGGAAAATAGGAAGTAATGGGACTCTCACTCCACCCGCAACGCCTTCACCGGATCCAGGCGGGCAGCCACCCAGGCCGGCACGAGGGCGGCCAGGGAGCAGAGGAAAAACGCGCCGATACAGATGACGCGCGACATCGTGCGGGATCACTTGGGCTGGGATGCCCTCGAACTCATAGATGCCGGCGGGGGAAAACCTCGATGTGCAACCGCGCGGAAAGCCAGTCGCGGAAAGGATTGCGATAGTGGAGGACCGTGAGGCCGAGCCCCCAGCCCGCCGAGGGTGCCCATGGCGCCCACACACATGCCTTGCGCCAGGAAGACCCACACGATCTGCGCGGTGCGCGCGCCGAGCGCTTTCATGATACCGATCTCGCGCGTCTTTTGCACGGTCACGGTGATCAGCGTATTCATGATGCCAAAGGCGGCGACGAGGACGATGAAGAAGAGGATAAAAAACATCACATGCCGCTCCATGCGGATCGCGTCGAAACGCTCGCGGTTTTCATCGTACCACGAGGTGGTGAAGGCACGACCGTCGAGCGCGTCTTCGATCAGCCGTTGGGTGGCGCGGACTTCGTAAGGATTGAGCGTGCTCACGGAAAGGCCGTGGACCCCGTCCTTGAGACTATAGAGCTCCTGCGCGTTGTTCAGCGGGACCAGTAGCGTGGAAGCGTCGACGCTATTGCGGCCCGAATTGATCAGGCCCACGATCTTCATCGGCGCGGGGAGGACGACGTCCTGCTTCAGGTCGGCGAGCGTGCGCTTTTTAACGCTCGGGTCGTCGCTCTCGCGCCGGATCTCATCGAGCACGCCCTTGATATTGCCCGGAGCGTAGATCGTAATTTCATCTCCGATATGCCGCGCCGAGCTCGGCGGCCAGCTCCTTGCCGACGATCACCGTAATCCGACGGCATATCGAGTGTGCCGATGACGAACTTCTTCAGGTCGATGAGCTTCTGTTCCTCGACAACATCGATGCCGCGAATGATCGCGGGATTCACGCGGCCCTCGTGTTCGACCAGGACAGGGCCCTGCACATACGGCGCCACACCGACCACGCCGGGGACGCCTTTCACCTGAGGGAGCACCTCGCGCCAGTTGCGCATGATCTCGCCGTTGGTCACCCGCAGATGCGGCTCGAAGCCGAGGATCGCTCGCTGGAGCGTGCGCTCGAAGCCGGTCATGACCGAGATGACCACGATGAGCACCATCACCCCCAGCGTTACGCCGAGGACGGAAATGACGGTGATGACGGAGACGAAGGTGCGCTTCGGACGGAGGTAACGGAGCGCGAGAAAGAGGCTGAAAGGGGCTTGCACAGGGCGGGCGCCATGGAAGCCGCTCCCGGCGCGGCAACCAAGCGAAATCATGCCCTCCGTCGCGGGCTCCAAAGCGGCGCGTATTTCGATGAAAATATTTTGAGAAACGTGTTGACGGTCTCGGAGCCGAAGTCTTCATTCGTTGCCATGAAGAAAGTTCTCTCCCTCCTCATCGCTTTTGTCTTTCTCCAAGTGCAATCCTGGGCGTTGAGTGGAGGCCCTCAGTACGGCGGCAATAAGGGCAATCCCTCCATCATTGGGACTTACGGCGGGGTATTCATTCCGACCTCCAGTGTCACTGCGGATGGGTCGGCTTCGACTTCTTTTCAGGCGGCGTCGATTGGTATCTTCAGTCTTTCCATCCCCGAGACGGACATCTCGATCGGCATCGCGATCGTTTTTGTGCAAGGCGTTGCCTTTATCGGTCAGATGGCCGGGGTCGCAGATGCGGACAAGCAGTCGATTCAAGGACTGGTTGCCGGCACGAGCAGCTTTGATGTTTCGGTACCCTTTACGAGTGGTGGCGTGACGACATTCAAGAATTTCCCTGTCGAAGCACAAGGATCGTTCAAAGCCAATGTGATCGAAGGGGACGCCGGAGCCTTTACCCAAGCCCCGGCCGGCTCCGGCAACGGCACCGGCTCTTCGAGTAGCAACAACAGCGGTAATCTTCCGGCCGAAATCGGCAGCACCAATGCGGCTCGCTTGCAGGGAACGGCGCAAATTGGGACCTTTTTCCTGATTGATGATACCACCGGTGAACCCCTTGTGAACGTCATCACCAGCTATTCCATCGATGGAATCAAGCAGAGCAATATCCCGAGCAACGTGACTACCGTGCCCTTCACGTTCTCTGGTGGCTCCTCGAACAGCAACTAGTTCTGACGCCGAGATCAGTCTCGCCCGCGTCAATCGAGGGCGACGGTCCTCTGTCAGCAACGCCGGTTCGACGAAAACGTCCATGTGTCGAGTGCCGCGTAGCTCCCCAAAAGGAGCATTCACGATCTTGGAATTGATGACGGTGCTGGTCGTGATGTTGATTCTGGCCACCATGGTCATGGGGAGCTACCTCTCCATCCGCGACAAAGCTCGTCGCTCTCTCTGCCAAAACAATCTCCGGAATCTGCACGTGGCCGGAGTGGGCTATCTGACCGACCATGAAAATGTCTGGCCGCAGGTTCCGACGAACGATTTGAAGGATCCGAATTATGCGCTCTCATGGATCAGCGCTTTTAGGCCGTACGGTATGGCCCCGATCAACTGGATCTGCCCATCTGTCCAAGCCGCGCTTGGAATCGATTATAACGTCTATCCGCGGCTGGATTATTTTGCCACGCCTTTTGCCCCTACCCCGCGAGCGGCATCTCGCTACGCCACGCAGCCTTGGTTCGTGGAACGCGCCGACATCCACGGCGACGGTAACCTGGTGATTTTTGCGAATGGACAAGTGAAGTCGCTGCAAGAAGTGGTTCGCGATTTGGGGCAGCAGACGATACAGTGACTCGGAGTCAAGCGATTGACTCCATCCAAGCCAGACCCCATCAACGCACCCGGCTCGCGGTGGTGAAAGCCGAATGAAGCGGAGCAACGAGCCGGTTGTTTTGCCCACGGAAGCGCGGCAGTAACGAATAGGGCCACCGGGCCGGTAATTCGACTTTCATCGACGCCTGGAGCATTTCAATTTAAAGGTGTAGCCGCCGTCTCCACATGCGCGATCGGGAAAGTTCCGGGGAGCGCACTCGTCCCGAGTGCTGGTTTCGGCGTCCCGCCGAAACGAACTTTTGGCAACGAGGAAACCGCTGGACGCGTTGATGTTACCATGGCCGCCGACAAAAGTCCATGAGGGCGGGAGGCCTTCGCCAACACTCGGGACGAATGTGGGTGCCGCGACCCCGCTTTCATAACGACTATTACTGTTGCTTTGAACCGCTCTGGACGGAGTGCCTGGGACTGCCCCAGCGAGGCGGCGGAAGGGAACAGACGGTGGCTGGGTAGGCGACAGAACAGAGCGAGTCCGCGAGCGCCGCCTTGGACTTGGCTTGTCTCGGGCCTCCGGCCCGCTTACGGCTTCGTTGCTACCGGCGCGCCGGCGGGCGCGGTGGCCGCAGCTTTTGGTTCGGCGGGTTTGGCGGCGGATTTCGGAAGGACTTTCCAGAAGCGACCGGCAAATTTCGGCCAGTCGGCGAGGATCTCTTTGGCCCGGGCGCTCTCGGTGGCTTCGAGATGCTTGTAGATCAGCTTCTGGACGATCCCCTTGTCGTCTTCGCTCAGGCGCTCGATGGCGACCATGCCGGGATTGTAGAGATCGGAGAAGCGTTCCTCCATATCGAGGATGAAGGCCAGACCGCCGGTCATGCCCGCGCCGAAGTTCTTGCCGGTGCGGCCGAGCACTACCACGGTGCCGCCGGTCATGTATTCGCAGCCGTGGTCGCCCACGCCTTCGACCACCGCAATCGCCCCGGAGTTGCGCACGCCGAAGCGTTCGCCGCCGCGGCCATTGGCCAGGAGAGTGCCCGCGGTGGCGCCGTAGAGGCAGGTGTTGCCTACGATGGAATTGTCCCCGGCCGCGAATTTGTGGTCGGCCGCCGGCTTGACGATGATCTCGCCGCCGCTCATGCCCTTGCCGACATAGTCGTTGGCCTCGCCCTCAAGGATGAGGCGGATGCCCGGCGCGAGGAAGGTGCCGAAACTCTGGCCGGCGCTGCCCTCGAGCTTCAGCTCGAGCGTGCCTTCGGGCAGACCTTCCTTGCCGTACTGATAGCCGATTTCGCCGGAGACTTTCGTGCCGACGCTGCGGTTGAGATTGCGCACCTTGTAGCTCAGCGAGATGGGCTGCTGCTCGGTGATCGCGTCCTTCGCATCCTGGAGGATGATGTCGTCGAGCGGGCGCTCGTGCATGCCATCATTGCGGCTGCGCGTGCAATAGCGGGGGGCGTCCTCGTTGTCGGCGACATTGGCGAGGAGCTTCGACAGGTCCAGCGTGTTGGCCTTGGGATGATTCGGCACATGGCGCTGCTTGAGGAGCTCGGGATGGCCGATGATGTCGGTGAGCTTGCGCACACCGAGATCGGCGAGGAGCTGGCGCACTTCCTCGGCGACAGCGTTGAAGAAATTCACCACCATCTCGGGCGTGCCCTTGAACTTGGCGCGCAGTCATAATGCAAATAGAACCCGGCGGCTCGCCGACTCACGAGAGGGAAATTCGCGGGAACAGGCACAGAAGATGGGAGGCGGAGAATGGAAGATTGAAATTGCCGATTGATCAGCGCACTCCGGGCATGGCGTTTATTGAGTTTCCCCATCGCATTTGAGGTAATTTCAGCCATGATGACACCATGTCCACGGTGCTCCGTCCCGTTTCCTGGCAGCGTATGAAAGACGCCGTCGAAAACGTGCGCCGTCGGCTGCTGCGCGCGGCGGCGGCTCTCGACGCGGCGCGGGTGCCATATGCCGTCGTCGGTGGGAATGCGGTGGCGGCGTGGGTTTCACGGGCCGATGAAGCAGCGGTGCGCAATACCCGCGATGTGGACCTGCTCCTGCGCCGCGAAGACTTGCCCGCCGCCACCGAAGCGCTCGCCGCCGCCGGCTTTGTGCATCGGCGGGTCGCTTCCCTCGGACAAGCGGGCAGCATGGAAGTATTTCTCGAAGGTGTGGAGGGCAAAGTGCGCGATGCCCTGCACATCGTCTTTGCCGCGGAGCGGACGCGCGCCGACCAACCCGAACCCAATGCCTCGGTCGAGGAGAGGAGGACGGCGGTGATTTCCGGCTCATCTCACTCGAAGCACTCGTGCGCATGAAACTCTCCGCCTGGCACGATAAGGACCGGGTGCACTTGCGGGACCTCGCTTCCGTTAGCCTGATCGATGAAAAGTGGATTACTCGATTCCCGGTGTCATTACAGCCGCGGCTCGCGGAGATTCTGGCTTCGAGCGAGGAGTGATCGGCATTGGTCGATGGACAGAGAAAGTGGGTCACCGCGGATGCCCGTCAACGCGTGGCGGCGGGACTTATAGTCCTGCCGTGACGATTTCGGTTTTGCATTCATCCTTTAAAGCTGTTGGCCGAGGAGAATCGATCGCGACCAAATGGGCGAGCGTCTCCGCCCTATGATGATTACTTTTGAGCGGCCAGGGCCCGCTTGGGCTTTGGCGGTGGCTTCCTCGGCGCGGCGGGCGATTTCTTCGGGGGATGGGAGCGACATGAGAACCTCGGGGGGAATGTCGCCGGCAGCGGCGAGTTTGATGAGGCACTTCTGGCGCTCGGTGAGGGCTTTGTCGGAGTCGCGCTCTTTGCTGAAGCGGCTCCTGGCCTTTTCGCTGCGCAGGCGGAGCATGGCGTAGACGTCGCCGCCGAGGAGGGCGCTGATGTCGACTTTCATCTTCTCTTTGCGAGGTCGGAGTCGCTGACGACGTCGCCATTGATGGGGCCGGCTTTGTACTTCGGAAACATGATCGCGGCCTCGGGGCAGACGCGCGAGCAGGCGGGGCAATTGGTTTTGCAGTGGTCGTTGTTCTGCACCTGGATGTGCTTGTCGCCGTCCACGCCGTAGACGCCGAACAGGCAGAAGCTGAGGCACTGCATGCAGTTCGTGCAGCGGTCGTAATCGATGACGGGGAACCAGGGCTTCCACGCGCCGTGCCGGGCGGTGTGGTTTCGTTTCGCACGGTTTCCACGGCGTCGCCGAGCTGGCGGGGGCGAGCGCGCTGATGTCTTGAAAGCGAATGGTGACGTCACTCGGGGCGGCTTCGGGCGGCCGGCCATGGAAGCGGCCAAGGACGAGGAGCGGCGAGCGGTCGGCGGGCGCAACGGGGCGATCGGCGGCACTGCGCGTGACGGCGTAGCCTTTTTCCAAAAGCGCGCTGATGGCGGAGTAGCGCGCGGCGCCATCGAGCGGCTCGGCGCGGTGCCTTCATAGAGAACGATGCGGAGGGCGGGATCGGAGAGGCTCATGGGAGGAGATGGGAGAGGGGAAGATGGGAAATGGGAGATGGAAGATTCATCCGCGAGCGAAGCGCTGGCCTTGGCGAGGGCGAGAGCGGGGGCTCGGGAGGTGGCGAGGGAGGTGGCGGGAATCGGGCGGTGTTCGTGCGGCGTCATGGATAACCAATCTTTCTTCTTCCATTTTCCGTCTTCCATTTTCATTCCTTAATTCTCCGCCATGGCCACTTCCGCCTGGGGCGCGTCGCTCGCCGTGACCTTCCCTTTTGGCAAATTGGCTTCCAGTTCCAAGGAGAGCAACTGGCGCGACGACTTCCTCGGCGCTTTGCACGCGCATGTTCAGCACTTCGGTGGCGTCGAGAGGGAGCGGGGCGTTTGCCTGGTGAAAGAGCCATTTCACGGCGCGGGGGAAAGCAGGCGGCGATCTTGACCGCGCCGCCGCTGGCGAGGCGTTGCAAGGCGGGGTCGCGGCGGGCGGCCATCTCGCAGAGATCGGCCACGGCTTCGAAGGCGATGCCGGAGTCACACAGTTTCTTGAGCACGGCGTCTTTTACTTCCTTGGGTACGACCTGCGCATATTGCAGTGACAATAGAGGATGGTCGGCGGGGGTTTGGCTCATTTCGGGCGCGCGGTGACAGTAGCCTCAACCGGCCATTGGGGAAATCCTTTGTTGCCGCGGCGCGTTGGAACCGGTCTCGGTGAGGCCGGGTCGATCCGTCTTCCGGGGTCATTGACCCCGGCTACAACTGCAGCGACGCGCATTGCGCTAGGGCTGGCCGGCATCGCCGGCTTGCTGCTTTTCGAGGATGTGGTCGATGGTGGTGTCGAGCAGGGAACGATAGGTGGCGAGGTCCACGCATTTGGCATCGGGCCGGCCCTGGATTTCATTACAGCCAGCCGCCGGCATAGGGGGGGCTCGCGGCTGACGAGTTCGATATCCTGGGCGAGCGCGGCGTTGCCTCCGGCGAAAGTGCCGGCGGCCACGCAGTAGAGGTCGCTGATCGCCTTGAAGCCCTCGATGGAGCCGATGATTTCACCGCCGCCACGGGAGCGCCACTCGCTTTTTCCCATTGCACTTCCACGATCTCGCCGAGCATGCGGGTGGCGAATTTCGTGAAGCCGACACGCCAGCGTCCGGGCTCGATTTCGCGCAGCCAGAAGTGCGACGGACTGTAAAGACAGTCGGCCGGCAGGTGGGTGACGAAGGTGGCGCGTTTGTAAAAGGAGGTTTCAGGCACGGGTGGGGAGAAACATCCAACATTCCAACGCCCAACATCCAACACCCAATGTCGCCGTTCGTGGTCGATGCGCGCGGTGCGGATGACGGAGCAGGCGCCTGCATGACTCTGCCCGAGGGGATGGATGAACTGGCCGGAGGATAGCTATCCGGCCACCCGGCGGGAGCGGAAATTCCCCATGGCGACGAGGCCGACACCGCAGAACAGCAGGAGATAGGGTGGACGGTTCCGGAGCGGCAAAGGCCATGTAGGTGGGGTTATTCAGGCCGGAAACGAGGACCGCTTCTCCGGTGCCATCCAGATTGTAATCGCGCACTTCTCCCAGCCCCGTATCCAGGTCGACTCCGGAGACATAGAGTTTGTCATCCGGTCCGACGACGAGTTCGGATGGGATGAAGTCGATGTGGCTGTAATCGACGACCTGGGTGTCAAACGTGCTGCCGGTAAACCGCAGGATTCCGGGGGAGTTGCCCGAGATATCGAGAACAAACGTATCGCCTGTGGATGAAAAGGCGACGGAGGAAGGGACGTTGAGCACGTAGGCGCCGCCGCCGGAAATGGCCTCGATATAGGAGACGAATTCGCTCCCGTTGGATTGTTCCACTCCATTGTTATCCACGGCGAAGAGTTTGTCCCGTGCGATTGAAGGCCACATGGGTGGGCTGGTCGAGCGTGGCGCTGCCCAGGCTCGTGAGGGATGCGCCGGTGCCACTGTAGACATGGACATTGCTGGCGGTGACATCGGCGATGTAGAGATGGCCATCGGGCCCCCAAGTCATGCCCGCCGGCCCCTGGACACTGCCGGGATCCGTCGAGCCCAGAAAGGGGACAAAGGTGCCCGTGAGCGCGCCCGTCATGGCGTTATAGCTGTAGACTTGGGCATCATCCCGGCTGACCGCATACAAGGTTCCGTCCACGCCGACCGCCAATCCGGCGGCGGAGTTGGTAGAGATGAAATTCGTGTTGAGGCTGCTGCCATTGAAAACATCCACGTTGTCGCCGTCGCTGATGAAGAGATTGGGCAGAGCGGCCACGGCCTCAAGGCTGCCGAGGAGGAGGCTGGCCAGGAGGAAAAAGACAGTTTTTTGGCGTTGAGAAAGGTGGGCATTTTTAGCGATCTTACAATGGCGCGACCCGCCCGGTAAGAAAGATTAGGATTAAGAGCAAGATTCAGATTAAGAAAAGCATCCCTGTGCTCTACTTCGACCACAACGCCACTCATCCGCTTCGCGCCTGGCTCGCGAGGCCTGGCTCGACGCGACGGAGCGGTTCATCGGCAATCCCTCGAGCCCGCACCGGCTCGGGTCGCGGGCGAGGCGGCGCTCACGCAGGCGCGCGAAAACTGGCCGGCTGGCTGGGGTGCGAACCGCGCGAGATCGTGTGGACCTCCGGGGCGACGGAGGCGAACAATGCGGCGATCCACAGCGCGGCGGCGAATGGCGCGAAGGAGGTGTGGATTTCCGCCATCGAACATCCGTGCGCGCTCGCGGCGACGGAGCGCTATTTCGGCAAAGGCCGCCGGGAAATTCCGGTGACGCCCGCGGGGGGCCGCGGATACCGTATGGCTCGCGAAGGCGCTTCCGCACAGCATTCCCGGGCTGGTCGGGGTGATGGCGGCGAACAATGAGACGGGGGGTGCTGCAGCCGTGGCGCGAAGTGCTGGCGGGGTGTCGCGCGCACGGCGTGCCGTTCTTTTGCGATGCGGCGCAATGGCTGGGGAAACTGCCGCGGCGGGGCTGGGCGAGTGCGATTTCGTGAGCGGATGCGCGCACAAATTCGGCGGGCCGCAGGGCGTGGGCTTTCTCAAGGTGCCGGCGAAATTTCGGGCGCTGATCGTGGGCGGCCCGCAGGAAGACGGCCGCCGCGCGGGGACGGAGAATGTGGCGGGAGTGCTGGCGATGATCGCGGCGCTGGAAGAGCGGGAGACGACGCTGAACGCGGCGTTTCTGGCGGAGCGGAGGCGTTGGCGCGAGGAGTTCGAGCGGAGCTCGTGAGCACGCTGCGGGGGCGTCGATCGTGGGTGCCGGAGCCGAACGGCTGTGGAATACCGTGGCAGCGATCATGCCGGAGCAGGCGGACTGCCGCCAGCGCTGGGTGGTGAGAGCTGGACAAGCTCGGCTACGCGGTTTCCACCGGCTCGGCCTGCGCCAGCGGCAAGGAGCAGACCTCGCACGTGCTGGTCGCGATGCAGATCAGCGCGGACGAGGCGTCACGGGTGCTGCGCTTTAGCAGCGGCTGGGAGACGACGCGCGAGGACTGGCTGCGGTTGCTCGACGGGCTGCGGCGCGCCATGCCGAGCTCACGGCTTGAGGCGGCGTGCAAGGCAACGACTTCGGTGTGCAATTCGCGGGCGAGCGATTTGCGATCCCCTGGCGCTGGCGGCGATTCCGCATCGTAAAGTGCAGTATACCAACGACTTACTCCATACGTTGAGCAGGTGTGGCAGGAGGGGTCATGTCGCGCCAATAGCAGATCTCGCTGGGCACCGAGCCTTCTTCCAAGGCATAGCTGATGGCCAGCGCGGTGACGGGGTGGGAGACGTGCAGCGCCGGTTCCAGCAGGGAGCTTTTGAAGGGCAGGACGGTGGCGCCACCGGAACTGGTGCCCTCGGGAAAGAGGACCACAAGGACGCCTTCGTCGAGGGCGGCGCGCATGATGCCGGCCACGGCAGCGACATCGCCACGGTGGGTGCGGTCGACAAAAATGGTGCCGCCCAGGGACGCGCACTGGCCGAAGATGGGCCACGAGCGCACTTCCTGTTTGGAGACAAAGACGCAGGGGCGTTGCGCGGCGAGCAGGATAATATCGATGTAGCTGAGGTGATTGGATACGACCAGTCCGCTGCCGGGCAAAGCGCCGAAGCGATTGATCTTGAGGTGGAGAATGCGGGCGCAGCCGGCGGCCACGCGTTGCAACCAATCGGCGCGGGCCCGGCGTCGGCGGGCCGCTTTCGACAAGGCCAGGCGCACGGTCTGGGCGACAATGGCGCGGTAATGTAGATGAGAAACGAGGTGGCGCGCCCGGCGACGCGGAGGGCGAGGTGTGGTTTCATCGAGTGATGGTGAATGAGGGCGGCTCCCCTCGCTGTCATTCTGAGCGGAGTATAACGGAGTCGAAGAACCCCGTCGCTTTACCAGAGATCATCGCTGGTGGTGCGACGGGGGTCCTTCGACTCCGTTTACACTCCGCTCAGGATGACACCGGGGAGAGGAAGTGCTTCGGACAGCGGCGGGCAGGGCATGCAGGTCGAGCAAGGTGAGGAAATCGATCGTCTTGAAATCCTGGTCGAGGGCGGGCGAACCGCAGATCCTGGCGCCGATGGACAGGTAGGCCCGGAGCAGCTTGGGCACGGCCGGTGGCTCAGTGGAAGGGAACGCGCCGGCGATGCGATAAGCGCCGATGGCCTCGGTTCGGAATCGTTCCTCGACCAGATGGCCGGCGGCAAGGGCCTGATACATCGCGATTCCGACTGCGGCGTCCTGCGAAGTGAGCGAACTGCAACCGATGAGATAACGCGCCTTGCGCTCGGTGGCGTAGATGGCGATGCCGCGCCAGAGGAGGTTCAGGACGGCGAGCTTGCGGTGGTCCTTGTGGACACAGGCGCGGCCGAGCTCGACCGTTTCACACCGGATGGGTTCGAACGGGGTAAAGTCGAATTCCTGGGCGCTGTAGTAGCCGTGATTCGCCGCCGCGAGCTGTCCGGTCTGCAGGCGGGTAGGTGCCGACCACCGAGCCGGTGCGGGTATCTTCGACGAGGAGGTGATCGCAACACTCGTCGAACTGATCCGCATCGAGGCCGCTAAGGTAGGCGGCGTCGAGGCCTTCGTTGAGTTCGAGATTGAAGACCTCGAAGCGCAGGCGTTGGGCAGCCACGACGTCGGCGGGGGCCACGGGCCAGGCGAAGGGTGTAGCTGGCAGTGCGAGGAGCATGCGACCGCGGGGACTCGGGAAGCGTGTTCATGGGCGAACGGGAATTTTGATCCGAGCGGGGGCTCGGGAATGACGCAACGTCGCACCTTCTTATGGCGTTTATGTGACCGCCATGTGAAATTTTGGCGGAATCGGCAGGAGCGGGTTCCACGAACCCGGCGACATCACTTTTCCAGGAAGACCGAGAGCAGCGCCAGATCGGCGGGGGTGATACCGCTGATGCGGGAGGCCTGGCCGAAGGTGGCGGGCCGGACGGAAGCCAGCTTTTGGCGCGTCTCGGCGCGCAGGCCGGAGATGGTCTGATAATCCAAATGGGCTGGGAGCAGCTTCTCCTCACTGCGGCGCAGCTTTCAATGGCCGCTTCCTGGCGGGTGATGTAGCCGGCGTATTTTAGCTCGATCTCGACCGCGTCCCAGAGTTCGTCGGCAAAAGGAGCGCGCAGATCGGCAGGGAGGTTGGCGTGGGGGTGAAATGCGGGCGGCGCAGCCATTGGGCGATCTTCGTCCCGTCCACGGCATTCTTATTGGCGTACTCCGCAAGAGCGCCAACTGCGTCACCTTTGACTGGAGCTTGTCCCAGCGGCGCCCAGCGACGAGGCCATGCCGGTACGCGAGGGGGGTGAGGCGGAGGTCGGCATTGTCCTGCCGGAGATGGAGGCGATGCTCAGCCCGGCTGGTGAACATGCGGTACGGCTCGGCGTGCCTTTGGTCACGAGATCGTCGATGAGGACGCCAATATAGGCGTCGGCCCGGGTGAGGACCAGCCCGGGCTTGTCGAGCAGCTTGAGTGCGGCGTTGGCCCCGGCCATGAGTCCCTGGGCACCGGCTTCCTCGTAGCCGGAGGTGCCATTGATCTGGCCGGCGAAATAGAGATGCGGGACCTGTTTCGTCTCCAAGGTCGGATAGAGTGGGTAGGCGGGCAGTAGTCGTATTCCACGGCGTAACCGGGACGCATGATCTCGGCGTTCTCCAAGCCGGGAATGCTGCGGATGAAGGCGTACTGCACCTCCATGGGGAGGCTGGTGGAGACGCCGTTCACGTAGTACTCCTCGGTGTGCCGGCCTTCGGGTTCGAGGAAGATCTGGTGAGACTTCTTCTCGGCGAAGCGCACCACCTTGTCCTCAATGGAGGGACAATAGCGGGGGCCAACGCCCTCGATCCGACCGGCGTATAAGGGAGACTTGTCGAGATTGGCGCGAATCAGATCGTGGGTCTGGGGATTCGTGGAAGTGATCCAACAGGGCAATTGTTCTACGTGGAACATGCCGTTCCGCCAGTGATTGAGAGTGAAGATGTCGTGCCGGTTTTCTCCCAGTTCCTCCGGATATAAGAAAAGGGCAGCGGCGGCACGTCGCCCTCCTGGCGCTCGCAGCGGGTGAAATCGACGGTCCGGCCATGGAGGCGGCAGGGGGTGCCGGTCTTGAATCGGCCCACTTCAAAGCCCAGGTCCCGCAGCGAATCGCTCAAGGTGGAGAAGCTGTCGCCCATGCGTCCGCCGGTCTGGTTTTGCAGGCCGACATGCAGGAGACCGCGCATGAACGTTCCCGTGGTCACGACGACCGCCTTGCCGAGGATGCGCAGGCCGAGATTGGTCTCAATCCCGCAGGCGCGACCGTCCTCCGTCAGGATCTTCGTGACGTTACCCTGCTTGAGGTCGAGGTGCGGCTGCCGTTCGAGAACAGCCTTGGCGCGGAACTGGTAGGCCTTCTTATCGCACTGCGCGCGCGGGGAGCGGACGCTCGGACCCTTGCTCGAATTGAGCATGCGGACTGGATGCTGGTGGCATCCGTATTCAGCCCCATCACGCCGCCGAGGGCGTCGATCTCGCGCACGATCTGACCCTTGGCCTGTCCACCGATGGCCGGGTTGCAGGACATCTGGCCGACCGAATCCAGGTTCTGAGTAAGCATGAGGTGGCGCAACCGAGGCGCGAAGCGGCCATGGCAGCTTCGATCCCGGCATGGCCGGCACCGATCACGATCACATCATAATGCTTGGGATAAACGAACATGGGGTTGTTCCACGTGGAACTTTACGTTCCGAGGATACCCTCCTTGGCGCGAGGGGAGCAATTCGGCGATGGTGCTCTCGTAACGATCGTCTTGCAGGTTCGCCCGAGCAAATCGGCAAGTCACTGGAAAACTCGGCAGCACCTGGCGGCAAGCTCCGCACGGAGTCACGGGTTGGACGGAATCCGCGACGACGGCGATGGCTTCAAACTTCGTCTCCCCGGCAGCCACCGCAGCGAAGACCGCCGCCCGCTCGGCGCAGACGGTCAGGCCGAAGGACAGGTTCTCCACGTTGCAGCCGCAAAAGATGCGTCCGCTCGCCGTCCGTAACGCGGCGCCGACCTGAAACCGCGAGTAGGGGCATAAGCAGTCTTGCGGACCTCGCGCGCCGCGGAGATGAGCTGATCGAAATTCATAAGTAATTGATAACAAGTTATTTATATAAAATACCGGGATTCCGCTCCGGCTTTTCGGTTGCATTTCGCACCAGAATCTCGGATAGGCATGCCGTGGTAACCCCCAACGCAATTATTCCGGAAAGCTCCTCGCTGTCGAGGGGCTGGACGTTCGGGCAAATCCACCCAGATCTATCTCGTGAAGCGCTGGCTGGAGTTGGAGGGTTATCGCGTGTTCTTTACGGAGTGGAACTCCTCCATTCTCGTCAAGAAGTCCACCTCGAAAGGCAAGAAGCGCCAACTGCTCACGCCCACGACATTCTCGCTGATCCACGCACGGATTTCGCCGATCGCTATGAGCGGCAGATTCTCCCGCTGCTCCGCGCCGGGTATCTCGTCCTCTGCGACCGCTACATTTTTACCGCGCTGGCCCGGGATGCGGTGCGCGGGGTGGACCGCGACTGGGTCGAGCAGCTTTACAGCTTTGCCGTGCATCCGGACATACGTTCTACTTCCGCGTTCCGCTGGAGACCTCCTTGAACCGCATCCTCGAGGGGGCGCCCGGCGTTGAAGTATCACGAGGCGGGTCTCGATATGGGTTGGAGCACCGATCCCTACGAAAGCTTCCGCATCTTCCAGGGCAAGGTCTTCGCGGAATACGAATCGATGCGGGAGAAATTTGGCTTCACCGCGGTCGACGCCAGTGAGGAGATTCACATCCAGCAGGGCAAGGTGCGCAATCTCATCCGCGAAAAGATCGACCTGCCCGCGTTCCGCCGCCGCCCATGCCATTGAAGGACAAAGCATTCTTTGGCCGCGTCTGCCGGAAGTGCGCGAGCCGAACTTCGCCGGCAGGCTTTTCGCGATCGAAGGGGCGGATGGCTCCGGACGCTCCACGCAGATCGGCATGCTCAGCCAATGGCTGGAGGCGAATGGTTACGCCGTGCGTCACATGGGACTGCGCCGCTCGAATCTGGTGAGCGAAGAGCTCGAGGAAGCGAAGCAGGGGAACGTGCTCACGCACACCACGATGACGCTTTTCTACGCGACGGATTTTTTCGATCAGCTCGTGCACGAAATCATTCCTGCGTTGCGCGCCGGTCTCATCGTCCTTGCGGACCGCTATATCTATACGCTCATGGCGCGCGATCTCGTCCGCGGCGCCGACCGCTCGTGGACCCGCAACCTTTACAGCCCCGCGCTGGTGCCGGATGCCGTGTTCTATTTCCGCGTGAGCGCGGCGCAGCTCGTGGAGCGCAATTTCCAAAAGAACAGCACCCTGGATTATTGGGAGAGCGGGATGGACCTCGGGTTGTCGCGCGACATGTTCTCCAGCTTCGTGAAATTTCAGCGCATGCTGCAAAACGAGTTCCAGAAGATGCAGAAGGAGTACGGCTTCGATGTCATCAACGGCAACTCGCGGGTGGAAACCATCCAGCGCGAGTTGCGCAAGAAGATCGGCGGGTTGCTGGGCATCGGCGCGGCGCTGCAGAAGATGGAGATCCCTCCCTCACCCTCGGCACCGATCTAGAGTGGCGCCGGCCCGGGCCTTCCGAGATCAGCTTACGTTTGCGGATGGATAAGAGAGCCTCACCTCCTGTTGCCGTCCGATCCCGGCTCCCGGGGGAGCGTCGGGCCATGTGGAGCGTTGGCGTTTCGTATTCGCTACGCTGTCTTTTTTGACAGTCTCATTTTAGCTTTTCTCTACCGGCCGGCCGAGAACGACGTGGCCTCCTGGATGATGCTGGGGTCGGTCCTGGTGGTGGTGCTCGTCGCTCTCTGGGTCAGCGTCATCCTCGCGATCCTGGTCCTGTCACGCGGGCGAGCCGGAAAAGCCCTCGCCGTGGTGGCGCTCCTTATGGCTGCTCCGCCGTTGCTCTTTCTTTCCGCCGTCGCGGTGCAGGTCATCAACCAGCATTTGCGTGCGTGAAGCGGACCGCCGCGCACACCGGCGCGGGCGTCATGCTGGTCTGCGGATTCAATACACCAGATGTTCCGCTGCACTTTGCCGCGGAAGATCCAGTAGATGCTGAACGTGTAGGCGATGACGATGGAACGCCGGTGAGCGCGATGATGAGCATGTTACCCAGCGTCTGGGTGGAGGAGGAGGCGTTGTAAGCCGTGAGTGACAGCTCCGGGGTGGGATTGGAATAGAGCAGGTTCGGCCAGAGGCCGGCGCCGCAAAGTCCCATGAGCGCGATCATTGCCGCGCACGAACTGAGAAAGGCCTCGAAGTCGCGCTTCCAATGAATCGCGCGGGGAATATTCGCGATGGCTAACATATTAGTCAGCGCCACGACGAAGAAGGCGGGATGCTGCTTGACGGTGTTAGTCATGTGCGGGCAGTAGAGCAGCGTGGCCTGGCTGGTGGCCGCGTAGAGCATGATGAAGGTGATGATGCACGGATTGATCCAGCGGCGGATGCGCGTGTGGAAATGGCCGTCGGTCTTCATCAGCGCATAGAGCGCACCGTGCATGGCGAAGAGCGCGACGGTCGTGATCCCGAGGAGCAGCGCGTAGGGATGAAGCAGGCTGAGGAACGTGCCGCCGAACTCGCCATTCTCGTCGAGCGGGATGCCCCACACGATGTTCCCCATGGCCACGCCGATGATGAACGACGACAGCACGCTGCCGCGCAGAAGCCGATGTCCCACATTTGCCGCCACCAGCGCCACGGTTCTTGCTGCGAAACTCGATGGCCACCGCGCGAAAGATGAGCCCGGCGAGCAAGAGCATGAAGGCGAGATAGAAGCCGGAAAACGCCGTGGCATAAACCGGCGGAAAAGCGGCAAAGAGCGCCCCACCCCCCGTGACCAGCCATACTTCGTTACCGTCCCACACCGGGCCGATCGCGTTCATGAGGATGCGGCGCTCTTCATCTTTTTTCGCGAAGAGATGCAGCGCACCGACGCCGAGATCGAAGCCATCGAGCATCGCGTAGCCGGTGAAGAGCACCCCGACGAGCAGGAACCAGATGAGGTGAAGATCGAGGTGGAGATGGCTCATGGCGGAAGAAAGGCAGAACATCCAACATCCAACATCGAACGCCCAACATCCAATGGCCTGCTTGCGAACGCGCTCACTACATTCCACGGGTGATCACGGTAAAGGCCAATCATTGGGTGTTGGGATGTTGGGTGTTCGGTGTTGGATGTTCTGCCTTTCTCAGCCGCCCGCGATTCATCGGACTGCTCGACACTCGCGAGCTGTGCGTCACGCCGTGGCCGCCGGTGGCGCGTTTGTGGGCGGCGAGCTTGCCGCTGGGGACCAGGTCGGGCATCGTCCGGGCCGTGCTGGATCTTTTCATTCATCAGGAAGATGAAGACGGCGAAGAGCAGCGCGTAGATGAGGGTGAACATGATCAGCGAGGTGAGCACGGTCTCGGCGCGGACCACGCGCGAGAGCCCCACCGGCGTGCGCAGCAGGCCGTAGACGATCCACGGCTGGCGGCCGACTTCCGCGGACCACCAGCCGAATTGATTGCGAGTTGCGGGCCGAGCACGCTGAAGACCAGCAGTTGCAGCAGCCAGCGCTGGCGGAAGAAGCGCTTCTTCCAGATGAGCCACATGCTGAAGCTGGCGAGCCCGATCATCGCCATGCCGATGCCGACCATGGCGTGATAGGTCTGGAAGACGAAGCGATGGGCGGGCGATCCTCAGGTTTGAATTCGCGCAGGCCGGTGACGGGCGTGGTGAAATCGTTGTGCACGAGGAAGGTGAGCATGCGCGGCAGGCCGATGCCGAAGCGCACGCGCTCCTGCTTTTGATCGACCCCAGCCGAAGAGCCAGAGCGTCGCGGGCTCGGTGGTGTAATGGCCCTCGAAGGCGGCGAGTTTGGCCGGCTGATTTTTCGCCACGCCGTGCGCGCTGAGGTGGCCGGTGGCCAATTGCAGGACCGAGGCGATGAGCGCGGCGATGAGACCCACGCGGATCGAGCGCTGGGCAAATTGCCCATAGCGGCGCCGCATCAGGTACCAGGCGCTCACGCTTACCACGAACCATGCGCCGGCCTGCCACGCGCCGCACAGCGTGTGGCTGAGCCGCTCCACGGACGACGGGTTGAAGACCATGGCCCAGAAATCGATGATCTCCGCGCGGGCGTGCATCCCTTCGCCGACGATGTGATAACCGGCGGGCGTCTGCTGCCAGGAATTCGCCACGACGATCCACACCGCGGAAAAATGCGCGCCGAGGCAGACCATGCACGTCGAGAAAAAGTGCATCTTCGGCCCGACCTTGTTCCAGCCGAAGAGGAGCACGGCGAGGAATCCCGACTCGAGGAAAAAGGCGAAGATGCCTTCCGCCGCGAGAGCCGAACCAAAGACGTCGCCGACAAAGCGCGAGTAGGTGGCCCAGTTCGTCCCCGAACTCAAATTCCATGACGATCCCCGTGGCCACGCCGATGGCGAAAGTGAGCGCGAAGATCCGCGTCCAGAAGCGCGCCATCTGGTGGAAGAGGGGATTGCCGGTCCGCAGCCAGGAGGCCTCCACGGCGACGAGGATCACGCCGAGTCCGATGCTCAGAGGCGGATAGATGTAATGAAATGCGATGGTGAACGCGAACTGCAATCGCGACAGCAGAAGTACGTCCATTTTAGAACGCCCTCCCGATGTCCATGCAGCACACTGTCACCAACCCTAGGGCCCTACGCATGGACGGCGAGGCTAGGGGGGCGCGGGGGAAAGGGCAATGGGGAAAACGGGGAGATGAACATCCAACATCGAACGCCCAACACCCAACATCCAATGATGGGTCTCTCCGAGAGCGAGAGGTTGAAGAGCAGGCAGCGCGCGGCAAGCATCCATTGGATGTTCGATGTTGGGCGTTGGATGTTGGATGTTCTGTCCGTATTTTCGACAACCATTCATGGCGCGCCCTGCGAACTGGTGGCAGAATTTGATCATCCGCCATGCGCCACTATCAATGTTCCTGCGGCAATATTCTGTTTTTCGATAACTCCACCTGCATGCAGTGTGGCGAGCAGGTGGGTTACGATTCGGCCGATGACCAGATGGTGACGCTCACGGGCGAGAGCGCCTTTCAGCGGTGCTCAAATGGCACCCAGCATGGCATTTGCAACTGGGTGGTGCCGCGCGGCAAGCTGGAGTTGCTGTGCGCGTCGTGTCTGCTGGACCGGACGATTCCGATCTGACGGTGCCGGGGAACCTGGACGCGTGGCACAAGATCGAGATCGCCAAGCGGCGCATCCTCTACACGCTGGGCCGGCTCGGGCTCACCCCGATCAGCAAACGGGAGGACGCGGTCAATGGCCTCGCCTTCGATTTCCTGCGACCCACGCCCATGGCCCCCGTTGTGCTCACGGGGCACGAGGATGGCTTGATCACCTTGAATGTGGATGAGGCGGAAGATCTCGAGCGCGAGAAGCGCAAGGAGGCGCTCGGAGAATCCTATCGCACGCTCATCGGACACTTTCGGCATGAAGTGGCGCACTATTACTGGGACCGCTTTTTCGCCAATCACCCGGACGACGAGCCAAACCTGGTGGCCTTCCGGGAGGTCTTCGGCGACGAGCGCGAGGATTACAACGCGGCGCTGCAGCGGCACTACAATCAAGGGCCCGTGGCCGCGGCGCCGGGGACCTTCATTACCACTTACGCGTCGGTGCATCCGTGGAAGACTGGGCCGAGACGTGGGCGCACTACATGCACATGATCGACGGCACGGAGACGGCGCGGAGCTTTGGGTTGAATGGCGATGTCGTGCCGATTCCCTTTACGCCTTTTCCGACGGATGCGATGGTGACGTTGCCCGAGCAACTCGAGTGCCGCAGGGCGAAAAGGAAGAGTTTCTTTCCTTGCTGCGCGACTGGGCGAAACTGTCGCCGGCCATCAATGAGATCGTGGCCAGCCTGGGGCACCCGGCGTTTTATCCGTTTGTGTTTTCCGACACCATTATTCGGAAATTCTTTTTCGTGCATCACATGGTGAAATTCCACGGCGGCAATTCGACGGAAGCGACGCAGCCGCCGAATGAACGCCGCGCCGGAGCCGGTGACGGCGTAGGGGGAAGAGAGAGAAGGGCATCCTTTCACCTGCTGTCATCCTGAGGGGAGTGTAACGGAGTCGAAGGACCCCGTCGCTCTACCAAAGGTGATCGCTGGTGATTCCGCGGGGTCCTTCGACTCCGTTACACTCCCCTCAGGATGACACCGCTGCTACTCCACCACCCGTGCCACGTCGACGCCCACACCCAGACTGTGCCCGCGGCCACCGACCACCACCCCGCGCAACGGACTCACGTCGCTGAAATCCCGGCCCCACGCCACGGTCACATGGCGGTCGTTCGGGAGAATGTTGTTCGTGGGATCGGCGTCAATCCACCCATGCCCGGAGCACCACACGGAAAACCACGCGTGGAAGCGTCCGCGCCGATGAGCCGCGCCTTGCCCGGCGGCGGCAGTGTCTCGAGATAGCCGCTCACGTTACCGCGACGGCAAACCCAGCGACCGCAGACAGGCGATCGCCAGGTGCGCAAAATCCTGGCAGACGCCGCGCCGCTTCTTGAAGACCTCGTCCACGGGCGTCGCGACCGTCGTGGCGCGCGAGTCGAACTTGAAATCGCGGAAGATGCGCCCGTTGAAATCGATGATCGCCTCGAGCAGCGGCCGGTCCTTCGGAAAAGACGGGACCGCGTAGTCGGCGAAGACCGGGCGGCGCGCGATATTGGGAGAATCGAAACGGAACTCGCCCACTTCGCTGTCGGGGGTGAGCACGTCGCTCGCGCAACGGTCGCGCACTTGTTGCCAGGCGGGCGTGCGCGATGGATCGGGCAGAAATGGGGCCGCGATCCGCACCCGGCTGCGGGGCGGTCACTACGAGGCGGTCGTGGGGCTCCCGATGGTGAAGAAATTCGTCGGGTTGCCGTAGTAGTCCACGCGCTCCGCGCTCACGACCGGCGTAGGCTCGACCGTCAGCCTAAAATTGCCGACCTGTTGCGCCGGCAGATCTCGCGGGTGCAGGTGCGCGAGGTGATGCGACACCGAGACATCGGAGCCATAACCGTAGGTGGTGCGATGCGTGATGTCGTAGAGCATGGGGCTAACTCACGCGCGCGGGCACGTGACTGAAATACGAAGCCGTGAGCAGATCGGAAAGGTCGCAACTCTTCTCGTACAACTCGTCGAGCCGCGTCCTCAGGAGCGAACGCGCAGCCGTGCCCTTGGTGCCGAGATCGACGACGTCGGTCTCGACGAGCACCGCCGCCAGTTCGCTGAACAGGCTTTCCTCAGGCCGCGCCTCGCCCGCGCCGGGCAGCTCGGAGAAATGCTGTCCGAGCGTCTTGAATTGGAAAGCCAGCGAGCGCGGATTCGTCGCATCGGTCAACAGCAGCGCGAAAGTCGTGGGCATTTCCGGGCGGGCGAGGAAGCGCCGCCGGTAGGTCATGTTGCTGTCGGTATATTCGAGCAGCGGCGGCAGGGCCGCACCGTCGGCATCCGAGGCGAGCACGGCGCGGACATTGGCAATGAGGTTGATCGCGCGCTCCAGGCGGCGGCCGATATCGAGGAAACGCCACGCGTGGCCGCGCGACATGTTTTCCATCTCCATGCCGCTGAAGGCCGCGAGTTGAAAGATGAGCCGGTGCAAGGCGTGGAGGATCGCCCCCGGCGTGGCGCGCGACATCGACGCGGGAAATTCCGTCACGAGCTGATTGAGGATGCGCCAGGTGTCGCCCGAGAGGCGGTCGCGGACGCTGGCGGTGAGAAAGCCCACCCGGCCCAGCAATTCCCGGATCGAGCCGTAGCGGTTGCGCTCGAAGACAAGCTCGCGCAATTCGGAAGCGAGTTCCGTCGGCGCAAAACGCCGGCCGAAACGGGCGGGCAACTGGGAGGTGCGCGCCAGCCAGCGGGCGAGGGCGACGAGCTCCTCTTCCTCGGTCGGGCCGCCTTCGCCCGCGAGCCGGCTCAGGGCGGTGCGCAGCAGGCGCGTGGTGTCTTCGAGCCGCTCGGCGTAGCGGCCGAGCCAGAAGAGATTTTCGACGATGCGGCTCGGCACGTGGGTGGAGCCCGTTCCCGGGCGCGCGGGCAACGCGGCCGCCTCGATGGCGGTGGTCGAATCCATGGGGGCATTCGAACGCACCCAGGTGTCCTTGCTGCCCCCGCCATAGCGCGAGGAAACGATCGGCGAATCCGCCGACGACGAAACGCGCGTCAAGGCTCCGGGCATGACCGCGAAGCCATCGGGCGTCGCGCACACATAGCAGCGCATGATGAGCGGGCGCGGCTCGGGCGCCTCGCCATTCCAGGCCGGTGCGGTGGAAAGGGCGACGCTCTCCTGGGCGACGTAGGCATGAGGATTGGCGCGGATCCGGGCGGCCAGTTCGTCGAGTTCCGTGCCGCTGAGTTTGTCGCCGAAAGTGGGCTCGCCGTGGCCGCCGACAAAGGCGCGCTTCGTGACGAGGGAACTCAAAGCCCAGAGCGCGTAGTTGCGTTCGCTTTCCTGCCCGCACCACCAGGTCGCGACATTGGGGATGAGCAATTCCTCCTTGAGAAGATGGCGGGAAAGCGCGGGCAGGAAGGCCAGGATCGCCGTGGTCTCGACCACGCCCGTGCCGAGCGCATTGGAGATGGCGACGTTGCCCGCCCGCGCGGCCTCGACCAGGCCGGGCACGCCGAGGATCGAGTCCGCGCGCAGTTCGAGCGGGTCGCACCAGGTATCGTCCACGCGGCGGATGATCACGTCCACGCGTTGCAAGCCCTCGAGCGTCTTGAGAAAAACGCACTGGTCGCGCACGGTGAGATCGTTGCCCTCGACCAACTGATAACCGAGATAACGCGCGAGGTAGGCGTGCTCGAAATACGTTTCCGCATACGGCCCCGGGGTGAGCAGCACGATGTTCGGCGAGCTGGTCCACGGCGCCAGGGAACGCAGGCCGGCCTTGCACACCTGGAAGAATCCGCCGAGCCGCTGCACCTGCGATTCCCGAAACTGCTCGGGCAGCACCCGCGAAAGAATGGCGCGATTTTCCAGCGCGTAACCGACGCCGCTCGGCGCCTGCGTCCGGTCGCTCATCACCCACCATTGGCCGTTGGGCGCGCGGGTGAGATCGACGGCGTGCAGCGTGAGGAAGAGGTCGCGGGGTGGGCGGATGCCGTGGCAGCAGCGCAGAAAACCGGGATTGGCGTGCAACAGGGCGGGCGGCAGCAGGCCATCTTTCAGGAGCTGCCGCGGGCCGTAGATGTCCGCCAGCACGAGGTTCAGGAGCCGCGTCCGCTGGATGAGGCCGGTCTCCAGGCGTCCCCACTCCTCGGCGCTGATGACCAGCGGAACGGCGTCCAGTTTCCAGGTGCGCTGGGCGCTCTCGCCATCGGCGTGGACATTGTAGGTCACGCCATGCTGGCGCAGCAGATCGAACGCGCTTTCGGAGCGGTCCCGGATGCCGTCCCGGCCCAGCCGCTCCAGCCCTTCCACCAGCGGCAGCCAGTGGGGGCGCACCGCGCCGTCCACGGCGCGCATTTCGTCGAAGACTTCGGGCCGAGGACGATACGCCGCCCAGACTCCAGAGGAGGAAGGCATTACGCTAGTCTCGGTGGCTGAAGTCATTCGGGCGCAACGTACTGCATGGGATGCCGGGGAAGCAAACTTCCCACCGATGAACCGTCACGTGCGCAGGTCGAGAGTGACGGGGAATTCGCGACTCGATTCCAGCGGCGGCTCGGCGATTTTGCCGGGCGTGTGGCCGTAGGGGAAGAAGCGGTTCAGGCGTCGGGACTCGGCCTCGTAGGCGTTCACCGGGAAGGTGGTATAGCTCCGTCCGCCCGGGTGGGTGACGTGATAGGTACACCCGCCCATGCTGCGCTGGTTCCACGTGTCGAGCAGGTCGATGACGAGCGGCGTATTGACCCCGATCGTGGGCTGCAGGCAGGTCGGCGGCTGCCAGGCGCGATAGCGGATGCCGGCCACGAACTCGCCCGCGACACCCGTGGGATGCAGCGGCACCCGGCGGCCATTGCAGGTCACGATGTGGCGGGTATCGGTGAGCCCGCGCACCTTCACCTGCACGCGCTCCAGAGAGCTATCGACATAGCGCACCGTGCCGCCGCCACCCGGTTCCTCGCCGAGTACGTGCCACGGCTCGAGCGCGGTGCGGACCTCGATGTTCACCCCGCGCTGCGTGATTGCGCCGATGGCCGGGAATTTGAACTCGTAGTGCGGTGCAAACCATCCCGGGTCGATGGGGTAGCCGTGCTCCTGAAATTCCCCGACCACATCCTGGAAATCCTGCCACACGAAGTGCGGCAGCAGAAAACGGTCGTGCAGCTCCGTGCCCCAGCGGGCCAGCTTTTGCGGCGCGTAGGGCTCCTTCCAGAAGCGCGCGATGGCGGCGCGCAACAGGAGATGTTGCGCGAGGCTCATCTCGGCGTGCGGCGGCATCTCGAACGAGCGCAGTTCGACCAGCCCGAGGCGGCCGGTGCTGCTGTCGGGCGAGTAGAGTTTATCGATGCTGAATTCGGCGCGATGCGTGTTGCCGGTGACGTCGATGAGCAGGTTGCGGAAGATGCGATCGACCAGCCACGGCGGCACGTCGCCCTTGTCGGGGATCTGCTTGAAAGCCAGCTCCAGCTCGTAGAGCGAATCGTTGCGCGCTTCGTCCACGCGCGGCGATTGCGAAGTCGGCCCGATGAAAAGACCCGTGAAGAGATAGCTGAGCGACGGGTGATTGTGCCAGTAGGCGAGCAGCGACCGCAGGAGATCGGGCCGGCGCAGCATCGGGGAATCCGCCGGGGAACGGCCGCCGATGACGATGTGGTTGCCGCCGCCGGTGCCGGTGTGCCGGCCGTCGACCATGAATTTCTCCGTGCCGAGCCGCGTCTGCCGCGCCTCCTCGTAGAGTACCTTGGTATTCTTTGCGAGTTCGTCCCACGAATGCACCGGGTGCATGTTCACCTCGATGACGCCCGGGTCAGGGGTGACCTTCAGCGCGTTCAGCCGCGGATCGCGCGGGGGCGCCTCGCCTTCCACGATCACCGGCAGGCCGAGCGTGCGCGCGGTATCTTCCACCGCGGCGACCAGATCGAGATAGTCCTCCGCCGTCTGCACCGGTGGCATGAAAACGTGGAGGCGTCCCTGGCGCGGCTCGACGCAGAGCGCCGTGCGCGTGATCCACGCGGCGGATTCCTGCGGGCCGGGGATCCGGTTGGGGTCCCCTTCGCGGAGCTTGCGCGGATACGGATCGCCGAGCTCCTGCCGGCGCTGGCCGCGGCCCTGGCCGGCTGCCTGCGCTTCCGGGGTGCCGCCGACGTAACGCTGGCCCGCGCGATCCGGGCGCGGGGGCAGGGGTGGCCGCTTGAGCATCGGATCGGGGGGGATGAGCCAGGGGTAATCGCCCGGCGCGACCCATGGGAGCGAGTCGAGCGGCAGGCGCAGGCCCATTGGAGAGTCGCCGGGAATGAGCCACAGCGTTTCATCGCGCAGGAACCACGGTCCGCTCTGCCACTGGCCGCCTTCGGCCTTGATCGGGATCGAGTAGCCGACCACGGAATTCAGCCCCTGCTCGAAAATGCGGGCGATGCGGTCGCGTTCCAGTTTGTCCTTCAGGTTCGACTTGAGCGGATCGACGTTCGCCGGCAGGCGGCGTTCCTTCCACAGGTAGTGGAAGACGTCCTCGTAGCCGGGCATGACCCATTTGCCGTCTACGTCGACGAACTCGATGAGCTTGTCGATGAAGGCGCGCGCTTCCTTGGTCCCGTGGCCGTAGTTCTTCGATTCATCGGCGATGAGCGAGTCGTCCGTCCAGACAGGCTGCCCGTCCTGGCGCCAATAGCAGCCCAGCGACCAGCGCGGGAGCTGCTCGCCGGGATACCACTTGCCCATGCCGTAGTGCAGCAGGCCGCCGGGGCCGAATTGCTTGCGCAGGCGCTTGATCAATTCCCCGGAAAGGATGCGCTTGCGCGGGCCCACGGCGGCGAAGTTCCACTCCTCGCCGTCGGGATCGTCGACGCTGATAAAGGTGGGCTCGCCGCCCATCGTGAGGCGCACATCGCGGGCGACGAGGTCTTCGTCGACTTTCCTGCCCAGCGCATCGATTGCCGCCCACTGCTCGGGCGAATAGGGCTTCGTGACGCGTGGCGATTCATGGATGCGGCTGACCGACATCTCGAAGCCAAATTCCACCTCGGCCTCGTCCACGCCGCCGCTGATCGGCGCCGCGCTCTGCGGATCGGGGGTGGCCGCCAGCGGGATGTGCCCTTCGCCGGCCAGCAGGCCGCTCGTCGCGTCAAAGCCGATCCAGCCGGCGCCGGGCAGATACACCTCGCACCAGGCGTGCAGGTCGGTGAAATCCTCGGTCGCGCCGCTCGGGCCGTCGAGCGCTTCCTGGTCGGGCTTGAGCTGAATGAGGTAGCCGCTCACAAAGCGCGCCGCGAGCCCGCAATGCCGCAGGAGCTGGCAGAGCAGCCACGCCGAATCGCGGCACGAGCCGCTGCCGTTGGTCAGCGTCTCTTCCGGCGTCTGCACGCCCGGCTCCAGGCGGATGAGATATTTGATGTCGTCGGTGACCCGTTGGTTGATCCCCACGAGGAAATCGATCGTCCGCGGGCGGGGATCCTTGTCCGGCTCGGTCGGCAATTGTCCCGCCTCCGGCAGATGCCCGTGGGCATGCGTGTCGATCGCCACCTCCGAATGCGGGGATGCCGGATGGGCCACGGCCTGCTCACCGAGCAGGGTGCGCCGGACCTTGTCCAGGTACTCGGCGAATTCCGGCGTCAGCGGCCCCTTGGTCTGAAACGTCTCGAGTTCATTGGCCAGCGAGGGATCGTACTCGAAGGGGAAACGCTCGGCCGCCGGCTCGAGGAAGAAGTCGAACGGATTGTAGACCGCCATCTCGGCCACGAGGTCCACCTCGACCTTGAACTCCTTGGTCTTCTCCGGGAAGACGAGGCGCCCGAGGTAGTTCGACTGCGGGTCCTGCTGCCAGTTGATGAAGTGATCCTTGGGCTCGATGCGGAGCGAGTAGCTCAGGATCGGCGTGCGGCAATAGGGGGCGGGACGAAGGCGGACGACCTGGGGCCCGAGGGACACGAGGCGGTCGTAGGAGAAACGGGTGACGTGACGGAGTGCGACGTGAATCGACATGGCGTTTTATTAAAAGTACCAGGAACGCCAGCCAAGCACGCGTGCCAACCCTGGGCAGCACGCGAAGCCCTTGCGAGGCAATCCCTTTGCGGACGGCTACATAACAGGTTGAGCCCGCGAAAAGCAACGGGCGAATCGGGGCCCGCCCCGATCCACCCCGCCACCCCGACCTGGAGCGGGAATGGACTTCGGGTTCTACGGGGAGAAACCTTCGCGCCGGAGGCGCCTCCCCACTCCGTCATTCTGAGCTTGTGAAGAACCTCTGATCCTTGTCTGGCGTCTGAAGCGCCGGGCGCACGAAAGGATTTACGTCATCAGCAGCCGCGCTTTTGAGGAAAGACAAAATTCAGAGATCCTTCGCAAGCTCAGGATGACGGCCATTTTTGGACTCCGGCCGTGCTGCCATTCACAGCCGCAATATCTTTAATATCACCACTCATCCTTCTTTCCGTGGAGCGGTGGCCAGACGGCGACGCCGTGCGACATCGCGGGGCGGAGGTGGCGAAAGTTTCCCGAGGGCGGGGCTTGCGGGGCGGGGGCGCAACGGCTAGCGGCTAGGGATGCGCCGGTTCCTTTTCCCCGCGCCTCTGTTGCTCGCCATTCTAGCGACGCGACATTACGAGATCGGCTGAAATGGATTCAATACGCGCACCGCCACCGTAATCTTGCCCGTGGTTCAGATCTTCGGAATAGACGGTAGCGCATCCCATTCGCTGCGCCGCGGCGAGATTTGTGCATCGAAATGCGAAAGCTGAAACCGTTCGGCAAGATCCATCGCTGCCAGAACGAGCGCACCATCCACCGCTGACATGGGAAAGGCCATCCACAACTCCACCCAGCGTCGGGCTTCCACCCGGGTGAGAGGTTGCGCCTGGCGTAGAGCAGTGCCCGCCCGCACGAACTCGGCCGCGACTTGCGCCGGCCAAGCCCAATTTGCCGATTGGATTAAGGTCCGCGCCTTGGCCGTTTTGCTCGCTTCGGCCGGATTGGTGCTGACCGCGTAAAGCAAAATATTCGTATCCAAAAAACAGTCAGCCACGGGCATTCCGCTCATCGCGAGTCATCGGTCGCCCACGCTGAACTGCCAATCCGGCGCGGCGAATCGCTCGGCCATGAGCCGGCGTGCCGCGTCGATGGAAAGGCCGCCGCTCGGCAGAGAGTTGCCGCGACCTCGCCTGCGGCGAGAATATCGAGCCGTTCGCGACGCGAAATGGCGCGATCCAGAATGGCCGGGTCGCGATGGATGTCTTCGAGCGTCGTGGTCACGGTGGCAATGCTAGCTGTGGCGTGACTTGCTGGCAAGAGGCGGTACTGGCTTGGGAAACAGGGGAACGCGAAAATGAGGAGAGCGATTTCTGCCGATTCTCAGGCTAAGCAGCGAAGACTTCGACCTGGGTTAAAACCGGTTTTCCCACGCCGGGCTTGCGGGGCGGGGGCGCAACGGCTAGCGGCTAGGGATGCGCCGGTTCCTTTTCCCCCTGCTCCTGCTGCTCGCCACCCCTGTTTTGCGCGCGCAAGAATACGATGTCCTCGTCTATGGCGCGACCCCGAGCGGGATCGCGGCGGCCATCGCGGCGGCGAAGGACGGGGAGCATGTGCTGCTGGTGGAACCCTCGCGGCGGATTGGCGGGATGATGACCAACGGGCTCTCGCACACCGATATTCGCACGGTGGAAGGAATGAACGGCGCATACCTCGATTTCGCCCGCCGTGTCGGTCGACTACTATCGCGCAACCTACGGGGCAGATTCGCCCCAGGTGCGCGACTGTTTTCATGCATCCAATTCGAGCCCAAGGTGGCGCTGGCCACGTTCCAGAAGATGCTCGCCGAGCAGCCGAAAATCGAGCTCCGCACCGAGTGGGCGCTCGACGGGACGAAATCGAGCAGCAATGGCGATGGCGAAGGGCCGGCGACGTCGCGGGCGGTGGAGATCGCGCTCTTCTTCGATGGCGACGGAGCGTACCACTCGGTGGCCGCGCACTATTTCATCGATGCGACTTACGAGGGCGACCTCGCGGGCTGCGCCCGCGCGGCGTATCGCGTGGGGCGCGAGGCCGGCAGCGAGTTCGGTGAATCGCTCGCGCCGGACGAGGCGGACGATCAATTGCAGGCTTATAATTTCCGCCTCTGCATGACGCGCGATCCGGCGAATCGCGCGCCGGTGGAGGAGCCGCCGGGGTATTTGCGCAATGAATTCGTCGATCTGCTCGCGTTGCTGCTCGACGGGCGCATTCACGGCGTCTTCAGCCTGAAGCCCACGGAGCTGATCAAGGCGCAGGGGCCGCTGCCGAATGGCAAATACGACATCAACGATATGTCGAAGGGGCTGGTGCGGCTGTCGCTGCCGGGCGAGAACGACGGCTGGCCGGAAGGCGAATCGGGCTTCGCCGCGCCGCGTCGTGCAGCACGGGGCGGTCGCGCCTTTTCTCGCGCACGGGCCTGCGGCAATCGCGCGACCGGGTGTTCGACGAGCATCTGCGCTGGGACGTGGGGCTCATTTACTTTTTGCAGAATGAACGAGGCGGTGCCGGCGAAGTTTCGCGAAGAGGCGCGCGAATGGGGCTGGTGCAAGGACGAGTTCCTCGAGAGCAGCCATCTGCCCATGGAACTCTATGTGCGCGAGGCGCGGCGCGTGACCGGGGAATATATCTTCACCGAGAAGGATACCGATTGCGCGCCGGACGATGCGCGGGCCGTTCTGCACAAAGATGCCATCGCCATGGGCGACTACGGGCCGAATTGCCACGGCACCTCGCACCAGGGCTCGCGCTTCGGCGGGCGCCACAACGGGCGAGTTCTACAAGATGGTCGCGCCTTATCAGATTCCGTTCGGCGTGCTCGTGCCGAAGGGCTTCGAAAACCTGCTCGTCACCGGCGCGGTCAGTTCGTCGCATGTGGGCTATTGCGCGCTGCGTCTCGAGCCGATCTGGATGTCGCTGGGGAAGCCGCGGGCACGCCGCGCATCTCGCGCGGCGGAAACACGGATCATGCAAACGGTCTCGATTCCGAAGATCCAGGAACTGCTCCACGCGGAAGGCGGGGCGACCATTTACGTGAGCGACGTGCTGCCGGGGAATCCGGATTTCGCCGCAGTGCAGTGGTGGGGCACTGCGGGCGGACTGCACGGTCTGGCTCCCACGCCGGCCAAGCCGGGAGAGCGCGGCAAGAATATCTTCAGCCAATATTATGAGACGTTCCCCAGCCACGCCGCGGAACTGGACAAGCCGCTCGATGCGGATCTCGCCGACCGCTGGCAGAAATTGGCGGCCGACCTCGGTCTCGACGCCGCACTGTTGCCGAAGGCCGATGGCAAGACCACACGCCGCGTCTGGCTGCGTGCGGCGTGGGCGGCCCGGCCGAGCTGATTTCGACTCCCTCCTCGCGTGTCATTCTGAGCGGAGTGTAACGGAGTCGAAGAACCCCGTCGCTCTACCATCGACGTCGCTGGTTGTTCGACGGGGTTTGCCCCGCAGTCCCATAGGCGTCTCGCAAACTCGGCTTTCGACTCCGCTCAGAATGACACGCGAGGAGAAAGTATGATCCCGTAACATTCTGAAGTCGGACCGTCCCGGCCGCACGTCGCATGTTTCACCCGTCGACAATTGCGTATAGAGTTCCGGCCCATTTCCCGCGCATGTCCCCGATTACTTATCCACCCGACCTCCCGATCAGCGCGCGACGCGAGGAGATTGTCGCGGCGCTGCGGACGCATCAGGTGGTGGTCGTGGCGGG
The DNA here is from genome assembly GCA_037200205.1 of Chthoniobacter sp. Taxonomy (GTDB): domain Bacteria; phylum Verrucomicrobiota; class Verrucomicrobiia; order Chthoniobacterales; family Chthoniobacteraceae; genus Chthoniobacter. The sequence goes on from JBBCHV010000044.1 coordinate 150,203, forward strand.
CGAGACGGGATCGGGCAAGACGACGCAGCTTCCCAAGATGTGCCTCGATGCCGGCCTGGCCATGCGCGGTCGCATCGGCTGCACCCAGCCGCGGCGCGTCGCGGCGCTGAGCGTGTCGCGGCGCGTCGCCGAGGAACTCGGTGTGACGTGGGGACGCGAGGTCGGCTGCAAGATGCGCTTCAACGACGACACCGGGCGGGACACGCAGATCAAGTTCATGACCGACGGTATTCTCCTCGCGGAGATCCAGTCGGACCCGATGCTCCGCGCCTACTCGGCGTTGATCCTGGACGAAGCGCACGAGCGTTCGCTGAACATCGATTTCCTCCTCGGGTACCTGCAGGGACTGCTGCGGAAACGCGGCGATCTCAAGCTGGTCATCACCTCGGCGACGATCGACACCGAGGCCTTTTCGAAAGCCTTTGGCGGCGCGCCCATCATCGAAGTCTCCGGTCGGCTCTGGCCGGTGGAGATCCGTTACGCGCCGATCGAAAGCCACGCCCGACCGGAGGAACGCGCCGACGAACTCAGCCACATCGAGGCCGCGGTGCGCGCCACGGAAGATGCGATGATCGAATCGGATACCGGCGACGTCCTCGTTTTCATGCCCACGGAGCGCGACATTCGCGACACGCGCGAAATGCTGGAAGGCAGCCTGGGAGCAGGCTTCGAGGTGATCGGGCTCTTCGGGCGCATGCCCGCCGCCGAGCAGCAGCGCATCTTCGCGCCGGGCCCGCGGCGTCGCGTGATCGTGGCTACGAATATCGCGGAGACTTCGCTCACGCTGCCCCGCATTCGCTACGTGATCGACGCCGGGCTCTCTCGCCTGAGCCGCTACAATCCGCGCACGCGCACCAAGCGCCTGCCGGTCGAAGACATCTCGCAGAGCAGCGCCAATCAGCGCGCGGGCCGGGCCGGGCGTGTGCAGGATGGCACCTGCATCCGGCTCTATGCGGAAGAGGATTTCGCCGCGCGCCCGCGCTTCACGCAGCCGGAAATCCAGCGGGCAAATCTCGCGGAAGTCATCCTGCGGATGAAGGCGTTCCGGCTCGGCGACATCGAGACGTTTCCCTTTCTCAACCCGCCCGTCACCGCCGCCATCCGCGCCGGTTACACGCTGCTCCATGAGCTCGGCGCGCTCAATGATGGCAACGAACTGACGCCGCTCGGCCACGAGCTGGCGCGGCTCCCCATCGACCCCACGCTCGGCCGCATGCTGCTCCAGGCGCGGCACGAAAAGGTACTGCCGGAAATGCTGATCATCGCAGCGGGCCTGAGCGTCCCCGATCCGCGTGAGCGCCCCGAGGACGCCAGGGAAGCGGCCGCCGCGGCGCACAAAGCCTTCGCCGATCCCGACTCGGATTTTCTGTCGCTCCTGAATATCTGGCGGGCCGCGCCGGAGGCGGAGACACGCGGGAGCGGCAATGCGCTGCGCCGTTTCTGCAAGGCGAACTTTCTCTCGTTCTCCCGAATGCGCGAGTGGCGCGACATTCATCGGCAACTCGCCGATGCCGTAGACGAGGACGCACCGGCCAGGACGAACAAAAAAGTGGAAGAGGCCAGCTATCCGGCCATCCATCGCGCGATCCTCACCGGGCTGCTCGGCCAGATCGCCCTGCGGCAGGAAAAGAATACTTACAAGGCGTCGGGCGACCGGGTGGTCACACTCTTTCCCGGCTCGAATCTCTACGAGCGCCGGGACAAGCCCCGTAAAGGCGCCGCCGCCGCGAAGCCGGACGACAAGAGCCGGCAGCCGCCGTGGATTGTCGCCGGCGAAATCGTGGAAACCTCGATGCTCTTCGCGCGCACGGTCGCGGGGATCAATCCCGAGTGGGTCATCGAACTCGGCAGCCATCTCTGCGCCTTTCGTTACACCGAGCCGCATTGGAGCGCGAAAGCCGGGCGCGTGCTGGTGCTCGAGCGCGTCCTCGTCAGCGGCTTGGAAATCGCGCGCCGCCAGGTCGACTTCGGCCGCATCGATCCGGTGAAGGCCACGGAGTTGTTCATTCGCGGCGCGCTCGTCGCCGAGGAAGCGCGCATCCCGCTCCACTTCTTTGCCGAAAACCGCAAGGTGCGCGACAAGATCGACACCGCGCTCACGCGCGTCCGCAGCCGGCGGGCGCATGATCTCGAGGAGTCGCTCTATCAATTCTACGCCGCGCGCATCGAAAATGTTTCGTCGGTGCACGATCTCAATCGGCTCGTTCGTGAGCGCATCACTCGCGAGCCGAATTTCCTCTGCGCGACCGAGGCCGATCTCATCGGTGACGACGAGGCCACCTACGACCGCGCGCTTTTTCCCGATCACGTCTCGCTGGGGAATACGGCGCTGCCAGTCACGTATGCTTACACGCCCGGCCACGAAGCCGATGGCGTTACTGTGCGCGTGCCGCTCCCCGTGGCGGCGCAACTGACCACGGGCCAGATCCAGTGGATGGTGCCGGGCTTGCGTGAAGAACAGATCGGTGTGCTGCTGCGGGCATTGCCCAAGACGGTGCGCAAAACGCTCATGCCGCTGGAATCGAAGATTCGCGAGATCGCCGCGGAGTTTCAGCCGGGGCGCACGGAGTTTCTCGCCGCCCTGGCGGACTTTCTTTCGCGCAAATATGGTGTGTCCGTGCGCGCCGGGGATTGGCCGCCGCAAAGCCTGCCCGCGCATTTGCAGCCGCGCGTGGAGGTCATCGATCGCGGCAATAAAACCGTGGTCGCAGGCCGCGATCTCAAGGCCATTCACGCGCATGGTGGAAAAATCACGATGTGCGCTCGGACGGATGGGAAAAGGCCGTCCGCCAATGGGAGAGAAGTGCGATCACCACGTGGTCCATCGGCGACCTGCCCGAATCCGTCGTCGTGGAGGAAGTCGGCGGCGCAGCGCTGCTCGCTTATCCCGGTTTGGCGCTGCGGGAGGGCGAGGTGGACGTGCGGCTCTTTCGCAAGCGCGAGGAAGCGGAACGCGCCTCCGGCCAGGCGTGCGCCGCCTGGCTGAACTTGTCCTCGCTCGCGAACTCACCCGGCTTTGGAAAGACCTGAATGGGCTGGCGAAACATCTCCCCGCGAGCGCTCCAAAACAAGCCGCCCATTTTCACAGCGCCCTCCATCAAATGAGCGCCAAGCTGCAGCCCGCCGCCGCGGCCTTCGCCTCGCCGGAATTGCTCCAGAAATCCGCCTACGAACATCTGCTCGCGCACACGCTGCATCTGGCGCCGATCTTCCCGCTCACCGAAGCGCGTTTCATCGCCCTGGCTGAATCCGCCCGGCGCGAACTGCCGACGCTGACTTATCAACTCGGCGAACGGGTCCGGCAGATCTTCGAGCTCCGGCAGAAACTGCTCGCCTCGCCGAAGCGCTATCCCGGTTTCGAAGCGGACCTGCAGCGCCTGCTCCCCGGAGACTTCCTCGCGCGCACTCTGCACGCGCAATTGCCGCATCTCCTCCGCTACCTTCGCGCCATCCAGATCCGCGCCGAGCGGGCGGAGGTCAGCCCTGCCAAGGACGCCGAGAAGGCGAAGCAACTGCTCCCCTTCGCGAAATGGGAAAGCCACGTGCCTGAACCGCAACGCGAAGCCTTTCGCTGGATGCTGGAAGAATTCCGTGTCTCCCTTTTCGCCCAGGAACTCGGCACCGCCCAGCCGGCCTCCGCACAGCGCCTGAGAGCGCTGGGCGGCCTAAGTGTATGAGCGTAACGGAGTCGAAAGCCGGGTCTGCGAGACGCCTATGGGATGGCGGGCTAAATCCCGTCGCACAACTCCGCGGTATCGATGATAGAGCGGCGGGGTTCTTCGACTCCGTTACACTCCGCTCAGAATGACACCGCGAGGCGAATTGCTGAAGCAGCCTACAGCAACAGCAGCGTCGGATTTTCCACCAGCTTCCGCAGCTCCGCGAGGTACTGCGCGCCCACCGCGCCATCGACCACGCGATGATCCGCGCTCAAGCCGATCGACACCCGCTGACCGACGACGATCTCGTCCTTCGCATTCACCACCGGCTTCTTCACGATCGCGCCCACGCTGATGATCAGCGCCTGCGGCGGATTGATGATCGCGGAAAAGCTGTCGATGCCGTAGCTGCCGAGGTTCGAGACGGTGATGGTGCCGCCCGCGTATTCCTCGGGCTTCAGCTTTTTCGAACGCGCGCGGGTGGCGAGATCCTTCACCGCTTCGCTGATCTGGCGCAGCGATTTCTTCTGCGCCTCGCGAATCACCGGCGTGACCAGGCCTTCCTCCACGGCCACGGCTACGCTGAGCTGAATATTGCCGTACTGAATGATGGAGTCGCCCGCAAAGCTCGCATTCACCGCGGGCACTTTCACCGCCGCGGCGATCACCGCCTTGAGCACAAAATCGTTCACCGTGAATTTCGGTCCGCCCGACGCTTCGCTCGCGGCATTCGCCTCCGCGCGAAACTTCATCAGCGGACCGGCGTCCACTTCGATATTCAAATAGAAGTGCGGAATCGTCGTCTTGCTCGTGAGCAGACGCTCGGCGATCACCCGCCGCATGCCGCTGAGCGCGATCTTCTGGTCGCCCGCGCCCGCCGGCGTGGACGCTACGGCGGCCGGGGCCGGGGTGGCTGCTTTCGGTGCGGTGCCGCCTGCGGGCGCGCCTTCCACGTCTTTCGCCACGATGCGTCCGCCCGGGCCCGTGCCCGCGAGGCCGGAAAGCTCCACGCCCTTTTCCTTCGCGATCTTCTTCGCCAGCGGCGAGGCCTTCACGCGCTCGCCCTTGGCGGCAGGCGCAGATGAGGCGGGCGCGGCCGCCTGGCTCACACTTGCTTCGGTCGCCCCCTCGGGCGCAATCGTGTCCGCCTTTGCCGATTTCGTCTTGGGCGAGTCCGGAATCGGCGCGCCATCCGCCGGCGGCTTTTCACCTTTCTCCAAGAGCAGTGCGATCTTCGCGCCGACGGCCGCTTTCGCGCCGGCCGCGACCAGATGCTTGTGCAGGATGCCATCGTCGAATGCCTCCATCTCCATGGTCGCCTTGTCGGTCTCGATTTCCGCGAGCACGTCGCCGGTCGAAACCTTGTCTCCTTCGTTCTTGAGCCACTTGAGGAGCGTGCCCTCGGTCATGGTGTCGCTCAGCTTGGGCATTTCGATGTAGATGGCCATGTTCGGATGAAAATTGAAAAGTTACAGGCGAGCACTAAAGCGGCGCTCTCCCCGCGAGACAAGTCCTCAACGCACGAATACGCGCGGCAATGCGCCAGAGCACGTGTCAAAAGCCTCGGAAGGCTCTCCTCACAGTGTCATTCTGAGCGGAGTGTAACGGAGTCGAAGAACCCCGTCGCTCCACCAAAGATCATCGCTGGTTGTTCGACGGGGTTTGCCCCGCAGTCCCATAGGCGTCTCGCGGACTCGGCTTTCGACTTCGCTCAGGATGACCCGGCGAAGGGAACTGCACAACTACGCACCACAGCCCACGCTCAGGACTTGCTGCGGCTTTTTGCCCGTCACGCTGTAGACCGCCGTGCCGCCGCCTTCGTAGTATCCGCTGTCCAGGATGACCTCCATTTTGCCGTCGCCATCCAAATCGAGGATGGTCGAGATTTCATAACGGTTTGGCGCATTGAACGTCCCGCCCTTCGGGTAGAATTCGCCTTCGATCAGTTGCGTCTCCACCTGGCCGCCATGGGCGCGGCGCAACAAGACGCACGAATAGCTGCCTGCCTGGGTATTCGAGGGCACCGAGCCGTCCTTCGTAAAATAGTTGGTCGCACTGATCAGCACCTCATCCTCACCATCGCCGTCGAGATCGACGCGGACAATTTTGGTGATCTTCACCTTCGGCGTGCGAATGCCTTTGCCGATGAGGAAGTCGACCACCGCTTTTTGATAGACCGGCTGTGTCGGGTCTTGAATTTTCGGGAGGCGGGGCAGCGCGTTCCATGGTCCCGCAAAAGCGATGACGCCGCTCTTCGGCTTCGGCGTCAGGGCGATGACTTGTTGATCCGGGCAGGGCTCCTCGAACGAGTGGGGCTTTCCTCCCTTCGCCACGCCCAACCGCTCCGTGAGCGTGTAAAGATGGTACTGCTCGCCGCCGTGCACCGTCTTCGTGGCGTCTTCCATCTTCAGCCATTTTCCGCCCCCTCCCGCGCCGATGAGGAAGCCATGCTCCCCATCGACGATGGGAAAAGTCTCAGCATGGACCGCAGCGGCCAGAACCAACGAAAGAATGGCAGGACGAAACATGCCCGCCGTTTTAGCAGCTCTGGCGCGAATGTGAAATACGAGATGCCGGGAAAGATTAAACGCCGAGACCCGGCGCGGCGGAGCCGCAACCGAAGAGGGGTCCACGAAAGACACGAAAGGGCACGAAAGTTTTCCGGACGGGCGGTGAGCCCGCGAATCACTCAAATAAACCCATTCGTGTCATTGGCGTGATTCGCGGGCCTAAAAATCCTCACGAACATGCGCTCTCCTTCCAGGTAGCACTGCAGTGCTGCGCAGAGGCGCAGAGGATGCGGAGATAAAGAAAAAGAGGCGAGAAGGAATTGGCTGGCGAAGGTCCTCCTCCGCGCCCTCTGCGTCTTTGCGCCTCTGCGTTTAAAAAAATCAACGCGCCGCCGTAGCGGAGACGCGGAAAGCAGCTAGCAGATGCTCAGCACCTTTGCGATCACGTCTTGCGGGCGCGGGAGCTGTTTCGGCTCCACCTTCGGCGAGTAGATCGCCGGCGCATCGAGCGCGGTCACGCGCAACACCGGTGCGTCGAGATCGTCGAACGCTTTCTCCTGCAGTATCGCCGCGATCTGGGCGCTGACGCCGCAGAAAGGCTTGTTCTCGTCGACGAGCACCGCGCGATGCGTCTTGCGCACGCTGGCGAGGATCGCGTCTTCATCGAGCGGACGAATGCTCCGCAGGTCGATCACTTCGGCATCGATATCGTGCTCCGCCGCCAGCAATTCCGCGGCCTTCAGCGCGGTGAGCGCGGCGCGGCCATGGGCGATCAGGGTGATGTCCTTGCCCTCTTTCTTGATGTCGGCTTTGCCGAGCGGGATGAGGTATTCTTCCTCGGGCACTTCACCCTTTTCGCCGTAGAGCAGCGTGTTTTCCATGAACATCACGGGATCGTTGTCGCGAATGGCCGTCTTCATCAGACCCTTCGCGTCGTAGGCCGTGGCGGCGCTGACGACCTTGAGTCCGGGAATATTGGCGAGCCAGTTTTCCGGGGTGTGCGAGTGCGTGGCGCCGACGTTGGTGCCGCCATTCGCGGGGCCGCGGAGGACGATCGGGCAATTGATCAGCCCGCCGCTCATGTAGCGGATCTGCGCGGCATTGTTCACGATCTGGTCGTAGGCGACCGTGGAGAAGCTCCAGAACATCAGTTCCATCACCGGGCGCAGGCCGAGCATGCTCGCGCCGACGCCCATGCCGATGAAGGCGGCTTCGGAAATCGGCGTGTCGACGACGCGCTTGTCGCCGAATTTCTTCCACAGCCCGCGCGTCACTTTGTACGCACCGTCATATTGGGCGACTTCCTCACCGATCAGCACGACATTCGGGTCGCGCTCGATCTCCTCGGCAAAGGCTTGGTTCAGTGCGTCGCGATATTCGATCAGTGCCATGGATTAATCGTGGAAAAAATGTTTGCCCGTGCGACCCGCTTCCGTCTGCCGGTCGACCTCAAAATAAACGTCCTCAAAAATCGCGCTGTCCTCGGGGACCGGGCTCTCCTCGGCGAATTGCACGCTGGCCTTCGCCTCGTGCTTCGTCTCGTCGCTCAGCTTCTCGAATTCCTCTTCCGTCAGGATGCCTTCCGCGATCAGCCGGGCCTTGAAGAGCAGGATGGGATCGTGATCCTTCTTGTGCATCTCGATTTCGTCGTTCGAGCGATAGCCGCCCTTGTGTTTCGCGTCCGCGACGGAATGTCCGTAGTAACGATAGGTATCGAGCTCGAGAATGGTCGGCTTGGATTTGGTGTGCGCCCGCTCGATCGCCGTCTGCACCGCCGCCCGCACCTCGTAAATGTCCTCGCCGCCCGCCTGCGCCCAGTCGACAAGAAAAGCCTCGCCGCGTTGGGCGAGGCAATCTTTGACGACCGAGGAACGTTCGAGACTCGTCCCCATCGAGTATTTGTTGTTCTCAATGACGTAGATGACGGGCAACTCGAAAAGCGCGGCCATATTCAGCGACTCGTAGAAGCAGCCCTGGTTGACCGCGCCGTCCCCGAGAAAGCAGAGCGCCGCGCCTTTGAGGCCTTTGTATTTGAGGCCGTAGGCCAGGCCGAGACCGAGCGGCGTCTGGCCGCCGACGATGCCGTGGCCGCCCCAGTAATTCTTGTCTGGCGCGAAGAAATGCATCGAGCCGCCTTTGCCCTTCGAGCAGCCGGTCGCCTTGCCGTAAAGTTCCGCCATGCATTCGTTCATCGTCATGCCCACCGCGAGCGCGTGGCCATGGCAGCGATAAGCCGTGATGACGTGATCGTTATCGCCCATCAGGGAACAGGCGCCGACCGCCACCGATTCCTGCCCGATATAGAGATGGAGAAAGCCGCCCATCTTGCCGCCATTGTAGTGCTGGAGCGCCTCACGCTCGAACTGGCGGATACGCAACATGCCGCGCAGCAGATCCAGCTTTTCCTCTTTGGAGAGCTTGGAGTTGATGGGCGCGGAGGCGTAATCTTTGGCTTTGACGGCGGTTTCCATAATGGCGGCAGCAAGAGCGGCTGAATGATGTAATCGCCTGTCGCGAATTGTGCAACTCTCAATAGAAATGAGTCGCAAATTCATCGCCGCGTGCGCCTTGGTAGCGCAATTTTAGGTAAATCGCCGGCCTGAGAGACCTAAAATCGGTCATCCGAGTTCCCAAATCCGGTCGCGACGGCATCGCGGTACAACTTTCCTTTTGACGCCAACGGTCCCCTCCCCGCATGTTCGCAGGCCTTCGCGGCGGCCCTCTGTTGGACCGCTGTGCTATCTTTCCATTCCAGATTTTTTATGGCCAACTACGATCTCATCGTCATCGGCGCCGGCCCGGCCGGCTACGTCGCCGCCATCAAGGCGGCTCAACTCGGCAAGAAAGTCGCCTGCGTGGACAAAGAGCGCACCGGTGGCACCTGCAACAACTACGGCTGCATTCCCACCAAGGCACTCCTCCGCAACGCCGAGTTGTTTCACACCATGAAACATCGCGCCACGGAATTCGGCTTCAAGATCGAGGGCTTGAGCTACGACTGGGGCGCCATCTTCAAGCGCTCGCGGGTCGTGTCCGAAAAGGGCACCGCCGGTGTCGATTTCCTCTTCAAGAAAAACAAGATCGACTCGATCCGTGGCGATGCCTCGATGGACAAGGCGGGCGAGGTGAAAGTGAAGCTGGCCGACGGCAAGACCGAGACCCACACCGCGAAGAACGTCCTCATCGCCACAGGCTGCGTATCGCGTCCGCTGCCGGGGCTCGATTTCAAGGGCAACATCGTCATCGGCTCGAAGGAAGCGCTCGCGCTGCCGGAGCAACCGAAGTCCATGATCATCATCGGGGCCGGCGCCATCGGCGTGGAGTTCGCGTATTTCTTTAACGCGTTCGGGACGAAAGTCACGCTTGTCGAAATGCTGCCGAACATTCTGCCCGTCGAGGACACCGAGGTTTCGCAGGCCTTGGAAAAATCCTTCACCAAGCAGGGCATCACCCTGCTCACGAATCACAAGACGACCAAAACCGAAGTCGGCGACAAGGGGGTGAAGATCACCGTCGCGGACGCGAAGAACGTCGAGAAAGTGCTCGAAGCCGACACCGTGCTCGTGGCCATCGGGCGTGGCGCCCGTCCTGCCCGGCGGCTCGCTCAAATTCGAGCTCGTGAAGGGCTACCTGAAAACCGACGACCGTTACCAGACCACCGTCCCCGGCGTCTATGCCGCCGGCGATATCATCGGGCCGCCGTGGCTCGCGCACGTCGCCAGCTACGAGGCGGTGCAGGCCGTCGAGGGTATGTTCGATCCGAAGTTCAAGCCGAAGAAAGTCACCACCTTCCCCCGGCTGCACCTACTGCCAGCCGCAGGTTGCGAGCGTCGGGGGGGGGGGGGGGGGGGGGGGGGGGGGGGTCTCACCGAGCGCGCCGCGAAGGAAAAGGGGCTGAAATACAAGGTCGGCAAATTCCCCTACATGGCGCTCGGCAAAGCCCGCGCGATCGGCGAGCCCGAGGGCTTCCTCAAGCTCATCGTCGGCGAACCGCACGGGGAAATCCTCGGTGCGCATATCATCGGCGCGGAAGCGACGGAGGTCATCGCCGAGCTCGGCCTGGCCATCACGCTCGAGGCGACGCTGGATGAAATCGAAGAAACCATCCACGCCCATCCCACGCTCGGCGAAATCGTCCGTGAAGCCGCCGAGGTGGCTCTCGGCCACGCGATTCATATTTAGGCTCGCGGCAGTTGGCGCGAGCGCCACTTGGAAGTATAACTCTCCTCACATGGACTTGATCCCCGAACGCATCGCCCAAATCGAAGCCACGCTTCGCAACTCCGCCAGCATCCCCGAGGCCACCCGGCAGGAGTTGCTCGAATTGGTCGCGGGGTTGAAGACCGAGGTCACACCGCTGGTCGAGACGCATGGAGAATCGGCGGGTCACATCGCCGGGAGCGCCGATGCCGCCGTGCAAGCCGCCGTCCGCCGCGAAGCGCAGCCCGAGGAGGCCGCGCAAGCCGTGGAAGGCCTGGCCGCCTCGGTGCGCGACTTCGAGATTTCGCATCCGCGGCTCGTGCAGATCGTGGATCGGCTCGCCGTGACGCTCTCGAACATGGGCATTTGACCGTCCTGGGAAAATCAACATGGCAAAATCCGACGACCGCGATTATTTTCCCCGGCTCATGGAAGTTGTGCCCATCGATATTTTTGGCGTCCACGTCGACGTTGCCTTTCCCGCGCCGCTTGGCATCAAGCAGGCGAACCTGGAGGAGTTCGGTGCCAGGGTTTGCGATCCGGCCAAGGGTCTCGGCCTGCGCGCCGATCAGATTCGGCTCAAGAAATGGGACGAGCTCTACGGCTACGAATTGTCCGCGCAATTCTTCGGCGAAAACGGCACGCTGAGCCGCTCGGCGGACCGGGTGAAGCTCGGCGTGCGCAATGCCCGCACCGCCGGGGACTGGACCATCATCCAGCAGACCCTGAACCGTTTTTACGCCCTCATGGATTTCGCGCCGACCACGCTCACCGCGCTGTCCACGCACGTCCACGCGAAATTCCCGAGCACCGAGGAGCGCGATGCGTGGCTCGGTCATTTTTCCTACAGTCCGCTCGTCGGCCGCCCGGCGACGCTCGGCTATGTGCAAATCGCCGATTGGGGAAAAAGAGATCCGCGTCCTCATCGAGCAATCGAATGCCGTGCAGGATGCCGTCTTCATCATGTGGGACACGCAATTCACCAACGAGCAGGATTGGGAAACGTTCCTCATGAGCATCCCGACGATGATGGAGAACGCGGTCAACATCTTCGACATGGGGTTCGAGCCGCTGCGCGAGCGCGTGTAATCGCAGGGTCGACCGTGTCCGCGTTCACCGCCACCCACGGCGAATACGATCTCTCCGACGATCCCGCGCGGCTGGATATCGAGGTCGTCGAGCGATTGCTGCATACCACCTACTGGGCGTGGGAGCGGCCTCGCTCCGTGATCGAGAAATCCATCGCCCGCTCCCTCTGCGTGGGTGCCTACTTGCGGGGCGCGCAAGTCGGCTTTGCCCGCGCCGTCACCGATGGCGTCACCTTTGCCTGGATTTGCGATGTGGTGCTCGATGACGCGCACCGCGGCACCGGCCTGGGCAAGGCGCTGGTGGAGGCGATTGTCAATCACCCGGAGATCAAGGATATCCGGCAGGTTCTCGCGACTCGCGACGCCCACGGCCTCTACGAAAAATACGGCTATGAGCGGTTCGGAGACGTCTTCCTCGCGCGCAATTTCAAGCTGCGCCCGGACTGATGGAGGGCGGTCCCGCGCCTGCGGGATCGCCGTACGCATATTGGGGCGCTGACGGAGCAGCGCCCTCCGACGGGAAGTCTCCACGCGCGACTTGCGGGCGGCGCGCGGCCAGCGGATTCTGGCGGCATGAAACTCGATGCCGTCCAGCAAGCCGCCCAGGAACAGTTCGCCCGCCAGAGCCGCAACTACGGGCGTTCACACATCCTCGCGGATGTTTCCGATGTGACCGCCGCGCTCGAAAAAATCGCCTTGCCGCAACCCGCGCGCGTGCTCGACGTCGCCACCGGCGCCGGCCACACCGGCCTGCATCTCGCCAGCCTCGGCCACGAAGTCACCTGCGCCGATCTCGCCGCGCCCATGCTCGATCGCGTGCGCGAAGCCGCCGAGGAACGCGGACTCACCGTGGAAACCCGCCAGCATCCGGCGGAAGAATTTCCCTACGCCGATGCCAGCTTCGATCTCGTGACCTCGCGCATTGCGCCGCATCATTTCAGCTCGCCCGAATCTTTCATTAGCGAAACTGCCCGTGTGTTGCGGCCCGGCGGCTGGTTTCTGCTCATCGACGGCAGCGTGCCCGACGACGAGGAAGAAGCCGAAGAGTGGCTGCACCAGATCGAGAAACATCGCGACCCGAGCCATCATCGCCTGCTCACCCCGCGAGCGTGGACGCGCCTGTGCGAAGCGCATGGCCTGCACGTGCAAAGCGCCGAACTGCGAACCCTGAAGCAGCCCGATCTCGAATGGTATTTCGAGACCGCGGCGACCTCGCCCGAGAACCGCCGCATCGTGCGGGAACTCATTGCTCACGCCCCGGCGTCCGCCCGCACCAATTTCCGCCTCACGGAAGAAGACGGCAAGATCGTCTGGTGGTGGCCGCGTCTCACGCTCATCGCGCGGCGCGACTGACGACGCGGAGCGTCCCTCCCCCAGACCGTCATCCTGAGCTTGCGAAGGACCTCTGATTTCTTCCGGGCGTCTTGCGCGGCGCATGCTGAACGCCAGCCGGCAACTTCTGCGGCGCGGCAGAGGAAAGGCAGACGATCAGAGGTCCTTCGCAAGCTCAGGACGACGGCGAGTTTTTCGAATCGCTGCGCGATGTGCCCTGCTATCCCGCGCGAAACCGATACCCCACCCCGCGCACCGTCTCGATAATCGTCGGACTCGCCGCGTCGACCTCCACCCGCTTGCGCAGCTTCGCGATGTGCTGATCCAGCGTCCGCGACTCCGGGAAATAATCCATGCCCCAGCAGCGATTGAGCAACGTATCGCGGTCCACCACTTGCCCCGCCCTCTCGTGCAGCAGCTCGAGGATCGCGGCTTCCCGTGGAGAAAGGTCGATCGTCGCGCCCGCCCGCTCCGCCCGCAACTCGCGTGGATACACGACCAGATCGTGCATCACAAAACTCCGCGCCCCGTTCGAGCGCGCGTGGACCCGGCGCAACGCCGCGCGAATGCGCGCCAGCAGTTCGTGTTTGCCGAAGGGCTTGCGAATGAAATCGTCCGCGCCCAGTTGCAGCCCCACCACCACGTCGATCTCCTCGCTCTTCGCGGAGAGGAAAAGCACCGGCACCTGCGCATCCGCCGCGCGCACCCGCCGGCACACTTCGTAGCCGTCCACCTCCGGCATCATGATGTCGAGACAGAGCAAATCGGGCCGATTCCGGCGGAATCCCCGGTCCCTGGTCCGCGACAGTCACCGTCAGCGTGCCCTCGACCAGCGCACCGGCGATCTCCACCACGCCGCCGAGCACGTATTTCTCCACGTTGGAAAGCAGATTCGCGAGGATCTGCGCAAGGGCATCCGCATCGAGCAGGCATAGCGGGCCACGCTGCCGCTCTCCGCGTCGAGGAGTGCCGCCGCCTCGTCCCGGCTCATCGCGTAAGCTTCAAGGACGACCACGATGTTCGGCGACGCGTGGACTTCCCCGGCCGGCTTGTCGCCGGAGTTCTTCACGAAAGGATCGCCGGCCTTGCCCGGCGGCACCGCATTCTGGGCGAGGAGCGAAGTCGTCAGCAGGCTGATGGTGAGAAGGGATGGGAGGTATTTCATGGCGCAGAGCATGCCGTAACCGCCGTGATCTCGCGTCAACGCCATCCCTTCGCCGTGTAAAAGTTCTGTAAATCAGTGGTCAGCCGCTCTCTCCTCGCGATGTCATCCTGAGCGGAGTGTAACGGAGTCGAAGGACCCCGTCGAACAACCAGCGATGATCTTTGGTAAAGCGACGGGGTTTGCCCCGCAGTCCCATAGGCGTCTCGCTTCGCTCGGCTTTCGACTTCGCTCAGGATGACATCGCGAGGAGAGGCCTATTCGTGGACCCTCACTTACCCCCCTTCGTCCGCCGCCACCCATCCGCGGTGCCGATATGTCCACCAGCCGACCTCCTCGTGGATCCAGATGGCCACTTTCACAAAGCCGTCGTAGCGCGGCACCGCGAAGCCGGACGGCCCCGGGGCGGTCGCTACGGTCGTGAGGAAATTGCACGGCACAGGAATGACCTCGAAGCCTTGCGCGCGAAAGACCGCGGAGGCGCGTCGCATGTGATTCGCCGAGGTCACGAGCAGCACGCGATGCCAGCCGCGTTCGGCGGCGAGCGCGCGGACCTTGAGCGCTTCGTCGTGCGTGTCTTCATTGGCGCCGAGGGGGATGACCGCTTCCAGCGGTGTGCCCCAGGTGCTCAGCAGGTCGCGGACGATGATGCCTTCGAACCGCACGACCCCATCGAGTTTGTTGGCATTCCCGCCGAGCAGGAGCACCGGTGCCTTGCCTCGCCGGAAGAGCTCATGCGCCATGACGAGGCGGTCGCCGGCGGGAGTGAGATGCACACCTTCCGCCTCGAAGCGCGACGGCGCCGCCCCGCCTCCGAGCAGAACGATCGCGTCCGCGGTGGGCAGGGCATCGAGATTCACTCCGGCGTAGGGCTTTTCCAGGGAACCCAGCAGTTTGCCCGGCACCGGTGAACTGCCCACGACCGCCATGAATATCACGGCCAGTCCCCGCGAGGATCGCCGGGCCGCGCTGGCGCTTGATCGCCAGCCAGAGGGTCAGGACCAGCAGGCAGAGCCAGACCAGCCCGATCGGCTCGAGCAAGAAAACCAACTGGTGCAGATACCCCTCCTTCATCAATCAATCAGCACGCCGACGACCGACGCGAAAAGGTAACACGCGAGGAGCCCGGCCACCATCGAGCGCAGGCCCAGCCGTGCGAGATCGTGCCGCCGGTCCGGGGCCAGGGCGCCGATGCCCCCCGATCTGGATCGCGATGCTGCCGAAATTGGCGAAGCCGCACAGCGCATAACTCGATAGCGTCACCGAGCGTTCCGCGAGCTGCCCGGGGTGCGCCTGCACGAACCCCGAAAGATCGAGATAGCCCACGAATTCATTGAGCACGATCCGCTCGCCGAGCACCTGCCCGATCACCCCGCAATCCTTCGCCGGCACGCCCATCAGCAGGCCACCGGCGCATTGATCCAGCCGAGCGCGCGCTGCAGCGTCACCGGCTCCGTCAGGCCCGCGGCGTGTTGCGGCCAGGTGAGCAGGCCATTGAGCAGCGCCACCATGGCCACGAAGGCGATGAGCATCCCAATGATCACGATCGAGAGCATCACGCCTTCGCCCGCGCCCGTGCACAGCGCATCGATGCTATTGATTCGCCGTGCTCTTCACTCCGAAGTGATGCAGCTCGCCTGTCTCGCTTTTCTCCGTCTCGGGAAACATCACCTTCGCCACCAGCAGACCCGCCGGCGCACCCAGCACCGAAGCCGTCACGATGTGCCCCGCGCTCACGCCCGGCATGCTCGCATACACCGCCATCACTCCCGTGGCGATGGTCGACATCCCGGTCGTCATCAGCGCCATCACTTCGCTCTGCGTCATCTTCGCGAGGTAGGGCTTGATGAGGAGCGCCGCTTCCGTCTGCCCGAGGAAGATATTGCTCGCCCCGGCGAGACTCTCGCTGCCGCTGGTGCGCATCGCCTTTTGCATCACCCAGGCCATGCCCGCCACCACTCGTTGCAGCACGCCCCAGTGGTAGAGCAGCGACGACAGCGCCGAGATGAAGATGATCGTCGCCGGCACCCCGATCGCCAGGATGTAACCGTTCGCCGGGCCGAAAGCGTGGCTCAGCGCCGCTCCATCCGCCAGCGGCCCGAAGACCATTGCCGCGCCTTTGTTCGCGTAGAGATTCAGTTGATCGCAAGCTGTCTGCGCGCCGGAAAAGAGCTCGTGGCCGAGCGGCGTCTTGAGAATGAACAGCGCGAAGAAGAATTGCAGTGCCAGCCCCCACAGCACCGTCCGCCACGGAAAAAGCCGGCGGTGATTCGATAGCAGCCATGCGAGGACCACGAATGCCACGATCCCGAGCAGGCTGGTGAGACGAAGCATGGGCGCCGACAGTAACCAAACCGTTTCCGGTGGGGAGCCTTTTTTGAACATCCAACGGGCCACGCCCCACCCACTTGGAAAAGGATCTTCCTCACAGACGTCTTCCCGGACTTCATCTCTGGCCTTCGCCTTTGGGATGGGGTATTCCCAGAGGCCTCCAAAGGAGGACCACTCACCTGCTGGCTAAATCCATATGACTCCTCAACAAACCGCCGAACTCGCCCAGCTCAAAAGTCAGCTCGTTCACGAAATGGAAGCCTACATGGAAGAGGTGGGCGACAGTTGTGGCTACACCGCCGAGGACATCGACGCTGGCACCGCCATCGTGGCCGCTTATGTGGATACCCTCAGCCGATCCGCCGGTCCGGAGGGGATCCGGGCGGAAGTGCAAAAAACCGTGATGAGCCTCAACGCCCTCAACGAGAAATGCCATGGCGGCCTCATCGAAACCGACCAGCGCGAGATGATTTGTGAGATCATCAACAAAGCGGCAGCTTACGCCGGCCTCGAGGTTGGCCCGGACGACCTCACCGAAGAGTGGCGCGAGTGGTGAGCGGCTTCGACCTGAGATTCCCGTCGGAGTAGCGCGGGAAAAATATCCTTTTGCCGAGAGGGGCGGTGGCCGTTACGGTAGCGGGCTAACGAACTTTTACGAAAGATTGATACCATGAGCACCGCTACCGCTGAAGCACCCGCCGGCACGAAACTGAGCCAACTCGATGCGCTCAAGAAATACA
Organism: Chthoniobacter sp.; assembly: GCA_037200205.1. GTDB lineage: Bacteria > Verrucomicrobiota > Verrucomicrobiia > Chthoniobacterales > Chthoniobacteraceae > Chthoniobacter. Next base: position 167,225 of record JBBCHV010000044.1, read on the forward strand.
CCAAGGTCGTCGCCGATACGGGCGACTTCGAGTCCATGCGCGACTACAAGCCGCAGGACGCCACGACGAACCCGAGCCTGATTCTCCAGGCGGCGACCAAGCCCGCCTACGGCCATCTCCTCGACAAGGTCGTCGTCGACCGCAAAGGCAGCGGCCTGACCGGCGCGGCGCAGATCGAAGACGTGATCGACAATCTGCTCGTCGCTTTCGGCCTCGAGATCCTGAAGATCGTCCCCGGCCGCGTCTCGACCGAGACGGATGCGCGCCTTTCCTTCGATACCGAGGGCAGCATCGCCAAGGGCCGGCAGCTTATCGGTCTCTATGAGAAGGCCGGCATCTCTCGCGACCGCGTATTGATCAAAATCGCCTCCACGTGGGAGGGCATCAAGGCCGCCGAGACCCTCTCCAAGGAAGGCATCCACTGCAATCTCACCCTGCTCTTTTCGATGACCCAAGCGGTCGCCTGCGCCGAGGCGAAGGTGCAGCTCATCTCGCCTTTCGTCGGCCGCATCCTCGACTGGTTCAAGGCCTCGACGAAGAAGGATTACGCGCCCACGGAAGATCCCGGCGTGCAATCGGTCACCGAGATTTTCAATTACTACAAGAAGTTCGGCTACCAGACCGAGGTCATGGGCGCGAGCTTCCGGAACAAGGGTGAGATCACGGAACTTGCCGGGTGCGATTTGCTGACCATCAGCCCCGCGCTCCTCGGCGAACTCGCCGCGAGCAACGATCCGCTGCCGAAAAAGCTGGACGCCGCCGCCGCACAGGCCTTGCCGCTCAAGCAGATCCACCTCGACGAGAAGACCTTCCGCTTCCAGCTCAACGAAGACGCCATGGCCACGGAGAAGACCGCGGAAGGCATCCGCAAGTTTGCCGCGGACATCGTGAAGCTCGAGCAGGTCGTCGCCGCGAAGCTGTAAAGCGACCGACCGTCATTTTGCGAAGGGCGCTCTCATCCGAGAGCGCCCTTTTGCTTTCCAGTCGGAGACATCCTCTTTTCTTCTTCCACGCCGGAGGCGTCAAAAAGCTGTGTAGCCCTAGGTCGAGCGAGTCTGCGAGCGAACACCCGGGGTTTCGTGGAAAACAGCGGGTTCCAACCGTCCCGGCCTCCTGGCCGCATCCTCCGGTCCAGAAGCAGCCGAGATGCGGCTGGCGCCGGGACGGTTGGAGCGTTCGCTAGGGGGGCTGTACCCCGGGTGGTCGCTCGCAGACTCGCTCGACCCGGGGCTACACGGCTCTGGTCCCTCCGGGACGTGGTGCGCCGGGCAAACGAGCGCGTTCCCGGAGTTCTGCGTCGCGCTTCCGGCGCAGCTATGCCTAATTGGCCGACGCGATCTTTACCGAGTCCTTCTGGATCTTCGGCACGAGTTGCTTGATGAAATCCTTCATCCAATCGTCCACCACGCGCTGGGTCCTGGCGTCCTGTTCCGCACCTTGCGGCAGTTGGGCAGCCACGGTGATGTAAGCCCAGCGCTGGTTGTAGCCGTAGAAGAGGCGGTCCCGCATATCGAGCCAGGTGCGAACGATGTGCGAACTGGTCGTGCCGGTGTGCCCGACGAACCAGTAATAGGTCACGTTGTAAGAGGCCAGCGTCGTGCCGTCTTCCATGGGCACATTGCGGACATTTTGCAGCCGCGTGATGCGCATGGTGCCGCGCTCCGGCAGGGCCACCGGGACGGTGCTCTTGTCGATGATCGTGTAGCCCTGCGCGGGCATGCAGCGCTCGGGGCGGTGAATGCTGCGGCTCATGTCCTCCCCCGAGAGCACGATGGAGGCGACGATTTCGTAGCCGATGCCATTGCGATAGGCCTTGCGGGCGAATTCCGTGCCTTTGTCCTCGCCCAGGACGGAGCGTTCCTTGCCGGTGACTTCGAGGTCTTTGCCGTACCAGCCGCCGACCATCTTCGGCAGGTCGAGATTGATCCCGACCGGCTGAAAACCGAGCTGCCGCGGGAGCAGGAAGATGCTGCCCAAGCCCGCCAGCAGCACCGCCAGGAGGATGGCCAGCCGTTTAGTAGTCATACGAAATGGGGCTGGCGGGTTTGCCTTCGCGCTCTTCGCCGTCCGGGGCCGGGGAATCCGGCTTCCGATCGGGAGCGGTGATCGTCTTCGTCAAGCGGGCGCCGGGGTGGCCCCAGTCGCGATTGAGCAGGTTGCCGAAGCCCACCATCACCAGCACGGCGGAAGGAAAAAAGACGATCAACCCGAAAGGTCGTGATATGGGCCGCCGGCGATTTCCGGGTTCCACCACTTGGCGACGAGCACCACGGAAAAGAGCCGCGCGATATTGCCGACGAGCGCGAAGAGAATAGAGCAGCCGAAGATCACCCACCGCTTCCACGCTTCCCTCTGTGTGAAATAGACGTAGAGCGCGCCAGCATGCTCATGGCCATGAGCGAGCGAATCCCGCTGCAGCCGCCCGCGACCTCGAACGAATGGCCGTCCACGTTGATCGTCGTGCCGATGATCTGCACGCGGATGCCCAGCAGCCCGCAGAGCAGACCCACGGCTTTGGAGGCCAGCAATTGCAAGGTGACCGTTCCCTGGATGACGCCGCCGATCGGCACCATGAAAAGCATGAGCAGGCACGGGAAAATGAAGATGCGGGCGAAAGCCCGGCCGCCCACGAATTCCGCCGCTCCATAGACGAGGAGCGGCAGCGCGAGGATGGCGACGCGGGGCTGCAGACAGCGGACCGCGAGGACATAGAAGACGATCCCGGCGATCACGAATGCCAGACCGCGCGTGCTGGGTGTCTTCACCACGGACATGAGCTCGCCGCGCCGCAGCCAAAGAATCACCGCGATGATGGGGGCAATGAAGCGGCAATGAACCTGGTCGTTCTCATCATTCCAGCCGGCCCACGCCCATTCCGCGGTCGACTGGTTGCCGTTCATGAACACGCGGTAAAACCCGAAGAAATAAAGGAGCACCCCGGCGATCACGGCCAGCAGCAGAGCCCCGAGCGGTTCGCGACGCACCCAGGCAAAAACGCCCGCGACGGTTTCACCGGCGGAGGGAGTTTCGGGGACAGGCGCGACTGCGGAAGACATGGGCACGGGACATTACAGATTCCCCAGCCGCTTTCAATGGGCGCAGCCGTCACGTATTTGTCACTTTAGAGCGTGTTATGGACGCGGGGGCTCTGCCGGAGGAACCGCGCGCCGGAGGCGCCCCTCCCCACGCCGTCATTCTGAGCTGGCGAAGAACCTCTGGTTTCGCTCTGGCATCTGATGCTTGGCCTATCGTGCAAGCTCGGCGTCGTCCTCTGCCACGTTGGTGAAGAAAGGCAGAAGATCAGAGGTTCTTCGCCAGCTCAGAATGACGGGGTGGGAGAGGCACGCGCCATACGAGTTCACGCCCCTCAACCATGACAATTGGGTTAAGACCCGCCCCATCACCGGGCACGCCTTGCCACCTCCCGCCCGCGCATCTACCATCCGCGAACCTTTGCCCACGCCCGATCCCCAACCCACCTCGCCCCGTCCCCGGCTCCTGGTCCTCGAATTCTGGGGATTGGGCGATCTTACGTTTGCGACCCCGTTTTTGCGCGCCGCGCAGGAAACACTACGACATCACCCTCGTGGGCAAGGCGCACGCGGGGCAGCTCCTCCAGCCGACTTTCCCCGAGGCGCGCTTCATTAGCTTCGATGCGCCGTGGTCCGCCTACCGCGGCAAATACGCCCTCTGGCGCTGGAACTGGCCGGATCTGTTCGCGCTCTTTGACCGCCTGCGGGCCGAGCACTTCGATGCCGCCGTCTCCGTGCGGAACGATCCGCGCGATCACCTTTTCATGCTGCTCGCCGGGGCACGCACCCGCTACGGCTTTCCCACCCGGGGCAGCGACCCGTTCCTCACCCACGCGCTGCTGCGGAGGAGTGTGAGCCAGCACAAGGTGGAGGATTGGTGGGATCTGGGCCATGTGCTGGGTCTGCCGGGCATGGCCGATCTCGGACCGCACCTGGAGCATTCCCGCTATCGTTCGGCGGCGGTCGACGGGCTGTTTGCCAATCTCTCCGGCAAGCCGGTTCTCTGCCTGCATCCCGGGGCGCGCATCGCCGTCCGCCGCTGGCCCGAACCGTATTTCGTCTACCTCGTCAAGAAGCTGCGGGCGCGCTTCGATTTTCATCTGCTGCTCGTGCCCGGCCCCGAAGGCTGCAGCACGGCGCTGTCGTCGCTCGCCGATCACGTCTTGCCGCCGCTGACCGTTCCGGAGCTCGTCGATGTCCTTGGGCGGATCGATCTGCTGCTGTGCAACGATAGCGGCCCCGGTCACATCGCCGCCGCCTGCGGGTGCCCGGTCATCCCGATTTTCGGTCCCACCGATCCGAACTGGTTCCGCCCCTGGGGCGATCAGCATCATGTGGTCATCCGCGACATTTGCCCGTGGCGGCCCTGCTTCGACTATTGCAAGTTTTCGGAGCCGTACTGCATGACCAAGCTGCTGCCGGAACGAGTGTGGCCGGAGATTCGCGACCATCTCCATCATTTGCTCGAGCGCGGTTTGCTGCCGCCGGAGTTTGCCCGGCCGGAGCTGGTCGCCGCGTCATGAATCTTTCCGTCGCGGCTTTGATCGCCACCTACCGGCGGCCCGCGGAACTGCAGCGGCTGCTGCATTCCCTGGCGCAGGGCGGCCGGGAGCTGGCGGCCGTCATCGTCGTGGATAACGCGGGTGACGAGGAGTTGCGCGCGCTCGTGCGGGCGGCCTTTCCCGGCGCGCACTATGTAAACCCCGGCGTGAATCTGGGCTGTGGCGGGGGCCTGCGCCGCGCCGAGGAGTATGCCTTGCAATTGTCCGGCGTGAATCTCACCCATCTGCTCATTCTCGACGACGATGCGGTGCTGCCGCCGGGCACCCTGGCCGCGTTGGCCCAGGCCATGGAAGAAGCGCACGCGGATCTGGCCTATCCCTTGGTGATCGACGGGCATGGACGCGTGGGCTGGTTGCCGGGGGTGAGTCGTCGGGCATCCGGCATGTGCCGTCTGGGTGCCGTGACGCCGGAGGAATTTCGCGCGCGCTTCGGGAGCGAACCGCGGGATTTCCATTGGGCGCAAGGGATCTGCCTGCTCGTCGCGCGCCGCGCGGTGGAGCAGCGGGGCCCGCACCGGGACGATTTCTGGGTGCGTGGCGAGGATCTGGAATTCAGTCTGCGGTTGACCGCTCACGGCCGTGGAATCCTCGTGCCGGCAGTGACCGTGCAGCATTTGCCGCCGCCGGAGAACAGCGGCGTTTCGCGCGAGGCAGAGTATTGGAAACACTGCGCCATGCTGCAGAATATCGCCTACGTGGGGTTTCGATTGCCGCATGGCCATCGCATCGCCTGGACCGTCGCTGGGGCACTCCGTCTCTTTTTCAAGGCGTGGTCGTGGCGGGCCCTCGGCGATGCCGGCCGCGCATTGTGGCGCGGTGCGATCCTGGGTGAACCGGCCGGGACGGGTTTGGGGCTGACCTTTCGGACACGTTCCGCCGTGCTGCGCGCATCGTCATGAAGATCGAGCGTTTCAACGTCCTCGGCGTGGGCCTGCACGCGATGAATCTGCCGATCGCCACCGAGGCCGTGCTGGAGGCGCTCCGCGAACGGCGCAAGGGCTACGTCTGCGTCACCGGCGTCCACGGCGTGAGCGAAGCGCAAAACGATCCGGCGTTCCGCGCGGTGCTCAACGGCGCCTTCCTCAATACCACCGACGGCATGCCGCTGGTCTGGCTGGGGCGGCGCGCCTTCGGCGGCTGGGTCGATCGCGTCTACGGACCGGATCTGATGCTGGAAATCTTCCGGGCCACGCAAGCCACCGCCTGCCGGCATTTCTTCTACGGCGGCGCGCCTGGGGTGGCCGATCGATTGAAGGCCCGGTTCGAAGCGCAGTTTCCGGGCGTGACGATCTGCGGCACGTATTGCCCGCCCTTTCGCCCGCTCGACGCGGCCGAAGAGGCGGACCTCCAGCGCGCCGTCCGCGCCGCGCAGCCGGACATCATCTGGGTGGGATTGAGCACGCCGAAGCAGGAGCGCTTCATGGCCGAATACCTGCCCAAGCTCGACACGACGCTCCTGTTCGGGGTCGGTGCGGCTTTCGATTTTCACTCGGGCCGCGTCTCGCAGGCCCCACGATGGATGCAGCGTTCCGGCCTGGAATGGTTCTACCGTCTGTGCTCGGAACCGCGCCGCTTGGGACGCCGTTACCTCGTGAACAATCCGCTCTTCGTCTGGCGCGTCATCGGCCAGACGCTTGGTTGGCACAAATATCCGCTTGAAGGTGTACCCCCACCGTAGACAGTGACGCCCCTTATCCCCTGCATCCCCGTATCCTGCATGAGCAAAATCCTCGTCTGCGGCGCTGGTGGCTTTATCGGCGGTCACCTGATCGCCGACCTCCGCCGCCAAGGCCACACCCAACTCCGCGCCGTCGATAAAAAGCCGCTGTCCGAGTGGTATCAGCGTTTCGACGATGTCGAAAACTCCCAACTCAACCTCGAATACCTGGGCGACTGCGAAACGGCGGTCGAAGGCTGCGATGTCGTCTACAATCTCGCGGCCGACATGGGCGGCATGGGCTTCATCGAGCTCAACAAGGCGCTCTGCATGCTCAGCGTGCTTATCAATACGCACCTGCTGCTCGCCGCGAAGAAATTCAGCGTCTCGCGCTTCTTCTTCTCCTCCAGCGCCTGCGTTTACAATGCCGACAAGCAGCGCGATCCCAATGTCACCGCGCTGAAAGAGGCCGACGCCTATCCCGCGATGCCCGAGGATGGCTACGGCTGGGAGAAACTGTTCAGCGAACGCATGTGCCGCCATTTCCGCGAGGACTTCGGCGTGCAGACGCGCGTGGCCCGCTACCACAATGTCTACGGGCCGAACGGCACCTATGATGGCGGGCGCGAAAAGGCGCCGGCGGCGGTTTGCCGCAAGGTCATCGCCGCGAAGCAGAGTGGAAAACACGAGATCGAAATCTGGGGCAGCGGCGAGCAGACCCGCAGCTTCATGTATATCGACGATTGCCTCCACGGTACGCAGATGCTGCTGAACAGCGACTTCGCCGAGCCGATCAACATCGGCAGCAATGAACTTGTCTCCATCAATCAACTGGTAGACATCGTCGAGGAAATCGCCGGCGTAAAACTCCAGCGGAATTATAATCTCCATGCGCCCAAGGGCGTCAACGGACGCAATTCCGACAATGAGCTCATCCAGCAAGTCTTCGGCTGGCAGCCGGCCACGCGCCTGCGCGATGGCATGGAGAAAACGTACCGCTGGATCTACGACGAGATCACCAGCGGCCACAACTCGGTCGTCAACCGCTCCTAGCGGGCACCGGCGCCGCTCCCATGGTTCGGCCAGACGCTCCATCCCCCGATGGCGCGCCGCCATCGGCTGGCCGCGTGTCTTCACGCACAGACGTGCTTTCCAGCAGCGCCGCCATCCGCTAGTCCCAAGCGCGTCTCATGAAGCTCCTCGTCTTCGCCCACACCCCGCCGCCGCACCACGGGCAGAGCTACATGGTCAAGCTGATGCTCGAAGGCCTCGGCGGCGACCGGCGCCGGGCCGCCCCGGGAACGCCGCCGCCCACCGACATCGAATGCTATCACGTGGACTGCCGCTATTCGGAAACCTTCGAGGATATCGGCTCCTTCCGACTGGAAAAGATGTGGCTGGTCCTGCGCTACTGTCTCGAGGCGATCTGGTGCCGCTTTCGTTTTGGCGTGCGGACCTTTTATTATGTCCCCGCGCCGGGCAAGCGCGCCGCGCTGTATCGCGACTGGGTGGTCATGCTGCTCTGCCGGCCCTTCTTCCGCGACTTCATTCACCACTGGCATGCGGTGGGGCTCGGCGACTGGCTCGTCTCCCGGGGAACATGGTTCGAACGCTGGCTGACCCATCGGTTGCTCGGCCACTGTTCGATGGGGATCGCCCTGGCCATTCCCAGCATGCGCGATGCGCTGTGGTTTCGCTCGCGCCGCGTCGAGATCGTTCCGAATGGCATCCCTGATCCTTGCCCCGACTTCGAGAAGACCGTCCTGCCGCGGCGCCGCGCCCGCGTGGAGGCCCGCCGCCGCTTGCTCGCCGGGCAACCGTTGTCCGCGGCGCAGCGCGCCGCGGCGGATGGCGACCCCGAAGTTTTCCATGTGCTTTACCTGGCGCATTGCACGCGCGAGAAAGGGCTGTTCGATACCCTCGACGCCGTGGCGGAGGCCAATGCCCGGTCGCTCCGCGAAGGATCGCCGCTGTCCTGTCGCCTCGTCGTCGCCGGAGCGTTTCTCAATCCGCACGAGGAAGCGGAATTTCAGCGGCGCATCGCCGAGCCCGACCTCATGGGGACCGTGCACTACGCCGGCTTTGTCGGGCCCGCGGATAAGAATGTGCTTCTGCGGCAGAGCGATTGCCTGTGCTTCCCGACGTTTTACCATGCGGAGAGTTTCGGGCTGGTGGTGGTGGAAGCGATCGCTGCCGGCCTCAGCGTCGTTACGACCCGCTGGCGGGCCTTGCCCGATCTGCTGCCCCCCGATTTCTCCGGCTTCGTTTCGGTGGAAAATCCTTCCGCGGTGGCGCGGGCACTCGTGGCCGCTTTTCAGAGCGATGGATCGGAATTGCGCGAGGAGTTTCTCGCGCAATTCACCGCGCGCGTTCACCTCATCCGGCTCGAGCATGCCTTCCACTCGCTGACGGCAAACGCGGGACCCGCTTGACTACGGGGCGCTCGAGGGCTCGGCCTGAGCCATCCCGCCGGGCGCGTGCGGCCATTCAAAACCGAGCTGGGGCTCGGCGAAGGGCACCCGTTGGCCCGGACTTTCTTTAGTGAAAAGGGCATACCGCACCGAGTGCGGCCGGTACGCTCCCGCCTGCCATTTCCGCAGGCGATGCTGCAACGATAGCACCGGAGCCAGGGCGGCCTTCCACGAAGGCCCGCGGAACTGCTTCGCCTCCTCCGTCCCCCTCGCGGAAGCACCCAGATTCGCGCCGGTAAAGGTGAAGGCAGCTAGCGGTTCGCCGAGGGTGGCCATGGGCACCCTCGCCCGGAGCAGACCATCGATCCATGCCGCATCGCCGATCACTTTCCAATGCAGGTCGAAGAAATGCCCGCGCTCGATGATCGATCGCCGGAAGAAGGTCGCGCAGGTCAGCGTATTGAGGTGGACGATCCGCACATGCGCCCGCAGCGGCAGGACCATCCGGCGATACGAGAGCGGGGCGCCCTGCGCATCGACCAGGATGGCGTCTCCGAAGAGTACCTCGACAGCCGGGTGCGTCGCGAAAAAATCCCGCACCCGCGCCAGCGCTCCCGGCAGGTACTGCTCATCGCAATTGAGATAGGCGAGAATGTCGCCCGAAGCACGGCGCAGCCCGCGATTGATCGCGTCATACATCCCCTCGTCCTTTTCGATGAAAGCCCGCACGCGCGGATCGCTCGGCAGCCATTCCTGCGTGCCATCGTCCGAACCGGCATCCTGGACGATATGCTCCACCTCCACCCCCTCCTGGTCCGCCACCGAAGCGAGGCAAAGCTTCAGCCATTCCGAGTTGCGGAAACTGGGAGTGATGATGGAAAACCGCATCGGAGATGGCGGGAAGTTGCCTGAACGGGGTTCGCTTCCGCCAGTCAATTACACCGGGGCACGGACGCCTGTTACGCGATACCTTGTTTTCGGTGTTTCTTGCGGCTATCCCCTGCGCGCATGCCCACCCGCGATCTGCGTCACCATCCTCTCGATGTCGTCACGGCCTGTCGCGCGGCGGATCTGCGCGTTTTGCAACTCACCTCCGCGGCTCTGAAGAAGTATGTGCCGCTGCGCCGGCTTCACGTCGTCACCGCGCCGTCCAACTTTCGGCAATTCCGACGGGCGTTGGGCGAGGAGGTCGCGCTGGTCGATGAAGACACTTTTATCCCCGGGATGACGCTGGAAGCGTTGCGGCAATTGTCTTTGCCCGGCTTTCCCCGTGGCGCGGGTTGGTATTTCCAGCAACTTTTGAAGCTCAACTTTTGCTTTCACGAACTGCAGGAGGAATACTACCTCATCTGGGATGCCGACACGGTCCCGCTCCGGCCGCTGGAGTTTTTCAATGAGCAGGGGGCGATGCTGTTGGCGACCGCCGAAGAAGAACACCCTCCCTATTTCGAGACTTATCGAAAGCTCCTCGGTCACGACCCCCATCGCGAATTCTCGTTCATCGCCCAGCACATCCTCGTCCAAAAATCGATTCTGCGGGAGATGCTGGAAATAATCGAACAGCGATTCCCGGGGGATGGAAACTGGGCCTGGAAAATCATGCGCAATCTCGAAGGCACGGGCACGAATCTCTTCAGCGAATACGAAATGTACGGGCACTATGTGAAGAATCGCTACCCGGACCGGGCCGTTTATCGTCAGCTCCCGTGGCTCCGCGAAGGATCACGCGCGGTCCGGGGGATTCCCTCTTCGAAGGATCTGGATCGCCTGGGTCGGGACTATGCTTTCGCCGCGTTCGAATCGTCGCAACGATTTCTTCGCCGGTGGGTCCGCTGGCTGCGCACGAAGCTCGGGCGTTAGTTCGGTCCCCTCAACGGGCGCGACCACTCGATTTCGTCACGCCCGAAACTGTTACAGAGCACTTCCCGGTAGATCTCCACGTGCCGGCGGGCAATCACCTCCGGAGCGTAACTTTTCAGCGCCTTTTCCCGCGCTTTCCGAGCCAGCGAAGCGGATAAGTCCGCTTCTTGCAAAAGACGTGCCACCGCCCCAGCCATGCTGCTCTTGTCGAGCGGGTCACAAAAGAGACCGGTCGAGCCCTCGTCGATCAGGTCCGGAATTCCACCCACATCGGAAGCGATGACGGGCAGCCCGGCGGCCATGGCCTCCAGAACCACCATCGGACAATTGTCTTCCAAAGTAGGGAGCGCCAGGAGCGTTGCGCTCCGAAACTGTTCTCGCAGGGTGGCGCGATCGGCCCAATTCAGATGCTCGATCCAAGGTCGCGCGGCAGCCAGTTTCTTGAATTCCTGCGCGTAAGGGTCCTTCTCGTCGGCGAGGCCGATGAAGCGCAGGCGAAAAGGAATGGTCCCCGCGAGCGCATCCATGGCGTGAATGAAGGCATTCTGATTTTTGCGCAGGGTCACGTTCCCCACACAAAGGACGATCGCCTCGGGGCTTGGCGAGGGTTCGATGGAAAAGAAAGTCGGATCCACGGCGTTTGGCACGACCCAGGTGCGGACGCCGTCGCCTGCCACCGCTTGCCTGGTGTAGTTGGTAATGCAAATGACGCCATCGGTTCGCGGCACGGTGAAAGCCTCGAGCCGTGCGGCCAACCAATCGAACGTGAAGGGACGGGCTCGATTTACTTCGGCCACGAGGCGCATATTGCCGTGAATCGTCAGCACATTGGGAAAAGTCGAAAAAACGGCCCCGAGCGCGCAGTAGCGCTCCGTGCCCTGGCCATGCACGATATCCGGAGAGATCTCTCGCACTTTGCGTCGAATCGCCCGCACGCATCCCTGGTAGCCGGTGCGCAACCAACCCAGCTTCGGGACCGGCAAGCTGTGGAACCAGATATTCGCCGCCAGCTTTTCCGGTGAAGCTTGCATCGGTTTCTGGGTGCAACTGATCACGTGCACTGTCACCTCGGGCAAGCCGGCGAGCCCCTGCAGAAGAGCTTCCGGCGCTGTGCCAAACCACGGCTCGGGTTGGTCATACTGCCGAAAAGGCTCCCGATTGTCGGTGATCAACTGGACGACGGTCAGCGTCGCGGACTTGTCTCGTGGTGGAAGGTCTTTGGACATTTGGAATCAAATCCCATCGCGAGCGGCCAGCTTGAGCTCGATCCCCGAGAGCAAACGGTCCCCGTAATCCTGCCAGGTATTTTGCGCCGCGCCGGCTTGATGCGCCGCCTTTCCCATCCGCGCATTTAAATCGCGGTCGCTGGCCACCTCGATCATGGCTTTGGCCAGGTGCCGAGGATCGCGACCACGGACGATGAATCCCTCGGTCCCGTCTTTGATCACGGTGGTGGCGCCGCCTTCGTGGGTCCCGATCAGGGGCAGGCCGGAAGCCAGCGCTTCGATCTGTGCCCGCGCGATGCCCTCCTCCTGGGAGGGGAAGACGAACGCCGTGCAGGTTTGCAGAAGATCCGCGAGTTCCGCGTGTGGGAGGTGTGGAATATGGGTGAACGTTCCTTCCCATTGCGGTCGTTCTCTGCGGAAATCCGTCTTGTAGTCTCCGATGCAAATCAATTCGGCCTGCGGCAATTCCTTTTTGACGACCGCGAAGGCGCGAAAAAGATATTGATGGCCTTTCCGTAGACAAATTGTCCCCACGGTGACGAACCGAGGCTTCTCGGGCACCCTCTGGCGCTCTCGGAAAATGGAGGTATCAACCCCCATCGGGTTGATCAAAACTTTCTCTTCAGGGAGCCCATTCTGCACCATGGATTCCTTGGCAAATTTCGATTGCACGACGATCAAATCCGCGCGCTCCAGCTCACGATTCATCCGCGCAAACATCCAGCGCGGGATGGGAACCCTTTCTCCCGGACACCACAGGTCGCATTCCCGCTGCCAGAAGCCGAAGTAGCTGGTCGGATGGGTGTTGGCACAATCGACGACCTTTAACGCGCCGGTTTTGTCCGCCACATCGAAAGGTTCGGACGCGAAGCCCATGATGGCCTGGACGACATGGCAAGGCGGAAGAGTCTGGCTTCGGAACCAGAGTTGCCAGATCGGCGATAGCGCATAAAAGGCCTTTTCGGTCCAGATCTGAGGGGCGCAGTGATAGAACGGTTTCATGGCCACGTGGAAAGGCCAGCAGCGCCGGTATTTTTCCGCCGAAATCCCGGTGGTGTTTTTGTCGGTCGTCCAAAGGCCGGCCAGAGCCCCGCGTTGTTCCATCGCTTTCGCGGTTTGTCGCAGGTGCCACGCTCCGGGGGTCGCCAGGAAAATCTTCGGCAAACCCAATGGGCTCATGGATGGGTCGGAGGCAGGCATCGCTGGGCTTCAGGGCTTAACAGTAATCCGTCCATCCGACGCCAATCGGGAGGCGGACGATGCCCCTTGAGATAGCCTTCAATCCAGCCTCGCGCGTTGCAGTAGTTTCTCAGGTAACGGAATTTCAAATAGCGAAACCGGTGGATCGAGAGCAACAACAACGGCGGAAAAATCACGATCAACGCCTGCCGAAGAAAATTGCCCCCGGCAAATCCCGCCTCCGCAGCTCCATAACCGTTACGATAAAGTAATTTGAAGTAAGCTGACGCGCTCTCCCGGAATTCCCAATGAACGATAGCCTTCGGGTTATAATACCTCGTCCTGCCGATTCTATTCAATTGGAGGGTAAACAGAGCGTCTTCGCCCGCCAGCGTCAGCCATTCTGGATACCCTCCCACCGCCGCCCAAGCTCGCCGGCGAAATGCCGTGTTGCGCGAAGAAGGATTGAGTTGACCGGGGCTGATGCCATTCAGTTGGGTTGCCTCAAATTTTGCGAGGAACCTTTGAAAGGAGGAATCGGTGGACACGATGCTTAACCCGCCCGTCAATTCCAGAACTTCGTCTTCCATCAAGGGTCCGGTAATTTCAGCGAACCACTCCGGTTCGGGGAAGCTGCCGGCGTCAGTGCTGGCAATGATCTCCGCGTCCGTCAGTTCGATGGCCCGATTGCGGCCTTCCGCGATATTGCAGCGCCGCTGCTCGAGTTTCAACGGCACCGGGCTTTCTCTGGTCAGACTCTGCAATTGTTCCCAAGTCCCGTCATTCGAGCCGCCATCCACAATCACAATCTCGTCGGGCATAACGGTTTGCTGCATCAGAGTCCGCCACCAGCGCACGAGGTTGGCAGACTCGTTATAGACGGTGGCGATGAGCGCGCGTTTCATGTTCGGTCCAGCCTAGAGACAGCGGGAAAGCGCCGAATTCAAATCAATTATCTTTCCCTCGGGGCCGTGCATTCTTCGTGTTCACATATTCGATTGACCCCCAGAATTTGCGAAGAGCTTTGAATGGCGAATGCGTTTCCCTACTTTTGGGAGATGCAAACCAGCGGGCATCCAGCTTCAGTTCTTCGTCTCGCCCTCGTCACCGGCGGCGTCCGCTTGGGAGGGTCGACCACGTTTCTGCTTAATTTTGCCGGAGAGTTGGTCCGCCGCGGCATTCCGGTGGAAGTGATCAGCATGGAGATAGAAAATCCACTGTCCGCGGATTTTCAGCGACAGGCCATCCCGTTGCTGTGCCTCGACGAGCGGCGGGTGATTTATGAAGACCGGATCCGAAAAGTCTTGCAGCGACTGGCTGCTTTTCACCCTACGGCGGTGGTCTCCACCTTGGGAGCGGTGTCGTTTGAAACATTACGCTATCTGCCGCCGGGCGTTTTTCGCGTGGGAATGGGTCAATCCGACGACCCGCAAGTTTACGAGATGATGCGGCGCTATGGGCCATGGATGGATCTGGTAGCGATGGTCTCGCAGGCGATGCAACAAAAGGCGCAAGCGATGCCGGATTTTGCCCGCGTGCCGGTCGGTTACCTGCCCTACGGGGTGCCGATGTGCCCCGCGACGGAACTGCCTATGCGGCCCTTGACCCAACCGCTCCGCATCCTTTATTTGGGTCGGCTGGATCGAGAGCAAAAACGGGTTCACCTTTTCCCGGAGATCCTCCGGCATCTGGTGGCTGGCGGCGCACCCTTCCGATGGACCATCGTTGGCGAAGGACCTGAACGCGCCTTTTTGGAGGCGAATCTGAAGACGGATTCGCCATCGCAGACTGTGACCTTTGCCGGCGCGATCCACTATGCAGACGTCTCGAGGATCCTGCGTGACCACGATGTATTCCTGCTCGCCTCGGACTACGAAGGTCTGCCGTTGAGTTTGCTGGAAGCCATGGGGTATGGCCTTGTGCCGGTGGTCACCGACCTGGCTAGCGGCATCCGCGAGGTGGTGGATGCGGCCAGCGGCTTCCGGATTCCAGTCGATGACGTCGCTGGGTACGCCCGTGCCATTCTTCATCTGCACCAGCATCGCGACGAATTCGCCGCCAAATCCGCCGCCGCCCGCGCCCGGGTCGCCCAGGATTTTTCCGTGGCTGCCATGACGGATCGCTGGCTGGCAGCCATTCCGGCGACCGCGGCCGGCGGAGAAGCTTGGTCAAACCACTGGCGAATCACGGCGCCGCTCGAGGTCAGCGGCGCATTCCATTTTTCGCCACCGATGCGATTGGTCAGGCGACTGGCCAAACGACTTCAAACCTTTTGTAAATAACTGAGGCGGTTGGATCGTTTCACGGTAGTCCGCGTGAAAACGCCGGACCCTGGAGTGAAGTTGCACAGCGGATCGCATCTCAATCAATTCGCTGCTTTTCTCGCCACGAACGTCCAGCCCAGGGTGTGGAGGTCGTGTTTCAAACGCAAATCGCACCAGAGAAAAAAGCGGTTGATCAGCCAGTTGATCGGTCGGGCGGCGATGGGGTGGGTTTGCTGGATAACTTGTCCGATGAAAGCATAGGATCGGCCGCGATTGAATAACTCCACCAGTTCAAAGCCACTCTCCTTCACCAAATGCAGCAGTCCGTCGTAGGGATATCGAAAATAATCATAGGGTACCTCGTGACGCGGCCAGTACATGGGGGTGCTCAAAATCAGATAGCCACCGGGCTTGAGGACGCGGTGCATCTCGAGGAGCGCTTTTAACGGATCGGTGACGTGTTCCAATACCTCCGTGCAGACCAACGTGTCGAAGCTGGCGTCCTCTTGTGGAATCTCCGTGGCCGAACCGACGATGTCGGGAGTGGAGCGGTCGGTGAGATAGTCCATGCCAAGATATTTGGCGGCGCCGGCGAAAAACGTCTTCTCATACGGCTTGCGTCCGCAGCCAACGTCCAAGGTGACGCCTTTGACATAGCTCGCGCATTGTTGCAAGGAAGCCTCGAGCATCATGGTGTGCAAGAAGGCACGGTGAGCCAGTGGCACCGAGCATTTGAAAGGTCCGGCCAAGTCTTCCAATGGGTGTTTCGCGCCGGGATGTGCGGGAGTTCTGACCATAAATCAAATCGGGCCCCCGATTGGAGGGGCCACCTCAAGGTAAACTCCTGACTCAACCGCATACTCAACTCAATTCATTTCCGCTTCATCCCGCGACGCCCTTTGTCTTTTCGACGGTGATGTCCCGCGAAGGAGATCCCCGACAGACCATCTGAAGCCGAGCGGCATTTGGAGGCATGCCTCCGGAGGGCGGCGAGATCCGGAGCGAGTTGCCAGGCATTTGTTCCAGCGGCTCTGCGCCTCGGTTGGTGCGATCTTCCCTGCGTGGCCAAATCGCATCTCGCGGGGCACCTGCAATTTCCTTCTAGCATGCCTTCGGGTGCGCGAAAGTGGAACCCGCGCCACCTGAAAAGGACGTCAAACTCGCTACGGATTTCCTGCTTCCGCGATAGCTGCCCCCCAGTTCCGCAGCCTCTCCGAACTGCGGGCAATGCTGTGCATCCCAGAGCATGCACCCTGACACCTCATTCATTCTCCACCCCCGCAGAATGGGCGATCATGCCACTCATATTTAACACAGCCAATTCAGCAATTCTGTTTATCCTTGCCCCGTGACCCTCGGCGAAACACCCCATCGTCTCTCCAAATTCAAGCACTTCGCGGCTCTTTTTGCCCGGCACCGCGAAACCTTGCTTTTCGTCCTCACCACTATCCTGCCGCAGATCGTGCGGGATCGGCGCCGGCCAGTGATTTTTGCCCGATATACCGGGATGGGGGACATCATTTGCACCATCCCGGCGGCACGAGAGTTAATGAAGCGGCACCCCGGCGCTACCTTCATTTACAATTGCCACCCCCGATTTCGCGACCGTTCCTCGTCTGGCAGGGGTGGCCGATCGCGTTACCTCCTTCGAGCACATCGGCCTCGTCGGTCATTGGTACGGTTTCCTGCTGGCCGGGTTTTACCATTTTGCCCACGGCGACGATCTGCCGGATCAGGCGGCGCGCGCACCTATGATCGTGGAATTTTGCCGGCAATTTCAGGTTCCGGTGACCGATCAACATCCCGAGTTACCCGTGACGGCTGCGGTGCGCGAGCGAGTCAAAGCCCTCCTCGCGGAGCGCGGCCTCGACCCTGCGGAATTGATTCTCATTCATCCGGGTCCGAGCTGGCCGGTCAAAGAATGGCCCGGCGAATCGTGGATGCAGTTGGTCTCGGAACTCCGGGCCGCCGGGCACACCCATATCGCGCAACTGGGAGTGGGGCGGTACATGAATTTTGGAATAGTGAGCGTGGAGGGTATCCCGGGCACCGTCTCGCTCGTCGACCGGCTCACCGTCGAAGAATGTATCGCCGTAATTTCGCTGGCCCGGTTATTTGTCGGGATCGACTCGGGCTTGCTGCATCTGGCCGCGTGCGCCCGCACCCCTTCCGTCGGCCTGTTTGGCGCGACTCTTCCGCAGTACTTTTACCCTGCGGAGTTTCGCAAGCATTTTGTCGTCGCCGATGTCGAGTGCGTCGGTTGTTACCACCGTTTGCCGCGCTTACATTGGATCACGGGATGCCTCTACGATATCCGGTGCATGAAAACACTGGGCGTGAATGAAGTCTTACAGGCCGTCCTGGCCAGGCTCTCGCCGCCGGTTCTGCGATGAGGATTCTCTTCGTCAGCAATCTTTATCCGCCGCACCACGTCGGCGGTTATGAATTGGGCGCTCGGGATGTCGTGAACGCCCTTCGGGCCCGGGGTCACGAGGTCTTCATCCTCACCAGCACCTTCCGTCTCGAAGGAAGTTTCGAGGATGAGCCAGGGGTGGAACGAGCGCTGCACTTCATCGCCGGTGATGAACGACACGACAAGATTCGCGAATGCCGCATCTTGCGTCGCGCCTTGCAGCGGCACCGGCCCGACGTAGTCTATTTCTGGAATCAGGCGGGTCTTTCCTATTGGCTATCCATGGCGGCGCATTGGCTCGGCTGTCGCGTGGCCTTCTTCCTCTCCGATCCCAATTTTGTCTCCTGGCGGATCGCCGCCTGGCTGGCCGGTCTCGCGCCGAGAAGCGCGCTGATCCACGCCCTGTTTGGCCGCACCTTTCTGGTGCGGGGCTGGCCGGTGATTCAAAATCGCGCCTGTCATTTTGCCAGCCGGTTTTTGCAGAGCTGCGCGACAAACGCGGGAATACCGGTCGCCTCGGAAACTTCCGCGCTCGTTTACTGGGGAATTGATCCTCCCGTCTTTGCTGCCATCGGACGCCGTTCCCGGCCCCTCCGAAGCTTGCTCTACGTGGGGCAGTTGATCCCTCAAAAAGGCGTCCATACCGCCATCGCGGCGCTCGCCCTTCTCCCGGCGGAGCCGGAGGGCAATTCTCTGACACTGACCATCGTCGGCGGAGGATTGCACCCCGAATACGAAAAGCGACTTGGCGCCATGCCGGCGGAATTGGGCATCGCCGATCGAGTTCATTTCCTAGGCAAAGTTCCGAGGAATGCATTACCGGCGATTTACGGCGCGCACGATGTCCTCGTCTTTCCTTCGGAATGGGAAGAGCCCTTCGCCATTACTCCACTTGAGGCCATGGCTGCCGGTCTGGTGGTCGTGGGCACCACCACCGGCGGAAGCGGGGAATTGTTCCGCAATCGTGAGACCGCGATGACCTTCACGGCCGGTGACGCCCACGATTGCGCGCGAGCCATCCGCGAACTGTGCTCCGATCCAACGCTCGCGGAGTCAATCCGCACGCGTTCTCTCGGCGAAGTAACCACGCGATACACGCTCGTCTCCATGGTGAATTCCATTGAAAGCGGCCTCCGTAAAATCATCGCCGACGCTTAACTGCTTCGTTAAACGCTTCCATGCCCTCCGAATCCGGAAACGCCCCGATCGCCCTCGCCGCGGCCAAACCAAGTGAGTTGCTCCGCCAATGGCAGATCCAGGCGAGCACCGGCCGGCATTTCGATGTCCTCGACGGCCTGCGGGGCGTGGCCATCCTGATCGTCGTTGCTTACCACACGCTGTATACGAATCCCGCCCATGGAGCTCTGGCGCGTGGAGCGGGCTATATCATCGCCGCCGGCTGGATGGGCGTGCCGGTTTTCTTCGTGCTCTCCGGCTTCCTGATCTCTTACCCATTTTTCCGAGGCCGAAACGGGGACATCCGCTTCTGGTATCCCGCCGGCTACGCGCAGCGCCGGCTCGGCAAGATTCTCCCTCCCTTTTACCTCTCCATCCTGCTTTTTCTCGGTTTCTATTGGTGGCTTTATCGCGACCCCGCTTACTTCACTTCAGCGTGGAAGTGGGCGACCGGGTTGGCCAATTTCACGGCCATTCCGGTCCCCTTTAATCTCTCCTATTGGAGCCTGATCGTCGAAGCACACTTCTATCTGCTGCTGCCCGTTTTGTTCTGGCTCACGCGCGGCTTGTCCGTGCGCCACACGACACTGGTTCTCTCGTTCCTGCTTTTTGCCGGCCCGCTGGTCGTCAGGTATCTCACGTGGCCGCCGGGACTCTACACCCTGCCCTCCTACGAGACGGACCTATACAAGGAAATCACCCTGAAGTTGACGCGCTTTCCCTGTCAACTGGACTACTTCGCCTGGGGCATTGCCTTTGCCGGTGTCTTCGTCCTGCTCGGCCCGGTCCGTGAACAGTTGCGCGTCCTGAGTGTGTTCGGCTACCTGGGACTTTCGCTGATGGCTGTCTCGTTGCTTTTTTGGGGCTATTGGGGCGAGCGATTTGGCATTCACGCACAACCCACCCGGTGGAGCGTCGAGGTCGGCCATTTCCTGCCGGCGGCGGCTTCGCTGTTCATGCTCTTTTTCACCTTTGATCCCGATTGCCGTGGCGCCCGGTGGCTCAGCGCCCGCTGGCTCCGCTTCATCGGCATCGTCAGCTACGAATGGTTCCTTTTCCACGGGCCTATCGTCGCATGGTTCCATGAGCATACCGGCGCCACGCACGGCAGCGCGCTGGCCTATTTCTGGCGGACGATCGCTCCGCTGCTGATCACCTTTTGCTTCTCGATCGTGGTCTATCGCTGGTTCTCGCTGCCCATCCTGAATCGGATTCGCGGCCGTGCTGCATCCGCCCGGTGACAATCACGAAAGGGCGGCGGCGCGCCATCGATCGGCAGCATCGTTTCGTAACCCGAAATTAACTTTCTGGTTTCGTCGCCTCAGTGGTACGTTCCCGATCCCGCCCCATGACCAGCCGAGCTGATCAATTCTTAATCGTCGGCGCCGGTTTCTCCGGCGCCGTCATGGCGCGTGAATTGGTCGAACGTCTTGAAACCGCGCGCGTTCTCGTCATTGAGCGCAAGGGACACATCGCGGGGAATTGCCATACCGAACGCGATGCGGCCACCGGAGTCATGGTCCACCGTTATGGCCCTCACATTTTCAACACGAACAACGAAGCGGTCTGGAGCTATGTCACGCGCTTCAGCGTGTTTCGACCGTTCGTCAACCGGGTGAAAGCGGTCACGCCGCGGGGGATCTTCTCTCTCCCCATCAACCTGTTGACCATCAATCAGTTCTTTGGAAAAGCTTTCAATCCCACGGAGGCCCGCGCTTTCGTCGCCACCTTGGGGGAGGCCACCGTGGATGAGCCGCGCAACTTTGAGGAACAGGCCTTGAGGATGATGGGGCGGGATTTGTACGAGAATTTCTTTCTCGGTTACAGCTTGAAACAGTGGGGCTGCCATCCTCGCGAACTTCCCGCTTCCATTCTCAAGCGGCTGCCGATCCGCTTTAACTACGACGACAATTATTACGACAAGAAGCACCAAGGGATTCCCGAACACGGATACACGGAAATAGTACGGGCCATCCTGGACCATCCGCGCATCGAGGTGCGACTGGAGACCGAATTCCGCGAAGTCGATCGCCGCCCTTATAACCATGTATTTTATACGGGGCCGCTGGATGCCTATTTCGACTATCAGTACGGTCGACTCGGCTATCGGACGGTCACTTTTGAGCGGATCGATGCGGACGGCGATTACCAAGGCAATGCGGTGATCAACTACACCGCGCCGGAGGTTCCCTGGACCCGTATCCACGAACACAAACACTTTGCGCCTTGGGAAAAATTGGAAAAGACGGTCGCCTTTCGCGAGTTCAGTCAGGAAACAGGCTCCGGGGACGATCCCTATTATCCCAAAAGGCTGGAAGCGGATAAACGATTACTCTCGAAGTATCGGGATTTGGCCGCGACAGAAAAGGGGGTCACCTTTCTGGGCCGGCTGGCCACCTATCGCTACATGGACATGGAAATGGTCATAGGTGAAGCTCTGGACTACGCCGCCCAATGGCTGGCTTCACCCGATCTGCATGCCCGGTGGCCGGTCTTCCCCAACGAAGAAAGCTGATTTTTGGCGACGTTCAACCTCCATCCCAGTCAAATCGGGGCCTCCCTGAACGGCGAGTTGATCGTCGGCATGTCGATCTATGAGGGATTTTACGCGCAGCGAACAGGTCGTGGGAAATGGCCGGTAACTCCCCGGAAATGAGCATTCGCCGACAATGCTCCTGATTGCCCCCTTATAAAGCCGTCTATGTCTGAAACTCACGAGACTAATTCGCCACTCTTCGACGGTTCTGCCCCGGCGACTGCACGGCCGCCTTGGGGTGCAACGCCAGCCGCGAGCTGGATTCGATGGCTGGTGCCTGTGTTGGGATTCGTCGCCGGATTTTGGATTGTGAGAGCCGACGTCGTGAATCCCTGCAACACGAACTGGTTAAAGGCAGACCTCTCCCAGGTCTATCTCGGCTGGGCATTTTTTCGGCTCGATCCCCACTGGCATTTCCCCCTTTCGTATACCGATTATTTGAGCTATCCCGCCGGCTGCTGCATTAGCAACACCGCCTCGGTGCCTTTGCTGGCCGTGCCCCTCAAGCTGCTGTCGCCTTTTCTTCCCGTCTCGTTCCAATACGTGGGATTAATCGGTTTGCTAAACGCCACGTTGCAGACCGTCTTTGGGTATCGGCTTTGCCGCCGTTTTACCGGCGACCGACTGCTGGCGCTGGCAGGTTCCCTGTTTTTCTTGCTGACTCCGGCATTCTACTATCGCATGGCGACCGATATGGGGCTTTCGAGCCAGTGGCTGATTCTGTTTTCGCTGTGGATTTATCTTCGTGAATCCACCGTTTCCCGGAACAAAGCCATTAGACTGCACAGCTTGGTCTTGTTTCTGGCCGGCGGCATCCATCCTTATCTGGCCGTCATGTGCGCCATGATCGTCGCGGCGGAAGTCATCCGTGCCATGCGCGAAGTTCGGAGCTGGAACTTGTGGCCACTTTGGCCTTGGGCGCTGCCAATCCTGGTACTGCTGGGTTCCTGGATCATGTTTGGTTACCTACAGCGTGGAGAATCTGCACCCAAAAGCGGTTTGGGGGGATATGGCGAATGCAGCTTTAATTTGTTGTCGCCTATCGATCCCAATCCTCACAATTTACAAAGCCACTCTCCATTTCTGCCCGCTCAAAATTGCCTTCCGCAACAAAAGGGAAATTATAACTATTTTGGTCTGGGTACGCTCTTGCTCATCGCTGTCGCCGCCTGGCCGTGGAAAAAGCCGGCGCGAGCTGTACTTGCCTTCAGGCCACTTTGGATCGTCGCCTTCCTCGGCTTCTGCATGGCAGTTTCCAATCGTGTCACATTGGGCCGGTTCATCCTGTTCGAAATTCCGCTTCCGTTTCATCCCATTGGCGCGGTCTTGTCCATTTTCCGGGGGGCGGATCGATTCTCCTGGCCCGCGTATTATATCCTTCTGATTTTTGTCCTGCAGCGACTCTTCTCGCGCCTTGGCACCCCGCGTCTCCTATTAGTCCTGGTCGGTCTCGCCGCCCTGCAAATCATCGATACGCACCCCCTGCGAGTTGCCATGCGGCAGGTTTTCGCCAGCCCACGCGCGGATGCCGCGCTTTTGAAGGATCCGTTTTGGAATACCCTCGGTGATCGCTTCAAAAAAATGGTGGTGCTGCCGGCGTGGCAATCCCGCCCGAACGACTCCGCTCTGCCTGGCGGCCCTGACAATTGGCAATGCTTCGGTTTCCTGGCCGCCCGTCAGGGCCTGGCGCTAAACACGAACTATCTCGCCCGGTCCGTGCCTCTCGATGACCGCATGCAAAAGGAAGTTCTGCCCGCCCACGTCAAGGCTGGGCAACTCGACGCCGACACCGTGTATGTCCTGGACGCCAGTTACCTCCTGGAGTTCATCTCCCGGCAATACACCGACATCGAATGCCGGTACGTGGATCATCTGCTGGTTTTCTGGCGGAGCGAAACTTCTTCACCCGAGAACCTTGCCGCCCTTCGGTCGCGCCTACCCGCAGTCCTCGCCGACGGCATCGACTTGAAACAAATCGCGCAGGGCTTTGAGTTTCCGGTCACGCCGATTCCGTATGCCATCAGCAAAGGCTTCGAGATCGAAGCTTCGGAATCCCTTCGTTCATTGGGCAAGGAAAGCGAAATCCCGCTCTTTCTGCCAGCGACTCATGCCCTGAAAAGAATCGTCTTTGAAGTCGATCCGTGGGTCGGCCAAGCGGTGGCCGAACAAGCGTTTTCCGTCAGTCTGAACGGCGTTGTCCTCGGCGATTATTCTCTCAAGCAATCCGGCAAGTTTGTCGTGGAGATTCCCGCCGGTCTCCTGGATATACCCGCGCAGTTTGCGACTTTACAGTTCCATTGGCGGAATCCGGTCACACCGCAGATGGTGAAGCCCGCCGCTGATTCCAAATGGGTGCTCGGTTATCGGCGACTGCTGACCCGGCTCCATGCCATCCCGCCGCCCGAAGAAAAACTCCAATACGCCGTGGACTTCAAATCCATGACCCTGGAGGTCCGCGCCGAATGAATCTAGTCTCAACTAACACGGCAATCGGTCTGGCCTTCCCCGGGTTGGATAACTCGGCTCCTTCCAGGGATGAACACACCTGGCATTCATGAATCCCATTTCACCAGACCAGGTCAGTTGCGTGATTCCTTATGCAGGGGCTGAGAAATATATCACGGCGGTCGTGATGTCTGCGGTCAAGGAACACTTTCGCGAGATTATCATCGTTAATGACGGCTGTGATCCGGGGCCATTGCTCGCTCTCGCTAGCGAGCCTGGTGTCCGCAATCATTCACCTGCCGCAACCGATCGGCTGCCCAAACGCCCGGAACGTCGGCATCAAGGCGTGTCTCACGTCGTACGTCGTCATGCTTGACCATGACGATCTATTGCGCGCAGGCTACCTTGCAGCGATGATTTCGTGGGTGGCTGAGCGCGATCTTCGTTGTGCGGCCGCCACGCTCCACTACATCGGCGAGAGCCCTGCCCGTGTCGGGATGTTGGTCAGTCGGCACTCCGATTTCGTTATGCCGTC
Organism: Chthoniobacter sp.; assembly: GCA_037200205.1. Lineage (GTDB taxonomy): Bacteria > Verrucomicrobiota > Verrucomicrobiia > Chthoniobacterales > Chthoniobacteraceae > Chthoniobacter. The sequence goes on from JBBCHV010000044.1 coordinate 191,521, forward strand.
CGGTTTTTTTTCCGAAATCAAGTTATTGGCGGAAATCGGATATTTTCCCGATTCTTGCGGTGACGATCTCCTGCTTTTCAGGGCCATTAAAAAGATCACAAGCCTCACGACCTGCCCGCAGGCCGGGGTGCTCTACCGCATCCATCCTCAAGCAGAGAGTTCGCGAAATACCTATCTTTGGTGGGCTTTCCTCGCAACTTTTTCCGCTCTATGATCGAGGTGATTTTACGTTGGCGGAGATCAATCGGATGGCTCGCGAGTTCGCCACGAGCGGAGTCATACCGGACGGGATGCAATCGCGATTAGGCGACGCTAGTTCGGCGAACATCCGCTTTCTGGCGCGAAGCGCATATGCTTACTGGCTCAACCGCGATCTTGCCGGGGCCCCGCCTCGCGCTTAAATTGATACGCTATATTCCACAATTATCCCGGCTGGTTATGTTCAAGTGGGGCGTGCGTTCCGCCTGACGACGGGGGTAATGGGTGTCGCCGGGGCCGCTGGCGTAGCCTCCATGGGTTGCGCGGGCTCCGTTGGCTCTTTGGCCTCGATTGGCTGGGTAAGCGCTTTTGTCCTTATTTCAGCCATTTTTTTCAAATAGGCCGGGACGACGCTCATGAGATCGACGGCGTGGATGCGCTCCAGAGTTACTCCAGAACTCTCATCTGTGAATCTGTGTTCGCACGAATCGCGCGACGGTGATGATGTCGGCGGCGGCTTGATGGGTTTCGGCGGCGTCTCGATTCCGGGGTTGAAACAGTTGGCCATCTTTCCAGATCCAAGCCTCGGGTCGGTAAGGGCCCACCTTGCGTGGATCGCTCCAGGTATGGATCGAAAGCAGGTGCGGGGTGAGTGCGGCGGCGATGTGCATGGGCCCGCTGTCTACGCTGACCACGAAGGCGGCGCGGCGGATGAGCCAGACCAGTTCGGCGAGTGTGGTCCGATTGAGCAGATTGGCGACGTTGTCCGATGGCGGTACGGATTCATCGCTGCGACCGGCGACGACCACACGAAACGGCGCCAGGGCCTGACAGAAAGAGTTCACGTCGGCGATGGAAAGCGATTTGCCCGCGCCACGGGAGAAGGGATGGAGCAGGACAAATGGCGCGGTGTCCGCGAAGCCGGCGGGACCGGAGCCCTCGGGCAGCGGCCACTCGAGCGGGGGTGCCGCCGGGATTCCCAGCGCGGCGACCAGCGCGAGGTAGCGGTCGACGGCGTGGTCGATGCCGGTGACGTCCGCCTTGTGATGATAGAAGAAACCAGCGCCCTCGCGGGCATCGGAAAGGCCGACGATGTGTCCGCCCGGGGCACGGCACAATTTGGCGATCAAGGCGCTGCGCAACAGGCCTTGGAAATCGAGGACGAGATCGGCGGGTTGGGTCGCGACCGTTTTTGCCCAGGAGGGGATCTTGGCCAGACCTTTGAGCCCGCGCAGTTCATGGCGGGGGAAGATCACTACATCATCGACATGGGGATTTCCGGCGAGCAGCGGCGCCCATTCGGGATTGATGAGCCACCGGAGGCGGGGCCTCGGGCCAATGCTTTTTCACCAGCGCCACGGCGGGCAGCGTGTGGACGACGTCGCCGAGGGAACTCGGTTTGATGACCAGAATCTCGCGCGGGTCTTTATCCAAAGCCAGGGTCGAGGGAAGAGGCACGATCTTTTCCCTCCCCGCCGGGACCGTCACCCGGCGGGAAACTATTTTCCCAAGGCCAGGCGATCGGCCAGCCGCTGGGGCAGGCCGGCGGCGACGATTTTATCCTGCGCGGTCCAGATATCGTACTCGAGGCGGCGCAGTTCGACGAGCTGCTGGCCCGGCGTGTAAAGCACGTAGGCCGCGTGCCAGTCGCCGTCGCGAGGCTGGCCCACACTGCCGCAATTGATGAAATACTTTTTGCCGGCTCAATCGTGAGCTTGTCGAGGAACTGGCTTTTCACCGAGCCATCGCGAATGTAGGCGCGCGGGGCGTGGGTATGGCCGTAGAAGCAAATCTGCGTGTGCTGGTAGTTGAAGCTCGCGGCGGCGTCGAGTTGGTTGAAGACGTAGCCCCACTTGTGCGGCGTATCGAGCGTCGCGTGGACCACGGTGAAATCGCGCACCTGCCGCACCATCTTCAGGTCGCGCAGCCACTGCTTATCTTCTTCGGTGAGCTGGCGGCGCGTCCAGTTGATCGCTTCCTCGGCGAGGGGATTGAATCCTTCCAGCTCCTGCGAGATGGAAGCCTGCTCGTCGTGGTTCCCTTTCACCACCGGGCAGTCGAGATTGCGCACGATCTCCAGGCACTCGTGCGGATTGGCGTTATAGCCCACCACATCGCCCAGGCACACGTAGTTCGTCACCTCGTGCTTCTCGGCGTCGGCCAGTACAGCCTTCAGCGCCTCGAGGTTGGCGTGGATGTCTCCAAATATAGCAAAGCGCATGTCAGGGGTTGGCAGCCGGGGGAATATAAACCTTCTGGTCGGCAGGAACATTCAATTTTTCCTGCAAGATGCCGAGCCATTTCAGCAAAGTCGGCAAACGCTCGTTTTCGCCGAGCTTATACAGCTTGAGCAGGCCCTCGTACGCCTCGCGTTCGTGGCCGGGGCATTGGGCGAGTTCATAGAGGACAAAGCGGTGCGTGTAGACGGGTGCATCGGGGAATTTGGCGGACTGGGCAAAGACCTCGGCGGCCTTGCAGTGATCTTTGAATTTCTCCCGGTAGAGGAAACCGAGGTCGCCGTAAAGTGTGTAGACATCGGATTGTTGGCAATCCCGCGCACGAGATAATCCTCGCCGAGCTTCCAATACTCCCGCTGCGCCTTGATCCGCAGAGCTTCGCGGGGCTGTTTCGGGTCATCGAGAGCCGCGACGCTGGCATTGAAGGCCATATGCCACGAAGCCTGGCTCCAAAAGAGGAGGCAACGCGGCTGCAAAGCGGTCACGGCGTCGAAATCCACCTTCATCGCGCCCCATTCCGTGCGTTCCCACAGCGAATGGGCGTGAATCCACAGAAAATCGGCCACCAGTGCCCGAAATCCGCTCAACGCCGCCAGAAACCCCATCTGCCCGATCTTCTCCCGCAAGCTCAGGTCCAGGTTGGCCCCATGAAAAATAGGCTGCCTTGTGCTCTTTCTCGAGCTGCACCTCGAAAGGCATCCGCACCACCCCGAAGACGAGCAGCGCGAGAATGGCGATGACCACCCGGCGGTTCATAGCTCCTTCCCGGAAAAGACGAGGTAGCCGAGGAAGAAATAGACGCCGATGTAGGTCACCCCCAGCCCCGCCGTCTTGACGAAGAGCAGCATGGGGATGGCGTTGCCGACCACGATGTCATCGACCAGGCTCAGCGAAGTGAGATCGGGAATGAGGATCGCCACGATCGCCAGGAAGACTTTGGTCAGATGGGAAGTCGTGGTGGAGTCGAGGTAGGCCTGGCGGGCAATCGGCTGGATATGGCCGATGAGATAGACGACGACCGACGTGATGATCGTGAAGATCCACGACGAAGCGAAGGTCGAGAGCAGCAGCGTCAGCGCGGCGCACAGCGCGGACTTGAGATAAATGACGACGATCCCGGGGAGGAGATTGCTATTGAAGGAGGCGGCGCGGATGGATGCCAGTTGATCGTTGAGCGCGTTGGCGGGAACGTAGCGCGCGGCATTGGCCATCGCGTCCTGTTCGCGCGTGTAGAGCACCACCATGAAGACCGCGCTCATGAGCGAAATGGCAATGAAGAGCAACAGGAGCACGCCAATGAATTTGCCCAGCAGGTATTCGAACCGCGGCACCGGCTTCGCCAGGATCGTGTAGAGCGTCCGGTCCTCGATGTCCTTCGGCAGGAGCATGGCCGTGGCCAGCACGGCGAGGAGCCACGTGAAGATGGACATCGCGCCGAGCGACACGTCCTTCAGCACCTGAAACTGCTCCTGGAAGGTGAACTTCGAAGTGAAGAACGAGCTGCCGATGATCAGCAGCGCGAAGAGCAGCATGAAGTAGAAGACTTTCAGCCGGACGAGCTCGAGGAGTGTATTCGAGGCGATGGCGGAAACCCGGGCCAGGGAAAAGGCCTTGTGCTTCGTAGCGATAGGGCGTGGCGGTCATGATTGGGGAGAGCCGGTGACGTCGAGGAAGTAGCGTTCGAGGGTCTTCTGCGGTTTGCGCTCCTCGATCAGCCGGGCGGAAGATTTGCCGAGCAGAGCGTGAATCTCGGCGAGCAATTGCGGCGTGGCGTTCTCGAGAATCAACTCCGTCTGATTCTGGATCGAGATCAGTTCTTCCAGCGTGCCTTCGCGGATGAGCGCGCCGTGGTTGAGAATGCCCACGCGGTCGCAGATCTCCTGCACCTGCTCGAGCAAATGCGAGCAGAGCAGCACCGTGATGCCGCGCTTCTTGAAATCGAGGATCAGGTCGCGAATCTCCCGCGAACCCGCCGGATCTACGCCGGCCGTCGGCTCATCGAGCACCAGCAGGCGCGGCTCCTGGATCATCGCCTGGGCCAGGCCGATCCGCTGGAGCATCCCTTTCGAATAGCCCGCGAGGCGGCGATCGGCGGCGCTTTCCAGTCCCACCAGCTTGAGCAATTCCTTCGAGCGGTCGCGGATTTTCGCGCTGCTCAGCCCGCAGAGCTTGCCGTAGAAACGCAGCGTCTCCTCGCCGGTGAGGTATTTGTAAAAATAAGGGTTTCTCCGGCAGAAACCCGACATCTTCGCGGCTCTCGACCGTCGTGGAATCGCGCCCGAAAATCTCCGTGCGCCCGGAAGTCGGCGACACCAGCCCAAGGACGATTTTCATGGTCGTCGACTTGCCCGAGCCATTCGGCCCCAGCAGTCCATAGACCTGCCCCGGCTCGACAGTGAGCGAGAGGTCCTGAACCGCCGTCACCTTTTCCCGTTTAAAAGGGATGGGGTAGACTTTCGTGAGATGCTGAATGGAGATGGCTGGGGTGGACATCCTGGAGTCTGGGAACTATGGCCGGGCCCGACGGTACCCGCAAGCCTCCTGCCAAATCTGCTGAGAAATGTGCGCCTTGGGAGCGCTGGAGCGCTCCTTTTGGGAAGGGTAATTCAAGGCGTCTCATCCGGAGGCACGGGCAACGAAGCCAATCGGCCGACCCAATAGTCCGGTTCGCGCTTCAGGTGCATGATCGCCAACACCAAAATCTGCTCGTCCCGGCAGGCATAGACGATGCCAAACGGAAACGTCCACAAGAAAGCGCCGGACGTCGCCCCGGAGGCATCTCCACGTGAATGGGGCTGCGCAGGATTTGCCGAAAACCTGACTCGACCGCATCGACGAACCGCGTCCCGAGACCGGCGGATTGCCGATCGTAGTAATGAGCCGCTTCGCGGAATTCGTCCCGAGCCTCCGGATGGAGAATCACGAGCCGCGCTTCAAGGACTCCCTGACCTGCCTCACCGCTTCATCCGCAGGAACCCCAATCACGCCCCCCGTTCGAAGATCGTTCAAACGCCGCTCTAATTCCGCCATGGTCGCTTCGTCCACCGTTTGATCGTGCGCCTCGTCAATCGTCAACAAAAGGCTCTCGGCGAGACCACCCGCTCGTCTGGCGGCAGTTGGAGCGCCTCTGTAGTCAATTCCTTCAGCGAATGCGGCATGGAATGGGATTACCACAGCCAGCCGTTCCCTTCAAGGCGCGGAAAAGTCTGGTCACCATCAGCTTAATGGACAATCTCGAAGCCCCGCGCGCCGGTGAGCGGGGGAATGGGGATCGCGGTCACGCCCTTGATGTGGCTCTTCAGTTCGCTCTCGGCGATGGCTTCGAGGAAGGCTTCCACCTCGTCGGTTTCGCCGCTGCAAAGCAACTCCACGCGGCCATCCGGCAGATTGCGAATCCAGCCCACGATTTCGTAGCCGCGGGCGAGCTGTTTGCACGTAAAGCGGAAGCCCACACCCTGCACGCGGCCCTCGTAGAAAACCTGGCGCGCGCTCATTCGGAAAGCTCAATGGATTGCAGGTGGGCCGCGGCGACTTCCGGCCACACGCTGTTCAGCCAGCACCCCGTGGCCAGTTCCACGCCCCCGCGGAAATAAAGGCGCGGGAGAATCTCGATGTGCCAGCGGAAATCGCGTTCCAACGTCGTCCAGTGGTCGCCGCGCGAGGAGCGGGTCGGCGCGGTGAAAAGCATGAGATTGTAGGGCGGATGATCGAGCGCCCGGTTGAGCTTGCGCAGGGCGTTCTTGAGCACATCCGCCAGTTGATTGATCTCCTGATCGCTCAAGCCGTGAAAATCCGGACATTGCCGCTTCGGATAGATGGCCAGCTCAAACGGCGCGCGCGACGCATACGGGCAAAAGACCGTGAAGCCGTTGTTCTCATACACCAGCCGGGTGCCGGTGCGGATTTCTTCGTGGAGGATATCCGCGAAGATCGACCGCTTGCGCGTTTCGTAAAAGTCGCGCGCCGTTTGCAGCTTGCGCTGCAGCAGGGGCGTGATCGTGGCCATGGCCAGAAGCTGGCTCACACTGTGCCGCACCTGGCCGCCCGCCGGTGCCCCGACATTCTTGACGATGGTGAAGGAGCGCATCCGCGTGTCCTTCATCAGATCGAGCATGCGCACTTTCCAGGCACTGATGATCTGCTCGATCTGGATCAGCGGCAGCTCTTCGAAGGCTTTCGCCCCGGAATCTTCGATGACCACCTCATGCGCCCCCACGCCATCCATGTGGTCGTAAAAGCCGTCCGCCCGGCGTGCGGCATCGCCTTCCACGCGCAGCAGCGGCGCGCGATTGGGCACGACGCGCACGTGCCAGTCCGGTTGCGGCGGGGCGAGCAGATCGGGGCCGGTGAGGTTCTCGGCGCCGGCGACGAAAGGGCTCGGCTTCGCCGGTTCATCCTGCACTGAACCGAAAGCCGGCGGCACAGGGCGGGCGGCGGAAAAAATCGTCCACGCTTGGGTCAGCGGGTCGAGGCGCATTTCGGATTTGTCCATTCGTCAGGGTAAGGTGGGGTAAGAATTTCCGGGAATCCCGCGCGGTGCAAGGATTCGCTGTGGAGGGGCCACGAAATACACGAAAAGGCACGAAAGAGCAGGGCAGCCAGTGTTGTCCCTTTTCGTGCCCTTTCGTGTTTTTCGTGGCCCCAATCTCTCCGGTCAGTGAAACGCCGCCAGCGCTTCGGCCCACTCGGGGTGAGGCGTGTCGATCAGGATCACTTCATTGGCATCCGTCTGGCGGAGGCGCAGTGTGCGCGGCGCGTCTGCCTCGTAGCTGCGTGCGGCGTTCCGTGGGCTCGCGGGCTGGAAACGCTTTTCCAGCAGTTGCTTTTCGGCGTCGAAGAACTCCGTGGCGTCCTTCTCGCTGGCCCACACGGTTTTCCACACCAGCGCCTCGCCATCGGCGTAGTAGAGGTAGCGGTCGCCGCGCCAGCCGGTCGCCGCGCGTTCGCCGGTGGTGGCATCGACCCATTCGGTAAAAAGAATCCGCGTGCCCATTTCACCCACGGTGTTGTCCGCCGTGGGGAAATGCCCTTTCACGTTGAGCTCCGGCCATTCGATGGCGATGGGTTCCTCGGGTGGATTCGCCATATATTTCTCGGGATGCAGGATCTGCGACGTCGAACTCGGCGGATGCGCATATGCTTTCGACACCGCTTCGTAGCCCCCCTGACCGAAGAGCGCCGCGCAAAATTCCTGCCCGCGCAGATACGGAAATACCAGCATCTCGCGCAAGTACCGCGGCGCCGTTTCGAGCTGCTTCATGTTTTGCGTGAAGCTCGCGACCATGCTGTCCTTGAACATCTGCTTGGTCATGTTCTTGATCATGAATTCGCTCATCACGAGCGTGGCATCGCCCTCCACCAGCGCGCTGGCCGCTTCCGCGCGTCGTCGTTGGTCTTCAATTCGAGCGGCATGCGGTTGAGACCGAAATGCTGGTCCTGCAGCGCATGCGTGAGCTCGTGGGCGAGGACCACACGGTTCTGCGCATTCTCGAGCGTCGCGTCCTCATACATGAAGAGCTTGTGCTGATGCTGGTCGTAGAATGCCGCCACCTGTTCGCTCAGGAGATCGATGTATTTTTGCCGCAACGGATAGTTGGCCGGCAGCAATCCGACCGCCGCCATCGCTTCGGCCATCTGGGCGAATTCCTTTTCCGAAAAGACCTCGGCCAGTTTCCCCGCCATCGTTTGCTTGATCTGCTTGCGATTGAGCACCTCGTAGGTGACGGGCTCCTTGAACGCCAGCCCGCGAATCTCGTTCACCTGCTTCTCGATCGGTTCGCGCTGGGCCTTGTTGGAGGCGAGCGCCTTTTCGTGGTCGTGCTTCGCGAGGACTTCGCGCAGGGCATCGTTTTCCGTGGTGACCTTCGTCACCGCCGCCGCGGAATAACTCTCCGTGTGCGCAGGCGGGCCGGCCTTGCCCGGCTCCAGCGCCGCCACCGCCTGGACCAGTCGGGCGTTCTCCTCGAGCAGCAATTGAAACTTCCGCTCTGCCAGCGGATCTTTCTTTTCGCAGCCTCCGAGCAGGCCAAGAAGGAGCGCAGCGCCGCCGGCGCGAAAACGGGAGGAGAAAAGCATGCGAGTCCGGAAGCTAAAGGCGCGCCAGCGCGCTGGCAACCATTGGAACCTCCGCTGCAGCGAGGATGTGCGGTCCTACGAAACCAAAACCGAGCGGAGTCTGAGCGTCGCCAAGGTAACACGCTTTCTACGCCGGCTGGGGCTGGGCTCCGCCGGGGGGCGGGGATTTGCTGGGCTTCGAGGGTTTGCTCTCCAGCGGGCTGCGCCACAGATGAGGGGGCAGAGAGCCGATCACGATGAGCGCGATCATGATCAGGTCGAAGGTGAGCAGAGCGTAAAACGCCGCGTCCATGAAGCCGTAGCTGTGCAGGCCGATGCCCAGCATGTTCGTCCCGAACCACGACCAGCTCGTCACGATGTTGCCGACGATGGCGAGATTGAGCAGCCCGCGTTCGCGGACGATGCCGCCCCAGCGCGCGTGGAGCACCAGCGCATTCCACAGCACGATGATGATGGCCCCGTTTTCCTTCGGATCCCAGCCCCAGAAACGGCCCCAGCTTTGGTCCGCCCAGATCCCGCCGAGCACCGTGCCCACGAAGCTGAAGAGCGTCGCGAAACAGATGATGCCATACACCATCCGCGCCAGGCTGCGCTTGAGTTCCGGCGTGACGGCCTTGGTGAAAAAGCCGCGCACCACGAAGACGATCCCCAGGAAGCCCGCCACGAAGGTGGAAGCGTAACCCAGCGTGACGATGACCACGTGCGTCGCCAGCCAGAAATTGGTGTCGAGCACCGCGCGCAGCATCTCCAGCGTATCTTTTTCCAGCGAGAGATAGTGGGCCACGATGAGGCACATGCCACTGATCACCGAGCCGACCACCACGCCGATCGAGTTGCGCCAGAAACGCTCCAGGATGAGCCCCAGCACCGGCGCGCCCCACGCGATGAACGTCGCCGAGGAGTAGAGGTTGATCACCGGCGGACGCCCGATCAGCACCATGCGGAAAATGATTCCGGCCATCGTCACCAGCACCGACAGCGTGAGCAGATACGCCGCGGTGCGCCGCAGCCATTCCCAATCCGTCGGACGGAACCAATACAGGATCGCCGCCAGGAAGGAAAAAATCACGATGCTCATCGAGAGATAGAACAACTGGAGATGATTGAAGAACGCCTCCTTGCCGGCTTCCGCGAGGCTGGCATCGAGCCGCCCGGCGAGCGTGGCGCGATAGGCCTGCACCGCCTGGTTGAAGCCCGCCACATCGTTTGCGCGGAAGGCCCCGCCCATCACCGCATAGTGCGCGAGCGCAAAGTTCGGCGTGCCCCCTTGCGCGACCTCCATCAGCGCCTGCCCGGTGCGCCGCCAGTCGTTGTCGTCATTGCCCGTCTCCGGGGGCAGCGCCATGGCCATGCGCATCTCGAGCCGCTTGCCAAAATCATCGTAGTGCTCCATCGCGTCGAAGCGCGCGGCATCGCTCATGATGCGATCGAGCGCCGCCTCATCATACGGCTTCTTCGCCTGCTGGGCCAGGGCGGCCGCCCGGCCCGCGTCGCGGTTCTCGATGAACGACCGCAACTCCGCCGTCCAATCGCGCGCGTCGGGTGGCTGCAGTGTCGACTTGAGTTCCTGGTAGAGAAACGTGGCGCGCCACAGGTTCAGCACCGCTTTGTCAAACTGGTTGCGGCTCGCGCTCGGCACCTCGCTCGCGCGCTGTGCTTCCTTGAGCAGGGCCTCCGATTTCGGCTGCAGTTGGTTCCAGCTAAAATGCTTCGCGTCCGTCTCGAAACCCCGATCCATCGGCAGGTTGAGCAGGCCCTTCACGTCCGGATGATCCACGCGGAACACCGGGCGCGTATCCGCCACCGCGGGGTTCATCATCACCTCCATCAGCCATTCGGTCGCGGAGACGATATGCGGCTTGGCGTACCATTCCTTCCACGGCTCATAGTTCGCCGTCTGCTTGCCGCGCAGTTGCAGCAGCGCATTGCGCGCCAGGGAGTCGATCGGCTGATGCCGTCCGCCATTCAGGATGGGCAGCTTGCCGAATTCCTGAACGGCAAAACCTTCATCCTTGGGCTCCGGCACCTTGCCGATGAGCCAGCCGACGAAGACGACAGTGATGAGGAGAGGCAGCCACTTTTTCATACGGGACGACGTTTGGTGATGAAACCGACGAGGTGATGGAGAAATTGCCAGAGCATTCCCGACGCGACCACAATGCACCCGATATAGGGCATGATCCAGCTAGGGTTGTGGATGACCTGCAGGATGCTCATTCCCGGCGAACGATCGAGTTCGTCCTTGTTCATCTGGTATTGGTAATAGGCGAGGCCGTTGTAACGCAGCGGATCGTTCATCGAGATCTCCGTCTCCCGGCTTTCCTTGCTCTGCGGATTCTCGATCAGCACCCGGCTGCGGAAATCCTTCGGGATATCGCTGCCCGGATAAATCTTGTGCGTCGCGTGCACCAGCTTGATCGAATACGGCAGATACTGCCGCTGTTCGCGCAGCGCCACGCGCACCGTCTTGTCACCGACCTGCACGGGCTGTTCGCGCAGGAAGGTCGACATCAGCCACGTGCCGAGGCTCTTCCCGCCGGCCTCGAATTCCAGCACGGCGTAGGGAAAGGCGCGCGTATCCATGTCCTTCGCTTCCGGCAGCGGCACGATCGTGGCGTGCGCGCCGGCGCCTTCGGTCGAAGCGGCGGGCAGCGATTCCGGTGTCACCGCTTGCCCCGCGCCGATCTTCTCCGCCGCGAAACGCATGCCGCGTGCCGTGTCGGGATCTTCGCCATCCGGCATGTTCGTAAAACGCCCCAACATCGCACTACGGAAGCGCGTCTTCAATTCCGTCCGCAGCTTGCCTTCTTTGTCGGGCTGCGCGGCGACCCGCGTCGCCGCGGCCACGATGTCCTCGACGTCCTTTTCGCCCACGGCCTGCAACGCCGCGCGCCACACCTCCAGGCGACCGGGGGTTTGTTCCGCGCGCTGCGCCTGGGGCACAATGCCGTCCACCGTGGAAAACTCGCTCTCCAGCGTTGCCAGCGCGGTGGTGATCTGCACCGTCGCCTCCATCACTTTCTTGTGGGAGACCACGTCGCCGTTGGGCGCGTAATCTCTTACCCGCACGGTGAAAGGCAGATCCGGGTGGGTGATCGCCTCGCCTTTGACAATCAGCGGACCGGGCACCGCGACCACTTTCTCCTCGTCCTTGCTTGTTTCGCTGATGAAAGCCAGCTCCGGGTAACGGCTGCGCTGGATGTAATTGTCCGTCTCGCCCTCGTTGAAAACCATTTGCGATTCCACCTGCAGGAAATCCGTGGCGAGTTGGCCCAAGAGCAGGATGATGATCCCGAGGTGCGTGAGATGAATCCCGATCTTCGAAGTACTCCACTGGAAACGCTTGATGTGCGCCGCGACGAGGTTCAGGAGCAAGGCCGTCCCCACCAGCCGGCCCGCCGGCCAGATGAACCACGGCATCTTGTGCCCCCAGAGCGTCGTGCCGACGAGGATCCAGTGGCGGAAGTAGCGCTCCTGGACCTGGTAGAGCCCTTCATCCGCCTGCGCCACCGTGCCGACGAAAACGAGGATGATCGCGCAAGCCAGCAACACGATCGTGAGCCGGAGCGAGGTGAAAAATTTCCAAATGTTGCGGGTCATGGCTGGCTCTTGACGAATTGGACGAAGGTATCGTGCTCGGCGTTCACCACCGGGGCGTCGCCGACCATCTTGTAAAACCACCATTGGCCTTCGCGCGGCACGATGGCGCCGAGGAGGCGGCGGTTGTCTTTGCTGATGTCCGCCAGGATCGGGCCGGGCGCACCGTCGATGGGGGCGCCGCCGAGGGTGGTCACGCACTCCTGCAGGCCGGCTTCATCCACGTCCTCGAGTCCGAGCTGGCGGCGCCAGCGGTTCACATTGCCGAGCGTTCCGCCGGTGTCACTGGAGAAGACACTCACCGAGACGTCCGCCTTGCCGCCTTCCTTCGCGACACTGAACTTCGCCACCTGCATCTGCCCGGCCGGTTGTTCCTGCCAGCCTTCGGGCGCCATCATGTGCACGCTGGGTGTGGAATCGGCTGCGGGCGCGGGTGGTGGAGCAGGGGAAGGCTCCTTGACCGCCGCCGTCTCGGCGCTGGCGGGCTTGATCTTCACCGTCTTCAGGAAATTGAGAAACGCTTCCTTCTGCGAAGCGACCGCCTCCGCGCTGCCCTGCAATTTGTAAAACCAGCTCCCGTCCTCGCGATGGACGAAAGCGGTGATGATTTGCAACGTCTGCCCCTCTCTGGCACCCGTCACTTCGAAAAGCTTCCCTTGCTCTCCACCGATGTCCACCGGTGTGAGGCTGGCCTCGGCCGCGGCCTCTTCCAGCGCCGGCTGGTCCACCTGCTGACGCCACATATTGACGATCACGATGTCGCGCCCCTTCATCCCGGCGAGCGGGGTGATATTCACCATCGCCTCGCCCTTGGGCGTCGGGATGCGGAAATTCACCAGGCTGAATTCGCTCGGGCCCGAGTCCTGCCAGCCCGGAGGCAACTGGTAGTCGAGTTGCGGGCGGGCGGCGGGCGGTGGCTTCGGCCCGGCATGCGCCGCCGTATTGGGAGCGGGTTTCGCCTGGGCATCGCTGAGCTGGAGCGGCCTCTCCGAAGGAGGCAGCGCGGTCTCGGGGGCTTTCTTCGTGATCGTATAGACCCGGATCTGCGGCTTCTCACAGGCCGAAAAAGACAGCGCGCAAGCCGCCCCGCAGAGCGCGGCGATACGGAAGGGAGTGGGGCGGTTCATGAAAGAGGGGCAGGAGCAGTAGCCGAACTTCGGCCAGCGCGCCATCGGCTTTTCGCGTGTACAGTCAATCCCGCGACGACCGTCTTCCTTAGCTGAAGGCCGGAGACTTCTCTGCTGGCCGCCGCCTGCGTAGGATGACGGATCAATCCTGAATCCGCCGGAGCAGCAACGCGGCGCCAAAACACGTGACGACCGCTCCCAGCGCGAGAAAGACCAGGTCGCCGACTACGGACGAAACGCCCACCTGCCCCAGGCTCACCATGCGAAAGGCGTGGCAAAAGTGGGTGAGCGGAAAGGCCTGCGACAGCGACCGGATGCCCGGAGGCAACTGATCCAGCGGGGCAAACGCCCCCGAGAGCGGAAACACGGGGAACAGGTAGAAGACGGCGAATTGAATGGCCTGCGTCTGGGTCTGGCAAAAGGCGGAGATCAGCAGCCCGGTGCCCAGCGAGCACAGGAGGAACAAGAGGCACAGCACCGCCGTCAGCACCGGCGACCGATACACGACATGGAAGTGGAAATAGCCGGTGGCCAGGGTCGCGGCGATGAGCAGGATCGAGACGATGAGATGCGGGAAGACCTTGCCGGCGACGATCTGATTGCGGCTCAACGGGCTCACCAGGAGTTGCGCCAGGGTGCCGGACTCGCGTTCCCGGGCGATGGTGCAGGCGGTCAGGGTGACAGTCAGCAGTTGGAGGATCAGCCCGACGATGCCGGGCATCACGTAGTCGATGAACTTGAGGTCCGGATTATAGAGAATCGTGCTCTCCACCGTCCACGGAGACATCGCGGAGACGAATCGTTTGCGCACCGGCTCGGGGATTTTCTTGCCGAGCTCGAGGACCTCATCGGGCAGGTCGTCGATCATGGCCTGCCGGGAATCGAGCTGGAATTGTCCCAGGTCTTCCTGGATCGCGCCGCGTAACTGGGGCGCGGTGTTGGTGTCGGTGCCGTCGAGCGTCAGGCGCAGTGGCTGGGGATCACCGTTGTTGAGGCTGCCGCCCCAGTGAGGGGGGATCTCGACGGCGATCAGGGCTCCCGCTTTCAGGAGATTCACCGGCGCCGCGGTGTCCGGCGTCCAATCGCGCCAGGCAAACGTTTTGTTCGCTTTCAAGCGTTCCACCAGCTTTTGGCTCTCCTCGCTGTGGTCGGCGTCGCGCAGCAGGGCCGGTGCGTCCGTCATCGAGGTCTCTTCGAAGGCATGGCCCAGCAACAGGGTAAATGCGGGGGGCAGCGAGAGGATCAGGATCAGCACGCGCCAGTCGCGGAGAATATGGAGGAATTCCTTTTTGGCGACACTGGCCGTGGAACGGAAGATGGCGGCAATGGTCATGGCGCGGCGTTCTCCAGGATGGCGGTATAGCCCTGCGAGTAGGCCTTGAAGACGTCCTCCATGTCCGGCGCTGCCCAGGAATGGCCGAGCCACGTGAGCCCCTCAAACGGCCACGCCTTCTCCCATTTCGCGACCAGCCGCCCGGATTCCGCGGAGTAAATGCGGATGCGCCCGCTACGGAGTGCGACTCCGAGAATCCCGGGCACAGCGCGCAATCGCGCCAGCCCCTCCATCACCGGCTCGACCTGCATCTCCAGCAGTTGACCCTTGAAATGCCCCTTGAGCCCCAACGGCGACTCCTTGGCCAGCAATCGTCCCTGGTGCAGGAAACCGACCTCGGTGCAGCGCTCCGCCTCATCCATGTAGTGTGTGGTCACGAAGATCGTGGTACCCTGGCTGCTCAGTTCGTAGAGCAGATCCCAAATCTGCTGGCGATGCACGGGATCGAGCCCCGACGTCGGCTCATCGAGAAAGAGCAGCGCCGGTTCGTGCACGAGCGCGCAGGAGAGGGCCAGCATCTGGCGCATGCCGCCGGAAAGGCTTCCGGCCAGCGCCCGGCTTTTCGGTCGCAGGTCCAACTGGTCGAGCAGCGTCTCCACGCGGTCGTCGAGTTGCTTGCCGCTCACCTGATACGCCGCGCCGAAGAAACGCAGATTCTCCAGCACGGTGAGATCCGGATACAGGCTGAACCGCTGGGCCACATAGCCGAACCGCGACCGGATCGCATAGCGGCCTTTCCAGATGTCGTGCCCAGTGATGAACCCCGTGCCCGAGGTTGGCTTCGTCAGCCCGCACAGCATGCGCATGGTCGTCGTCTTGCCCGCGCCGTTGGCCCCGAGGAAACCGAAGATTTCTCCTGCGGGGATGTCCATCGTCACGCCCGCCACCGCCTGCGTGTCGCCAAACGATTTGGCCAGTTGATCGAGGACAATGACGGACTCGGGCATCAGTAGGCGGGCGCAGGACTTGGCGTTGTGAGTGGGGATTCGGCGGTCGCAGGCCGCGAAAAATGGGTCACGGTCGAGGCGTAACGCAGCCCGCCGCGCAAAGCCAGAAAAACGTCACCCCACCGCTTTGCTTGCCGAAACCGGCGACCCACCTTAACCTCCCCGCCTCATTCTCGCATTGATGCCCATCTCACGTTTCACTTCCTTCGCCTTGGGGATGCTCACCCTCGCCACCGCCGTGTCGGCGCAGGCCGATCCCCTGGCCGAACTGGCCGCCGTTTCCACCTTCAAAAGCGTCGATCTCGACAAACTCGCCGCCGGCACGGTGCAGATCGCCCGCGGACCCGCGATGAGCTTTCCGCGCGGTCTGGCGGTGGAGAGCGTGTACGTCCTGCGCGCGCCGGTGCAGAAGGCCCTCGAACTGCACGAGCAGTGGAATCCGAACAAGCACCCGGAGCTGAAGGTCTTCCTGCACGGCGAACTCTCCGCCCGTCCGGCGGCCGCGGAATACCAGAAAGTCGCCACCGCGCCCGGCAATGCCCCGGTGAAAGCCTTTGCTGCCGCCACGCAAAAGCTTGGAACGGGGGCCACGAGCTTGCAATTGAGCAATGCCGACGTGAAGGCCTTCGCCAGCCAGGCAGCCCCGGTCGCGGGGGGAGGCGCACTGCCGCCGAAGGTCGCCTCGTTCTGGAGCAGCGTCCTCCAGCAGCGCACGCAGACCTATCTTTCCGGAGGCGCCACGCGGTTGCCCCCGTACGAGACCACGGGCGAAACGATTCGCCTGTCCGACGAGATCGCCCATCTCCTCAAAGACGCTCCCAAGGTTCGCGCCCAGTTTGGCGCTCTGATCGAAGCCAACCCGCTTACCGGGAGCAAGGCGGCCCAGCCGCAGTCCGCGTATTGGGAAATGTTCGACGTCGAAGGGTTGGCCGCGGTCAATCTGGGAGCGCTGTATGTCCGCACCACCGGCGATACCTGCCAGGCGCTCGATGGGCAGTATTACGCCAGCGGCGGCTATTACGCCCTGCTCACGTTCTATCAGCTTTGGCCGGTCAAAATCGGCGGCAAGGATTGCACGCTGGTCTGGCGCACGGACCTGATCTCGGCCGCTGAACTGGCCACGCTGCATGGCGTCGAACGCATGGGCTCCAGCACCGCGATGATGCGGGAAACAAAAAAAAGCATCGAAAGCCTCTTGAAGGATGCGGGGCAAAACCCTTGATTTACGGAGTTTTATGCTGTCGCTCGTGAAAAGAAAGCTGACCCGCCACGGCCACGACCTTTCGGCCCTCTGGAAATCGGGTGCCCTGGCCCTGCTTTCGATTCTGGCCGTCTCCGGGGCTTCTGCGCAGGACAAGGACAAGGACTCCGGCTCGGCGATCGCCGGCGGCAAAGTGTCGCTGGAATCGGACTTCAGTTTCGCCATGGTCGGCGGCTCCAATTTTCGCCTGCGGGACAACGCGGGCAGTATCGATGCCTACAACCTCGGCACGCGCGACGTGGTTTCCCTGCAGGCCCGCGAAGGCTTCCTCGTCCGTTTCGGTCTGGAACTCCAGCGCTACAACTTCGGCGTGCCGAGCTACCTGGCGCTTCCCAGCAAGCTGCAGGCGGCCAGCGTCGTCGTGGGCGCGGATCTCCAGCTCGGCGACGCCTGGATCGTGCGCCTGGAAGTGCAGCCCGGTTATTATGGGGCCAGCACCCGCTTGCGCGGCGGGAATTTCGACGCGCCGTTCGTCATTGGCGCCTCGTATTTTGTGAACTCCGATTTGCAGCTCGTCGCCGGCTTGAGTGTTGATGTGCAGCGCAAGTACCCGGTCCTGCCCGGCATCGGCTTCCGCTACAAATACAACGCGGACGTGGTGCTCGATTTCATCCTGCCCACGCCGCGCATCGAGTACACCCTCAATAAATCGATCCTCCTTTACGTGGGCGGCGATGTGCAGGGCAACACCTACCGCGCGGACTCCAATTTCGGCACCGTCCATGGCAACCCCTCGCTCAACGATGCGTGGGTCGATTACACGCAAATCCGCGTCGGCGGCGGAGCTTCGTGGAAGATCCGCCCTGAGTTGACGCTCGAGCTGGAAGCCGGCGTCGTGCCCGTGCAGGAATTCGACTTTCATCGCGCCGACATCCGCTCCAGCGCCAGCGACATTCCGCCCTACGGTGGCGTGGTGCTCCGGGCCGCCTTTTGAAGCCGGCGGGGATGGGTGGACTGGCTGAAATCCCGAGCTATGACTTTGGGCCGGACGCGATTCCGTTGCGGACGTCCGTCGGTCCCGCGTGGGTGGTCGCCTCGGTCGAAGCCATTCCATCGGAGTTGCGCGAGGCCGCGTTTGCCAGCCGGTGCCGGGACTTTCGCTATTACGAGATCACCGAGCATGGCTTGCGGGACCAGTTCGACTATCGCTACTTCGTGCTCCACGACGAGTCCTCTCATGAATGGGCCGTCCAACCCTTGTTCTTCGTCCATCAGGATTTGCTCGCCGGGCTGCCGTCCCGTTTTCGCTCTCTCTTTACCGGCCTTCGCAAGCTCTGGCCGGCCTTCCTGAAACTGCGGATGATGATGATCGGCTGCGCGACCAGTGAGGGCGAACTGGACCACGATCAGCCCTGGCTGGCGCAGGCCTTGCATGACCTCATCGAGGTCTATCGGCGTCGCGCCGAGGCATCCCTCATTCTGCTGAAGGATTTTCCCGCCAGTTACCGAACCGCGCTCGCTGTTTTTTCCCGCAACGGCTACCAGCGCGCGCCGAGTATGCCCGCCGCGCGGCTGGAGCTCGATTTCGTGGACTTCGAGGAATACATGATGGAGCGGCTCAGCAAAGTGTTTCGGAAGAATCTCCGGCGCAAGCTGCGCTCCTCCGAGGAAGGGGCGCCCATCGCGATGGAAGTGCTCACCGATGCCTCAGCGATCGTCGATCAACTCGTCCCTCTTTACTTGCAGACCTATGAACGGTCCGACTTCAATTTTGAAAAGCTGACGCCGGAGTACTTCCGTTTGATCGGCCAGCGCATGCCGGACCGCGTGCGCTACTTCATCTGGCGGCGGGAGGGCCGAATCATCGCCTTCAGCCTGTGCATGGTCCACGAAGGCGTCCTCCACGACGTCGCCTTGGGACTCGAATACCCGCTGGCCCTGGAGTTATCCCTCTATTTTCGGACGTGGCACGACGTGATTAATTGGGGCCTTAAAAACGGCATCAAGACCTATCACACCGGTCCGCTGAACTATGATCCCAAGCTGCATCTGAAGCTGGCGCTGTCTCCGCTGGACCTTTACGCCCGGCACAATTGGGCACTGATCAATCCGTTCTTCAAGCTGGCCATCAAGTACCTCGAGCCCACCCGCCACGACCCGGTCATCAAGAAATTCCCCAACGCCAGCGAGCTCCACGCATAGAGCACGCCTCTCCTCGCGTGTCATTCTGAGCGGAGTGTAACGGAGTCGAAGAACCCCGTCGAACAATCAGCGATATCGATGGTAGAGCGACGGGGTCCTTCGACTTCGCTCAGGATGACACGCGAGGAGGAGCGCTTCTTTCCTAACCCGACTTTCGCTACTGAGGAGTAAAAAAGGGGAGACTTCTCTGTGCGGAGGTGTTTTGGAGCCTTAGGTCTTCACTACAGCGCTAAGCGTGGAGCGATTCCAAATTGCCGTTGGAGGTGATGCGTGGAGGGGATTGAGGCGGCAGTTCCAGCCCGAGTTGGGCGAGGAGCAGTTTCTGGAGTTTGTTGGGGCTGGTGTAGCGGTTGAAGATCAGCGTGCGGCCGTCGGTGGTGGGGAAGTGCACGTCGAGCATTTGGATGGCCGAGAGTTGCTCGAGGACCGTGCGGGGTGTCAGCCCTGGCGCTTTCAATCGTAATTGGTGGCGCAAGCTGGCGTGCAGGCAATAAGCCAGGAACGCGACGAGGATATGGGCTTCGATGCGGTCTTCGTCTTGATGAAAAATCGGCCGCACTGCCAGGTCGCCCTTGAGGTTTTTGAAGGCCTCCTCGATTTGGGCCAGCTGCATATACATCTTCCAGAGCAGCGCCGGATCGTGCTCGCAAAGATTGCTGCGCAACAGGTAGCGGCCTTCCCGGCGACGCGCCTCCCGCAGTTTGTGGCGGTTGAGCGCAAAGGCGAAGCCCGCTGACTGTTTGGTCGCACCTTTTTCTTCGGGCAGCTGGAGATCGATGAGCCTCCACGCGCTCCGGTATTTGCCACGGGCTTCCCCCAGCTTGAGCAGCAGGTCGCGCGCAGTCAGTTCCATGGCGTGGAGTTGGTGGAGGCGTTTCCAGAGCGCCTTGAGTTGGCGCTGGCGCATCGAGCGCTCCTTGTGCACGCGATCCCGGCTGCGCGCATAGACATAGAGTTCTCCCTCCTGCGGCAGCAACTTGACGGCGACACCCTCGCGAACTGCCGCCCAAGGGCGTTCTCTCAGTTCGGCCTCCAGCTTGGAGAGCCGGCCTTTGGGCGTGCCCACCAGGTAATGCACCGGAGGATCGCTCTGGCGCATCTGGGCCAGCACTTCCTCGGTCGGAATGCCCCGGTCCATCACCCAGATCCGCTGGGCCTTGCCATGCATCCTTTCAATCTTGTCCAAAAAGCCGCGCAGCGTGGTTTTGTCGGAGGTGTTCCCGGCCATGACCTCATACGCGAGGGGAAAACCCTCCGGCGTGACCACCAGCGCGATGACCACTTGCACGCAATCGCGGCGCTTGTCGCGACTGTAGCCAAAGCGGCGCAGGTCAGTTTCGCTCTCCGGCGGATCGCTTTCAAAATAGGTGCTCGTCAGATCATAGAGCAGCACCTCGAACTTCACCCCAAAGAGATCGTTCCAGCGCTGGCGGAGAAAGCCAAAGAGTTCTTCCTTGTGCTCCAGCAACCGATCCAGGCACCGATACAAAGTATCTTTGGCCGCCACCGAGAAGTCCTCCCGCAGCAGATCGCCCATGGCCGATTGATCAAACCAACTGCGGTGCAGCCGCCACTCGCTGCCCGGGTCCAACAACCGATAACAACTCAAGACTTCGAGCACGTGCTCCCAGTTGGTGCCTTCGCGAGAGATCCCCAATCGCTCTTTCCAAAATGTATCCAGCCCCAGTTGCTTCCACACCTCGCAAAACAGCCAGCATCCACCCCATTGCCGGGGACGGCGCAGCTCAAAGTCCTTGAGCCGCACACGCACTCCTTCCGGCATGTTTTCCGGCCAGGGGCGCTCCGCGGCAAAGAGCTTCAACTGTTGGCTCCTGCCTTCATCCTCGTCAAAGACCTCAATCGCCCGAATCCATTGCTCTTTCTGGCTGTCGTTGATCTCCCCCAAATAACAGACCGTCTGCTGGATCACTCGGCCACCACGACACCGTCGGTTTTCCACCAACGACCAATAGTAATGCGCTTTGCCGTCTTTCCAGCGTTTGGTGCTTCGCAAGAACATATTGCCCTCCGATCATAGCCGCCAAAACCAAGCCGTGAAGAGGCTGGGTCTTCACTACGCACGCTTTTTGACCCCGGCCCTTGTCTCCATCAGCCTTCCCGAGCGGTCACTCGCGAAATTTCGCCCTTTTCCTCTCCCAGTAGCGAAAGCCGGGCTAACTCGAAGAAACCAAAATCACTCCCGCCGTAATCAACAGGATCCCCGTGATGAGCGTCACACTCAACCGCTCCTTCAAAAAGAACGCCGAACAAAACGCAATCAGGATCACGCTCAGATCCTGAAACGGAAACAGATAGCTGAGGTCCAGCTTCTGCAACAGACCCAGGCTGACGAAGAACGAAATCGTCATGCTCAGGATGCTGCCGGCGAAGATCCATCCCACCTGCCGCCGCCGGGGATCGCCCTTTTCGAATTCCTCGAGCTTGTTCATTGCCAGCTTCAAAAGTAACTGCCCCGCGACGATCGTGACCAGGGAGAGAAAGATCAGGAAGGCAATCATAGTGCTTCGTCGAGCTTCTCATTCAGCCGGGCGAACGGCCGGGCGATCACCACCAGCCCTACAATGACCAGCGCGATTCCCACCCAGCGCCGCGGACTGATCGCCTCGCCCAGAATCAACCAGCAACTCAGCGGCATGAAGACGTGTACCACATTCGAGCACGTAAAGGCGAGGCTCAGCGGAATCATCCGGATGGCCCGAATCCAGGCCACCAAACTGAGGATGGTCAGCACGATGCCAAACCACACCCACTTGGACTCCAGACCGGAGAGGCCGAGCCACGGCAGAAACGTGGAATTCGCGGCGGTCTCGGAAGCGCCCACTTTCAGGCAAAGCTCGGAAGCGGTCGCCGTGAGCGCGGAGGCCAGAATCGCCAGCATGGCGCTGCGGCCGGGGCGACATGGCACCGGCGGGCTTTTGACCTGAGACTTTTCCGAGACGGCGGGAAGTTCCATGCGGCGCAGCGGTTCGTTACCCGCGGTCAGGAGGTGGCCGGTGGGGCCGGGGCTGTTGCGCGGCGCGCGGGAAGATCGGGATCGAGGAAGCCCAGCGCGTGCGGCGGCTTGATCACCCGCACGCCTTCGCGCCGCTGCAAGTCCGCGATCTGCCGGTGCAGCATTTCCACGCGCGTCCAGTGCGCCTTGGGACGGAAGTGATGTTCGGCATGATATCCATTGTAGAACCAGACCCAGTTATAAAGCTTGTGATAACTGCTCACGCCCCAGGCGATCGGTTTATCCGGATTACTCCCGTAGTGCAGATAGTAACCATTGAGATAACTCAGGCAGTGGCCGAAATACATGAAGGGCAGAAAGAAGAGCATGTAGTGCCAGTTCAGGAGCGCCATGGTCGCCATGCTCGCGATGAAGGCCCCCAGCTCGATCTTTCCCCACCGCGCCTCGTTGGGCCCGCGTTTCGACAGCTCCCGCGCAATCGCCGCCGGGTTGTCGCGAAAGAAGCTGAGGAAGGTGTAACTCCACGGGCTCTCGGCCTGGCCGTCGTGCCCGTGCCGGTAAATGGAAAGCCAGTCCACCGTGTCGCCATGCTCATCCTGCCGGTCACTGTTGCCCTTGTGGTGTTGCATGTGGACCACGTCGTAATAGAGCTGCGAGAAACAACACGCGACGGATTCCATCACGCTGAAGAGGCGGTTCGCCAGCGGCGAGCGGAAGTACGGATTGTGAATGAAGTTGTGCGAGATGCCGTTGATATTCCACGAGATGCTCACCGAGTAGATGAATCCGAGGATGAGCATCACCCACAGCGGGGTCCGCGGGAACAGGTAGAACAGCGCCCAGAAATAGGCGAAGTGGAGGATCCCGAACAGCACCGGGATCGCATCCCAGCGGCTGTAGGCAAAGACCTTGGAGTCCGTTTTTACGTCTTCGATGCGGATGGGTTCGGTGGCCATTTTGACGTCGGAACAGGAATCGGTCTTCACACCGCCGTCAAGGCGCTCCAGAGGAGTTGGCGTGCGCGCGCGTTGCGAGCGGCGGCTTCCGCTGCGCTCACCGGTTCCAGGCGAGGGTGGTCGAGGGTGGATTCGATGCGTTGCTTCCAGCGCTCGAATTGCGGTTCGGAATAGGCGCCGCACAGATCGCCGCCGGCGATGCGGGTCTGGGCGCGCAATTCATCGAGCGCCCAACGGATATCCTCCACGGTGAACAAGCCATTCTCCCAGTTGGTCGCCGCCGCCTCCCGCTCGAGACAGTCGAGATCGACCGTGATGTAAACGCTTTGCCCGCTCAGCTCCTGCGCGAAGGCGCGGAATTTCTCCCGCCAGTTTTCGCGGGTCATGCCCGGCCAGCGCTTGCGGCCGGAAGCCTTGAGCCGCTCCGTCCACGGCCATACTTCCAGGCGCTGGGTGCGCAAGGCCTTCCGGCTCACGAACAAATTGCCCGGCCAGTTCAGCTCGAAATTTCCGCAACCCCAAATCACCGCCTTGCGCACGGTGGGCAATTCGAGCGCGCGATTGATCCACGTCCCGCAACACCAGCGCGGCGGGCGGATATCCCAGTCTGGATGATTGTCGAACGACACCAGCGTCACCGGTTCCTCCAGCTTGCGCAGCCACAGGGCGCTGAGGTGATGATAATCGCCGGAGCCAAAAAGCGTGAACGGCGCCAGGTGCGGCCGGATGAATTCGTAGAATGCCTCGATCCCGCCCGCCGTGGCGCTATAGCGCAGGCGTCGACCCCAGTCGCGGCAATCGACATAAGACTCCGTGGAATCCTTGGGCCACGCCCCATCCAGGTCGATGTGAATGGAATGGCGGGAGGACGTGATCACACCGGGTTTGAGATTTGCGGAGCATAAGGTGGCCTCTGATTTCATCAAGAATTTCGTTCCCGCCCAGCGTAGCGGAAACCACGGCTCACACCAGCCCCGTCCATGGATAAACCGCGATGACGAATAACACCGCGAGAGTCTTGAGGCCGGTGATGGCGAAGATATTGGGCGGCGAGCGCGCTCCCGCGACGGCGGGACCGGCGACGTCAAAACGCAGAAAAAAGGGCAAATAACGCGCGAAATTGCGCACGCACCCCGGCCAGCCCACGTAGCCCAGACAACCACCCAACCCGACCAAGCCGCCCAGCCCAACCACGGACCGTCTCCCCTGCGAATCATTCCCAAACAGAAGGATTCCCATGAAATACGATACTTCCGGCATCACCGAACGCCCCCTCAACGACATCCGCGAACGCATCGCCCGCGCCGAAGCCTACCTCCCTTCCGCGGACGCCCGCGACGGCGCCACCACCGTCGCCCGCCGCGCCCGCTCCGCCATCCGCCGCGTCCCCGCGCCCGCCTTTTGGACCGCCATCGCCAGCGGCCTCCTCATCGGCCTGCTCCTCACCCGCCGCCAGCCCCGCACCTTCGAGGACAAATACCTCCGCGAACCCCTGGACCGCGCCCGCCAGGCCCTCACCGACGCCGTCAGCGCCCTCGCCGAAGCCACCCGCGACCGCGAAGCCGCCGTCCTCGCCGCCGCCCGCCGCGTCGACCTCAGCCCCCTGCGCCAGCAGCTCCACGCCCTCCGCCGCCGGCTGCCGTTTTAAGGGGCTGGCAGTTTCCCCCGGTTGGGTAGGGAAGCCGCGCTGTCGAGTTCCCACTTTTGGGCGGGGGAGAAGCGGCGGTAGCAAGCCACGCCCGCACAGAGACAGAGCTGTCTCATCACCGTCCACTTTCCGCACCACATGCGAGTGAACCCGACGGCGCGGCTTCCCTACCGAGATTACCGCAACGCCTCCGGCGGCATGATGACGGGGATTGTTTCCCGCCCGTTCCGTCGATAGACGCGAAAATCTCCATCGACCGTGATCACCGGGTGTTTCGGATGCAATTCGCTCATCCGGATCAGGCACAAATCCGCCAGATCCGGCGGGTGGTCGGCATAGCGCTTGGCCAGCGCCGCCAGATTGGGCCGATGGCTCTCCATCTCGAAAGCCAGCCGCACCAGCCCCGTTTCCAGCAACCGCAAGACCAGCGCGCTATTGCGTAAATGAAACGCCGCCTCCGCCAGTACCGGCTCACAGGTCAACAGCGGCTCCTGCACCCGCTCCGCCAGCGCATGCGCCCACGGAAAGAACCGATCCCGCCGCGCCGCAAACGCCACCAGAAACCCCGTATCGGCAATGCCGATCATCGATGGAACCCGCGCTTCTGGCTCAAGCCTCGCTCCCCCTCCACACTCCCCGCCAAATCGAGAAACGGCTGCCGCGCCTGCCGCGTCCGCCCCAACTCCAGTTGCTCCCGCACAATCCGCCCCTTGGGCAGCCCAGTCCGCCGGGCCTCCTCCTCCAGCCAGTGGTCCAGTTCTTCGGGCAGGCGGATGGTGATCGTCTTACTCATACGAAGAAGTGTAAGACAAATGCGGCCCATTGCAAGACTGCTGCTCGAAAACATACCAGCGGAAGAGGGCGACATCGCCACGGCCTGACCATCTTCGTCGGCGACGATTTCCGCCGTCCAAGCCTTACTGTTTTCAATCCGTTCAAGGTATTGCCCGTTGTGTGCAAGACAAGTCGTACATTCCATCTTGCATAGCAACCCGAGATGGCAATACAAACGCCATTTCGGCGGTTAAACTTCGATCCACGGGATTCATAAAAATGACCGTAGAACTAAAATCTACATTATCGTCAGATATAGATATTTTACTTACCGACTGGTTTCGTCGTGTCCGCATGAGTCAGCGCGCACACTACGAATGCGCCACTCGCTGTAGACGTATCAACTATTTGCTTGGCATCCCATCGATTATTCTATCGACGATAGCGGGCACCGCCGTATTTTCCTCGTTAAGCCAGAACAGCCCCGCTACATGGACAAGAATTCTGGTAGGACTCATTAGCGTTCTTGCAGCGGTGTTGGCTAGCCTCCAGACATTCCTTGGCTATTCTCAGATCGCTGAAGCGCACTCCATTGCGGGGGCCGAATATGGAGCAGCACGAAGAGATCTCGAACTATTGAAGATTTTGCCTCCGTCTACCCTCGCTGAAGTAAAAACGAAACTAGAAGCGATCAAAGCCGATATGGATCGGTTGGCAAAAGAATCGCCGGTTGTTCCAGCGGATATGAAAACGAAGCTCGATAAACAGATGGAGGGTCGGGGGCACAGCAGAATTTTCCATCTCCCCGCGGACAAATAACTAAGTCACAACATTAGTAATCAGTCGAAAGCTCTCTTACAAAAGCGTAAAAATTAGGGAAAACAACTTCGTGAACTTCACGAATGCCCTTGCTCAAATCTTTAAAGTAGTAACTGTCTGGCGTAGGGTACTCAACTTGAACTTCCGGTCGAAGCAGCTTAAATAAAAGAAGTCCCACGGTTTGCATTTTGCTACCAGTAGCGCCGCAGATGATCCGCTCAAAGAGGCCGAACTCTTCGTAGATGGCTTCGAGTTCTGTCAAAGACTCACGGTAGTCTAACGTAGAAGCGACGCGAACGAGTAGGCCCCGGTCGTCGAGCGGATTATCATTTCCGTACTCAAGGCATAGGCGGCGATGAATATCAAGAGTTGCTCTTTCTCGCCAAGAGTATTCAGGCCTCGGCGGCTTTCCGTTTATCAAAATTAATCGATGAGGGCTTAAGGTGCCCAGCATGTGCGAGACGAGTTTCTCGTTGAATGAAGCGAACGCCACAAGGGTAACCGGCTGGCCTTGCATCCGAATACTGCTTAAGCACTGCAAACGAACTATCTGCTCGGCGCCACGACTTGGAAAGCGAGCTGTCGACGCCATCTGACCACTAATCGGATCGTATGCCTCCCTGGTGGGGCAGTACTCTTCTGCCTCCGAATAGACGATACGGACACGGCCGGTAAAGGTCCTTATCCGAAAAAGGACGAGCAGAATCAGCAGTTTCGTCATCGCCGAGATATCAACGACAATCTCATCAAATGCATCAACGTTGATCTCCTCCATTACAGCGTCCTCGGAGGGCTGAGGAAGCAAGATATCGTATCTTATGACATGGGGCTTACTCGCACCAAGCTTAACAAGAGCAGACTTCAGCTCCTCGATTCGATTCGGGCCTTTCGGATTCAAATATCGAAACATAAAGGCAGCGTTTAGCACACCGCCACGCGCATTTTGTCGGTTACACCAACCGATAGCTCGCGGTTCGAAACCGTATGCGCCGATAAATGCCCGTTTTGGTCCAGGCTCAAGTAATGAGGCCTGATGAAGTTCAGGCAGTTTTCCAATTACGTCCCGAGTTATCATATCTTAAACTCGGGATGATCAGATTGGGCATCCCTATCTCTTTTGCGATCGCGTTGCAGTTGACGCTTCTTTTTCCAGTAGTCGAGAAATTTATTCGGCTCTCCGAGTAAGGAGTTGAGTTCTACATTCTTCAATTGGATGTGGTCATGGCTAGAGAGCGTCAAGCCTCCGTACGGTAAAATGACTCTATTCAGATAGAAGCGCGGCGTGAGCATTCCTCGCTGACTCTTACCTCTCCAATCTTGGAGAAAAATGTGGTAACGTACTAACCCATCTAAATAGCCGCGAACGGCCCTATCTGGTGCGAAACTATCGACGACTTCAATTCGGAATGCCTGCCGCGGATTATCTCTACCCTGGTTTCCGACGGTCTTGCCTTCAAGTAGTTCATAACGGGATACAGCAATAAATGCTTCTACGATAGTCTTCAGGTGGAGGCCAAACTTTTCCGCTCTATCCCGTTTGCCTGATGTTAATTTCCAAAGTTCGTAATCTCGAATCGACTGAGTAAACGTCATCATTTCACCACCTTGGTTCCGAATACATCGATCCTGCAATTCCTTAGCGATTAATGGTCGATCAGAGTCAACAGATCCATTGGCTTCTCGCAACATGTCGTTGAACATTTCGACCATCGTTCTTATATCACTGGTCCATAACCCGACAAAAACCCTTTTGCCGTGATACATAACCCTTTGCTTATCGTCTCCTACCCCCTTTCGCATTTGCCATGCTAGTTCGTTATTCGAATAAGGAGTAATCCCAAGTACATCTTCCAGGCCGTAGTCGTGGTGGGATAGGTTGTGGTGCCTTCTGATGCGAGGCCGAAATATCTGGTCGAGCAGATATGCTTTGTCTGCTTCATCTTGATGCAGACTCTCCGTAGCTAAATCGAGAAGCGCAAAATCGTGGTGTAACTCCAACGGCTTTTTATTTGGCCCCGTGGGAATGAAGCTGTTGGCTGCTTCTGTTGAGACCTTAAAAAAAATTTCGCTACGCCGCCGGAAGATAATTGGATTAAGGGCCAACTGAATTGCCTTGGGAACGACTGGAATAGTGTAGTCGTCAAGAAAAAGATAGATTGGATGAGTAGCCAGCCATGGAAGGATTTTCACAAGGCGATCAAACAGTTGATCTAAGAAGTCAAATCGTCCAAGCGGCCAGTCCTCCAGCGCACCTTTACCCAAAGAGGCTACGTGACATCTTTCCTTGTCCTGTTCTACGAAGGC
This sequence comes from Chthoniobacter sp., assembly GCA_037200205.1. Lineage (GTDB taxonomy): Bacteria > Verrucomicrobiota > Verrucomicrobiia > Chthoniobacterales > Chthoniobacteraceae > Chthoniobacter. The sequence continues at coordinate 219,913 of JBBCHV010000044.1, forward strand.
TCGGAGGTGAGCAAGAATGTCTTCGTCTATCGCCGTTTTAATAAAGCGATCGCCGTACAAATCGGAGAACCAACCTTCTAGAGGTGCGTAGTCCGCACTGCTTTTTTGATCGACAAACGCTAAAGTTTTTAACACTTCCGAAAGCCATGCTAAATGAAAGAAGTGGATTACTTGAACTTCACCTGGGGGCTTGAGTTCTTGAGGGACCCAAGGGAATGCGTCTGAAAGATCACGGCAGTTCAGATAAAACCCGGTGAAAGCGCCGGCGCCTGGAACGCCGGACGGTTCACCAATGATAGAATCCATTAGCTTCGTCAATCTGCGAAACGACATCGTTTTACCACAACCGCGTGCGCCAGTAAGTACTGTATTGGTCCTCGCTAGCAGATCGTTCGCTGCAAGGAAATTTGGCACAAAAAGGTTCTTCCATTCTTCAATTCTTGACCCGAGTGCTTCGGCCCACAAATAATCCGCGGGCTTCCTGTTGCCCGCATCGTCCTCGTTCGTACCCATTGCAGACTGGCGTTCTGCTTTTTTGCACAATTCGTCGAATTCGTTGTGCAGTCGGTCGGGATTAAGACCGGATGTCCGTCCGGTGTCTCGTATGCGCTTTTTGGTAAAATCCAATAGGAGTGAATGAAGGATTTTATCTCTTGGATTCAGCGCGTGCGTATCGATGCGAACTAAGAGGTCGGATATAATTGCGGCTAGTTCCTGATAGTCGTCTTTGGGGCGCTTATTGTTATGCGAGCCGCCGTAACCGAAATCGGAGACGAGAACAGTCGGGCGGCTATTGCGAATGCGGATATCGGGTTTGGCGACCAAGAGATTACCTGCGTGTAAATCACCATGCACGACCCCCACAACAGAGCACGCATGCAACACATCTAGTAACGTCGAGATTAATGATTCGACGAACGATATGGTAACCGTAAACGCCTGCTTTCCAACGAGCTTTTTGAGGTTATCACCATCGACGAAATCAAAAATCACCCAGTGGTAAGGCCGTTGTTCTGCGTCAAAATCCGAGCCGTGATCGTGATACTGGACAACATTAGGAATACCCGTCAGTTTACGTACCTTTTCCAACTCTCTTTCCCACCCGTCACTTAGGCCGCCCTCGCGAATAATCTTGCAAGCCAATGTACGCCCGGTCCGCGAATTCTCAGCTCGATAAACCCTCCCTATCTTTCCTTTACCTAAAGGGCACCTCTGGAAACCCACATTTCTTCAGAGAAAGCTTTTGCCGGGGAAAAATGGAGGAGAGGGTGAAGTATGAAGCGTTACCGCCAGAGCACCGGAGGAGGATTGTTTGCCGCGATTGAACACGAACAAGCTGTGGCCAGTAAAACGACGGGGATTTTGAAACTGCGGGAGGTGATCGATTGGGAAAGGTTCCGACCGTTGTTAGAGGAGTTAAGCGGTTACGCCCAGCGGGACTGGAGCAAGGGCGGCAAACCACCGTTTGATCCGGTGCTGATGTTCAAAGTGCTGGTGCTGCAAAAGTTTCACGGGCTGAGCGATGATGCCACCGAAGAGCAAATCTTCGATCGGACGAGTTTCAAGAGCTTCCTTGGGCTGCGGATCGGCGACGCCATTCCCGACGCCAAGACGCTGTGGGACTTCAAGCAGCGCATCGAAGCCGAAGGACGCGCGGGCAGCCGGCGGTTGTTTGAGGCCTTTGGGGCGATGCTAGAGGGCGAAGGACTCATCGCGCGTGCCGGCAGCATCGTGGACGCCAGTTTTGTGGAAGCGCCCCGGCAGCGCAATGACCGGGAGCAGAACCGGCGGATCAAAGAGGGAGAACGTCCCGAAGAGTTCGATCGCCAGCCGGCGGTGGGGCGGCAGAAAGACAGCGAGGCACGCTGGACCAAGAAGAACGAGGAAGTGCACTACGGGTGGAAGAACCATGTGAAAGCCGATGCGCAGACCAAGCTCATTCTGCGAGCCGTGACGACGCCGGCCAACGTGCATGACAGCCAGGTATTCAAAGAGTTGGTCGATGCCCAGGACCGGGCGGTGCTGGCCGACTCGGCCTACCACAGCGAGGAACACGAAGCGCATTTGCTGGCGTTGGACGCGGAGGAATTCCTGCTGCGCAAAGCTCCGCGCGGCCAGGCCCTGAGTGCGGCCGAGCAAAAGAGCAACCACACCATCAGCCGGATCCGCGTGCGGGTAGAGCACATCTTTGCACGGATGGCGCAGATGGGAGCCGACTTTTGCCGCAGCATCGGGTTGGCTCGAGCCACGGCCCACAATCATCTCTGCAACCTGGTGTATAATATGGATCGCTACGCCTGCTTGCGAAAATGAGCGCGGCGCCGACCGCCCGGCCAGGCTAAAGAAGGCCGGGAGCCAACTCCAGAACGAGCGGAGCCGTGGTCGTTGACCGCCTTGCTTGATCGACCAACCTTTTCGAGCGGGAAAATCCCCCGCCAACCACCCCGGTTTCCTCCCAAAACTCCAACGCGACCTTTCCAGAGGTGCCCTAAATACTCTTTCAGCTCATATTCTTTACCGCATATTAGGCCTAAGTATTTGTCGGCGGTCGAATCCGTTGTGTCCATGGAAGGGGAATCTGGGTTAATTGCGTTTGAAGACGAGGAAATGTTCTGTCTTCACGCCGTTGCACTCACGTCTCGTCCGGCGGACATCTGGTATTTTGTCTGTCAGAATCTGCTCTAAATAGAGGGCGGAAGAATGTTCTTTCAGGATGCTCGACACTACTTCGGAGGGGTGGGCCTCGAAGCTGCGCTTAATTTCCTCTCCTACGACGAAAACACCGTATCCTCCCTGCCGGAGTCCGTTTTGTAAGTGGTTGGCCACACTCGTTATTGCGTCTCGAAAAGATTGCCGGCGTTGGGTGACGTCATTGTCGACGGGTTCGGCCAATCGCGGATCGATAAACCAGAGTCGAAGTCTATTGTCTCTACCATAATCGAGGGCATTCATATATGGCGGGCTAGTTATTAATGCATCGAAATGCTTAGGAAATGTGGCCTGCTGCACCGGGGTTTGATGGAAGATGCTCGTGTCAGCTTTTGGCGGTGTAAAGCGCTTATAGCATCTGGCGATTTTCGCGAAAAGCCGACTCCGGAGATCACGATACTGATACAACTCTGGAAAATCGCCGCGTGGATACTTTTTATCCCGAAGGTATGGAACAAGATGACTACTTGGGAACGAGAGAAAGCCGGGTCTTTGATGATGCAGAATGCCCAAAAAGCAAGCCATGAGAAATTCATGGCCCGGCACTCTCACGACACTAGAAAAGCGAATTGCTTCACGCAAAGTCTCCGGATGGTAGAATTGTCGTATCCAAGCGGGGACCTTTGTTAGGTTGGGCTTCGGCAGTTCGGATGCTTCGTTCAGCGCGTGTTCTGCGGCCAAGCAGGCGGATTCTAAGCTGTCTGGGGGGTGTAGTTTCGCGATAGAAAGTATGCGCGCATATGGGCTAATGTCGGCAGCGTATGCTCGGCGTTTTCTAAGCGCCGCTTCCAGAGGAATTGTGCCTGCGCCCGCAAAGGGGTCGACGACTAAATCGCCTGGCTGAGAGTATCTTTCTATCAAATCCGCAGCAATGCTACTCTTCAATTTGCCAATATACGGAGAGAGTTGATGCAGCGTCGACTCCGTGTTTGCACACGAACGACGCCATTTTCGTGGCGCTCGAAGATAGATTTGAGTGGGAAGAAATGTCACGACCAGCTGTTAAAGGAACGGCATTTGATTCTAAAATGCGAGCAGAATGAGCTATGATAATTGTGGTAATTATTTCGTTCGGCTTTTTATTGCGAGTGAGCGTGCGGCTTCATCGTGTAGGCTAGGCGCCACGAGCTTTTCGGCGGTTTAATAATAGACAGTTGAGGAGCACGCCAGAGTCGGAGCGCTGCAGCGCTCGCAGGACATGCCGAAAAAGCGGGCCTGGGCGACAGATTCTCGCGATATGTCGATGGTTTCGACATATCGGCAGGACGTGTCGAAATTAAGCCGCTAGTTCGACATTATCTAGGATCGGTCGATGGCGTCGACATGTAGAGGCGGTTGGACCGCAATTTTTTACTTGCTTTTTGCGCTCAAATTGCGATGATACTCGCCAGAGATGGGGACGGATGAAGGCGGATTATAGGCTTCGGGCCTTGGGGAGGGAAGAGCAGGTTCTTTGAGAGATCGAATCGACGGCAGTGGGATGCCATTTTTTCGGCGATAATGCCATTCAGTGGCATTAGATGGGCATGTGCGGCTCGGGAAACTAACAGGTTCCCCTACAGTAGATGTGAGCGGGTGCCCTGCAACGAAGATCCCAGAGTAGATCAAACCAAATCAGGCCAGATCAGGGTGGGGAAAAATTTCGGGGCAACCGGCGAGAAATGGGAGTGGGGCCGCGGCTCGTTGCGATCGGTTGCTAAGGGGGTGGCGTTTCTTGGGGTTTGGTTTAGAAAGGTAACGTATGAAATCCTCCCCCCATGATGGCGCCGGTGCGTCCGGACTCGATCGGCGATCTTTTTTTCGTGCGGCTTTGGCGGGGGCGGGGGCGATGGCGGTGCCGGGTTGGGTGCAGGCGGCGGAGGATGGGGCTGGGGTGGGGGCGGAGCGGTTTGCGGAGCCGGGGCGCGATGTGCCGCTGGCGAGCGACGCGGAGGTGATTGTGTGCGGGGCGGGGCCGGCGGGGGTGAGTGCGGCGATCACGGCGGCGCGGGGTGGGGCGCGGGTGCGTTTGTTTGAATGGCGGGGGTGCGTGGGCGGGGTGTGGACGGCGGGGTTGCTGGGGTATCTGCTCGATTTCAATAAGCCGGGGTTTGCGCGGGAGCTGGCGACGAAGCTGGATGAGCGCGGCATCCGGCGCGGGAAGAGCAAGGGGTCGATCACTTATGAGCCGGAGGGGATGAAGCTTTTGCTCGAGGATTTGCTGGTGGAGGCGGGGGTGAAATTTCAACTGCACACGCGCGCGTCGGCGGCGTATCGGGAGGGGCGGCGGCTGGCGACGCTGGTGACGGAATCGAAATCGGGCCGGCAGGCGTGGCGCGCGCCGGTGTTCATCGACGCTACGGGGGATGGGGATCTCGGGGCGCTGGCGGGGTGCGAATGGGAGATCGGCGAGGCGAAGGATTGTCCCTGCCAGCCGATGTCGCTGAATGCGCTGCTGGTCTGCAAGGACGCGGGGGCGCTGGCGCCGTTCATCCACGTGTCGGATCCGGATGCCTCGGTGGCGTTGGCGAAAAAGACTTTTCTCACCGAGATCCAGCGCGCGGGATTGTTTCCCTCCTACAGCAGCCCGACGCTCTGGCAGGTGCGCGATAATCTGCTGCTGGTGATGATGAACCAGGAATTTGGCATCAAGCCGTGGGACGCGGCGGAGGTGACGGCGGCCACGGTGCGGGCGCGGGGCGAGCTGAACCGGATCGTGAATGCGTTGCGCGGGCTGGGCGGTCCGTGGGAAGGCATCCAGATCGCGGCCACGGCGGAGCAGATCGGCGTGCGCGATGGGCGGCGGATTCGCGGGCGTTATGTGGTGACGGAGCAGGACATCGTGACCGGCGCCCGGCACGAGGATGCGGTGGTGCGGCCGACCTTCGGAGTGGATATCCATGCGGTGACGGCCGAGCACAACAAGACCCGTGCGATCGAAAACAAGGGGCTGAAGGTGAAGCCTTATGACATCCCGCTGCGTGCCTTGATCGCCCGGGATGTGGATGGGTTGATGATGGCGGGGCGGTGCATCAGCGGGGATTTCATCGCGCACGCCAGCTATCGCGTGACGGGCAACGCCACTTCCATGGGCGAAGCGGCGGGGGCCGTGGCCGCGCTGGCGGCGAAGAGCCAGCGACTCCCGCATCAAGTGGAGTGGAGCGAAGCGGTGGCGCTGCTCACGCAGATGGGGCAGCGGGGGTAGGGGATGGCAGATGGCAGATGGCAGATGGCAGATGGCTTGGGCCTGCGCGGGGCTGGCCAAACAAAATCCGGGTCGCTAGATTCCGGGAAGTTTCTTCTCCCTATGACTCGACTTTCTCTCCCCATGGTTCGCTCGGTCCTTCTGGCCGGTGCTTCGTTGATCGCCAGTTCTGGCCTGGCCGATGACCTGAAATCCATCGCCGCGGCGATCGATGGGTATCGCTACGAGTTTCCTTGCAAGGAGCCGATGCCAGAAAATCCCAAGCCGGGGGCGGATGGGGTATCGGCGCGGGCGACGGACGATCCGGCGACCAATGACAAATTCACCGATGTGAAGAAGTTCGGCGGGGAGCCGGGCAAGCGTTACAAGGTCACCTTCCGCGTGCGCGGGGTGGTCGAGCCGATGATGTACAAGGACGGGCAGATGGACGGGGAATACTTCTACATCGGCGGGGAGCCGAATAACGCGACTTACAATATCTACGAGCTGACGGTGTCCGCGCCGGCATCGCACTACTATTTCAACCGTCAGGACAAGGTCGGCCACCGCATCTTTACCATCGATTACACCGAGACCATCGAGATCGAAGGCGGGGCCACTCTCACCTTCCACGGCGACGGTCAAAACGGCCGGATGATCACGAATTTCAGCAAGCTGGTCGTGCCCGGCGTGCCACCCGCGCCGCAGCCGTACAACGGTCAATTCATCCAGCTCAACGTGACCGAGGTGGTGGAAGTGAAATAGCGATTTCGCTATTCGCAAGTGACAGACCATTCTCCGGCGCCGCGGGTGGGAGCGGTTTCAGAAAAACGGTGGCTGCTCGCGTGAGCTCTTCCTCTTCCACGCCGGAGGCGTCAAAGGCTCCGTAGCCCCGACGTTGTCGCGGCAGGGATGGCGCGCCGTGTTGTCCTCGCCACCGCGAGGCTCTGGAAAGCGGAGCGATTCCCAGTCCTCGAAAACTCCCTCGAGGAAGCCGGGGGCGCGGCATCCCTGCCACGCATGTGCCGGCTACGTCTTCTGGGAATTCGAGAAATACTGCCTTAGCCCGGAGGCAGGCAGCACTTCTTGTATTTCTTGCCGCTGCCGCAGGGGCAGAGGTCGTTGCGGCCGATCTTGGGGGTGTCGTAGCGGATGGGCGTGCCGGGGATGTCGAACGGGGACAGCGGCAGATCCATTTCCCAGTCGTTATCCAGCGGCTCCGGGGAGCCGAAAATGCCCCACCAGGAGATGGCTTCGGCGGTGTCGGTGAGGGACTGGTGGTGGGCCAGGCTGGTCTGGCGGTGCGCTTCGGGGTCTTCGGCGGCCATTTCTTCGACGGCGTCGAAATCGCCGACCAGCATGGTGTCCACCAGTTCGCGCTCGTAGAGCCGGCGGATGGGTTCGAGCAAATCGCGGGGATGCAGATCCAGGCAGGCGTTGATGAGAAAGGTCCACGCGTCGGCGTCGCCGAGGAAGGCGTTCGTCTCGACGAGTTCGGTGAAGTAGGCGACGAGGGGTTCACGCGGTTGTTCACCCTGGAGGACTTGGGTGACGAGGGCATCGAAGGTGGCGGAGCGCACCCAGACGCTGATGTCCGGGCGCCGGGCGTAGGCCTGCAGCCGCTCCGGTTGGCGGTGGGCCACGGCGGCGAGGATGCTGTGGCCATCCACGGTGATGAGATCGCCGAAGAGATCTTCGTCGGTGGTGCCATCGAGGGCGAAGTAGTCGAGGATGGGTTCGAGGGCGCGAGGCTCGCGCAACTCGGCGAGGAGATAGAGGGCGAAGGAAGCGAGATTGTCGTCCGGGTCGGCGTCGATGCCGAGCCGCGTGGCCGTCTCGATCTCGGCGATGAGCGCGGGGATGAATTCTTCGGGACGGCGGACGACCTCGGCGAGGGCTTCGCGCGGGATCTCGGTGCCGGGGTGGCGGAGCTGGGCGAGGATTTGCTCGACGGTCATGCGGAAAGTGAGCGGGATTTTGCCGGGGGCGAAAGCGAAAAGCGAGGGTGGGAGTTGGGAAATCCAGATCCGGACGCCGGCGACCGGTGGGCGCTCGGGCTCGCTCCCGGTGTGGGGCGCGTGTCCCCGCGCGCGGGGGAAAGCGGGTTCACCGGCCGACCCGGAGCGTGAGGACACGCGCCCTACACCGGAGGCCCTGCAGGCGGCGCCCGACCGGGTTCAATGAACCCGGCTACAACGTCTCAGCGGCGCCGGGTATCCATGGCGCCTCGCGCCGTTGGAAACGCGCGGCGGAGTTTTCGTCCTTGGACGATCCGGGGAAATGGGGATACGCATAGGACATGAAATTGCTGGCCCCCCTGTTCGCCCTCGCTGTCCTCGCTTCGCCGGCGTGGGGATGTCTCGGCGACTCGGAGGCGGAACTCGCCGCCCGCTACGGTGCGCAGACGAAGACGGGCACTTCGCAGATCCCGGGCGTGTCGATCCGGGGGTATCTTTACAAGGGGTTTCTGATCGTGGTGGGGGTGCTCAACGGGCGTTCCTCCTACGAAATGTATTCCCGGAAGGACGGCTCGAAATTGAGCGGCCCCGAGGTGGCGGCGCTGATGAATGCGAACAGCAAGGGCCAGACGTGGACCGAGGATAAGGGGACCACCCCCGAAGATTCCAAGTGGGTGCTGGCCGATGGATCCGTCTTCGCGGAGTGGGCGAAAGCCGGGGGACTGACGGTGATGACGAGCGAGGCGGCGGACCTGGAGGCGCGCACGCCGGCGAAGAAGGCGCCGGAAAAGCCCAGGCGTCCGTAGGCAAGGGGGGAGAGCACTTTTCTCCGCGGTCATCCTTCGACAAGCTCAGCCGGAACGATGCAGTTTGCAGAGCGAAATGGGGAGCGCACGCGCCCTCGCGTGCTCTGTCTGGCGCCCCCGCCGGGCAGTCCGGAAGTACCACCGCAACCTCCCCAGACGGTGAACGTGCCGCGAGGGAAGTTTTCGGCGGGGCGCCGAAAACGGCACGCGAGGGCGCGTGCGCTCCCCATTTCCAACCGCATCGTTACGGCTCAGCGTGACGAGGTCGGGGGCGCGCCGCATACCCGTTCATGACAGGCTCCAGGCAAGGGGATGGCGGCTCATCCGTGTCAGGCGGCGAGTTGCAGGGTATCGAGATCGGCGGCGCCGTGGTGGCAGGTGAGGATGGCGTCGCGCTTGGCGCGGGCCTCGGCCAGCGATTTCGTGCGGAGCGATTTACGGATGCGCTCCTTGGTGATGGGCGTAGGATGGACGACGTAGTGGATGAACCACGTGCCGTTGTTATTCCACAGGTGGTGGTTGGGGTTCTCCAGATTGGTGCGCAGAGAGAGGTGAGGCATGATGGGTTTTTCGGGTTGGGTCGCATCACGGGAGATTTGATTCGCATCGGCAGAGGGCCGGCGCGCACATCGCCTCGCGACCTACTCGGTCGCTCGGCTCCACCTTGGTTTCTCCAACCAGGTTGGCAGATCTGGCGGAAATCGCCGGATCACTCGTGATGCATTTGCTGCTGTGAAAGAACTGACGTGAGGATAGCTCGCGGCGGCCGGCGCGCAACCGGGAAATTGCTTATGACACAAAACCGGCAGGCTGCTTGACGTTCCGCATGGATCGGCCTAGCACCGGCGCATGCGTTCCCCCTTATTTTCCGCGCTGTGCTCGTTCCTGGTGGTGGGTCTGTTTCCGCTTTCGCCTTGCGGCTCAGCCGAGCCGGCGCCGGAGGAGATCCGCGTCGTCAAAGACATCGCCTACAAATCGGGCGATGCGCTGACGGACTATGAGAAGAGCCGTTGCCAGCTCGACCTGTATCTGCCGGCGAGCGGGGACCATTTTCCGGCGCTGGTCTGGTTTCATGGCGGCGCGCTCACCGGGGGCGCGAAGGATGGGGTGAAGCCTATCGCCGAGCGTTTCGCCCGCGCGGGCATTGCGGTCGCGGCAGTGAATTACCGGCTCAGCCCGAAGGCGACTTACCCCGCTTATCTGGATGATTCCGCGGCCGCTTTCGCCTGGATCAAAACGCACGCCGCCGAGCAGCACATCGACCCGGCGCGCGTGTTCGTGGGCGGTCACTCGGCGGGCGGGTATCTGACGTTCATGCTCGGGCTCGATGAGCGCTGGCTGAAGCCCTACTCCATGGCTCCCAGCGACATCGCCGGGCTCATCCCGATCAGCGGGCAGGTGATGACGCACTACACGGTGCGCGAGGAGCGGGGGGATCAAGGATCATAACATCATCAGCGCCGACGATGCCGCGCCGATCAATCATCTGCACAAGAACACGCCGCCTTTCCTGATCCTCTATGCGGACAAGGACATGCCGGCCCGGCGCGAGGAGTGCATGTATCTGGCCGCGGCGCTCCGGGCGACGGGCAATCCGGGGGTGCGGCAGTTGCAAATCGACGACCGCACGCATGGGAGCATCGCGGGGGATATCGTGCATCCCGGCGATCCGGCGGCGGAGGCGATCATCCGTTTCATCGCGGATCCCGCGGCGGCGGCGAAGCCGTAGGACTGCGAAATAGCAGCTCCCGCTCGCATGTCATCCTGAGCGGAGTGTAACGAAGTCGAGGGACCCCCGTCGAACAACCAGCGATATCAATAGTAAAGCGACGGGGTCCTTCGACTTCGCTCAGGATGACGCCGTGGAGAAATCGCATTTATTTCATAGTCACACCTTTGAGGCGCCGCTGAGGCCTACACCTTCCGCAGCACGATCCCGACCGGGCAGTGATCCGAGCCGGTGATGTGCGGATAGATCGTCGCGGATTTCAAGCGACCGCGCAGCGCCGCGGAGCAGAGGAAGTAGTCGATGCGCCAGCCGATGTTGCGTGCGCGGGCGGTGCCCATCTGGCTCCACCAGGTGTAGTGGCCGCCGGCTTTCTCGAACTCGCGGAAGGTGTCGATGAAGCCGCCGCGGACGAAGGCGTCGAAGCCGGCGCGTTCCTCGGGAGTGAAGCCGTGGTTCTTCACGTTGTCCTTGGGCCGGGCGAGATCGAGCTCGGTGTGGGCGACGTTGAGGTCGCCGCACCAGATCACCGGCTTCTTGCTTTCGAGACTCTTGAGGTAGGCGAGGAGATCGCGGTCCCACTGCTGGCGATAGGCCAGCCGCGTGAGCTCGCGCTTTGAGTTCGGCACGTAGACGTTCACGAGGAAGAAATCCGCGTATTCCGCCGTGAGCACGCGGCCTTCGCGATCATGCTCGCCGATGCCGATGCCGCAGGTCACGGCGACCGGCTTCGTCTTGGTGAAAATGGCGGTGCCCGAGTAGCCCTTCTTTTCCGCGATGTTCCAAAAGGCGTGGTAATGCGACAGGGCTTCGGGAACGATCACGTCCTCCGGCGTGGCCTTGGTTTCCTGGAGGGCAAAGATGTCCGGCCTTTCGCTCGCGATGAAATCGGCGAAGCCTTTCTTCAGCACCGCGCGGATGCCGTTCACATTCCAGGAGATCAGTTTCATGAAGATGCGCAAGATGCCAGCGCCGGTCGCGCGAGGCGAGGCCTTCGTGCGGTGGAAATTACAAGCGGATGCCGAGGTGCGAGTAACCGGTGCGGATCTGCTTCATGAGGTCCGCTTCGTTGCGGCCATCGAGCAGGATTTGCAGCGTCCTTTTTTGGAAATCGGCGCGCGAGTCATCGGACTCCAGCACGGCGGGGCGCGGGGGCAGCACGAGATCGCGCGGATAGGTGAAGGTGCCATCGGGCTTCACGTTCACGCCCGGCTGCTTTTGAAAGTCTCGATCGCCTGATAGTAATCCTCGACCGATTTGCGGACCTCGCCGACCTCGCGGAAGTAGCGCGCGAAGAGCTGGCCATCGCCCTTGCCGTCCAGGTGCATGAAATAATAGACGAGCAGGAACGAGGTGAAATAGAGCCGGTGCGAGGAGCGGGGATCGCGCTCGAGCACTTCGTTCCACTGCTCGTTGGTGATGGGGAAGAGTTGCTCCAGCGGATACGGCTCGGGCATGCCGGTCGTGGTGCGGGTCTTGAGGAAGTTGACGTAATCGCGCAGGCCATTCTTCGCGGCGGAGACGCGGAACTGGCCGGTGTGCAGGGGGAGCGTGCCGGTGTATTCGGCGGTGCCTTCCACGACCCATTGCGGGAGGAAATCGAGGGAGAAGCGCATCATCTGGTGCGTGAGCTCGTGGACCAGGGTATGGGTCTCGAAATTCTCGTCCTTCGCGTAGGATTTGCCGACCAGCTTGACGCCGATGCTCTCGAACGGCACGAGGAACATTTGCTGGCCCGATTTGTAAACGCCCCCGCTGTTCGGAGGGCCACCGGCGGCGATGTAGGCTTCCCGGTTCTTGAAAAGTTTGGCGTGGAAGAGGTTGCCGGATTCGGGTTTCGGATCGACGTGCCAGGGGAGCGCCTTGAGCAACTCGTAGGTCGCCTCGAAGTTGCGCGCCACGTCGCGCAGCAGCACCTGGTTGAATTTACCCTGCGATTCGAATTCGAAATGCTGCGTGCGATAGACGAATTTTTCCGCGACCGGATCTTCGCTCACGACTTCCGCTTTCACCTGCGAAGTCTCGACGCCGATCTCGTTGGGCATCGCCGTGGAGATCGGTTGCTTCTTTTGCCAGTCGACGAGGTACTGCTGGTCTTCCGCGCTGAGTTTCGTCGACGGCGCCTGGGCCCGCGAACCGTTCGGCATCTTGAACATCGCCGTGGTGCCGTCGTAGCTCATGAGGGACGCCTGGAAGGCGACGCCCTCCGCGGTCTTCCAGTTGCGAGGCGGGTCGACGGTCGGAAGCTGGGCGACGGCCAGGGAGGCGGCGCAGAATAAGGCCAGGGAGGGGAACAACACACGCGGCATGGGCGGCACTTAACAGAGATTCAGGAGCAGGAGGGGAGCAAGCGGACCACGGTACTGGGCCGCCCTGATTTCCCGGCGCCATCGAAAGGCGCGACAAGCCGCGCGCGCCTGCCTATCCTCGCCGATCCATCCATGCCCTTGAGCGCTCCGCATTCTCTTTCCGATCCGCCCGCCGCCGGCGCCGGCCGGGAACGCGGGTGGATGCTCGGGCTGGTTCTCGTGCTCGCCTTCCTCGCCGTCCACTTTGCGTGGGGGCTGAATCGTCCCTGGGTGGAGGAAGACAACTGGTACGGGGCGGTCTATGCGCAGGCCGCGCACAATAACCTGCGCGCCGGAATGCGGGCCGCGGGCGTGCCGGCGACGCTTTACTTCGGACCCGTGCCGGTTCCGGCGGAGGCTTACTACGTGCATCATCCGACGCTGCTGCCGGTGCTCGTTACGGGGTCGTTTGCGGTCTTCGGTGAATCCGAGTGGGCCGCCCGGCTGGTGCCGGTTCTCGCTTCGCTGGCCAGCGTCGTGGTGCTTTGGCTTTTGCTTCGCGCGACGGCGGGAGCCCGCGCGGCCACGCTGGGGGGGCGGCGGTCTTCGCCGTCGTGCCGATGGAATTGCACTACGGCGACATGGTGGATTTCGAACCGGTGCTCACGCTGTGGATGCTTGCGTTGCTGGCGTGCCTGCAACGTTGGGGAACGACGGGACGCGCGCCGTGGGCGGTGGGCGCGGCGATTTTTGGCGCGCTCGCCTTGTGGACGGACTGGCCGGGTTACCTGCTCGTCCTGAGCACCGCGGTGTGGCTAATCTTTTTCGCGCCGCGCGCCCGGCGCCGGCTCGGCTGGCTGTACGTGGCGCTCGTGTGGTGCGCGGGCATGCTCTTCCTCTGGCAAATCCGCAGCGTGAATTCCGCGGCGTGGACGGATCTGTGGACCGCGCTCCAGATGCGCCTCGGCAACGCCATCCCGACCAGCACGGCTCCCATCGCGGACAACGCCCCGCGCTTCACCTGGGGCGATTGGCTGCGCACCGTCAGCGGCGACTTGCGGGGAAACTACCTCGCGCTCACGTGGGTCTTCGTCGCCTTGGGAATCGCGCGGCTTTTCCGCGAACGCCCCCGCTCCGACGGTCTGCGCTGGCTCGGCCTGGCGGCGACGCTGCTGACCATCGCCGGCGCGCTCTACGTCGTGCTGCTGCGCAACGAATCTTTCATCCACGATTTCGCCCCGTTCTATCTCATCGGTGCGGTCGCCATCCTGGCGGGGCTTGGGCTGGACGCCCTCTGCCGGTTCGGCGAGAAGTTTTCGCGCGGTGTTGGCTTCGCGATCCAGGGCGCGGTCGTCTGCGTGATCGTGGCGCTCGGCGCGCTCGGCCGGCAGCGCTCCGAGGAAATGCGCTCGCCCTATCTCATTCTCGACGGAGTGATCGAGGAGCCGGCGCGACTCATCCCCGAACTCGGCGCTGTCCTGGAAAAAGCCTTTCCGCCGGGCGCGACGGTCATGGCGAACTTCGATCCCTACGGCAGTTCGCTCACTTATTATTCCCGGCGGCCCATTCTCACGAATCTCCTCACCGCCGAGGATTGGCGCGCCACTCTCGCGAAGGAACATCCGGCCGGCGGAGTGGTGTGGCTGGGCGCGCGCGATGCGGCGGAGGTTCTCGCTTCACTTCCCGGCGAGACAACGCGGATCGAGATCGCGGGATTTTCGTTCGCCTTGTGGTACGCCCCGGCTTCTTCCTGACGCCTCCGGCCCCGGCGCTCAGTCGTGCCGCACGAGTTTCCAATCGAACTGGAATTGCGGCGTCACCTCGCTGAAGTTGTGAAAATCGACGGGCTTGACGATGTAGGAATTGATTCCCAGCCGCCGGCACTCGGCGTGGTCGCTCGCGAATTTTGAGGACGTCAGCACCACCACGGGAATGTGCTTCGTGCGGTCGTCCTGCCGGATGCGGCGCAACACCTCCAGGCCGTCGAGCTTCGGCAGTTTCAAATCGAGCAGGATCACCCCCGGGAGTTTCTTGTCGTGCCGGTCCGCATAGAGGCCCCGGGCGAAAGAAAATCCAGCGCGGCGAGGCCATCGTTCACGACGTGGACCGGATTGGCGATCCGCGCCCGCTTGAAGGCGCGCTGCGTCAGTTCGACATCGTTCGGCTCATCCTCCACGAGCAGGATTTCCAGTTGTTCCGCGCCGTCGCCATTCGCCGCCTGCTCGAACAACCGCCAGACCGAGAGCCCCAGCGCGTGCGCGAGCTTTTCGATACTGATGAGCGACACATTGCGCATGCCCCGCTCCACGTCGGAAACATAGGTGCGGTGCAGCCCGGCGCGATCCGCGAGTTCCTCCTGCGACATGCCCAGTTCCGACCGCTTGCTCTTGATGGTCGTGCCGAAAACGGCTTTGAGGTCGGCTTCTGTCATGGAGTGAGTCTCATTTGGGGACAGCAGTGTAACCTGCCAATCTACAGACGATGAGTGACATTCACAGGGAATAGTGGTGTCCGGCGCGGCGCCTCCGGTACGCCGCTACGCTTTTGTGCGTAGTTCCCCCGCGAGCGCGTCGCGCAATGTCTTCAAGAGCGCCTCCGCGGTGTACGGTTTCGGCAGGAAGTATTTCACTCCCAGGCCGGCCACCTCGGCGACCTGCCGATTGGCCGCGAGCCCACTCGCCGCGATGATCGGCAACCGGGGATTCATCCGTCGCAGGACCTGAATCGTCGCGGGTCCATCCATGATCGGCATCATCATATCGGTCAGGACCAGCGCGATTTCTCCGGCCTGCCGGCTATACGCCGCCACCGCCTCCACACACCGTCGACGGCCAGGATCACCCGGTAACCGAAGGCCTCGAGCGTCTGCCTGGTGACCTGGCGCACGGAAGATTCGTCATCCACTACGAGGATCAATTCTCCGTTACCCCGGGGCAATTCCATGGGCGTGGCCCCGCCTGCTTCCCCCCGCCGTCCCCGTGTGCGCCGGCAGATAGATTTTGAATTTCGTGCCGCTCCCCAGTTCGCTGTACACTTGGATGAACCCGCCGTGACTTTTGACGATGGCCAGGGTGGTGGAAAGTCCGAGCCCCGTGCCCTGGCCGACGTCCTTGGTGGTAAAGAAGGGTCGAAGATCCTCTCCACGATCTCCGGCGCGATCCCGACGCCATTGTCCTCGATTTGCAGCAGGACATACGAGCCCGGCTTCGCCTCGGCAGCCAGCCCCGCGTAGTGGGCATCGATCATGACATTTTCGGCAGACAGCGTGAGCCGTCCGCCATGAGGCATGGCGTCGCGCGCATTGACACAAAGATTGAGCAGCACCTGATGAAGCTGCGTGGGGTCACCCACCACCGGCCACAAATCGTCGGGCAGGATCACTTTGATTTCGATGTTCTTGAGGAAAGTTTCATTGGCAATCTTCTCCATGTCGCGGATGACATGCCTGACCTGCAACTCGACTCGCTTCCCCTCGACCCCGCGGGCAAAGGACAGGACCTGGCTCACCATCGCCGCACCGCGATGCGCAACTGGTTTCCATGATCGAAAGCAAGTCCTGGCTGTCCCCATCGGGGAACTTCATCTTGAGCAGCTCGATCGACAGGATGATCGGCCCCAAGACATTGTTCAGGTCGTGCGCGATGCCGCCGGCCAGCGTGCCGATGCCCTCCATGCGCTGCGCCCGGAGAAACTGCTGCTCGAGCTTCTTGCGTTCGGTCAGGTCCAGCACGAAGCACACGCCTTCCTGCGGATCGTCCTCGAAAGCCGCCGCGCCAGCGAGGACGGGCACGTGCGAGCCATCCTTGCGGACGAACTCCTTTTCCACCGGCGCACAAATTCCCGTGGCGGCGATTTCCGCCAGGTTGTGCCGGTCGAGTTCGGCGAATTCCGGCGGAGTTATTTCCGCCCAGCGAATGAGCCGCGCCTCCACGTCCTCGCGGGTATACCCGACCAGGCGCAGGAAGGCATCGTTGGCCCCGGTGATTTCGCCCTGGGCATTCCAAAAGAACACGCCTTGCGCGTTGGACTCCACCAAGCGGCGAAAACGCGCCTCGTTCCGCTGGCGCTCGGTGACGTCGCGAATCATGGCCAGCAGGTTCCCGTCGGGCATCGTCGTCGCGATCACTTCCGCGCTGAAAACCGAGCCGTCCCGACGCCGGAGCTGCCATTCCCGGTGATAATCGGTCGTGGACTTGATCGTGCTCAACGCCCGCCCGACGTGCTTGATCTCCGACCGGGCCCACGATATCCGAAGCGTGCAATCCCATCAGTTGGTCGCGGGTATGGCCCAGCATGCGGCAGATGCTGGCGTTGGCGTCGAGGTAGTATCCCTCGGGGTCGGCGATGAGGATGCCATCCGGCGCATACTCAAAGAGCGTGCGATAGCGCACTTCGCTCAGGCGCAACTCCTCCTGCGCCCGCACGCGCTGCTTTTCCTGGCGGCAGGCGTCGGCGGCGAAGGAGATGTTGCCTGCCAGCGTGTTGAGCAGTTGCAGCACCTCTTCATCGAAGTAGCCCGGTTGGTCGCCGTAGACGACCAGCACCCCGGCCGGACGGCCTTCGACGGTGAGGGCAAACGCCGCGCAACTCGGTAGCCGCGCTGCAGCGCCTCGGCCTTCGTGGCAAACGAAACCCGTGTCCGCGGCGATATCGGGACAGCAAGCCATGGCTCCCGTGCGGAACGCCCGGCCCGCGGGGCCCAAGCCTTCGGGCGCATCCGTCGTCGCGGAAATGCGGATCGCGTCCAGATACCCTTCATCCCGCCCCCAGCGCGCCACGGGCCGCAGCACGCCGCCCCCCGCTTCGATCAATCCCACCCAGGCCATCACCAGCCCGCCGCGCTCCACGGCGATGCGGCACGCCCTGTTCGTAGAGTTCCTGCACCTCGCGCACCCGCACAATCGCTTCATTGATCCCGCTGGAAACGGCGTAAAGCCGGTTCAGCCGCTGGATTTTTTCACTCCGCCTGCCGGCGTGCGGTGATGTCGTCCGAAATACTCAGGCACCAGATCCTGCCCCCGTTGCTTCATCGTGAAACGGCACGGCGTTCATCTCCAGCCAGCGCGGCGTGCCCTTGAAGCCCCACGATCCGAAACTGCAGGCTCCGCTTTTCGCCACGGGCGGCGGCGGCGACCATCGCGCAGACCGCGGCGCGATCCTCGGGCACCACCACCGGCAGCAGGCTCCGGCCGGTCACTTTGTCGAGGCCGTCCGCTTCGATCAGCCGCAGTCCCGCGGGATTGATCTCGTAAAGCGCCGCGTCGGCGCCGAGCAGTTTCACACACTCCGGCTCCGTGTCGATGATCGCCCGCAGCTTCCGTTCGCTCGCCTGGAGTTCGCGCGTCCGGCGGCGCAATTCCAGTTGGGTCATGACCTGTTGGCTCAGCACGCCCAACGCCCCGCCCTTGCGCCGCCGTGAGTGCGCGCGGCACATGGTCGATCACGCACAGCGTCCCCACCACCGCCCCTTCCGGCGTCACCAATGGCGCGCCCGCGTAAAAGCGGATGTGCGGCTCCCCCGTGACCAGGGGATTCCGGGTGAAGCGGGGATCCCGCGTGGCATCCGGCACGATCAACAAATCCCGCTGTCCCAGGGCGTGCGCGCAGAACGATTGATCGCGCGGGGTTTCTGTGGCCGGCCAGCCGATCCTCGATTTGAACCACTGCCGATGTTCATCGACGAAGACGATGAGCGCGATCGGTGCTTCGCAAATATGCGCGGCCAGCGCGGTGAGATCGTCCAGCGTCTCCTCGGGCAAGGTATCCAGCACGGCATAGCGGCGGAGCGCTTCAGTCGTTCTGCCTCTGGCGGCGTTGAATCTTGCGGATTCATCGCCGCGCTGCTGCCCGTTTCAACAGCGGTATCAGCCGTTCCAACATGGAGTGAGGTTACGCCCCCGAGGGGAAGCGGCCAAGCAATCATTCCCTGTCGCTCGTCTTCCACGCTGCGGAAGGGAAATGCGGCTCACTCTGGAAGGTCGGCTGGCGGGGCGAAAGGGCGCGAAACAACGCTCGTCACAGAATTTTTACCCTCCGTTCGCGAGAACGCCACAGAGCCGGGGCATACAGCGCCACGCTTATTCCGGTAATCGGATGAAAAGCTCCCGCCTTCTGGCCAGATCCCATCTGGCCGCCGAGCGCGACCAGCCCAGCTCGATCTTCCATTTTCCATCTCCATCCCACCAAGGCCACCCACTTCCATAGAAACCACCACCATGAAAAAAACGCTCTTATTTGCCACGCTCCTCGCCGGCGGAATTCTCCATGTCACCCCGTCCTACGCGCTCCCCGGCCTCGCCATCACGGAGTGGATGTACAATCCCTCCAGCACGGGTGGAGAATTCGTGGAGTTCACCAACCTCAGCCTTGCTCCCATCAACATGACCGGCTGGAGTTTCGACGACAGCAGTGAGATACCCGGTTCCGAAAGCCTCTCCGGCTTCGGTACGGTCGCTCCCGGCGAATCGGTCATCTTCACGGAATCGACCGCGGCGGTTTTCCGCACCACTTGGGGCCTCTCCGCCTCCGTCAAAATCGTGGGTGGCAACACGGATAACCTCGGGCGCAGCGATGAGATCAACCTCTACAATGCCTCGAACGTTCTCGTCGATCGCCTGACCTTCAATGACCAGGGAACGGGCAACGTCGCCGGCCCCCGGACCGCAGGCATCAGCGGCCGGCCTTCCAGCCTCGCCGCCATCGGAGCGAACAACGCCAGCGCATGGGTGCTGTCCTCCGTGGGAGATATCGAAGGCTCCCACACTTCGACCGCCGGCGACGTCGGCAGTCCGGGCTTCACGTCTTTTGCCGTCCCCGAGCCTTCCGCCATCGTCGCCCTGATCGGCGGAGTCGGGATCGTCGCCCTGCGCCGCCGCCGCACGACCTGAGAGCGATCTCCCGGATTCAATCTACCGCGACCCGAGCACGTCTTTCAGCGCTTTGAGCAGCGTTTCCGCCGTGTAGGGCTTGGGCAGGAAGTGTTTCACGCCGAGGCTCATGGCCTGGGCCACCTGGCCATCGGCAGCGAGGCCGCTCGCGCCGATGATCCGCACCGCCGGGGCCATCCGGCGGAGGACTTCGATCGTCGCCGGCCCATCCATCACCGGCATCATCATATCCGTGATCACCAAGGCGATTTCCTCACTCCGGCGGGCGAAAATGCTGACCGCTTCCACGCCATCGACGGCCAGCACGACCCGGTAGCCAAATGTTTCCAGCGTCTGCTGCGTGATCTGGCGCACGGCCGCTTCATCGTCCACCACGAGGATCAGCTCGCCGTTGCCGCGTGGCATCGCCGCGGCGATCGCCGCCTCGGTGGCGGGCGAGCTCTCCGTCTGCGCCGGGAGATAGACTTTGAACGTGGTGCCTTTCCCCGGCTCGCTGTAGGCACGCACAAACCCGCCGTGGCTCTTGAGGATGGCCAGCGAGGTGGAAAGGCCGAGGCCCGTCCCCTTGCCGAGATCCTTGGTGGTGAAAAAAGGATCGAAAATCTTGTCCATGATCTCCGGCGCCATGCCGGTGCCGGTGTCCTTGACTTGCACGCAAACATACGGCCCTGCCTTGGCGTCGCTGCTCACGCTCATCCCGGCGTAGTGGGTGTCCACGTTCAGATTCCTGGCGGACATGGTCAGCGTGCCGCCATTGGGCATCGCGTCCCGCGCGTTCATGCAGAGATTCAGCAGCACCTGGTGGAGCTGCGTGGGATCGCCCAGCACCGTCCACAGATCGTGCGGGATGATCGTGTGGATCTGGATGTGCTTGAGGAAGGTGTCGTTGGCGATCTTTTCGATTTCCCGAATGAGATGTTTGACCTGCACTTCCATTCGCCGGCCTTCGACGCCCCGGGCAAACGACAGGACCTGCCGCACCATGTCCGCCCCGCGATGCGCACTGGAGCTGACGATGGCGATCAGCTCCTGGCTGGCGGGGTCGGGGAAGCGCATCGACAGCAGATCGAGCGACATGATGATCGGCCCGAGCGAATTATTGAGATCGTGCGCGATGCCGCCGGCCAGCGTGCCGATGCTCTCGATCCGCTGGGCGCGCAGGGCCTGCTGCTCGAGCTTTTTCCGTTCGGTGAGATCCACCACGAAACAGACGCCCTCCTCCGGGTTGTCCTCGAAGGCGGCGGCGCCCAGGAGAATCGGCACCCGGGAATCGTCCTTGCGGAAGAACTCCTTCTCGTATGGTTCGGAGACGCCCCTGGCGGTCATTTGTTCCAGGCAGTGCCGATCGAGGTCGAGGTATTCCGGTGGAGTCATGTCGATCCAATTGAGGCACCCGCCCTCCAGTTCTTCGCGGCTGTAGCCCACGAGACTCAGGAAGGCATCGTTGGCCCCGGTGATCTCGCCGCTTTTTTTCCAAAAGATGACCCCCTGCGCATTGGAATCCACCAGCCGACGGAAACGCGCCTCGGAACGCTTTCGCTCGGTAATATCGTGGAGCACGATCTGCATGGCGGGACGGCCATCGAACACGAAGGGATTGCTGGTCCCTTCCACGGGCACCGTCGTGCCATCCAGCCGCATGCCCAGGATTTCCATCGGAGGGCTGGCTTTGTTGCGCTGGGCATTCTCGGCCGGCTGGCGGGTGAGGTCGTGGCATTCGTCGGAAATGATTTCCAGCATGGCCCGGCCCAGCAGTTGATCCAGGCGATCGGCGCCGAATAATTTCAAGGAGGTCGCGTTCGCGAAGACGATCTCGCCATCGCAGAGCACAAAATACGCATCCGGCGAACGCTCGATCAGCAGGCGGTAGCGCTCCTCGCTTTCGGCCAGGGTGCGTTCCGCCCGCTGCCGCTCGATCGCATACCGGATCGACCGGGGCAGCACATCCTCTCCCAGCCGCCCCTTGACCAGATAATCCTGCGCACCCGCCTTCACGGCCTTCACCGCGAGATTTTCGTCGGCCCGCCCGGAAAGCACGACGATCGGGATTTCCACAACCGCACCGCGCAGGCGCTCAAAAGTTTCGAAGCCATGCCCATCCGGCAGGCTCAGGTCGAGCAGCACGACATCGAAATGCTGCGTTTTTAGCTGAGCCAGGGCCTCGCTCAAATGCTCGAGATGGACGACGGAAAACTGCGCGCCGCCCGCGTGCTCCAATTCGTCCCGCACCAACAGCGCATCCGCCGGGTTGTCCTCCACGAGCAGAACCTGAATGATTTCCGGTTCCGTCATCATTGCTCCAGCGGCAGGGTGACGATCGAAAACCAGAAGTCCTGGATCGTCTGCACCACCTTGGTGAATTCATCGAAGTCCACCGGCTTGCTGATGTAGCAATTGGCATGAAGCCGGTAGGCCTTGTTGATGTCCTCCTCGGACTTGGAGGTCGTGAGGACGACGACCGGGATGAACTTCAGGTCGTCATCGGCCTTGATCTCGGCCAGGACTTCGTGGCCGTTCTTGCGCGGCATATTCAAGTCGAGGACGATCAAATCGGGCCGGGGAGCGTCGGCATACTTGCCGCGCTGGCGCAGAAACTCCATGGCTTCGATCCCATCGTCGGCCACATGCAGGGTATTGCGCATCTCGGCGTGCAGGAATCCTTCCTTCGCGATGAGCACGTCGGTGGGATTGTCTTCCACGATCAAGATGACGACCGGGCGTTGCGGGAAGGGGGTGGACGGCGGGTTCATTTTCTTTCCGGGATGGTGAAGTGGAAGGTGGAACCCTGCCCGGGTTCCGACTCGACCCAGATGCGCCCGCCGTGGCGCTCGACCACTTTCTTGCAGATGGCGAGGCCGATGCCGGTGCCCTGGTATTCCTTGCGGGTGTGCAGGCGCTGGAAGACGAGGAAGACCCGCTCATAGTACTGCGGTTCCATGCCGATGCCATTGTCGGCCACAGAGAACCACCACTCGTTGCCCGCGTTCTTGACGCCCACGTGGATTTTGGAAGGGCGGCTCCCGCGGAACTTAAGCGCGTTGCCGATGAGGTTTTGAAACAACTGCGACAGTTGGGTCGCATCGCCGCTCACCGTCGGCAGCGGGTCGTGCGTCACTTCCGCGCCACTCTCCGCGATCGCGACCATCAGATTGGCCAGCGCTTCCTTGATGACGACTTCGCAATCGGTGACGGCGAACAGCCGGGCATGGGTGCTGATCCGCGAATACCCGAGGAGATCGTTGATCAGCGTCTGCATCCGCTTGGTCCCATCCACCGCGTGCGTGATGAACTCGTCGGCGCGGGCGTCGAGCTGGCCTCCATAGCGCTTCTGGAGAAGCTGGACGCAACTGGCCACCGCCCGCAACGGCTCCTGCAAGTCGTGCGTCGCCACATAGGCAAATTGCTCGAGCTCCGCATTGGAGCGCGCCAGTTCCGCATTGATCGTGATCAACTCCTCCGCCCGCGCTCCTTTCTCCTCGATTTGGAACGCCATCTCGCGATTGGCAGCTTCCAGCGCCTGGTTCACCCGCTTGCGTTCCGTGATGTCGCGGATGTTGCACTGAATGAGCCGCAATTCATCCACCAGGTAGGCATTGCTGATGAATTCCACTTCGACCCGCCGCCCATCTTTCGTCTCCAGGGGCAGCGCCTCGTAGTGCAGGCGGTCGTTCACCTGCAATTCGGCGAAAGCGCTCTTCGAGGCGTCTTCCCCTTTGAACGGACCGATCTCCCACAGCTTCCGCCCCAAAAACTCCTCCTGCGAATAGCCCAGCAATTCCTTTAGAAAAGGATTGGCGGTCCACCACCTGTTCCCGTCTCGGCATTCAGAATCAGGATGCCGTCCTGCGCCGTCTCAAACAGCCGCCGATAGCGCGCATCCGAAAGCCGCAGGGTCTCTACCGCGCGTTGTTCCCCGGTGACGTCTGGCCTTGGGGCGGTGGTTTTGGTTATCATGGCGGTAGATCTCGTTTCACCCCGCACCCCAAGTGAGTTCTGCAATTCCGGCCGGACCCGCCGGCGGCCCGAGCAGAGCCTCGCCGCTTTCTTCCGGGATGGGCGGCGGGCCTCCTTGCCCGCTTTCCACGGTACTACCCTGCGACAGGAGTTCGGGCCTGCTTGTTTTATCCGCCTGGGAGTTGGCTGCCATCATCTTATAGAAAAAGACCGACCCAGCGACCACTACTACACCTCATTTGAATTTAACCTAGCACTCATTCTCCCGGCTTCGCCGCCGGAGCGATCGGGATCCTGCGGCCCGCTGCTTTCAATTGAAAGCCGGCTGGTTCCGGCCTGACCCCATCGATTCCATCCCGGATTTGGAACTCCACGTGAACGCCGCCTGACCCGTTCCTCTGACTTTACCTTTGCCGCGCATTCGCTACCTTCCGCCCTCCACGCCAGCGCCCGCCCGCCATGTCCCCGATGACTTCCGCCCAAATCCGCCAGTCCTTCCTCGATTTCTTCCGCGAGAAACAGCACACCCTCGTGCCGAGTTCGCCGCTCCTGCCCGACTCGCCGAATCTGCTCTTCACCAATGCGGGCATGAACCAGTTCGTCCCCATCTTCCTCGGGGAAAAGAAGGCCGACGTGAGCAAGTGGGGCGGCGCCATCCCCGGCAGCGACACTCGCGCGGCGGACACGCAGAAGTGCATCCGCGCCGGCGGCAAGCACAACGACCTCGACGACGTCGGCCTCGACACCTATCACCACACGTTCTTCGAGATGCTCGGGAACTGGAGCTTCGGCGATTACTTCAAGAAGGAAGCGATCGAGTGGGCGTGGGAGCTCGTCGTCGAGCGCTGGAAATTCCCGCCGCAGCGCGTCTACGCGACCATCTACCATCCCGACCGCTCGCTGGGCGACCCTGCCGAGCGCGACGAGGAAGCCTGGAACTTCTGGGCGGAGAAATTCCGCAGCGTCGGCCTCGATCCCGCCGTCCATATCGTCAACGGCAACAAGAAGGACAATTTCTGGATGATGGGCGAGACCGGCCCGTGCGGCCCGTGCAGCGAATTGCACGTCGACCTCACCCCCGCCGGCGACACCCGCGGCGCGCTGGTCAACCAGGGCACCGCCGAGTGCATCGAGATCTGGAACCTCGTCTTCATCCAGTTCAACGCCAACCCCCGACGGCACCTTCACCCCGCTCCCCGCGCAGCACGTGGACACCGGCATGGGTTTCGAGCGCGTGACCTCCATCATGCAAGGCACCAAGGCCTTCAGCGACTTCGCCAATGCCAAGATCTCGAACTACGAGACCGACATCTTCCGCCCCATCTTCGACGAAATCGAAAAGCTCAGCGGCCAGCGCTACGCCAGCACCCTCCCCCAGCCCAACGCCGCCGGCCAGATCATCCCCGAGAGCGCACAGGAAAAAATCGACGTCGCCTTCCGCGTCATCGCCGACCACATCCGCACCCTCAGCTTCGCCATCGCCGACGGCATCCAACCCGGCAACACCGACCGCAACTACGCATCCTCCGCCGCGCCGTCCGCTACGGCCGCACCCTCGGCTTTCACGAACCCTTCTTCTACAAGCTCGTCGCCGTCCTCGCCCGCGAGATGGGCGGCATCTTCCCCGAACTCCGCGCGAAGCAGAAGCATGTGGAAGAAGTGCTCAAGCGGGAGGAAGAGGCGTTCAATAAAACCCTCGATACAGGCATCGAAATCTTCAACGAAGGCGCGCGGCGAGCACCCAGCAGATCGGCGGCGAATTCGCCTTTAAACTTTACGACACTTACGGCTTTCCGCTCGACCCTCACTGAATTGATGGCCCGCGAACGCGGACTTTTAGTCGACACTGCAGGCTTCGACGTGGAAATGGAAAAGCAGCGGGCGCGCGCCCGTGCTGCCCAGAAAAAGCAGGTCATCGAACTCTCTGAGGTCGAAACGAAGACACCAACACACTTCCTCGGTTACGATCACGCTCACACCGGCGCGGATGTGGCAGGAGGTACTGTCGGTAAAGGGTAAGACGGTCGTGATTGCGAAACAACTCCGTGTGCTATGCGGAGATGGGTGGGCAAGTCGGCGATACCGGCGAGATCACGGGACACGGCGCGAAACGCCTGGCGCATTGCGAACACACAGAAAAGCGGGAATACATGGCTGCATTTCCTCGAGGAATCCGACGGGCCTGCGGTCGGCGATCATATCACGATCCAGGTCGACAGCACGCGCCGTGGCGCGATCCAGCGGCATCATACGGTCACGCACTTGCTGCACTGGGGCGCTGCACGAAGTCGTGAGCAAGGAGGCGACGCAGAAGGGTTCCTTCGTCGGGCCGGACAAGCTCACCTTTGACTTCAACAGTGCGGCGCTGACGCGGTGCAGGTGCGGGACATCGAGCGGCTCGTGAATGAGCGCATCGTCGACAATGCCCGGGATCTCGTGGATCGAAGTGCCTTACGCCGAGGTGCGCGGGCGCGGCGACATCATGCAATTCTTCGGCGACAAATACGCGAGACCGTGCGCGTCGTGCAGATCGGCGGACCACGCCGCAAAGCTCGATGGCTACTCGATGGAACTCTGCGCGGGCACGCATACCCGGGCCACGGGCGAGATCGGACTCTTCCGGATCAATGCCGAGAGCGCCATCGCCGCCGGGGTGCGCCCGCATCGAAGCCGTCGCCGGCCTCAACGCCTACGACCCTCGCCAATGCCGACACCCAGCGCCTCCACGCGCTGGCCACCAAGATCGGCACGCCGCTGCCCGAACTGGAGAAGCGCATCGACGGCCTGCTCGCCCAGCAAAAGGAACTGGAAAAAGCCCTCAAGGCCGCGCAACAGCGCGAAGCCGCCGGGCGCGCGAAAGACCTGCTCGCCAGCGCCGAGACGATCAATGGCACACCAGCCATCGTCGCCAACCTCGGCGCCGCCGATGGCGACACCCTGCAAACCGTGGCCGATGCCTTGAAGTCGCACGGCTTCAAGGGCGTCGTCGTTGTAGCCGGGGTCAGTGACCCCGGACACAGCGTCGCTCTCGTCTCGACCGTCTCACCAGAATTCACCGCCAAATTCCAGGCGGGGAAAATCATCCAGGCGATCGCGCCGATCGTCGGCGGCAAAGGCGGCGGCAAGCCCGAGGGCGCGCGCGGCGGCGGCAAAGACAGCACCAAGCTCGACGAAGCTCTCGCCCGCGCGAAGACGTTGCTGAGCTAGACAATATTTTGCAGTGTCAGCCTCTTCCCCGGTGTCATCCTGAGCGAAGTCGAAGGACCCCGTCGAACAACCAGCGATGATCTCTGGTAAAGCGGCGGGGTCCTTCGACTCCGTTAAACTCCGCTCAGGATGACACCGGGGCCACCACCGCCAAGCGCGAGGAGACCCGCGATCAACGGTTGGCGCAAACGCTGGCCGCCCTGGCCGCCGGCCGGAAATGGGCGCCGCGCCAGCTGGCCTGATCGCAAAATTTAAGCCGCTCTCGGTGCGGCACTTCCGCCTCGGTACGCGAGAAAGGCTCGTCATTTTCCGCCGGACCGTACAATCTCGCCGTCCGTTCTCCCCGAACGTTAACTTATGCAGGGAGAACCACACCATCACAAAGAGGCCGATGTCGTGCTCGTCGGCGCGGGCATCATGAGCGCCACGCTCGGCATTCTGCTGAAGGAGCTGGACCCCCAGCTCACCATCTCGATCTTCGAGAGCCTCGACCAGATCGCTGCCGAAAGCTCGAACGCCTGGAACAATGCCGGCACCGGCCACGCCGCTCTGTGCGAGCTGAACTACACGCCGGAGCGCGCCGATGGCTCCATCGAGACGAAGAAGGCGCTCGAGATCAACGAAGACTTCCAGGTTTCGAAGCAGCTCTGGTCGTATCTCGTGGAGCGCGGCGTGATCGGGAAGCCGGGCACGTCACCAG